>CATZLI010000001.1 GCA_958421275.1 uncultured Collinsella sp.
GGTATACGGGTGCATCATCGACGTCTTCAATACAGAAAATATCAGTGCGGAATGTTCCGGAGAGAAACCCCCGTCCCGCCCCCGGATTCCCTGCGTTTACGGCCTTGAGGTCGGCGGGCGGAGAAGGACGTGGTTGATAGGGATACGTGTTCCTTTCGCTGTTTCGCGCTTTGCGCGAAAGGCGCGTTACTTTGGGATGGGTGGGGAACGTGGTTGTTACGGCAACTGATCCCCACCACAAATTATCCTTGGCATACTTGCGCGAATACCTGCCCGTGCTACACTTGCAATTGCTGTTTCAGGGCGGGGTGGAATTCCCCACTGGCGGTAAATCGGGCGGTGCCAAAGGGGTGCCGTGGCGCAGACGAGGCGTCTGCGACCGAGCCGATGAGTCCGCGACCCGTGCGTGTGTTGGTTCGCATGCCGGCTGAACTGGTGAGACCCCAGTACCAACGGTTAGAGTCCGGATGAAAGAGGCAGGTGATCTTATGTCTGAACAGTCGCAGCATATCCATTTTGAGAACACGAATAGGTGGAGCACCAAACAGCTCGTTACCATGGCGTTGATGTGCGCCTTGGGCGCCCTGTTTATGTACGTGCAGCTGCCCATCCTTCCTTCGGCGCCGTTTTTGACCTACGACCCGTCGCTGGTGCCGGCGATGGTGTGCGGATTTGCGTATGGCCCCGGTGCTGGTACCGCTGTTGCAGCCATGGCGATCGTTATCCATGCGCTCACTACGGGTGACTGGGTCGGCGCGCTTATGAATCTGGTTGCCACGCTGGGCTACATTCTGCCCGCGGCTATCGTCTACCAGAAGATGCATACCTATAAGGGTGCCGTGATTGGCCTGGTGCTCGGCGTTATTGCCGCTACGGCGTTGTCTATGGTCGCAAATCTTACCATTGGCGTATGGTTCTGGTATGGCTCGGTCGATGTGATCGCCCCGCTCATGATTCCTGCCGTGCTGCCGTTCAACCTTATCAAGACCGTGCTTAACTCGGTGTTGACGCTTGTGGTGTACAAGGCGGTCTCCAACCTCATCACGCCTAAAAAGGACCAGGTCAAAGGCCGCGCATGATTGAGTGTCGGGGCGTTTCCTTTAGCTATGACGGTGCCGCACCGGCACTCGACGGCGTCGATCTGAACATCGAGGATGGCGAGTTTTTCTGCATCCTCGGTGGCAATGGGTCGGGCAAGTCGACGTTTGCCAAGCATCTGAATGCACTGTTGCAGCCCGATGCGGGCACGGTACGCGTCAACGGCATGGATGCGTCCGACCCCGAGCTGGTCTACGACATTCGTTCGACCGCGGGCATGGTATTCCAGAATCCCGATGATCAGCTGGTAGCAACGCTTGTCGAAGATGACGTTGCGTTTGGTCCTGAAAACCTTGGCGTGCCATCGGCGCAAATTGCGCAGCGCGTACGCGAGGCACTGAAGGGCGTGGGCCTGGTGGGCTTTGAGCGCCACGAGACCCACGCGCTTTCGGGCGGCCAAAAGCAGCGCGTGGCGCTTGCCGGCGTGCTCGCCATGGAACCGCGCGTGCTCATATTGGACGAGGCTTCCTCGATGCTCGATCCGCGTGGACGCAAGGGCCTCATGAAGGCTTGCCGTGCGCTCCACGATCGTGGCATGACCATCGTGATGATTACGCACTTTATGGAAGAGGCTGCCGAGGCCGATCGTGTCGCGGTGTTTCGGGCGGGGCGCGTTGCCATGCTCGGTACGCCCGAGGAAATCTTGACGCGGGCGGACGAACTTGCGCAGCTCAACTTGGATATGCCGGCGTCGTGCTGTCTAGGTAGGGCACTTCGTGAGAAGGGCGTACCCGTTTGCGCGCAGGTGCGTGAGGCGGATATGGTTGCCGAGGTTGTGGAGACTTATGCCGAGCGAAGTGGGGCAGGCACCGTGGGGCAGTCTTCCGCATCCCAGTTGGAAATCGCTGACGGCACTGTTCCGGTAGACAACGAGGGCAACGCGTCGGAGCCCGTCATAGAGCTATCCCATGTTTCGTACAGTTATTCGCTGAGCGCCCGCGAGCGTCGCCGTTGGCACAAGCGCTCGGCCGCCGAGGGTTCATCGAACAAACAGGCTCTCTGGGGAAACGACCCCAGCAGCCCGTGGGCGCTGCGCGATGTATCGCTGACGGTGCGTCGCGGCGAATTCCTGGGCTTGGCAGGTCATACCGGTTCGGGTAAGTCGACGCTGGTCCAGCATCTCAACGGTTTGATTCGCCCCCAGGAGGGATCCGTTCGCGCGCTGGGGCTTGATCTGTCAAACAAGAAAGACGCCGCCGCGGTTAAGGCCAAGGTCGGCGTGGTGTTTCAATATCCTGAGCGTCAGCTGTTTGCCGAAACCGTGGCGCAGGACGTGGCGTTTGGTCCGCATAACCTTGGCTTGCCGCAAGATGAAGTCGACCGTCGTGTCGAGTCATCGCTCTCACGCGTGGGCCTCGACCTTTCCACGGTCGGCGGCAAGAGTCCCTTTGAGCTTTCGGGCGGTCAGCAACGACGTGTGGCATTCGCCGGCGTGCTCGCCATGGAGCCCGAAGTCTTGGTGCTCGATGAGCCCATGGCGGGGCTCGATCCGGCTGCGTGCAGGGATTTCCTTGAGCTTATCGATCGACTTCACCGCGATGGCCTGACCGTTGTCATGGTTTCGCATAGTATGGATGACCTGGCCAATTGCTGCGACCGCATCGTCGTAATGAACGAAGGTGCAGTGTTTGCCGAGGGAACCCCCGTGCAGGTGTTTGCGCATGCCGATGAGCTCAAGTCGATCGGCTTGGGCGTACCTGCTGCTCAGCGCATGGCGTTGGCGCTCGCGGAAGCGGGCGTGCCGCTGCGTCGCGGCGGGCTCTATACGGTTGAGTCGTTGGCCGACGAGTTGGTAGATTTGCTGATCGGTCGCTCGGACGGTCCTTCTAACGTCGCGGACATTGCTAAATCCAAGACGGTCGCGCGAGAGGAGGGCTGCTGATGGAGGCGTTTTCGTTTGGCAGTTACTATCCCGGCGATAGTGCAATCCACCGCTTGGACCCGCGAACCAAGTTGCTCTTGGGCTTTGTGTTTCTGATCACGACGCTCACGGTCAGTGGCTTCCGCGGACTGGCCCCGGTCGCAATTTTCGTTGTGCTGATCTATGCCGTGTCTCGGGTGCCGTTGCGCCGGGTCCTATCATCGATGGCGCCGCTGCTGGCAATCGTCGTCGTGGTCGCGGTGCTCAACTTGTTTACCGATCAGAGTGGGCGCATTCTGTGGCAGCTCGGCTTTTTGCAGATAAGCGAGGGCTCACTGCGTTCTGCGGCGTTTATGGCGTGCCGCCTGACCCTGATGATGGCCGGCATGAGCGCCATTACGCTCACCACCCCCACGCTCGACCTCACCGCGGGCTTTGAGCGTCTGCTCGCACCGTTTGCGCGCGTGGGGCTTCCGGCGCATGAGCTCGGCATGATCATGGGTATCGCGTTGCGCTTTATGCCGCAGTTCGCTACCGAGATGAAGCAGACGGCCGATGCGCAGGCGAGCCGCGGTGCGCGCGTGACGGGAGGCCCGCTCGGCGGCGTGCGTATGCTCGGCAGTGTGGCCATTCCGCTGTTCACGGGCGTGTTCCGTCATGCCGAAACGCTTTCGGCCGCCATGGATGCGCGTTGCTATCACGGCGAACAGGGACGCACGCGTCTGCATGCACTTACGTTTGGCCGCGGCGATGCATTGGCGGCGGTGGTGACGGCGTTGCTGCTCATCTGCGTCATCGTCATCAACCTTCAACTTGTTTAGGCGCGATTCGAGCGCAGGAAAGGGCTCCCTATGACCGACAACGACCGCACAGCTCAGCTTGAGCGCGCCTGTTCGTATCTCAGGCGCATTCCGGCGTGGTATCTGGCCACGACCGATGCAAGCGACGGGCATCAGCCTCGCGTGAGGCCGTTTTCGTTTGCCATGGTCGATGACGGTAAGCTGTGGTTTTGCACATCGCGCGACAAGGATGTGTGGGCGGAGCTGAGTGCGAATCCCAAGTTTGAGCTCTCGGGCTGGAAGCCGGGGGAATGTTGGATCGTATTGACCGGCGAAGCCGCACTTGAGGACGACGCAGTTGCGAGCGACAAGGTGCGTCAAGCGGGTTTTAAGCACATGGTGGGCATTGGCGAGGAACACGAGAGTGCCAACGACGGCCGCCTTGCTTTCTTTTCGGTCCGCAATATTGTCGCGCGCTTCTGTGATATCGACGGCAGCGAGGAGCGCCTGGAGCTCTAGCTCGCACAAACCAGGTTCCCAAACTAGCTAGTACAGGAGGAAACGTGGACGGATTGAATACGGTTTTGGAGTATCTGACGTCGGTGCCGGCATGGTATTTGGCGACGAGCGTGGACGGACAGCCACATGTGCGTCCGTTCTCGTTTGCACAGATTCAGGACGGCAAACTGTGGTTTGTAACGGCGCGCACCAAGGATGTGTGGCAGGAGCTGCTGCAAAATCAGCGCTTTGAGGCCACGAGTTGGTGGCCGGGCCATGGCTGGCTCATCTTGCGCGGGCGTGCCGGCTTGGATGACCGGGCTTTAGACGAAATGCGCGAAGCCGGGTGGAAGCATCTAGAGCGCCTGGGCGAGCACTATGAGGGGCCTAACGACCCCACGCTCGTCTTCTTTAGCGTCGAGGATCCCGAGGCTTTTATCTGCAATCACGACGAATGGGTGCCGGTCGAGCTCTAGCCAGCTGGCTCATCCTAACAACTTGGTTTTCGCATGGGCGGGCCCCGTATTGCCCGACGCCGTTAGGAGCGCCGGTCAATACGGGGCCCGCTCCATTTGTCAATTCCTTCAAGCGAATGTGTCGGGAATGTTTCAATGCATGAATATGCAAGCCATTTACGTGTTCATGCATCTTTTGGTGCTAAAGTTTCAACCCACTTCATAACGACCGCTGCGAAATGCGCATCGGTGCATAAATCGCAGACAAGGAGTCTGATATGTCTTTAAAGGTTGGAATCGTCGGCGCGGCTGGATATGCCGGAGCCGAGCTCATTCGCCTCGTGCTCGGCCATCCCGAGTTTGAACTTGTTGCCATTACGTCCAACGCCGATGCCGGCCAGCCGCTGTCCGCGGTGTATCCGAGCTTTGCTGGCGTGAGCGATCTGGTTTTCACCACGCATGACGCCCCCGAGCTTAAGAGCTGCGATGCGGTTTTTCTTGCCGTGCCGCACACGGCTGCCATGGCACAGGTGCCCGCGCTGCTTGCATCGGGCGTCTCCTGCTTTGATCTTTCGGCCGACTACCGCCTGAACGACGCGTCCGTCTTTGAGACGTGGTATGCCGCCGAGCATACGAGCCCCGAGCTGCTCAAGACCCGTGCCTTTGGCCTGCCCGAGCTATTCTGCCGGGACTTGGAGACCGCCGCATCCGACCATGCCGACGGCAAACCCGTGCTGGTCGCCTGCGCCGGTTGCTATCCCACCGCAACGAGCCTTGCCGCCGCGCCCGCCGTGCGCGCTGGCTGGGTTGCCCAGAGCGGCCCCGTGATCGTTGATGCCATCAGCGGTGTGACGGGTGCCGGCAAGTCCTGCAATGCTCGTACGCATTTTTGCAGCGCTGACGAGAACTTGGAGGCCTACGGCGTGGACAAGCATCGCCACACGCCCGAGATTGAGCAAATCCTTGGCCTGACCGATCGCGTCGTCTTCACCCCGCATCTGGCACCGCTCAAGCGCGGCCTGCTCTCCACGGTGACGCTGCCGCTCACGCCGCAGGCCATCGACTCCCTGGCTCTTGAGGATGTCGTCGACTATTACAAGCAGTTCTACGCTGGACGCACCTTTGTGCGCGTGCTCGATGCCGGCCAGCAGCCCAAGACGGCTTCGGTCGTCGGCACCAACGCCGCCCAGATTGGCCTTGCGTTCAACAAACGCGCGGGCGTGCTGGTGGCGACGGGCGCCATCGACAATCTGTGCAAGGGCGCTGCGGGCCAAGCGGTCCAGTGCGCCAATATCGTCTTTGGCTTTGACGAGCGACGAGGCTTGCCCACAGTGGCGTGCCCGGTGTAGCACATTCGATTGTTAACGATTTGGTAGTCGGGCATCGAGTGGGGCGCCACTCTTAAGCTGGTCTCATGATCACGACTGGCATGGCGCACCAACCGATGTCCGTTTTTTGTTTGACATAAGGAGTCATAAAGACGATGAATACCGAGCTGTTTGATATCAAGATTCGCGCCGTCGAGGGTGGCGTTACGGCTGCGGCTGGTTTTAAAGCTGCGGGCATCCACGCTGGGTTCCGCAAGAACCCCGAGCGTCTGGATTACGCGCTCGTCGTGCCCGATAAACCCTGTCCCGGTGCCGGCGTGTTTACTACCAATCGCTTTTGCGCGGCGCCCGTGCAAGTGAGCCGTGCCAACCTGGGCGGTGCCGACAAGGGTTACGGTATCATCGCCGGCGTTTCGGTCAACTCTGGCAATGCCAACGCCGCCACGGGTGAGACCGGCCTTGCATGCGCGCGCGAGACGTGCAGCATCGCATCGCAGGTCATCGGCTGCGAGCCCCGGCAGATTCTGGTTGCCTCCACGGGCGTGATTGGCCAGATTCTGCCGATCGACACGTTTGAGACCGCCATTCCTGCTGCCTACGAGGCGCTCTCCGCCCACGGTGGCGCCGATGCCGCTCGCGCCATCATGACGACTGACACGCACTCCAAGGAGTACGCCGTGTCCTATGTCAGCGAGGCTGCGGGTCATGCGGGCAATGTCTATACGGTAGGCGGAATGTGCAAGGGCTCGGGCATGATCATGCCCAATATGGCCACCATGATCGCGGTCATTACTACCGATGCCCCCGTCGAGCCTGCGGCACTTCATGCCCTGCTGCTCTCGACCGTCAAGCAGACCTTTAACAAGGTAACGGTCGATTCCGACACCTCGACCAACGACACCTGCACCATGCTTGCCTCCGGCGCCGCTGCCGCAGATGCCGAGCCTATCGTCGAGGGCTCCGATGCCTTCGACGAGTTGGCATTTGCCGTGCACGAGGTGTGCGAGAGCCTGGCGCGCAATATCGCCGCCGATGGCGAGGGCGCATCCAAGCTTGTTACGGTCAACGTTACCGGCGCCGTGAACGACGAGGAGGCCGATATCGTCGCTCGCGCCGTTGCCAACTCGCCGCTCGTTAAGACCTGCATCGCCGGCCACGACTGCAACTGGGGCCGCGTCGCCATGGCACTCGGCAAGTGCGGCGTGAAGTTTAATCAGGAAGACGTTTCCATCGACATGATGGGCATGCCTGTCTGTCGCGATGGTCTGACTGTTCCCTTTGACGAGGACGAGGCTCTACGACGTTTCGAGGCGCCCGAGATCGTGATCTCGGCCGACCTGGGCGCAGGCGACGCGGCAACGACCGTGTGGACCTGCGACCTCACGCACGAGTACATCTCCATTAACGGTGACTACCGTTCCTAGATTCCAGGCACGCTGCGCATCTTGCCGCGATTGCGGACAGCGGAGCACGGCGCGATAACGATACGAAAGACGAGGCAGATTATGAAATTCGCACGCGATTGTCGTTCGAGCGAATCCAACGAAGCAACCGCGCAGCTGCTGTTCGAAGCACTGCCGTGGATTAAGAACCTGACCGGCAAGACGGTTGTTATCAAATATGGCGGAGCCGCCATGGTTGATGAGCAGCTGCGCCGCGACGTGATGAGCGACATCGTTTTGCTCAAGATCATCGGTATGCGCCCCGTCATCGTGCATGGCGGCGGCAAGGCTATCAACGAGGCGCTCAGCCACTACGACATCCCCGTCGAGTTTAAGAACGGCCAGCGCGTGACTACGCCTGCCACCATGGACATCGTGCGCGAGGTACTGGGCGGCAAGGTCAATCAGGAGCTGGTCGCGGCGCTCAACCACCACGGCAACCTGGCCGTGGGCGTGTCCGGCAGCGACGCCGGCACCCTTATCGCCGAGCCACTCGACCCAGAGCTCGGCCGCGTGGGCAAGGTCACGCACGTCAACACCGACTATATCGAGCGCCTGCTCGAAAGCGAGTACATCCCCGTCATCGCTACCGTCGCGGCGGGGGAGGACGGCGGTTTCTTCAACATCAACGCCGACACCGCCGCCGGTGCCGTTGCCGCGGCGCTCCACGCGCATAAGGCGATCTTTTTGACCGATGTCGATGGCCTGTACAAGGACTTTAGCGACAAGGACTCGCTTATCTCCAACCTAACGCTCGACGAGGTTAACGAAATGCTCTACGGCGGCGAGGTCGATAAGGGCATGATTCCCAAGCTGCGTGCGGCCGTCGATGCGCTTACCGGCGGCGTATTTCGTGCCCACATCATTAACGGTACTACGCCGCATTCGCTGCTCCTGGAGCTGCTGACCGATGCCGGCGTCGGCACCGTGATCCATTCCACCGAGACGGCTTACGAGTTCGATACGCATCCGCATCCGCTTTCGACGTTTGCTGCGCGTCTGACCGAGAACCTTGACGAGGTCGAGAAGCTTCAGACGGTCTAGCTGACCCTCAGCCGCCCCATTCCTGCACCCATAGCCCCGCGCCGTCTGGCGCCCAACGAAAGGCATCTCATGTCACTTGTAGCTCAGCAATCGCTTGAATCCCATTACGTTATGCATACCTTTGGCCGCTCTCCGGTCGAGTTTGTCGAGGGTCACGGCATGAAGCTCACCGGCGACGATGGCCGTGAGTACCTCGACTTTCTTGCCGGCATCGGCGTGTGCAGCCTAGGTCATGGCGACCCGGCTGTGCTCTCGGCGCTCGAGGCACAGACCAAAAAGCTCATGCATGTCTCCAACTATTTCTACATCGAGCAGCGCGGACAGGTCGCGGCGCTGCTGTCCAAGCTTGCTAACGACGACGTAGATGGTGCGCGCGTGCTTGCCGATGCCATTGCCGCCGGCGATGAGACCACGGCAGCTGCTCTTGGTGCCCCGGCTGCGGACGAGCAGGTGTGGGAGACCTTCTTTGCCAACTCTGGCGCCGAGGCCAACGAGGGCTCGATGAAGCTTGCGCGCCTGTACGCCAAGCGTGCCGGTAATGGCGGCAACACTATCGTGTGCATGCGCGGCGGCTTCCACGGCCGTACGCTCGAGACCATTGCCGCCACCATGCAGGATTGGCTGCAGGACAGCTTCCGCCCGCTGCCGGGTGGCTTTGTGGCCTGCACGCCCAACGATGTTGACGAGCTGCGTGCGATCTTTAAGCAGCTGGGGAGCGAAATTTGTGCCGTGATGCTCGAGCCGATCCAGGGTGAGAGTGGCGTGCACCCCATGACCGAGGAGTTTATGACGGCAGCGCGCGACCTGGCACACGAAGTGGGCGCCGTGCTTATCGCCGACGAGGTCCAGTGCGGCATCTTCCGCTCCGGCAAGCCGTTTGCATTCCAAACCTATGGCGTGGAGCCCGACATCATGAGCCTTGCCAAGGGCATTGCCGACGGCGTGCCCATGGGTGCCGTGGTGGCAAAGAAGGAGATTGCCGACGTGTTTAAGCCGGGCGACCACGGCTCGACCTTTGGTGGTAGCTGCCTGGCCATCACGGCGTGTGCCGCGACGCTCTCCGCGCTCGTGCGCGGCGATTATGCCGATCATGCTGCCAAGGTGGGTGCCTATATGGAGGCAAAGCTCGCCAAGCTGCCGCACGTGACCGAGGTACGTGGCCGCGGCTTGATGCTCGGCTGTGATTTGGATGATGCCGCGGGCGACGCGCATGATGTTGTTGCCCGCGCGCTGACCGCCGGTGCCGTGATCAACGCTACGGGTGCGCATACGCTGCGTTTCTTGCCGCCGCTCGTCTGCGAGGAAGCCGACGTGGACAGCCTGATCGAGATTCTGTCGGGTGTCTTGGGCTAACGCGGCGCAATAACTCAATTTGGACCGGGTTCCGGACTGCGGAAGTGCCCTACGCGGCATGATTCAGCGATCTGGAGCCCGTTTTGCCTTAGATTTGCTAAGGCAGGGAGACCTGCTGGTCAAAAAACATCAAATATGAGTACTGTTACCGATTTGGTAGCAGCAATTTTGGACTAATAAGGCCAGATAGCAAGTCGAAATGGCGATGAAAGCACGATTTTGATTCAACTGTTAGCCCTTATAATGGACATATGTTGCGTAACTTAAGCAAATACTGTCTATTTATATGTTGCAAACAAAGTAGCAGTACTCATTTTTGCCATTTTTTGACCACGGCCTTTGTGACAGACGTGCTGGCGGGTTCGAATCCCATGCGCTGGGCCTGAAAAAGGAAAGGCCTCCATCGCCGGAGGCCTAACAATTCAGTGGTGGGCGATGAGGGATGTCCGCGTGCGGCTGGCGCCGCCCGCGCCCCGCTTCGTCGCTCCGCTCCTCGCGTGCTGCGCTGGAAAACGCTTCGCGTTTCCTCAGCTCCGCACCCTTGCGGGTTCGAATCCCATGAAATGGGCCCAAACAAAAACGGTCCCCTTTCGAGGACCGTTTCCAATTCAATGGTGGGCGATGAGGGATGTCGCGTGCGGCTGGCGCCGCCCGCATCCGCTTCGTCGCTCCGCTCCTCGCGTGCTGCGCTGGAAAACGCTTCGCGTTTCCTCAGCTCCGCACCCTGGCGGGTTCGAATCCCATGAAATGGGCGCAAACAAAACGGTCCCCTTGCGAGGACCGTTTCCAATTCAGTGGTGGGCGATGAGGGATTCGAACCCCCAGCCTTGTGCGTGTAAAGCACCTGCGCTAACCGTTGCGCCAATCGCCCGTGCGGAGAGAGTATAGCAAAACAATCGCCTCATTCACCTCATATCCATTAAAGGTAACTCGCGCGTGTCACAGCGGAGCTGATTCAGTTGAGATTGCCTGAACATTCCGCCCCTCTTTACGCCCTCGGGTATACTCAAAAGCTACTGATTCGATTTGATGCCCAGCAACAGCAGAGGGGATAGTATATGTGCGGTTTTGTCGGTTTTGTCGGTGGGACGGATAACCAATCCGAGGTGCTCACCAAGATGATGGACCGCATCGTCCATCGCGGTCCCGACATGGGCGGTCAGTTTATCGACGGCCGCGTTGCCCTCGGCTTCCGCCGCTTGTCGATCCTCGACCTGACCGAGGCCGGCGCTCAGCCCATGGCCAATGAGGACGGCAGCGTCGTCATTGTCTTCAACGGTGAGATCTACAACTTCCAAGAACTCCGTTCCGAGCTCGAAGCCAAGGGCTACAAGTTCCATTGCGGCGCCGACACCGAGAGCCTCCTGCACGGCTACGAGGAGTGGGGCGAGGCCGTCCTCGATCGCCTGCGCGGTATGTACGCCTTCGTCATCTGGGACAAAAAGAAGAACAAGCTTTTTGGCGCCCGCGACATCTTTGGCATCAAGCCGCTCTACTACTATCCCATGGCCGATGCGGGCGACGGCGCTCCGGGCGTGCTCTTTGGCTCCGAGATCAAGAGCTTCCTGGACTACCCGCACTTCCACAAGGCGGTCAACAAAAAGGCCTTGCGTCCGTACATGACGCTGCAGTATTCGGCAACCGAGGAGACCTTCTTCGAGGGTGTCTACAAGCTGCCGCCGGCGCACTACTTTACCGTCGATATCCCGACCGGCAAGATGAACATCGAGCGCTACTGGGATTGCGATTACTCTGCCATCGAGAAGCCGTTCGAAGAGTATGTCGATGAGCTGGACGAGGTCGTGCACGAGAGCGTCGAGGCCCATCGCATCGCCGACGTCAAGGTCGCGTCGTTCCTCTCCGGTGGCGTCGACTCCAGCTACATCGCCGCTTGCCTCATGCCCGACAAGACCTTCTCGGTGGGCTTTGACTACAAGAACTTCAACGAGACCAACTACGCCAAGGAGCTTTCCGATAAGCTCGGCGTCGAGAACGTCCGCAAGATGATTACCGCCGACGAGTTCTTCGGTGCGCTTGAGGATATCCAGTATCACATGGACGAGCCGCAGTCCAACCTGTCTTCCGTGCCGCTGTGGTTCTTGGCCGAGATGGCCCGCAAGGACGTCACCGTCGTGCTTTCGGGCGAAGGCGCCGACGAGCTCTTTGGCGGCTACGCCTACTACGAGGACACGGTCCCGGTCCGCAAGTACAAAAAGATGGTGCCGCTGCCCATCCGTCGCGCGCTCGGTAACCTGGCGCTGCATATGCCGTACTTCAAGGGACATAACTTCCTGGTCAAGGGTGCCGAGATCCCTGAGAAGTCGTTCCTGGGACAGGCTCTGGTATGGCCGGAGCGCGAGGTCGACGGCGTGCTCAAGCCCGAGTACAACACCGGCGATGGCGCCTTCGAGCTTGCCGCTCCCATCTATGCGCGCGTGAAGGGTCAGCCCGAGCTGGTCAAGAAGCAGTACCTGGACATGAACATGTGGCTCCCGGGCGACATTCTGCTCAAGGCCGACAAGATGTGCATGGCACACTCACTGGAGCTGCGCGTGCCCTTCCTGGACCGCAAAGTCATGGAGTTCGCCGAGCACATTCCCGACCGCTACCGCATCAACGAGAACGGCAACAAACAGGTACTCCGCCACGCTGCCAACAAGTCGCTGCCCGATGAGTGGGCCACCCGTCCCAAGGTGGGCTTCCCGGTGCCGATTGTCTACTGGCTGCGCGAGCAAAAGTGGTACGACTATGTCAAGGAGTACTTCACCGCGCCGTGGGCAAGCGAGTTCTTCAATACCGACGAACTCATGCACCTGCTCGATCTGCACTTTGCGGGCAAGGGCGATTTCCAGCGCAAGATCTATACGCCGCTCGTGTTCTTGGTGTGGTACAAGCGCTTCTTTATCGACGAGGACCAGCCCGCTGTTCAGGCTGCCTAGCCTCGGCTTACGAACGCCTGCGCGTAACGGCTCCTCCGGGAGCCGTTTTTGCGTGGGTGCGTTTCAGTTACTATAAAACCGTCCCTGCCAAATGGCTGAGAAAGGTGAAAGATGCACCATTCGGATTCCGCGACCGTGACCACGGTCGATACGCTTGCCAAGCTTCTCGATGTGTGCGGCGAGCTGCGCGCATCAGAGCAGGTTGACGAGCGTGCCGTGACCGGCTGCTCGTTTGATTCGCGCGCGGTCTCGGCAGGTGACGTGTTCTTCTGCAAAGGTGCTGCCTTTAAGCCCGCGTTTTTGAGCATGGCGCTCGATGCGGGCGCCGTCGCATTTGTGTGCGAGGAGTCACTGGTCGAGTCTCTGGAGCCGCTGGCGCAGGAGAGCGGTGCTGCGATGCTGGTTGTTGATAGCGTTCGCACGGCCATGGCCCTGTTGCCGCCGGAGGTCTACGACCGTCCCGACCACGACGTCAAGATCGTGGGTATCACCGGTACCAAGGGAAAGACCACGGCCGCTTTTATGCTCCAGTCGATTATCAAAGCGGCGGGCGAGTCCTGCGGCATGATCGGCTCGGTGAGTACCGACGATGGCATCGAGTGCTACGAGAGCACCAATACTACGCCCGAGGCCCCCGAGGTCTGGCGCCATATCGCCAACTGCCGCACGTCCGGTCGCCAGTCCATGGTCATGGAGGTTTCGAGCCAGGCGCTCAAGTACCAACGCGTCGAGAATCTGCCGTTTGACGTGGCGTGCTTCCTCAACATCGGCCGCGACCACATCTCGCCGATCGAACACCCCACGTTTGAGGATTATTTTGAGAGCAAACTCAGGATCTTTGACCAGGCAAAGACCGCCGTGGTGAATCTGGGCACCGAAGAGGTCGACCGTGTGCTGGAGGCAGCGTCGACGGCCGAGCGCTTGGTGACTGTTGGCGTCGAGCATCCCGAGGCAAGCCTGTGGGCGAGCGACGTACGCATGGTCGGCTTTAGCATCGAGTTCAACTTGCATGGCCTGTGTGCCGACGAGTCCGAGGCGGGGGAGAAGGTCCTGCTGGGTATCGCGGGAGACTTTAACGTGGAGAACGCGCTGGTCGCTATCGCCGCTGCGCGCGAGATCGGCATCGGTATCGATGCCATCAAGAAGGGCCTCTCCAAACTGCGTGTGCCGGGCCGTATGGAGGTCGTGGAGTCGAAGGACGGCCGCGTGATCTGCGTCGTCGACTATGCGCACAACCAGCTTTCGTTCCGTTCGCTTTTCTCGTCGGTCAAGCGCGCGTTTCCCGCCAGCCCGGTCATCGCAGTGTTTGGCGCTGCCGGCGGCAAGGCGCAGGAGCGCCGCGAGCAGCTTCCGCGCGAGGCCGCACCATATTCCGACCTGATGATTTTTGCCAATGAGGACCCGGCTCACGAGGACCCGATGAAGGTCTGTCGCGAGCTTGCCGAACATGTTCCCGACGATACGCCGAACAAGATCATCCTCGATCGCGAAGCCGCTGTGCATGCGGCGTTCAAGGCGGCGCGCGAGGAGTACGTCAACCCCGATGCTCCCACCATTGTTTTGCTGCTGGCAAAGGGTGACGAGGAGCTCATGCACGTGGGTGACGAGTTCGTGCCCATCGAGAGCGACCTTTCGTTGGCCAATCGCCTGATCGATGTTACCCAGTTTGACTAATGAACCATGATGGCGGCGGCGCCCTGAGTGCGCTGTCGCCATAAGCGTGTTCCCTCAATCAAAACATGCCGTCCAAGTCCAAACCCTTCTACGTAAACGGAGTAACCATGTCCCACAATACCCTGCCGACCGTCGCTGAGCTTTCGGGCGAGATGCGCGAGCGCTTGGCCAAGGTCAAGTACGTCTTTACCGACCTGGATGCCACGATGCTCGCACCCGGCTCGTGCGTGCTACGCGACAACGACGGCAACCCCTCGACCAAACTCGTCGAGGCCGTCGTGGCGCTCGCTCGCGCTGGTATTCAGGTGGTTCCCACCTCGGGCCGCAACCGTACCATGATCCACGAGGACGCGCGCGTGCTCGGCCTCAACTCCTACATCGGCGAGATGGGCGGCCTGGTCATGTACGACCTCAAAGCCAACGATTGGGAGTATCTGACCGGCGACATGCCCTACGACTCCTCTTGCGGCCTCACGCCGCACCAGGTGATCGAGCAGACCGGCGTGTGCGAGAAGATCCTCGCCCGCTGGCCGCACAAGATCGAGTATCACAACGACATGTCGACCGGCTACAAATACCGTGAGGTCACCGTCGGCATGCGCGGCGATGTGCCCGACGATGAGGTTCAGGCCATCCTGGACGAGGCCGGCTGCGGTCTGATCTGGGCTTGCAACGGCCATCTGACTCACCTGTCCAAGCCGACGACGCTCGAGCTCGATCGCGTCGAGGACGGTCGCGCATTCAACATCAACCCCGCGGGTCTCAACAAGGGCGTTGCCATCGCGCGCTTCTGCGAGCACCTGGGGATCGAGCGCGAGGAGACGCTCGCGCTCGGCGATTCCGAGTCCGACTTCTACATGGCCGATCACGTGGGCACGTTCTGCCTGGTCGAGAATGGCCTGACGAGCGCCGGCGCGCCCGAGTTCCTGGCTGCTTGCGAGAACGCTTTCGTTACGCGCGGCAAAATTGTCGACGGTTGGGCGGCGACGGCAGAGCTGCTGGTCGCGGCGCGTTCGTAGCGCGGCGCCGCCGCACTTGGACATGTCTTTTCGAGAGAGACTGGTGAGGTAATGTCCGATATCGAGAATCCGGCAGGCGACACGCGCCCGATTGGCGTGTTCGATTCTGGTTTGGGCGGTCTGACGGTTGCGCGCGCGATTGCGACGGCGCTGCCGCACGAGTCCGTCTACTACTTTGGCGACACCAAGCGCTGCCCCTACGGCACCCGCACCGAGGATGAAGTGCGCTCGTTTGCGTTGCAGGCGGGTCGTTGGCTTTCGAAGCACGACGTCAAGATTATGGTCATCGCCTGCAACACGGCGACCGCTGCGGCCTTGCGTCTGGCCCAGCAGGTGCTCGACGTTCCCGTGATCGGTGTGATCGCGCCGGGTGCCCGTGCGGCAATCAACAGCACGCGTACGCGTCGCGTGGGCGTGCTTGCCACCAACCTCACTATTCGCTCGGGCGCCTACACGCGCGCCATTCAGGACCTGGATGCCGGTGTCGATGTATACGGCTGTCCTGCCTCGAGCTTTGTCGAGGTTGTCGAACACGAGCTCGCCTCGGGTGCACATCTGCAGGAACAGTGGCTTGAGAACGAGGACATCTTCGATACGCCTGCTGTGCGTGCGCTGGTGGGTGCCACGGTTGAGCCGCTACGCGACCACGGTATCGATACCGTGGTGCTCGGCTGTACGCATTTCCCGCTGTTGGTGGGACCTATCCGCCATGCGCTGGGGCCTGGGGTGCGCGTCGTAAGTTCCGCCGAGGAGACTACACGCGAGCTGACCGATATCCTCACACGCCGCGAGCAGCTGGCGGGCGACGCCGCCGAGCCGCAGCATCGTTTTGCCACGACGGCCGATAACATTGCCGAGTTTGCGGTGGCGGGCAGCTTTATCTTTGGTCAGCCGCTCAAGAGCATCGAACATATCGATATCGATGAGCTGAAATAGATGTAAGGCAGCCGCCCAAGCCTTCGCCACATCTTTTGCCGAAAGGATAGTTCCATGGAATACATGCAGGTCAACCGCGCCAACGGCCGTGCCGCCAACGAGCTGCGCCCCGTTAAGCTCACCCGCGGCGTCATGAAGCACGCCCACGGCTCGTGCCTGGCGGAGTTCGGCGACACGCGCGTACTGTGCGCCGCCACCATCGAGGAGGGTGTGCCGGGTTGGCGCAAGGGCGCCAAGGCCGGCTGGGTAACGGCGGAATATGCGATGCTGCCGGCCTCGACCGGTAAACGCTGCAAGCGCGAGCATGCCAACCGCAAGGGCCGCTCCATGGAGATCGAGCGGCTTATCGGCCGCAGTCTGCGCACTGTCGTCAACATGAAGGCGCTCGGTGAGTACACCGTTACCGTCGACTGCGATGTGATTCAGGCCGATGGCGGCACGCGTACGGCGAGCATTACCGGCGCCTGGGTGGCGCTGCACGACGCTCTTGCCATGTGGGTCGAGGCGGGCAAAATCGAGCGCATCCCGCTCGCGGGCCAGGTTGCCGCGATTTCCATGGGCGTCGTCGACGGCAACACCCTGCTCGACTTGGATTATTCCGAGGACAGCCACGCCGAGGTCGACATGAACCTCGTCGCTACCGACACCGGCGAGATGATCGAACTTCAGGGTACCGGCGAGCAGGCGCCCTTCGACCGTAAGCGTCTCAACGCCCTACTCGACCTGGGCGACAAGGGTATCGCCGAGCTCATCGAGCTTCAGCGACAGGTCCTCGCTTAACCTACCAAAAAAGGGACAGGTTTATTTTGGCAGGTTTTATCTGGGAAAACGTCGAAGTATAAGACTACCGTTGATTGAGAGGGGAGAGAGGCCGAAGTCCTCGTCGTCCTCAACTCGGTATTGCAATAGAGACAAGGAGGCCAGCTATGGCACTTGAGAAGATTGACATCGACACCCTCGACCCGGCGGCGACCATCGTCGTGGCAACAGGCAACGCCCATAAGCTCACCGAGATCGAGGCCATTTTGGGCAAGGTCATGCCCGAGGTGCGCTTTGTGGCGCTCGGCCAGCTGGGCGATTTTGAGGACCCCGAGGAAAACGGAACGACGTTTTTGGAGAATGCCATCATCAAGGCGCAGGCTGCGGTCGAGGAGACGGGCCTTATGGCCATCGCCGACGACTCCGGCTTGGTCGTCGACGCGTTGGACGGCGAGCCGGGCGTGTATAGCGCGCGCTATGCGGGCGTGCATGGTGACGATGCCGCCAACAACGCCAAGCTTCTCGTTAACCTGGAAGGCGTGGCAGACGAGGACCGCACCGCGCGCTTTATGAGCGTCGTCGCGCTTATCGATACGGACGGCCTGGTCACCTATGGTGAGGGCACCTGCGAGGGCGTTATCGCGCACGAGGGTCGCGGCGATCACGGCTTTGGCTACGACCCGCTGTTCCTGCCGGTCGATACGCCGGGCAAGACTATGGCCGAGCTCACAGCGGACGAGAAGAACGCTATCAGCCATCGTTTCCATGCGCTCGAGCATCTGTCCGCCAAGCTGACGGGCGAGGAGTAGACCGTGCGTGCGGTGGTGCAGCGCGTGCTTCATGCCGGCGTTACGGTCGACGGCGAGTGCGTGGGCAGCATTGGACGCGGCTACCTGGTGCTGCTGGGCGTGGGCCACGGCGACACGCGCGCCGAAGCCGACAGGCTGTGGGGCAAGCTCCGCGGGCTGCGTATCAACGAGGACGAGAACGGCAAGACCAACTTGGCGCTGGCCGATGTCGACGGCGAGGTGCTCGTGGTGTCGCAGTTCACGCTGTTTGCCGACTGCCGCCACGGCCGCCGTCCGTCGTTTACGGATGCCGGCGCGCCCGATGTCGCTAACGAACTTTACGAGTACTTTCTGACGCTCGTCGCCCAGGACGTTGAGCATGTGGCGCACGGCATCTTTGGCGCCGACATGAAGGTCGACCTGGTCAACGACGGTCCGTTCACCATCGTTCTGGACACCGATAGTCTGTAAGTAGTCAATTTGGGGCCGGGTTTTTTAGCTGCTTGCGTATGGCTGCAGCAGGGTGCTATAGTATTAGAGTTTTGTCTATCTTAGGGGTATTATCCCCTTTTTGAATTGCACCCTCTGGAGGCCCTATTCATGGAAGAGATGGAAGTCAATCACGTCGACGACATCCACGAGAAGCTGACCGATATGGTGGGCGATCGCGTCAAGGTTAAGGCCAACATGGGCCGTACCCGCGTCATCGAGCGCATGGGCACCATCAAGAGCGTCCACCCCGCCGTCTTTATCGTTGAGGTTGACGAGCGTCGCGGCCGCAAATCGCGTCAGTCCTACCAGTACATCGATGTCCTTACCGGCCAGGTCGAACTGTTCGACCCCGAGAGCGGCGAACATATCTTTACCCCGCTCGGCAACCAGCTCGAGGAGCACTAACGGTGACCGATCGGTCCCTCATCCTTACCGCGCCGGCAAAGATTAACCTCTATCTGGGGGTTCATACCGAGCGCGACGCCCGCGGCTATCACAGGGTCGATTCCCTGATGGCAGCCGTCGGTCTAGCCGATACCGTGACGGTCACGCCGGCGCAGGTGTTGACCGTCCAGACGGTTCCGGCATCCGATTTTCCCATGCAAAAAAATACGGCTTATCGGGCGGCAATCGCTATGGCCGAGCATTACGGTCGCGACGCCAACGTGTGCGTGACGATCGAAAAGCGTATCCCGCTGTGCGCCGGCCTGGGAGGCCCCTCGACGGATGCCGCCGCGGTCATCGTTGCCTTGGCCGAGCTGTGGGGTATCGACCGCGCCGACCCCGCGTTCGATGACATCGCTCGCGGTATCGGCGCCGACGTGCCGTTCTTTTTGCACGCGAGTCCCGCATTCTACGTCGGCGGGGGAGATGTGCTGGCCACTGAGTATCCTGTGCTTCCAGCGACACCTGTCGTATTGGTCAAACCGCACGAGACGAGCGTTTCAACGGTTGAAGCGTATCGACGATTTGATGAGAGCCCGGTGCCCGCGGACAAACCCGGTGCGATTGCTTCTGTCTTACGCGCCGGCGATGCCGAGGCGGCATATGCGCTCGTTCATAACAATCTGGGCGTCATATCCGCGCAGATGGAGCCGCGGATCCAGGCAGTTCTCGACTGGCTGCGCGCACAGGAGGGAACCGTTGCCGTGGACGTGTGCGGTTCGGGTGCTTGCTCGTTTGCCATTTGCGATACCGTCGCTACAGCAGCCCATCTTGCGGGAGCTGCCCAGCAAAATGGCTGGTGGGCCTGCGCGACTGAGCTTATTCCCAACACGGTTCAAATCGACGCGCCAAAGAAATAAAAATTTCTCTAGCACGCGACGAAAATCTTTGTTACTATAGTCGAGCTAACGGGTTGTGGCTCAGTTTGGTAGAGCACTGCGTTCGGGACGCAGGGGTCGCTGGTTCAAATCCAGTCAACCCGACCAGAGCATGAGAAGGGACCGCTTCTTGCGGTCCCTTTTTTTAGCTATTGTTGTGATACCGCGGCACCCGCGGTATACTCATTCGAGCTTGTCTCGCTGTATTGTGGAGGTCTACATGTTTGGACTGAGGGCTCCTGAGCTCATCATTATTCTCATCGTTGTCTTGATCATCTTCGGGCCTAAGAACCTGCCGAAGCTCGGCAAGTCTCTCGGCTCTACCGTCAAGAATATCCGCGAGGGTATGGAGGGCGACGATAAGGGCGAAACCAAGCAGGCCGAGGACGTTGTGGTCGAGGAGTCCAAGGAGGACAAGGAGATCGCAGAGCTCGAGGCCAAGCTCGCTGCTGCCAAGAAAAAGCAGGCAGAGGACAGCGACGCGGACGCAGAGTAGTCCCATCCCTTTGGGGTGAGCACCTGACCGGCTTGCCCGCAGGCTAGCCGGTCTTTTTCGTTTTGTTGACAGTTGATCGTTACATCATAGTTGGGGAGATATCCGTATGGACGCAAGCCAGATCGTACTGACCGCTGAGGGCCGCCAGAAGCTCGTCGAGGAGCTCGCTTGGCGTGAGGGCGATTACGCCAAGGAGATCGTCGAGGACATCAAGGAAGCCCGCGCGTTCGGCGACCTTTCGGAGAACTCCGAGTACGATGCCGCCAAGGACAAGCAGGCCCAGAATGCTGCTCGCATTGCCGAGATTCAGGCCATCCTCGCCAACGCTCAGGTTGCTGCCACCACGGGCGATCTGACCGTCTCCATCGGTTCCACCGTTTCTCTGATCGATCCCAACGGTGAGGTCATGGAAGTCACGCTCGTCGGTACCACCGAGACCAACTCGCTCGAGCACAAGATCTCTAACGAGTCTCCGGTCGGTCACGCCATCATCGGTCACGGCGAGGGCGACTCCGTTGAGGTCGTTACGCCTTCTGGCAAGACCCGCGTCTACACCATCGCCAAGATCGCACGCTAGACCACGGTCCCGCATAAAGGTATGTTTTCGCTCCCTGGGACCGAATCCTGGGGAGCGTTTTAGTTTGAGGAGCTAACTTATGGCAGAGAACCAGAACGTCGCCGATCAGGCCTCGACGCTCAACGACGAGCGCGCCACGCGTCTGGCAAAGCGCGCCGCCCTGTTCGAGGCGGGCCAGAACCCCTATCCCGAGCACTCCGAGATCGAGGACTATGTCGTCGACATTGAGGCCAAATATGCCGATCTTGCCGATGGCGAGGATACTGAGGACGTCGTGAAGATCGGCGGCCGCGTGGTCGCCAAGCGTGGCCAGGGCAAGATCATGTTTATCGTCGTGCGCGACGCTACCGCCGAGATTCAGCTGTTCTGCCGCATCAACGACATGGACGAGGCAGCTTGGAATACGCTCAAGGCTCTCGACCTTGGCGATATCCTGGGCGTGACCGGCGTGGTTGTTCGCACCAAGCGCGGCCAGCTCTCCGTTGCCCCCAAGAGCGCGACGTTGCTCTCCAAGGCCGTTCGCCCGCTGCCCGAGAAGTTCCACGGCCTCTCCGACAAGGAGACCCGCTATCGTCAGCGCTATGTCGACCTGATTGCCAACGACGATGTTCGTGAGACCTTCCGCAAGCGCTCGCAGATTCTCTCCACCTTCCGCCGCTTTATGGAGTCCGACGGCTACATGGAGGTCGAGACCCCCATCCTGCAGACCATTCAGGGTGGTGCTACGGCCAAGCCGTTCATCACGCACTTCAACGCGCTCGATCAGGAGTGCTACCTGCGCATTGCAACCGAGCTGCACCTCAAGCGCTGCATCGTCGGTGGCTTTGAGCGCGTCTTCGAGATCGGCCGCATCTTCCGCAACGAGGGTATGGACCTCACCCACAACCCCGAGTTCACCACGATGGAGGCCTATCGTGCCTTCTCCGATCTCGAGGGCATGAAGGCGCTCGCCCAGGGCGTCATCAAGGCTGCCAACAAGGCTATCGGCAATCCCGAGGTCATCGAGTATCAGGGCCAGACCATCGATCTGTCCGGTGAGTGGGCAAGCCGTCCCATGACCGACATCGTCTCGGACGTGCTCGGCAAGCAGGTCACCATCGACACGCCGGTCGAGGAGCTTGCTGCCGCCGCACGCGAGAAGGGTCTGGAGATTAAGCCCGAGTGGACTGCTGGCAAGATCATCGCCGAGATTTACGATGAGCTGGGCGAGGACACCATCGTCAACCCGACCTTCGTATGCGATTACCCCATCGAGGTCAGCCCGCTTGCCAAGCGTTTTGAGGACGATCCGCGCCTGACGCACCGCTTTGAGCTGGTCATCGCCGGCCACGAGTACGCCAACGCATTCTCCGAGCTCAACGATCCGGTCGACCAGGCCGAGCGCTTTGCCGCCCAGATGGCCGAGAAGGCGGGCGGCGACGACGAGGCTATGGAGTACGACGAGGACTACGTGCGCGCCCTCGAGTACGGTATGCCTCCCGCGGGCGGCATCGGCATCGGCATCGACCGCGTGGTCATGCTGCTCACCAACCAGGCTTCCATTCGCGACGTCCTGCTGTTCCCGCACATGAAGCCCGAGAAGGGTTTCCAGTCCGGTGCCGCCGCTGCCAAGGCTGCCGAGGCCGGCAACGCCGCAAGCCCGTTCGTCAAGCCGCTCAAGCCCACGCTCGACTACTCCAAGATCGCCGTTGAGCCGCTGTTCGAGGAATTCGTCGACTTTGATACCTTCTCCAAGAGCGATTTCCGCGCTGTGAAGGTCAAGGCATGCGAGGCCGTCAAGAAGTCCAAGAAGCTGCTGAACTTTACGCTCGACGACGGCACCGGCACCGACCGCACCATCCTCTCCGGCATCCATGGCTACTATGAGCCCGAGGACCTGGTCGGTAAGACACTGCTCGCCATCACCAATCTGCCTCCGCGCAAGATGATGGGTATTCCCAGCTGCGGTATGTTGATCAGCGCTATCCACGAGGAGGAGGGCGAGGAGCGCCTCAACCTGATCCAGCTCGACGCTTCCATCCCCGCCGGCGCAAAGATGTACTAATTGGTTCCGCCGTTCTACCGAACGGCGGACCAGCCGACGCTGCGCGACGTCCAGGGCGACAATTTGTCATTCAAAAGGCAAGGCATGACCAGAAGGTCTATGCCTTGCCTTTTTCATGCCAACTTGTTCGCCCTGGACGTCGCTCGCTGTCCGTCCTCTACCTGCGGCGTTGACTTGGTTGACACTTAGAACATCGACGTTGTCGTTGGGGGCGTTCTTAAACGACTACCCAACGGCTATTGCGCACATGGCTCGCATGACAGTCGTCTCTTTTATGTTTCCTTTAGCCGTCGCTGCCTAGGATGGGGGTTAGTCGGTTGGAAGGGAGCGCCTGTATGGACGGTGTGAGCGAGCGTGCAATCGAAGAGGACATGCTCGATCAGTTCAATTACTTTGACGATGAGGACGAGGAGCTGATCGATCGTCGCGAGCCAGCATCGCTTGACTCATTTGATCTGGTCGATGAAGAGCCCGACGAGGACGAGGTCGAATCAGCGGAACCCCCACAGCCTTCGCGCCTTGACTCGCTGCTTTCGAGAGCTCCCATGCACCACGGTGTCCGTGCCGGCGCGCTCCATATGAAAACTGACTGGCGCCAGATCGTGACGGCAGGCGATGAGCTTGCCGTCGATGCGCCGCTCACCGATAAATCATCCATCATCTGTCGCACCGGCATGCTTATGCTGGCAAGCGGAACAGGCGCCTGGCGCGTGCGCGATACCATGAATCGTGTTGCCGCTGTACTCGGCGTCACGATTCACGTCGACCTGAGTCTTCTGTCGTTTGAGTGCACCTGCATCGAAGATGGCCACTGCTTTAACGAGGTCGTCAGCCTACCCACAACGGGAGTCAATACTCATCGCATCTGGATGATGGAGAGCTTCCTAAAGGAAATCGAGATTTACGGGCGCCGGTTTACCGTGCACGAGTACCACGAGATGCTCAAGACCGTTGAGAGCTCAAAGCCCGATTACTCTCCCTGGCAACAGGGCCTTGCGGCGGCTTGCGCCTGTGGCGCCTTTGTCTTTTTACTTGGTGGCGGTCCCATTGAGATGGCATGCGCGTTCGTGGGCGCGGGTGTCGGCAACTTTGCCCGCTCTCATATCCTCAAGCAGGGTCTCGGCCAGTTTAGCGCGTTGACGATTGGCGTCGCGCTGGCCTGCATCTCGTATTTGTTGGCGTTGCTCGGCCTTGGCCAGGTCATTCCGGGGGCAATGTCGCACCAAGAAGGCTATATCGGCGCCATGCTCTTTGTGATTCCCGGCTTTCCCCTCATTACGGCAGGCCTCGACATCGCAAAGCTCGATATGCGAAGCGGCATCGAGCGTCTTTCGTATGCTGTGTCAATTATTGTGATGGCGACCCTCGTAGGCTGGATGGTTGCCGAATGTGTGGGGCTGGCGCCGGATGACTTCGCCCCGCTCGGCCTCTCACCGTTGGCTCTTACGCTCTTGCGCATACTGATGAGCTTTATCGGTGTATTTGGCTTCTCGGTGATGTTCAACAGCCCGGTAAAGATGGCCGCGGCGGCCGGTCTGATCGGCGCCGTGTCCAATACCTTGCGCCTTACGCTCGTCGATGCGCCGACGATGCTTCCCTTCCTGGGCCTCAGCGCGGGAATGCCTCCCGAGGCGGCTGCATTTATCGGGGCGCTCGTATCGGGTCTGCTGGCAAGCCTGGCAGAAATCAGGCTCACCTACCCGCGTATCGCTCTCACGGTGCCTTCGATTGTCATTATGGTGCCCGGTCTGTATCTCTATCGTTCGATGTATTACATGTGCACCTTCGACACGGTCAATATGCTTGGCTGGTTTGTGCGCGCGGTGCTCATCGTGGCGTTTCTGCCCGTTGGCTTGGGCGTGGCGCGTACGCTCACCGACCCTCGCTGGCGCCACACCAGCTAATTGGTGCAAGGGGGGCAGGTCACTTTGCACCAAATGAGTTGCGGTGAAATAGGGACTGAATTGCTGTTTAAAGGGTCAAAACAGTCCGTATTCCACCGCAACTTATGGGGTCGGGGGATTTTGGTGCCCTGCATCTCCACAAACTCAACGCTTACGAAGCGCGCGCCGTTCGTGTTAGGGTAGTTCCACCACATAAGTAGTCGCAGACGCACGTACCACGGGCGGGCGAGATGAAGTCCCAGTAGCTCCATCTCGCCCGCCCGTTTTTGTTGTGCACCGCGGCGCAACACAGAGAGGAATCTGCCCTTTATGCCTATCAACAAACGAGAGAGCCTGCTGTTCACCTTTATCATGTGCTTTTGCATGGTGCTCTGGATGAGCATCTACAACGTTGCCCTGCAGCATGGGGCCATCAACGGCGAGGTCATTGCTGCCGCATGGCTCGGCTTCCCCGTTGCCTACGTCTTTGCCATGTGCTGCGACTGGTTTATCGCCAGCCCGCTGGCCAAAGGCTTCGCCTTCAAGTTCCTGGTTACTCCGGGCAAGAGCTCGCCGCTTGCCATGACGCTCGCCGTCAGCTCCTGCATGGTCGTTCCCATGGTCATCATCATGTCGCTCTACGGCGCGTGCGAAGGCCTGTTCCATATGCCCGGCGGCCCGCTTGCAAACCTGCAGATGCTGCCGATGATGTGGCTCATCAACATCCCGCGCAACTTTATTATGGCTCTTCCTTGGAACCTGCTGGTGGCCGGTCCGGTTGCTCGTTTTGTCTTCCGCTGCGCCTTCCCCATGGGCACGGTCTTTGCCGAGCCGCACATGGAGCTCGTGCACATGCCGGGTGCTCCCGCTGCCGAGGAGGTTGCCAGCATTTCCGAGGGTATGGACGCCGAGCCTGCCTGCTAGGCAGCGCTCAAAACCAGATTCCCAAACAGACCGGAGCGATTTCTTTTTTGTAGACGTTGTCGCGCGGCCCCATGCGGAAAAGGTCCCAACGGTTAACATATACTCCATATGGGTAAAGAGACCAAAGCGCTGCCGCGGGGCGGCGCTTTGCGTTTGAAAAAACTAGCTCGTCTAAGAGGAACTAGCATGTTAGACCGTTTTACCGATCGCGCGCGCAAGGTCATGTCCATGGCCAAGCAAGAGGCGCTCGATCTACACTCAAATAAGGTGGGCACCGAGCACCTGCTGCTCGCGCTCGCCAAGGAGGACGAGGGTATCGCTGCCGAGGCGCTGCGTTCGCTTGATATCTCCTACGATGACATCATGGACACCCTCAAGGAGGTCCAGACCACGGTTCCCGAGCCCAGCGAGGAGACCGAGGCTGCCAAGCTTGCCTTTACGCCGCTCGTCATTAGCGTGATGGAGCGCTCCTTCCGCGTGGCGCGTGAGAACAACCAGACGTATGTGTCGACCGAGCATCTGCTCATCGGTATCGTCGAAGAGGGCAACGGCATGGCCATGGACATCCTCATGCGCCTGGGTGTGTCGTCCGCTTCCATTAAAAAAGCCATCGAGAAGCTTACCGCCAAGGATCAGGACAAGAAGCGTCCACTCGCTGGCGCCGGTGCCGGGCGTCCCGGTGCGGGCCTGCCGTTCTTTAGCGGTTCGGACGCCTCGCAGCAAAAGGGGAGCGGTACCGATACGCTCAAGCAGTTCGCCACCAACCTTACGCAGAAAGCACGCGACGGCGAGCTCGACCCCGTGATCGGTCGCGAAAAGGAAGTCCAGCGCATGATGGAGATCCTTTCGCGCCGCACCAAGAACAACCCGCTTATCTTGGGTGACCCCGGCGTGGGCAAGACGGCCATCGTCGAGGGCCTGGCGCAGCAGATCGCTGCCGGTAACGTGCCCGAGAATCTTATGGACCAGAATATCTGGACGCTCGATCTGCCGGGTCTTGTCGCGGGTGCCAAGTATCGCGGTGAGTTTGAGGAGCGCCTTAAGAACGTGATCCAGGAGGCAACCGAAGCCGACGACGTCATCTTGTTTATCGACGAGATGCACACCATCATCGGTGCCGGTTCTGCCGAGGGTTCTATCGATGCGAGCTCCATGCTCAAGCCGGTACTCGCACGCGGTGCTTTCCAGATTATCGGTGCCACCACGGCCGAGGAGTTCCGCAAGTACCTCACCAAGGACCCGGCGTTTGAGCGCCGCTTCCAGACAATCGATGTCGAGGAGCCGAGTGTCGAGGACACGGTCAAAATTCTGACCGCGCTCAAGCCGCGCTACGAGGAGCACCATCACGTACGCTACACGCAGGGTGCTATCGAGGCCGCCGCGAACCTCTCCAACCGCTACATCCAGGATCGCTTCCTGCCCGATAAGGCCATCGACCTCATCGACGAGGCCGGCGCCCGCGCCCGCATCGCCGCCAACCGCGCGCCCGAGCCGGTGCGCGAGGCCGAGCATCGCGTGGAGGAGCTTAAGGCCGCCGCGCGGGAGGCCACCGAGGGCGACGACATGAACAAGGCTGCCGAGATCACCGAGCAGCAGAAGGCCGCCGAGATTGAGCTCGCCGAGGCCAAGGCTGCCTGGACGGCCGAGCTCGACGCCAGCCCGCTCACCATCGATGTCTCCCAGATTGCCGATATCGTGTCCGTGACCTCGGGCGTGCCGGTGTCCTCGCTCACCGAGAGCGAGAGCCGCCGCCTGCTGCAGGCCGAAAGCGTGCTCAAGACGCGCATCATCGGTCAGGACGAGGCCGTCGAGGCCGTTGCCAAGGCCGTGCGCCGCAGCCGCTCGCCGCTCAAGGACCCGCGCCGCCCCGGCGGCAGCTTTATCTTCCTGGGCCCCACCGGCACGGGCAAGACCGAGCTCGCCAAGACGCTCGCCGAGTATCTCTTTGGCAGCAAGGACGCGCTCATCAGCTTCGACATGTCGGAGTTTGGCAGTGAGTTCGAGGTCTCCAAGCTCATCGGTAGTCCTCCGGGCTATGTGGGCCACGACGAGGGCGGTCAGCTCACCAAGGCCGTTCGTCGTCACCCGTACTCGGTCGTGCTGTTCGATGAGATCGAGAAGGCGCACCCCGACATCTTCAATATCCTGCTGCAGGTGCTGGAGGAGGGCCGCCTGACCGATAGCCAGGGCAAGACGGTCGACTTCCGCAATACGGTGATCATCATGACGTCCAACGTGGGCGCCCGCGAGATTGCGCAGGATGCGAGCGTTGGCTTTGGCACCACCGGCGAGCAGGGCCTTACCTCGAGCGAGATTAAGGGCCGTGCGATGGGCGAGCTCAAGCGCCTGTTCCGCCCCGAGCTGCTCAACCGTATCGATGACATCGTGGTGTTCCAGAAGCTTTCGGGCGAGAACCTGACCAAGATCGCGCACCTGCTGGTGGACGACCTGCGTCAGCGCCTGATTGCCAACGGCATGAACATCAAGCTCACCGATGCGGCCTACGACAAGATCGTGGCCGAGGGCACCGACCTCACCAACGGTGCGCGTCCGCTGCGCCGTGCCATCCAAAAGCTCATCGAGGATCCGCTGTCCGAGGAGCTGCTGGCCGGCGAGTGGGGCGAGGGCGATACCGTCCTGTGCGATGTGGCCGATGGCAAGTTTGTCTTTAGCCATGGCACGGGCGAGATCCCGTCGCCGCGTCCGGCGGGCACGCTCGGCGGCGATACCGCTCCGGCGGCGCCGCACACCGGCAACGCCGCGCCTGTGAGCGGTGGCGTGAGCTCGGGTCCCGGCGGCATGATGCAAGCCGGTTCCGGCGCGCTGTAGGGTGTGGCGACAATTTGATCTATGCAATCGAGGCGTTCCGGCAAGGGCGCCTCGATTTGTAGAGCTGCGGTAGTTGTGACCGTTTCGCTATGCGGTCCGCCGTTAGCCGATGATGCGAGGGCGCTCGGCGTTTTCGACTGGTTTATGCAAACGAAGTCTGGGAATATACAAGGCGCATGTCTTATTGTCTAACCAGTTGCGCCAAGGAGGCACCATGGACTACAAGATTACTGGCTACGAACCCGCCCAGCTGTTCCATTTCTTTGAGGAGATCAGCGCGATCCCCCGTGGGTCTGGCAACGAGAAGGGCATCAGCGATTTCCTGGTTGCGTTTGCCAAGGAGCGCGGCCTCGACGTGTACCAGGACGAGGTCTACAACGTCATCATTCGCAAGCCCGCATCTGCCGGTGCCGAGAACGCCCCGACCGTGATGTTGCAGGGCCATATCGACATGGTGTGCGACAAGTTGGGCTCCGTTGAGCACGACTTTACGACCGATGGTATCGACCTGGTCGTCAAGGATGGTGTCCTTACCGCCAACGGCACCACGCTGGGTGCCGACAACGGCATCGCCGTCGCGCTTATGCTTACCGTGCTCAACGATGATTCGATTGTCCATCCGGCCCTCGAGTGCGTATTCACCACCGACGAGGAGACTGGCCTGGTCGGCGCCGAGACGCTCGACAAGTCCCAGATTAGCGCCCGCACTATGATCAACCTTGACTCCGAGGAAGAGGGCGTTGCCACCGTCAGCTGCGCCGGCGGCGTCGTCGTTACCTACACCTGCCCCATCGTGCGCGAGCACAAGACCGGTAGCACCCTCACGCTCGACATCTCCGGCCTGCTGGGCGGTCACTCCGGCAGCGATATCAACCTGGAGCGCGGCAACGGCAACCTCATCATGGCCCGCATCATCGACCGTCTGATGGTCGCTGGCGAGCCCGCCATCGTTAGCTTTAACGGCGGCACCAAGGACAACGCCATCAACCGTGAGTGCAAGGCCGTTCTGGTCTATGCCGATCACACTGCGGCCGAAGCCGCGGCGCAGGTCGCCCGTGGCATCATCGCCGACGTCACCGCCGAGCTCGAGGTCTTCGACCCCGGCTTTACCTGCACCGTCGAGATTGCCGACAACGCTGAGGTCGAGGCCATGGACCAGAAGTCCGCGCTTGCCCTCATCCGCGCCCTGCGTCTTGCCCCCAACGGCGTGATCCGCCGCAACGTCGCCACCGACGGCTCCGTCGAGGTTTCCTCCAACATCGGTGTGGTTGCCACCTCTGACGACCAGGTCAAGATCATGCTGTCCCCGCGCTCCTCGATCACCTCTCTGCAGAACGAGTTCAAGGACCGCCTGCAGACGCTGGCCGATGTCCTGGGCTTCGATGCCAAGTTTGAGTTCGAGTATCCCGGCTGGAGCTATGCCGAGCATTCGCCGATCCGCGACGTCTTTGTCGAGAGCTATCGCGAGCTCTTTGGCTCCGAGCTGCGCATCGAGTCCATTCACGCCGGCCTTGAGTGCGGCCTGTTTGCCGAGGCCCTGCACGGCCTGGACGCCATCGCCGTGGGCCCGACGCTCTCCGATGTCCACACCCCGGACGAGAGCATGGAGCTCGCTTCTGCCGAGCGCTTCTACGAGTTGCTCATCGACGTTCTCAAGCGTCTCGCTGCGTAAAGGTCGCATTAACGGCGATCCAAAACTTTTGCTGATGGATTGCAAATGACATTACGAGAGGGGACACCCGGTCTTTTGCGACAGGTGCCCCCTCTCTTCTTTTAGAAATGGGAAGCTGATTGGCGTCTAGCCCATATCCGCCCTGATGAGGTCGAGGGTTCGCTGACAGTTTTCGCGGACGGGGCCGAGCATATGCTCGCGCAGGTCCGCCATGCCGGGCAGGTCGGCGTATTCGTCCATGACCTCTTCCATGCAAATGGGTACCTCGTAGGCGAGGTCCAGCATGGTCGCAAAGCAAAACTTCTCGGTTAGCCCGGCATCGGTGAGCGCCGTCTCCAGCGCGGGGTCGCCCATACCGTGGTATCGGCGGATAGCGCCTGGACCGATGCGCCCCACACGATTTTCGCCGCCAATGCTCATGGCAAGGCGCGCCCGGCGGCGCATGCGCTCGTACGCCAAGCCCGATGCGACATCGTACATTCGAGCCATCATGGCTGCGCCGTCGTTTCCAAGGAGCAGGGAATAGTTTTTCGCATGCGCATCCGGTGCGCCGATAATGGCGTTGAAGAACAGTATTTGCGTAAACAGATACAGGTTAAGTTGATGGTGGCTCGTATTTACGAGGAGCTCTTGAATGTCGCGGGTGGTCGGGCCGCCGTCTGCCGTGTACTTTTGGGCGGGCATCACCCCAAGTGCCTGACAGAGGTCTTCTTGATGTAGACGCCTGATCGTTCCGTCTTCGACTTTCATGCGGTCATAGCGCTCAACAATGAGGGCAGGTTCGTCCTCAAACATACGATATTCGATGTTTGCCGTTGCGATACCGGCGCGCTGGGCGCTTTTCATGCAGACAAACTCATTGAGAGCCTCGAGTTTAAATCCGATAACGCCATTTTTGAAAATATGCGTCGTGGGCGAGGAGCCCACACATTCGCACCAGCGACCGTCTATGAGCGCGAGAGCGAACTTGCCCTGATTGCCTCCGAGTGACCAACTTTCATCTAGGCCCATCCAGGATGCATTGCGGTCATCTCTGATCGACTTGAGACGGAGAGCAATTTCGTGGTCGTCTATAGGGCGGTATTCGCCGGAGTGATGCAGGACGGCGTTGACGTCTTCTTCGGCACAAAACTGCACTCCACCCGGACAGTCAAGTCCGATATGGCTGAGTAGCGCAACGGCATTGTTGGGTCTAACGTCGAATTCGGCAGCAATCGCTTTTCGTTGGTCCTCGCTGTCGGGTAGAAGGCCAAACAGGTACGGATTCATGACCTGTTGTCCGTATGTGCGATTCGATACGGGTATGTTGGTCGATAGGGCTGGCCCGTTATAGTCATGATCGTAGGTAAAGCTGATAAGATCGTTCTCATCTTGCGTGAGCGTTCCCGCAGGTACGCCACAAATGATGGTCCGAAGTGATGTTCTGGCCATTGGCTATTTCCCTTCGGGCTTGGTTTGGTTAGATGCGTTTGCGGCAATCGAGACTCCGAGATTGGACATGGCGAAATCGGCGAAGACCTCGTCGTAGAGTGCGGATGTAAAGGGGGCATCTGCAAGAGCCGGAATGGCGGTACTACGACGGTTGCGATGATGAGGACGTTGAATGTGATGGTGCCTGGGGATGCTGCGAGGCAGCGGATTGGCATGCGGGGCGTCGACTGGTCGCTCGTTTTTCGCTTCGCCGATATCCCCTTGAGCGGCGAGCGCCAGTCCAAGAGCATTGAAAATCGTCAACAGTTTGTCAAGCCGAATGCCGGTGGCATCTCCTAGCTCGAGCGACGCGAGCAGTCGCTCCGAAACACCGGCTTTTTTAGCAAGGACGGCACGGGTGAGCCCTTGCGCCTCGCGCGCCTGGCGCACGTAGACGCCAGCTTGGCGCGGTGTGGTGATGAGAAGGGTATCCACGGCGATCTCCAAACCTGCAGACTTTTGCATATTAGTATGACATGCAAAAGTCTGCACGAAAAGGCCTTATGCAAAACTCTGCATGAGGCCTTATACGGACGTTTAGTTTTGAAGGGTGTTTTACAGCACTAAAATCCCTAGGTGCTCCAGCAAAATCTTGAGGCCGATGAGGATGAGCACAACGCCGCCCACGATGGTGGCGGGCTTTTCGTAGCGCGCGCCAAAGATGCGGCCAATCGCCACGCCGGCAACGGAGAAGATGAAGGTCGTGATGCCTATGAGCGACACGGCGGGAACGATGTCGACGGAAAGCGCGGCGAACGAGATGCCCACGGCCAGGGCGTCAATCGAGGTGGCGATGGCGAGGATCAGGTACTCGCCCAGGTCAATCTTTTCGGCATCCTTGCCGTCGCCTTCATCCTCGTCTTCGGTAAAGGCCTCCCACAACATTTTGCCGCCGATAAAGGCGAGCAGGATAAAGGCGATCCAATGGTCGATGGGTCCGATGATGCCCATGAATTGACTGCCGAGCGCCCATCCGATTACGGGCATGCCGGCCTGAAAGCCGCCAAAGAACAAGCCGAGCACTACGGCGGCCTTAAGGTTGATCTTCTTCATGCCAAGGCCCTTGCAGATGGAAACGGCAAAGGCGTCCATCGAAAGGCCAACGGCGAGCAATACGAGCTCTGCGAGTCCCATAGTCTGGCTCCCTCTCTGCGGGCGGGCCCGCGTGTACCTCTTGGGGGAGTAACAAAAAAGACCCGTGGCGTACGCGTTGCGCGCACAGCCACGAGTCTCGTTCATTAAGGCAAGCCAGGCCGCATCGGCCAGTGTGTTGACTTGCCGCGCCACCGGAGGCGAACCCGATCACGCGACTACTCCCTCATTTATGCGAATCCCGATGCTACCACATAAGCAGCTCATTTGGATTGGGGCTCTCAGCTGTGTTCGCTCATTCTGTAAGCATCGGATTTTGCGGGCGTCACAGGGGCAAACCGTGAGAAACTTATTGACGTTTATGGAGCGTATACGATGGGAGCGATGCCTTGGATAAGAACGAGCTGCAAAAGCGTATGGAACAGGCCATTCGCCTGACGGCACCTGGCCAGCCGATCCGCACCGCCCTCGACATGATCATTGCTGGTCACCTGGGCGCCCTTATCTGTGTCGGCGACACCGAAAACGTGCTCGCCGCCGGTAACGACGGCTTCCCGCTCAACATTTCGTTTACCTCGAACCGCCTGTTCGAGCTTTCCAAGATGGACGGCGCCATCGTTATCGATGGCGACCTCACCCAGATCCTGCGCGCCAACTTCCACCTCAATCCCGATCCCTCGCTCGCCACGAGTGAGACGGGCATGCGTCACCGTACTGCCGCTCGCATGTCGGTGCTCACCGATGCCATCGTGATCTCGGTTTCGGCTCGCCGTGCCGTCGTTAACGTGTACGTTCACGGCAAGAGCTACGAGATTCAGCCCGTCACCACCATCATGAGCTCGGTCAACCAGCTCGTCGCCACGCTTCAGACCACCCGTCAGTCGCTCGATCGCTCCTTGCTGCGCCTGACGGCCCTTGAGCTCGACGACTACGTTACGCTCGCCGACATCACCGGCATCTTCTCGAGTTTCGAGATCATGCAACAGGCAAAGACCGAGCTTAAGGATTGCATCGTCAAGCTGGGTAACCAGGGCAAGCTCGTGCAGATGCAGCTCGAGCAGCTCGCGGGCTCCAGCATGGATACCGAATACGACCTGATGATCCGCGACTACGCAAGCGATTCCTCCGAGGCAAACGCCGAGAAGATTCGCGCCGAGCTCGCTCGCATGACGCCTAAGGACCTGTCCGACCCGCAGCATGTGGCGGCGGTTCTGGGTTACGACGACCTGGACGAGGACTCCGTCATGACACCGCTGGGCCTGCGCACGCTTTCGCGCGTGTCCGTCGTGCGCGACGGCGTGGCCGAGAAGATCGTCGACGAGTATGGCTCGCTGCAGGAGCTCATGGACGACATCAGCGAGGATCCGGAGCGCTTGGGCGACTTTGGCGTCAACAACCCTGCCATTCTTGCGGACTCGCTGTACCGCATGAAGGGCACCAAACAGGGGAACGCATAATGGCGCCCGTATGCGCCGTGGTCGTTGCCGGCGGCAGCGGCCAGCGCTTTGGAAATCCCGGCGGCAAGCAGCTCGTTAACGTGGCGGGCCGTCCGCTCATGAGCTGGTCCATCCGCGCGTTCGATCGTAGCGACAAGGTCGGCCATATCGTCGTGGTTTGCCCTGCCGAGCGCCGTGCCGAGATGCGCCGCTTGGCTATCGACCCGTTTGACTATGACACGCCCATCAGCTTTGCCGATGCCGGCGATACTCGTCAGGATTCCACCCGCGCCGGCGTGCACGCGGTGCCGGCGGGTTTCGAATATGTCGCTATCCACGACGGCGCCCGTCCGCTCATTACGACCGAGGCCATCGACCACGCTATCGACGTGCTCGTGAGCGACCGCTCGCTCGACGGTGTCGTGTGCGGCCAGCCCGCGATCGACACGCTCAAGATCGTCGATGGCGACAATATCGTCGAGACGCCGCCGCGTGAGCTCTACTGGGCAGCGCAGACGCCGCAGATCTTTAGCGTCGATGCTATGAAGCGCGCCCATGCTGCAGCCATTGCCGAGGGCTTTATCGGCACCGATGATTCGTCGCTGGTCGAGCGCATGGGTGGGCGCGTCCGCTGCGTCCAGAGCCCGCGCGATAACCTTAAGGTGACGGTGCCCGAGGACCTGCGCCCCGTAACCGCGATTCTGCTTGGCCTCATGGCCGAGGGAGAGGACCTTCCCCATGTTCAGTAACCTGCGCATTGGCCATGGCTACGACGTCCACCGTCTGGTGGAGGGGCGTCGATGTATCATCGGCGGTGTCGACATTCCCTACGAGCGCGGCCTGCTGGGCCACTCGGATGCCGATGTGCTCGCGCACGCCTTGGCCGACGCCATTCTGGGCGCCTGCCGCGGGGGAGACATCGGCAAGCTATTCCCCGATACCGACCCCGCCTATGAGGGTGCCGATTCGATGGTGCTGCTCGCTCGCGTGATGGACTATGCGCGCGAGCTGGGCTTTGAGTTTGTCGATGCCGATTGCACCATTGCCTGCCAGCAGCCTAAGATCACCCCACACCGCGATGCCATGCGTGCCAACCTTGCCCATGCCTTGGGCGTTGACGTCGAAAACGTGGGCGTCGCCGCCACTACGACCGAAAAGCTCGGTTGGGAAGGCCAGGGCGAGGGAATCGGCGCCTGGGCCGTCTGCCTGCTACAGAAAACCGTTAAGGAGTAACGAATGCGTATCTACAACAGCGCTACCCATAAAAAGGAAGAGTTCCAGCCCATCGAGTCCGGCAAGGTCCGCATGTACGTGTGCGGCCCCACGGTCTACGACAACATCCACATCGGCAACGCCCGTACGTTCATCAGCTTTGACGTGATTCGCCGCTGGCTCATCGCGAGCGGTTACGAGGTCACGTTCGCCCAGAACCTCACCGATGTCGACGACAAGATCATCAAGCGCGCCAACGAGCAGGGCCGTACGGCCGCCGAGGTCGCGACGGAGTTCTCCGACAAGTTCATCGGCGTCATGCGCGCCGCCAACGTGCTCGATCCCGATGTGCGCCCCCGCGCCACCAAGGAGATCGGCCCCATGATCGCCATGATCAAGACGCTCATCGAGCAGGGCCATGCTTACGCCGCCGATAACGGCGATGTGTACTTTGCCGTGCGCAGCGATCCCAACTATGGCCAGGTCTCGGGCCGCAACATCGACGACCTTATGGTTGGCGCACGCATCGAGGAGAACGAGGACAAGAACGACCCGCTCGACTTTGCCCTGTGGAAGGCCGCCAAGCCCGGCGAGCCCAGCTGGCCGAGCCCCTGGGGCGAGGGCCGTCCCGGTTGGCACACCGAGTGCGCCGCCATGGTGCATCGCTACCTGGGCACTCCGATCGACATCCACGGCGGCGGCTCCGACCTTGCCTTCCCGCATCACGAGAACGAGTGCGCTCAGGCCACCTGCGCCTGGCACCAGGGCTTCTCCAACACCTGGATGCACACGGGCATGCTGCTGGTAGACGGCGAGAAGATGTCCAAGTCGCTCGGCAACTTCTTTACGCTGGCCGAGGTCCTCGAGCAGCACTCCGCCGCCGCCCTGCGCCTGCTGATGCTGCAGACGAGCTATCGCTCGCCGCTCGACTTTTCTTGGGAGCGCCTGGAGGGTGCCGAGAACTCGCTCACGCGTATCGCCGGTACGGTCGAGAACCTGCGCTGGGCCGCGAACCATGCGACGGCCGATGCCGATGAGGCAGCATCCGAGGCGTTTGCCGCCAAGGCCGCCGAGACCCGTGCCACCTTTAAGGAGTGCATGGACGACGACTTTAACACCGCCGGTGCCATGGGTGCTGTCTTTGGCTTTGTGACCGAGTGCAACCAGTACCTGGAGCAGGCGGGCGATGCTGCCGACAAGGCCGCAGTCCTGGCTGCCGCCGATACGCTGGCCGAGCTGCTCGATACGTTTGGCGTTGAGCTTCCCGAGCCCAAGGTCGAGCTGCCGCTGGGTCTGCTGGGCGTTGCCGCCGGTCTGGTTGCCTATACGGGCGACGACGTGGACGAGGCTGCCGCCAAGATTCTCGAGGCCCGCGCCGAGGCCCGTGCCGCCAAGAACTGGGATCTGGCCGACGCCATCCGCGACCAGCTCAAGGACCTGGGCCTCACCATTGAGGATACGGCCGCGGGCACTCGTATTAAGAGTCTCTAGTATTTGTCGACCGTTCGAGGTGCGGCAGATTGCCTTGAAAGAGGAGGGCATAGACCTGGTGGTCATGCCCGACGATTGAAAGGCAAGGTGCCGTGGCTCGGACGGTCGATTCTTGTTCGTTATCTATTTAAGGAGGCCGTCCTATGGCCGACAATCGCAAGCGTGCGCCTCGTGGCGGCAAGCAGGCTGCTTCTGGCTCGCGTCCGATTCGCCGCAATGATCGCGCTGCCGCTCCCAAGGGCCAGCGCGATCGCACCCAGGCCGCACGTCCGCAGCGCGATCGCAACCGCGACGCTGTCCAGGCTCCCAAGGGCGAGTTTATCGAAGGTCGTCGTGCTGCCGCCGAGGCGCTACGCACTGGTTTTCCCATCAAGTGCGCGCTCATTGCCGAGGGCGGGGAGCGCGATGCCGCCTTGTCGCGCCTGGTCGATGACCTCAACGCCGCGGGCGTCCGCATTAAGTTCGTTCCACGCGCGCAGCTCGATGCGCTGTCGAGCCATGGCGCTCACCAGGGCATTGCGCTCGAGGTTGGCAACTTCCCCTATGCCGATGTCGCCGACATCCTCGACCGCGCGGGCGACGGTCCGGCGCTCGTCATCGTGCTCGACCATGTGACCGACGATGGCAACTTTGGTGCGATCGTGCGCTCTGCCGAGGTCGTGGGCGCGGCAGGCGCCATCATTGCCAACAAGCGCGCCGCCGGTGTGACCGTCGGCAGCTATAAGACTTCTGCCGGCGCCGTCATGCATCTGCCTATCGCGCAGGTGCCCAACATCGCCCGTGCGCTCGACGATCTTAAGGCCGCTGGCTTTTGGGTGGGCGGTGCCTCCGAGCACGCCGAAGGCAGTTGCTGGGATGCTCCCTTCGAGGGCCGCGTGGCGCTCGTCATGGGCTCCGAGGGCGACGGCATCTCGCGCCTGGTGCTCGAGAAATGCGACTTTTTGACCAAGCTTCCCCAGCGCGGCATGACCGAGAGCCTCAATGTTGCCCAGGCGACCACGGCGCTGTGCTTTGAGTGGCTGCGCCGCAACGCTGGCGAGCTCATGGGGGAGGAGTAGCGCATGTCCAAGAAGAACCGCGCCAAGTCCAAGGCCAAGCGCTTTGGCGAGGGCTCGGCCAAGCCGATTGTTTCGGCTGCGACCTATGGCGTGGGCGGCAATGCGTTTGCGCAGGCTATCGCCGACCCAGTCTCGACGGTGCACTCCAATAAGCCCGAGCTGCTGGTGGTCGACGGTTACAACGTGATCCACTGCACGCCGCGCTACGAAAAGCTCGTGTACGACCATTCCGACGATCCGTATTCCAGCGACGTTCACGATATGGCGCGCACGGCGCTCATTAATGACGTAGCTGCGTTTGCCCAGGGCCGCTACGAGGCTGTGATCGTGTTTGACGGCGCGGGCAATATCTCCAGCGAGCGCCCCAACCTGCCGGCCCGCGGCGTGCGCATTGAGTTTTCGCCGACGGGTGTTTCGGCAGATACTGTGGTGCAGAAGCTCTGCATCGAGGCACGCGAGGAAGGCCGCGCGTGCTCCGTGGTATCGAGCGACGGCACGATCCAGGCCGTCGTCATGGGCAAGGGTGTCACGCGCATCTCGAGCCGTATGCTGGTGGACGAGATCAAACAGATCGATAACGACGTTCACGAGGCAGAGGAAGCTCCGCAGATCAAGATGACTCTGGGCAGCCGCCTGAGCCCCGATGCCTTGGCCAAGCTCAAGGCCCTGCGCGGGAGGTAGGGAAGTTGGCGGGGCAATGCTGCCTCGCTAACTCCATTCAGCGATGTCGATCATTCTTTCGAGGCGCCACGTTAGCGCCTCTTTTAGATATGGCAGCCTTGCCGTGAGCGCGTCGTTTCTGGAAAGAATCTCGATTGCCTCGTCAACGAAGCCTTCGAGTTTGTCGCCGTCAAACCAGCCCATGTCCTCGACGAGCAACATTTGTTTGGCGGGGCTTGAATGAAATTGTGCGCTGGTAAAACTGTGCTCTCCCGCCCTAAGCTCCTCTAGTGATATGTTACACCAGAGCGATGAGCCCGAATCGAAGATGGGGGCAGGTCTGCAAGCTTGCGTGTTTACGTTTCGCACGAGGCCGAAGTTGCGCCAATGACGATCGTAGTTGGCAATGATGTCGTCACATACGATCATGCGGTCAAGGGCATCCTTGACGCCTGTCACCCCGAGCTCCTCGCAGTTTGCTACATATCGCTCGTAGTCGGTTAGCCGTTCATCTGCGTTTGCGTGCTGGTTTACATAGAACGCAGGGACATACTCTTCTTCATCAGTTAAGAAGACATCGCATGTGCTCAGGGCGGAAGTGCCCGTGCCCTCGAGCGAGTAAGGCACATAATCGCAGGCGTTTAGGATGCGACGGTGGAGCGCGGTCGCCACCAGCTCGTTATAAGGTTCCTGGTCCAGGTGCGCTCCTGCCTTATGCAGAATTCGACGTTCGCCCTCGCACGTCCAGTACTTTTGAAGATTGCCGTCCGAGGTGTTATCGGGCTTTGCGGCAGCCGCTTTTCCCTCTGGGGCAAAGGGTGCAATGGACAGCGAGACGTCATCAAAGGCGTTATTGAAGAAGTTGATATCCTCCCAGGTGAGACCGGAACCTTGGGGCCTAATCCAATACTGGTCGGATAAGGAGAGGCCGAGATTTCGCTGGACGAGTTCATCGGGAACATCGACTGCGGCTTCTGCAAGCAGGGAGGCTAGCCCAATGCGTGCGAGCGGGATACCGCGGCCGCGCCACCAGATGCGGAAGGAGTCTAGCGATATGGGGCTATTAGGGCCAAATACTCCAATAGGGGCGTGGGCGTAATCGATGTCGGCACCGATGTGGGTAAAGTCTTTTCGCGATGTGCTGTAGACCAGCTGAGCGACTTCGTACGTGCGGTTCATGAGGGTGAACGCGATCTCGCTCTTACCGTGGCCGCGGCGGGGACGTCCCCCCGTTTTGGTCACAGAGCGGAGTCGCGTGTCGACGCTGTCTTTGTCGATGAGCCATACACCAGAAGCCTTGCGGGCCTCAAGTGCTCCGTTTTTTATGAGCTCCTGCACCCTGCGCGGAGTGATGCCGAGCAGCTCGGCGGCTTCTTTGGTAGTAAGCATCGCGAAACCCTTCGCCAGAACGAATAGTTTTATATATAGCAATTGTAATTAAAACTATTCGTTCTGGCGAATGGTTTTAAGATTGAGGGCACACTGACAGAAATGAACGGGCCTGGTACGCGTTGTTGCTGGATTTTGCATATTTGTATAACGCCGTGCGGCCTGTTGCGCCCCGTCCGCAATTCCTTTATTCTTAACTCGCTTCGCGTGAAAGCGCCAAGTGTGCCAGTGTGGCGCAACGGTAGCGCAACTGATTTGTAATCAGTGGGTTGCAGGTTCGATTCCTGTCACTGGCTCCATGAGAGTTTCGGGCTCTGTTCCCTTGTGGGACAGGGCCCGTTTCTATTTATGTCGATAAGTCAGCGTGTTTGGCGCCAACCAAGCTTCAGGTTTGTCTCGATCCGTAACACGAGTGGGCTGAAGACCCTCCTTATAGTTACAGATCGAAACATTGCCAAGGGAAGGCCGATAACATCTCGATCCGTAACACGAAGAGGCTGAAAACCGTTCTTACTGTTACAGAATGAGACGTAAGCGGGGGTTTCTGCGAAACATCTCGATCTGTAACAGATAGGGGAGGAATAACCCTCTTACTGTTACAGGTCGAGACATAGGCCGGGGCGAGGTTGGTCATCGTCATCGAGCGTGGATTATCGGACACACGAGCGTGGAAAATCTTCCGCCTAGTGAATGAGCGTGGATAATCTGCCACTTTGGATTCGATGGCACGGCAAAGTGGGAGATTATCCACGCTCGATTTCAAACGGAAGAAAATCCACGCTCGATTTTGCCTGGGAAGAGCAATCTTCTGTCTGAGCAGCCCCGATCTCGACCTATATATAGGTGCAAATAAGCTGGTATCGAAGTTCGATACTGAAGGTGTACTCCACTACAGCAAAGTGTTACCTTGGGAAACGTCACCTCAGTATCCAAAACCACTGTCCTTCATATCCAAACTCAATAAAACCGCAGGTCACGGCTATATAGATACGCCCGGCACCGTGTATCTAGAGGTTTTCGTTGACAGCCCCCAAGGTGGCATCGTATTATCTTCTTCGTTCGCGGGGGCGGCGGTCCAAAAGACCAAAGGACCTGCGGATACTTGAACGATTGGGAGTTTGCCCGAGTGGTTAATGGGGACGGGCTGTAAACCCGTTGGCTCTGCCTACATAGGTTCGAATCCTATAGCTCCCACCCGTCAAGTGCCTGTATAGCTCAGTCGGTAGAGCACTTCGTTGGTAACGAAGAGGTCACCAGTTCAAGTCTGGTTGCAGGCTCCATCCGGCGGTGTAGCTCAGTTGGTTAGAGCACACGGTTCATACCCGTGGCGTCACTGGTTCGAATCCAGTCACCGCTACCATAGGTAACACGGTGGCTTCTCAATAGTATGTTGAGAGGCCACTATGGTATAAAGGCAAAGTCCCGTCCGGGGACGACCTGTTTAGAGGAGGGCTTTATGGCCAAAGAGAAGTTTGAGCGCACTAAGCCGCATGTTAACATCGGCACCATTGGTCACGTCGACCACGGCAAGACCACGCTGACCGCCGCCATCACCAAGGTTCTCTCTGAGACCGAGGGCTGCAAGGCTGACTTCACTGCGTTCGAGAACATCGACAAGGCTCCCGAGGAGCGCGAGCGCGGCATTACGATCTCCGTCTCCCACGTCGAGTACGAGACTGCTGCCCGTCACTACGCTCACGTTGACTGCCCGGGCCACGCTGACTACGTCAAGAACATGATCTCTGGCGCTGCTCAGATGGACGGCGCTATCCTGGTCATCGCTGCTACCGACGGCCCCATGGCTCAGACCCGCGAGCACATCCTGCTCGCCCGTCAGGTCGGCGTTCCCTACATCGTCGTCTTCCTGAACAAGTGCGACATGGTCGACGATGACGAGCTCATCGACCTCGTCGAGATGGAGACCCGTGAGCTCCTCTCCGAGTACGATTTCCCCGGCGACGACATCCCCGTCATCCGTGGCTCCGCTCTGGGCGCTCTCGAGGGCGACGCCAAGTGGATGGACGCCATTCGCGAGCTCATGAAGGCCGTCGACGAGTACATCCCGACGCCTGCTCGTAACAACGACCTCCCGTTCCTGATGGCCGTTGAGGACGTTATGACCATCTCCGGCCGTGGTACCGTTGCTACTGGCCGTGTCGAGCGCGGTGAGCTCAAGCTCAACGAGCCCGTCGAGATCGTCGGCATCAAGGATACCCAGAACACCGTCGTTACCGGTATCGAGATGTTCCGTAAGTCCATGGACTTCTGCGAGGCTGGCGACAACGTCGGTCTGCTGCTCCGCGGCATCAAGCGTGAGGACATCGAGCGCGGCCAGGTTCTCTGCAAGCCCGGTTCGGTTACCCCGCACACCAAGTTCACCGGCGAGATCTACGTTCTGACCAAGGAGGAGGGCGGTCGTCACACCCCGTTCTTCGATGGTTATCGTCCTCAGTTCTACTTCCGTACCACCGACGTTACCGGTACGGTCAAGCTCCCCGAGGGCACCGAGATGGCTATGCCTGGTGACCACATCACCATCGAGGGCGACCTCATCCACCCGATCGCCATGGAGGAGGGCCTGCGCTTCGCAATCCGCGAGGGTGGCCACACCGTCGGTTCGGGCATCGTCTCCACGATCATTGAGTAAATTAGCTCTTTGATATAGCTGACTTAGAGAACCCGGCACTTATATGGGTGCCGGGTTCTTTTCTGCAATGGATATTGAGCCGTTGCTGGTGTCGAGAGGATCGATAATGGTCCTGGATGCACCGTCGATTAGCTCTCGATGGCTTCATTGATGTGTTCCAAATATGAATGGATCCACCGAGAACCAATTGACTCGAGGTTTTCATTGACAGCACTTATGTGGAGCTGATAAAGTAACAACTCGTGCCCGTACGGGGCGGAAATGAAAGGTTCAGGATACATGCGTACTCTAGTTACTCTTGCGTGCACTGAGTGCAAGCGCCGCAACTATACGACCACCAAGAACAAGTCGACCATGCCTGATCGTATGGAGATCAAGAAGTATTGCCCCTGGTGCCGTCACCACACGCTGCACAAAGAGACTCGCTAGTCTCTAGTCACATACGCCAGTAGTTCAATTGGTAGAGCATCGGTCTCCAAAACCGAGTGTTGAGGGTTCGAGTCCTTCCTGGCGTGCCAGTCATTATTCCGTAAGCTCCCACTTGGGGGCTTACGGTTTACTCATGTATAAGCGCATTGCGCGGAGGTAACCCAAATGGCCAACAAGAAGAACAAGAAGAAGGCTCAGCAGCCGGCACCTGCCAACAGCGCTGCCGCCAACTCCAAGGTTGAGGCCAAGAAGGCCGTTGCCAAGAAGAACGAGAAGGCTGCGAAGTCCAAGAAGAACGAGAAGCCTGGTTTCTTCGCCCGCACCAAGAAGTATTTCGCTTCGGTCAAGTCCGAGATGAAGCGTGTCACGTGGCCCGATAAGAAGGAGCTCGTGAACTACTCGGTCGTCGTCTGCGCTTCTCTGGTCGTCGTCGGCGTCGTCATCGCTCTGCTCGATGCTGGCTTTGGCGAGGCTCTTGCTCTGTTCTCTGGATTGAGGGGCTAAACCATGTCTAAGCGTTGGTACGTCGTTCACACTTACTCTGGATACGAGAACCGCGTTAAGTCCGATCTCGAGCATCGTATCGAGACCATGGGCATGCAGGACCGTATCTTTGATATCGAGATTCCTATGGAGCGCGTCACCGAGATTAAAGAGGGTGGCAAGCGCGAGACCAAGGATTCCAAGATTTTCCCGGGTTATGTCCTGGTCCGCATGGAGATGGATGACGATGCTTGGACGTGTGTTCGCAACACGCCCGGCGTCACCGGTTTCCTGGGCGGCAACGGTAAGCCCGCACCGCTTTCCCGCGATGAGTACAATAAGATGACTCGTCGTCCCGGTAAGGGCGATTCGCCCAAGCGCACCTCGGTTGATATTCAGGTCGGCACGTCCGTCCGCGTCACCGATGGCCCGCTTACCGACTTTGATGGCAAGGTCTCCGAGGTTAACACCGAGGCTGGCAAGCTCAAGGTCACGCTGATGATCTTTGGCCGCGAGACGCCGGTCGAGCTCGACTTTAACCAGGTCGCTGTCATCGCTTAAGTTTTCGTCCGTTCGCGCGAGCGTGCTTCTTCTGTGACTGCTCATCTCAGGAGTGCTTCTAACACGTGCGTGCTTACGATATAGCAAGTACTTCACACTCGTGATTCGAAAGGAATGACCATGGCTGAGAAGAAGGTTGCCAACGTCATTAAGCTCCAGATTCCTGCTGGTGCAGCTAACCCCGCTCCTCCCGTCGGCCCCGCCCTGGGCGCTGCTGGCGTGAACATCATGCAGTTCTGCCAGGCCTTTAACGCCGAGACGCAGGACAAGAAGGGCGACATCATCCCCGTTGAGATCTCTGTCTACGAGGATAAGTCCTTCTCCTTCATCACCAAGACCCCGCCGGCGGCTCACCTCATCAAGAAGGAGCTGAACCTCAAGTCTGGTTCCGCTAAGCCCCAGGCCGACAAGGTTGGTCAGCTCTCCCAGGAGCAGCTCACCAAGATCGCCGAGATCAAGATGCCGGACCTCAATGCCAACGACATTGACGCCGCCAAGAAGATCATCGCCGGTACCGCCCGTTCCATGGGCGTCACCATCGCTGAGTAGCGATTTCTTATGGTAACGACGGGTGCTCCGACCAGGGCGCCCGTTAAATGTGTGCAATAGGGCACACGATACGATGTGGGAGGGCTCACGCCCGTTTAACCACAGGAGGTAATGCACATGGCTAAGCATGGTAAGAGCTATAACGCCGCTGCCGAGAAGATCGACCGCGCCACGCTCTACACCCCCCTTCAGGCTGCCAAGCTCATCAAGGAGCTCGACACCGCCAAGTTCGACGAGACCGTCGAGGCCCACTTCCGTCTGGGCATCGATACTCGTAAGGCTGACCAGAACATCCGTGGTTCCATCTCCCTGCCCCACGGCACCGGCAAGACCGTTCGTGTTGCCGTCTTCGCCGAGGGCGAGAAGGCCCGCGAGGCCGAGGCTGCCGGCGCCGACATCATCGGTTCCGACGAGCTCGTCGCCCAGATTCAGAAGGGCGAGATCAACTTCGACGCCGCTATCGCTACGCCGAACATGATGGCCAAGGTTGGCCGCATCGGTAAGATCCTTGGTCCCCGTGGCCTCATGCCGAACCCCAAGCTCGGCACCGTGACCATGGACGTCGCCAAGATGGTCTCCGAGCTCAAGGCCGGCCGCGTTGAGTATCGTGCCGACCGCTACGGCATCTGCCACGTGCCCCTGGGCAAGAAGTCCTTCTCCGAGCAGCAGCTCGTCGAGAACTACGCTGCCCTGTACACAGAGATCCTGCGCGTCAAGCCCTCTTCTGCTAAGGGCAAGTACGTCAAGTCCATCTCCGTGTCTTCCACCATGGGCCCTGGCGTCAAGGTCGATCCCGCTGTCCAGCGTGACTTCCTGGCTGAGTAACTGCTAGTTACTGCCTGAGCAAAGCAAGCATTGCTAAAGAAACCCGGTTCTGCCTCGTGTGGGACCGGGTTTCTTGCTATCGCGTGCCAAAACTACCTCAAAGGGGTCAGCGTCCCCTTTGAGGTGGTTACCAGGGTGTTCTGGCTGTTGAGGACTCGATAGCATCGTGGCGTTTGAGCTCGCGGCGCATGGTTTGCGAGTTGAGCCAGGCTGCCTGCCAGCCACGGATGGGGTAGCGCGTCTGGTCGAGCTCAAACTGCGTATAGCCGCAGGCGTTGATGATCGTCGTTCCACACACATGCTGCCGCTCGCGCTGAAAATCGTAACCGTAGCTTTGGTGTACATGCCCATGCACCATGTAGTCGGCTCCCCAGGACTCAAGCGCCGTGTTAAAGCACTCAAACCCTCGATGCGGTAGATCGTCCAGATCACCCATACCTGCGGCGGGCGCATGGGTAAGCAGAATGTCGCACCCGCCGACCATCCTAACCTTACGCGACAGCTTACGCATACGCTTGGACATCTCGCGTTCGGTGTACATGTTGGCGCCGTCGCGATAACGCATGGACCCGCCAAGGCCCGCAATGCGAATCCCTCGGTACGTGTACACGCTGTCTTCTACGCAGATACATCCGCCCGGTGCATGACGCGCGTAGCGGTCATCGTGGTTGCCACGCACGTAGAGGAGCGGCTTGTTGATGACGGTGACCAAAAACTCAAGATAGTCCGGGTCCAGATCGCCGGCGGACAAAATCAGGTCGACTCCCTCAAAGCGTTCCTTGCGAAAGCACTCCCAAAGGCATCGTTCTTCGGTATCGGCTATGGCAAGGATTTTCATAGGGCAGGGACTTTCGGCTTATCGTCGAGCTGCGGAATGGTGCCTACCACGTTGTCCGCCAGCCAATTCATCTCGACAATCTGCGTGCTCGGCAGCGGAGGGAAGCCTTCGATCTGTACCACGCCGTTCTGGCTGTGGAGCTCGCCGCCAAAGGGGTTGATGGATCCCTCAACAATGCCATTGCGGAGGAGCTGAACAAGCTTGCGCGTCTGATAAGGCAGGCCCGGAGCGTAGCGAATGTCGATAACGCCTGAGCTCATGCCGTACCAGTAGTTGACGGCGCGCACTTGGCTGTCGTCGCTGGTCTCATCCCAGGTGCCATGCAGCAGGCTTCGTACGATAAGTTCGTAGTAGCGCCCCCAGTTCCAGACGGGCATGGCGATGCCGGTAACCTTGCCATCGACCAAGCGGTGAAGCCCGTAGGCAGTGGGATCTTCCAGCGACTTTGACATGTCAGTGCCGGTCATGACGCTTACGCCTTCGCGGCACATGGCTTCGGCAAGACCGCCGGCGGGCACATCGCCCCAGGTGAGGATGACCTGCGCGCGGGGGTCGAGCAGCGAGGCGCCAATCGCAAAGGCATTGATCTCGCTGAGTGCGCCCGAGGCGAAGACCGACGCGTGGTAACCGATGCGGTGGTTGTCCGCCATGCTGGCGGCAAGGGCGCCCAGGAGAAACTTGGCCTCGTACATCTTGCCAAAGTACGAACGGACGCTTTGATGGGGAAGGCCGATAGAGCAGTTGAGGAACCGAACCAGGGGATACTCAACGGCAGCCCTGAGCGTGTATTCCATCAGGCGGTGCGAGGTCGAGAAGATGACGTTTGCTCCATGTTTGACGGCCGTTTCCACGGCGGCGTAGAACACATCCGGATCGTGACAGTCCTCGAACGCCTCGGTGCGCACGATACCGCCAAAATGCTCATCGAGATACTGACGCCCTTGGTCGTGCAGGCTGTCCCAGCTCGACGTCGCACAGGGGAACTCATGGATAAAGGCGATGCGCAGGGGGTTGGCCGTCGAGTAGACGGTCTTGCCCATAAAGAAGTTGAGCACGCCAGCGGTGGACTTGGCGGGCGTTTCTTCCTCGTCGACGCTCGGTGCTTCGACAAGATCGACCTTGTCCTCGTCATTTTTGCCGGCAATGACCAGCTCGCGCCAAATCTTGCACAGGCGGTTTACGACGATATCCGTCGGCGTATCCAGCAGGCGGTCCTGGTTGTACACATTGAGGTACACGAGCATGGCGTCGGCAGGCGTAATGTCCAGGTGGTCGCCGCCTGCGCGAAGGTAGGCGCGCTTAAAGAGCAGGAAGGTGTGGCGCAGGTAGTCGACCTTTTTCTGCGGCCATTTTTCGATAAGGTTCTGACCGAGCATCTTGGCGAGCGTCTCGTAGCTTCCCTCACGCGAGAAGTCGATCTCGTATAGGGGGCAGACGCGCCAAAACGCGCAGAACTCGCCGTACAGGCGGCTTTCGACGGAATCCCATGTGCCGGGGTAGAGACGGGTGACCTTGGCCGAAACCGTCGGGGCGTCTAGGAATTTGAGGACACTGACGCGTTTGTTGCCTTCTTGGACATAGAACCGATGCATGAACTCGGTGACGATGACGGGGTCGCGATAGCCCTCGGTCACCTGGATGTCGTAGAGGTTGGACCACTTGCGGGCGAACTCGGTGCTAAACGGAAGCAGGGGCATAAAGTTACACGAAAAGGCGGACTGACGGCCCTTGGTGACCGTGCCGACGACCATTTCGAGCGGAATATCCCGCAGGCCGACATTCTCTCGCTGACCTAAGGGGAGCTGAGCAACCAAGCTATCGAGGTCCGTAAGGTATGGATGCTCGCTTTGGCTAATGGCGCGTCGACGTCCTTGCTCGCCGCGCTTGCGTGCTTGACGATAGGCCTCTTCCATAATGTTGCTCCCTTAGTCGTTTAAACAACTATATGAACCATGGTACCACGAATGAAAACCACTACAAAGATGCCTGACCCCTTTGCGGTGGTTTAGGCGATGATGGGGGCGATGGCGCGGATGCAGGCGTCGGCTGCCGTGAAAGTAGTGCTGTCGTCGCTGACGATAAAGATGATCTTGCCCTTGATGCCAAAGTCGCCGATCTCGCTAAAGAGTACGTAGGGCTCCTTGTCAAAGCCCGAGATGGGAAGCACGGCGGCCTTGGTGGCATCGGTGAGCTCGTCTGCCAGCGCGTCAAGGGAAGCCCACTTGGACGTGTCCTTTACGGCTACGGGCACGGCCACGCGCCCAAAGGGCATCAAATGCACGAGCGTGTTCTTGGAGATGTTGGAGTTGGGCACAATGATGGTCTGTCCACAGGCATCCTCAATCGTTGTATGGCGCCAAGTGATGTCTTGGACCACGCCGGATACGCCGCCGACCTCGATATTGTCGCCGGGTTTGATGATGCCCATAAAGGTCACTTGCATGCCGCCGATAAGGTTTGACAGCGTGTCCTGAAAGCCGAGCGAGATGGCGATGCCGCCGACGCCAAGAGCGGCGACGAGCGCGTTTGCGTTAATGCCAAAGCAGTTGTCGAGGATAAAGCTGCCGCCGATCATCCAAATGACGGCGCGCGCGATGTTGATGAAGATACTCGATGCCGGAAGCGGGTTATCGTCTCGGTTAAGCAGATGGTTCAGGGTCTTGGATACGACCTTGGCGGCGACGGCGGTGCTTATCGCCAAGATAACGGCCCAGATGATGTTGTGGACCCACCGTTGCTCAAAGAAATGAAGAATCGGCTCAAACAATTCCATGTAGGGAAAACCTCCTTATGATCGTCCAACCATGATACCCACCAAGAAGCCCGTCCGATCAAATTCGGACGGGCTTCTGTGCTCGATATAAGGTTTACGCGGCGGGGCTGTAAGGCCCGGCGGTGTAGCTTAGCGTCGACGCTTCCGGATAATGCCGAGCATGATGACGATGATGCCGCCGATAAGGCACGCGCCAACTATTGCCAACGTGCGGTCTCCAGTTGCGGCGAGCTTACCGGTCGTCTTCTTGGTGATGACCTTCGTGGTCGTCGTGTCCGTTTTAGGCGAGGGCTTAGGCGTCGGGGCCGGTGTGGGCGTGGGGTCCACGGCTGCGGAGCCGAAGCTGATGGTGCCGGCGAGCCCGGCCATCTTGCTCTCCCAGCTGTCTTGCCCGATCAGCGCCCTCAGCGCCGCCTCGCACGTGCCCCACTCGGTGTACTTGGTGGCGTGTGCAAAGGTGGGAAAGTCGGTCGTGTTGGTAATGATGTAGTTGTTGGTGGCGACGGTATAGGTCTTGGCGGGGTCGAGCGTGCTGCCGTCCTTGGTGAGTGTGGCACTCACAATGCGCTTGCCTTCGGGCTGCGTCCAATCAATCGTCACGTTGATACCGCCAAAGGAGAGAACGCTGCCAGAGTCATCGCGCCACTTGTACTTGTCTTGCGCCTCCTGCTCGGTGTGACCGGCCGCCACATAAGCCTGCTGAAGCTCGTAGCTGTCGTTGCAATCGTCGCTAATTTGTAGCGAGTGCTCGAGCGCTGCGAGGAAGTCCGCGCCGGTCATGGTCCAGGTCTCCACGGTGTTGCCGTAGGGCGAGATGGCGATGACGTTGCCGGCGGTCACGTTGCCCGCCGCGATGCCGCCGCGGATGCCGCCAGCGTTCTCGATGGCAAGGTCCGCGCTCGTCAGGGCAAGATAGGAGCCGCAAATCACATGGCCGATGGTCTGGGCCTTGGTGGTATCGCCCTCCTTGCTGGGGCGGAAATCGGTGGTGCGCACCATTTCCCAACCATGCGTGCCTGCGGCGTCCTCGCCGTAGAAATAGTTGGTGGTGGATGTGCCGAGCACCTTGTTCGATTCGTTTTCAAAGGCCTCGTCGAGCGGCTTGATCTTGTTGCGGACGGCTTCAAGGCGGTTTTGGTAGTCGGAGCCCTTGTCGGGGTCTGCCAAAAGGTCGTTGACGTTCTTGGCGGTGTAGAGCTTCTCGTCGCTGCCGTCTGCAGGGACCGTGGCCGTGTCATCGTCGGTCGACTCGGTGCCATTGGTGTCGTACTTGTACGGAATGGAAAGCAGCCCCACCTCGGCAAAGGCGCTGCCCGCCTCGACAATGTGGATCGTCTTGCCGTCGGCTCCCGTCACCTTCTCGTTAAGGTTGATGTGCTCGTGGCCTGCGATAAGGGCATCGACGCCACGGAGCCGCGTGGCAAAGGTCTTTGCGTCGAGCGTGTGCGCGATACACACAACAACATCGCAGCCCTCCTTGCGCAGCTGCTCTGCCTCGGCATTGATGGCGTTCGCGGCACTCGAGAACGACGTACCCGCGACCAGGTCCGCGCGCAGCGAGGAACCTAGCGACTCATCCATGGCTCCGACGACGCCGACCTTGATTTTGTAGTCGAATGTGGAGTGATCTTCGCTATCCTCCCAGGTGCGATCGAGCGTCTTCGTGAAGCTCGAGCTCCATACACCGCTCGTAGACTTCGCGTTCGCGCAGAGCATGGCGAAGGGCGTGTCGGTGGTGCTGTAGCCGGTCATGGTGCGGAGTTTGTCCGCGCCGTAGCTCCAGTCGTGGTTGCCTGGCGTGGTCGCATCGTAGCCGTCGGCGTAGAAGGTGTCCATGAGCTCGGCGATGCTCTTGCCCTCGCTCATGGTGGCGAAGGACTGTCCGTGGAAGGTGTCGCCCGCATCGAGCAAAAGATCGGGGGCGCTGCTTTGGGCGCTATAGAGAACCGCCAGTCCGTCAAAGCCCACAGTGCCGGTGCCCTTGCTTTCGTTGTAGCTGTACTTGTAGCTGCCGTGGATGTCGTTGGTGTGCATGACGGTCACAGAGCCGTCAATAGCGGCGGGCAGGTTTCCCGCGAAAGCGAGGCTTGGGATGCCTGCGAGCGCGCCGACAAACAACGCGACGGTTAACGCAAGGCGGGGGAGTCTTTTCATGGCAGCTTCCTTAGTCCTTAGCCAGAATGTCTGGTTGAATATCGGATTATCGACATAATATGCGAAAACCGCCGCAAGGGCGCCTGTCCCTTAGCGGCGGTTTTGACGTTTGCGCAGATAAAACCTGCCAAAATAAACCTGTCCCTTTTTGGTAGGTTTAGCTTAGCAGCATGCGGTCGTTGGCGAGCTCGCCACCCGAGACCTCCTCGAATTTCTGCAGCAGGTCGGCTACGGTGAGCGACTTCTTCTCATCGCCCGCCACGTCGTAGATCACATGGCCCTCGTGCATCATGATCAGACGGTTGCCCAGACGGATGGCGTCGTTCATGTTATGCGTGACCATGAGCGTGGTCAGGTGGTTCTCGTCGACGATCTCCTCGGTCAGGTTGAGCACCTTAGAGGCCGTCTTGGGGTCGAGGGCCGCAGTGTGCTCGTCGAGCAGCAGCAGGCGCGGCCTGGTGAGAGTGGCCATTAGCAGGGTGAGTGCCTGGCGCTGGCCACCCGAGAGCAGGCCGACCTTGGCGTTGAGACGCGTGTCCAGACCAAGGTCCAGGCGCTTGAGCAGCTCAACGTACTCATCTTTCTCGGCCTTGGTGACGCCCCACGAAAGGCCGCGACGCTGGCCGCGACGCTTGGCGAGGGCCAAGTTCTCGGCAATCTGCATGTCGGCAGCGGTACCGCGCATGGGGTCCTGAAACACGCGGCCCAGGTACTTGGCGCGCTGCGACTCGCTCAGGCGCGAGATGTCGGTGCCGTCGAGCTCGATAACGCCCGAATCGAGCGGGTACACGCCGGCGATCATGTTGAGCAGCGTGGACTTGCCGGCGCCGTTGCCGCCGATCACGGTTACAAAGTCGCCGTCATTCAGGGTGAGGTCGACGCCGGTGAGCGCGCGCTTCTCGGTGACGGTGCCCTTGTTAAAGGTCTTCTTGACATGCGAGAGCTTAAGCATCTGCCTCATCTCCCTTCGTGTAGGAGCTGCGGAGCTTATAGCGCTCCCAAACCACGGGCACGCACAGGGCCACAGCGACAATTACGGCGGAGAGCAGCTTCATGTCGTTGGCGTCCATGCCCAACTGCAGCACGATGGCGCGGATAAGGAAGTACACCACGGAGCCAAAGACGGCGGAGGCAAGACGGACGCTAAACTGCGTGAGGCCGCCGGGCAGCAGACGGCCGAGCACCTCACCGATAACAATGGCGGCAAGACCGATAACGATGGCACCGGTGCCCATACCAATGTCGGCATACTTTTGGCTCTGGCAGATGAGCGCGCCCGAAAGGCCGATGAGGGCGTTGGAGAGCACGAGGGCGATCATCTTGGTGGAGTTGGTGTTGACGCCCAGAGCGCGGATCATGTACTCGTTGTTGCCGGTGGCGCGCAGCGCCGAGCCGATCTCGGTGCCAAAGAACCAATACAGGATGGCAACGATAGCCACGGCGAGCAGGATGCCCAAGATGATGGCAACGGTGGACTGCGGCAGACCGGTCATATTGCTGACGGCCGAGAACACGGTGCCCTTGGCAAGAATGGGCGTATTGGACTTGCCCATGATACGCAGGTTAATGGACCACAGGCTGATCTGGGTGAGGATTCCGGCGAGGATCGCGGGAATCTCAAAGACGGTGGTCAAAATGCCCGTGACGGCACCCGCGATGGCGCCGGCGCACATACCGGCCAGCACGGCGAGCAGCGGGTCGACGTTGTTATTGACGATGAGCACAGCGCAGACGCAGCCGCCGAGGGCAAAGCTGCCGTCGCAGGTCATATCGGGAATGTCGAGCAGGCGGAACGTGATAAACACGCCAAGCACCATAATGCCCCAGAGGACGCCCTGCGAAACGGCGCCCTGCAATGCAATGAGCATGCTTCATACCTCCTAGGATAGGGTGGACACGTGAGTCACCATGATAGCGGTAACAATGCATAAAAGAGCTGCGGCCGGATGTTTTGACTCATCCGAAACAAGCAGGGCGAACGCCGGTCTACAGCGCCCGCCCCTGTGGCTCAGATATTGAATAACGCGGCTAAAGCGCGAGCACGGGCTCTAGACGCATGCCGCGTATGGCATTACGCGTCCAGAGCGGAAAGGTCGATGCCCAGGGCCTCGGCCATTTCGTCGTTCTTGACGACGACCAGGTCCTTGCTCGAGAGGTGCTTGATCGGCATGTCTTCGGGCTTGGCCTCGCCCTTCAGGATCTTAACGGCCATCTCGCCCGCGGCGTAGCCCAGGTCCTCGTAATTGATGGAGAGGGTGAACAGGCCGCCGGCCATGCACATACCCTCCTCGCCAGTCACGAAGGGAAGCTTGTTTTCCTTGCAGATCTGGCCGACCTGCGAGGCACCCGCGGCGATGGTGTTGTCGGTGGGGGAGTACAGCGCGTCGACCTTGCCCACGGCAGACTCGACGACGGACTGAATCTCGTTGGAGCTCGAGACGGTGAAGTCAGTGTACTCGAGGCCCAGCTTGTCGAGCTCCTTCTTGGCGGCCTTGATCTGGACGTCGGAGTTGGACTCGGCGGTGCAGTAGAGCAGGCCGACCTTTTTAACGTCGGGCAGGACCTTCTGCATCATCTCGAGCTGCTCGGCGACCGGGGTGAGGTCGGAAGCGCCCGTGACGTTGGTGCCGGGCTTGTCGTTGTCCTGGACCAGGCCGGAGGCGGCGTAGTCGGTGATGGCGCAGCCCACGATGGGGATATCGGCCGTGGCGCCGGCGGCAGCCTGCGCGGCGGGCGTTGCGATGGCATAAATCAGGTTGACGTTGTCGCCCACAAACTTGTCGGCAATGGACTTACACGTGGACTGGTCGTTCTGGGCGTTCTTCTGGTCGATCTTGACCTTAAGGCCGCTCTCCTTGATGGCCTTGACAAAGCCGTCGTTGGCGGCATCGAGTGCGGAGTGCTCGGTGAGCTGCAGAACGCCGATGGTGTAGTCGGAACCGGCGGCAGCAGAGCCGGAACCAGAGTTGCCGCCGCATCCGGCGAGCGGGGCGAGCGCGAGCAGGCCGGCGGAGACCAGAAGGCTCCTGCGGCTGATGGTGATGTCCTTCATATCATTACCCCCAGTATAAAAATGGCTGGAAACACTGCACTGGGACAAAGTGCAAGTGGAACTATAGTAGCGCTGATGTCCATTTTTACAACAGCCTGGCGGGTTTTTTAATACAGAATCGGATGGGCGGTACGGGTAGTCGAATGGGCGGCGGAGGGTCTTATGCGGCGGAGGAGGCGTCGTCCTCGTCCAAGGCGGCGAAGAGCTTCTTGCCGTCGAGCAGGCGCGTGCTGACGTTTCTCATTCGGCCAATCTCTACAGTACGCAACGTGTCATCGGCGCCTCGGGCGTCGTAGACCGTTCCCAGCAGATACGAGATGCCATCGCGCTGTCTGATGGCAAAGGGACGGAGTGTCATCCGTGCTGCTTCGGTTTCGCCACGTGTCGTGACGCTCGAAATATCAAAACTCACCGTGGTTCCGTGGTCGATGGCCTGCTCGACGAGCTCGCACGTGTCGATGCGCTTGATGGGCGTGCGTGTTGCCTTGGTAGCCTTGCTGCCTGCGCTTGGAGCGGGTTCGGGTGTATCGAGGTAGCCGCGAACGTCGGCGCTCGCCATGGCAACTAAGTGCTGCGCCATGCTCTTGCGGATAGCGATAGGCGTGGAGCGGTTGCGCATGACCATACCGTGGAGCCGGATGATCTCTTCATCGGTGAGCGGGCGGGTAAGAAGTTTGTAGCCCACGCCGCGTTTGTACTCAATTTCGTATCCGGCATGGCGAAGCGCGGAGATGGCGGTGTAGATGCTGCGCCGCGCCGCCGAGATGGGCATGCGGGCGGGGTCGTCGGGATGGGCGAGGCGCCGGATCAACTCATCGGAAAGCATGGCCTTGTCCTCGCCGGTGTTTTCGCTTAATAGTTGCAGGATGCGAACGGCGCGATAGGCTGCCATCGAGGCGGCGCCTCTAGTCGTGGTGTCGTAGGTTTCAACAGCGGCTTCGGTCATGGTGCCCACGTCCTTTCCGTTTTGGGTGGCGACGGTATGGAGCCTAGGACGTGGGGCTTTCCCAGGGGCGCAGGGCGCTCTGGGCGGTCGGTAGTCGTCGGCAAACGGCGGGTCGAGTTTTCAACAGCCCTGCTCAACTGACCAAAAACTTGCCAAAAGCTTGACGGATGCTGTTGAAAAAAAGCGTCTCTCGACCGATGTCGAGAGGCGCTTGTGCGATGAGCGTTGGCGTGTGGCGACGCGAGCTAGCGTCCGACGATTAGAAGTCGGCGTTGCCCACGGTGCGTGGGTGCGGCAGGACGTCGCGGATGTTGCCCACGCCGGTCAGATACATGACCAAGCGCTCGAAGCCCAGACCGTAGCCGGCGTGCTTGCAGGAACCGTAGCGGCGCAGGTCAAGGTAGTACTTGTACTGCTCGGGATTCATGCCCAGGTCCTTGATGCGGGCCTCGAGCAGATCCAGGCGCTCCTCGCGCTGGGAGCCGCCGATAATCTCGCCGATACCGGGCACCAGGCAGTCGGCGGCGGCGACGGTCTTGCCGTCCTCGTTCATGCGCATGTAGAACGCCTTGATCTCGGCCGGGTAGTCGGTCACAAAAGTCGGTCGCTTAAAGTGCTCTTCGGTCAGGAAGCGCTCGTGCTCGGTCTGCAGGTCGATGCCCCAGCTGACGGGGTAATCAAACTGGTGGCCAGCAGCGACTGCCTGCTCCAGGATTTCGACGGCCTCGGTATAGGTGACGCGGGCGAAGTCGGAGTTGGCGACATGGTCCAGGCGCTCGAGCAGACCCTTGTCCACAAACTTGTTGAGCATATTGAGCTCGTCGGGGCAGGTTGCCATGACGTCCTTAAGGACATACTTGAGCATGGCCTCGGCGTTATCCATGTAGTCGTTAAGATCGGCAAAGGCCATCTCGGGCTCGATCATCCAAAACTCGGCGGCGTGGCGCGTGGTGTTGGAGTTCTCGGCGCGGAAGGTGGGGCCAAAGGTGTACACGTCGCCAAAGGCCATGGCAAAGTTCTCGGCATTGAGCTGGCCGGACACGGTGAGGCTTGCATGCTTGCCAAAGAAGTCCTGGCTCCAGTCGACCTCGCCGGACTCGGTGAGGGGCGGATTTTTGGGGTCGAGCGTGGTCACGCGGAACATCTCGCCGGCGCCCTCGCAGTCACTCGTGGTGATGATGGGGGTGTTGACGTAGACAAAGCCCTGCTCCTGGAAGAAGCGGTGGATGGCGGCAGCCGCGACAGAGCGGATGCGGAACACGGCGCGGAACAGGTTGGTGCGCGGGCGCAGGTGCTGCTGGGTGCGCAGGAACTCGACGGTTGCGCGCTTCTTCTGCAGCGGGTAATCCGGGGCGCTCGTGCCCTCGACCTCGATGGAGGTGGCAGAAAGCTCGAAAGGCTGGGGCGCATCGGGGGTCAGCTTGACGGTGCCGGTGCAAATGAGTGCGGCCGAGACGTTTTGATGGGCGATCTCGTCGTAGTTGTCGAGTGCCTCGCGGTTCATGACGACCTGCAGGTCGCGGAAGCAGCTGCCGTCGTTGAGCGTAACAAAGCCAAAGTTCTTCATGTCGCGGACGGACTTGACCCAGCCGGCGACGGTGACGGTCTGGCCGCCGAGCGACTCGGCATCGGCATAGAGCTGCGCGATTTTGGTGCGGTTCACGTATCCTCCCATAACGGTTGAATGATAGTTATCCATACAGTTCGATATTCTAGCAGCTCGGCTCATTTGAGCTATACAGATAAAGCATTGGCGGGATGGTTTTTCAAACGAAAAGCGCCCGCGGCCAAATGGTCGCGGGCGCTTGACGAGGTGCCTTTTGGCTGTGTGGCGTGGGGCCTGGCTACTTGGTCTTGGCAACCAGCAGCGGGTCGCCAAGCTTGACGAGCGGGTTGCCGCCGATAAGCGTTCCAGACTCGCCGACATGGTCGATGCTCTTAAGACGATCGAGCTCGGAGACGATGACGGTCACGATGTCCTCGTGACCAGCGGCCTTAATGGCCTCGCGGTCGAAGCTGATGAGCGGCTGGCCTGCCTTGACCACATCGCCCATCTCGACAAAGCGGGCAAAACCCTTGCCGTTCATTTCCACGGTGCCCAGGCCAACATGGATGAACACGCGCAGGCCGTCCTCGGTGATCATGCCGATGGAGTGGTTGGTGACAGTGGTGGCACCGATGCGGCCGTTGGCGGGCGCATAGATGGTGCCGGTAATGGGCTCGATGCCATAGCCCTGGCCAAGCATGCCCGAGGCGATCGTCTCGTCGGGAACCTCGTTCAGGTTGACGAGCACGCCGTTGACGGGGGCATAGATGACGCCTTCGCGGGTAGCGAAGCTTGCTGCGGGCGGAACGGACGCCTCGCCGGTCGAGGTGAAGGTGGACTTAAGCGAATCGAGCAGACCCATAGTTGCCTCCAACTTAAATAGGCGCATATCGCGCGTTTGGTTTGCCGGAAACGTTTCACATGTGTTTCGCGGCTTGGTCAACGCCCCTATTCTACGCTGCTCAACGATACCTCTGAACTGGGATTATGTGATATATCAGTTGAAGGGAAACTTATTGCCGGAGTGTTTCTGCGCCACGGGTTCAAGTGGGGTACGCTTGAAGGCGAAAAACAAGGGCGCATAATTTGCGCGAAGGGAGCACATATGATTGTCGAGAACCATGCGCTGTGGGGCGAGGAGCCGACCGAGGAATATCCGGCGACATTTACGTATTTGGGTGCCGAGCCGTTGCCCGATAAACCGAATGGCCGCCGCCCCGCGGTGATTGTCTGTGGCGGAGGTGCGTTTACGCATATCGCTCCGCATGAGCAGGATCCTGTGGCGTTTGCGTTTTTGGATCACGGTTACCAGGCCTTTGTGCTCAACTATGTCACGAGTTCTACGGGTGACGTGAGCTTTCCGCACCCCCAGGCAGATCTTGCCAAGATGGTCGCCACGGTGCGCGCCAACGCCGACGAGTGGCATGTCGATCCTAAGCGCGTGTGCGTCGTGGGATTCTCGGCGGGCGGCATGATCTGTGCCTCGCTGGCAACGCAGTGGAAGACCGGCCCCTTTGCGGCACTTGCCGGGGCGCGTCCGGACGACATTCGTCCCGATGCCGTGGTGCTGGGCTATCCATTGCTCGACTTTGCCTATGTGCGCGACATGCAGACGCGCGATCCGCGCATTGACTTGCGTGTGCCCAAGACGGGCGGCAAGACGGGGCGCGATTTGCTCAACGACTACCTGTCGATGGTGACGGGCGGCGAGGCAACTGACGAGCATCTGGCCGACATCTGCCCCACCACGCATGTTTCGCGTCAGATGCCACCGACCTTTGTGTGGGGCGTGTCCGACGACAAGACGGCGCCGATCGCGCAGGTCTACCCGTTTGCGCAGCGCATGGCCGAGGAGGGCGTTGCATGCGAGATGCACGTCTTCGACCAGGGTGGTCACGGCCTTTCGCTCGGCAACGCCAACACCGCGGTCGACAACGAGGACAAGCAGGTGGCGGTCCGTCCCTGGATCCGCCTAGCCTTCCGCTTCCTGGAGCGCCATCTGTAAGAGTCCCGGCATCCAAGCCCTTCAATAACTTGCGGTGAAATAGTTCCTATCTGGGGCATCAACCAGCCCATCCAGGAACTATTCCACCGCAACTTCGTTTTTGATGCCCCGCCCGGAAACTGCGCCCCAGTTTTGCCTTTCAAGGTGGGACGCAGTTTCCCATAGGGCCTCGACTGGGAAAGCGCGTCCCGTTTCGAGCGGGGATTCCGGGATGCATTTTCCGTAAGAGGCCTGTTTGGGAAACCATATCCCGGTTCGAGCTGGAATTCTGGGATGTAGTTTCCCCGAGAGGCCTCATCGGGAAACTATGGCCCTGAACTCTCCTGCCTGTCCCCATTGCGCCAATTTGCTGATTGAACATCGTTGCATGTTCGCGCTATCATGCATGGTTAAAATTGGTTAGCCATGGCAAACGGTTAGCCTTGTTGAACATAAATACAACGCCCTGTGGGCGCCGGGGGAGGAACACGGACGTGAAGCTCGATACGCTCGAGATTGGAAAGGACGCCGTTGTCGCATCGGTGGCATCGGACGATCAGGCACTCCGACAGCATATTTTGGACATGGGTCTAACGCCGGGCACCGAAGTCACCATGATGAAGTACGCCCCCATGGGTGACCCGCTCGAGATCCGCCTGCGTGGCTACGAGTTGACACTGCGCAAGGACGATGCCGCTCGCATCGAGCTTGCGGGTATTCACGACACCGATACGGGTCCGCGCGCTAACGCCGCAATCGGCACGACGGAGCATCCGGCCCTGGGCGAGGGGACGTATTCGCCCCGTGCGGCAAAGACGGCCGTGCCCGAGGGCGCGCCGCTGCACTTTGCCCTCGCCGGCAACCAAAACTGCGGCAAGACCACGTTATTCAACCAGCTGACGGGCTCCAACCAGCACGTCGGTAACTTTCCCGGCGTGACGGTCGACCGCAAAGATGGCACCATCCGTAACCATCCCGAGGCGAGCGTTACCGACCTGCCTGGCATTTACTCCCTGTCGCCGTACACAGGCGAAGAGGTCGTGAGCCGTCAGTTCATCCTTGACGAGCGCCCGGACGCCATCATCGACATCATTGACGCCACCAACATCGAGCGTAACCTGTACCTGACACTGCAGCTCATGGAGCTTGACCGTCCTATGGTCATCGCGCTCAACATGATGGACGAGGTGACCGCCAACGGCGGCGCCGTGGACGTCAACCTGCTCGAGAGCCTGTTGGGCGTGCCCGTTGTCCCCATTAGCGCTGCCCGCAACGAGGGCATCGGCGAGTTGGTGGACCACGCCCTGCACGTGGCACGGTTCCGCGAGCGCCCTGGTCGCCTGGACTTTTGTGCGCCCGACGGCCCGGACGGCGGTGCGCTGCATCGCTGCATCCACGGTATTGCTAACCTGATCGAGGACCATGCCGTGACGGCGCACATTCCGGTGCGCTTTGCGGCGACCAAGCTGGTCGAGGGCGATGAGCTGGTAACCGAGGCGCTTCACCTGGATCGCAATGAGCTCGACGCTATCGAGCACATCATTACCCAGATGGAGGGCGAGGCCGGCACCGACCGCCTATCTGCGCTGGCCGATATGCGTTTTAGCTTTATCGGCGACGTGTGCGGGCGTTGCGTCGTCAAGCCGCACGAGAGCCGCGAGCACGTGCGCTCCGTCAAGATTGACCGCATCCTGACAGGTCGTTACACAGCCATTCCGGCGTTTCTGGTGATCATGGGCCTCGTCTTTTGGCTGACGTTTGGCGTGATTGGCGCGGCGTTGCAGGGACTCATGGAGGACGGTATCGCTGCCATCATCGCCTCGGCCGATGCGGGCCTCAAGGCATTCGGAACCAACGACGTGGTGCGCTCACTGGCTGTCGACGGCGTACTTACGGGTGTGGGCAGCGTGCTGACCTTCCTACCGATTATCGTCGTGCTCTTCTTGTTCCTCTCCATTCTGGAAGACTCCGGCTACATGGCACGCGTAGCCTTTGTCATGGATAAGGTGCTGCGTCGCTTTGGCCTGTCGGGCCGCAGCTTCGTGCCCATGCTCGTCGGTTTTGGCTGCACCGTGCCGGCTATCATGTCGACCCGTACGCTCCCATCCGAGCACGACCGCAAGATGACGGTCATGCTCACGCCGTTTATGAGCTGCTCAGCCAAGCTGCCGGTTTACGGCTTGCTGTGCGGGGCTTTTTTCCCGCAGGCGACGGTTCCCGCCATGGTCTCGCTCTATCTGATCGGTATCGTGGTCGGCTGCATCGCGGCTTTGGTGCTCAACCGCACGGCATTTAAGGGCGACCCGGTGCCGTTTATCATGGAGCTCCCCAATTACCGCCTGCCGAGCGTCAAGACGACGGTGATGCTGGCATGGGATAAGGCCAAGGACTTTATTACCAAGGCTTTTACCATTATCTTTGCCGCTACCGTGGTCATCTGGTTCCTTCAGACGTTCGACATTCGCTTTAATGTGGTCGCCGATCAGTCGCAGAGTCTACTTGCCGGTCTGGGTAGCATCATCGCGCCGGTGTTGGCCCCACTCGGCTTTGGCGACTGGCGCGCCTCGACGGCGCTCGTCACCGGACTTATCGCCAAGGAGAGTGTCATCTCGACACTCACGGTGCTTTTGGGTGCAACCTCGCCCGCGGCATTGTCAACCATGTTTTCGCCGTTTACCGCCTACGTGTTCTTGGTCTTTACGCTGCTGTACCCGCCTTGCGTGGCCGCTATCGGCGCTGTCAAGAGCGAGTTGGGCGCGCGCTATGCCGTGGCCGTATTCGCGTTTCAGGTCGCCGTTGCCTGGATCGTGGCGTTTGTCGTGCATTCGGCGGGCATATTGCTGGGGTTGGCTTAGTTATGAATTGACGACGCAACCTCTGTGTATCGAATTGTTTTCGGCCCCGCTTCTGTACTGACGGATGCGGGGCCGTTGCTATATAATCGCCTCCGCTCAAAACGATTGGAGACGTTATATATGACTCAGGCAAGGCAAGACGGCATCACGCTCAGGCAGTGGCTCCCACTCGTCGGGCTCACCTGCTGTGCGTTCGTGTTCAACACGTCGGAGTTTATGCCCATCGGCCTTTTGACTGATATCGCCGCGTCGTTCTCGCTCACCGAGGCCCAGGCGGGCATCATGATCTCGGTCTATGCCTGGGGCGTCATGCTGCTGTCGTTGCCGCTCATGGTGTTCGCTTCGCGTTTCGAGTTTAAGCGGATGCTGCTGGGCGTGCTTGCCGTGTTCTCGCTCGGTCAGTTCCTGTCCGCTGTGGCGCCGACCTATCCCATCCTGGTCTGCGCGCGCCTGGTGGTCGCTTGCGCACATGCCGTGTTCTGGTCAGTCGCCTCGATTATGGCCTCGCGCCTGGTCGACACTCGCCACGGCGCGCTCGCCATCAGCATGATCGCCACGGGCTCGTCCATCGCACAGATCTTTGGCCTGCCTCTCGGTCGCGCCATTGGCTTGGCCGTGGGCTGGCGCATGACGTTTGCCGTGGTCGGGGGCCTCTCAGCCATCGCGGTCGTCTACCAGGCAGCGGTGTTCCCGGCCATGCCGGCGGGTGAGCGCTTTACCGTCAAACAGCTGCCCGAGCTGCTCAAGAACCCGCTCCTCATCGCGCTCTACGCAGTCACGGTCTTCATGGCGACCGGCTATTACGCAAGCTACAGCTATATCGAGCCCTTCCTGGCGCAGGTCGCGCACGTCGATGCGGGCGCCATCACCATGACGCTGACGGCGTTTGGCTGTTCCGGCTTGGTGGGCAGCTGGCTGTTCAGCCGCCTGTTCGACGGGCACCGTTTTCCGTTCCTTGCTATCACGCTCTCCGGCGTGCCGGTGGCCCTGCTGCTCATGGGGCCGGCCGCATCGTCGCTCGTGACAGTGCTTGCCGTCTGCGCACTGTGGGGTTGCTGCGCCACGGCCTTTAACGTGGCGTTTCAGGCCGAGCTCATCAAGCACGCGCCGGCAGATTCGTCGGCCGTCGCCATGTCGATCTTCTCGGGCCTGTTCAACCTCGGTATCGGCACGGGTACCGCGATCGGCGGAGCCGTGGTTTCGGGTCCCGGTATCGCCTGGATCGGCTTTGTGGGCGGGGCGATTGCCGTCGTGGGCGTCATCCTCGCCATCACCGTGCTGTTTCCGGCCATCCGCCGCGCCAAGCCCGTCGCCTAATCACGTCCCCTCATCAGTTGCGGTGGAATAGTTCCTGTTTAAGGCTTCTGAAGGCCCAGACAGGAACTATTCCACCGCAACTTATTTTGGGGGAGAGGATACAAGCTGGGCATACAATGGATGTCGTTGTGTTGAGCTTACCGGGAGGCTGTTATGTGGGCATACGAGACGACGTTCTATCAGATCTATCCGCTGGGCTTTTGCGGGGCTCCGCGCGAAAACGCCGCGCCCGTTGCCGAGGGTGAGCTCGCCCAGGCTGCCAACGCCGCGCCCAACCCCGATGCTCCTATCATGAAGGTCGCCCAATGGGCCGACTACATGCAGGAACTCGGCGTTGGCGCTGTGCTCATCAACCCACCGCTCGAATCTGATAGCCACGGCTACGATACACGCAGCCTGCGCCATATCGACCGTCGCCTGGGTGGGGACGCCGACTTTGCCGCCGTATGCGACACGCTGCATGCCCATGGCATCCGCGTGGTGCTCGATGCCGTCTTCAACCACGTCGGCCGCGGTTTTTGGGCCTTCCGCGATGTGCAGGAGCGCAAGTGGGACTCGCCGTACAAGGACTGGTTCCACATTAGCTTTGACGGCGATTCCTGCTATGGCGATGGCTTTTGGTACGAGGGCTGGGAAGGCCATTTTGAGCTTGTGAAGCTCAACCTGCAAAATCCCGCTGTGGTCGATTACCTGCTCGAGTCCGTGCGCCGCTGGGCCGAGGTCTTTGGCGTCGACGGCCTGCGCCTGGACGTTGCCTATATGCTCGACCGCGACTTTATGCGCCGCCTGCACGCCTTTACCCGTGAGCTCAAGCCCGACTTTGTGCTGATCGGCGAGACGCTCCACGGCGACTACAACCAAATCGTCAACGACGAGATGCTCGACTCCTGCACCAACTACGAGTGCTACAAGGGCCTGTACTCCAGCTTTAACTCGGTCAACATGTTCGAGATCGCCCATTCGCTGCACCGCCAGTTTGGCGGCGATCCGTGGTGCATCTACCGCGGCAAACATCTGCTGTCGTTTGTCGACAACCACGATGTGCCGCGCCTGGCAAGTATCCTCACCGACAAGTCGTGTCTGCGTCCCGCCTACGGCATGCTCTTTGGCATGCCGGGCATCCCGTGCGTCTACTATGGCAGCGAGTGGGGAATTGCCGGCGAAAAGGGTGGCCCCGATGGCGACTGGGCGCTGCGACCTGCGCTCAATGAGCCTGCGCCCAACGAGCTGACGGCGTTCATCACGCAGCTTGCGCACCTTCGCTCGGCCGACGACGCGGCTGCCCGTGCTCTCAACTACGGTGCCTATCGCAACGTGGTGATCCAGAACAAGCAGCTGCTGTTCGAGCGCGCCTGTGACGGCGCGACGGTACTCGTGGCGGTGAATGCTGTGGGTGAGCCTTACACCTTTGGCGCCGGCGAGCTCAACGGGTCCTTCGTCGACCTGCTTGCCGACGATGCGCCCACGGTCGAGCTGACGGGTACCCTTGAGCTTGCACCCTACGAGGTGCGCTATCTGTTGAGAGCCTAGCCCATGGCCGTATCTGACGAGGGCTATCAACATATTGAGCATGGGTTTGAGCCCGTGTTTGACGAGCACTCGCGCGTTTTGGTGCTCGGGTCGTTTCCCTCGGTGCTTTCGCGCGCCAATTCCTTTTATTACGGCAACCCTCAGAATCGCTTTTGGCGCGTGATGGCCGCGTGCCTCGGTGTGCCTGTGCCGCCCAACGAGGGCGACCCTTTGGCAAGCGGTGAGCCCGCGACGCTTGATGCCTCCATTGCCGCCAAGCGGTCCATGCTGCTGAACGGCGGCGTGGCCCTGTGGGATGTGATCGAGAGCTGCGACATTAAGGGTTCGAGTGACGCCAGCATCAAAAACGTCGTTCCGGCGCATGTCGAGCGCATTACCGGCGCAGCTCCTATCGAGGTCGTTGTCTGTAACGGCGGCACGGCAGGGCGGCTCTACAAGCGCTATCTACAAGAGCGCACCGGGCTGCCGGCCATCGTTCTGCCGTCGACAAGTCCCGCCAATGCGGCATGGCGCCTGGAACGCCTTGTCGAGCGCTGGCGCGAGGCCGTTGACTGGGCTGTAATTTAATTTAGATTTTTGTTTGAGCGTGGGCGCCCAGACGTTTCAGAACGCCTCGCCAGATCGGCGCGGGCACGGCTGGCTCGGCGCAAACCATGCCGTCGGCGTCGACGTTGGCGGCATTGCCGCCGCCAAGTCGCTGTGCATGCTTGACGGAGCAGCCCATGCGCACGGCGCCCACGAGCTTGTCCATGGCCTCAGAAAACGGTCGCCGCAAGAGTCCCATGCGCGGAGAGCGACGAAGCGCCGCAATGCCGCTGCCGGCGCAGATGGCAACGCCGCCACACCACAATTGGCCATGGCGCTCACATGCCTTGTGCAGGCGAACGGCGGTCCCACGCGCCTGCTCAGTGCCCTCTTGTGCGGCTCGAATCGCGACATAGACGCGCGTTCCCGTACCGCCAAAGCGCTCAAGCGCCTGCTCGATGGCTGTCAACGTCTCATCGTCAGCCACATCTTCAATGGCCAGCACGATGCCATCGGCAACGCTGCCGGCGTCATTTGCCTTCAAGTCGACCGGGCGGGGGAGTGCGGTGCCGGAAAGTTGAGCATAGGCGGCGATGGCATCCTGCAGGTCCCAGAGCAAAAACTCAAGATCGGCGCTATTGGGAATGCTGATATACGCAATGGTTTGCAGCGTTTTTGGTACATCGCCGCGCGCGGTCGTCTCCATGCCATCTCCTTTCCGGCTCGTTTCCGTTTAGGTTACACCGTCTGGTGGCGCCCCGCCGCGCTATCCTAGTGCAACCCTTACGAAAGGAACGCCATGCGTCTGTCCATGAATACCTCGCTTGCCACGCTCAAGCCCTCCGGTATCCGCCGGATTAACGCGCTCGCCGCCCAGCATCCGGGGTGCATCGCGCTCGCGCTCGGCGAGCCCGATTTTCCCACGCCCGATGTGATTAGCGCCGAGGTGACCGCCGCACTGGACCGCGGTGACACGCACTATCCGCCCAACAACGGTCGCCCCGCCCTGCGTGATGCACTGTCCAAATATATGGATGACGCGGGCCTGGCGTTTTCCGCCGATGAGGTCATCCTGACCGACGGTGCGACCGAGGCACTGTCGGCAACATTCATGGCTATGCTCAACCCCGGCGACGAGGTCATTATCCCCACGCCGGCCTTTGGCCTGTACGAGAGCATCGTCGTGGCCAACCACGCCAAAGCAGTCTTTTTGGATACGGAGCCCGCGCAATTCCAGATCGATGAGGATGCGCTTCGTGCTTGCGTGACGCCGGCGACCAAGGCCATCGTCATCTGCTCGCCCAACAATCCTACGGGTTGCATCCTCAACACGGCGTCGCTCGACGCCGTGGCGCGCGTGGCGGAGGAGGCGGGCATCTACGTGGTCTGCGACGACGTATACAACCGCCTGGTTTATGTGGATGGCTACGAGCGCTTTGCCCAGCGTCACCCGGAGCTGCGTGAGCAGACGGTCGTCATCGAGAGCTTCTCCAAGCCCTGGGCCATGACCGGCTGGCGTTTGGGCTGGCTCGCGGCAGCAACACCCGTCATCGCCGAGATCGCAAAAGCCCACCAATACCTAGTATCGAGCGCCGTCTCCTTCGAAATGGACGCCGCAGCCCGAGCCCTCACCGTCGACCCAACCCCCATGCTCAAAGTCTACCGAGCCCGCCGCGAGCGCGTACTCGAAGCCTTAAACGCCATGGGCCTCGACGTAGTAGAGCCCGCAGGAGCCTTCTATACTTTCCCGAGCATCAAAAAGTTCGGCCTAACCAGCGAAGACTTCTGCATCAAAGCCATCAAAGAAGCAAACGTAGCCCTAGTCCCGGGAGACTGCTTCGGAACCGAAGGCCACATCCGCCTAAGCTACTGCGTCTCCGACAAAAATCTGGACGAAGGTCTCCGCCGCCTGTCAAACTTCGTTTCAACCTTGTAGTCCTCAGAGACGCAACACATCAGCCCACCGACATAAGGGTATGCGTGGGGCGCGTCGCTCAACGGGCGCGAAGATTCGCAGTAAAGTTACCGTAGCTCCGGCCCGAGGGGACGGGTCGAAATTTTCGTAGATTCCGCACGAGCCGAAGGCCACTTAATGTGGCCTTCGTGCGAGCCCAGGACTTGACCGAGCGAAAATCTCGACCCGTCCCCTCGGGCCGGAGCGTATGCAGGGTTTGTGTACGAATCCTCGCGCCCGTTGACCGACGCCGGGGTCCCCGCCATAATACTTTCGGTTCACGCACGAATCCGCTGCCAGAGACAGCCGGCGCAAACGGGTCTTACCCGCGAGCTTAATGGGACTTCCCGCCAGCCGAGGTGGTCGAGTAGATATGTCTTCTCGCCCCCGTCGCTCATGCAGCGCGGGGGCTTTCTTTTTGGACATGCCCCCGTCACGTCCTTGTGGCGGACCGTGCCCGGAAAGAATTCGAGGAGGTGTAATTCATGCCCCAGCAGTACAAAATCGACAAGGTTGCAGAGATCGAGTCCCGTATCGCCGAGAACGCCGGTCTGTTCGTCGTCAACTACAACGGTCTGACGGTTAAGCAGGCTCAGGAGCTGCGTCATCAGCTTCGCGAGTGCGGCGCCGAGATGAAGGTCTACAAGAACAACCTGGTCAAGATCGCTCTCAAGAACCAGGAGCAGCCCGAGCTCGACGAGATCCTCGCCGGCCCCGTCGCTTATGTGTTCTACGAGTCCGAGCCGGTCGAGGCCGCTAAGGCCCTTAAGGACTTCTCTGCTCAGTCCAAGGGCGTCCTTGAGATCAAGGGCGGTATCTCCGACGGCAAGGCCGTTTCCGCTGATGATGTTAAGGCTATCGCCGAGCTGCCCACCAAGGATCAGCTTCTCGGCCAGATTGCCGGTCTCATCTCCGGTTTCGCTCGCGACATCGCTGTCTGCGTCAACGGCGTTTCCTCTGGTCTCGCTCGTTCGATCCAGCAGGTCTCCGAGCAGAAGGCAGCCTAGTCGCTGTTTTCACCCGCGGCGGCAACGCCGCACCCCTGGCGCATTCGCGCCGTGTTTTAACTGATCTCCGTGCATCCGCACGGAAACCGAAAGGACTTAGAAATGGCTAAGCTTACCACCGATGAGATCATCGATGCTCTTAAGGAAATGACCCTTCTCGAGGCTTCCGAGCTCGTTAAGGCTATCGAGGACACCTTCGGCGTTTCCGCCGCTGCTCCTGCTGCCGTTGTCGCCGCTCCCGCTGCTGGCGCTGCTGAGGCCGAGGAGAAGACCGAGTTTGACGTCGTGCTCGAGGGCTTCGGCGACAACAAGATCCAGGTCATCAAGGCCGTCCGTGAGCTCACCAACCTTGGCCTGAAGGAGGCCAAGGAGGTCGTCGAGGGCGCTCCCAAGGCTGTTCTCGAAGGTGCCAAGAAGGAGGACGCCGAGGCTGCCAAGGAGAAGCTCGAGGCTGCTGGCGCTGCTGTCACCCTCAAGTAATCAGGCTTTCTCGCCAGATTTCTTTACAGACGGGGCTCGCTATGCGAGCCCCGTCTTTTTTGTTTTTGGCTCCTCATTCCCATTGCTCGGCACGCAGAGCATCGTTGTCTTCGCCGTGCCATTCCCGTTACCGCTGGGGCGTAAAATTGCACCATTCGAGCAATAATTTGCGTTGACCTGCTGAAGAATTGCGTTTGCCTTACGGCGACGTATGTCTCCGGCGGTAAGATACTTCGATACCGCAATTTGGTCTGCGGCCGCCGTGCCGCACGCACAGGGCGCATTCTGCGCCTGCGAAAGGATCCTTGAATAACATGAAGGCAATCATCCCCGCCGCCGGTCTTGGCACGCGTTTTCTGCCTGGCACCAAGTGCACGCCCAAAGAGATGCTGCCGGTGCTCGACAAGCCGGTCATTCAGTATGTCGTCGAGGAGGCGCTCGACCCCGAGGAGGTCGATGACGCCATCATCGTTACCTCTCCCGGTAAGCCCGAGCTGCTGAGCTACTTCCAGCCCGATCGCTCGCTCGAGAATCTGCTGCGCGAGCGCGGTAAGGACGCCTACGCCGACGCCGTCGCCCATGCGGGCGGTATGCCGGTCGACTTCCGTTATCAGTACGAGCCCAAGGGCCTCGGCCATGCTATCCGCTCTGCTGCCGACGCCGTGGCAGGGGAGAACTTCCTGGTTCTTCTGGGCGACTACGTTGTGCCTAATCGCGACATCTGCGACAAGATGCTCGCCGTTTCCAAGGAGCACGGTGGAGCTTCGGTTATCGCCGTCGCTGCTTGCTCGCCCGAGGAAGTCAGCCGCTACGGCGTTATCGCCGGCGAGCGCGTCGGTTCGCTCGAGGGCGCCGAGGACGTTGCCGATGCAGAGCCGGGCGCTGTCTGGCGCATCGGCGGTCTGGTCGAGAAGCCCGCTCCCGAGGCGGCTCCGTCCAACCTGTACATTGTCGGCCGTTATCTGCTGAGCCCGCTGGTCATGGACCTGCTCGCCGATCAGCAGGCCGGCAAGGGCGGCGAGATCCAGCTCACCGACGCCATGGCCCGCTCGCTCGATCGCGAGGCCATGTACGCTGTCGTCATCGACCCGCTCTCGGGCTACGACACCGGCACCCCGTCTGGCTGGATGGCCACCAACGCCCTCATGGCCGCAAGCGATCCTCGCTTTGCCAGCGCCTTCTGGGACGCCATCGACGAGCGCGGCGGCTTGATGCGCAAATAAGCCTTCGGGCATCGACATTTACGGGTGCGGACTTCGGTCTGCACCCGTTTTTTATAAGAGCTGCGATTGCTGGCTCTCTGTTCACAGAAAATATATGAACAGATGTTCGATACACATACATCTACCTGCGTGTTTTCTGCCGAAAAACTTTGCTACTCCAAAAACTCAATCGCGTCAAGGCTTTTCTTGCCCAACGGTCGGTACCTGATAAACTATTAGGTTGCGATAACTGGCGAAGCTATGCCTCGCCAACCCACCGAGCATTTCCGTGAAGGAGGAAAAACCTGGTGACCTACGCATACACTGCCACTGAGCGCAAGCGCGTCAGCTTCGGGAAAATCCCGGAGGCCATGGAGCTCCCCAACCTTATCTCTGTTCAAAGGGAATCCTTTGAGCGTTTTAAGGACGAGGGCCTTCGTGAGGCGTTCAAGGAATCCAGCCCCATCCAGAGTCAGAACCATGTTCTCGAGGTTACCTTCGGCGAGCATCAGTTCGGCGACCCCGCGCACACCGTCGAGGAGTGCCGCGAGAAGGATATGACCTATCAGGCTCCGCTTCTGACCGACGTCCGTCTCACCAACAAGGAGACCGGCGAGATCAAGGAGCAGCTCGTCTTTATGGGCGACTTCCCCATGATGACCGATCAGGGCACCTTCATCATCAACGGTACCGAGCGTATCGTCGTTTCGCAGCTCGTCCGTTCCCCGGGTGTGTACTACAGCTCCGAGATGGATTCGGGCAAGCAGATCTACAAGGCCCAGATCATCCCGTCCCGCGGTGCCTGGCTCGAGTTTGAGGTCGACAAGCGCGATCAGCTCATGGTCTCCATCGACCGTAAGCGTAAGCAGAGCGCCACGATGTTCCTGCGCGCCCTTGGCATCGCCGTCACCAACGACGACATCATCGAGCTGCTCGGCAACTCCGATGTGATCAAGCGCACCCTGGAGCGCGACACCGCCCTCACCCGCGAGGATGCCCTTATCGAGATCTACCGTCGCCTGCGCCCGGGCGAGCCTCCCACCGTGGACGCTTCCCGCAGCCTGCTCGAGGGCCTGCTCTTTAACCCGCAGCGCTACGATCTGGCCCGCGTCGGTCGTTACAAGGTCAACAAGAAGCTCAACCTCACCACCGAGGAAGAGGTCACGGTGCTCACCGACGAGGATATCGTCGCGACGCTGCGCTACCTGCTGTCCCTCGCTGCCGGCGAGCAGGGCTTCAAGGTCGACGACATCGACCACTTTGGCAACCGCCGCATCCGCACCGTCGGCGAGCTCGTCGCCAACCAGTTCCGTATCGGCATGAGCCGTATGGAGCGCGTCGTCCGTGAGCGCATGAGCTCCCAGGACATCGACGAGATTACCCCGCAGTCGCTCATCAACATCCGTCCGATCGTGGCCTCCATCAAGGAGTTCTTCGGTTCCTCGCAGCTCTCGCAGTTCATGGACCAGGCGAACCCCCTGACCGGTCTGACCCACAAGCGCCGTCTGTCCGCACTCGGCCCTGGCGGTCTTGCCGGCCACAAGTCCGGCTCCAGCCGCCGCACCAACGTGCCGACGGCCGTCCGCGACGTTCACAACTCGCACTACAGCCGCATGTGCCCGATTGAGACCCCCGAAGGCCCCAACATCGGCCTGATCGGCTCGCTCGCTCTCTACGCCCGCGTCAACGAGTACGGCTTCATCGAGGCTCCGTTCCGTCGCGTCGAGAACGGCGTTGCCACCGACCAGATCGACTGGATGACCGCTGACGAGGAAGAGAAGCACGTCATCGCGCCGGCCAACACGCCGCTCGATCCCAAGACCAACGAGTTCATCACGACCGATGCCGAGGGCAAGCTTGTCCGCCCGCACACCGTGATCGCCCGTACCCGCGACTTCGACGGCTCCTTCGGCGCTCCCGCCGACGTGCCTGTCGAGGACGTCGACTACATGGACGTCTCGCCGCGTCAGATGCTCTCCGTCGCAGCCACGCTGATCCCGTTCCTCGAGCACGACGACGCCAAGCGTACGCTGATGGGCGCTAACATGCAGCGCCAGGCCGTGCCGCTGGTTCACCCTGCCGCTCCCTATGTCGGTACCGGCATGGAGCGTCGCGCCGCTCTGGACTCCGGCGAGGTCACCCTGGCCAAGAACGCCGGCGAGGTCATCTTTGCCGACGCTGCCAAGATCATCGTCAAGCATGCCGGCGGCATGGACGAGTATCACCTGGCCAAGTACCAGCGCTCCAACCAGTCCACCTGCATCAACCACCGTCCGCTCGTGCGCGTCGGTGACACCGTTGAGCAGGGCGAGCCCCTGGCTGACGGTCCTTCGACCGATCATGGCGAGCTCGCACTGGGTCAGAACCTCACCGTGGCATACATGCCGTGGGAAGGCTTCAACTACGAGGACGGTATCGTCGTGTCCGAGCGTCTGGTGGCCGAGGACCTGCTGACGACCATCAACATCACCCGTCACGAGATCGATGCCCGCGACACCAAGCTCGGCCCCGAGGAGATCACCCGCGAGATCCCGAACCTCTCTGAGGATATGCTTGCCAACCTCGACGAGGACGGCATTATCCGCATCGGCGCCGAGGTCGGCCCTGGCGACATCCTGGTCGGCAAGGTCACGCCTAAGGGCGAGAGCGCTCTGACCGCCGAGGAGCGCCTGCTGCGCGCCATCTTCGGTGCCAAGGCCCACGACGTCCGCGACACCTCCCTTAAGATGCCTCACGGCGCTTACGGTCGCGTCATCGACGTCGTCCGCTTTAGCCGCGAGAACGGCGACGATCTGGCCCCCGGCGTCAACGAGCAGGTGCGCGTCTACGTCGCCCAGCGTCGTAAGATCCAGCAGGGCGATAAGATCGCCGGCCGCCACGGCAACAAGGGTGTTATCTGTAACGTTCTGCCGGTCGAGGACATGCCCTACATGGCTGACGGTACCCCGATCGACGTTATCCTCAACCCGCTGGGCGTTCCCTCGCGTATGAACGTCGGCCAGCTGCTCGAGTGCCACCTTGGCTGGGCCGCTGCCTGCGGTTGGGATACCGAGAAGGCCGACTCCGACAAGTACGTCCCCGGTCCGTTCTTCACCGCGACGCCCGTCTTCGACGGCGCCAAGGAGGACGAGATCGCCGAGGTCATTCGTCGTGCCAACAAGAACATGCTCAACAAGGCCACCGCTGCCTTTGGCGATCACATGCGTCCCGAGTTCGTCACCCAGCTTGACGAGCGCGGCAAGACCCGCCTGTTCGACGGCCGCACCGGCGAGGAGTTCCGCGAGCCCATTACCGTGGGTACGTCCTACATCCTCAAGCTCGGCCACATGGTCGACGACAAGATCCACGCCCGTTCGACCGGCCCTTACAGCTTGGTTACCCAGCAGCCTCTGGGCGGCAAGGCCCAGTTCGGCGGCCAGCGCTTCGGCGAGATGGAAGTTTGGGCACTGTACGCATACGGTGCTTCCAACGTCCTGCAGGAGATTCTGACCGTCAAGTCCGACGATACCGTGGGCCGCGTCAAGACCTACGAGTCCATCGTCAAGGGCGAGAACGTTCCTGTTCCGGGTATCCCCGAGTCCTTCAAGGTTCTCGTCAAGGAGATCCGTTCCCTCGCGCTGGACATCGAGCCCATGCACGATGCTGACGAGGACGCCTCCGCCCCTGTGACCGCCGAGGAGACCTCTGCTCTCGACGACCTGGCTGCGCTCGCCGGCGTTGACGCCGACGTCGAGGCCGAGGATGCCGAGACCGTCGAGGCACCCGAGGCTGTCGCCGCCACGACCACTGATAAGGAGTAGTTGACTGTGGCAGATTTCGAAGCTACTGATTTTGACTCGGTAAAGATCTCCCTTGCCTCCGCCGACCAGATCCGTTCCTGGTCGCACGGTGAGGTCAAGAAGCCGGAGACCATCAATTACCGTACCCTCAAGCCCGAGAAGGACGGCCTGTTCTGCGAGAAGATCTTCGGTCCCGCCAAGGACTGGGAGTGCTCCTGCGGCAAGTACAAGGGCATCCGCTTTAAGGGTATCGTCTGCGAGCGCTGCGGCGTCGAGGTTACCTCGGCCAAGGTGCGTCGCGACCGCATGGGCCATATCGAGCTCGCCGCTCCCGTGTCCCACATCTGGTACTTCAAGAGCCCCACGAGCTTCCCGATGAGCCGTATGCTCGACATCAAGTCCAAGGACCTCGAGAAGGTTCTGTACTTTGCCAGCTACATCATCACCGAGGTTGACTATGAGGCCCGCGAGGCCGACGCCGACGACCTGCGCGAGGAGCTCGCCGCCGATCTGGAAGAGATCGATGCCGAGTGCGCCCGTCAGATCGAGTCCCTCAAGGAGCAGGGCGACCCCGAGAACTTTGACGAGTTCTCCGACGAGGAGCCGCTGACCCCCGAGGAGATCGCCTCTGGCATCGTCGACATCGAGGAAGAGTGCAAGGACGAGAAGCAGCTCCGCACGGACGCCTTCAACGCCTTCATGAAGCTCACCGAGCGCGACCTCATCTCCGATGAGCCGCTGTTCCGTGAGATGACCCGTTACTACTCCATGTACTTCAAGGGTGGTATGGGTGCCGAGGCTGTCCGCGACCTGCTCGCTGCTATCGACCTCCCCTCCGAGGCCGAGAAGCTCAAGGCCATCATCGCCGACGAGGATTCCCAGAAGCAGAAGCGCGAGAAGGCCGTCAAGCGCCTCGAGGTCGTTGACGCCTTCCTGAAGGGCGGCAACAGCCCCGCAAACATGATCCTGGACGTCATCCCGGTCATTCCGCCCGATCTGCGCCCGATGGTCCAGCTCGATGGCGGCCGCTTCGCCGCGTCCGACCTCAACGACCTGTATCGTCGCGTGATCAACCGTAACAACCGACTCAAGCGCCTGCTCGACCTGGACGCCCCTGCGATTATCGTGAACAACGAGAAGCGCATGCTCCAGGAGTCCGTGGACGCCCTGTTCGACAACGGCCGTCGTGGTCGCCCGGTCTCTGGCCGTGGCGGTCGCCCGCTCAAGTCGCTCGCCGAGGCCCTCAAGGGCAAGCAGGGTCGTTTCCGTCAGAACCTGCTGGGTAAGCGTGTCGACTACTCCGGCCGTTCGGTTATCGTTACCGACCCCAAGCTGCTGCTGCACCAGTGCGGTCTGCCCAAGACCATGGCGCTGGAGCTCTTCAAGCCCTTCGTTATGAAGCGCCTGGTCGAGCTCGGCAAGGTCGAGAACATCAAGGGCGCCAAGCGCGCTATCGACCGCGGTGCCACCTTTGTGTGGGATATCCTCGAAGAGGTCATCGACGGCCGCGTCGTGCTGCTCAACCGTGCACCGACCCTGCACCGTCTGTCCATCCAGGCCTTTGAGCCGGTGCTGGTCGAGGGCAAGGCTATCCACCTGCACCCGCTGGTCTGCTCGCCCTTCAACGCCGACTTCGACGGCGACCAGATGTCTGTCCACGTGCCGCTGTCCAGCCAGGCTCAGGCCGAGGCCCGCGTGCTCATGCTCTCTGCGAACAACCTGCGCTCGCCGGCATCCGGCAAGCCGGTCAACATCCCTTCGCAGGACATGATCATCGGTGTGTACTACCTGACCCAGGTCCGCGAGGGTCTGCCGGGCGAGAACCACGTGTTCTCGAGCTTCGACGACGCGCTGCACGCCTATGACTGCCGCTCCGAGGTCGACATGCAGGCCAAGATCCAGGTCCGCGTGTCCGCTGCCGATGCCAACGTCATCAATGAGGACGGCACCCGTATCTTCCGCGTCAAGAACGGCAAGAACGAGTTTGTCGACTACGATGTCACCGGCAATAAGACCGCGCGCTTCGAGACCTCTATCGGCCGCATCATCTTCAACCGCCAGTGCCTGCCCGAAGACTACGAGTTCATGAACTACAAGATGGTCAAGGGCGATGTGGCCAAGCTGGTTGCGGACTGCTGTGATCGTTACCCCGAGGCCAAGGTCGGCCCGATCCTCGACGCCATCAAGTACTCCGGCTTCCACTACGCTACCCGCGCCGGCCTCACCATCTCGGTGTGGGACGCTCTCATCCCTGCCGAGAAGCAGGAGCTGCTCGACCGCGCCCAGGCCAACGTCGACCAGATCAACGAGTACTTCGAGGAGGGCTTCATCAACGAGACGGAGCGCCACATCGAAGTCGTTAACGAGTGGACCGCTTGTACCGACAAGGTCGCAGCGCTCATGCTCGACATGTTCGACGAGGAGAACCCGCTGTACATGATGGCCGACTCCGGCGCCCGTGGTTCTAAGACCCAGCTGCGTCAGCTCGGCGGCATGCGTGGCCTGATGGCAGACATGTCCGGCGAGACGATCGACCTTCCCATTAAGGCGAACTTCCGCGAGGGCCTGCTGCCGCTCGAGTACTTCATTTCGACCTACGGCGCCCGTAAGGGCCTGGTCGATACCGCATCCCACACCTCGGACTCTGGTTACCTGACCCGTCGTCTGGTCGACGTGGCCCAGGACGTCATCGTCCGCGAGGAGGACTGCGGCACGCACGAGGGCGTCACCTACAACCTCATCATCCCCGGCACCACCGACCTCAACACCGACCTCGTCGGCCGTTGCTTCATCGAGGACGTCGTGGCTCCCGATGGCACCGTGCTCTTTGAGCAGGACGGCTACATCGAGAAGGTTGCCGACATTCAGAAGATGGTCGATGCCGGCCTTAAGAAGGTCAAGCTCCGCGCGCTGCTCACTTGCCGCTCCAAGTACGGCGTGTGCCAGAAGTGCTACGGCTGGGATCTTTCCACCCGTCGTCCGGTCGCCATCGGTACCGCGGTCGGCATTATTGCCGCCCAGTCCATCGGCGAGCCCGGTACGCAGCTTACGATGCGTACCATTCACTCCGGCGGCGTCGCTGGCGTCGACGATATTACGCAGGGTCTGCCTACGGTCAGCCGTATGTTCGATATCGTCGGCAACGTCAACGAGAAGATTCTGGGTCGCGAGGCCGAGCTGGCTCCGTACTCCGGCCACCTCTCGATTAAGCCCGAGAAGTCCGAGTACGTGCTGACGCTCACCGACTCCGAGGACCACACCCGTGTCCTCGACGAGCGTCGCGTCCCCGCTTCGGTTCGCTTTATGCCCGAGATCGAGGACGGCTGCGAGGTTCGCGCCGGCGACCAGATCACCAAGGGCTTCGTCAACTTCCGCAACCTGCGCAAGCTGACCGACATCGAGTCGACGATGCACACCTTCGTCGAGAGCGTCAAGGACGTCTACACCAGCCAGGGCGTCGACCTGAACGACAAGCACATCGAGGTGCTCGCACGTCAGATGCTGCGTCGCGTTCAGATCACCAACCCCGGTGACTCCAAGTACCTGCTTGGTCAGTACGTCGACCGCTACGAGTTCGCCGACGAGGTCGAGCGCGTTGCCCGTCTGGGCGGTCAGGCTCCTGTGGCCGAGCCCGTCATCCTGGGTACGCTCAAGGTCGCGTCCAACATCGACTCCTGGCTGTCGAGCGCTTCGTTCATCCGTACCGCCGGCGTCCTTACCGAGGCTGCCATCGAGGGCAAGGTCGACCACCTGCTCGACCTTAAGTCCAACGTCATCGTCGGTAAGAAGATCCCGGCCGGTACCGGCCTCAAGCCGTACGCCAACGCCAAGCTGACGTATCGTACGGCCGACGGCTACGTGGACATCGACGGCCCGGCTTCGCCCAACGCCAAGTCGCTGCCCGAGTGGGCTCCTGTGGAGCTCAAGGACCTGGACGAGCAGCTCCCGCAGCAGCTCGACTGGGCCGGCTACGACGAGTTCGGTGGTGCTGACGGTTCGTTCACCCGCAACGGCCACACCATCTCCGCCGAGAAGGCTCGCCTGTACCTGTTCGACGACCTGGGCGTGTCGCAGCGCTGGACCAACAAGTTCAGCGAGGTCGGCATCGAGACGGTCGGCGACCTGGTCGGCAAGTCCGAGGAAGATCTGCTGCGCATCGATGGCATCGGTGCCAAGGCGATCGAGGAGCTCCGTGACGGCCTCGAGGCCCACGACCTGCTCTACATCCTCGAGAACAACGACGACGTTGCCGACGAGGAAGACCTCTCGCAGCTGCTGCAGATGGTCTTTAGCCCCGACGGTCCGGACGACATCCTGCTGGGCACCTCTGCCGCGCCGACGCATCACGCCGACGCCGACGAGGAGCTCCTGGGCGCTCCGATCGACGACAAGAAGGCTCCCGCCAACGGTGCCATCAACGAGGACATGGCGTCCCTCGACGAGCTGCTCAACCAGCTCGTGGACACCGACGACGCCGAAGAGGCCAAGGACAACGACGAGGAGTAACTAGTTCCGCCGTTCTAACGAACGGCGGCGATCTCCGTCGCTGCGCGGCCCCCAGAGCTACAATCTGTCATTCAAAAGGCAGGGCATGACCAAAAGGTCAATGCCCTGCCTTTTTCATGCCACCTTGTACGCTCTGGGGGCCGCTCGCTTGCGTATGCTCAACCTGTTGCGTTCCGTCGATCCCTTGCCAATAAGGGGCAGAGTTTTTTTTGGTAGGTTATTCCTGCTTGAATTTGAAACATTTCGTCCGGCCAGAGCGTATCTATGGTGAGGGCCTCAGCAAGAAATATCAGCATCACCGGGAGGTGATTATGGAAGAACAAGCTTTTAGACAGGCGGTCGAAGATCACCGGGATGTCGTGTTTCGAATCGCATTGACGTACCTGCGCGATCGCGCCGATGCCGACGATGTTGCACAAGACGTCTTTCTTAAGTTGCTCAAAAGCGATGGACACTTTGAAAGTCGGGAGCATCTTCGCCGCTGGCTTATCCGGGTCACGATCAATGAATGCAAATCGCTCTTTCGAAAGCCATGGAGGCGTGTGGAGGATATTGAGAACCTGGCCGATTCGCTTTCGACGGCGCAGGAGGAGTCCAAGGCGGTCCTGTCAGACGTTATGCGACTTCCGGAGCGATTCCGTGTTCCCATCGTGCTCTATTACTATCTGGGCTTTTCGACCTCAGAGATTGCCGAGTTACTGCATGTGCCAGCCGCGACCGCTCGAACGCGTTTAGCTCGTGGTCGATCGAAGCTCAAATTCATCCTAGAGGAGGGCGACCGTGAAATCCAATCAAATCAAGCAGGCCTTCGAGTCCATCCAAGCCGATAGCGATCTTGCCGACCGTGTTATTGATGCTGCGGCTGGAAAGCCGCTTCGTCGAAAGGGTCACGCGAAACCTCTGTATGTTGCCGTAATCGGATGTCTTGCCGGAGTGTTGGCGACCGGAGGGGTCGCCTACGCCGTTGTCAATTCCAGCTATTTTGCCTCAGCCTGGGGAAACCACGGCAATGGGGATTCCATTACCTGGACCAACGGAGGCTCATCGGGAACTAAATATACCTACACCAGAGAGTTTGGTGATGGCATCGCGCCCCAAAGCCTGGAGGGTGCAGTCCAGGAGGTTAATCTGTCCGTCGAGGGTAACGGCTATACGCTTGATATCCATGAGATGGCTATTGACCAAAACGGCTGCGGAGCCGTGACGTTTACGTTGTCCAATCCAAATGGCGTTAACTACTACAAGCCGGCAGCAGAGACAGGCGAACTTGTTCTCTATGGTGAAGAAGAACAAGGCATCGGTACACCCAGCATGAACTTCGGCGAGGAATGGGCTGACACACGCTGCACAATTGATAAGGACACATCAAGCGACACGGTCATTAATGGCACGATGTACTTTGCCTCGTGGAATCGCGAGCGAGATTTGGGACATGCGGTCACCTGGAATATCAGCTGGACGGAGGGCAAAGGTGAGGATGCGAAGGTGATCGAGGTATCGACGCCAGAGTTTAACGTCGGAGCGCACGTCGATACAAAGGAACTCCGCTCTGATGACTCGCCTCTCGAGATTAGCCCGTTTTCCATCCAGACGCACATCGATGATCTGGGCTATGAAGCAGTTGATCATAAACTGACCGTCAGCTACAAGGATGGATCGGAGCAGATTATCGAAGATGACGACGCAGGGGCGTACAATTTCTATGTTTCGATGGCACGCAATAGCGGAGAGAACATTTGGGTGCCGACAAAACTGATCAATGTCGATCAAGTGGTCTCAGTAACGCTTGAGGGCACGAGATACACATCAACAGGAGAGACCGAAACAGAAGTACCCTTTACCATCATCTATTCGTAAGATTTGGGGCCGCTTCCTACTAGGGGAGGCGGCCCATTTTGCATTAAATGGACGGTTAGACCGAGCGATATACTTCCGAAAACGCCGCCGATTTCCATGCGAAAGACGAAAGCAGATCACCGCCGGAGCGCGACGTTTCCCCAGATAAAACCGACCAAAATAAACCTGTCCCTTTTTGGCAGGTGGCGTTGCCCCAACGAGCACGTCGGATTCCCGGACCGGGCGGCCCAGGTTTTAAGTTTGTCGCGAGTTCCGCACGCAAAGGAAAGCACTTAATGTGCTTTCCGTCTTGCGCAGGACTGTAGAGCAGCAAACTTAAAACCTGGGCCGCCCGATCCGGGAATCCTCCCAAGCGCACAGGAGGGGATTCCTTTTGTGTAGGCTTTGCGGAAATGTACCAATTTTTGGATACGCCCGGCGGCGTGGTCTGTTGACGGCACAGCTAACGCCACGTATCCTATCGAACTGCGTGTTTCGTAGGGGGATGCTGACCCCTCGATTCAAGCCGTTGCACTTTACAGAAAGCTGGAATCATTCGAGAAGGAGTACGCTTTGCCTACTATTAACCAGCTGGTTCGCCAGGGCCGTCGTTCCGTGCCCAAGAAGTCCAAGAACGCTGCTCTGCAGCACAACTCCCAGAAGCGCGGCGTGTGCACCCGCGTCTTCACCACGAGCCCCAAGAAGCCGAACTCGGCTCTTCGTAAGGTTGCCCGTGTTCGCCTTGTCAACGGCATCGAAGTTACTGCTTACATCCCGGGTGAGGGCCACAACCTGCAGGAGCACTCCATCGTGCTCGTCCGCGGCGGTCGTGTCCGTGACCTCCCTGGTGTCCGTTATCACGTCATCCGTGGCGCCTACGACGCTGCTCCGGTCCAGAACCGTATGCAGGCCCGTTCCAAGTACGGTGCTAAGCGCCCCAAGGCCAAATAAGCCAGATAACGTTTTGATACTTTCGCCGTGTGCCGCCTAAGCGCCGCACGGTAGACACTTAAGGAGATTTCACATGCCGCGTCGTGCAGCAGCTAATCGTCGTGAGGTTCAGCCTGACGCCGTTTACAACAACCGCCTGGTGACTCAGCTCATCAACAAGGTCCTTCTTGACGGCAAGAAGGCCACCGCTGAGCGCATCGTTTACACCGCTTTCGAGATCGTTGCCGAGAAGTCCGAGGGTGGCGACGCTCTCGCTACCTTCAAGAAGGCTATGGACAACGTCAAGCCCACGCTCGAGGTTAAGCCCAAGCGTGTCGGTGGCGCTACCTATCAGGTCCCGATGGAGGTCAACTCCCGTCGTTCCACCGCTCTGGGCATCCGCTGGATCGTCAACTTCTCCCGCGCTCGCAAGGAGAAGACCATGGCCGAGCGTCTCGCCAACGAGATCCTCGACGCTTCCAACGGCCTGGGCGCTTCCGTCAAGAAGCGTGAGGACGTCTTCAAGATGGCCGAGGCCAACCGCGCGTTCTCTCACTATCGTTGGTAAGTTAAGGTAAGGAACTAACATGGCTAAGCCTAAGTACAAGCTTTCCGATACCCGTAACATCGGCATCATGGCCCACATCGATGCCGGTAAGACCACCACGACCGAGCGTATTCTTTACTACACCGGTAAGACCCACAAGATCGGTGAGGTCCATGAGGGCGCTGCCACCATGGACTGGATGGTTCAGGAGCAGGAGCGCGGCGTAACCATTACCTCCGCTGCTACCACGTGCTTCTGGAACAAGGACGGTAAGGACTACCGCATCCAGATCATCGACACCCCGGGCCACGTTGACTTCACCGCCGAGGTCGAGCGCTGCCTGCGCGTCCTCGATGGCGCTGTCGCCGTCTTCGACGCCGTTGCCGGCGTTCAGCCCCAGTCTGAGACCGTTTGGCGTCAGGCTTCTACCTTCAACGTCCCCCGCATCGCCTTCATCAACAAGTATGACCGCGTGGGCGCTGACTTCTTCAACGCTATCGAGACCATGAAGGATCGTCTCGACGCTAACGCCGTGGCCGCTCAGGTCCCGATGGGCGCCGAGGACAACTTCTGGGGCGTCATCGACCTGGTCACCATGACTGCATGGGACTTCAAGGCCGACGAGAAGGGCATGACCTACCCCGAGCCGATGGACGAGATCCCGGCTGAGTTTGCCGACATCGCTGCCACCAAGCGCGAGGAGCTCCTCGACGCTGCTGCCAGCTTTGACGACGAGCTCATGGAGAAGATTCTCATGGAGGAGGACTTCACCGTCGAGGAGCTCAAGGCTGCTCTGCGCAAGGGCGTTCTGGCCAACGAGCTCAACCTCGTCTTCGTGGGTTCCGCCTACAAGAACAAGGGCGTTCAGGAGCTGCTCGACGCTGTCGTCGACTACCTGCCCAGCCCGCTCGACGTCGAGGCCGTCACCGGTACCGATCCGGACACCGGCGAGGAGATTCAGCGTCATCCTTCCTTCGACGAGCCCTTCTCCGGCCTGGTCTTCAAGATCATGACCGACCCGTTCGTCGGTAAGCTCACCTATGTCCGCGTTTACTCCGGCCGCGCCGAGTCCGGCTCCTACGTGGTCAACGCTTCCAACGGTCAGCGCGAGCGCCTCGGCCGCATCCTCGAGATGAACGCTGCCGAGCGTATCGACCGTGACGACGCTGCCGCTGGCGACATCGTCGCTTGCGTCGGCTTCAAGAACTCCACCACCGGTGACACCCTGTGCGCCGAGGGCAAGGAGATCGTCCTCGAGAAGATCGAGTTCGCTAAGCCCGTTATCGACGTTGCCATCGAGCCCAAGACCAAGGCCGAGCAGGACAAGATGTCCCTGGCTCTGACCAAGCTCGCCGAAGAGGACCCGACCTTCCAGGTGTCCACCAACCACGAGACCGGCCAGACCATCATCGCCGGCATGGGCGAGCTGCACCTCGAGATCATCGTCGACCGTCTGCTCCGCGAGTTCAAGGTTGACGCTAACGTTGGTAAGCCCCAGGTTGCCTACCGCGAGACCGCTGGTCACGACGTCGAGAAGGCTGAGGGCAAGTTCGTCCGTCAGTCCGGCGGTCGCGGTCAGTACGGCCACGCCGTCATCAAGCTCGAGAAGATGGAGGAGGGCTTCGGCTACGAGTTCGTCAACGCTATCGTCGGCGGCGTCGTGCCCAAGGAGTACATCCCGTCCATCGACAAGGGCATCCAGGAGGCCCTGAACACCGGTGTTATCGCCGGCTTCCCGGTCCTCGACGTTAAGGTCACCCTGTTCGACGGTTCTTACCACGAGGTCGACTCCTCCGAGGCCGCCTTCAAGATCGCCGGTTCCATGGCTATCAAGGACGCCCTCAAGAAGTCCGATCCGCAGCTGCTCGAGCCGATCATGGCTGTCGAGGTCGAGACCCCTGAGCAGTACATGGGCGACGTTATGGGCAACCTCTCCGGTCGCCGCGGCAAGATCGAGGGCATGGAGGATCGCAAGAACAGCAAGCTCATCCGTGCCAAGGTGCCGCTGGGCGAGATGTTCGGTTACGCTACCGACCTTCGCTCCCAGACCCAGGGCCGTGCATCCTACACGATGCAGTTCGACTCTTATGAGCCCGCGCCCAAGTCCATCGTGGACGAGGTCATGAGCAAGAACGCCTAAGTTCGAGCTCCCTGTTACGTAATCCGCGAGAACATCTCTCGCACTCTTTGGAGGTTTAAGTTGGCTACCCAGAAGATCCGCATTCGCCTCAAGGGCTATGATCACGAGGTCGTCGATCAGTCCGCGAAGCTCATCGTCGAGACCGCTCAGAAGACCGGCGCTCGCGTTTCCGGTCCTGTCCCCCTGCCCACCGAGCGCAACCTGTACACGGTTATCCGCTCGCCGCACGTGAACAAGGACTCCCGTGAGCAGTTCGAGATGCGCACCCACAAGCGCCTCATCGACATCCTCGACCCCACCTCGGGCACCGTTGATTCGCTCATGCGTCTCGACCTCCCCGCTGGCGTCGACATCGACATCAAGCTCTAAGCGATATCGCTCATAGCTCAAAGGGCCCCGCTGCCGCTACGGCAGCGGGGCCCTTTTGTTTTGAATGATGGTTTGGACTGTGGGGTAATGCTGCCGAGTAGGTGGTTGCGGCGCCCTATTCGCTCAAGGGACGCAGCGATGCCTCCTCAAAATGGAAGGATCGAAAGCCGTCTTCCGTTTCGATGCACGCGCGACCAAAGCCATCGACCGTTTGAAAGATGCCACGCGCCAGCTCGTCCCCAGCGGGGGAGCGGGCGATAACGTGCTCCCCGATCCAATTGAGGTGAGCGATATATTCATCGTGGACGGGCGCGAGCGGACCGGCGTCTTCTTCCTTGGCGGTGAGGCGCTCTGCCCAGGCATCTACAGCGTCTATAACTGCGTGATAGACCTCATCGAGGAGCATGTCGACGGCGGGAACGTTCTCGTTGAGATCCGAGAGGCCAATTGCCGCCAGGCCGCCATCGGGCACCTCTTGGGGCGTGTAGTTTACGTTGACGCCAATGCCGCAGACGGCGAAAGGTTTGCCTTCGTTATCGCGTGCGGCCTCGACCAGAATGCCGCCGAGCTTGCGTCCTCGCGCGACCAGGTCGTTGGGCCATTTGAGGCCAATCTCGTTTGCAAGACCCTGCTTTTCGAGCGCCTCGAGCACCGCTAAGCCGCTGATGGCGGCAAGACCAGAGTACTTTGCAGGATTAACGCATGGACGCAGGACAATCGAAAGCAATAGGTTGCCGGCGGTTGAATCCCACTTGTGGCCGCGCCGGCCGCGTCCTGCCGTCTGAGTCCGGGCGGCAAGTCCCGTGCCGTGCGGCTCTCCCTGTTTTCCTGCTTCGAGCAGGTCATCGTTGGTCGATCCGGTTACGTCGACTATCGTTAAACGAGAATCCATAACAGCTGCTACCTCCTAAGTTAATAAGGCAATCGCGCAATGGTGTCGAGAGATAGACACAATGTGAAGCCTTTGTCGCATTTGGACAATTTAATGTTAACACGTCAACAACGACTAAAATGCGCTATCCTCTCTTGGTCGATGTAAACACGTCAACAACTTAAAGGAGGTTAGTGATGGGTTTCACGATTCTTGGAACAGGCTCGGCGCTTCCTGAGCGCAGTGTTTCCAATGACGAGCTATCTGAGTTCCTCGATACCTCGGATGAGTGGATTTTTACCCGCACCGGTATCAAGAGCCGCCACGTCTGCACCACCGAGTCACTCGACGACCTTGCCGTAGCGGCGAGCGAGCGGGCACTCCAGGTGTCCGGAATCGACGCGAGCCAGCTGGATCTAATCGTCTGCTCGACGACAACGGGTGACCACCTTGTTCCCGCCGAGGCGTGTGCCGTAGCCGAGCGTCTGGGCGCGACGTGCCCTGCCTTCGATGTCTCGGCGGCTTGTGCCGGCTTCGTGTTTGCGCTCGATGTCGCCGAGGGCTATATCGCCCGCGGCCGTGCCGAGCGCGTGCTTGTCGTTGCTGCCGAGCAGATGACGCGCACGCTCGACTGGACCGACCGCGCCACCTGCGTGCTCTTTGGCGATGGGGCAGGCGCCGCAGTGATTGGAGCTGGGGGAGACAACCCCCTTGCCGTTGAGCTTTCGACGGCGCCCGACGTCGAGACGTTGCGCGTACCCGGTCTGGTCGGCACCTCGCCGTTTAAGGCCTCTGCAGATAGCGAGAGCGTGCTGTCCATGAATGGCCGCCGCGTGTTCAAGTTCGGCGTCAACGCCATCTGCGACACGGTCCATAAGCTTGCGGGCGATGCGGGCATTTCGGTCGAAGACATCGACCATTTTGTATTCCATCAGGCTAACGAACGAATCCTGAGTCAGGCGGTCAAGCGCCTCGGCGTGCCAGACGAGCGCGTGGTTCGAACGCTGCGCGAGATCGGCAACATTTCGAGCGCATGCATTCCGCTTGCCCTCGACCGGCTGGCAAACGCCGGTGCACTTCACACAGGCGACACCATCGCCTTGGTTGGATTTGGCGCCGGTCTGGATATAGGTGGCTATCTGCTTCGTTGGAAGTAGTCGCACATAGGAAATAAAAACGCCCTAGGGCACAACCAAAGGAGAACTACCATGGCAGATCAGAAGACCTTCGAGCGCGTTTGCGACGTTATCCGCGAGACCGCCGGTCTTGACGATGTCGAGATGAAGCCCGAGTCCACGCTCGAGGAGATTGGTCTCGACAGCCTGGGCACCGTCGAGATCCTCGTCGCCGTCGAGGACGAGTTTGGCATCCAGCTCGATACCGAGGAGAACCCCAAGACGGTCGGCGAGTTCGCCGATACGGTCGAGGCGGCATTGGAGAAGTAGAGATGCTCAAGACTCCTCTCTGCGATCTGCTCGGCATCGAAAAGCCCGTGTTCCAGGGCGGTATGGCCTGGATTGCCGATGCCTCGCTGGCGTCCGCAGTGTCCGAGGCGGGTGGCTTAGGCATCATCGCGGCCATGAACGCCGACGCCAACTGGCTTCGCGACCAGATTCATGAGCTGCGCGCCAAGACGGATAAGCCCTTTGGCGTCAACGTCATGCTCATGAGCCCGTTTGCCGACGAGGTCGCGCAGGTCGTGATTGACGAGCGAGTGCCGGTCGTCGTGACGGGCGCCGGCAATCCCGCCAAGTACATGAAGGCGTGGAACGAGGCGGGCATCAAGGTCGTCCCGGTCGTTGCCTCGGTGGCGCTGGCGCGCCTCGTGGCACGTCGTGGAGCCACGGCGGTTGTTGCCGAGGGTACCGAATCGGGCGGCCATATTGGCGAGACCTCGACGATGGCACTGGTGCCGCAGGTCGTCGATGCGGTCGACATTCCCGTTGTGGCCGCTGGCGGTATTGCCGACGGCCGCGGCGTGGCGGCCGCCTTTATGCTGGGCGCCGCCGGCGTGCAGGTGGGTACGCGCTTTCTGATCGCAGACGAGTGCACCGTATCGGAGCAGTACAAGGAGATGGTCTTGAAGGCCAACGACACCTCGACGCGTGCGACCGGCCGCTCGACGGGACACCCGGTGCGTGCACTCAAGAGCCCCTTTACCAACGCCTACGCCAAGAGCGAGGCGGCGGGCGTAAGTGTCGAGGAACTCGGGGCCATGGGCACGGGCGCCCTTCGCAAGGCCGCCAAGGACGGCAATTACGAAGAGGGTTCGTTTTTGTGTGGACAGATTGCCGGCATGGTCAACGAGCGCCAGAGCGCACGTGAAATCGTTGACGACCTGATCGATGGCGCCGAGCGCGTCCTGAAGGGTGCGTCCGCATGGGTAGCGTAGCGTTTCTGTTTGCTGGCCAGGGTGCCCAACACCCCGCGATGGGCGTCGACCTGATCGAGGCATCGCCGGCGGCCGCCGAGGTGTTCGCCATTGTCGACGAGGTGCGCCCGGGGACCAGCGAGCAGTGCCGGAGCGCCTCCAAGGAGGAGCTCTCGCAGACCGAGAACACGCAGCCGTGCGTGTTCGTTCACGACCTGGCAGCGGCTACCGCTCTGCGTGAGCGCGGCGTGGTGCCTGCCGCCTGTGCGGGATTCTCGCTGGGCGAGGTCGCCGCGCTCACCTTTGCGGGGGCATTCGATACGCGAGCGGGCTTTGAGCTCGTGTGCGAGCGCGCGGCGCTGATGGCCGCGGCTGCCGAGCGCCATCCGGGCGGTATGCGCGCCGTCATCAAGCTCGATGCGGAGCAAGTCGAGAACCTGGCAAAACAGGCCGGCGAGGACTGCTGGCCGGTCAACTACAACAGCCCGCAGCAGACGGTTGTTGCCGGAGCGCCCGAGGCGCTGCAGGAGCTCGACGTCCTAGTAAAAGGGGCTGGCGGCCGCGCTATGAAAGTCGCGGTGTCGGGTGCATTCCATAGTCCCTATATGACCGAGGCGACTGAGGGGCTGGCGACGTATATCCAAGCCGGCCACGCGCCGTCTCCGCTGCTGATTCCGGTCATGGCAAACATGACGGCGGCGCCCTATCCGGCGGATCCGCGAGCGGCATCGGATGTCTTGGCCAACCAGGTGAGTCATGCCGTGCGCTGGGTCGACACGCTGCATACTCTGCAGGATCAGGGCATCGACACGTTTATTGAGGTTGGCCCTGGCAAAACGCTGTCCGGCCTGGTCAAGCGTACGCTGAGCGACGTTTGCGTGTATTCGTGCGAAACAGCCGAGCAGGTCGCAGCTATTGCCGACGAGCTCGCATAGTCCACAGGGCTGTAACCCGAAAGGAATGACATGGGCAATTTGAACAACGGCACGCTCGAGCGCAACGACTTACGTCGCGTGGCACTGGTCACGGGCGGCTCGCGGGGTATCGGCCGCGCCTGCGCTATCGGTCTGGCGGAGGATGGCTACGATATCGCCGTCGTCTATGCCGGCAGCGTCGATGCGGCGCGCGAGACGTGCGAAGCCTGCGAGGCCGCTGGTGCCACAGCTCGCGCATATCAATGCGACGTGGCCGATCCCGCTGCCGTCAACGCGTGCGTGGAAGCGGTCCTCAACGACTTTGGCTCCATTTGGGCGCTCGTCAACAACGCTGGCATCACCCGCGATGGCCTGCTCATGCGCATGGGCGATGACGCCTTCGACCGCGTGCTCGACGTCAATCTCAAGGGAACATTCAACATGACGCGCACGCTCACCAAGACCTTTATGCGCCAGCGCGGCGGCTGCGTCGTCAACATGAGCTCGGTTGTGGGCCTGATGGGCAATGCCGGGCAAGCCAACTACGCAGCCTCCAAGGCGGGCGTGATCGGCTTGACCAAGGCGGTGGCGCGCGAGCTTGCGCCCCGCGGCGTACGAGTGAACGCGGTCGCCCCCGGGTTTGTCGAGACAGATATGACGGCAAAGCTTTCGGAAAAGGTTCGTGCGGCAACCGAGGAGCAGATTCCCCTTAAGCGCATGGCGCGCCCCGAGGAAGTGGCCGGCGTGGTGCGCTTTTTGGCGAGCGATGCGGCTTCCTACATTACGGGCGAGGTCGTACGCGTTGACGGCGGAATGGCGATGTAGAAATCAGGGCCGAAGAACGGCTTGGATGAGGAGACCATGATGGAACAGAGAGTTGCAATCACCGGCATAGGTGCCGTATCGCCGCTCGGCAACACCGCGCTTGCCACCTGGGCGGCAATGTGCGCTGGCACGTGCGGCATCGGCCCGATTACGCACTTCGATACCGATGCATTTGCCGTCAAGGTGGCGGCCGAGGTCAAGGGCTTTGACGGCAACGAGTACTTTGGCAAGCGTGACGCCAAGCATCTGGACCCTTGCGTTCAGTTTGCGATGGCGGCTTCGGACGAGGCGATGCACGATGCGGGCTTTGATGTCGAAGGCGCCATCGATCGCGAGCGCCTGGGCGTCTACGTGGGCTCGGGCGTGGGCGGCATGCAGACGCTTGTCGACAACGTCCATACGATTGCCGACCGCGGGCCCCGCCGCGCATCGCCCTATATGATCGCGATGATGATTCCCAACATGGCTTCGGGCAACATCGCGATTCGCCATAAGGCAAAGGGCCCGACCCTGCCCGTGGTGACCGCGTGCGCAACCTCGGCCCATGCGGTGGGCGAGGCGTTCCGCGCCATCAAGCACGGCTATGCCGATGCGATTCTCGCCGGCGGTGCCGAGGCCGCAATTATCCCCGATGCCGTTGCGGGCTTTACGTCCTGCCGCGCATTGACCACCAACCCTGATCCCGCGACGGCTTGCCGCCCGTTCGATGCAGACCGCGATGGCTTTGTGATGGGCGAGGGCGCCTGCGTGCTGGTACTCGAGAGCATGGAACATGCGCAGGCGCGCGGTGCGCACATTTATGCCGAGGTCGTGGGCTACGGCAACACCGATGATGCCTATCACATCACGAGCCCTGATCCCGAGGCTGCCGGCATTGCCCGCGCGATATCGCTGGCGGTGACCGAGGGCGACGTCAAGCCTTCCGAGGGTCTCTACATCAATGCCCACGGCACCTCGACCAAGCTCAACGATTCGTCCGAGACGGCGGGCATTAAGCGTGCGCTCGGCGAGGACGCGGCGCGCGCCGCGCACGTCTCGTCGACTAAGTCGATGACCGGCCACATGATCGGTGCCACGGGTGCCATCGAGGTCATGGCCTGCGCCATGGCGCTCGAGCAGGGCGTGGTGCCGCCGACCATTAACTACCACACGCCCGATCCCGCCTGCGATCTTGACTACACGCCCAATCGCGCGGTTCGCGCCGACCTTACCTGGGCGCTTTCGACCAACCTGGGCTTTGGCGGGCACAACGCCGCCATCGCGCTGCGTAGATATACGAGGAGCTAGAGCATGGATTCCAAAAGACTTGCCGAGATAGCCGATGTTATGGAGGACCGCGGCCTCACGCGCGTGCGCGTTGAGGAGCCCGATGGCACCGCGGTCGAACTCGAGCGTGCGAGTGCCGCGCAGCCGGTTGCCGTGCCCATGTCTATGCCGGGTGCCGTGACTGCTCCGGCGGTGGCTCCTGTCGCCATGCCTGCCGCCGCACCGGAGCCCGCCGCGCAGGCGCCTGCCGCCGCACCGGAGCCCAAGGGCATCGAGGTGACCGCTCCCATGGTCGGCGTTTTCTATGCTGCCCCGGCGCCGGGCGACGAGCCGTTTGTGCACGTGGGCTCTAAGGTCAAGGCCGGCGAGACCCTCTGCATCATCGAGGCCATGAAGGTTCTCAACGAGGTAACGGCCGAGGCGGATGGCGAGGTGCTCGAGATCTGCGTGGCCGACGGCGACCTCGTGGAGTTTGGCAGCTGCCTCATGAGGATCGGATAGGTGATATCCGTGAACAAAGAAGAGCTCAAGAAGCTGTTACCGCATCGCGAGCCGATGCTTTTGCTCGACGAAGCCGAGCTGGTGGGCGACGAGGCCCACGGCAAGATTACGATTACGGGCGACGAGTACTTTTTGCAGGGGCATTTTCCGGGAAACCCGGTCGTCCCCGGCGTGATTCAGTGCGAGATGCTCGCCCAGAACTGCTGCGTGCTGCTGATGGGCGATGAGGAGGCGCGCGGCGCGACGCCGTTCTACACGAGTCTGGACAAGGTGCGCTTTAAGCGTCCGGTGCGCCCGGGCGACACGGTTGATCTGGTGTGCTCCATCACGCGTGCGCGCGGGCCGTTCCGCTTTGCGACGGGCACCGCGAGCGTCAACGGTGAGGTTTGCTGCCGCGCCGATATGTCTTTTGCACTCATGCACGAAAGTTAAGGAAGGCTTCATGTTCGACAAAGTGCTCATCGCCAACCGCGGCGAAGTCGCGGTCCGTGTTATCCGCGCGTGCCGCGATATGGGCATCAAGACCGTCGCTGTTTATTCCACGGCCGATGCGGACGCGCTGCACGTGCAGCTTGCCGACGAGGCGTATTGCATCGGTGGCCCGCGTCTTGCCGAGAGCTACCTCAACGACGATGCCGTGCTCACCTGTGCCGTAAAGTCGGGAGCTAAGGCAATTCATCCCGGCTATGGCTTCTTTTCCGAGAAGGCGAGCTTCGTGCGCGACTGCGACAAGTATGGCCTGGCGTTTGTTGGTCCTTCGGCCAAGGTGATCGACAGCATGGGCGACAAGGACGCCGCACGTCGAACGGCTGCCGCGGCGGGCGTGCCCATCGTGCCGGGCTGCGATTTGCTCAAAAGCCCCGAGGAGGCAACGGCCGAGGCCGAGCGCATTGGCTGTCCCGTGCTCATTAAGGCGCGTGCAGGTGGCGGCGGTCGCGGTATTCGCAAGGTCGAGCGCGTGGAAGATGCGGCAAAGGCGTTCATCGAGGCGCGTGCCGAGGGCGAGGCCGTCTTTGGCGACGGCGAGTGCTACATGGAGAAGTTCGTCGCGCCGGCGCACCATGTCGAGGTGCAGATTATGGCCGATAAGCAGGGCCATGTGTTTTCGCTTGGCGAGCGCGAGTGCTCGGTGCAGCGTCGCAACCAAAAGCTGATCGAGGAGAGCCCCGCGCCGTGCCTCGACGGACACGACGACATTCGTGCTCGCATGCACAAGGCAGCGCGTGACCTGGCTCGTGCCGTCGGCTACGAAGGAGCCGGTACCATCGAGTTCCTGTATTCGGACGACGGCAATTTCTACTTTATGGAAATGAACACGCGCTTGCAGGTGGAGCATCCGGTTACGGAGTTTGTGACCGATACCGACTTGGTCAAGTGGCAGCTGCGCGTGGCAGCCGGCCAGCCTCTGCCCTTTGAGCAGGAGGATATGCCGGTCCGCAACCACGCCATGGAGTGCCGCATCAATGCCGAAACGCCGGACTTTCTGCCGTCATGCGGAACGGTCACCGCGTTGCGTGTGCCGGGTGGTCCGCGCGTGCGCTGGGATTCCGCCATGTTTACCGGTGCGAACGTTCCGCCGTACTACGACTCCATGCTTGGCAAGCTCATCGTGTGTGCGCCCACGCGTGACGGCGCCATTCGCAAGATGCGCTCGGCCCTGGGCGAGCTCGTGATTGAGGGCGTGAGCGAAAACAGCGAGCTTCAGCTCGACGTGCTGGCAAACGACGAGTTCTTGTCGGGCATGTATCACACCGATCTGATGGGGCATCTCTATGCTGATGAATAGAAAAGCGAAGACGGTCAACGTCCTCGAGGGACCGATGACCGAGTCGTGCGCCGAGTTTCCCGCGCGCCACGTGTTTATCAAGTGCCCGGAGTGCCGCCGCGTGATCGATGAGGCACGCCTACACGACAACCTCGAGGTCTGCCCTCGTTGCGGCAAACACTTTCGCGTGAGCGGTCGCGCGCGCATGCGCATGACGGTCGACGAGGGCACGTTTGAGGAATGGGATGCCAATCTGGCGTCGGAGGACTTCCTCTCGTTTCCCGGCTATGCCGACAAGCTCAAGAGCGTGAGCGAGCGTTCGGGCGAGCGCGATGCCGTTGTGTGCGGCAGGGGCAAAATCTGCGGTTGCGATACCGCGCTCTTCTTTATGGACGCCAACTTTATGATGGGCTCGATGGGCTCCGTGGTGGGCGAGAAGATCTGTCGCACATTTGAGCGTGCGACCGAGCTGGGATTGCCGGTTGTCGGCTTTACCGTTTCGGGCGGTGCGCGCATGCAGGAGGGCGTGACCTCGCTTATGCAGATGGCCAAGATTTCTGCGGCGGTTAGGCGCCACAGCGAGGCGGGCGGCCTGTATATCACGGTGCTCACCGACCCCACGACCGGAGGCGTAACCGCGAGCTTTGCCATGGAGGGCGACATTATCCTGGCCGAGCCCGATGCCCTGACGGCATTTGCCGGCCCGCGCGTGATCGAGCAGAACATGCACAAGCGCCTGCCCAAGGGATTCCAGCGCTCCGAGTTTTTGCTGGAGCACGGCTTTTGCGATGCCGTTGTTCCGCGTGGCGAGATTGCGCTCACGGTAGGCGAGCTGCTGGCGCTGCACGAAGGGCACGCGCCCGGCCTGGGGGCACCGCATGAGATCGTGCATACGGGTCGCCGCGGCAAAAAGCTGGGATACTTGTTCAAGCGCTCGGCCGCACCAAAAACCGCGCTCGAGATTGTCAAGCAGACCCGCTCGGCAGATCGCGCCACGGCGGGCGAGATGATCTCGCTGGGCCTGGATGGATTTGTGGAGCTGCACGGCGACCGCTACTTTGGCGACGACGCTGCTGTGGTGGCTGGCATTGGCTGGAAAGACGGACGCCCCGTAACGGTCATCGCCATCGAGCGCGGCACCACGACCAAAGAGCGCATGCGTCGCAACTTTGGTATGGCACATCCCGAGGGCTACCGCAAAGCGCGTCGCCTGATGCGCCAGGCCGAAAAGTTTGGTCGACCGGTTCTGTGCCTGGTCGATACTTCGGGCGCGTTTTGCGGCATCGGTGCCGAGGAACGCGGCCAGGGTGAGGCGATTGCCCAGAACCTCATGGAGATGAGCGGCCTTAAGACGCCGATTGTCTCGGTGGTGACAGGCGAGGGCGGCTCTGGTGGCGCGCTGGCGCTGTCCGTGGCCGACCGCATCCTGATGCTCTTGAGCTCGGCCTATTCGGTCGTGAGCCCCGAGGCCTGTGCGTCGATCCTGTGGAAGGATACCGAGCGCGCGAATGAGGCCGCCGAGGCGCTTAAGCTCACGGCCCCCGATCTGCTGGCGCTCGGCATCATCGACGGCATTGTTGACGATAAAGGCCTGTCGCATGAGGAGATCGCCGGTGCCGTCATGTCCTCGGCATTTGATGCCTTCGATGCGCTTGGGCGGCTCGACGACGCGACCCTCACAAACCTCCGCTACGAAAAGTACCGCGCAATCGGTCAGTACCGCACGATGTGACAAAGGGACAGCCCGCATGTCATATTGGGAAAGGCATTCCATGCTACAAGTTTCTAACACCTCGTTTACAACGTCGGTTTCATCAAACGCCATGGCCGTGGTGGACTATCTGTCCAAAAGCATGATGTCGGCGCTGCCGTTTATTGTCTGCGCGGCGTTGTTCCGCACCGTCGCTGTCATTATGGGCGAAGGCATGCTGGGCCTGTGGTCTGCCGATTCCGATATCTATCGCCTGTTCTACAGTTGGCTCTATAACGCCGGCTACTACTTTTTGCCCATTTATCTTGGTTGGGCGGCCGCCCGCCAGCTCGGTTGCTCGGAGCAGCTGGGCATGATGCTGGGCGGCGTATTGATTGCACCCGATTTACTCAAGCTTGTCGATGCCGCATCGACGACGGGGGCATCGATGACTTCCGTGTATGGTCTGCTTCCTGCGCCGGTCAACGATTACACGACGACTGTTATTCCGGTTCTCATCTCGGTGCCCGTGCTATGGCGAGTGGAGTGTTTCTTTAAGCGCGTTATCCCTAAGGCCGTGGCGTTTTCGTTCGTTCCGTTTGCGACCATGCTTGTCATGGTTCCGGTTTCGCTGTGTATTACGGCGCCGGCGGGCAGCTATCTGGGCATGCTGTTGGGCCAGCTTATGTTTATGCTTGGCAATTCCGGTGGCATCGTGTCGCTGCTCACGCTCATGGGGCTTGCTGCGGGCTGGGAGTTCCTAAAGATCGCCGGCGTCAGCAACGTTGTCCTATCGCTCGCCTATGCGCAGTTTATGAGTGTGGGAACGGATTCGTGCATCCTGATCGCCGCGACGATGGCAACGTTCGCCGTTTGGGGCATGCCCTTTGGCGCGTCGCTTCGCGTTGCGGATAAGGACGAGAAGGCGCTCATGCTGGGCTATTCAATCTCGGGTGTTCTTGGCGGCGTAAGCGAGCCGGCGCTGTACGGTTGCGGCTTTAAATATGGCAGGTGCCTGACGTGCATGGCCATTGGCGGCGCCGTCGGAGGCCTTGTTGCGGCCGTGGGCCACGTTACGGCCTATACCATCGGCATGACGAATGTCCTTATGGTCATTGGCTTTGCCACGGGCGGCATCTCGAACCTGCTGTGGTGCTGCGCTGCCGGCGGTGTGGCATTTGCGGTGTCTGCGGCGCTGAGCTACTGCTTTGGCGTGGTGCCGGCGAAGGGACAGACGACGGGGGACGGAGCCGATTCACCCGAAACCTCGAAGAGCGTGGCCGAAGTAAGCGCGTAAACCTGTGCGACACAAGGACGATTCCTTTGCCATATTCCAAGGCCGTGGCCCGTGTGGGTTGCGGCCTTTTTTGTATCTGGGGGACAAAGTGGCTACACTACAATCCGTTTGAGCAATAGATATATAGGTAGTACCGTGGGGGCGGATGTAGATGGTCGAGTGGATTGTTAAGCGTGCGCAGGGCGACCGTGCGCGCGTGGGCACGTTGACGGGCGTGGTGTGTATTCTCGCCAATGTGGCACTATGCGCTGCGAAGGGCGTAATTGGCGTGCTGTCGGGATCGGTTTCGATTGTGGCGGATGCCATGAACAACCTGTCCGATGCAAGCTCGAATATCGTGAGCGTGCTGGGCTTTAAGCTGGCGAGCAAGCCGGCCGACCCCGAGCATCCTTACGGCCACGGTCGCTACGAGTATCTCTCGGGTTTGGTCGTGGCGGCGCTCGTGCTGCTTATTGGCATCGAACTGGTGAAGTCCTCGGTGGAGCGTATTGTCAACCCGGAGCCTGTCGAGTTCTCGCTTGCCCTGGTGGCGGTCCTGGCACTTTCGATGGTTGTAAAGCTGTGGATGGCGGCCCTCAACCAAAAGCTCGGCGATCGCATTGAGTCCGAGACGCTGCATGCGACCGCGCAGGATTCCAAGAACGATGTCCTTGCCACAGGCGCCGTGTTGGCGTGCGCAATTGTTTCGCAGGTGACGCACATCAATCTTGACGCATGGGTCGGCCTTGCCGTTGGCGCCTATATTGGCTGGAGCGGTTTTGAGCTCATCCAGGATACGGTGAGCCCGCTTTTGGGCCAGTCGCCCGATCCTAAGCTGGTCAAGCACATTCGAGACAAGATCATGAGCTATCCCGGCGTTTTGGGCGTTCACGATTTGATGGTTCACGACTACGGCCCGGGCAGGAAGTTTGCAAGTGCGCATGCCGAGATGGCGGCCGAGGACAGCCCGTTGGAAAGTCACGACACGCTCGATAACATCGAGCAGTCGTTTAGGGACGAAGACGGCATGATCGTTACGCTTCACTACGATCCCATCGTGACCGATGACCCCAAGCTGGCGAGCATGCGCTTGCGCATTCACGCCATGGCCCAGGAGATCGATAGCCGCCTCTCGATTCATGACCTGCGCTGCGTGCCGGGTCCTACGCACACCAACGTGATCTTTGACTGCGTGCGTCCCTCGGATCTGCAGATGAGTGCCGAAGACGTAAAGCACGCGCTGACACAACGGGTCGAATCGGAATATCCCAAGTCGATTGCCAAGATTACGATCGACGAAGACTACGTAGGGCATACCCACGAGTAAGGCTATGCCGGCAAAGCAGGTTATGCAGAAGGGGAGAGCATGAAGAAGCTGTATCTACTCCGCCACGGTCAGACGGAGTTCAACGTCAAAAAGCTGGTCCAGGGCCGCTGCGATTCACCGCTCACCGACTTAGGCCGTCAGCAAGCCGGGATGGCAGCCGCATGGCTCAAAGCCCACGGCGTCGTCCCCGACAAAGTGGTCTCATCACCCTTAGGCCGAGCCATGGACACGGCAAGTCTCGTCGCATGCGAGCTCCTCGGCCCGGACGCAGCAGCCGAGCCCTGCGAAGGCATTATCGAGCGCTGCTACGGCTCCTTCGAAGAAGGCCCGCACGGCGCGCTGCCCACCGACGTCTGGGATCCGGGCGAGGACCTGGTCCCCTTCGGAGGAGAAGGAAGCCAGGCGCTGCAAGAACGTATGGTGGATGCGCTTACCAATATCATGGGCTCCGAGGGCATCGAAACCCTTCTAGCAGTAAGCCACGGCAGCGCCAGCCGCCAATTTATCAAGGCCGCAGCCCCAGAGGGCTTCGAGCTCCCAACAAAACTCCCCAACTGCGCCATCATGATCTTCGATTTCGATGAGGCAAAGCCACAAGCAGAAGGCGAACCGTCCCAATGCAAGTTCACCCTCCAGCAAATAGTGGACCCCCAACAAAGTCATTAGCCTGAGCGAGCAAGGTTTAGCAGACATCAACGTGGCGTTCCCAGTGTGCGGCGGAGGGGGCGGGCCTGAGACATATTAAGGTTGTCGCGAGTTCCGCACGAACAGGAGAGCACTTAATGTGCTCTCCGTCGTGAGCAGGACTGTAGAGCAGCAACCTTAATATGTCTCAGGCCCGCCCCCTCCGCCGCACACTGGGAACGTGCCACGCACTTTACCTGCGTAAACAATGTGAGTGAAATATGAATCTCGATGGATACGCCCGCAGCCGTGTATACTAAACAGCTGTGTGTAACCAGGGGAGTATTCTGGCTGGACAAAATGCCTGCTTAATAGGGTTGTCAGGTAGTCCGGGCGAAATACAAGGCTGGGGAGCACGTCGTGTAAGTAGTGGTCCTCTAGGGGCGTACGCTCGGTGGTGTACGCATTGTCCCAAGACCACGCGAGAGTTGGGATCATATCTTGATCAGCATGATTCTCGGCCGCAAGATTGGCATGACCCAGGTTTGGGACGAGGACGACAACGTCGTTCCCGTCACGGTCATCCAGGCTGGCCCCTGCGCTGTCTCGCAGGTTAAAACTCAGGCAACCGACGGCTATGACGCCGTCCAGATCGGTTTCGGCGACATCAAGGCCAAGAACGTGAACAAGCCCATGGCTGGTCACTTCGCCAAGGCTGGCGTCGAGCCTGTCCGCTTCCTTCGTGAGGTCCGCGTCGAGAACGGCGAGGAGCACAAGGTCGGCGAGGTCGTCACCGTCGCTGATTTCGCTGATGTCGAGAAGGTCGACGTCATCGGTACCTCCAAGGGTAAGGGCTTCCAGGGTCGCATCAAGCGCTGGGGTCAGCGCCGCGGTCCTATGACGCATGGTTCTCACTTCCAGCGTCACCCCGGTTCTATCGGTCAGTGCGCCTATCCTGCGCGCGTCCTCAAGGGCGTCAAGATGGCCGGTCACATGGGTAACGAGCGCGTTACCGTCAAGAACCTTTCCGTTGTCCGCATCGATGCCGAGCAGAACCTCATCTTGGTCAAGGGCGCTGTCCCGGGTGCCAAGAATGGTCTCGTCGCCATCCGTATGGCCTAAGGGCCCAGCCCATTTAGCCCAGCGTCATACCAAGGAGAACACTTAAATGGCAAAGTTTGAAGTAAAGAACAGCGAGGGCAAGAAGGTCGCCGAGGCCGAGCTCGCCGCTGAGGTGTACGGCATCGAGCCGAACATCCACGTTATGCACCACATCGTCAAGTGCCAGATGGCCTCTTGGCGTCAGGGCACCCAGTCCGCTAAGGGCCGCTCTGAGGTTTCCGGTGGCGGCAAGAAGCCTTGGCGTCAGAAGGGCACCGGCCGTGCCCGCCAGGGTTCCATCCGTGCTGCCCAGTGGCGTCACGGTGGCGTTGTCTTCGCCCCCAAGCCCCGTTCCTACGCTAAGCGTATGAACAACAAGGAGGTCAAGCTGGCTATGCGCTCCGCGCTGTCCGCCAAGCTGGCCGATGGCGAGCTCGTGCTCGTCGACGACTACGGCTTCGAGAAGCCTTCCACCAAGGCTGCCGTCGCCATGCTCAAGGCTCTCGGCCTTGAGGGCAAGCGTCTGACCATCATCGTTCGCGATGAGGACGTCAACGCCTACCTGTCGTTCCGCAACATTCCCAAGACGTTCATCATCACCGCTGACGAGGCCAACACCTACGATCTCGTCAACAACAACGCCGTGCTGATGCCCGCCGACATCGCCGCTCACTTCGGGGAGGTGCTTGCATAAATGACCGCCCACGAGATCATCATCCGTCCGATCGTGTCCGAGCGTTCCTTCTCCGGCATGGAGCTGAACAAGTACACGTTCGAGGTCGCCAAGGATGCTAACAAGTATCAGATCAAGGACGCTGTCGAGGAGATCTTCGGCGTCAAGGTCGTTCGCGTGAACACCCTGACGGTCAAGCCCAAGACCAAGCGCGTGCGCTATGTCGCCGGTAAGACCCGTTCTTGGAAGAAGGCCATCGTCACGCTGGCCGAGGGCGACACCATCGAGGTCTTTGGCAACCAGGCCTAAGACTCGCTGCTGTTGAGTGAGCTCATGCCTCCCAAAAAGGGGAGGCGAGAGCTCAAGGTTTTGGGCGTATAAAATGGACACGCCCGGAACCGTGTATACGTCCGGTGTCATCGCACCCGAGGCAGAACCTCGAATCCCTGTCTGCGATGGCTAACGGATTCCTATTGAAAGGGATTGTAATGGCTGTAAAGCACCTTAAGCCGACCTCCGCTGGTAGGCGTTGGCAGACGATCTCCGACTTCTCCGAGATCACCTGCACCAAGCCCGAGAAGTCTCTTCTCGAGCCCCTGCCCAAGAAGGCCGGTCGTAACAACAACGGCCGCATCACCACCCGCCACCAGGGCGGCGGCGTGAAGCGTCGTTACCGCGTGATCGACTTCAAGCGCAACAAGGACGGCGTGCCCGCCAAGGTCGCCACGATCGAGTACGATCCGAACCGTTCCGCTCGCATCGCTCTGCTGCACTACGCTGACGGTGAGAAGCGCTACATCCTGGCCCCCAAGGGCCTCGAGGTCGGTCAGACCATCATGTCCGGTTCTGACGCCGACATCAAGCCGGGCAACGCTCTGCCCCTCGCCGACATCCCCGTCGGTACGCTCATCCACGCCGTCGAGTTCCAGCCGGGCAAGGGCGCTGCTATCGCCCGTTCCGCCGGTAACTCCTGCCAGCTGATGGGTAAGGAGGGCAAGTACGCCATCGTCCGTATGCCTTCCTCCGAGATGCGCCGCATCCTCGTTACCTGCCGCGCCACCGTCGGTGAGGTCGGCAACGCCGATCACTCCAACATCGTCATCGGCAAGGCCGGCCGTAAGCGTCACATGAACGTGCGCCCGACCGTCCGCGGTACCGTCATGAACCCTGTCGACCACCCGCACGGCGGTGGCGAGGGCAAGAACCACACCTCTGGTCGTCCCTCCGTTACCCCCTGGGGTAAGCCGACGAAGGGCCTTCGTACGCGCAAGAAGAAGAAGGTCTCGAACCAGCACATCATTCGTCGCCGTAAGAAGTAATTTCGGATACCGAGTTTTAGGAGAAAGCACTTATGAGCAGAAGTCTCAAAAAGGGCCCGTTCGTGGAGACTCGCCTTCTCTCGCGTATCACCGCGATGAACGAGGCTGGCAAGAAGGACGTCGTGAAGACCTGGTCCCGCGCGTCCACCATCTTCCCCGAGATGGTTGGTCACACCATCGCCGTCCACGACGGCCGCAAGCATGTGCCCGTGTATGTTACCGAGTCCATGGTTGGTCACAAGCTCGGCGAGTTCGCGCCGACTCGTACGTTCCGTGGCCACAAGGCCAAATAGGGGGTTAACCGTAAATGGCAACTAAGTCTATTGAAACTGAGGCCACCGAGGTTCGCGCCGTCGCTAAGTACGTGCGTGTTTCCCCCAGCAAGGCCCGCCTGGTGGTCGATCTGATCCGCCGCAAGCCTGTCGCTCAGGCCTTCGACATCCTCCACTTCTGCGACCGCGCCGTCGCCGTGGATGTCGAGAAGGTTCTCCGTTCCGCCGTTGCGAACGCCGAGAACAACAACGGTCTGCGTGCCGACAACCTGGTTGTCGCCGCTGCCTATGTTGACGAGGGTCCGACGCTTAAGCGCATCCGTCCCCGCGCCAAGGGTTCCGCTTCTCGCATTCTGAAGCGTACTTCCCACATCACCGTCGTCGTTGCTCCTCGAAAGGAGGCGTAAAGCTGTATGGGTCAGAAAGTCTACCCCACCGGCTTCCGTCTTGGCATCACCGAGAACTGGCGCTCCCGCTGGTTCGCAGAGAAGGATTACGCTAAGACCCTCGGTAACGATCTCGAGATCCGCAAGTACCTCGAGAAGCGTCTTTCCCGCGCAGCTGTCTCCCGCGTCGAGATCGAGCGCGCTGGCGACAAGGTGAAGGTCATCATCCTCACCGCTCGCCCTGGCGTTGTCATCGGTAAGAAGGGTGCCGAGATCGATACCCTCCGCACCGAGCTCGAGAAGGTTGCTGGCGTCTCCAAGGGCCAGCTCTCCGTCGACGTTGTCGAGATCAAGCGCCCCGAGCTCGACGCCAACCTCGTTGCTCAGTCTATCGCCGAGCAGCTCGAGGGCCGCGTTGCCTTCCGTCGCGCCATGCGCAAGGCTGTCCAGTCCGCCCGCAAGGCCGGCGCTAAGGGCATCCGTATCCAGTGCTCCGGTCGTCTCGGCGGTGCCGAGATGGGCCGTCGTGAGTGGTACCGTGAGGGTCGCGTGCCTCTGCACACCCTCCGTGCCAAGATCGACTACGGCACGGCTGTCGCCAGCACCACCATGGGCGCTTGCGGCGTGAAGGTCTGGATCTACCTGGGCGAGAAGCTCCCGGGCCAGCCTGTTCCCAACCCTGCACTCGAGGGCTCTTCCCGTCCTCGTCGTCGTAACTCCGAGAGGAGGGGTCAGTAGTGCTTGCCCCTAAGCGTATTCTTCACCGCAAGGTGCAGCGTGGCTCCATGAAGGGCCAGGCCAAGGGTAATACCGAGCTGCATTTCGGCGAGTTTGGTATCCAGGCTCTCGAGGCCCATTGGATTACCAACCGTCAGATCGAGGCCGCTCGTATTGCCATGACCCGCTACATGAAGCGTGGCGGTCGTGTCTACATCACGATCTTCCCCGATAAGCCCATCACCAAGAAGCCTGCCGAGACTCGCATGGGTTCTGGTAAGGGTAACCCCGAGGAGTGGGTGGCCGTCGTCAAGCCCGGCCGCATCATGTTCGAGGTCAAGGGCGTGCCCGAGGAGGTCGCTCGCGAGGCTCTGCGTCTTGCACAGCACAAGCTTCCCATCAAGACCAAGATTGTTGCTGCCAAGAACGCTGAGCAGCGCATCGAGAAGGAGATGGCTGAGGAGGCCGCTCTCGAGGCCAAGTGGGCTGCTGAGGACGCCGCCGCCGCCAAGGAGGAGAACTAATGAAGCCCGCAGAGATTCGTGAGCTCTCGGACGCTCAGCTCGTTGAGAAGCTGAAGGAAATGCGCGCCGAGCTCTTTAACCTTCGTTTCCAGATGGCCACCAGCCAGCTGGACAACACCGCTCGCGTCAACACCGTGAAGAAGGACATCGCTCGCGTCCTCACGGAGCAGCGCGCCCGCGAGATCGCAGCGGAGAAGTCCGCTGTCGCCGAGTAGGACCTAAGGAGAGAACATGACTGATTCGCGTAACTCGCGTAAGGTCCGTACGGGTGTCGTTACCTCCGTCTCCGGTGCCAAGACCATCGTTGTCACCATCACCGAGCGCAAGCGTCACCCCAAGTACGGCAAGATGATGACCAGCTCCAAGAAGCTGCACGCTCACGACGAGGAGTGCACGGCTGGCGTGGGCGACACCGTCCGCGTTATGGAGACCCGTCCTATGTCCAAGATGAAGCGTTGGCGCCTCATCGAGGTCGTCGAGCGCGCTAAATAAGCAGTCGCTCTTACGACTTGTACGTTTCCGAAGATGTGCGTATGCCTGGCTTGCATACCACGGGCCGCATAAAGGCTGCGCACCTCTCTTCGGTTCTTAGTTCGGAGGAACATCTACCATGATTCAGATGCAAACCATGCTGAACGTCGCCGACAACTCCGGCGCTCGCAAGATTCGCTGCATCAAGGTGCTTGGCGGTTCCAAGCGTCGTTATGCAGGCATCGGCGATGTGTTCATCGGTGCTGTCCAGGAGGCTACCCCTGGCGCCAACGTCAAGAAGAAGGACGTTGTCCGTTGCGTCGTCGTTCGCACCGTTAAGGAGATCCGCCGCAAGGATGGCTCCTACATTCGCTTTGATGAGAACGCCTGCGTTGTCATCAACAACGATGGTTCGCCCGTCGGCACCCGTATCTTCGGGCCTGTCGCTCGCGAGCTTCGTGACAAGAAGTACATGAAGATCGTCTCGCTCGCTCCCGAGACCCTGTAGTTAGGGGAGATATATGTATATCAAGAAGGGCGATAAGGTCCAGGTTCTCTCTGGTAAGGATCGCGGCAAGCAGGGCGTTGTCCTGCGTGCTCTTCCCGCCGAGAACAAGGTCGTTGTCGAGGGCGTTTCGGTCGTCAAGAAGGCCGTCAAGCCCAACGCTGCCAACCAGCAGGGCGGCATCGTTTCGCAGGAGGCTCCCATCGACGCCTCCAACGTCAATCTCGTTTGCCCCGAGTGCGGTAAGGTTACCCGCGTCGGTCACGAGAAGGACGGCAAGAACAAGCTGCGCGTCTGCAAGAAGTGCGGCCACAAGTTCTAAGCTGCCCGCAACATCAAGTTGCTAGCAAAGGCCCGGATGCCCCACGGCACCCGGGCCTTTTTCTATCCCTACTCATTGGGGACAGACTTAAATGACCAGTCGTTGGGGGGACAGTCTCTATGTGCCGGCAGTTTGGGACGATCCTTTGATGTCTGATGCCCCCAGAGGGGTGAAGTAATACAGCTGGGTCTGTCTTTTAGGGCTTTGGTGTTCCGCCCCTTTATGTTTCACAAGGATCGTCGCATGCGCATTTACGCGCATAGCCTTGCGCGACAATGCGCATAGCCGCGCAAACATCTGCCAACTATGGCTAAATAATGACCGATAAGCAAATAAATACGCAAACACGAGCAGATACGCGCGCAATTGTGCGACTATAGGTTTGTTAGAAATGAAGGACTTCCGATGACTCAGGAGGCACATCATGGCAGATTCCAAACAGGCTCCGCTCGACGCCGAGGCAGCCGCAAAGGCGGCGTTTGCCTCGGTCCAGAATCAGCCGTTCCCAAACGACATCTTTACGGCTCCCGAGCTTCGTTGGGCTGTAATTGGGTGTGGCGTTATCGCCAACCAGATGGCTCAGTCTCTCGCCCTTGCCGGCCGAAAGCTCGCGGGCGTTGCCAACCGCACGCTGTCCAAGGCTCAGGCTTTTGCAGAGCAGTATGGCGTTGAGAAGGTCTATGGCACGGTCGAGGATCTCTACGCCGATCCGGACATTGACGCAGTCTATATCACCACGCCGCACAACACGCATATCACCTATCTGCGAGCCGCTCTGGCAGCTGGCAAGCACGTGCTCTGCGAGAAGGCCATTACCCTCAATTCCGCCGAGCTTGACGAGGCCCGCGCCATTGCCGACGAGCACAACGTGGTCCTTATGGACGCCACCACGGTGCTTCACATGCCCTTGTATCAGGAGCTGCGTCGTCGCATGGATGTCGGCGAGTTCGGCCGCATGAATCTCGCTCAGCTCAACTTTGGCAGCTATAAGGAGTACGGCGACCTGACCAACCGCTTCTACAACCGTAGCCTTGCCGGTGGCGCCATGCTCGACATTGGCGTGTATGCGCTCTCCGTTATGCGCCTCTTTATGGCGAGCCAGCCCGCTGAGGTTGTCTCGCTGGGCAACACCTGTGAGACCGGTGTCGACGTTGCGGGCGGCATTGTCTGCCGTAACGCCGAGCAGCAGCTGGGTGTTGTGAGCCTTACGCTCCACTCCAAGCAGCCCAAGCGCTCGGTCATCAGCTTCGACAAGTGCTATATCGAGGTCAACGAGTATCCGCGCGCCGATCACGCGACCATCGTGTGGACTGTGGACGGCCACCGCGAGGAGGTCCACGCCGGCACCGAAGCTTACGCCCTTTGCTATGAGATGGCCGATCTTGAGAAGGCCGTTGCCGGCGACGACTCCAAGCGCGAGCTGCTGGATTATGCTTCTGATGTTATGGAGCTTATGACCAAGCTCCGCGCCGATTGGGGAGTCGTGTACCCCGAGGAGGAGTAAGCGATGCTTGCGGAAGATAGGCTCAATGCGATCGTGTCGATGGTGCAGCAGGCCGGCTCGGTTACCGTGCCGGAACTTGCCGAGGCCCTGGGCGTGACACCGTCCACCATTCGCCGTGACTTGCAAACGCTCGACCGCGCGCACCGTATCGCCAAGGTGCACGGAGGTGCGACGAGTCTGGAGCGCGCGCACGTGACGCGCGACTTGACGATCAGCGAACGCAGTGATCTCCATAACGATGACAAGGAGCGCATCTGTGCTCGTGCCGCGGCCCTGGTGGAGCCCGATAGCTTTGTGTATATCGATTCGGGCTCAACGACCCTCAAGCTCATCGAGCATCTTCCGCGTCTCGACGGCGTCACCTATGTGACCGATTCCGTGCTCCATGCTCAGCACCTTGCTTTGCGCGGCATGCGTACCGTGGTGCTGGGCGGCGAGCTCAAACCCGAGACCGAGGCGCTCGTTGGCCCCGATGCCTTGGCAACCCTGGACCGCTATAACTTCAACTGCGGCTTTTGGGGATCCAACGGCATCGCGGCCGAGCAAGGTCTCACCACACCGGATATCGAGGAAGCACAGGTCAAGCGTATCTCGATGCGCCATACCGCCAAACGCTTCGTAATCTCGGACGCCAGTAAATTTGGCATGGTGGCGCCCGTCAAGTTCGCGGACTTCCGCGACGCAACGATTATTACCGCAGGCGAGGTCCCCGCCAAGTACCGGGCAATGGACAACGTCATCACGGTCTAGCAGCAGGGGACGGGCTAAGGCCAAAACCACCACAAAGGGGCCTGTCCCCATTGTGGTGGTTAGCAACGGAAACCGAGTAGTTTTCTCAATAGAAAAGCGGCAACGTCCATCACGGGCGTTGCCGCTTTCGTTGTCTACCGGTTTGTCTACGTCTGTAACAACTGGACCGTTAAAAGTGGGTTAGATGTTACAGAGTGAGATACTTCCGAACCGCACCGTCCCTTTGTCTCAATCTGTAACATCTGGGACCGATTTTGCCGAGTTATTGTTACAGATTGAGATTTTCCCTTGAGGGGGATTCGAATGTCTCGATCTGTAACAGACCGACCGGAAAATGGGCTCTAACTGTTACAGATCGAGACGTTTTGGGACCGCGGCTGAGCCATTGCGGCAAAACCACCACAAAGGTGCCTGTCCCGATTGTGGTGGTTTAGGGCTCCCAGGGGCAGGGGGCTTCGATGTGGATGTGCTCGCCGGTTACGGGATGCGTGAAGGACACGCTGTGGGCGTGGAGCATCAGGCCGCAGGGGCGCGGCGTTCCGTACAGGTCGTCGCCAACCAGGGGATGATGCTCGCTTGCCAGGTGCACACGGATTTGGTGCTTGCGGCCGGTGAGCAACTCGACATCGATATACGAGCGCGTGGGCAGGCCACGACGGCTCTTAAGGCGTTTGAGCACCTTCACGCGCGTTTGAGAGGGCTTGCCGCTGGCGCCGACGCGCATCTTGCGGCTGTCGTGACGGTCGCGGGCGATGGGCTTGTCGATGAGCTTTTCGTTCCAGTCGATCTTGCCCTCGGCGAGCGCTAGGTAGTGCTTTTCGAAAGCGTGGTCGATAATCATCTGGTCAAAGGCGGGCTGCGTCTGCTTGTCGAGCGAGAACAGCACCACGCCGGTGGTGTCACGGTCCAGGCGATTGAGCGGCTGCATGTCGGTCGCGGCAAAGCCGTCGCCCATCGCCAGCAGCAGGTCGCTGGCGTAGTCGGTGAGCGTGCGCTCGCCGGTGCCGTCGCCGTGGACGATCATGCCGGCGGGCTTGTCGATGGCCATAAGCCAGGCGTCGCAGTAGAGGACTTGAGGTTCTTCGTTCACGTGTAAGCCTTTCGGTTAGCTAATTCCCACAAACATGCAGCCCGAAGTCGCCCCGCGCAGGCGGGCGGCGGGCTTGCGGCCGGCTTGAGCTGCCTCGACGGCGCGACGGACGCGAGCGACGGCACGGGCGATCTCATCCGTCTCGAGTAGCGTTCCGTCCACCATGAGACGACGCACGCCGGCATCGAGCAGCTGAGGAACCTGAGGCGTGAGGTCGATGGGGTAGGCGTCGTACAGGCGTGAGCGGCCGTGGATGTCGGTACGCACCGGCATGACCTTTCCGTCGATATTCTTGAGCGAGAGCTTGCGGGCACGCAGGCGGCAGTTGGCGCAATCGTGGATGCAGCCGTTGGCAACCTGCAGAATGCAATGCTCGCTTGTCATGACGCGCGGGCGGCCAAAGACGGTGATGCCCAGAGCCGCGGGCGCGGCGGCGCCGAGCGAGACAATCTCGTCGAGCGTGATCTCGGGCGAGAGCCAAAACGCACCGGCTCCGCGCCCGGCAAGCGCCTCCATGCAGGGCGTGTTGTGCACCGGCAGGCAAGAGCGAATCTCGGCCGTGGCGCCAACCTGGGCGGCCAGGGCAAGCTCAGAGATGTTGCCAATAGCGACCGTGGCGCCGGCAACAACCCACGGGTCGACGCGTACGTGGTCAACGGCGCGGCAGACCTCGTCGAGCACGGGTACGATGCCCTGCTCAAATGCATCGGCGGGGGAGAGCTCGGCCGCATCGAGCGCGTCGGTGGTCATGTAGATGCGCGTTACACCCTCGGCACGAGCGGCCTCGGCGGCCTCGAGCGAGGTGACGGTGGCGCAGATCTGCGGCTCATCGCGGTAGTGCTCGGGCATGGGCCGCGTACATTTGTCGAGCACCGGCAGCTCGAGCGTGCGGGCACGCTCGTCATACGGTGCCAGAATGGCCTCCTCCAGCGCCTTGCAGGCGGCGGCGCGCACCTTGTGCACAGCGGAGAAGCCCATGCCGCAGCCCTTATCGAGCGCCACATCAAAGCTCGCGGACTCAAAGGGCGAGGACCCCATGCGGCCCACATGCTCTACCAGATCGGACGCCTCGACCGCGCGGGTCTTGGCGGCCTCGACGGTAAAGCCCGTGGCCGTGGCCGTAAGCGAAGGGGCGTCGCAGCAAGTAAGCGTGACGGCAAACGGTTCGCCCAAACGCGCCACAACGGTTACATCAACGGCGCGGCGGCGCAGCACATCGCGCTTGAGCGCGGCGCCGGCAGCGTCAATGGCGCGCTGGCTTCGAATCACGCGCACGCGGCAGCCCTCGGGCATGCTGCGAGGCACGCGGCACTCGATGATGTCACCGGCGGCGGCATCATCGGCGGCAATGGTGGTCAGGAACTGGTCAAACTCGTTATCGTGGCGAAGCTCCAGCAGGTCGCCCTTGCCCACGGGCTCAAACAACTCAATGCGGGCGATGGCGGCGCGCCGACGGCGGTCGTCGGGCTTGAGGCCGCGCACATCGCGGTTGGCCGGGCGGCTGCCCAGCACCGTGCCCACGATCTGGCCGCGGTTGTTGGAGCGCTCGTAGCTCATCATCTCGTCACCCGAGGTACCGTCTTGGTAGGCGTGCGTAAAGTCGCGGTTAAAGCAGCGCTTGAGCTGTCGCTGGCGGGCTGCATCCTCATCCTTGGAGGTCGAAACATCGGCCAGCATGTCATCAATCTGATGACGATACACGTCGACGATGGAGTACACGTAATCGGGGGCCTTCATGCGGCCCTCGAGCTTGAGCGATGCGGCGCCGGCGTCATACAGACGGCGAACAAGCTGCGAAGTGTTGGTGTCGCGCGGGCATAGCGCACGCTCGCGACCGGCAGGGGAGAGCGAGCGGCCGTTCTCGTCGATCAGCTCGTAGGGCAGGCGGCAGGGCTGGGCGCACATGCCGCGGTTGGCCGAGCGGCCCGCCATGGCAAAGCTCGAGAGCAGGCACAGGCCCGAGTAACAAAAGCAGATGGCGCCATGGCTAAAGACCTCAAGGTCCACATCGGGCGCGGCATCGTGAATGGCGGCAATCTCGTCGATGGAAAGCTCGCGCGAGAGGGTCACGCGGTCGGCGCCCTGCTCGCGGCACCAAAGGGTTCCACGGTCGTCGTGGATGTTCGCCTGGGTTGAGATGTGCGTCTCGATGCCGGGCATCGTGCGCTTGACCTCAAAGAACAGGCCCCAGTCCTGGATGATAAAGGCGTCGGCGCCCAGCGTGGAGCAGCGATGGATGAGTTGCAGCGCATCGCTCATCTCGGACTGCTTGATGACGATGTTGACCGTGACGTAGACGCGCGACCCGGCTAGATGTGCGGCTCGGCAGGCTTGCTCAAAGGCCTCGTCGGTAAAGTTGGTGGCCTTGCGACGAGCGTTGAAGCTGCCCATGCCGCAGTAGATGGCGTCTGCCCCGGCAGCAAGCGCGGCGGCAAAGGGCTCCGGGCCTCCGGCGGGTGCCAAGAGCTCGGGTCTGCGGTTGGTGGTTCTACTGGCGGTTGCGGTCATATCCTGCCTTTCAAAATGCTCAGATATTCAAAAGTATAGTGGTGCTGTTGCGGCGGACGAGCCCTGTGGCCCAAGCAGGACAAAGTCTTCAGCAGCCCTTGCAGCAAAAATGATCCGTTTCCCTCCGTCCCCAGCGGATCAGGTGATCCATAGGTGGCGGAGGAAAACGGATCATTTTGAGCTTCACTGTCCGGTCGTGCCGTTCAGCGGCCGACAGGCACCGTTGGGCGATAAAATATTCTCGCAACGTGATAATAATCTTGCATTGCGCGGAAACCTTGAGTACTATCCCAAATCAAGCGCGGTGTTCAGACCGAATTGTGCCTCCCGGTGTGAACGCCGCGCTCACGCTCTCTATCTGATCGTAAGGAGAAAAACATGAGCAAGACCGTCGTGTCTTCCGATAACGCACCTGCAGCCATCGGCCCGTATTCCCCCGGCATCCAGACCGGCAACATGGTGTTCCTGTCCGGCCAGCTGGGCATCGACCCCGCAACCGGCAAGATGCCCGAGGGCGTCGAGGCCCAGGCTAAGCAGTCCCTTGCTAACGTCGAGGCCCTGCTGACCGCTGCCGGCGCCACCTTTGCCGATGTCGTTAAGACCACGGTCTATCTGGCCGACATTGCCGACTTCGCTGCCGTGAACGAGATCTACGCCTCCAAGTTCGAGGCTCCGTTCCCCGCGCGCAGCGCTTTCCAGGTTGCCGCCCTTCCGGCCGGCGGTCTGGTCGAGATTGAGGTCGTCGCCGCTCTCTAAGGGGTTGGCAACAACTAAACATGACATGCAAAAAGACCCTGCAGTGCGTGTGAACTGCAGGGTCTTTTGTCAAGCGATGCGACAAAAATGATCCGTTTTCCTCCGTCCCCAAGGAGTCAGCGGGTTAGCCTTCCTTGCGGACTTTTTGCAGGTAGCGGTAGACGCTGGGCTCCGAGATGCCCAGCGCGGTGGCGGCGCAGGCTACGGCGCCCTTGAGCATGAACACTCCGTTGCCGTTGAGGTGGCGAATGACTTCCACGCGGTCGCTTTGACCAAGCGACGTCACATCCAGCCCGCGAGCGCTCAGCAGCTCGGAAATACTGCGGTCGATGAGCTCCTGCGTGGACTCCGAAAGGCTTTCGACCTCGATGGGGGAGGGCTCGGTGCGTGCGGGAGCGGCGTCAAAGCAGGCCATAAGCTGCTGGGCCATGGCACTGATGTTGCGCACGGCCGAAAGATCGGTGTTGACGCAGAGCATGCCGACGATCTCGCCGTCCTCGCGAATGAAGTACGTCGCCGACTCCAGCGTCTTGCCACCGGCACCGCGGCCTTCGTAGCCCGTAATGAACGGCAGATCGCGATATTTACCATCGTGCATGATCTTGAGTGCCAGATCGGTGGCGGGACCGCCGACCTTACGGCCGCTCACGATGCCGTTGCGAATATCGACGATGGCGTGGTCGGGATCCGAGAAATCGTGCAGCACGATTTCGCTGTTCTTACCGAGTACCTGCTCCAGGAAATCGACCATCGGCAAAAAGCGGCGTACGGTCTCGTTCACGGGCAACTCCTTTGGGTTCTATCGAAGTGTTCATAACAATTTTTTATCATGGTAACACGGTGTCTATTGACTCGTATATCCGCAGGTACATTGCGTAATACAGACGAACGGTAGGAATTTAGCGGTAAACGGTTGACCAAAAGAAAAGTAAGATGTCATTTTGACCAGACACTTTCCTGACCTGCGGAAATGCATTATCTCAGCTGAAGAATAGTCTGATAACAAAAAATTATTATTGAGAATGAGAATCATCTTTAATACGATATGCAACGAAGGCACAACCTCACCCCCGCACTGCGTCACAATAGAGCGTTAGATGCGAAAACAACTATTTCGAGGATTGGTGGTCAAATGACCCAGGAGACGGTTACGAACGGCACTGAAGCCCTGTTCACTCGCGAAGGCATGCCGCCCGTTAAGGAAATGATCCCGTGTGCCCTTCAGCATGTACTGGCATCGTTTGCCGGCATCATTACCCCGGCGGTCATCATGGCCGGCGTCTACGGCTTTAATAGCCAGCAGAGCACCGACATCATTCAGGTTGCACTCATTCTTTCGGCGATCGACACGGCCCTTCAGGCCTTCGCTCCCTTCCGTCGCATTGGCGGCGGCCTGCCCATCGTCATGGGCGTTTCGTTCGCGTTCCTGCCGGCCCTTCAGGCCATGGGCGCCTCGGGCTTTAGTTTTGGCGCGCTGCTGGGCGGCGAGATCGTTGGCGGTGCCGTCGCGGTCCTCTTTGGTCTGGCCTACAGCAAGATTAAGTGGCTGTTCCCGCCCGTCGTGACCGGCACGGTCATCTTCTCCATTGGCGTCTCTCTCTATCCCACGGCCGTCAAATACATGGCCGGTGGCATGGGCACGCCGTTGTGGGGCACCCCGCAGGCATGGTGCGTCGCTCTTATCACCTTCGCCGTCGTCTTCGCGCTCGCCAACTTTGGAAAGGGCACGCTCAAGCTGGGATCCGTGTTCTTTGGCATGATCGTTGGCATGATCGTTTCGATCCCCTTTGGCATGATCGACTTCTCCAGCGTCGCCACCGCTCAGGTCTTCGCTCTTCCCAAGCTCATGCCCTACGCGCTCGAGTTTGATCCCGAGGTCTGCATTACCCTCGCCGTCGTGTTCCCCATGGTTGCCATCCAGGTTATCGGTGACGTCTCCGCCGCCTGCCTGGGCTCCATCGACCGTATGCCCACCGAGCGCGAGCTCTCTGGCGCTATCGTGTCCCAGGGCCTCACTTCTATGGTCGGCGGCCTGCTGGGCGGTCTTCCCACCAGCGCCCTTGGCCAGAACGTGGGCATCATCTGCTCCAACAAGGTCGTCAACAAGTGGGTCTTTGTGATCATCGCGGCCGTCTTTGCCATCGCCGGTCTGTTCCCGCAGCTCTCTGCCGTGCTCTCCGCCATCCCGCAGCCTGTTATCGGCGGCGCGACCGTCGGCGTCTTTGGCACCATCACCATGAACGGTGTGCGCATGTTCACCCGCGAGGGCCTCACGCAGCGCACCACCACCATCGTCGGCACCTCCGTTGTCTTTGGCTTGGGTATCTGGATGGCCAGCGGTTGCCTTGCCGGCGAGGGCATGCCCACCTGGGTGTCCACCGTCATCGGCTCCAACGCCGTAACCCCCACCGCCATCATGGCCATCGTGCTCAACCTGATCCTTCCGCAGACGCCGGTCGTGGCTCAGCACATCGATGCCGCCAAGGATGCCGCTGTGAATCTGGTCCTGCCCGAGAGCAAGAAGTAACCAATTCGGTGCTATTCGCCGGCGGACGCATCGCCTCGTCCGCCGGCGCCATGCGGCGCCAAGCCGCACTTCAAAGGGCTCGTCCCTTTGGTGAAGCGTTGACGGGAGAGGGCCCGTTTCCGGTGTAGGCCGGCGCTTCGCACTTCCGCCATGTCAGAGGTGTCAAACCCCGCCCCTGATGTTGAAGGGAGCATTTATGCTTCTGGTCGCTAACGGTTCCGTCTTTACCCGCAACGCTCAGACTCCGTTCATTCCCAACGGTGCGGTCGCCATTGACGGAGATACGATCGTCGAAGTGGGCCCCGAGCGCGAGCTCAAGGCCAAGTACCCGGATGCCGAGTACGTCGACGCCCAGGGCAACCTCATCATGCCCGGACTTATCAACTGCCACACCCACATCTACTCGGGTCTGGCCCGCGGCCTTGCCATTAAGGGCTGCAACCCCACCAACTTCCTGGAGAATCTTGAGCAGCAGTGGTGGAAGATCGACGACAACCTGACGCTCGACGGCACCAAGGCCAGCGCCTATGCCACGATTCTGGATTCCATCCGCGACGGCGTCACCACGATCTTCGATCACCATGCGAGCTTTTGCGAGATTCCGGGCAGCCTCTTTACCATTAAGGACGCCGCTCAGGAGCTGGGCATGCGTTCGTGCCTGTGCTACGAGGTCTCCGACCGCCGCGGTCAGGAAAAATGCGACCAGGCCATTGCCGAGAACGCCGAGTTTGCCCAGTGGGCCGCCAAGGAGCGTCGCGATAACGACAACCACATGATCGCCGCCATGTTTGGCGGTCACGCCACCTTTACGCTTTCGGACGAGACCATGGACAAGATGGCCGAGGCCAACAACGGCCTGACCGGTTTCCACATCCATGTGTGCGAGGGCATGAATGACGTGTGGGACTCCCGCCTCAACCGCGGCGGCATCAGCCCCGTCGAGCGCCTGCTGCAGCACAACCTGCTCGGTCCCGACACCATGCTCGGCCACTGCATCCACGTGACACCTGCCGAGATGGACATCGTCAAGGAGTCCGGCACCTGGCTCGTCAACAACCCCGAATCCAATATGGGCAACGCCGTGGGCTGTGCCCCCGTGCTCGAGTTCTTCCGCCGCGGCATTCCCGTGTGCATGGGCACCGACGCCTACACTCACGATATGCTCGAGAGCCTCAAGGTCTTCCTGATCATTCAGCGTCACAACGCCGCTATGCCCAACGTGGGCTGGTGCGAGGCCATGACCATGCTGTTCGAGAACAATGCCAAGATGGCGAGCAAGTACTTCGATCGCAAGCTTGGTGTGCTCGAGGCCGGCGCTGCCGCCGACGTCATCGTTATGGACTACAAGCCTTTTACGCCGTTGAGCGAGGAGAACATCGACGGCCACATGCTCTTTGGCATGATGGGCAAAAACTGCCGCACCACCATCATCAACGGCCGCGTCCTGTACAAGGATCGCGAGTTCGTTGGCATTGATGAGGACAAGATCAACGCGTGGACCATGGCCGAGTCCAAGAAGCTCTGGAGCACGCTCAACGATCGCGCCTACTAATTACAAGTAGATTCGCGCGCGTCGGATGTTTCGCCGCATCCGACGCGCGTATAGGCGACCTCCGCGGGGTCGCCGGCGCTGTGCTAGCGCTACACCGTATTTGCGCCCGCCGCGCGGTCTCGCCGGGCGTTACAGAGAGGAGCTCACTATGAGCGACATCATGAGGCCGATCCCGTTTTCGCAGCTGATGAACTGGATCATCGAGGAGCACAAGACTCAGGGCGCCGTCTTTGGCGTGCGCAAGATGGTCACGACCAACCAGGAGGGCGCGCTTCCCATTTTTGACGAGCGCATCGAGACTCCGTTTGGCCCGGCCGCCGGCCCCAACACGCAGCTTGCCCAGAACATCGTGGCATCCTACGTGGCCGGTTCCCGCTTCTTTGAGCTCAAGACCGTTCAGGTTATGGACGGCGAGGAGCTCTCCAAGTGTGTGAACAAGCCCTGCATCGTGGCGCAGGACGAGTGCTACAACTGCGAGTGGTCGACCGAGCTCGAGGTTCCGCAGGCCTTTGCCGAGTACGTGAAGGCATGGTTTGCCTGCCACCTCATCGCTCGCGAGTACGGCCTGGGCAGCCCGGACGGCTTTGTCTTCAACATGTCCGTGGGCTATGACCTCGAGGGCATCAAGAGCCCCAAGGTCGACGCCTACATCGAGGGCATGAAGGACGCCAGCGGCTCCGAGGTTTGGAATGAGTGCCGCACGTGGGCGCTCGCTAACCTGGACAAGTTTGAGCATGTTGACGCCGCGTTTGTCGAGTCCATCCCGGCGCGCGTCTCCAACTCCATCACCGAGTCTACCCTGCACGGCTGCCCGCCGGCCGAGATCGAGCGCATCGCGACCTATCTCATCACCGAGAAGGGCCTCAACACCTACATCAAGTGCAACCCCACGCTGCTGGGCTATGAGTTTGCACGTCAGCGCCTCAACGAGCTGGGCTTTGACTACATCGTCTTCGATGACACGCACTTCCGCGAGGACCTGCAGTGGGCCGATGCCGTGCCCATGTTCGAGCGCCTGATTGCCCTGTGCGCCGAGCGCGGCCTGGAGTTCGGCGTCAAGCTGACCAACACGTTCCCCGTCGACGTGACGAGAAACGAGCTGCCCTCCACCGAGATGTACATGTCCGGCCGTTCGCTGTTCTCGCTGACCATCGAGGCCGCCCGCCGCATTACCGAGCAGTTCGATGGCAAACTGCGCATCAGCTACTCCGGCGGTGCCACGGTCTACAACATCCGCGCCCTGTACGATGCCGGCATTTGGCCCGTTACCCTGGCGACCGACGTGCTCAAGCCCGGTGGCTACGAGCGCTTTAGCCAGATGGCCGGCGAGTTTACCGACCTGGATGGCAAGCCGTTCGCGGGCGTCTCGCTCGAGGCCGTGACCGCAATCCAGACCGACTCGCTCACCAACCCGCTCTACAAGAAGCCGCTGCGCCCGCTGCCCGACCGCAAGGTCGCCGGCAAGAGCCCGCTTTCCGACTGCTTTACCACGCCGTGCCGCACGAGCTGCCCCATCCAGCAGGATATTCCCGCCTATCTGGCGGCTGTTGACGAGGGCCGCTACGAGGACGCGCTCAACATCATCATCGAGCGCAACGCCCTGCCGTTCATTACCGGCACCATCTGCCCGCATCCCTGCGGCCGTGCCTGCGAGCGTGCGTTCTACGAGCCCGAGGGCGCCCAGATCCGCGCCAGCAAGCTCAAGGCCGCCCGCGAGGCCATGACCGCCGTGCTGCCCAAGCTACGCGCCCAGGCCATCGCAAACGACGGCGAGCGCAACGTTGCCGTTATCGGCGGCGGCCCGGCCGGCCTGGCGACGGCGTTCTTCCTGACGCGCGCCGGCGTGCCCGTCACCATCTTTGAGGCTCGCGATTCGCTCGGCGGCGTGGTCCGTCACGTGATTCCTGAGTTCCGCATTGCGAGCGACGATATCTCCCACGACGCAGAGCTCTGCCTGGCCTTTGGCGCCAAGGTGCAGCTCAACGCCCGCGTGGAGTCCATCGACGAGCTCAAGGCCCAGGGCTTCACCGACGTGGTCGTGGCCACTGGTGCCTGGATGCCCGGTTCCGCCGGCCTGGGCGAGGGCGCCGAGCTCGACGTGCTGGAGTTCCTCGAGGCCGCCAAGAGGGGCGAGAAGCTCGAGCTGGGCGAGGACGTCGTAGTCATTGGCGCCGGCAACACCGCCATGGACGCGGCCCGCGTGGCTAAGCGCCTGGCTGGTGTGAAGAACGTGCGCCTGGTGTATCGCCGCACCAAGAAGCAGATGCCCGCCGACGAGGAAGAGCTCGATCTTGCTCTTGCCGACGGCGTTGAGTTCTGCGAGCTGCTGGCGCCCAAGGCACTCAACGGCGCCGTGCTGACCTGCGATGTTATGGAGCTCGGCGAGCCGGATGCAAGCGGCCGTCGCAGCCCCGTCGCCACGGGCGAGACCGTGGAACTTCCCGCCACCACGGTGATCTGCGCCGTGGGCGAGGGCATCGACGCCAGCCTGTACGATGCCGCGGGCGTCGAGCACGACCGTCGCGGTCGCCTTGCCGCCACTTCCACCGGTGTCGAGGGCGTCTGGGCTGCGGGCGACTGCCGTCGCGGTCCTGCCACCGTGGTTGAGGCTATTGCCGACGCCGCCGAGGTCGCCCGTGCCATCGCCGGCGTGGACTTTAACAAGTACGCCGATTGCAACGAGCAGGCTGGCCGCGAGGGCACCTGCTACGAGCGCAAGGGGTCGCTGTGCCGCGACAAGCGCAACTGCACCAAGACCCGCTGCCTGGGCTGCGGCTCGGTGTGCGAGGTCTGCTGCGACGTGTGCCCCAACCGCGCCAACGTGGCCGTTAAGGTGCCGGGCCTGGCCAAGCATCAGGTCGTCCACGTCGACGGTATGTGCAACGAGTGCGGCAACTGCGCCGTGTTCTGCCCCTACCAGGAGGGCCGTCCCTACAAGGACAAGCTCACCCTGTTCTGGAGCGATCAGGACATGGAGAACTCCGAGAACGAGGGCTTCCTGGCCGTGGACGAGGACCACTTTAAGGTCCGCGTCGCCGGCACGGTCCGCACCGTCTCGGTCGATGCCGTCAACACCGGTCTGCCCGAGGCCGTCCGCCTGACCATCAGGGCCGTGCGCGACAACTATTCGTACCTTCTTAAGAAATAGGCGAGTCTCTTATGGCCAAATCCATTCAACATCACGTGGCCTACGTTGCCTGCGGAAGCGGCTGTGCTTCCGCAGGCGGCGACGCCCGCTGCAGCGAAGGCTGCATTGGCTGTGGCGCTTGCGTTACGGCCTGCCCCCACGGTGCCATCGCGCTGGTCGACGGCGTCGCCCGTGTGGACCGCTCCAAGTGCACGGGCTGTGGCCTGTGCGGCATGGCGTGCCCGCAGCGCGTGATTGCCTTCGTTCCCGGCTACCAGAACATCCTGGTGCGCTGCAACAACACCGATAAGGGCGCCATTGCCCGCAAGATCTGCGACACGAGCTGCATCGGTTGCGGCATGTGCGCCAAAAAGTGCCCCGCCGGCGCTATCCGCATCGAGGACAACTGCGCCCATATCGACGGCGCGGACTGCCTGTCGTGTGGCATGTGCGCCGTCGTCTGCCCGCATGGCGCTATCCACGACCGCACCGGCATCGCCGCCGGCGTGTAGAAGGGAATCACCATGGCACAGGAATTCACTTTTACCGTTAACGGCGTCGAGCGCACGACGACCCAAAACAAACCGCTGCTGCGCTACCTGCGCGACGACCTGCACATTCACTCCGCCAAGGACGGCTGCTCCGAGGGCGCGTGCGGTACCTGCACCATCCACGTGGACGGTGCGGCCGTCAAGGCGTGCGTACTGACCACTGCTCTTGCCGCCGGTCGCAACATCGTGACCGTCGAGGGCCTGCCCGAGGACGTGCGCGAGGCCTTCGTGTACGCCTTTGGCGCCGTGGGCGCCGTGCAGTGCGGCTTTTGCATCCCCGGCATGGTCATGGCGGGTGCAGCGCTCATCGCCGAGGACCCCGAGCCCACCGAGGAGCAGATCAAGTACGCCATCCGCGGCAATGTCTGCCGTTGCACCGGCTACAAGAAGATTATCGAGGGCATCTCGCTGGCAGCTGCGGTGCTCCGTGGCGAAAAGCAGATCGACGAGGATCTGGAGCGCGGCGATGACTACGGCGTGGGCAAGCGCGCCTTCCGTATCGACGTGCGCAAGAAGGTGCTCGGCGAGGGCAAGTATCCCGACGACATCGACGAGCTCGATCAGCCGGGCCTGACCTATGCCAGCGCCGTTCGCTCCAAGTATCCGCGCGCCCGCGTGCTCTCCATCGACACCTCCAAGGCTGAGGCCCTGCCCGGTGTGGTGGGCATCCTGCGAGCCGAGGACGTGCCGGTCAACCAGGTCGGCCACCTTATCCAGGACTGGGACGTCATGATCGCCCAGGGCGATATCACCCGCTGCGTGGGCGACGCCATCGCGCTGGTGGTTGCCGAGGACGAGGCGACGCTCGAGAAGGCCAAGAAGCTCGTAAAGATCGATTACGAGCCGCTGGAGCCCGTGCGCAACATCGCCGAGGCCAGGTCTGCCGACGCCCCGCGCCTGCATGACAGTTTCTTTGCCTTTGGCAACACGGTGGAGCTCAAGGACAACGTGTGCCAGAGCCGCCATGTGACGCGTGGCGACGCCGCCAAGGCGCTGGCGGAGAGCGCGTTCACCGTGACGCAGCGCTTTACTACGCCCTTTACCGAGCATGCTTTCTTGGAGCCCGAGTGCGCCGTCGCCTTCCCGTACAAGAACGGCGTCAAGGTGCAGTCGACCGACCAGGGCGCCTACGACACGCGTAAAGAGTGCGCCCACATGTTTGGCTGGGATAGCGAGCCCGAGCGCGTGGTCGTCGAGACCATGCTCGTGGGCGGCGGCTTTGGCGGCAAGGAGGACGTGTCCATCCAGCATCTGGCCGCGCTCGCCGCATATAAGTTCCAGCGTCCCGTGAAGTGCAAGCTCACGCGTGCCGAGTCGCTCGCGTTCCATCCCAAGCGCCACGCCATGGACGGCACCTTTACGCTGGGCTGCGACGCCGAGGGCAACTTTACCGGCCTGGATTGCGAGATCAACTTTGATACCGGCGCCTACGCGTCGCTGTGCGGCCCGGTGCTCGAGCGCGCCTGTACGCATGCCGTCGGCCCCTACAAGTACCAGAATACCGACATTCGCGGCTTTGGCTACTACACCAACAACCCGCCCGCCGGTGCGTACCGAGGCTTTGGCGTTTGCCAGTCCGAGTTTGCGCTCGAGAGCCTGATCGACCTGCTGGCCGAGAAGGTCGGCCTGGATCCGTGGGAGATCCGCTACCGTAACGCCATCGAGCCGGGCGAAGTTTTGCCCAACGGCCAGATTGCCGACTGTTCCACGGCGCTGAAGGAGACGCTGCTCGAGGTCAAGGATGCCTACTACGCGCATCCCGGACACGCCGGTATCGCCTGCGCCATGAAGAACGCCGGCGTGGGCGTGGGCCTGCCCGATGCCGGCCGCTGCAAGATCCGCATCGAGGATGGCCGCGCCGTGGTCTACGCCGCCACGTCCGACATCGGCCAGGGCTGTAACACCGTCTTTTTGCAAGACGTTGCCGAGGCCTGCGGTCTGCCGCTTCGCTGCATCGCCAATGGCGAGTGCTCCACCGAGAACGCTCCCGACTCCGGCACCACGTCTGGCTCGCGTCAGACGGTCGTGACCGGCGAGGCCGTGCGCGGTGCCGCCTTCCTGCTGCGCGATGCCATGCTTGACATCGAGGCCGGCAAGCCTGCACCCGATACTCCCGTGAGCGCGCATGGCGACGGCGTCAAGATCGAGTACGACGACGGTCGCGCCTATCAGCTGCACACGCAGGAACTCGTCGCCGGCCAGGGCATGCATCCTCAGGATCCTGCGGCCGCCATCAAGGCGCTCGAGGGGTGCGAGTTTGGCTACGTGTATCTGGAGCCGACCGACAAGCTGGGCGCCGACGTTCCCAACCCCAAGAGCCACATCTGCTACGGTTTTGCCACGCATGTGGTCATTCTGGACGATGACGGCCGCGTGAGCGAGGTCTATGCTGCGCACGATTCCGGCAAGGTGGTCAACCCCATCTCCATCCAGGGCCAGATTGAAGGCGGCGTGCTCATGGGTATGGGCTATGCGCTTACCGAGGACTGGCCGCTCAAGGACTGCGTACCCCAGGCCAGGTACGGCACGCTCGGGCTGTTCCGTGCGCCCGAGATCCCGAATATCCACGCCATCTACGTGGAGAAGGACGAGCTGTTGCCCGTGGCATACGGCGGCAAGGGCATCGGCGAGATCGCAACGATCCCCACGGCGCCCGCCGTGCAGAACGCCTATCGCGCATTCGACGGCAAGCTGCGTCCGGATCTGCCCATGGTGGATACGCCCTACAGCCGCGCCCGTCACCGCGGGTAGGGTAGGGCGCGGACGACCATTGCTGACGGGCCGTTCGCGCTCAGCATCAACTACATACGCTGCGCCTTTGGCCCCGGCTCCATCGCGAGCTGGGGCCTTTTGTTTGGAGCGGAGACAGCATCCCGGAATTCGGGCAATCCGGTGGTCAGGGGTTGAGCGAGCGTCGCGCTAAGGATGCCAAGCGTAAAACCTTCAATGAAAATGGCGTAAAAACTACATCTGTCATGGCGTAAAAACTACATTGAAAGTAGCGTAAAATCAGCATTGAGAATGGCGTAATTTCGCATATCGCGTGATAGAGAGGGACGGCCGTCTGTGGATGCACCAAAGAGATTGACCCAAAAGGGATATAGGCCCCGGCTCATAGAGGAGCGCCTCGACACCCTTATGCGGGCGTTTGGCTGTGTGGAGATCAACGGCCCCAAATGGTGCGGCAAGACCTGGACGGCGCTCTCTCGCTCGGCGAGCGTCTCCAGGCTCGATGAGCCTGCGCAGCGTGCGGCGGCAGAGGTCGACCCAAGCCTGGCGCTCATCGGCGATGCGCCACACCTGGTCGATGAATGGCAGGAGGTGCCCGAGGTTTGGGATGCCGCCCGGCGTTTCGTGGACGCGAGCGGCAACGAACGGGGGACACTTTTGCTCACGGGCTCGACCGCGCTCAAAAGCGAGGAGCGCAGCCATGTTCGTCATTCCGGCACGGGTAGGATCGCCCGTCTGTCAATGCGCCCCATGGCCCTGTGTGAGTCGGGCGACGGCGAGCCGCTCGTGTCACTGGCAAGCCTCTTTAAGGGCGAGGATTTTGCCCCTCAGCGTCGCGAGAGCACGGTGGATGACGTCGCCCGCTGGTGCTGCAGGGGCGGTTGGCCTGCAAATCTTGGGCTTTCGGAAGATCTTGCGCGAGAGACGGCAAGCCAGTACGTGCACTCGGTGCTCGACGTCAACGTGCTGGACGAGGGCATGTCGCCCGAGCTTGCACACGGCCTTTTGCGAGCTCTTGCCATGAACGAGAGCCAGGCTGTCACGTACAAGACGCTCGTAAAGGACGCCTCGTACGGTGAGGCGGGCCCCGACGAGAGGACCATCGCTGCGTACTTGGACCTCTTCAACAGGCTCAAGCTGACCGAGGACCTGTGCGGATGGGAGCCGCCCATGCGCTCGAAGGCCCGCGTTCGCGTGCGCCCCAAGCGCTACTTCTGTGACCCGTCACTTGCGGCGGCGTTGCTGGGGGCTACCCCTGAGCGGCTGCTTGGCGATATGCAAACGCTGGGGATGCTCTTTGAGAATCTCGTCCTGCGCGACATGCGCGTGTTCCTTTCCACCTACGGCGGTGTCGACAACAGTGTCCATTATTTCCGAGATGAGAAGGGCCTTGAGGTCGATCTGATCGTTGAGCACGACGGGCGCTGGGGAGCCATCGAGGTCAAGCTGAGTGATGCGAAAGCAGACGATGGAGCGAGAAATCTCAAGGCGCTGGAGAGGAAAGTGCTCTCCAATCCTGCCGCCCAGAATGCCGCGCCGGCGTTTTTGGCGGTCGTGGTTGGAAAGGGGAGCATTGCCTACACACGCGACGACGGCGTGGCGGTGATTCCCATGGCGGCACTTGGGGCGTAGTGGTTTTGCGGGCGTGCCGTGCTTCCTTTACCGAAAATCCATTTGGTAAACCAGATGCTCGCGGATAGAATAAAGTTGACGGCGGCCCAAGGGTGATAGCTGGGCAGCGCCGTTGCTTGGTCAAGAGGTCAGCGCCTTAATGGCAGCGACTTGTTATGCTTCGAATGCTGCTTGAGTGCCTCGGAAAGTTCGATAAGCGCCGTGAAGAGCGAGACCAAAGCAACCAAGAGCTCTACGAGCTCTGATGGGCCCGGGATGACCGCTGATTCAAGTCACCGGGCCTAAATCTTTTTCATGCATTTGAATAGAGCGGGCGATTCTCTTGGGGCCGTCTGCATGGCGTGCGACCAGCGCATGGTATTGCGCCCCGCTTTCATGTCCGCACGGGCGCCTATCCTTACGGCAATGTAGCCGCCTATGTAGCAAGCGGCAGTTGACGGAGAAAGGCCCTAACCGTGTCAGCTGAAAAGACGCCGTGTATCTCGGCTATCGATACGACGAACTTTGCGCGCCAGATCGTGCTCGACTTTGAGTTCGCTCCGGTGCCAAGACAGCGCCAGCGCCGCGGGCTGCGCAACGAGATTATCGAGATCGGCGCCGTCAAGCTCGATTACCGCGGCAACGTGATGGGCGAGTTCTCGCAGTTTGTGCAGACGGAATATGCCGAAGGTGTTGCGTATCCCGTCCGCGAGCTCACGGGGATATCGGCCGTGGACACTGCGATGGCCGATCCGCTCTACGTGGTGATTAAAAGGCTCGGCGATTGGATCGGTCGCTACTCCGCTCAGGTGGTTTGCTGGAGCGGGGCGGACCGCCGACAGCTTTTGACCGAGTGCCAGGCAAAGCGCATCGACCTTTCCTCATTTCCTACGGACTGGGCCGACTTGCAGGCGTTTTACACCTCGATCATGGACGTTGGCAGCCATGGGCACGTCTCGTTGGGCGACGCGGCGACGTGGTTTGGTATCGAGTTTGACGAGTCGACGGGCCATGCCCACAGCGCCCTAGCCGATGCGCGCGTGACCGCCAAGCTGCTCAAGCAGATGATGGACGGGGACTATCATGTGAGTCCGCACGCCCAGGAGATCCGCCAGCGGTGGGGGATGGGCGAGCGAGCTCAGACGCACCTTTCTAGCAAGTGCCCCGAGCTGGGTGACTTGCTGCTGAAGCTGAAGGCGGAGGGGAGGTAGGCCTTTTGAGAACGCCATTCGGTTTGGCATGGCGGAGCTGTAAGCGCGGCTCCACCATGCTGTTTGAATCAAAGCGTCAACCAGTATGACGAGCTGCCTGGTCTGTCTGCCTACACCATCGCAATCCCGCGCACGGCACTCAGCAGCTCGTGCTCCCTCTGGCTCCATTGGCGCAGCTCGGCCGCGCGCACGGCGCCGCGGCACAGGTCCAGGAATGCCTCGGCTCCCTCGCAGAAGCACTCGCGGGCAAAGGCGCCGGATCCGTCCGCAACGCACGCGCCGTCAGCGAAGAGCTTCCAGCTGGACGGCTCGCGCGAGTCGTCTCCGAGCAGCTTGATCTGCAGTACGTGCGGGTTGCCGGCAGCACAGAGCTCTTCCTCGAGCTTCTGTACCGTAAAGCGCATCTGGTGGGAGAGGCTGCTCTTGACCATGGCCGAGGCATAGCCGCTCGGCCCGTCCAAAAGATGCATTCGTTTTGGCTTGACGACCAGGTTGTGGAAACTGCGCTCGCTGCGCACGGAGAAATTGTCCATACGGACTCCTTTCATCGATGTTGGCAGGGCCACCGTGCCTCTTGGCCGGTTGGCGTCGGGATCGTGGAGCCAACTCTCTACCCCGACTCTGGATAAAACGTGCCCGCTCCTTGCGGACACGATGGAGTCTATCAGCGCACGCGGACAGAAATCAAGCGCCGCCTGCGAAATGATGTGCAAGCGACGCTTGATTGCGCGGCGATTATTCGGCCAACATCCGGAAAGTGTCGAAATCAGCCGTATGAAAGTACGGAAAAGTGTCAAATTCGAGCCGCTCAAATTACGGAAAAGTGTCGAAATGGGTGCGTGGAAATCACGGAAAAGTGTAAAACTGCACGTGAACAGGGGTACGGCATAGCTTATGTTCCAACCTAGCTGTTGGGGTCGCCCTTGAGGGTATTGATGTCCAGGTACTGGTTGTCGTCCTCTTTTTGCTGCGTTGCCGATTCGGACGCGGTGGGGCCGCGGAACAGCTGGAATCCCTCAAACGCAATCACGCCGAGCAGAGCGATGATGATGGCGATAAAGACAACCTTTGCCGCATGCGAAAACTCCGAAAAGCGCGGCGGTTCTTCTTCGGTGTGGTAATCGGCAGCACGCTCATCGTCGGTGCCGTGGGTATACGACGATGCCGAGGCTGCCTTTACGCTCGCTTGGTTGTAATCGGGAGCGGGCGTGGCGGCAAACGGGTCGCGAGAATAGCCGCTCGATGTTTGGCCGTAATCCTCGGTTTCGATGCGGCCGGCGCGAGGTTGTTCGTTCGGGCGGTTGGCGTATGCTGCGGTGTTGTCGTATGCGGACTCGCGTTTCTCGGCAGCCGCAAACAAAGGGTTTACCGGAATGTCGAGCGCCGGCATGCCGCTCGAGGTCTCGTCCAGATCTGCCGCCGCCCAGGAATCAAAGGCAAACTGGCGGTTGGAAAGATCATCCAGATCCATGACAGGCGGCTCGAGCTCGGGCTCGGGAGCCGTGTATGCCGGCTGCTGCGGGGCAGCGTAGCGAATCGTGCTGTCTGCCGTGGGACGCTGTGCCGCTGCAGCGAGAAACGCCGCCGTCTCGGATGGATCGCTAGCAGGACGGGGCGCAGGGGCGGCTTTACGCGTCGTCTGCACGATGGGACGGGTGCCAAAGTCGTCTGCGGGCACGGATGCCGGCGCGGGCGTGGCGGAAGGTGCGGGCTTTGCACTTGTCGGGCGAGCTCCGCCGCCCATGAGTTCCTCGGCAGTCCAGGGGCGGTCGCTCATCACGTCGTCGAGGCTCAACGCAAACAGATCGTCTTCGCCCTCGTCAAACGCGCGTTTCGCATGCCTGGCGCCAGAAACGGTGCCTCCGCGGCAGTTGCGTGATGCGTTGCTCGACCCCATCTTGTTCCATCCTTTCGAAATGCTCACATTCATCGATTATATGGAACTTGCCTAGCGGCCGACTCTTGGATTCGTGCTTTCCAGAACTCGCGCCCAAAAGGGGAGGGGCAATCCAGGCGAGTGCCTACTTGTCGCCGGCCGCCGCCTTGGCCTCATTGAGGTAGCTATAGAAGCTGTACTTTGAGATGCCAAAGAACTCGCAGGCGCGCTCGCTCGACTTGGAAATGAGGAAGGCGCCGCGACGGTCGAGGTAGCCAATGGCGCGAATGCGCTCATCTTTGGTCATGAGCGCCGCGGGTTTGCCCACGTATTGCTCGCACTCGCGCAGCAGATCTTCGAGCAGGTCGCCGATGTTTTTGGTAATGGGCTCGGGCTCGGTGTAGCCCGTGGCGCCGGTGCCGGTAAAGGCATCGAGCGAGCGCTCAAAAGCCTTCATGAGCGTAATGTCAAAGTTAATGCCCAAAATGCCGACGGGCTTGCCCTCGTCGTTGCGGATAAAGATGGTCGAGGACTTGAGCAGCTTGCCATCGGTGGTTTTGGTGAGGTATGGCTCGCGGTCGTGCACGTCGGTGGTGCCATCGTGCATGGACTCAAACACAATATGGCTGGGGCCGTCACCCAGTTTGCGCCCGCTGACGTGGCCGTTTTCGATCACTACGATGGAGTGGTCCACGTCCTCGGTCTCCAGGTCGTGGACGACGACTTCACAGTTGGGGCCAAATTGGAGTGCCAGGCCGTGTGCAAGGCGCTTGTAGAACTCAATCTGTGCGGGGGTCATAGGTACCTTCCTAAAAATTAGTTTGGGCACACTTTGCCATAAACCACACCTGTTCGCAAATAGCGAAAGTGTCACTGCGTTATGTGACCGTTCGTCGGCGAAAAGGTACCGATTACGGCAACAAACAATTTGTTAGGTTTGCCAAGCAAAAAGTGTGATAGAACAGTGTTAACAAACTTTTTGTTTGGCATCCACATAAAAGTTCAGTCGCATGAATGGGAATGGGCTGAAACGCGTATGCGGGGGCCGGCAAGAGAGGACTTAAGGAGTTCACCGTATGGCCGATAAGATCCAGTGGGCGGGCAACACGATGCCCAAGAGCGATGACAAGCACTTGGGAATCATGAGCCTCGACCACGTGAAGAAGGCCCGCGCCTTCCACCAGTCGTTCCCTCAATATACCGTCACTCCGCTTGCCCGCCTGGACGGTCAGGCCGCGCGCCTGGGCCTGTCCAACCTGTGCGTTAAGGACGAGAGCTATCGCTTTGGCCTCAACGCCTTCAAGGTCCTGGGCGGTTCGTTTGCCATGGCCAACTACATTGCCGACGAGACCGGCAAGGACGTCGCCGAGTGCACCTTCGATTACCTGACCTCCGATCAGCTTGCCAAGGACTTTGGCCAGGCCACCTTCTTTACCGCCACCGACGGCAACCATGGCCGCGGCGTGGCATGGGCTGCCAACAAGCTTGGCCAGAAGGCCGTCGTGCACATGCCCAAGGGTTCCACCAAGCCCCGCTTTGATAACATCGCCGCCGAGGGCGCCACGGTGACCATCGAAGAGGTCAACTACGACGAGTGCGTGCGTATGGCCGCCGCCGAGGCCGACGCCTGCGAGCGCGGCGTTATCGTTCAAGACACCGCCTGGGAGGGCTACGAGAAGATCCCGTCTTGGATCATGGAGGGCTACGGCACCATGGCTTCCGAGGCAGCCGAGCAGCTGCGCGAGATGGCCATCAACCGTCCGACGCACGTCTTTGTCCAGGCTGGCGTGGGCTCGCTGGCCGGCGCCGTGGTGGGCTACTTCACCAACCTGTATCCCGATAACCCGCCCACCTTCGTCGTGGTCGAGTGCGCACCTGCCGCCTGCCTGTACAAGGGCGCTGCCGCCGGCGACGGCGACCCGCGCATCGTGGACGGCGACATGCCCTCCATCATGGCCGGCCTGTGCTGCGGCGAGCCCAACATCCTGGGCTGGGATATCCTGCGCAACCACACCACCGCCTTCGTGTCTTGCCCCGACTGGGTCACCGCTCGCGGCATGCGTACCCTGGGCGCCCCCGAGAAGGGCGACCCGCGCGTCATCTCCGGCGAGTCCGGCGCTGTGACCACCGGCCTGGTCGAGACTCTCATGCTCGATCCCGAGTACGCCGAGCTCAAGGAACTCATCGGCCTGGACAAGACGAGCTCCGTGCTCTGCTTCTCCACGGAAGGTGACACCGATCCCGACCAGTATCGCCGCATTGTTTGGGAAGGCGAATATCCCACTTGCTAATCGTTGGGGCGGAGTAAATAGGTATCGCTCCGCCACCTCACAGGTAGATTCCTTCGTTTGAAAGGTTATGAACAATGGCTAAAGAACTCGATTTCGACGCTATCAAGGCTGCTGCTGAGTCCCATCGTGCTGATATGACTCGCTTCCTGCGCGCTATGATCTCCCATCCCTCTGAGTCTTGCGAGGAGGGTGAGGTTGTCGCCTGCATCAAGGCCGAGATGGAGAGCCTTGGCTATGACGAGGTCAAGGTCGACGGCCTGGGCAATGTTATGGGCTTTATGGGCGAGGGCGACAAGATCATCGCCATCGACTCTCACATCGACACCGTCGGCATCGGCAACATCGAGAACTGGGATGCCGATCCCTATGAGGGCTACGAGACCGACGAGATCATCTACGGCCGCGGTGGCTCCGACCAGGAGGGTGGCATGGCTTCTGCTACCTATGCTGCCAAGATGATGAAGGACATGGGCCTCATCCCCGAGGGCTACAAGATTATGGTCGTCGGCACCGTCCAGGAAGAGGACTGCGACGGCATGTGCTGGCAGTACATCTACAACAAGGACGGCATTAAGCCCGAGTTCGTCATTTCCACCGAGCCTACCGACGGCGGCATCTATCGCGGTCACCGCGGCCGCATGGAGATCCGCGTCGACGTTCACGGCACCTCCTGCCACGGCTCCGCTCCCGACCGCGGCGATAACGCCATTTACAAGATGGCCGACATCATCGCCGACGTCCGCGCCCTCAACAACAACGGCTGCGACGAGTCGACCGACATCAAGGGCCTCGTCAAGATGCTCGACCCCAAGTACAACCCCGAGCACTACGAGGATGCCCGCTTCCTGGGCCGCGGCACCTGCACCGTCAGCCAGATCTTCTACACCAGCCCCAGCCGCTGCGCCGTGGCCGATTCCTGCGCCATCTCCATCGACCGTCGCATGACCGCCGGTGAGACCTGGGAGTCCTGCCTGGACGAGATCCGCAACCTGCCGGCCGCCAAGAAGTACGGCGACGATGTGAAGGTCTCCATGTACATGTACGACCGTCCGTCCTGGACCGGCGAGGTCTACGAGACCGAGGCTTACTTCCCCACGTGGATCAACAAGGAGACCGCTCCGCACGTCAAGGCCCTCGTCGACGCCCACAAGGCCATGTTTGGTGACGAGCGCATCGGCTGCGAGCCCAGCATGGACAAGCGCACCGGTCGCCCGCTGTGCGATAAGTGGACCTTCTCCACGAACTGCGTTTCCATCCAGGGCCGTTATGGCATCCCCTGCGTCGGCTTTGGCCCGGGTGCCGAGTCTCAGGCTCACGCTCCCAACGAGGTCACCTACAAGGATGACCTGGTCACCGCTGCCGCCATGTATGTTGCCGCTCTGAACCTCTACGATCCGAGCCAGGCCGATGGCGATGCCACCGTGTTCCGCGCCGGTCTGACCAACAACAAGATCGACTAGTCCCATTCCTTGATCTTGTTGAGCCGGGGGCCGCTCGTGCCCCCGGCATCCCCTGTTGACTTGGGGCCCGCGGTCGTTATCTCCCATGCTTCCTCAACGGTGGCGGGTCCTCGTCGTGGTGCTCTGCATGTTCTAGCCACACGCGCATGCCGGAGCACATCTACTCATTGCGATCGTTTCATCTTTAGAAAGGATATTTACATGGACGCCAAGTTTACCGAGCTCGTCGAGCAGCTGAACGGCCTCGATTTTAAGGGCATGTACGGCAGCGACTTCCTGCACACCTGGGATAAGACCACCGACGAGCTCAAGGCGCTCTACATCGTCGCCGACGCCCTGCGCGAGCTGCGTGAGAACAACGTTTCATCCAAGATCTTCGACTCGGGCCTGGCCGTCTCCCTGTTCCGCGACAACTCCACCCGTACGCGCTTCTCCTTCTCTAAGGCCGCCAACCTGCTCGGCCTTGAGCTGCAGGACCTGGACGAGAAGAAGTCCCAGATCGCCCACGGCGAGACCGTCCGCGAGACCGCTACCATGATCTCCTTTATGGCCGACGTCATCGGCATCCGCGACGACATGTACATCGGCAAGGGCGACGCCTACATGGCCGAGGTCTCCGAGTCTGTCCAGCAGGCCTACGAGGACGGCGTTCTGGATCACCGTCCCACGCTCATCTCCTTGCAGTCCGACTCCGACCACCCCACGCAGTCCTCTGCCGACATGCTCTACCTCATCAACGAGTTTGGCGGTCTTGAGAACCTCAAGGGCAAGAAGGTTGCCGTTACCTGGGCCTATTCGCCCTCTTACGGCAAGCCGCTGTCCTGCCCGCAGTCGCTGATCAGCCTACTGCCCCGCTTTGGCATGGACGTCACCCTGGCTCACCCCGAGGGCTACGACCTCATGCCCGAGGTCGTCGAGCGCGCTAAGGGCTATGCCGCCGAGTCCGGTACCACCTTTAAGCAGGTCAACACCATGGCCGAGGCCTTCGAGGGTGCCGACATCGTGATCCCCAAGAGCTGGGCTCCGTTTGCCGCCATGGAGAAGCGTACCAACCTGTACGCCGAGGGCGACGACGCCGGCATCGCAGCGCTCGAGAAGGAGCTGCTCGCCCAGAACGCCACCCATCAGGACTGGTGCTCCACGACCGAGCTCATGGAGAAGACTGCCAACGGCCAGGACACCATCTTTATGCACCCGCTGCCCGCCGACATCTCCGGTGTCTCCTGCGAGCACGGCGAGGTTAACGCCGACGTCTTCGACATGCACCGCGTGGGCATGTACAAGGAGGCCAGCTACAAGCCGTATGCCATCGCAGCCATGATGTTCCTGCAGAAGGTTGCCGATCCCGCCGCTACCCTCAAGGCCCTCGACGAGCGCAACACCGCCCGTTGGTTCCAGGCCTAAAGCCGGGCTGAGAAATGGCTAAGCGTATCGTTGTCGCCCTGGGCGGAAACGCCCTCGGCGCCAACCTTCCCGAGCAGATGGAGGCCGTCAAGACGACTTCCAAGGCTATCGTCGACCTGATCGAGGAGGGCAACGAGGTCGTCGTCGTGCATGGCAACGGTCCCCAGGTGGGCATGATCGCCAACGCGATGGCTGAGCTCACGCGCTCTAATCCTCAGAAGTACGTTCCCTGCCCCTTGTCCGTTTGCGGCGCCATGAGCCAGGGCTACATTGGCTATGACCTGCAAAATGCGCTGCGCGAGGAAATGCTCGACCGCAATATCGACAAGGGTGTCGCCACCGTGCTCACCCAGGTCGAGGTTGCGGCAGACGACCCGGCCTTTGCCGACCCGGTCAAGCCGATTGGTCCGTGGATGAGCGAGACCGAGGCCAAGGAGCTGGAGGCCGACCGCGGCTACCAGTTCATCCACGACGAGAAGCAGGGCTTCCGTCGCGTGGTTGCCTCGCCCAAGCCCGTGAACATCGTCGAGCTCGACACCATTAAGTCGCTCGTCGAGTCCAACCATGTGGTGATCTCCTGCGGCGGCGGTGGCATTCCCGTCACCAAGGCCCAGGGCAACCACCTTAAGGGCGCTGCCGCCGTCATCGATAAGGACTTTGCGGCCGAGAAGCTCGCCGAGCAGCTCGATGCCGATGCCCTGGTTATCCTGACGGCCGTGGAGAAGGTTGCCATTGGCTTTGGCACCGACCACGAGCAGTGGCTCGACACGCTGACCGCGGCTGACGTAAAGCGTCTGTCCGAGGCCAACGAGTTCGGTCGCGGCTCCATGCTGCCCAAGGTTCAGGCCGCCTCGACGTTTGCCGAGAGCAAGCCGGGCCGCACGGCGCTCATCACACTGCTCGAGAAGGCGCGCGATGGCCTTGCCGGCAAGACCGGTACCACGTTTACCGGCGACGCTGAGTAGGCATATCTGCACCATTGAGGAGGGTGCCCTGCGTCGCGGGGTGCCCTCCTTTGTGCTATGGAGAGCCAAGGGGCGTTCGCTGGAAAAACGAGCGCATACCTGTTCCGACGGAGTGCGAGCTTGGTATGGTGGGTATAGCAACTATGGTGTCCAAGGCAGCCAGGGGAGGTTTGCGGAGATGAAACTTGGATGCGTCATTATGGCTTCGGGCGAGGGCAAGCGGTTTGGCTCTAACAAGATGCTTGCCGATATCTATGGCGAGCCGCTGATTGCCCGGACCATCGATTCGGTTCCCCGGGGCTTTGACGTCGTGGTTTCGACGCGTTGGCCCGAGGTCGCTCAGATTTGCGAGGACAAGCATTGCCCGTGCGTGCTGCACGATGGCGAGCTGCGCAGCGAAAGCGTCCGTGCGGGCCTTTCGTGGGGAGTCGAACGCAACTGGAAAGGTTGCCTCTTTTTGCCGGGCGACCAGCCGCTCGTGAGTTCGGATTCTTTTGAGGCTATGGTTCGTGCATTTGACGAGCGTGGCCGCAAGCATCCGGTGCGTCTTGCGTGCAACGGTGAGCCTTCGAGCCCGGTGCTCTTTCCGGCGGAACTATTCGATGCGCTTATGTGTCTTGAGGGCAAGGACGGCGGCGGTTCGATCCTCAAGGGCCGTACCGATGTGGTGTTGGTCGAGGCGCGTGCCTACGAGCTGTGGGACGTCGATACCGTCAAGGGACAGCGACGCATAACGGAGCATATTGCCGCCTGCTCGTATTTTGATCGCGTGGCCAACTGCATCAATCAATAAGGAGCAATTATGATCATCATCAAAAACGGCGCGCTCGTGACGCCCCAGGGGCTTCGCCGCGCCGATCTTGCCATGGAGGGCGACAAGATTGTGCGGATCGCCGCAGCGATTGAGCCGGGCGCCGACGATACCGTCGAGGACGCCGCGGGCTGCTGGGTGTTTCCCGGCTTTATCGACGGCCACACGCACATGCAGTGCTGGACTGGCATGGATTGGACAGCCGATAGCTTTGAGACCGGCACGCGCGCGGCTGCCTGCGGCGGCACGACGACCATTGTGGACTACGCGACGGCCGATCGCGGCGTGACCATGCCCGATGCCTTGGCCGAGTGGCATCGCCGCGCCGACGGAACCTGCACGGCCAACTACGCTTTTCATATGGCACTCGCCGAGTGGAATGAGCGCAACCGCGCCGATCTTTCGGCCATGCGCGAGGCGGGCGTATCGTCGTTTAAGACCTACTTTGCCTACGATCATTTGCGCCTGGACGATGCCGAGACGCTCGAGGTGCTCGAGGAGCTCAAGCGTATTGGCGGCATACTGTGCGTGCATTGCGAGAACGGTACGCTGGTGAATGAGCTGCAGAAGCGCGTGTACGAGCAGGGGATTCATGGGCCCGAGGGGCATGCGCTCAGCCGCCCGGACGTGTGTGAGGCCGAAGCCGTGAGCCGCCTGCTGTATCTGGCGCACCTGGCCGGGGACGCTCCGGTCAACGTGGTGCACCTTTCGACCAAGCTGGGGCTCGAGGCCATTCGCGCTGCCAAAGCGCGCGGGCAGAAGGATATCTATGTCGAGACCTGCCCCCAGTATCTGATGCTCGACGACACCTGTTATCTGGAGCAGGGCGAGGACGGCTTTGCGGGCGCCAAGTATGTGATGAGCCCGCCGCTGCGCCATGCCGGTGACCGTGCCGCGCTGCGCGAGGCGCTTGTGGCCGGCGAGATCGATACGATTGCGACCGACCACTGCAGCTTTAACCTGCACGGGCAAAAGGACCGCGGGCGCGACGATTTCCGCGCGATTCCCAACGGCGGGCCCGGCGTGGAGCATCGTCCCGTCGCGATTGCCACGAGCTTTGAGGGACAGCTGGGTCCCGAGGATCTGTGCCGCTTGATGAGCGAGAACCCGGCGCGCGTTTTTGGCATGTATCCACGCAAGGGCTGTCTTGCCGAGGGTGCCGATGCCGACGTGTGCGTGTGGGATCCCCAGGCGCGCTGGACCATTCGCGCCGCGACACAGCATCAGGCTGTGGACTACACGCCGCTCGAAGGCTTTGAGGCACATGGCCGCGCCAAGGCCGTGTTTGTGAACGGCGTGCTGGCGGCACGCGACGGCGAGCCTACCGGAGCCCAGCCCGGTCGCTACGTGCCCCGCTAGCAGCAAAGATGCCGTGTCCCCTCCGCAGTTGCGGTGAAATACGGACTGTTTGCGGCCGTCAGGCGGCCAAACAGTCCGTATTTCACCGCAACTGACGAGATGGGGCCGGCTACTTGAGGCTGGTGGCGATGAGGGGGCGGTTGAGGGCTGCCTCGAAGCGATCTGCCATCGTGGGGTCGCTGAGCGTGTCGACTTGGTTGAGCATGATGCGGGCATTGTTGAGGTTCAGCATCCGCATCTCGGCATTGAGCACCTGGGCGACGCGCTCGGGCGTGGCGATGTCGGTGAGCTCGCAGCCGCAACGCTCGCAAAAGAGCTCGGGGCGGTGGACGGCTTCGTTGATGGGCTTGCTGAGTCCCGAGGCGCCGACGAGCCAGATGACGTTGGCCGTGCCGGAGGGAATTACCGGCTCCCAGGCGGCATGCGCCTTGAGCGGGAGTCGCTTGCTGCCATCTGCCTCGGCCAATACATAGTCAAAGCGCTGCGCCAGCTCGTTGAGCGGCTCAACGGGGGCGGAGAGCTTGCCTGTCTCCGGGCCCAAAACACCCGCCTGGCAGATACTTCCGCGGTTCATGCCCGCGCATGCCTCGCAGGTGCAGCCGGGAACATGCAGGGCCCCCGGCTTCCAAGGCGCGGCGTCCAGGCGACGATTCGACCCGTCCCATGGTACGCCGGCGACGGGAAACATGTGCGTGGTGGTACAGAGAAGCACCCTGCCGCCGGCGCGCATGAGCTCGAGACCCAACGCACGCAGCAATGTCGACTTGCCGCCACTGCCGATAATTGCGGTAATGCCCGGCTCGATCTTGAGCGCGGAGGCAAGGTTTCCGCTCGTCGTTTCCATCTGTTCACCGCCGTATAATACTGTGATAATAAATAATCATCAGAGTAGCGGTCGAACCGCTTTTGCTCTGCTCAAACCGTAGCACAGGGAGGTGCCCCGGGAATGCTCGTTTATGTTCGCGGCGCCGGCGATATCGCCACGGGCGTCGCCGCTCGCTTGGTGCGCGCCGGCGTGTCGGTCGTTATGGCCGATATCGCGGTTCCCACGTGCATCCGCCGCACGATCAGTTTTTGCGAGGCCATTCGTCTGGGCGAGGTCGAGGTCGAGGGTATTCGCGCTCGCTTGGCACAGACGCCGGCAGAGGCACTTGCGATTACCGAGGTCGGAGACGTCGCCGTTGTGGTGGACCCCCAGGCCAAGATGCTCGGCGAGCTGAAACCCGCTGCCGTGGTCGACGCGATTCTGGCTAAGCGCAACTTGGGCACCACGCGCGACATGGCGCCTGCCGTCATCGCCGTGGGGCCGGGCTTTACCGCGCCGGTTGACTGCGATGCCGTGGTCGAGACCATGCGCGGGCATTTTCTCGGCCGTGTCATTACCCAAGGTTCGCCCCAGCCCAACACGGGCGTGCCAGGCATTATCGCCGGCTATGGTAAAGAGCGCGTTATCCACAGCCCCGCCGCCGGCGTGTTTCGGTCCGACCGCGCAATCGGCGACATCGTGAGCGCCGGAGACGTGATTGGCTATGCGGGCGATACGCCCATGTGCACGCAGATCGATGGCTGTCTGCGCGGGCTTTTGGCGAACGGCGTGCAGGTGACTGAGGGCTTTAAATGCGCCGATGTCGATCCGCGCGGCGATGCCAGCTATATCAACTACATTTCGGACAAGGCGACGTCGGTCGGCGGCGGCGTGCTCGAGGCACTCGCTATGCTCACCGGTGTATTCCAGGGATAGGAAATTGCAATGGAAAAGCTCGATGTGGTGAATGCTGCGCTTGGCGCTCTGAAGGCCGGTAAGACGTGCGAGTTGGTGGTAGTTGCCGGCACGGCAGGGTCGTCACCGCGCGGTGTGGGCGCATGGATGGCCGTCTTTGCCGATGGCAGCCAGGCGGGCACCATCGGCGGCGGCAAGATTGAGCTCTTTGCGCTGGACGAGGCGCGCGAGCTCCTGAGCGCGGGTCAGTCGCGTCTGGTCCGCTACACCATGGGCGGCGAGAACTCCGATACCGGCATGATCTGCGGCGGAGCCATCTGCCTGTGCTACCTGCATCTGGATGCGACCCAGGCACCGTTGTTCCAGGAAATTGCCGACGTCTTGGCCTTTCGGCGCATCGGCGACTTCGTCATCGACTTTGAGCCGTTTGTCGTAAGCGCGCTCGAGGGCGATGTGGCCGAGTACCATGGCGAGGAATCGCGCCGCACCATTGCGGGCTGTCCCGGGCTTTCGCTGGTGGAGGAGGGGAGTAAGGTCACCTACACCAACGCGGTCTCCGAGATTCCCCCGGCGCACATCGAGACGCTCTGCCCCGAGGGCCTGACTTATATCTTTGGCTGCGGCCACGTGGGCGCTGCGACGGCGCGCGTGCTCACGGCGGCGGGCTTTGCCGTCGTGGCGTGCGATGACCGCCCCGGCACGCTGACCCCCGATTGGGTGCCCGGCGTCTACGACCGTCGTCTGGTCGACTACAAGAACCTGAGCGAGCTGTGTCCCATCGGCCCGCGCGACCTGGTGGTCGCCGCCACGGCGGGTCACAAGTCCGATATCGACGTGGTGATTCAGGCCATGCGCGCCAAGCCCGCCTATCTGGGCTGCTTAGGCTCGCGCCGCAAGACGGCCTTTGTGCGCGCCCGCCTGGAGCAGGAGGGCTTTACGCAGGAGCGGATCGACGAGCTGCACCTGCCGATCGGCGTTGCCATTCAGGCCGAGGACCCCGAGGAGATCGCCATCTCCATAGCCGCCGAGATGATCCACCTGCGCCGCACCAAGCTCGTCCCCCGCAAGCGCTAATCGCATCCCCACCAATAAGTTGCGGTGAAATACGGATTGTTTAAGCCTGTTAGGCCGCCCAACAGTCCCTATTTCACCGCAACTGCTTTTTGGGGATCACTATGTGCGGGGGAGTTGTGGAGTTGTGCAGGCAGACGAGGTTTTTCTGGAAATACGCACCCAATGCGCGTATAGTACCGATTGTTTTGTCGGCTCCTGCTGCGTCGAGTCCAAACCGCGAAATGCCATGAGCGGCGCGGATGCAGCCAGGAGGCACGAGGACAACCCATCGTGGCCACGCCCCGTGCTTAAAACCCCAAGAAGGAGTGAACAATGGCAGAAGAGAAGTATGTGCCGCGTCTGAAGACCAAGTACAACAACGAGGTCAAGCAGCAGCTTCAGGACAAGTTCCAGTACGAGAACGTCATGATGATCCCCAAGTTTGAGAAGATCGTCGTGAACATGGGTGTCGGCGAGGCCGCTACCGATTCCAAGGCCATCGACGGTGCCGTGCGCGACCTGCGCGCCATCACCGGCCAGCAGCCGATGATCACCCGTGCCCGCAAGTCCATCGCTACCTTCCGCCTGCGCGCTGGTATGCCGATCGGCTGCAAGGTTACCCTGCGTGGCGACCGTATGTGGGAGTTCTTCGATCGTCTGACCTCCGTCGCGATCCCCCGTATCCGCGACTTCCGCGGCATCTCCGCCAAGAGCTTCGACGGCCGTGGTAACTTCTCCATGGGCGTCACCGAGCAGCTCATCTTCCCCGAGATCGACTTCGACTCCGTCGATCACCAGCGTGGTATGGACATCACTTTCGTGACCACCGCCAACACCGATGAGGAGGCCAAGGCCCTTCTGGACGCCTTCGGTTTCCCGTTCAAGAAATAGGTTCACCTGCCCTATAAGCGCCGTTCCCACAAGGGGGCGGCGCTTGGGGCGAACAATACTCTATGTGAGGAGGATATAAGTGGCTAAGACATCGATGATCGTCAAGTGCAATCGCAAGCAGAAGTTCTCTACTCGTGAGTACACGCGCTGCCAGCGCTGCGGCCGTCCGCACTCTGTGTACCGCAAGTTCGGCCTGTGCCGTGTCTGCTTCCGTGAGCTTGCACTCAAGGGCGAGCTTCCCGGCGTTAAGAAGGCCAGCTGGTAAGTCACTACCAGCGTTTCAAGCATCCGTTTGGAACAGGGAAAACGCGCTAAAAAGGCTTTGCCGTTAAGGGCGGTGAAGAACCAAGAGCACGTGTTCATCAAGAACGAAGGAGAATCTGTATGAACCTTACAGACCCGATCGCAGATATGCTTACGCGCATCCGTAACGCTAACTCTGTGAACAAGGCCACGGTCTCCATGCCGAGCAGCAAGAAGCTCGTCGAGATCGCTCGTGTTCTGCACGAGGAGGGCTACATCGAGGGCTACGATGTCGAGGACACCGTTCCCCAGAAGACTCTGCACATCACGCTTAAGTATGGTCCCAAGAAGGCTAAGGTCATCAACGGCATCCGCCGCATTTCCAAGCCGGGCCTGCGTAAGTACACCGGCGTTGCCGACATGCCCCGCGTCCGCGGTGGCCTTGGTACCGCCATTATTTCCACCAGCCATGGCGTCATGACCGACCGCGATGCTCGCAAGCACAACGTCGGCGGCGAGATCATCGCTTACGTCTGGTAATTCGCTCGGTAGGTAGAAGGAAAGGAGATCACCGTGTCTCGTATCGGTAATAAGCCTGTCCAGATTCCCGCCGGAGTCGAAGTGGCAGTCAACGGCAACAACGTTGTCGTCAAGGGCCCCAAGGGCCAGCTCGAGCTCGATGTCTTTGAGAAGCTCGCTATCAACGTCGAGGACAATGTTCTCACCGTTTCCCGTCCCGACGACGAGCGTGAGACCCGTGCCCGCCACGGCCTCACCCGCGCCCTCATCCACAACATGGTTGTTGGCGTTTCCGAGGGCTTCGAGAAGAAGCTCGAGCTCGCCGGCGTCGGTTACCGCGTGCAGCAGAAGGGCAAGAACCTCGAGTTCTCCCTGGGCTTCTCGCACCCCGTGATCGTCGAGGCTCCCGAGGGCATCACCTTCGAGGTTCCCGACAACACCCACGTGAACGTCAAGGGTATCAACAAGCAGCAGGTCGGTCAGATCGCCGCTGAGATCCGCGGCCATCGTCCTCCCGAGCCTTACAAGGGCAAGGGTATCCACTACGTTGGCGAGCACATCCGCCGCAAGCTGGGTAAGGCCGCCAAGTAGTCGTAACCGACTCACTCGCATAAGACCAGCACCCCGTCAGGTGCTGGCAAGATCAACCTTTTTAGGAGTTTACGTATGAACAAGCATAAGGCGAAGCTGGAAGGCCTCAAGCGTCGTCAGCGTCGTGTTCGCGGCAAGGTCTCGGGTACCTCCGAGCGTCCGCGTCTTCGCGTGACCCGTACTAACGCCAACATCTATGCCCAGATCATCGACGACAGCAAGGGCTCCAGCCTGACGCTCGTCTCTGCCTCGACCCTCGAGGCCGAGTTCAAGGGCACCCACACCTCGAACAAGGAGGCTGCGGAGAAGGTCGGTCAGCTCGTTGGCAAGCGCGCCATCGAGGCCGGCATCACCAAGGTCGCCTTCGATCGCGGTGGCCGTATCTACCATGGCCGCGTCAAGGCCCTCGCCGACGGTGCTCGTGCCGCCGGTCTCGAGTTCTAGGAGGTATGTAGCACATGGCTCGTAATCAGAAGCAGCAGCGCGAGGCCTCCGAGTTCGAGGAGCGCGTCGTTTACATCAACCGCGTGTCGAAGACCGTCAAGGGTGGTCGTCGCATGAGCCTCGTCGCTCTCGTCGTCGTTGGCGACGGCAAGGGCAACGTCGGCGTTGGCATGGGCAAGTCCGCTGAGGTGCCCATGGCCATCTCCAAGGCGTCTCTCGATGCCAAGAAGAACATGTTCCACGTGCCGGTGACCGAGCAGGGCACCATCCCGCACGAGGTTCTCGGCCACTTTGGTGCCGGCCGCATCATCATCAAGCCCGCTGTCGAGGGTACCGGCGTTATCGCCGGCGGCGCTGTGCGTCCCCTCTTTGAGCTTGCTGGCATCAAGAACGTCCTGTCCAAGTCCCTCGGTACCGACAACGGCCTCAACATCATCAAGGCTGCCGTCGAGGGCCTCAAGGAGCTCTCCAGCCCTGAGGACGTCGCGGCTCGCCGTGGCCTGACGGTCTCCGAGATGTTCGTCGGTAAGGAGAACTAAGCATGGCTGACACCATCAAGATCAAGCAGGTCCGCAGCACCAATGGTTGCAAGCAGGACCAGGTCCGTACTGTCCGTGCCCTCGGTCTCCACAGGATCCGCGAGGTTCGCGAGATTGCTGACAACGAGTCCGTCCGCGGCATGATCTTCAAGGTCAAGCACCTTGTCGAGATTGTAGAGGAGTAGCAAATGCAGCTTCACGATCTTACTCCCGCGCCCGGTTCCACCAAGAACCGTAAGCGCGTCGGCCGTGGCAATTCTTCGGGTCACGGCACCACTTCTGGCCGCGGCCAGAAGGGCCAGGGTTCCCGCTCTGGCGGCACCAAGGGTGCCGGCTTCGAGGGTGGCCAGACTCCGCTGGCTATGCGCCTGCCCAAGCTTCCGGGCTTCCGCAACCCCCGTCGTATCGAGTACACCGCCGTTAACGTTGAGCGTCTCGAGCGTAAGTTCGAGGACGGCGCTGTGATCGACGGTGCCGCTCTTAAGGCCGCTCGCATCACCAAGAGCGAGTTCGAGCCCGTCAAGGTGCTCGGCAATGGTGAGCTCACCAAGAAGTTCACGGTCAAGGTCGACAAGGTCAGCGCTTCTGCGCAGGCCAAGATCGAGGCCGCCGGCGGAAAGGTCGAGCTGCCGTGCTAAATGGTCTTAAGAATGCTTTCCGCATCAAAGAATTGCGCGAAAAGATTCTTTTTACCATAGCTATGCTCGTCGTGTACCGCATTGGTGCGCACGTTCCTGTGCCCGGCATTCCCTTCCAGGGGATGCTGGGCCTTTTCTCGACCGATAACAATTCGGTCGCCGCAGGTGCTATGGCCCTCCTGAATCTTTTCTCTGGCGGCGCGTTGAGCTATGTGTCGGTGTTTTCGCTGGGCATCATGCCTTACATCACCAGCTCGATCATCCTCCAGATGCTCCAGGCCGTTGTGCCTTCCCTGCATGAGCTTGCCCGCGAGGGCGAGGTCGGTCAGACCAAGATCACGCAGTATTCGCGTTACCTCACCCTGGCTCTGGCAATCCTCAACTCCGTGGGTTACCTCTTCCTCTTTAAGAGTTTCGGCATCAGCTTCAATGGCGCCGGCGCTCCCGAGATCATCTTCGACCTCATGATCGTCGGCACGCTCACTGCGGGCGCCATGCTGATCATGTGGATTGGTGAGCTCATCACCCAGCGCGGTATCGGCAATGGCATGTCGCTGATCATCTTTGCGAACATCATGGCCGGCCTGCCGCAGGCTATCTTCTCCAGCACCGAGGGCAATGCCGGTGGCATCATCACCATGGTGATCATCTGCGCCATCATCCTGCTGGTTATCCCGTTGATTGTTTTCCTTGAGCGCGGCCAGCGCCGCATCCCGGTCTCCTACGCTAAGCGCGTCGTGGGCCGTCGCATGATGGGTGGCCAGACCACCTACCTGCCCATCAAGGTCAACACCGCGGGTGTCGTGCCGATCATCTTCGCTTCGGCGCTGCTGTACTTCCCGGCTCAGATTGCCGTGTTCTTCCCCGGCATCGGCTGGATCCAGGCAGTTGCCTCTGCGCTTTCGCGCGGCTGGCTCAACTGGGTGCTTAACGTTGTCCTCATCGTGTTTTTCGCGTACTTCTACACGTCCATGGTATTCAACCCCGATGACACGGCCGACAACCTTAAGAAGCAGGGCGGCTTTATTCCGGGCGTGCGTCCGGGTAGGGCTACCGCGGCCTACATCAAGAACGCGCTCAACAAGATTACGCTTCCCAGCGCTGTCTTTTTGGCGCTCATCGCCATCGTGCCTTCGATCATCTTCTCCTTTACGGGTAACCAGCTAATCCAGGCATTTGGCGGCACGTCCATCCTCATCATGGTCGGCGTCGTGCTCGACACGGTCGATAAGCTCGAAGGCCAGATCAAGATGTATGATTACGATGGATTCTTTAAATAGGCTAGAGGAGGATTGCTCATGAACCTCGTATTGCTCGGAGCTCCGGGTGCCGGTAAGGGTACCGTCGCACAGGAGCTCGTCGCCGAGTTTGGCGTCGCTCACATTTCCACGGGCGACCTGCTGCGTGCTGCCGTCAAGGGTGGCACCGAGCTTGGTATTCAGGCTAAGAAGTACATGGACGCTGGCGAGCTCGTTCCCGATCAGCTCGTGATCGACCTTGTCAAGGAGCGCCTTGCCGCCGATGACGCCCAGCAGGGCTTCATCCTCGACGGCTTCCCGCGCAACACCGCCCAGGCCGTGACGCTCGATTCCGAGCTCTCCGCCATGGGTCGCGAGATCGACTGCGCCCTTCTGGTCGATGTGGCCCCCGAGGTCATTATCGATCGTCTGTCTTCGCGTCGCACCTGCCGCGCCTGCGGTTACACCGGCACCGCTGCCGATGCTACCTGCCCCAAGTGTGGCGGCGAGATGTATCAGCGCGACGACGACAAGCCCGAGACCATCAAGAACCGTCTCGACGTCTACGAGAAGTCCACGAGCCCGCTCGTCGACTACTATCGTGGCCAGGGTCTGCTCAAGTCGGTCAACGGTGACCAGGCTCGCGAGACCGTGTACGGGGATGTCAAAGAGGCTCTCGGTCTATGATCAAGATTAAGTCTGCAACGCAAATCGAGCAGATGAAGAAGGCAGGAGCGCTATCTAAGATGGCGCTCCGCCACGTTGGAGTCATGGTGCGCCCCGGCGTTTCGACTTTTGAGCTCGATCAGCTTGCGGAGCAGATTATCCGCATGCATGGCGGCACCCCTGCCTTTAAGGGTTACGGCGGGTTCCCGGGGACCATTTGCGCATCGATCAACGATGCCGTGGTTCACGGTATTCCCAACCCTGACATGATCCTGCGCGATGGCGATATCATCTCCATCGATACGGGAGCCGTCGTTGACGGTTGGGTTGGCGATAATGCTTGGACGTTTTTCGTCGGCACCCCCACGCCCGAGGCCAAGGCCCTGTGCGAGGTTACGCGCGATTGCCTAAAGGCCGCCATCGAGCAGGCTGTTCCCGGTAACCATATCGGGGACGTCGGCTATGCCGTTCAGTCCCTCGCCGAGTCTCACGGATACGGCGTGCTTCGTGATTATGTGGGCCATGGCATTGGCCGCGTGATGCACGAGGACCCCAACGTTCCTAACTATGGAAAGAAGGGGAGGGGCGTTCGCCTCCAGGCCGGCATGGTCATTGCCATCGAGCCGATGGTTACGATGGGTTCCAACCATGTGAGCACGGGCTCCGACGGTTGGATCGTCACGACCAACGACCACCTGCCCGCTGCGCACTACGAGAACACCGTCGCCATTACCAATGACGGTCCGGTGATTCTCACCACGGATGCGCAAGGTGCTTGGTGTTCGCTCCAAGGCGGAGAAATGTAACAAGTTCCACTTAGTTGTGGAGCCATTACGAAGTTATTACGATGCGTGCATACGTGTTGTAGAATACTCAATCGCTGTCGTTTTCTAGAGAAAGATGATTGCTTGTGAAGAAGGAAGACGCAATTGAGCTCGAGGGTACGGTAAAGGAACCGCTGCCCAATGCCATGTTTAAGGTCGAGCTCGAGAACGGTCATTCGGTTCTGTGCAACATTTCTGGCAAGATCCGAATGAATTACATCCGTATTCTCCCCGGTGACAGGGTTGTCGTGGAGCTTTCCCCGTACGACCTGACCCGCGGCCGCATCACCTATCGCTACAAATAGCGGCACGCATACACGCACTCCATTTCCGACTGCAGGCTTAGCTCAACCTACGGTCGGATTGTGTGTGAAGACCAGCCATAGTTTTAAACGCCTGCGGCTGGGCGAGTAGATAGTAGGGAAGTAGTTTGAGCGCTACCGAAAGGAAGAACGATGAAGGTACGTCCTTCGGTCAAGAAGATGTGCGATAAGTGCAAAATCATTAGGCGCCATGGCAAGGTCCTCGTCATTTGCGAGAACCCCCGTCATAAGCAGCGTCAGGGTTAAGAGAGGAGACTACGTTGGCCCGTATTAATGGTGTCGACCTCCCGCGTGAGAAGCGCGTTGAGATCGGTCTGACCTACATTTACGGCATCGGCCGCACCACTGCGACGAAGATTTGCGTCGAGTGCAACGTTAACGTGGATACGCGCGTTAAGGACCTCACCGAGGATGAGGTTAACGCCATCCGCGATTATATCGATAAGAACCAGATCATGGTTGAGGGCGACCTCCGCCGTGAGCGCAACCAGAACGTCAAGCGCCTTATGGACATCGGCTGCAACCGCGGCCTTCGTCACCGCAAGGGCCTCCCTGTCCGCGGCCAGCGCACCCACACTAACGCTCGTACCCGCAAGGGCCCGAAGCGTCAGATCGGTGCTAAGAAGAAGAAATAAGGAGCGCTAGATAGATGGCTACTGCTAAGAAGAACGTTCGCGCTGCCCGTCTGAAGCGCGCGGACCGTAAGAACATTTCCGTGGGCCAGGCTCACATTCGTTCTACGTTCAACAACACGATCGTTTCGATCACCGATCCCCAGGGCAACGTCATTTCCTGGAAGTCGGCTGGCCAGGTGGGCTTCAAGGGCTCCCGTAAGTCCACGCCGTTCGCTGCCCAGATGGCTGCCGAGGCTGCTGCCAAGCAGGCCATGGAGCACGGTATGAAGAAGGTTTCCGTCTTCGTCAAGGGCCCCGGCTCCGGTCGTGAGACCGCCATCCGCTCCCTCCAGGCTGCTGGCCTCGAGGTCTCGAGCATCCAGGACAAGACCCCCATTCCGCACAACGGCTGCCGCCCCAAGAAGCGTCGCCGCGTGTAACTGAAAGGATCGTATCAATATGGCAATCGACAGGACTCCTGTTCTTAAGCGCTGCCGTCAGCTCGGGATCGATCCCGCTGAGCTCGGTTACAGCAGCAAGAAGGAATCTATCCGTCAGCCCAAGCGCCGTCGCAAGGAATCTGAGTACGGCATGCAGCTGCGCGAGAAGCAGAAGGTCAAGTTCATCTATGGCGTTCTGGAGAAGCAGTTCCACGGCTACTTCAACAAGGCCCGTAAGATGAACGGCGTCACCGGTGAGAACCTCATGATCATTCTTGAGTCTCGCCTCGACAACGTCGTCTTCCGTCTTGGCTTCGCCCGCACCCGCAAAGAGGCTCGTCAGTCCGTCCGTCACGGTCACTTCACCGTGAACGGCAAGCGCGTGGACATCCCGTCCTACCGCGTCAAGGCCGGCGACGTCGTCGCTGTCGGCGAGAAGTTCCGTGACCTCCTCCCCATCAAGGAGGCCCTGATTTCCTCCGAGCGCTTTGAGGTTCCTGGCTGGCTCGAGGTCGATATCGAGAAGCTGTCTGGTAACGTGCTCGCTCTGCCGACGCGTGAGCAGATCAGCGGTGATATCAACGAGCAGCTCATCGTCGAGCTCTACTCTAAGTAGTCCATCCGGGCTGCTGAGGCTGGAGGTAATACATGTCAGAATTCATTAGGCCTCAGGTTCAGGTCGAAGAGATCAACGAGACGTCTGCTCGTGTCTCCGTCGAGCCGCTCGAGCGTGGCTACGGCGATACGCTGGGTAACTCCCTCCGTCGCGTACTTCTGTCCTCGCTCGAGGGTGCCGCCGTCGAGGCTATTCAGATCGATGGTGCGCAGCACGAGTTCATGACCATCCCTAACATGGTCGAGGATGTCACCGACATCGTCCTGAATGTCAAGGGTCTTGTCTTCAGGGCTCTCGGCACGACCGACGAGGCGACCGCCACCATCTCGGTTGACGGCCCCTGCGAGGTCACCGGTGCGGACTTCTTTATTCCGTCCGAGTTTGAGCTGGTCAACCCCGAGCAGCACATCGCTACGCTCACCGAGGGTGGCCATCTCACCATGAGCATGCGCATCGGCTATGGCCGCGGCTATGTTTCTGGCGAGGCCAACAAGCGCGACAACGATCCCATCGGTGTGATCCACGTCGACTCGCTGTACTCGCCGGTTTCCCGTTGCGCCAAGCTCGTTGAGGCTTGCCGTGTCGGTCAGCACACCGACTACGACCGCCTTGTCCTCGAGATCGAGACCAACGGCTCCATCGCCCCGCGCGACGCCGTGGTCCAGGCTGCCAATATCATCAACCAGCATATGGCCGCCTTTATGAACCTTGCCGAGACCCCCGAGGTCGAGGAGGAGGCTTCGATCTTCGCTCCCGAGGTCACCAACGACAACGCCGAACTGGACAAGCAGATCGAGGATCTGGACCTTTCCGTCCGTTCCTACAACTGCCTTAAGCGCGCCAGCATTCACTCGGTCCGTCAGCTCGTTGAGTTCTCGGAGAACGATCTGCTCAACATCCGTAACTTCGGTGTTAAGTCGATCGAGGAAGTGAAGGACAAGCTTGAGTCCATGGGCCTGAGCCTGAAGGCTTAATGCTTCGCATATTTGAGGAGAAACTAGACCATGCGTCACAACGTTAAGAAGGGCCTGAAGCTCGGCACCGATGCGAGCCACACCAAGGCCATGAAGAAGAGCCTTGCTAAGGCCCTCTTCGAGAACGACCGCATCAAGACCACCGAGACCCGCGCTAAGGCGCTGCGTTCGGTCGTCGACCCGATCATCACCTGGGCCAAGAAGGGCGACCTGCACTCTCGTCGTCTGGCTATCGCCAAGCTCGGCGATAAGCAGCTCGTTGCCGAGATCTTCGACAAGGCTGCTCAGGGCATGTGGCAGGACCGCAACGGCGGTTACACCCGCATCATGAAGCTCGGTAACCGCAAGGGCGACAACGCTCCCATCGTTATCATGGAGCTCGTCACCGAGCCTTGCACGCCTAAGGCTAAGAAGGCTGCTCCGGCCCCCAAGAAGGCCGCTGCTCCCAAGAAGGTCGAGGCTGCCGAGGAGGCTCCTGCTGAGGAGACCGCTGAGTAGACAATCCGTCTGCATAGGCTATATTCGAGGGGTACGTTCGCGTACCCCTCTTTTTTGTCGCGATACCGTTGCTTGTTTGTTGGGAGCGCCCATGACTGCGCCGTCTGATTTCAATTCGATTTCCGAGCTTGACGCCACGCTCGTATTTCGCGTGGCCTATGATGGCTCGTCGTATAGCGGATTTGCCGTGCAGCCGGGACAGACGACGGTTGCGGGTGAGCTACGTCGAGCTATTGAGACGCTCCTGCGCCGTCCGATCGACCTGACGTGTGCGGGACGTACCGATGCCGGCGTGCATGCGGTGGCACAGTTTATCAGCGTGCCCGTAACGGACGCTGAGTTGGCTTTGACGCGCCGTAGGTGGCTGAGGGCTATGGATGCCCTCCTGCCCAAAGATATCGCCATAAACGAGGTCTACAAGGCCCGTAAAGGCTTTTCTGCACGCTTTGATGCGCGTTCCCGTACGTATACGTACCGTATTGCCGATCGCGACGCGCGCCCTGTGCTTTCGCGCGGTGCGGTGTGGTGGCATCGCTACCCATTGGATGTTGAGGCGATGTCTGCGGCCTGTCCCGCGCTGCTGGGCGAGCAGGACTTCAAGAGCTTTTGCAAGGTGGCGTCTGCCGTGGGCAAGCCCACGCACCGCTGCGTGATGCGTGCCGAGTTTGGCCATGAGGTTGCGTTTGGCGAGGACATCCTGACGTTTACCATCGAGGGCAATGCGTTTCTGCATTCGATGGTCCGCACGATCGTGGGCACGCTTGTCGAGATTGGCATGCATCGCCGTGAACCCGAGTGGATGCGCGAGGTCATCGATGCTTGCGACCGTACCGCTGCGGGCCCCACGGCTCCTGCCTGCGGCCTTACGTTTATGGGCGTGGATTACGATCCCGCCGAGCTTGTCGTGCTCGACTAGGGGAGGGCTCGGCGCGTCGTGCGTCGGCACCTGTCATCTGTGGGCTGCGCGTGTGCAACATCTGTTCTTGGCGTGCAATACAACCGGTGTCTCATTGCTTTTATTGCCGGGGTGTACCATGAACGACAGTTTGATTCACTGCTGTCGAGAGGACGGATAACTTGGTTCGACGTGGCTCGCATCCGCGACTTTCGGTGATCCTTGTGGTAGAAGGTTCGCCCAGCTATGCGATGCGTGCGCTCGAGAGTATCCAGAACCAAGACCTCTACGATTTGCAGATTGTCGTTGTCTGCCGCGATGCTGCGCCCGGTGTGCGCCATTCGCTTCAAGTTGCTGCCGACAGGGACATCCATATTGATTTGATTGACGTCGAGGACGCGAAGCGCGGCGCTTGTCTTCGTGCCGGTTTTGCTGCCTCGCGCGGCTCTCAAATCATCGCCATGAACGCCGATGAGTGGTTTGCTCCGCAGTCTCTTTCCAAGATGGTCGATATCGCGTGCGATACTACGGCAGACATAGTGCTCCCCACGGTGTCGCTCGACCGCTATGATGCACATCGAGAGCGCCATTCGCGCGTCTTGGATGCTGCTCATATTTCCATTGATAGCAAATCTTCGATGGTGACCGGGCTGTCCCAGTTGATTTTAGGCGGCCTAGTCGTTCAGACCTCTGGCGTGATGTATAGCCGTCCGCTGTTTGAGGCATGCCTTTTGTACGACAAGGCGTTTCGCACAGTTGGGTTTATGGCGTGCTCGCTCTCGCGGGCGCAGCGCGTCTCCGGATGCGGCGACGCTTGTTTCCACGCGGCGGCACCTAAGCTTGCAGATGCCTTTGATCCCACCATGTATGCCAAGGTATCCGATGACACCCGGGCGCTCGACGAGCTTACGGACTCACTCTCGGAAGCAGATAGCGGTGGTCGGCTCAAGCTGGCAACCCAAAAGTTCTACTTTGCCGGACTGGTCGCCTGCATCGAGAATTTGTGTCTGAGCCCGCATGGGGTGTCGTCAATCGAGCGTTCCGCCCGTATGCGTGATATGCTCGAGGCGCCTCGAACCCGTCAGATGGTCGCCGCGCTCAAGGATAACCATCGGGGGCTCGGTCTGTTGTTTGGGCCGATCGCCAGCGCCAAGCCCGCGCGCTGCGTGATGTGTACGCATCTGGCGGCTTTTCTTAACCGGACGGGCGCAAAAACCGCCTAAACGGCTCATCTCGAAACAAATTTGCATAGAATTGTTTCGAAATGCGTTCTTATACACAAAAGCCTTCAAATAGCGTTAAACTATTCAATCACTGATTGATTGTCTCCGCCATCTTTTGGAGAGAGGGTTTGTATGGCTAAAAAACGCAATGGGCGCCAGGATGCCATTAGAGATATTGTGCGCAATAAGGACGTCCGCACGCAGCGCGTGCTGGTCGATGAGCTCCGCGCTATGGGCTTTGATTGCACGCAGGCGACTGTCTCTCGCGATATTGCCGATATGGGGCTGCGTAAGCTCCCTGAGGGCATCTATGTTCTGGCAGAGGACCTGCACCTGCAGCGTATGGTTTCCGAGCTCGTAACGGGCGTTCTGCGCACCGATAATCTGGTTATGATCAAGGCTCAGCCTGGCACGGCTTCCGGCATCGCCGCCGCCGTTGATGCGGCAGAGCTGCCCGATGTGCTTGGCTCGCTTGCCGGCAACGATACGATTTTGGTTATTGCCCAGACGGCCGAGGACGGCGAGCGTCTTGAGGCGCTGATCAATAAGCTGAGCAATTCTCGCAAGTAGGCGTGCGGGTCGTGCGCTCGGCACTGTGTGCGTGACATAGTGGCTTGTAAGGGGTATCGACGTTGGTCGGTACCCCCTTTTTTGTTTGCCGGTATAAAGACCGCCCACCAGGTCGCTTTAAACTAAAAGGCCCCCGAGCAGTTTAATAAGCTGCTCGGGGGCCTTGTTGCTTATGGCCGGATGATTTCTAGCCGACCGTATCGTCAGGCGTGGGCGAGGGGTCGGGAGTGGGCGTAGGCGTAGGCGTAGGCGTAGGCGTAGGCGTGCCGCCATCGCCGCCGGTCGAACCACCAGTTGAGCCGCCCGTCGAGCCACCGGTCGTACCGGTGCCGCCGGTGGTGTCGCCACCCGTGGTCTCGGTGGTCGTGGTCGTCGTGGTAGTCGTTGTGGTAGTTTCCTCTTCGTCCTCGTTCTCGTCCTTGTCGTCGTTCTCCGTCTTCTTGGCGTTGTTGGTGCCGTAGAACTTCCAGACGCTGTTGTTCTTGTAGGTGGGCGCCGTTCCGGTCGCAAACTCCTCGCGCTCGGTACCGGTCAGAACGGTGTTCATAAACCGCTTAAAGACAGGCAGGTTGGTGCTGTCGCCCAGCAGGTCTGTGCCGTATTTTTGGATGGGAATCTCGCCCGCGGAATAGCCGGTCCACAGGGCGCACGCCAGCTGCGGGGTATAGCCGCAGAACCACAGGTTGGTGGTGTTGTCGGTGGTGCCCGTCTTGCCGGCATAGGGCTGGTTGACGCTCAGGGCGCCGGCAGCACCCGTACCGCCGCCCTTCATGACGCCGGACAGAACATCGGTGACCGCGGCGGCCTCGCCCTCGGTAAGTACCTGTGAGGGATTGTCGGTGTGCTGGTACAGCACCGAACCGGTACGAGAGTCAATCTCGGTGATGGCGATCGGCTGGCGATAGTAGCCGCCGTTGGCAAACGTCGCGTAGGCGGCGGCCATCTCGAGCGGCGAGATCGAGCCGGTGCCGAGCGTCATGACGGGAACGTCCTCGATGTTGTCCTTGGCGGGATCGATGCCGAGCTTTTTGACGAGCGAGATGATCTTGCTGTTGCCGACGGCTTCCGCCACCTGGATGTAGCCGGTGTTGGAGGAGTATGCCGTCGCCTGCTTAAGCGTGATGTTGCCATAGCTATGGTTGGCGTAGTTTTGGACCTCGGTCGTGGTGCCCTTGGCCTTGAGCGGCGAGTTGCAGTTGAGGGTGACGTTGGGGTTCATGCCGTTTTGGATGGCAGTTGCCAGTGTAAAGGCCTTGAAGGTGGAGCCGACGGGACGCTTGGCCGTGGCATGGTTTACGTGGTTCTCGTCGGCGTTGTAGTCGTAGCCGCCCACCATGCACTTGATGTAGCCGGTCTTGGGGTCGACGACGACCATGCCCATGTCCAGGCCGTCGAGTGAAAGCGTGTCGAGCTGCTCGCGGACGGCATTCTCTGCCACCTGCTGCATCGTGGGGTCGATGGTGGTCTTGACGGTCAGGCCGCCCTTAAATAGCACGTCGGTCGAGAACTCCTGCTCCAGCAGCTGCTTAACATAGGCGACAAAGTAGGGCTGTGAGTATACGTCGACGCCGCTGCCCGAAATCTCGGTCACGTTGAGGGTGATGGGCTCGGCCTGTGCGGCATCGTGCTCCTCCTGGGTGATGTGGCCCAGGCGCAGCATGTTGTCGAGGACCTTGTTGCGGCGAGACAGCGCCAGGTCGGGATTGACCGTGGGGTCGTACTGCGAAGGCGAGTTGGGAAGGCCGATGAGCAGCGCGGCTTCGCTCAGGGTGAGGTCGGCGGCGCTCTTGGACAGGTAGGTCTCGGCTGCGGCCTCGATGCCGTAGGCGCCGTGGCCGTAATAGATGGTGTTGAGGTACATCATGAGGATCTCGTCTTTGGAGTACATGTCCTCCATCTTGATGGCGATGTAGGCCTCGCGCACCTTACGCTCGATGGTCGAGTCGAACTGCTCCTCCTGCAGGATGGTGTTGCGCACCAGCTGCTGGGTGATAGTCGAGGCGCCTTCGTGCCCGCCGCCGAGGGTTGCCACCGCAGCACGCGCGATACCCCACAGGTCGATACCGCCGTGCTCGTAGAAGCGCTCGTCCTCGACGTCAACGGTGCCCTGCAGCACGTAGGGGGAGACCTCGTCCTTGGTGATGGACTTGCGGTTTTGCGTGTAGAAGCTCGCGATCTTGTTGCCGTTGCAGTCGACGATCTCGGTGGGCTCGCTCACCAGATACGCGTTGGCGTCGGTGTAGTCGGGCAGATCGGACAGCCAGCGGTTGACGTTGCCGACCATGCCGATGCCAAATGCCACGCCCGCGATAAGCAAAAAGCCCAAAAACGAGAGCAGGATTATGGGCAGGGCATGCGTCTTTGAACGGCTGCGTCCCTGTCGTTGGCGAGGACCCATATATTGACCTCCAGGTATGTCGTGCCGGACGGCGGATGTGCCGTCGGGGCAGGATGGACATAAGTTATTACACGATAAACCAAACGGGGCGCGCGAGGCCTCGTGTATGCTGGAAGACGGCATTTTTCAGAGTGAATGCATACCTTGGTAAGGAGTTTGTCGATGGCGATTCGGACGATGGGGCCGAGCGGACAACACAAGACTGGATTGGATGCTGCCGGTGCGGCGCTGCCCGAGCTGCTGGCGCCGGCGGGCGGGCTCGACCAGATGCTTGCGGCCATCGCCGCGGGCGCCGATGCCATCTATGCGGGGTTGGGCGGCTTTAACGCCCGTGTGAGCGCTCATGGCTTTACGGATGACGAGTTTGCGCGCGGTTGTGCCGTGGCGCATGCTCATGGCGTGCGTGTGTACGTAACGCTCAACGTGTTCGTGTTTGACGATGAGTTGTCCGACGCGGTGGCGTTGGGAGCTCATGCACTGGAGCTGGGCGCCGATGCTCTGATTGTCGCCGATGCCGGGTTGGCCTGCGCGCTGCGCGCGGCGATTCCCGGGGTCGAGATTCACCTGTCCACGCAGGCGGGCGTTCATAGCGAAGGCGCCGTGCGGCTTGCCGCCGATGAGCTGGGAGTCGAGCGCGTGACGACGGCACGCGAGCTGGCGGTCGACGAGATTGCGGCGCTATGTGCCACGGGCGTGCCCATCGAGGTATTCTGCCACGGTGCGATTTGCATCGGCTATTCGGGGGCGTGCGAGTTTTCGGCCCTGCGGCGTGGGCGCTCGGCGATGCGCGGCGACTGCACGCAGCCGTGCCGTCTGGCGTACGACCTGGTGGACGAGGCGGGACAGAGCGTTGTCGCCGTCGAGGGAGATCGCCTGCTGTGCCCGCGCGACTATCTGGGTATTGCACATCTGCCCGAGCTTGTAGATGCCGGCGTGGCGTCGCTCAAGATCGAGGGGCGCATGAAGAACCCCGATTACGTATTCAACGTGGTGCGGGTGTGGCGCCGGGCACTCGATATGCTGCGCGACGGCGCGTGGGACCCCGACGCCGTGGAAGAGCTTGAACGCGAGCTGGGGAGGTCGTTTAACCGTGGGTTTACCGATACGTACCTGCGAGGGCGTTCGGGTGCCGAGCTGATGAGCTTTGAGCGCGCAATTAACCAGGGCGTGCGCGTGGGGCGTTTGGTCGCTGTGGGCCACGAAGAGGTGACCGTTGAGCTCGACGCCGCCGTGGCGGCGGGTGACACGCTCGAGATTCGGTTCTATCCGGGTGTCGACGCGCGTCCCGATGTGCCCAAGCGCTGGCCGCAGGTGCCCTGCCCGGTGGATGCCGCAGCGGGGAAGCGCGTCGTCGTGCATTGCAAGCGTAAGGTGGACGCGGGCTGCGAGGTATACCTGATTCGCAGCGCCGGCGTGTTGGATCAGACGGCGGCGGTGTTGGAGCGCATGCGGGCCGAGGCGGATGCGATTGCGCCCGTTGCGCGTGCCGTTGAGGTGCTGCCCTTTGAGGGCGTTGCGGTGGATGGCGGTGCGTCGACGGAGTTGGTGGAGTGCGCGGTTCCCGCTCGCATGGTTTTTGCTTGGCAGCTGATGGATGCCGACCCGCGCGGAGAACTCGATTTGTCCGACGCCGTTGTGGTGCTTGACGAAGTGTGCCGCACGGGTGACGCTGACTGGACCCGCTCACTGATGCAGCGTGCCAGGCGTGTCGTCTGCCGCAGCCTGGGACAGGTGGTGATCGCTCGCGAGCTGGGCGTGACGTTTGACGTGGCGGCGCCGGTGTTCTGCGCGAATCGGGCCACGCTTACCTGGCTGCGCGGACTCGGTGCGGGGCGGGTGTACTTGCCGGCCGAGTTGCTCGGCAATGATGCGGAGCGTATTGCCGAACTGGCCGCTGAACCCGGCGTCTTGGGTCCGGTCGACGCCGCCCGTCCCGAGCTTATGGTGTGCGAGCACTGCCTGCTGACCGCCGAGGGCGTCTGCGCTACCGATGCGACGGGACAGGTCCGTTGCCGCGACTGCTTGCGTCGTCGGCAGGTGCGCTATCTGGTCGAGCGTGACGGTACACGTCTGCCAGTTGCCATCGACGCATGCGGCAGGACGAGGATTTTCCTGTCGTAGGTGCTGCGTCGCGTCAGTTTGTTATCATATGAGAGTTTATGGACTTCCAGCACCGCCGTTTTCGGCGAGGGTGCTATAGCAAAAGGAGGATACCCAATGCTGTCTGTTGACGAGCAAATGCGTATCATCACCTCGGGCGCTGCGAAGATCGTCCCCGAGGCCGACCTTCGCAAGAAGCTTGAGAAGGGCGAGCCCCTCAACATCAAGCTCGGCGTCGATCCCACCAGCCCCGACCTGCACCTGGGCCACGCCGTGCCGCTGCGCAAGATGCGTCAGTTCCAGGACCTGGGCCACAACGTCACCCTCATCATCGGCAACGGTACCGCACTGATCGGCGACCCCTCGGGCAAGAATTCCACCCGCCCGCAGCTTTCTCAGGAGCAGATCGAGGCTAACGCCGAGACCTACGTGAGCCAGGCCATGAAGATCCTGGACCCCGAGAAGACCACCATCGTGCACAACGGCGACTGGATCTTGTCGATGGATCTGGCCGGTCTGCTGCAGGTGTGCTCCAAGTTCACCGTCGCCCGCATTCTTGAGCGCGATGACTTTACCAAGCGCTACCAGTCCCAGACGCCGATCGCCCTGCACGAGTTCCTGTATCCCGTGATGCAGGCATACGATTCGGTCATGATTAAGGCTGACGTGGAGATGGGCGGTACCGACCAGCTTTTCAACCTGCTCGCCGGCCGTGAGCTCATGGAGAAGATGGGCATGGAGCCGCAGATCGCGCTCACCATGCCGCTGCTCGAGGGCACCGATGGCGTACGTAAGATGTCCAAGTCCTATGGCAACTACATCGGTCTGACCGACGCGCCCAAGGATATGTTCGGCAAGACCATGTCCATCCCCGACGAGATGATCGGCAAGTACTACCGCCTGGCGAGCTCGCTCACTCCGGCCGAGGTCGACAAGATCGACGCTGCCCTGGCCGATGGCTCTGCCGACCCCTACGAGCTCAAGCGCGCTCTGGGCCGTGACCTGTGTGACACCTACCACGGCGCCGGTGCCGGCGACGAGGCTCAGGCCGAGTTCGACCGCGTGTTCAAGGAGGGCCAGCTCGCCGACTTCCCCGAGAAGCACGTTGAGCTGACTGTTAACGACGAGGGCCAGATCTACCTCGCCGGCCTGCTCAAGGACTTGGGTCTTTCGGCGAGCGCCGGCCAGGCCCGTCGCGATATCGACGGCGGCGGTGTCAAGATCAACGGCAAGGCCGTGGCTCCCAAGAGCTATAACATCGATCCCAGCGCCCTCAAGCTGGGCGACACCCTCTCCGTAGGCAAGCGCAAGGGCTTTAAGTTGATTTAGTTCCGCCGTTCTAACGAACGGCGGACCGGCCGACGCTGCGCGGGCCGCATTTGGACAATCTGACGTTCAACTTCAAGGGCGCGACCAGAAGGTCAGCGCCCTTTCGTTTCACGTCACCTTGTCTCAAATGCGGCCCGCTCGCTGGCGTTGCCAAAACATCGGCGCTTCCGTTGTTGGCACTTGGGGACGTTCCTTTTGTGCCGGCACTTTGGGACACTCCTTGTCATTGGTGCAAAGCAACCTGTCCCCATTGCACCAAGTGGCGGATGCCGTTAAACGGAGGGCCGTATTGCTGACCCATCGTTTGGGCATACAATGACTATCGGTTTGCTGCGGTGAAGGCCTGTCCGCTCCGCAGCTTTTTCTACGGTTAAAGGAGTATGTATGTCCGTTGAGGTCATGAGGTCTGTGATCGAGGCCGCCGAGGGCCGCGTGCCCGTCGACACGCTGTTTATCAATGCGCAGATTGTCGACGTGTATGGCCAGCGTGTGGCGCCCGGCAGCGTTGCCGTCAAGGACGGTGTGATCGTCGGCGTGCTCTACGATGGTCGCGACGATGCCGCCGGCACCTACGAGGCTGCCGAGGTCATTGACTGCCAGGGCCGCTATCTCGCCCCCGGCTTTATCGACGGACATCTGCACATTGAGTCCTCGAACATCCGTCCCGCCGAGTATGCGCGCATGGCGGCGACGCGCGGTACCACCACCGCCATTGCCGACAGCCACGAGATCGCCAACGTGGCGGGGCTCGACGGCCTGCGCTTTATGATCGAGGACGGTCGCCGCGCGCCCATTTCCATCAAGTACATGATGCCCTCATGCGTGCCCGCGCTGCCCGATGAGCAAGCGGGCGCTGTGATTACCGCTGCTGACATGCAGGCGTTTTTTGCCGAGCATCCGGGCGACGTTTTTGGCCTGGGCGAGATGATGAACCTGCCGGGCGTCTTTATGGCCGATCCCGAGACCTGCGCTCGCATCGATGCTGCCAACCAGACGCCGTCCAAGCAGGTCGACGGCCATGCGCCGCTCGTTGCCGGCAAGGACCTCAATGCCTATGCCGCGGCGGGTATTATTGCCGACCACGAGTCGACGATTCCCGAGGAGGCGCTCGACAAGCTGTCTCGCGGCATGTACGTGATGCTGCGCGAGGGTACGTGCAGCCATGATCTGGCCAACCTGTCGCCGATGCTGCTGGAGAATCCCGCGCGCGCCCGCCGCTGCTGCTTTGCGACTGACGACCGCGCTCCTTCCGATGCGCTTGCAACCGGCATGATCGACAATGCCTGCCGCGTGGCGATTGAGGCCGGTATCGACCCCGTGGTCGCTATCTCTATGGCGTCCCTCTCCACGGCCGAGGCGTTTGGCCTGGATCACGGCTGCCGCGACCCGCACGAGCTCCGCGGTGCGATTGCCCCGGGCAAGCGTGCCGACCTGCTGGTGCTCAATGACCTGACGTTTGCCACGGCTCCGCATCGTGTATATGCCGCCGGTGCCCTGGTGGCGCAGGACGGCACCTTTGTGGGCGAGATCGCACCCGAGATGGCCGAGGTTGCGGCCCTTGCCGATGAGCTGCGCGCCTCCGTTAAGCTGCCGAAGCTTTCGCTCGACGTGTTCGACTATGCCTTTAAGCCGGGCGAGGCCGTGATCGACGTGGTGCCGGGCAAGGCCATCACGGGTATGGCTCGCCCCGAGAGTGCCGAGGGCCTGCGCCGCATTATGCTGATCGAGCGCCATGGCCGCGGCGTGTCGCTGCAGGCCGAGGGCGCCGATGGCGACGGCCCCGCTGGCCTGGGCCTGGTCGGCAAGCATATCGGTCGCGGCTGGGTGCGCGGCTTTACCATCACGGGCGGTGCCATCGCCTCGACGATCGGCCACGACTCGCACAACGTGTGCGTGGTGGGCGACAGCGCGGCTGATATGATGGCTGCCGTCGAGGCCGTGGGCCAGGGCGGCCACGTGCTGGTGCGCAACGGCAAGGTCGTGGCGCGTATTCCGCTGGCGCTCGGTGGCCTTATGAGCGAAGGCACGGCCGAGGACGTTGCTGCGCAGCACGACGACTTTATGGTCAAGGCGCGCGCCATGGGTATTGAGCCGCCGCTCGACCCCATCATGGGCATCATCTTCCTGCCCCTGCCGGTCATCCCGACGCTCCGCATCCGCCCCGAGGGCATGTTCGACGTCACAACCTTCACCTACGCCGACTAGTCATCGGGGACGTTCTTAAACGACTAGTCGTCGGGGACACTCTTTGGCGTGTCGCGTGACGCCGCGACCGTGGGGCCTCTGGCGCGCGTGAGCTATTTGCTAGGTCCTTGTAACGTTTGCGCCCGCGGAGTCTTATTTGAGCTCCCTTTGGGTACGGTGATTTTGGATATACGTCCGATTCCATCAAGCCCGAAGGGAGCTTTTCTATGTTTAAACTGATTGCATCCGATATGGACGGCACACTGCTTGACGAAAACGGCCGGGTGCCTCCCGAGACCTACGAACTGATTCTGGCGCTACACGAGCATAGCGTGCATTTCGCCGCATCGTCAGGTCGTCGCTACGATCGCCTGTGCGAGTTCTTTGCGCCCGTTCGCGACAAGATGGACTTTGTCGCCGCTAACGGCGCCCAGGTCTACGCCGACGGTAAGATGGTAGACCGTGAGGTGTATTCCCACCTGGCGATTCGAAGGCTCGCCCAGGCCGTCAGGACATTTCCCAATCTGCATCTTGCGCTCTTTGACCGAACCAAGTCCTTCTTGCTCGATGACGAGTGCAAGTTCGTGCGTGAGGTCGATAAGGACCTTCCCAATGCCGAGCGCATTTGGGAGCTGCCCGATCCCAGCGTAAATATCATCAAGGCGAGTATCTTTTGCGATGACTGTGCCGTTATGGACAGTGCCTACGTACTGCAGCGCGAGCTTGGCCAGCTTTTTACCTTTGCGCCTTCTGGAAACGCATGGATCGATGCCATGCAGCCTGGTGTGTCGAAGGCCTCGGGAATCGAGCAGCTCATGGAGCACTATGGCGTCGAACGCGACGAGGTCATGGCGTTTGGCGACTCGATGAACGACTACGAGATCATTCGCTTTGTCGGCACGGGCTGCGCGATGGAAAATGCGCGCCCCGCGCTCAAGGCGGTGGCCGATCGCGTGGTGGGTTGTAACCGTGACCACGCCGTCCAACGTGAGCTCCGTCGCGTGCTGGAGAGTCTCTCCTAATCCGGCAGATGGGGACGTTCTTTTTCTGCCGGCAGTGGGGGACAGTCCTAGCAGCTTTTTGCGAAGAGTGTCCCCAGTGACTAGTCGTTTAAGAACGTCCCCAGTGACTAGGCGAGGGCGGCCATGATGGTGCGGGCGACGCCGTCGTGGTCGTTGTCGTATTCGGTGATGGCGTCGGCGGCCTCGCGGTCTTCGGGCTCGGCGTTGATCATGGCCATGCCATGGCCCGCTGCCTGCAGCATGGGGATGTCGTTGATGTTGTCGCCGAACGCCCAGGCGTCGGCGAGACGCTCGCCCAGATGCTCACACAGCCACGTGAGGGCCGTTCCCTTGGTGGCGCCCTCGCCCATGACCTCGATATTCATGGCGTAAGAACGCGTGACCTCAATGCCTCCGAGCGTGTCGAGCGCCGCCGCGATGGCGTCGCGATCGGCCGGGTCGTGCCAGTACATGGCGATGCGTTCGAGCGTCTCGACTTCGTCGATCTTGCTGTCGATATCCATGTCGATCGGTGTTCGTGTGCGCTTGAGCGAAGCCGCGATGTGGGGATCGCCGCCGCAGAACTCATCTAGGCGCCCGTAAAGCGAACGGGGGAGGAAACACTGTCCATCCGCGAAGATATCGAAGGTCACATCGTGGCCGGCGGCAATGCGATGGATGCGGTGGGCAATGCCGCAATCGAGCGGACGGCTCAAGATGCACGTGGCGCGCGAGGCGTCGGTGGGCACATCGTCGTCGAGCTGCCAGACGCTGGCGCCGTTGGCGCAGACTGCGTAGTGCACGGCGGGATGGGCGAGAATGGGCTCAAAGATGCCCGACAGCGGACGCCCCGTGCAGGGAACAAACTCGATGCCACGACGTGCGAGCTCGTCGAGCATTGTCCAGGTGGCATCGCTCATCTGCTTATCGCTCGTCAGCAGCGTCCCATCCATATCGGAAAACACAATCATTTGATGCAGCCCTTTCTACTGGCATAAAAAGCGTGGCCGAGGGCTTGGGTCCCTGGCCACGCTCGAGTTCTATAACGGTCCGCGTCCTAGCGGTCGGCGAGCGGCTTGTACTCCAGCGGCTCGATCACCGGACGATAGGCGGGGCGGATGATACGGTGCGCGCAGAAGAGCTCTTCCATGCGGTGCGCCGACCAGCCGGCCATGCGGGCGACGGCGAATAGCGGCGTAAAGAGCGTCTCGGGCACGCCGAGCATCTTGTAGATAAAGCCCGTGTACAGGTCGATGTTGGCGCAGATGGGCTTGGTCATGCCGTGGTCGCGCATGACCTGGGGTGCCAGGCGCTCGATACGCTCGATGAGTGCGAACTCTTCGCCCAAGTCCTTCTTGGCTGCCAGTGAGCGCGCGTAACGGCGGCAGACCTCGGCGCGCGGGTCGCTGAGCGTATAGACGGCGTGGCCCATGCCGTAGATGAGGCCCGTGCCGTCGAAGGCCTGCTTGTCGAGGATCTTGCCCAGGTAGGCCGCGACCTCGTCCTCGTCCTCCCAGTTGGAGACATGCGCGCGGATGTCCTCGTGCATAGACACGACCTTGGCATTGGCGCCGCCGTGGCGCGGGCCCTTGAGCGAGCCGATAGCCGCGGCGTAGGCGGAATACGGGTCGGTGGCCGAAGACGACAGCACGCGGCAAGCGAAGGTGGAGTTGTTGCCGCCGCCGTGCTCGGCATGCAGCATGAGCATAACGTCGAGCAGCATCGCCTCATCGCGGGTGAACGCCATGCCGCCGCGCAGGACCTGTAGGATGGTCTCGGCGGTGGAGAGGCCGGGCGTGGGGTGCGGCACGTGAACTTCGGAGCCGCGAAGCTTGGCGACCGAGGCCATGTGTGCGAAGGCGGCGATGCGCGGGAGACGTGCGAGCATGGAAATGGCGACGTCGATTTCGTGCTCGGGCGTGATCACGTCTGGTTCGGCATCGAAGGCGTAGAGCAGCAGCACGGCGCGCTGAAGCACATTCATGATGCTCGACGACACCGTGGTCATGGGAAACTCTTTGACGTACTCGTCGCTCAGATGTCTAAAGGCACCTAGGCGCTCGCAGAAGCCGTCGAGCTCTTCCTTGTTGGGCAGCGAACCCGTGATAAGCAGATAGGCGACTTCTTCGTAGCCGTAGCGATTCTCGGCCTGGGCATTGTTGACCAGATCCTCGATGCTGTAGCCGCGAAGCGTGAGCTTGCCCTGATCGGGCACGACCTTTCCGTCGACCTTGTTGTAGCCGTGCACATCCGAGATACGAGTGAGGCCCGCGACCACGCCCGAGCCGTCGGCATTGCGCAGGCCGCGCTTGACATTGTGCTCTTCGAACAAGCCCTCGTCATAAGGGTCGGTCGGCAGGCCGTGGTAGAGGCTTTCGCTCTCAGGCGAAATCTGGCGGCTTGCTTCGTAATCCAGAACCAGTCGGCTCAAGTGGTCATCGAAGCGGTAATAGATTTTCTTGGCGTCGTAGGCCATGCGCGCTCCTCTCCGGGCCGCATCGGGGTGGCTTGCATGGGCATGCGCGCGTCAGGCTATCCCCGGCGGCTTGCTCGCTACAGGCGGTACATAAAGTTAAAGACATCCTCGCGCTGGATGGACACGTTGACGCCCGAAAGCTCGCCGGCCTCGGCCAGGGCCTTCTGCAGCTCGGCGAAGTCGAGCTTGGACTCGGCGGTGTCGGCCAGCATGGTCATGGTGAAGATGTCCTCGATAATGGACTGCGTAATGTCGCGGATGTCGACGTTGGCCTCGCCCAGAACACGGGTGACGCCGGCGACGATACCGGGGCGGTTCTTGCCAAGGACGGTGATGACGATGCGGGAGGACGAGATCTCGGCCATGGGAAACCCTTTCGCGTGGTTGCGGTGCGCGCGGGGCGCTCCGCTACGGTACAGTGTTCATCATTGTACCTGTCTGGCGCCAAAAGGGGTGTGCTTACTGCGGCGTTACACGTCTGCAACATGGGAGAAGGGGCAACAGGGTGCGTGTCCGCTGCGGTTGGTCGCGCCGCGTTGCACAAAGACCGTGAACCTTTTGTGGGACGCGCGGCGCCGTGGTACCATAGCCGAGTTTGTTGTCTTGGTCGGAAACCAAGACGCCTTATGCGCTGATCGGTAACCAGCGCCTGACCAATAAGGAGTCCTACCATGAAGCAGGGTATCCATCCCCAGTATGTCGAGTGCACGGTGACGTGCTCCTGCGGCAACACCTTCAAGACGCACGCTACCGTGTCCGAGATGAAGGTCGAGCTTTGCAACGAGTGCCACCCGTTCTACACCGGCCAGCAGAAGTTCGTCGACACCGGTGGACGCGTCCAGCGCTTCGCCGACAAGTTCGGTGGCGCCGCTGCCGCCCAGCTCAAGAAGGCCGAGGAGGCCAAGGCTGCCAAGGCCGCCAAGGCTGCTGAGGCCGAGGCCGCTCGCAAGGCCGCCGCTGAGGCTAAGGCTGCCGAGAAGGCTAAGCGTGCTGCTAAGTTTGCCGAGGAGGCTGCCAAGCAGGCCGCCGAGGCTCCCGCAGAGGCTCCCGTCGAGGAGGCCGCTGCCGAGGCCGAGACCACCGAGGCTGCTGAGTAAATAGCTCGCCGCGGAATCACTCGCATTCATGGCGTGAGGGCCGTGCATCCATTTGGGTGCGCGGCCCTTTTCTTTTTATTGGTGCAAACCAACCTGCCCCCATTGCACCAAATGGCAGAGAGGCAGCGTTTGCCCAGATAAAACCTGCCAAAATTAACCTGTCCCATTGTGGCAGGTTGGTCGTAGTTATTACGTGGCGGTCGAGGTCGACCGTATAGGCCGCGCCTTGTTTGGCTAAAGTACAATCATCTGTGTTTAACTCGCCCGCAGCTGCACGGCGTGGGCGATGGCCAAAAAGGAAAACCACATGGGATTCATGTCAAAGCTGCTGTCCTTTGGATCCGATAAGGACCTTAAGCGCTACTACAAGATCGTCGACCAGATCAACGGTCTTGAGCCCCAGTTTGAGAAGATGACCGAGGAGGAGCTCCGCGGCCAGACCGATAAGTTCCGCGAGCGTTACGCCAACGGCGAGTCGCTCGACGACATGCTCCCCGAGGCCTTTGCCACCGTGCGTGAGGCTTCCAAGCGCACCATGGGTATGCGCCACTTTGACGTGCAGCTCATTGGCGCCATGGCACTGCACGAGGGCCACATCGCCGAGATGAAGACCGGCGAAGGTAAGACCCTCGTCTCCACGTTGGCCGGCTATCTCAACGCTATCGCCGGCAAGGGCGTGCATGTCGTTACCGTCAACGATTACCTGGCAAAGCGCGACTCCGAGTGGATGGGCCGCATCTACAAGTACCTGGGCATGACCGTCGGTCTGCTCCAGAACAACATGCCGCTCGAGCTCAAGCGTCCGGCCTACCAGGCAGACGTCACCTACGGCACCAACTCCGAGTTCGGTTTCGATTACCTGCGCGACAACATGGTCACCCGTCCCGAGCAGCGCGTGCAGCGCGGTCACAACTACGCCATCGTCGACGAGGTTGACTCCATCCTGATCGATGAGGCCCGCACCCCGCTGATCATCTCGGGCGCTGGCACCAAGTCCGCCAGTACCTACAAGGACTTCGCGCGTGCCGTGCGTGGCCTTGAGCGCGGCGAGGACGTGTCGCACGACATGCTCACCGCCACCGAGGACGTGGAGCCCACGGGCGACTACGTCATGGACGAGGCCAAGCACACCATTGCCGCCACCGAGCGCGGCCTTAAGAAAATCGAGCGCCGCCTGGGTATCGATGACATCTATGCCGATCTCTCCGGCCAGCTGGTCAACCACCTGCAGCAGGCGCTGAAGGCCCAGTACATGTTCCACCGCGATAAGCAGTACGTGGTCACCAACGGCGAGGTCAAGATCGTCGACGAGTTCACCGGCCGCATTATGGAAGGCCGCCGCTATTCTGAGGGCCTGCACCAGGCCATCGAGGCCAAAGAGGGCGTGCTCGTACGCGAGGAGAACCAGACCCTGGCCACCATCACCCTGCAGAACTACTTCCGTCTGTATGACAAGCTCTCCGGCATGACCGGCACGGCACTTACCGAGGATGCCGAGTTCCGCGAGATCTACAAGCTGCCCGTCGAAGTCATCCCTTCCAACAAGCCCGTGCAGCGCGTGGATCACGAGGACCTGGTGTACCGCACCATTCAGGCCAAGTACAACGCCGTCGCCGACGATGTCGAGCGACGTCACGCCAAGGGCCAGCCGGTCCTGGTGGGCACCGTCTCCATCGAGAGTTCCGAGAAGCTGTCCGCCGCCCTTACCAAGCGCGGCATCGCACACGAGGTCCTCAACGCCAAGCACCATGAACGCGAGGCCCACATCGTTGCCCAGGCCGGACGCTACGGCGCCGTGACCATCGCTACTAACATGGCCGGTCGTGGTACCGACATCCTGCTGGGCGGCAACCCCGACGAGCTGGTGCGCGAGCGCCTGGAGTACGAGGGTCTGACCATGGAGGATGTGACGCCCGAGCAGCTCGAGCAGTTTAACGCCGAGGCCAAGGAGACTTGCAAGGCCGAGCGCGAGCGCGTGCTTGCCGCCGGCGGCCTGACCGTCATCGGCACCGAGCGCCATGAGTCCCGCCGTATCGACAACCAGCTGCGCGGCCGTTCCGGCCGTCAGGGCGATCCAGGCGAGACCCAGTTCTACCTGTCGCTCGAGGACGACCTCATGCGCCTGTTCGGCGGCGACAAGATGGACCGCGTCTCCAAGATGATGGTCACGGCCGACATGGGCGACGACATGCCCATCCAGCACAAGATCATCTCCAAGGCCGTCGAGAGCGCCCAGCACAAGGTCGAGAGCATCAACTTCTCCATGCGTAAGAGCGTCCTTGAGTACGACGACGTCATGAACAAGCAGCGCCAGGTCATCTACGCCGAGCGCAATAAGATTCTGGACGGCAAGGACCTGACCGACCACATCACCGAGGTCATGCACGACACCGTGTACCGCTGCGTGCAGGAGTTCTGCACCAAGGACAGTCACGATGGCGAGCGCGACCTGGAGGGCCTGCGCAAGTGGGTTGTGGAGCTCACCGGCCACATCGATACGCCGAAGTTCCCCGACGAGGATTATGAGGCCCTGGCTGCCGATGTCCTGGCTTACGTAGAGAAGTGCTACAACATGAAGGCCGAGCGCTTGGGCGAGGACCTGATGCGCGAGCTCAACACCCAGGTCATGCTGCGCGTCATCGATACCCGCTGGATGAACTACCTGCAGGAGATGGACTACCTCAAGACCGGCATCGGCCTGCGCGGCTTTGGCCAGCGCGACCCGCTGGTTGAGTACAAGACCGAGGCCTACGGCGCGTTCCAGATACTCGTCGATACCATGTACGAGGATTACCTGCGTACGGTTCTGCGCATCGAGATCAAGGCTGCCCCGCGTGCCGTGGAGCACAAGGAGGAGCCCGCGCTCGAGGGTGCGCACTTCTCCGGTCCTGCCGAGGTCGATGGTGACAACGGCGGCTCGGTGCTGCGCAAGCAGGCGCAGGTGCAGGCCCGCACAGCTGTCCAGGGTGGTCCGGCTGCCGTCAACAACGGTGGCAAGGTGACCACCTATCGCAAGTCCGAGAGCGACGATCCGTACGTCAACGTGGGCCGCAACGACCCGTGCCCCTGCGGTAGCGGCAAGAAGTTTAAGTACTGCCACGGCAGGAATCGTTAATGGCTGAGGCTTTAGAGGTAACGCCCGCCGAGCTGGACGCGTTTGCGGACCGGCTCGGTGAGGTCGAGTCGTATCTCCACCTGGACGAGAAGCGTACCCGCGTGTTCGAGCTCGAGGCCAAAAGTGTTGCCCCTGGCTTTTGGGATGACGCCGACGCCGCCCGTGCCACCATGGAGGAGATCGCGCGCACCAAGGAAGATATCGCTGCCGTGGACACCGCGCGCGGCGAGCTTTCCGATGCCCGCGCCGCGCTGGAGCTTGCCGAGGAGATGGGGGATGACCCCGACGCCGCCGCCCTTCGCGAGGAGGCTGCAGCCACGGCTGAGCGCCTGGCCCGTGCCATCGATGAGCTTGAGCTTTCGAGCTGGTTTACCGGTGAGTTCGATCACGGCGATGCCATTGTGACCATCAAGCCCGGACAGGGTGGTCTGGAGGCCCAGGACTGGACCTTCATGCTCTTTAAGATGTACATGAAGTACTGCCAGCGTCGCGGCTGGAAGGTCACCATCAACGACTGTCCCGCGGCCGAGGTCATCGGCATTGACCGTGCGACCTTTACCGTCGAGGGCAAGGACGCATTTGGCATGCTGCGCGCCGAGGCCGGCGTCCACCGCTTGGTTCGCATTAGCCCCACCGACGACAAGAAGCGCCGCCAGACCACGTTTGCCGGCGTCGAGGTCATCCCCGTGCTACCCGATGATATCGACATCGAGATCAGTCCCGATGACATCCGCGTGGACGTGTACCACGCGAGCGGCCCGGGCGGTCAGGGCGTCAACACCACCGACTCCGCCGTGCGCGTGACGCATTTTCCCAGCGGCATTGTGGTCACCTGCCAAAACGAGCGCAGCCAGATTCAGAACAAGGCCGCGTGCATGCAGATCCTCAAGGCTCGCCTGTACGAGATTGAGCTCGAGAAGCGCGCCGAGGCGCTCGATGAGATCCGCGGACCCAAGACCACGATTGGTTTTGGCAACCAGATTCGCAGCTACGTGCTCTACCCGTACCAGATGGTCAAGGACTTACGCACGGGCGTGGAGACCAGCAATGTCGAGGCCGTCCTTGACGATGGCGACCTGGACCCGTTTGTTATTGGCTACCATCGCTGGGCTACCGGCAACGCCGATGCAGAAGGCTCGGAGGTCTAAAACATCGGGTGGCTTCAAGCCGATGCCAAGCCCAACGGTTGGACGGGTTTGTATCCAGAATAAACCCTGCGCAGGGGTGGTTTTTGTCCGGCGGATCGGTAGAATCGAATACAAGAAGAAGTTCAAAGCGCATCCGTTTGGGTTCGCTTTTTTGAGGGAGGCAGCATGGCATATCGTCTGGACATCAAGCGCATTCTTTCGATGAACTTCTTTCACGACCTGCCCCAGATCATGTTGGGGTGTGCCTTGGCCGCCATCGCGACCGACTTGTTTTTGATTCCCAACGGTCTTGCCGCCGGTGGCGTTACGGGCCTTGCCACCATTATCCAGGCGGTCGGCGCGGCGCGCGGCCTATCGCTTCCCGTTGGTATTCAGACGATCGTGATGAACGCCTTGCTGTTGTTGGTCGTTATGCGCGAGGGCGGCATGTTCTACGTGGTGCAGACCGCGACGGGCTTTGTGCTGCTGGGCTTCTTTACCGATCTGTTCGCCCCGTTTGTAGCACCTCTGGCGGATGCGGACCTGATGCTCCCTGCCATGTGGGGCGGCATTATTACGGGCATCGGTTACGGCATGGTGTTGCGCGCCGGCGCCAACACCGGCGGCTCGGACACGATTGGCCAAATCATCTCGCGTAACACCTCGCTGCCGGTGGGCTCGACCGTCATGGCGATCGATGTTGCCGTATGCGCGCTATCGGCTCCGGTCTTTTCAATCGAAAACGCACTGTATGCAGGCCTTTCGATGGTCATTAGCGGCTACGTGATCGATGCCGTGGTCGATGGTGGCAACAAACGCCGTATGGTACTCATCATCTCGGACAAGTTCCCTGATATCGCTGCCGATATTATGTATGGCCTGGGTCGTGGTTGTACCAAGTTTAAGGCGACTGGCATGTATTCGGGTGCCGAGAAGCCAGTGATTATGGTCATCGTGAGCCGTCGAGAGCTCAATACCCTCAAGACGATCGTGCGCGAGCGCGATCCTCATGCCATCGTGACGGTTGCCGACGTTACGGAAGCCTTCGGCGAGGGATTCAAGGACATTAGCGCGTAGGGTCGATCGCGTTCCATCCAAAAGACGTTCACATTGATAAACCGTTTCATCAGCGGTTCTGCCTGCTAAATTGTTCAAATAATGATAAAAACTCTGGTAAAGCCATCAGTTTCCAGCATAATGAATGACGTACGTGCATTGCGGCTGTGTTGGGATTACCTTCGGTGCCGTGCGCATTTTGTCTAATGAGGATGAAAGGAAGGCACAATGAGCGACGAAGAGCTCAAAAAGGTTGCCAACGAGGTAAGGAAGGGCATCGTCACCGGCGTGCACGCTGCCAAGTCCGGCCATCCGGGCGGTTCGCTCGGCGCTGCCGACATCATGACCTATCTGTACTTTGAGGAAATGAACGTCGACCCGGCCGATCCCCGCAAGGCCGATCGCGACCGTTTTGTGCTCTCCAAGGGCCATTGCGCTCCGGGCCTGTACGCCGTGCTCGCCGAGCGTGGGTTCTTCCCCAAGGAGGATCTCGAGACGCTGCGCCATATCGGCAGCCACCTGCAAGGTCATCCCAACATGAACGACACCCCGGGCGTCGATATGTCCACCGGCTCGCTCGGCCAGGGCATCTCCGCCGCCGTGGGCATGGCGGTTGCCGCCAAGCACTGGGGCGATACTTACCGCACGTACGCCCTGCTGGGTGATGGCGAGAGCGAGGAGGGCCAGGTCTGGGAGGCAGCCATGTTTGCCGGCAACCAGCAGCTCGATAACCTCTGCGTGATCGTCGACCACAACGGCCTGCAGATCGACGGCCCCGTCGAGGAGGTCAACGACCCCATGCCGCTCGCCGACAAGTTCCGCGCCTTTAAGTTCCACGTGGTGGAGCTTGCCGACGGCAACGATTTCGATCAGATCCGCGCCGCCTTTGCCGAGGCCCGCGCCACCAAGGGTCAGCCGACCGCCATCATCGCCGAGACCATGAAGGGCAAGGGCGTTTCCTTTATGGAGAACCAGGTTGGTTGGCACGGCAAGGCCCCCAACGATGAACAGTTTGAGCAGGCCATGGCAGAGCTCACGGCCGCCGGAGAGGAGCTCTAGGATGGCAGACGTCAAGAAAATCGCCACGCGCGTAAGCTACGGCGAGGCCCTCGTCGAGCTCGCCAACGAGCACGATGACTTTGTGGTCCTCGACGCCGACCTGGCTGCCGCCACGCAGACCGGCAAGTTCAAGGCAGCCTGCCCCGACCGCTTCTTCGATGTGGGCATTGCCGAGAGCAACCTGATGGGCGTCGCCGCCGGTATCGCGACCACCGGCCGCGTTGCCTTCGCGAGCACCTTTGCCATGTTCGCTGCCGGTCGCGCCTTTGAGCAGGTCCGCAACTCCATCGGCTACCCGCACCTCAACGTTAAGATCGGTGCCACGCATGCCGGTATCTCGGTGGGCGAGGATGGCGCCACGCACCAGTGCTGCGAGGATATTGCCCTCATGCGCGTCATCCCCGGCATGACTGTGATCGTTCCTGCCGACGACGTCGAGGCCCGCGCCGTAACGCGCGCCGCCTACGAGTGCGACGGTCCGGTGTACATGCGCTTCGCTCGTTTGGCCTCGCCGGTTATCAACGACCCCGAGACCTACAACTTCGAGTTGGGTAAGGGCATTGTCATGCGCGAGGGCGCCGACGTCACCATCATCGCCTGCGGCCTGATGGTCGGCGAGGCTCTCGAGGCCGCCGAGCAGCTCGCTGCCGAGGGCATCGACGCCGAGGTCATCAACATGCACACCATCAAGCCCATCGATGCCGACCTGATCGTCAAGAGCGCCACCAAGACCGGCCACGTCGTGACCGTCGAGGAGCATTCTGTAATCGGTGGCCTGGGCAGCGCCGTTGCCGACGTCCTGTGCGAGCAGTGCCCGACGCCCCTCAAGAAGATCGGCGTCAACGACACCTTTGGCGAGTCCGGCCCGGGTGCCGAGCTCTTGCACAAGTATGGCCTGGACGCCGCCAACATCGTGGCGACCACCAAGGAGTTCTTGGCATAAGGCAAGGCGGATCTCAAGGACTGCTTCGCCAGAACTATGGAAACCCGGCAGGGGCGCTCTCTTGGAGAGCGCCCCTGTTTCAGTTGCGGTGAAATAGGGACTGATTAGACCTTTTAACTGGTAAAACAGTCCCTATTTCACCGCAACTCATGAAGACGCCCCTCAAGCACGGTCCCATCAGGAAAAAGGGCATATATCGACAAAGCGCAATTCAGACCCTTCCAGCTTTGTATATGCAGCACCTCAAGATAAACGCAGCGACCCCTTAGTTATCACAGGCCGGACACAGGGTTACTCTCCAAATCTTTCCGCAGGACGGAGGAGCCCCCGCCGCACGTAGTGCGCAGCGGGGGCTCCGACATGTCCGAGGACGATTTGGAGAGTAACCCTGTGCACGGCCGACGGGATCCCTAAGCACGCCATGCTTCTTATGTGCAGCAAAGCTAATGCTGCTAAAATACAAAGCGCTCATGTAGTTTAAACGCACGACGATAAGGAGCACCAGTGGGTAACCACTTCCGTACCTCCGGTGCGGGCGATGATGCCCCCAAGACGCAGGCAGGCGTCCAGGGCAGTCGTTTCGCCACTCCGGATTCAGAGGGCCAGCCTGTTGCTCAGGCCCCCGCTCAGCCGGCAGATCAGGCACAGCCGGCATTCGATCCCTTTGCCTACAATCCAACCAGCGATGTCGCGCTTTCCGGCACGGCGGGTTTTGAGCCCGTTCAGGCCGTGACCGCTCGCGTGGAGCAGCCTCAGGCTGGTGCCGCCACGCCGCAGCCTACCATGGCCGGCATTCCCGACCCCTTGGCCCCTGCGACGCCGGCTCCTCAGCCTGCGCAGTCCGGTCTCTTTGCCGCTATTCCCGACCCCACGCAGCCTGCTGCCCCGGTGGTCGAGAGCGATCAGGCAGCCGAGGTCGCAAGCCTCGATAACGCGCTCAACAACCCCGATTTTACGTCGGTGTTTGCGCCCATCGATCCGCAGGCCAGCCGCAAGAAGATGGCCAAGCAGGCCGGTGTCGAGCCCGTCATCCTTATGGAGCATGTCACCAAGATCTATCCGGCACAGCCTAACAAGCCTGCACTCGACGACATCAACATCGAGATCTATCCGGGCGAGTTCGTCTTCCTGGTCGGTCACTCCGGCTCGGGTAAGACCACGCTGCTGTCGACGCTCAACCGCGACGTCAAGCCGACGAGCGGCCGCATCCTGGTTGCCGGTCAGGACCTCATGAAGATCAAGAACCGTAAGGTTCCGTTCCTGCGCCGCCAGATTGGCGCCGTGTTCCAGGACTTTAAGCTTCTGCCGCAAAAGACCGCCTACGAAAACGTGGCGTTTGCCCTGCAGTGCATCGGCAAGCCCAAGGGCGTCATTCGCAGCCAGGTGCCCGAGGTGCTGCGTCTGGTCGGTCTGGCCGATCAGATGGACTCGCTGCCCGACCAGCTTTCCGGTGGCGAGCAGCAGCGCGTTGCCGTCGCCCGTGCTATGGTCAACCGTCCGCCGCTGCTGATCTGCGACGAGCCCACGGGCAACCTCGACCCGGCGATCTCGCTGGGCATCATGAAGCTGCTTGAGCGTATTAACCGCACCGGCACCACCGTGATCGTCGCCACGCACGACCGCGAGATGGTCGATAGCATGCACCGTCGCGTGATCGCCCTCGAGGGCGGCCACGTCATCCGCGACCAGGAGAGGGGAGGTTACGGCAACTATGGCACCAACTAACGTGGGCTACTCCTTCAAAGAGGCAATCAGCCACTTCTTCCGTAACTGGACTACCTCGCTCGGCGCCGTCATCACGATCTTCCTTTCGCTGTTTATCATCGGCCTGTTCATCATGGGCTCTGCGATGCTGAACTCCGTGATCGGCACCGTCGAGGATCAGGTTGTCATCAACGCGTTCATTAGTGATGACGCCGATCAGGCTGATGTTCAGGCTTTTGAGGCCGAGCTTAAGACGTGGAATAACGTCAAGTCCGTGACCTATAAGGACAAGGACGACGCGCTGGCCGAGTATACGAGCAAGATGTCGGGCAACGCCGACGCCACCATGAGCGCGCTCGATGGCCAGAACCCGCTGCCGGCTTCCTTCGCTATTGAGATGGACGATCCGTCCAAGGTCGAGAGCACGGCAAAGAAGCTCAAGAAGGATGCCGATTTCCAGAAGATCGCGGATGACGGCGACGTCAACGCGAGCGTGCTGTACGGCCAGGAGGAAGTGAGCCGCCTGTTCCAGGTGACCAACTACATCCGCATCGCCGCCGTGGTGCTCGTTGGCCTGCTGACTTTTATCGCGTTCATCTTTATCAACAACACGATTCGCCTGTCCATTACGGCGCGTCGTCGTGAGATTGCGATTATGCGTCTGGTCGGCGCCAGCAACGGCTTCATTCGTGGCCCGTTTATCACCGAGGGCGTACTGCAGGCCATTTTGGGCTCGCTGCTTTCCATCGGCGTTCTGGAGCTGCTGCGCAATCTGATGATTCCGCGTTTGCAGGAGAGTATCGGCTGGATGTCGTTTGCCCTGCCGATGCAGTACTACCTGGTGACCTATGCTGCGCTGATTCTGGTCGGCGTGATTATCGGCCTCTTTGGTTCTGCCATCGCCATGCGTCGCTACCTGCGCGTGTAGGCATGCCTGGAATTCATCCCTTCCAACGGGTCGTCTCTTATGGGGCGGCCCGTTTTTTGATCCCTAGGGGACGGCAGGAAAGCGAATCATTTGGGTAGACTCTTTGGAGTTCGCAATCGATAGTTAGGAGGCGCCATGGGGCGCAATAACAAGCATAAGCGTGGAGCTCGCAATAAGCGCGGGCCGGTGCGCAGCGAACGCCGTCCGAGCCTGACCGGGCGCGTGCAGCTCCATGAGCACAGTGCCTATGTCATAACCGAGAATGGCGACTACAAGGTCATGGGTCGCGGCAAGCGTGAGATCATGGACGGCGATACCGTTGCCGTGAGCATTAAGAATAGCCCGCATGGCGAGCGTCGCGCCGTGATCGAGGGCGTAGTTGAGCGCGCAGCCATAAGCGTGGTGGGTACGTACCAGACCGCCGGTCCGCTCGGTGTGATCGAGCCGCTCGATTCGCGCTTGAAGGCCGACTTCTTCATTTTGCCCGAGGATACCTCGGCGGATCGTCTGAGTGTCCACCCGGGTGATGCCGTTGTCGCGCGCATTTTGACCTACCCGACGCGCCTGGAATCGGGCACTGTGACGATCGAACGCCGCATTGGCGGAGATGACGCGCCCGATTTGGGCGTTCAATATGTGATGGCGCGTTACGGCTATACCGATAGCTATCCCGAGGCCGCGCTGGACGAGGCCGAGGGGCTTTCGCTCGATGTGTCCGCGGCGCTTAAGGACCCGCTCCGCCGCGATCTGCGCGACCGCTTTGTCATCACGATCGACCCGGTCGACGCGCGCGACTTTGACGATGCCATTTCGTTGGAGCGCACGCCCGAGGGTGGCTACAAGCTGGGTGTGCATATCGCCGACGTTTCACACTATGTGGCTTGGGACGGGCATATCGATCTTGAGGCTCGCCATCGTACGACATCGGTGTATCTGGCCGATCGCGTGCTTCCCATGCTGCCCGAACGCCTGTCCTGTGACCTGTGCTCGCTTCGCCCTGACGAGGACCGTCTTGCGTTTACCGTCGATATCGAGCTCGATGCGCAGGGTCGCGTGCGGCATTACGATCCGTATTCCAGCGTGATTCGCTCGCGTGTGCGTATGGACTATGACGGCGCCGAGGCGCTGCTGGTGCGTGCCGGCGCGGTTGAGTATTCGGTGCTGGAGGGTGCAGCCGAGGATGTTGCGGCTGCCGAGACCTCGCGCGAGGAAGCGCTTGAGCGCGGTCTTGCGTGCGAGGAGGCCGCCCGCGGCTACAACATCGACCTCGGCGATTTCCTTGTCGCCGCTAACGAACTCGCCGAACTTCGCCGTCGTATTCGTTGCGCCCGCGGCTCAGTCGATTTTGACACAGCCGAGATTCGCGCTCTATTGGATGAGGACGGAGTGCCCGTGCAGATTGTGGCGCGTGAGCGTTCGTGTGCCACGTCGCTTATCGAGGAAGCCATGCTGCTCGCCAACGAGTGCGTTGCAGAGTGGCTGGCAGACCGTGATATCGAGGCCTGCTATCGTGTGCATGAGGATCCGAGCCCCGATAGCCTGCACGGTGCTGCCGTTGCGCTGGCGCAGCTAGGCATCATCGACGATCGCCGTGCTGCCGGTATTGCCCTGGGGAGCCCCGATGAGCTGCAGGCTGCAGTTGATGCTGCCGCCGGTACGGCCAACGCACCGCTCGTCAACACGCTGCTTCTGCGCAGCATGCAGCGCGCGCTGTACAAGCCGCGCAACGAGGGCCACTTTGCGCTCGCCGCGCCGTGCTACTGTCACTTTACGAGTCCCATCCGTCGCTACCCCGATCTGGTGGTGCACCGCGTGCTCAAACTGCAGTTGGCCTATGAGCAGCTCGGCGGCAAGGACGCCTTGGTCCGTACGCCGCGGCTGATCGGCAAGGGGCGTGAGTCGCTGCCGCGCATTCTGCCGCAGATCTGCCGCGCATGTAGCGATGCCGAGCGCGCGGCAGATGCCGCCAGCCATGCGACGCAAAAGATCAAGATTGCCCAGTACTATGAGGACCGTCTGGGTGAGCGCTATGCCGGAACCGTCTCGTGGGTTAGCAGCATGGGCCTCTTTGTGCGCTTGGACCTAACACAGGTCGAGGGCCTGGTTTCAATTAAGAGCCTGGGCAACGAGTGGTTCGAGTTCGACGAGGACGCGCTTACTCTGACGGGCGCCGACACAGGCACCCGTTACGAGCTGGGGCAGCGCGTGATTATCGAGGTCTCACGTGTCAATACCACGCGTGGGCACTTGGACTTCAAGCTTATCCATTAGCCAAATCCCGACCGATGGTGGGGGAGCGGAGGGCGGCCTTTCGGGACCGCCCTCCGCATTTGAATCGTGGCTACCTTGCCGTCTGCTCGGCCGCCCGCTTACCTGCTATTTGAGAGGTAGAACCTACCAAAATAAACCTGTCCCTTTTTGGCAGGTTTACAAGAAAGCGGGGATGAGATGGCGACGGTGTACGGTTATGCGCGGGTGAGTTCGCGCGATCAGAACCTTAATCGGCAGCTGGATGCGCTGGGCGCCTATGGCGTGGGCTCGGCGAATATTTATGCCGACCATGCGAGCGGCAAGGACTTCGATCGGCCGCATTATCGCGAGCTGTTGCACGTCCTGGGAGACGGGGACGTGCTGGTGGTGCTTTCTATCGACCGACTTGGTCGTAATTACTCCGAGATTCTTGAGGAATGGCGACGCATTACCAAGGAGCTCGGGGTTGCCATTGTGGTGTTGGACATGCCATTGCTTGACACGCGCGCCAGGGCCAGCGGCGCGCCGGATGTGACCAACACCCTGATTGCCGATATTGTGCTGCAACTGCTGAGCTACGTGGCGCAGGTGGAGCGCGAGAATATCCATCGGCGCCAGGCGGAGGGAATTGCAGCGGCGCGGGCGCGAGGGGTCCGTTTCGGTCGACCTCGCAAGCCATGCCCTCCTCAGTTTGAGCTGGTGCGCGATAGCTATGAGGCGGGCGATATTACCCGCAGCCAGGCAGCAAAGTGCCTGGGCGTGTGCGTGGGGACGTTCGATCGCTGGATGCGCGAGGCGGGGTAGGGGTTTGCGTCGCTTTGTCGCTTCCTGTTGCGATTCAAATTTTGATACGGTGACGATGCCATTTGGGGCTACACTCGCTGATATTCAAAAAAGGAGGTTGGCCCTTGGCGCGCGTAAAACAGATAATCGGATGGACCGCGATCGTTCTGTTCGCTGCAACGCTGGCGGGCATCTGGGTGCTGACGGAGCAAAATGCGGTGGAGACGTCGTTGCTGAGCGAGTCTACCGCGCGTGTGGTGGAGGGCCAGGCTACGGGCGTTCAGGCTGTCGATGCCACGGGTGAAGCCCAGACGGAGAACGGAATGACCGGGGGCACCGATTCGGCTGCCTCGAATGTCCGGTCTGGCCGACTTGCTTCCATTCGCATGTGGGTGGGCACGAACGTCCGTCGCGTTGCCCATACCGTAGAGTTTTTCTTCGTCGGATTGTTCGCCTCGGTGGTCGTGGTTTGCTTTTCCAGGCGTCCGTGGAGCGTATGCTCCCGTTGCGTGCCCGTATTGCTCTTTTGCGCCGCCTGCTCCGTTGGCGATCAGGTACATAAGATTTTTGTTCCCGGCAGGCATTTCGACGTTATCGATTTAGGATTCGATGCTGCGGGCTATGTCACCGCCATGCTGTTGGTATTGCTGGCGGCGGCGTTGGTGCGCCATGCGACTCGGCCGATCGGCGCCCATGCGAGGCGCTAGCCGGTAACAAACCCGTTTCTGATAATGCGACCTTGTTGAATTATTTTGTGTCGCGCGTATTTCCGAGCGGTCGGATTTGAGGGGCGAGCGGTAGAACGCTCGCCCTTTGTGCGCCACGATGCGGCACAATGTACCGCAAAAGCTGTTTGTATCCGGTACGAATCGTTCGTTGGTCTTTAATTCTTCTCAACGGAGGTGTTTGAGATGGCAAACGGATTGCTTTTGCGGCTTCGCGAGCGTGAGCTCAGCGCGAGCCCGGCGGAACGCAATGTCATCGCATATGTAAGCGCTCATCCGCACGAGGTGGTCGGGCTGTCCGTCCGCGGTCTTGCCGATGTCACGTTCTCCTCGCCCTCGAGCATTTTGCGCTTTTGCAAGCGTTTGGGTTTTGCGGGCTACAAGGAGTTCCAGCGCGAACTGATTGCCGAGCTGGCGCTTTTAGGTGACAAGAAAGACGTAGCCCTCGAGGACATCTCCATGGATGACAGCGTCGAACGTATCGTGGGGAAGGTGATGAAAAGCAACGTGCGTACGATCGAGGCGACGGCGCGAACGCTCGATTACACCGTCTTGGAGCGATGCGCGGCCCGTCTTAAGCGGGCACGCGCGGTCAATCTGTTCGGTATTGGTGCCTCTCGTTTGGTCGCGCACGACCTGGCGCAAAAGCTCATGCGTGTCGACAAAGAGTGCCATCTGTACGACGACTGGCATGATCAGCTCTTATGTGCCAAGAACATGCATGAGGGCGATATGGCAATCGCCTTTAGCTACTCGGGCTTGACGCAAGAGGTGCTGGACTGCACCGCCGAGGCTCAACGTCACAACTGTCCCGTTGTGGCCGTTACCAAAGTAGATGGATCATCCAAGCTTGCCACCATGGCCGATGCCGTGCTCGGCGTCGCTGCGAGTGAACCTTTGGTCCGCAGCGGTGCCATGGCTTCGCGTATGGCCCAGCTTATGGTTGTCGATGCCCTGTACGCTGCTTACGTTGCCAGTGACTACGAACGGGCGACGCATGTCATTAAGCAAAACTACATCGAGAAACAGGAAAGATGAGGTGAATGAAATGCTCGATTTAACAAAATTCACGACCGAACAGCGTAATCAAAGGTCAATGGACCTCGATACGATGACATCGCTGCAAATCGTCACGACGATGAACGATGAGGATCTCCGTGCCGTCCAGTCGGTCACGAAAGTGTTGCCACAGGTTGCCACGGCAATCGACTGGGCTGCCGAGGCGCTTGAGCGCGGCGGTCGCGTCTTTTACATGGGCGCGGGCACTAGTGGTCGTTTGGGCGTGCTTGACGCTTCGGAGTGCCCGCCTACGTTTGGCGTATCGCCCGATCTGGTCGTCGGGCTCATTGCCGGGGGCGAGACGGCGTTTATCAAGGCTGTCGAAGGTGCCGAAGACAGCGATGAGCTTGGCGCGAACGACCTGCGAGAGCGTGGACTCTCGGACAAGGATCTTGTCGTTGGCCTGGCGGCAAGCGGCCGTACTCCTTATGTGGTGGGCGGCCTTGCGTACGCCAAGGCAACTGGGTGCAAGACCATTGCAATTGCCTGCAACCAAGGGTCGAAGATCGGGGAGAGCGCAGATCTTGCCATTGAGCCCGTGCCCGGTCCCGAGGTGCTGACCGGCTCAACGAGGCTCAAGGCGGGAACGGTTCAAAAGCTCATTCTCAACATGATTTCGACCGGTGCCATGGTCAAGATCGGCAAGGTATACCAAAACCTGATGGTCGATGTGCAGCAGACGAACGAGAAGTTGGTGGTGCGCGGCCAGAACATCGTGATGGAGGCGACCGGCTGCACGCGCGAGCGCGCTGTTCAGGCGCTTACAGATGCCGGCGGCCACGTAAAAACCGCTATTGTCTCGGTACTGCTGGACTGCGATGCCGAGCAGGCTGCGGTAGCTCTTGAGCGGGCGCGAGGTCATGTCCGTGCTGCGGTGAGTGGCCATGAGAAGAGCAATGCCGATGCCCAATAGGTGCGCGGCGTGAGCTGATATGACATCCAGACGAGATACCCAATACAAGGAGGAGTTATGACGAACAAAGAGCTGGCTCAAAAGCTGCTGGACCTTTTGGGCGGTAAAGACAACGTGCTCGCAAACGCGGCGTGCATGACGCGCCTGCGCGTGACCGTCAAAGACGCGGGCAACGTCGACACGGAGGGCATTAAGGCACTCGACGGCGTGATGGGCCTGGTCGAGGACGACACGATGCAGATCGTGCTGGGTCCGGGCAAGGTGAATAAGGTGCTCGAGGAGTTCTCCAAGCTCACCGGCCTTGCGAAAGGCGTTGCTGACGAGAGCGTGGTTGACGCTGCGGCCACAAACAAGGCCGCGCAGAAGGCCAAGTACGAGTCCAAGCCGGTTCAGGCCTTCCTCAAGAAGATTTCCAATGTCTTCGTCGCCCTGCTTCCCGGCATCATTGCGGCTGGCCTCATCAACGGTATCTGCAACGTCATTAACGTTTCGACGGCAGGCGCGCTTGCAGGCGAGTGGTGGTACCAGGGCATTCGTTCCATGGGCTGGGCCCTGTTTGCCTATCTGCCTATCTTGGTGGGCTATAACGCGGCGCGTGAGTTTGGTGGCTCCGCTGCGCTGGGCGGCATCGCCGGCATGATGTGTATCGCCAACAGTGCCATGCCCCTGCTTGCGCCTGGCGCGGCTGATCCTGCCACTGCCATTCTGCTGCCGCTCACCAATGCGCAGTACAACCCCGCAGCGGGCGGCATGATCGCGGCTCTCATCGCTGGTGCATTTTTTGCCTGGATGGAGCGTCAGATTCGCAAGGTTATGCCCAACGCACTCGACACGTTCTTGTCCCCGCTGCTGGTGCTCATCATCGGCGCCTTTGCTCTGATGCTCGTCATCCAGCCGGTTGGCGCATGGCTGACGACTGCCATCTTTAGCGTTTTGACCTTTATCTTCGAGAAACTGGGCGTCCTGGGCGGCTATATCCTGTCGGCAGGCTTCTTGCCGCTGGTGTCCGTCGGCCTGCATCAGGCGCTCACGCCGATCCACGCTATGCTCAACGATCCCGACGGCGCTACCAAGGGTATCAATTACCTGCTTCCCATCCTTATGATGGCTGGCGGCGGCCAGGTCGGTGCCGGTTTGGCGCTGTACTTTAAGACCAAGAACGCCAAGCTCAAGAAGTACGTCGCAGAGTCCATTCCCGTTGGAATCCTGGGTGTGGGCGAGCCTCTGATGTATGCTGTTACGCTGCCGCTCGTTCGTCCGTTTGTGACGGCCTGCCTGGGTGCCGGATTTGGCGGCGCGCTCGCGGCGCTGCTTCACATCGGCACGGTTTCTCAGGGCGTTTCCGGTCTGTTTGGCCTGCTGATCGTCGTTCCTGGCCAGCAGCTCGGCTACGTTGCCGCTATGCTGCTTGCCTATGCCGCCGGCTTTGTCCTGACGTGGTTCTTTGGCGTCGACGAGCAGAAGATCAACGAGTTCTTTGGCGAGTAGTTTGATATCGCGAGCCGTGTTGCTCGGGGCTCGCGGTGCGCGGCAGATTTCTTGATGCTATGGTTGTGCCGGCGGGGCTAACTGCTCCGCCGGCCTTTTTTAAAGGAGCGTTGAAGCGTGAAAACGGGTATTTCGATTTATCTTTCCAGCCCTCTGCAGGATATTGAGCGGACGATTGAGCGTGGTGCCGCGGCGGGTGCGCGCTATGCGTTCACCTCGCTGCATATTCCCGAGGATGGGGGAGCGGCGTATGCCGATAAGGTCCGTCATGTGCTGTCGCTGCTTTCCGCCCGCGGCATTGCGCTCATTGCCGATGTGGGGCCGCGTACGTGCGATTTGCTCGGGCTTGAGCGTATCGAGGACCTGCGCGATCTGGGGTTGGAATACCTTCGTTTGGACTATGGCTTTAGCGCCCAGCGGGTCGCGGAGCTGTCCGGTGTATTTCGCATTGTGGTCAATGCATCGACGGTGAGTTCTGATGAAATCGCATCGTGGCGTGAAGCCGGCGCCGATGTGACTCGTTTTGCCGCCTGCCACAATTTTTACCCCAAGCCTTATACCGGTTTAGCTCTTGAAGATGTTGCTCGGACGAATCTTCGTCTTGCGGCGCTTGGATTCGAAATCATGGCTTTTGTGCCGGGTGATGCTAACGTTCGCGGGCCGGTATTCGAGGGACTGCCGACGGTCGAGGCGCAGCGCGGTCGCGCGTCAAAGGTTGCTCTCAATATGCTTGAGCTTGCACATGGCGCCGATTGCGACATTGTGTTGGTCGGCGACCCCGATCTTTCCGATGCGGGCTGGGCGCAGTTTGCTCAAGTTTCCGCCGGATACGTGGATTTGCAATGCGAGCTTGAGCCCGGTTATGCCTATGTGCGCGGGCAGATTCATCACGACCGGCCCGACTCGAGTGTCCTCATCTTTAGGTCTCAGGAGTCACGTACGAAGCTTAAGCCGGATTCCGTGCCGACGGATGCCGGAGCCGGCCTGCCGCGAAAGGCGGGGTCGATCGCTGTGAGCAATAGCGGATATGGGCGCTACGAAGGCGAGCTTGAGATTGCGCGGGTCGATCTTCCCGGTGACGAGCGCATGAACGTTGCGGGCCATATCACGCCCGAGGCAATGGAACTGCTGCCGTTTATCAAGCGCGGATTCGGGGTACGGTTCGTTTAACGTGTGACCTGCGGGCTACAATTGGCCCATCATACGAAGGCGCCTCGTGTGGCGTGTGCCTGCGTTGGCCGATCTATATTCGGAGGATTCCCATGACTGTACTGTTTGTTGAATATCCCAAGTGCTCGACCTGTAAGAAGGCCAAGGCATGGCTGGACGAACATGGGGTAGAGTATATCGATCGCGATATCGTTTTGGACAATCCCACGGCTGATGAGCTTGCGACCTGGATTGCTCGTTCGGGGCTGCCGGTGCGGCGCTTCTTTAATTCATCGGGCATGAAATATCGAGAGCTGGGCCTGAAGGCGCGTCTGGATGCGGGCATGACGGATCGGGAGTGCTACGAGCTGCTGGCGACCGACGGCATGCTGGTCAAGCGTCCGCTGCTGGTGGGCGACGACTTTGCGATTCCCGGCTTTAGGGAAGCGGCTTGGGCCGAGGCGTTGCTGTAGCGGCTGCGGAAAGTGCGACCCGGAATTCGCTTCCAGAATGGGATGCGCTTTCCCAAAGTGGCCGGTTGCGGAAAGCACGTCCCATTCTGAGCTTCGATTGTGGGACACGGTTTCCGGTTGAGGGCTCGACGGGAAAGTGGGGACCAGTTTGAGCTTGAAATCTGGGGCGCACTTTCCGCCGGCGGGCCTGCCCCAGTCAGTCCGCCAGCTGTGCCCATTCGTGCGGATCGTAGACCTTTACGTGTTTGTTGGGCTTGCCGCTCCAGTACTCCTCGTCCATAAAGGGCAGATATGCCTGAACGCCGGGGCAGATAAAGGGAATCCGCTGCTGTTGCAGTCGCTCGCGCTGGCGCTGCTCCAGGTGCGCCTCGGATATGACGGTCGGCATACCGGACAACTCGACGAGGCTTGCCTGGATTCGCTTAAGGTCGGGGAGTCCCGCGTGCCATGACATCCGCATGATCAAAAAGGATGCACGGCGGTATTTTGCCTGCACCACAGTAATGGCGGGGCGCAGTGTGGGATGGATTTTGTCCCGTTCGGGCCAAAGGTCGGCAGTGATCTCAAGGCCCAGGGTCTCCCATAGGTAATCAAGCTCTTCGTCCATGGCGCCTCGATATCTACGCGATCATTGATACTTCGATTGTGTTGCCTGGTGCTATCGTTTTCACGGTAGAATCTGCCAACGGTTGACGGCTACCGCTCGCGGCGTTTTGCCCTTCGTGTACAGCGGTTGGCTTCACAGGTCCTTCACGGGTTGGACTAAATTAGGCCAATTTGACTGAATTTCAAAAAAGTCAAAATTGGGGCTTGCGTCACGGCGAGACTTCCCGTATATTTCTTTCTTGCGCAAAGGCACAGCCGAGCGCAGCGATGCAGTCATTGGGATGTCGTCTAATGGCAGGACAGCGGATTCTGGTTCCGTCAATGGGGGTTCGACTCCCTCCATCCCAGCCATTGCATTTGCTACATATGGCCCGTTCGTCTAGCGGTTTAGGACGCCGCCCTCTCAAGGCGGAGATCACCAGTTCGAATCTGGTACGGGCTACCAAAATTGAACGCCCGGGCCTCGTAAGAGACCCGGGTTTTGTGTATTGACCGTATATACGGCGCCTGCCGTGTTTCGCTCAGATCGAGGAGTAGCCATGGATCTGCCCATCAGCTTGCAAGACATCACGTATGCCGAGAACTATCTGGCGCAGGGCGACCTGGCTACGGCGACGCCGCTGCTGGAGCGTCTGGTGGAGCTCGCCGAGGAGTATATCGACGCTGAGTGCAAGACGGAGGAGAAGCGCCAATACTTTAGCTTCGATAGCAAGTTTGAGCGCTTGGCCTATCGCCGCGTGGAGAAGGATCCGCGCGAGCTCGTGCAGGTCGAGGTGCCGTTTGACCGCCTGTACTCTGACATGGCGTTTGCCTACATTCGCCAGCAGGATTATGTGAGCGCTCGTAATGCCCTGATGCAGGCTGTGCGTTGGGACCCCATGAACTGCAACTATCGCTTGGATTTGGCCGAGCTGTTCCGCGCACTCGAGGACAAGCAGGAATGGGCATCGCTCTCGTTCTCGGTGCTGGAGCGTGCAAGCGATGGCAAGTGCGCCGCCCGCGCCTACGCCAATCTAGGCCAGTATTTCTTGGAGCCCGAGACCGAGAACGTTTCGGCTGCCGTGGGCTGCGCGCGTCTGGCGCTGCGCCTGGCGCCCAACGATGCGCATACGACGCGCCTGCTCAACAAGATCCATACCACCTATCCGGATGCCGCCGATGAGAGCGACGACCACGTGATGGGTGAACTGGCCCTGCAAGGTGTGCCGACCTCGCCTTCGGCCGAGATTGCCATCTGCCTGATTATGTGCGCGACCGATGCTGCAAGTGACGGCGACAAGCAGGAGGCGACGCGCCTGACGGTGCGTGCTCGCGACTTGGTGGGCGAGGAGGCCTGCGCGGCGATTATCAAACTGGTGCGCGAGAGCGACGCCGAGCTCAATGCCGAGCGCAAGGCTGCGGGCTCAAACGCCGACGGCGCCAAGGAGGCCGGCGATGCCCAGTAAGCGCGAGCGCAAACTCATTTCCAAGAATCGCTCGGCACATCACGAGTACTTTATCGATGAGACATTTGAGTGCGGTATTGAACTGAGTGGCACCGAGGTCAAGTCGATTCGCGAGCGCGCCTGCCAGATCACCGATACCTTCGCGCTGATCCGCGGCGGGGAGTGCTGGCTCGTCGGCCTGCATATCCACCCTTATAGCCATGGTGGCGTGTGGAATCGCGATCCCGACCGTCGGCGTCGTCTGCTGCTGCACCGCAAGGAGATTGACTTTCTTGACGGCAAACTTCGCAACCGTGGTTATGCGCTGGTTCCGTTGGAGCTCTACTTTAATACCGACGGCCGCGTAAAGCTGCTGCTGGGTCTAGGTCGCGGCAAGAAGCTCTACGACAAGCGCGAGGACATGGCCAAGCGTGATGTCCAACGCGAGATCGACCGCGCCCTTAAGGAACGCAACCGCTAGGCACTCTGTATAAGTTGCGGTGGAATACGGACTGTTTTGCCTGTTTGAGGGGCTATTCAGTCCCTATTTCACCGCAACTGCGGGCGTCTCATCTTTCTTACTGTTCTGACACATATGTCTTAAAGGCGGCGTCCGTTATGGGTGCCGCCTTTTTTGTGGGTACATACATTCATGAGGTTCCAACCCGAGCTAGGGGAGTGATCGTTATGGACAAAACTGCGTTCTTTACCATGCCGAGCGGTCTGTACGTGGTGAGCGCTGCGGCAGACGGGTTGCGCGCCGGCTGCGTCATCAACACTGCGGTGCAGGTGACGTCCATGCCGCCGCGTATTTCGGTTGCCGTGAACAAGGACAATGTCACCTCGGGCGTCATCGCATCGGCCAAAGCGTTCGCGCTGACCGTGATCGATCAGACTGCCGACATGCTCTACATCGGTAACTTTGGGTTCCGCACCAGCAGCGATTATGACAAGTTTGCCAAATACGAGACCCGCGAGACGGCTCTGGGCATGCCCTATGTGCCTGAGTACGCGGCGGCCCTGTTTAGCTGCCGTTTGATCGACACTGTGGATGTGGGCACGCATCTGCTGTTTATTGGCGAGGTCGAGGATGCCGAGCGCCTGAGCGACGAGACGCCGCTGACGTACGACTACTATCACAAGGTGCTAAAGGGCAAGACGCCGCCCAAAGCCTCGTCGTATCAAGGCTAGAAATGTTCTAAAAATACTTGCATTATGTTATTGAGAATATATACTAATAAGTAAGTACACCAGCAGTCACGTTCGAGAGGAGAACATCATGGCTGAGGAGAAGAAGACGTATAAGTTTGTGTGCACCGTTTGCGGTTACGAGGTTGAGGTCGACACGCCCGAGCTGCCCGAGGACTACGTGTGCCCGGTCTGCGGCGTCGGCCCCGATGAGTTTGAGCTTGTCGAGGAGTAGCTCGTAGACACACGACTTGCAACAACATATAGCTCTGTCCAAGGGCCCCGGTCGAATTCTCGGCCGGGACCCTTTTGATTTATCTGACGGTTTAAAACGGTCTCACGTGTTACAGATTGAGACGTTATATCTGGACAGTTACGCCATCCCAATTACATCCCCGTTAGCAGCACGATGTCGAGAATCGTCACGATGACGCCGATTCCTACGAGCAGCGCGTTGAGCGGGCGCGAGTTGGTGTATTTGCCCATGACGCGGGGCGAACTGGTGAGTCGTATGAGCACAAAGACCGTAATTGGCAGCTGAAGCGACAGCAGCGCCTGACTCCAAATGAGACCCTCAAAAGGATTCGGGACGACCAAGCACGCCGCCACTGCGCCGACGAAGCAGGCCGCCACCCCGATCGAGGAATGTCGGTCGTGGATGTCGTATTCCTCGTCGAACATGCCCGCGGTGATGGTGCCCGCCGCCATGCCCGCCGTCACACTACTCGATAGTCCCGCAAACAGCAGTGCCACCGCAAAGATGGTCGAGCTTGCCGGGCCCAGAATGGGGGAGAGCGTGGCCGCTGCGACGGCGAGGTCGTCTACGACCATGCCGTGCGCAAAGAAGGTCGTTGCGGCCAGGATGACCATGGCCGAGTTGATTGCCCAGCCCACGCCCATCGAAAAGAGCGTGTCGAAGAGCTCGTAGCGCAGACGTTCTTCGATAACCTGCTCGCCTTGGCCTTCAAAGTGCATGGATTGGATGACCTCGGAGTGCAGGAAGAGGTTGTGGGGCATAACGACCGCGCCTAGGACACTTACGATAATCGCGGCCGAGCCGGTGGGCATACAGGGTGTGATCCAGCTTGCGGCGGCTTGCGGCCAGTCGACCTTGACTAGTGCAAGCTCGGCTAAAAACGAAAGTCCTACCACGCCTACGAAGGCGATGATCCATCGCTCGGCGCGTTTGTAGGAGCTTGTCATGAGCATGGCAATCGATGCCGCCGCCACGATGATGCAGCCGGCGCGTACGGGCAGGCCAAAGAGCATTTGAAGCGCGATCGCACCGCCCAGGACTTCGGCCATGGCGGTGGCGACCGTGGCTAGATACGCGCTGCCGAGTATCGCACGCCCGACGAGGCGGGGTAGGTGGCGCGTCGTGGCCTCGGCAAGACACATGCCCGTGGCGATGCCCAGGTGCGCCGCGTTGTGCTGCAGCACGATGAGCATGATCGTGGACAGCGTGACGATCCACAGCAGCGCGTAGCCAAACTGCGAGCCCGCGGCCATATTGGAGGCCCAGTTGCCCGGGTCGATAAAGCCGACGGTGACGAGCAACCCGGGGCCGATATGCCGCGCAATGTCTAGGCCTCCGTGACCACCGGTGCGCCGGGAACCAAAGTGTTGTTTGAGATGGTTGAGCATGGTGCACTCCTGCGTGCCGTTTGTTTGACGCCGTAAAGGGTACCCGTTTTAGGCTTAAAGGTTAACCGAGACTAACAAAATTGTTGTATTTGAATAGGATGGGGAAAGGAGTTGCCGAAATGTCTTGATCTGTAACAACTAGGGATGGAAATTGGACCTAGGTGTTACAGATCGAGACAGGAAGAAATGGTCCTATGGAAAATCTCGATCTGTAACAGTTAGCTGCAAAAACCGGCCCTTCGTGTTACAGATCGAGACATTCGGAACTGTCTCTCGAAAACATCTCAATCTGTAACATCTAGGCGCCAAAATTGGGTCTTCCTGTTACAGATTGAGATGTTTGAAGCGGTGAGCTTACAGGCCGAACTTGGGGCCCTTGTTGTCGTCCTTGAGGTCGGCGGTGTCCACTCGTAGGGCGTGCGTTACGCGATTGTTTCGAAACGGGCGGGAAACACAACGGGCCGGTGATGCTCCTAGTATGCCTATTCAACTGATTGTCTAATATTTAGGGGAGGATCGCGATGCAGGCAGATTCCGCTCAGCAGCAGGGCCTTTATCGCCCCGAATTCGATCACGATGCGTGTGGCATCGGCGCGCTTGCCGATATCAACGGTGAGCGCCATCACCAGATTCTGGACGATGCGCTGTCCATTCTGGTCAACTTGGAGCACCGCGGCGGCACGGGACTTGAGAAGAACACCGGCGACGGCGCCGGCATCCTGTTTCAGGTTCCGCATCACTTTTTCCGCAAAGAGGCTCAAAAGTGCGGCCAGATTCTGCCGGCAGAGGGCGACTATGGCGTGGCCATGCTGTTCTTCCCGCAGGACGACAAGGGCGTAGAGGATGCCCGTCGCGTGTTTGAGGAGGGCTGCGCCGAGGCCGGCGTGCCGCTGCTTTTTTGGCGCGAGGTGCCGGTCGACCCGCACGATTTGGGCGAGACGGCCCGCGCCTGCATGCCCACCATCTTGCAGGCCTTCCTGGGCCGTCCGGACGACACGCCCGCCGGCGATGCCTTCGAGCGTCGTCTGTACGTGTGCCGCCGCACCATCGAGAAGAAGGCCGACGTCGAGTTTGCCCTGCGCGACAAGATCTTCTATGTGTGCTCCATGAGCTCGCGCACCATCGTGTACAAGGGTATGCTGGTCGCCACGCAGATGCGCCGCTTCTTCATCGATCTCAACGACGCCGCCGTCAAGACGGCCGTGGCGCTCGTCCACTCGCGCTACTCCACCAACACCACGCCCAGCTGGGAACGCGCGCACCCCAACCGTTATATCATCCATAACGGCGAGATCAACACCCTCAAGGGCAACGTCAACTGGATCCGCGCCCGCGAGCCCAACCTGTACAGTCCCGTGCTGCAGCATGATCTTGAGCGCGTGATGCCCATCATTAACCGCGAGGGCTCCGATTCCGCGATTCTGGACAACGTGCTTGAGTTTTTGGTCATGAACGGTCGCCCGCTTACGCGTGCCGCGTCCATGCTGTTGCCCGAGCCGTGGGACCACAACGACAGCCTGAGTGAGGAGCGCCGCGCCTACGACGCTTACCAGTCCATGCTCATGGAGCCGTGGGATGGCCCGGCGGCCATCGCCTTTACCGACGGTCGCACGCTGGGTGCCGCCCTCGACCGTAACGGCCTGCGTCCCGCCCGCTACTATGTGACGCGCGACGGTCGCTTTATGCTGGCAAGCGAGGTGGGCACCATCGAGGTGAGCCCCGAGAACATCCTGACGAGCGGCTGTCTGGGACCGGGCCAGATGCTCGAGGTCGATTTTGCCCGCGGCCGCGTCATCTACAACGACGAGCTGCGCGCCCGTTACGCCAAGGAAAAGCCCTATCGCGACTGGATCGCCGAGGAGACGCTGACCGTCGACGCGCTCGACAAGCCCGTCGCGCCCACGCCCGCCGAGGATACCGAGGTGCCCGCCGCCGTGCGCATGGCCAAGCTCGGGTATCACTGGGATGATGTTGACGAAGTCGTGCGTCCCATGGCCCAGCAGGGCAAGGCCCCGCTCGCCTCGATGGGCATCGATGCGCCGCTGGCCTGCCTGTCCAAGAAGACGCGCTCGTTCTTCGACTACTTCTATCAGCTGTTCGCCCAGGTCACGAACCCGCCGATCGATGCCCTGCGCGAGCATATGGTCACCTCGACCACGCTCTACCTGGGCAACCACGGCAACCTGCTCGAGGATTCCCGCACGGCCTGCCAGCTGGTGCGCTTGGAGCGTCCGCTGCTGAGCGAGGAGGAGTTCGAGCGTATCTGCGCCATCGACCGCGTGGGCTTTAAGACCCGCCGTTTCCGTGCCGTGTACCGCCGCGACGCCGGCGAGGGCGCGCTGCAGGCTGCGCTCAAGCAGCTTGCAGAGGATGTTGAGGCTGCGGTCCGCGACGGCGTGAACATCGTGGTGTTGAGCGATCGCGCCGCTGCGGGTGAGGTGCCCGTGCCGTCGCTGCTCGCCGTGGGCTGCGTGCACAACCACCTGATCCGCGCCGGCGTGCGTACCTTTGCCGACATCGTGGTGGAGTGCGGCGACGCCGTGTCTCCGCACGACTTTGCGGCACTGGTGGGCTACTCCGCGAGTGGCATCTATCCGTACAACGCACATGCGTGCATCCGCGATCTGGCGGCACGCGGCGACCTGGACGTGACGGCCGAGCAGGGCATCGCCAACTACAACAAGGCTGCGACCGCCGGCATCGTTTCCATCATGTCCAAGATGGGCATCTCCACGGTGCAGAGCTACCATTCGGCGCAGATCTTCGAGGCCGTGGGCTTCACTCCGGAGTTCGTCAACGTGTACTTCGCCGGCACGGTGAGCCGTGTGGGCGGTATGGGTGTCGAGGACGTCGAGCGCGAGCAGAATGAGCGCTACGACGCCGCGCTCGCTATCCTTAAGAGCCCGGCTCCCGATCAGCTGCCCACGTTGGGTCTGACCAAGTGGCGCCCGCTCGGCGGCGAGGATCACCTCATCGATCCGCAGACTGTCTACTTGCTGCGGACCGCCTGCCGCGAGGACAGCTACGACACCTTTAAGGAGTACAGCGCCCGCCTGCACCGCACCGGCCGTGCCGTGCGCCTGCGCGACCTGCTGGACTTTGATGCCGGCGGCCGCACCCCGGTGGCACTCGACGAGGTCGAGCCCGCGCTCAACATCGTTCGCCGCTTTAACACCGGCGCCATGTCGTACGGTTCCATCAGCAAGGAAGCACACGAGTGCATGGCCATCGCCATGAACCGCCTGCACGGCCGTTCCAACTCGGGCGAGGGCGGCGAGGATCCGCGCCGCGAGACCCCGCTGGCTAACGGTGACTCCAAGAATTCCGCCATCAAGCAGGTGGCAAGCGCGCGCTTTGGCGTGACGAGCCGCTACCTGTGCAGCGCCTTTGAGATTCAGATCAAGATGGCCCAGGGCGCCAAGCCCGGCGAGGGCGGCCACCTGCCCGGCAAGAAGGTCTACCCCTGGATCGCCGAGGTCCGTCAGTCCACGCCCGGCATCGGCCTGATCTCGCCTCCGCCGCACCACGACATCTACTCCATCGAGGACCTGGCGGAGCTTATCTTCGATCTTAAGAACGCCAACCCCGGCGCACGCGTGTCGGTCAAGCTGGTCAGCGAGGCCGGCGTCGGCACCATCGCCACCGGTGTGGCCAAGGGTGCCGCCGACAAGATCTTGATCAGCGGCCACAACGGCGGCTCCGGTGCTGCGGCGCGCGATTCGATCTGGCACGCCGGTCTGCCGCTGGAGCTTGGCCTTGCCGAGGCCCAGCAGACGCTGCTGCAAAACGGCCTGCGCTCACGCGTGGTGCTCGAAGCCGACGGCAAGCTCATGGACGGCACCGATGTCGCCGTCGCCTGCCTGCTGGGTGCCGAGGAGTTTGGCTTTGCGACCATGCCGCTCATCTCCATGGGCTGCCTTATGCAGCGCGACTGCCAGCAGGATACCTGCCCGGCCGGCATCGCCGCGCAAAACTGTCGCCTGCGTCGCGGCTTCCGCGGCAAGCCCGAGCACGTCGAGCACTTTATGCTCTTTGTTGCCGAGCAGCTGCGCGAGGTCATGGCGAGCCTGGGCTTCCGCACCGTCGACGAGATGGTCGGCCATCCCGAGTGCTTGCGCCAGATTGAGGTCCCGGGCAACCGCAAGGCCAACCTGCTCGATCTGTCGCCCGTGCTGGCGAGCGCGACCTGCGAGTTCGGTGCCCACATCCCGGGTGCCGACGGTCGTCACTTCCTGCCGCAGATGGCTGCGGACAGCGAGCTCGAAAAGACGCTCGACTCCACGTTGTTTGTGCCCTATACGGCCGATGCCCGTGCGCACCTGCGTCCGATTCGCTTCCGCGCCGATATCGCCAACGTCAACCGCTGCGTGGGCACCATCTTGGGCAACGCGGTGACCAAGGCGCATCCCGAGGGCCTGCCCGCCGGCTCCATCACCATCGATTGCGATGGTTCGGCCGGTCAGAGCTTTGGCGCCTTCCTGCCGCGCGGCATTACGCTCAACGTGTGCGGCGACGCCAACGACTACTTTGGCAAGGGCCTTTCGGGCGGCGAGGTGTCGGTGCGCCCCAACCCGCATGCGACCTACAAGTTCGACGAGAACATCATCGTGGGCAACGTTGCGTTCTTTGGCGCTACGAGTGGCCGCGGCTTCATTAACGGCCTGGCCGGCCAGCGCTTTGGCGTACGCAACTCCGGTGCCACGGTGGTGGTCGAGGGCTGCGGCAACCATGGCTGCGAGTACATGACGGGAGGTCTGGCGCTCATCCTGGGCGAGGTCGGGCAGAACTTCGCCGCCGGCATGACGGGCGGCGTGGCTTACGTCTTTGACCAGTACGGCACGCTCGATGCCCGTGTGAACCACGAGAGCGTTGAGCTTAAAGCCCCGACGGCCGGTGAGCTGGCGCAGATTCGTGCGCTCGTCCAGGAGCACGTGGACGCGACGCAGAGCCCGCGCGGCATTAAGTTGCTCTACAGCTTTGAGACGATGAGCAAGCACTTTGTGAAGGTCATTCCGACCGAGTACGAGCGCGTGCTGGCGATTGTCGCCGCCGCCGAGGCCGTCGGCAAGACGCATGAGCAGGCCGAGGAGCTGGCGTTTGACATTGTGACCGGTCGCGCCGACGCCGCCGATGTCGCTCGCTTTGATGTGGCGGGTGGTGTCGCTGGCGCTGTGCCCGCCGCCGCCAGCTCTGTTGCTTCGACCAAGAAGGAGGCGTAAGTGCCATGGGTAAGCCCGGTGCTTTTCTTGATATCGATCGCGTGACCCACGAGCTGCGCCCCGTGGAGGAGCGCAGCCGCGATTTCGATCTGCTGTACGTGGAGCTCGACGACGATGCGCGCCGTGCCCAGGCGAGCCGCTGCATGATGTGCGGTGTGGCGTTTTGTCAGATGGGCGCGAGCTTTGGCAAGGCGCGTCCGAGTGGCTGCCCACTGCACAATCTGATTCCCGAGTGGAACGAGCTAGTGTATCGCGGCCGCTGGAACGAGGCTGCCGAGCGTCTGTCACTCACCTCGCCCATGCCCGAGTTCACGAGCCGCGTGTGCCCGGCGCTGTGCGAGGCCGCGTGCAACCTGGGCTCGGTCGACGGCCAGCCCACGACGATTCACGACAACGAGCGTGCGATCAGCGACCATGAGTGGGCCAACGGCGGCCCGCGCCGCTTTGAGCCGGCAGGGGAGGATGCGCCCACGGTCGCTGTGATTGGCTCTGGCCCGGCTGGCCTGGTGGCTGCATGGGAACTTGCGCGTCGCGGCGCGCGCGTGACGGTGTTTGAGCGTGACGACCGCCCGGGCGGCCTGCTCATGTACGGCATTCCCAACATGAAGCTCGAGAAGTCCGTGGTCGAGCGTCGCGTGACACTTATGCGCGAGCTGGGCATTGTGTTCGAGCTGGGTGCTGACGTTATGAACCCTGCGGTGGCGGCCAAGCTCAATGGCTTTGACGCCGTCGTGGTGGCTGCCGGCGCTCGTGCTCCGCGTGGGCTTTCGGCTGCGAACATTGATGCCCCGGGCGTGGTGTACGCCGTGGACTACCTGACGGCTTCGACCGTCTCGGTGCTCGATGGCGGCGAGCCCGCGGTGAACGCGCGCGGCCTGGACGTTGTGGTCATTGGCGGCGGCGATACCGGTAACGACTGCGTGGGCACCGCGGTACGTCAGGGTGCGCGCAGCGTGCGCCAGTTTGAGTTCTTGCCGGCGGCGCCTGATGCGCGCGCGGCGAGCAACCCCTGGCCGCAGTGGCCCAACGTGAAGAAGACCGATTATGGCCAGCAGGAGGCCATCGCTGCCATGGGCGGCGAGATGCGCGCTTGGGGTGTGGATACGCTCGAGGTACTGTTGGACAAGAAGGGCGCGGCCGCGGGCCTGCGTGTGGTCGATCTGGATTGGTCGGCTGGCAAGCCCGAGCGCATCGCGGGCTCCGAGCACGAGGTGCCGGCCCAGCTGGTGCTCATCGCCTGCGGCTTTACGGGTCCCGAGCATGGCGTGTTCGACGCCGTTGGCGTGCCTGTTGCCACCGCTGGTCGTCCGCTGCCGGTGATGGCTGCCGAGGGCTCGCACCTTGCGGCCCGTGTCGACGGCGTCGCCGCGGGCGCCACACCGGTATACGTGGCCGGCGATGCTCGCAATGGCAGTTCGCTCGTGGTAAGCGCCATGGCCGACGCCCTGGCCTGCGCTGCCGAAGTCGCCGAGGCGCTGGAGCTGTAAAGTAGTCATTTAAGAACGTCCCCAATGACTAGTCATTTTTTGTCTAGTCGTTGGGGACACTCTTTGCGAGCGATTTGCTCGTTTGTCGACGTACGGGTGTTTATTTGTCGACTTCTTGGGCTGTGGTCACCTGTTGTTTCTGTGGTGGCTGTGGGTATCTGGCTCAAAAGGGCGGGTTGGCCGTCTATGTTTACCTGCGGTTTTGTTGCGGTGCGCATTTTCGGTCAAGCTTTTCGTCAAGTGTTTGGTCAGCATCTGGTTTGCAGCCGGAGGCCTATTTTGCCCGCGCTGGTCGTGTCCGACCACCCTCCTCGTAAGCTCAAATTGAGGTCTATCAGTTTGAGGAGGATGCCATGACTGACCACGCTTTAGACCGAGCGCAGCTAGCCGAAGCCGTCGGCAACGATATTGCCGACATAGCCCATTTTTGGATGCTGCGGAAGTTCCAGTTTTTGGAGCCGGCGCGCGAACAGTTCGAGATCATTGTCGACCCGTGGCTCAGCTATTGCACCGAGCCTTCGCAAAACGAAATCATGGCCTACAACATGGCGTTTACCGATTGGCTGCTCTTCGAGCGCTCCTATCGCCATGGCAAGACGCTGCTCGAGCTGTATGTTGACGAGCCGCCGGCATCGCTTTCGCCTGCCTCGCTCAAGCGGCTCGAGCAGGTACGCGACACGCAGTATTTCTCGCGCTTTGGCATTTTGGACAAGGATCCTGCGAACGGCATAGTTGCGCTGAAGGATACGCGCACCGACCGTCGCTTTGATGTCTACGACCCGCATATCGTGCAAAAGGAGCATTGGAGCGACGGCGCGATTGCGGTGCGCCTCGCTTGCGTCGACGATGTCTGGCTGACGGCGGGACAGCTCTATCTGTACGACATCGCGCGCCTGAGTGACACGGCAGTCGATGGGCCGGGTGCGGTGCATCCGGAGGACCTGCAGGATGGCTTTGACACCTCGTGCATCAGCTTCTTTTTGCGCCTGGTCCGCGACATCATGGGCGCCCAGGGGCGCTACGTAAAGTCCCTCAACATCTACGAACAAGAATGGGAGTAGGGGATGTGACTGGTGTCGCCCTACAGCCCTGACTTTGTCTCAATCTGTAACGTTTAGCGGCTGTTTGAGCCCGTAACTGTTACAGATTGAGACGGAAGGTTGGCGGCTGTCGAAAGATCTTGTTCTGTAACAACTAGAGGCTCAAAGACTGTCTTCCTGTTACAGATCAAGACATTTGTCAGCGGAGGCAACGGTGACGATGGTCCATTTGTCTGACGTGGTGGTGACGAAAGTGTCTAATACCGTTCTCAAACACAAACATGCGACTCGCAACACGTTGGCGCGGAATAGAATGCTCGCGCGGCTCACGGAGACGGCCAAGCAAGGTGCGCTGCTCGCAACGCATGACAATACCGAGCTCATGTGGCTGCGACGCCATGTTGGAACCGACGATATCGCGGAGCCCGAGCCGTACCTGTTCTGTTTTCAGCATGATTGGGGTGCATTGACGCCGGCGGAGCGAGCGCTGAGGACTATCAAAGGGCTTGCGGAATTTCATCCCGATTGGGCGTTTTGGGGCTATGACGCGGCGCTTTTGTGGGGTTTGGAGGTGCCGAATGATCTGCTTGGGCCACGATATCTTGTTAAGACGGGTTGCTCGGTGCCGCTGAGTGCAGGGTGTCGGCTGTTGCGTCCGCAGGCGGCGGGTGTACTTGAACAAGTCGACGGCGTGCAGGTGACGTCGTTTTGGCGCACGGTGGAGGATTGCTTACTGCGTGCGCCGTTCTCCTACGGGTTGGCGATTGCCGATTCTGCACTGCGGGCGAAAGGCGTATCACGTTGGGATTTGTGCGAGCGCCTCCGCGCCGATTGCGAGGGCAGGCGAGGGTATCGCAGGGCACAGGTGATTGCGTCGTATGCGGACGGGCTGTCCGAAAACGGCGGCGAGTCTCGGTTCCGAGCGTTCTTTATTGCGTACGGCTTTCCAGTTCCGGAGCTGCAGGTGGAGTTTCGCGACCCGCTCGATTCGAGCCAGGTGTTTCGCGTCGACTATTTTTGGCGGCTCGAGAACGGGACGTGTGTCATCGGCGAGCTCGACGGGAAGGGAAAGTATACCCTGCAGGATGGTGGGGATCGGGGGTCGGTCGACCCATTCGTGGCAGAACGTCAGCGAGAGTCTCATCTGACGATGCTCGGGCACAAGGTGCTTCGGTTTACGTTTGATGAACTCAAGAACCCGGGGAAGCTGGCTGAAAAGATGAGACTGGCGGGAATTCAACAGCGGGCCGATCTGGCTGAGGAATGGAGACGCCAGTGGTATGGGCGCTGAGAGGTTTTGTCTCGATCTGTAACGTTTAGAAGTTGTTTGAGTTCGTAATTGTTACAGATCGAGACAAACCGGTGAAACGTCGACCGAATGTCTTGATCTGTAACATCAAGGGGCCCAATAACCCTGTACCTGTTACAGATCGAGACATTCCCCTGATGTTGCTGGGGTGGGGCTGCAACGTATTCCGTCCCCCCACATCCCCTCTTCCCTCCGTTAACCGATATGTCCGCAGCAATCCTGCCGCGCTGGATAATAATGGACAGATGTTCAAGTTTTCTGAGGGGGAGGAGCTCGATATGGCGTCTGCCGATCGTTCCACGTTGTTTATCAATGCGACCGTCCTGGATGGCTCGAAACATATGGAGCCGCAGCCCGATATGGCCGTGGCCGTTGAGCGCGGTGTCATCACGTGGATGGGGCCGAGTGCTGTGGCGCAGGCGCCTGCGGGTGCCGAGGTTATCGACCTGGCAGGTGCGTATCTCATGCCAGGCCTCATCAATATGCATGTGCATCTGTGCGGTTCGGGCAAGCCGGTTTCGGCGGGCGATGCGGGCGCGCTGATGAAGAAGCTCGATAATCCCGTGGGGCGCGCCATCGTGCGCCATATTCTTAAGGGCAGCGCCCAACAACAACTGGCAAGTGGCGTGACCACGGTGCGCGGCGCGGGCGACCCGCTGTTTGCCGATCTTGCCGTGCGCGATGCTATCGATGCCGGCAAGTATCAAGGTCCTCGCCTGGTGGCGCCGGGAACGGGTGTCACGGTGCCGGGCGGCCATGGTGCGGGTTTGTTCGCCCAGGTGGCCAACAGTCCCGCCGAGGCAGCCGAACAGGTGCGCGACCTGTATGCGCGCGGTGCCGACGTCATCAAGCTGTTCGTGACGGGCGGCGTGTTCGACGCTACCGAGGTGGGCGAGCCGGGTGTGCTGCGTATGCCGGTCGAGGTTGCCGCGGCGGCGTGCAAGGCGGCGCACGAGGTGGGCCTGCCGGTTATGGCTCATGTCGAGAGCACCGAAGGCGTGAAGGCCGCGCTTGAGGCCGGCGTCGATACGATCGAGCACGGTGCCCCGATGACTCCCGAGATCTTGGAACTGTACCGCGGCGCCGCGGGCACGCAGCTCGAGGGGCGTGCGCCCAGCGTTACCTGCACTATCAGCCCGGCGCTGCCGTTTGTATTGCTCGACCCGGAAAAGACCCATTCGACCGATACACAAAAGAAGAACGGTGACATCGTGTGCTCGGGCATCATCGAGAGCGCCCGTGCCGCACTGGAAGCTGGCGTTAAGGTGGGCCTTGGCACGGACTCGAGCTGCCCGTTCGTGACGCAGTACGACATGTGGCGTGAGGTGGCCTATTTTGCCAAGTATGTCGGCGTGGGCAACGCTTTCGCGCTGCATACGGCCACGCAGGTCAATGCCGAGCTGCTGGGGCTGGGCGGCGAGACCGGCATAATCGAGTGCGGCAAGGCCGCCGATATTCTGGTGACGCGCGAGAACCCGCTCGATGACCTGTGCGCACTGCGTGATCCGACGCACGTGATGTGTCGCGGTGATCTGGTGCGCAAGCTCAAGGTGAAGCGTATTCCCGAGGTGGACGCCGAGCTCGACGCGATTATGGCCATGCCTGCCGAGGCGTTGGCCGAGGAGCTTGCCCGCGATGGCGTGGCGTAAGCGCGCGATATGGCGATGCGACAAAGGGACAATCCTTTTGTCATAATCAGAAAAAGCCGAGGTCCCAGTGCGAGGCCTCGGCTTTTATTTGTCCCATAGTATGGCAGCTATGAGCGCGTCTCCATCTTGGCATGGCACTTGGGGCAGGTGACGCGGATCTTGCCTTTGCCCTTGGGAACGGAGAGCATCTGGCCGCAGTTGGGGCACTTAAGATAGGCCGTGGTCTTGCGGCCCTTCCACATCTTCTTGGCTGTGCGCTTGGCACGTTCAAAGTCTTCCTTGCTAGTACCGGCTGCGCGCGAGGCGTTGGCCGCTGCAGCTCCGCCGCCCAAGCTAGCTACAAACTTGCCCAAGCCGGGTACGTTTGCAGTCGCGGCGACAAAGGCCTCGTTCTCCTTGTGACGTGCGTCGATATTTTTGGACAGGCCGCGCAGCACGCCAATCACGATTACGGCGATGGCAATCCAGCTGAGCCACTGGATGCGGGCTATCGATCCGATCATCGCGATGACGATGCCGGCAAAACCCATCACGATGGTGAGTTCATCGGCACCATTGCGACCCTTCATAAAGTCATTCATGCAAATTGCCTTTCGTTCGATATGCTGCACGCCTTTATACCCGATTTAGAGCAAGGGGGACAGGTTAATCTGCACCAATGTGGTGCAAACATACCTGTCCCCGGAATACCAAGACGGTGCAAAGAAATCTGTCCCCAATGCCCCTATTACTTGGAGAGCTTGTCGACGACGCGTTCGATTTCGGCGAGCTTGGCGGCTTTGAGGTCTTCGTCGCCCGATTCGATTGCCGAAGTCACGCAGCCCTCGATATGCGCCTTGAGCACGTCGGCGTTAATGCGCGCGAGGAGCGCCTGCGTTGCCATGAGCTGCGTGGAAATATCGACGCAGTAACGGTCCTCCTCGACCATCCGCAAGATGCCGTCGATCTGGCCGCGTGCCGTCTTGAGCATGCGGGTCACCGATTTATGGTCTGCCATCATGTCGGGTCCTCGTTTCTGGTCGATCTTCCGGATGTCCCCGTCAGTTGCGGTGAAATACGGACCGTTTAAAGGCCTAGGGCGGCACAACAGTCCGTATTTCACCGCAACTTCTGAGGATTCAGTAGGCAGCGACTGCTATGCGGCGGTCACCGAAAGGGCGTGGAACTTCTCGCCGGCGCCCTCGACAGCGGCGGTGAGCTGCTCGACGGTCACGGTGTCGGCGCACTCCACCTGGACGGTCTGGGTCTCGTGATCGGCGTCGGCGTCGGTCACGCCGGCCACGTTGAGCAACGCCGTCTCGACGGTGGCGTCGCAATGGCCGCACATGAGGCCGGAAGTCTTGATTGTGTAACGCATGGGTATTCCTCCCTGTTGTGTCGGCTTTCCCAGGCACCCGACCTTGACCTTCAAGCCGTCGCTCGCGTACCAAAGTGCGCGTCGCTCCTCTTTCGGGTCAATCTCGGGCGTCTGGAAAACCCGTTCTAGATGGACTTAATGGTGAGCCTATTTTGCCACTTTGGGCTTAAAGGATTTTAAGCGCAGCGCATTGCTTACGACGCAGACACTCGACAGGCTCATGGCCGCGGCGCCAAACATCGGCGAGAGCTGCCAACCGGTGAGGGGGAAGAACACGCCCGCCGCCAGCGGAATGCCGATGCCGTTGTAGAACAGCGCCCAGAACAGGTCCTGCTTGATGTTGCGAATTGTGGCGCGCGACAGCTCGATGGCACGGGCGACGTCCATGAGGTCGCTGCGCATGAGTACCACGTCGGCGCCCTCCTTGGCGATGTCTGCGCCGGTGCCGATAGCAAGGCCCACGTCGGCGCGCGCCAGGGCGGGGGAGTCATTGATACCGTCGCCCACCATGGCGACCTTGCTGCCCGCATCCTGCAGCTCGCGTACGTGGTGCTCCTTGTCGGCGGGGAGGACGTCGGCGATGACCTGTTCGCTGCTCAGCCCCACGCGGCGGGCGATTGCTTCGGCGGTGACTCGGTTGTCGCCGGTGAGCATGCGCACGTCGACGCCAAGCGAGCGCAGTGCGGCGATGGCTCCGGCACTCGTTTCCTTGACCTCGTCAGCCACGGCAATGGTGCCGGCGAGCTCGCCGTTCTTGGCAAAGAACAGCGGCGTCTTGCCCTCGGCGGCGAACTGTTCGGCAAGACCCGCGGGCACCTTCGCGCCCAGCTCGTTCATCAGGCGCATATTGCCGGCGGCAATGGCGTTTTGCCCCTCGCGCGCCGTAACGCCTCGCCCGGGCACGGCGGCAAAGTCCTCGACGGCGCGCGCGACAATCCCTCGCGTCTCGCACTCGGCCATAATCGCCTCGGCCAGCGGGTGTTCGCTTGAGCGCTCCAGCGCGGCGGCCAGCTTGAGTAGCGCCTTTTCGCTCATGGCGGGCGATCCGTCGGCGCGCGTGGCTACCACGATATCGGTCACGGCAGGCTTGCCGCGAGTGACCGTTCCCGTCTTATCGAGCACCACGGTGCCCACGCTGCGCAGATTCTCCAGCGCCTCGGCGCTCTTGAACAGAATGCCCATCTCGGCGCCCTTGCCGGTGCCGACCATAATAGCGACGGGCGTGGCCAGACCCAATGCGCACGGACAGCTGATCACCAGCACAGCGACGGCGGAGGTGAGCGCTTCGTTCACGCTACCGGTCAGTGCCATCCACGCCACGAAGGTCATGGCCGAGATCACGAATACCACGGGCACGAACACGCCGGCGACCTTGTCGGCCATGCGGGCGATGGGCGCCTTGGTGGCGTTGGCGTCCTCGACGAGCTGGATAATCTTGGCGAGCGACGTGTCGGCGCCCACGCGTGTGGCACGGAAGGCAAACGAGCCGGTGCGGTTGACAGTGGCGGCGTTGACGGTGTCGCCGGCGGTCTTTTCCACGGGGATGGACTCGCCGGTGAGCGCGCTCTCGTCCACGGCCGAGCTGCCCTCGAGCACCACGCCATCGACAGGGATGGACTCGCCGGGGCGCACACGCAGCACCTGGCCGGGCAGAATGGCATCGACGTCGACGGTGGCCTCGCTGCCGTCCTCTGCCACGACGGTCGCGGTCTTGGGTGCTAAGTCGATGAGCGCCTCGATAGCGCCGCCGGTCTTGGACTTGCTGCGCGTCTCGAGGTATTTGCCCACGGTGACGAGCGACAGGATGGTGCCAGCGCTCTCAAAATACAGGTTGTCCATGCTCGTCATCATGGCCTCGTGCACCTGACCTGCGGCTAGCTGGTCGGCCATGATGAACATGGCGTAGAGCGACCAGGCGATGGAGGCGGTGGCGCCCACGGCAATAAGGGCGTCCATGGTGGGCGCGCCGTGCGCGAGCGATTTAAACCCGTTGATAAAGTACGCGTCGTTGACGTAGACGATGGGAATGAGCAGGACGAGCTCGGTGAGCGCGAGCGTCATGCTGTGGGTGTGGTCGGTGAAGATGCCGGGCAGCGGCCAGCCGAGCATGTGCCCCATGCCTATGTAGAACAGTGGGATGAGGAATACGATCGAGACGATGAGGCGGGTGCGCATGGCAGAGGCGGCGGCCTCCAACTTTTTGGTCGGTGACTCCATATGGGCGGCGTCGGACCTGGCTTGCGCACTTCCGCTTTGGACAGCGTCGGTGCCCGTGCTGATGGGTGAGGCCGAGTAGCCCGCGCGGTCGACAGCGGTGCAGATGTCGTCGGGGGAGACCTGCGCAGGGTCGTAGTCCACCAGCATAGAGCCGGCGAGCAGATTGACCGCGACGCTTTGGACGCCGTCGAGTTTGCTCACGGCGCGATCCACATGCGCCTGGCAGGCGGCGCATGTCATGCCGCCCACGTCGAACTTATCTTGAGCCATGGCTTCTCCTTTCTGTGACGTAGTGTCGGAAATGTTAACCTGCCGATACTATACACCCATACCCCCTGGGGGTGTCCAGTACAGAAAGAAATGTATGACATTTCGCTACAGATGAGGGTGGCTGCCGGGTTGGTGCACCATCCCCGCCCTTCGTCTCAATCTGTAACATCTAGCCCAGTTTTTGCCGAGCTGCTGTTACAGAATGAGACAAACTCTCCGGCGGCAAATCAATATCTCGATCTGTAACATCTAGCGGGGAAAATGACCTCTAACTGTTACAGATTGAGATTTTGTTTTGAGAGGTTTGAGTTTGTCTCCATCTGTAACAGTTAGACCGGTTTTTGGATTCCAGATGTTACAGATCGAGACGAACCTTCAGCAATAAACTCAATGTCTCAATCTGTAACATCTGGCGGGAAATATGACCCCTTACTGTTACAGATCGAGACAGACCGTCCGCGGCCAACTCAAATGTCTTGATCTGTAACATCTAGAGAGGTTTTTGACCCCTTACTGTTACAGATTGAGATGTTGTCTCGCGGGATTGGGGTTTGTCTCGTTCTGTAGCATCTAGACCTGTATCTGCCGAGCTAGTGTTACAAATCGAGACAACTGCCGGGGAGGGGTCCCGTCACGGCAAGACGCCCGCCGCCTAGATACAGAACCCGGGAATCACACAGGTTAGCTTGTTTGGCTTTTCCGCAGGCGTTGCGTACGTAAAGACGTCGCCGTCGTGGCCCACACGGTTTATGTAGAGCGTGCCTTCGGTCTCCGATGAGTCGGGGCTCACCGTGCGCTCCCACCAGCAGGTGTCCTTGCCCTTCCACTGGCGGACCATCGTCTCGTTCGTGGAATACGGGCTCACCTTGAGCTCGCGGAAGAGCTGATACTCCTTGCCCTCGCCGTTGTAGATTTCTGCCAGGTAGTGATAGTCCTTGGCAAACGAATCGGGCGGTTGCGTACCGCACAGCTCGACCATGGCGGGCAGCCAAAGGGTTGCGGGCAACTCGCTCAGACACGATGCACTGTTGGCGGCGCCAGCGTTATTCGAGACCTTTTTGACAGATTTGATGAGCGCGCGCAACTTGTTGGGCAGCAGCTTAAGGCCGTCGCCGTCGAGCCATTCCCGCAGCTCGCAAACTGCCCAGCCGGCGCTCGGCGGTTCAGCCGCAGCGTTGCGCTCGGCAATACCCGCGTCGAACATAAACGTCAGTCCGGCCTTGCCCGTCCCGTCCAGAAGCTCATCGTGACGGATGCCCACAAGCTGCGCGCCGACCTCCAGCCCGTTGGTGAGTTTCACGCGCTTGGTACACGGATAGGGGATATGCCCATCGGCATCGAGCAGGTGATAGCGCTTGGCAATCTCGCGTGCCTCGCTACGGGTCTCGGCGGCCTTAATCTTGAGCGAAATCTCCTGCAGCTGATCCCAGGTGTAGTCGTCAAGTGAACCGCGGATGCCGTCGAGGTAGTCGGGGATGCCAAAGCCATGGGTTGCCGCCCCGATAACGCTGAGCCCCGCAACGGCTGCGATAGCGCCGCCGATAATAAAGCGGCGGCGGGTCATGGCATCGTGGCGGGCCTGATTCAGGATCTCTCGTGCGCGCTCGCCGGCGACGTCGACCTTAAGGTGCGTGCCAGAATCGATATCAATTGCGGCCTCGTCTCCTGCACCTTCGCGGCCTTCGGATTCGGCGTCGGTGAGGTATGCCGAGAGCACCTCGAGCATCTGCTGCTCGGTGGGACGATCGCACTGCTCGACTGAGAGACCCTTCATGATGATCTGGACGAGCGCCTCATCGCCCTCGCAGCGCGGCTCGAGCGGTGCCGGCTTGGTCTTGGTCTTTACGAGATAGAACGAGCCGGTTGCAGCGGCGTCCGTCGACTCAAAGTCAAACGGTTTGCGACCGCTGTAGAGCTGGTACAGAATGCTCGAAAGCGCATAGACGTCGATTGCCGGCGAACGGCGAAGGGCCGCGATGCCTTCGATATCCTGCGTGAGCATCTCGGGCGCGGCGTATGCGGGCGTGGCAAAACGCCAGATGTCGGCGCGCCGGGTGATCGTGTCGTCGCCGAGAGCCATGGTCGCGGAGCCCATGTCGATGAGGCAGGGGTCAAAGGAACAATCAGCAATCTGCTGCTCGAGCGTTCGGCTGGTGGTGCGGAACATGATATTGGCAGGCGACAGGTCGCGATGGATGACCGGATTCACGAGGCCTTGGGTCATCAAGAGCGCACGAAGCACGGCGTTTCCGACGGCGGCGACCATCTGGGTGGTCAGCCCGCCCGAGGCGTCGTGCGGAAGCAGGGGCAGCGCCTGCTTGAGCGAGGTGCCCTCGACCCACTCCATGAGGATGAGAGGGTCATCCTCGCACGATCCGTAGCCATAGACGCGCGGAAATCCGCGCAGGTGCGAGACGGTACACAGATGACGGTACTCCTCGAACAGCGCGGCGGTGCTGGCCAGGTGCGCTGCCGATTGCTCGGCGGAGCGGTCGGGGGCTTGGCCGGAAAGGATAGCGTTGTCCTTGAGCAGCTTGACGGCAAAGACCTCGCCGCTCGTGTTGGTCGCGCGCAGCACGTGCCCGATGTTGCCGTTGTTGCGGTGGGCCGTCTGGAGAATAAGCGTCATAAACCGACGTTTGGCGTCGTCCTCGGCGCTGGGGTCGACCGCCACGGCGGTATCGAACGTATCGAGACGGATGAGTTTGTCGCCATAGGCGCTATCGGTAGTATCCATGGCGTTCCTTTGTCTGGCATGGGTTGCCGCACGTATACGCGAGCAGTGCGGATATCGGTAAAGTACCATGATAGCCGCACTGCCCACGTATACCGCTGAGCATTGTCGTTTACGACGCAGAAGGTAGAAGACGAAAGACGGACGGCGACCGTCTTCCGATCGCCGTCCGCGCTAGTCCACAATGACAAGGAATGTCGTGTAGAGACCCAGATGGAGCCTGTCGCTGTTTTCGATTTCCACTGGGGGATAGATCTTGCCAGGCTCGCGTTGGTCGCGCGGCGGCTCAATCACAATATCGCCGTCACCCGCGCCCGATTCGAGCACTGTGCCGTTGGTCGACCCAAGGCCCTGGGCGTACCAGTGCTCACCCTCAAGCCAAATGCGAAGATGCTCGCGCGATGCGTCGGCGCCCACATCGGTGATGCTGGGCGAGGTTTTGGGCAAAGAACCAATCACGGTGCCGCGTGGATCGCGTGTGAGGGGATGGATTTGCATGCCGGCGCAGTTGTCGGCATGGGTTCTGAGCAGACCGAGGTTGGGGGCGACGGTGCGCGGCTGCTCCAGGCTGCTCATAAAGCCACGTCCGACGGTAGTTTCGGTGGTGCCAAAGTGCTCGCCCGTCTTGCTGTCGCAAAAGCGCTCGACGGTGGCCACGCCCTGAACGGGATCGGCGAGCGCCCCCGTTGCCACAAAGAGCATAAGGTAAAGCGTGCTTTTCTCGCGCACGGCATTGCCGTCAAAGTTGTCGATGCGATTGAGGGCATTTGCATATAGGCGGCTGTCCAGCTTGTAGCTGGCGAGAGCCGACATCATTTCGTTGGCGGCCGGACCGCGATAGTGCTCGGCGATTGCCCGATAGGCGGACTCGCCGCCGCCGAGCTTGCTGCAGATTGCCGAGGAAAGGTTGAGCGTGGTGACGGTAAAGTCGCTGTAGATGGAGGGCGCGCACTGGTCAGGCTTGCGATGGACGATGTAACGGGTGAGATACGAGCGGTTGGAAGAGCATTTCTCGAGCAGGGTACTGCCGAGATAAGAGTTTCCATTGATGAGCATTCGGGCGATCTCGAGATGTTTAAGACCGCCGAACGAGCGAATATCGTTATAGAGGACCGAGCAAGGCGTCTCTGCTGCCACGGATACCTCCTTTGATTGCTTCCTAGCCAATATGGCGATAGGAATTAATGGCCCCCGGTGGGCGACGTATTAAATGGCTGCGCAATATATAGCGTAACTAAAGCAACATTATAGGCCACATGTTCGAAATTGCAGGAAGACTGAGAGATTTGGTTTGGACTGGACGGAAATCCCCCTCTGTCTTGATCTATAACAATTAGGGCCGATTTTACTCGTTAACTGTTACAGATTGAGACGTTTGTGAGCCGTGTCGACCGTTTGTCTCGATCTGTAACACGTAGAGGAAGATTCGCCCTGTAGATGTTACAGATTGAGACAATCAGCCGGGCCCACCTCGTCCGCCTCGTCATCTGTGGTTTACGTGGGGGCATGCGAAGCACGGGTATACTAACCGGCGGCGAATCTGCTCCATCGCTTAGAGCTGCTGCGTCTGGACGGCGCGTGATAGGGCTGCCAAAGCGATCGCCAGCGTGCTGAGCAACGTCCTCTCTGTGCGCACCTGTTTTTGTATGTATTAGCGCACTACCAAGCACGCCCGCGCGGCCGCATGCCGTGCCCATTGCGCGTGCAGATAAGGAACAACAACATATGCGTAATTCTGTATCTGACGTCACCGACGCCGAGATTCTGGACGAGACCTGCGAGGCCATGACCCAGGCTGCCTTCGATGCCGCCGATGAGGCCAATGCCGCCCAGGCCGTCGAGTCCGCTACCGAGAGCCTGCCCGCCTTTGACGAGCTGGGCCTCTCCGACGAGATGCTTCGTGCTATCGAGAACCTGGGCTACACGGCGCCCACGCCCGTGCAGGCCGGCTCGATCCCCGTAGTGCTCGAGGGCCGTGACCTGCTTGCCGCCGCTCAGACCGGCACCGGCAAGACGGCCGCCTTTTTGCTGCCGACTATGAACAATCTGGAGCACATCGCTCCTCCCAAACCCGTGCGCGAGCGTGGCGGCCGCAACCGCCGTCGCGGTGCTAAAAAGCCCGAGGGCAACGGCCGTGGCCCCGTGATGCTCGTCATCACCCCCACGCGCGAGCTTGCCCAGCAGATCGACGAGGTCGCAAGCAAAATCGCCGACGTCACGGGCCACGTTGCCGTGACCGTCGTGGGCGGCGTGAGCTACAAGCCGCAGACCGCGGCACTCAAGTACGGTTGCGATATCCTAGTTGCCACGCCGGGTCGTCTGGTCGACCTGATCGAGCAGGGCGCCTGCCACCTGGACGAGGTTAAGGTCCTGGTGCTCGACGAGGCCGACCGCATGCTCGACATGGGCTTTTTGCCCGCCGTCCGCCGCATTGTGCGCGAGACGCCGGCCGAGCGCCAGACGCTGCTGTTCTCGGCGACGCTCGACGAAGAGGCCGTGGGCGAGATCACCGACCTGGTGAGCGATCCGGCTCGCGTGGAGATCGCGCCCGCCACGTCGACCGCCGACACCGTCGACCAGTTTGTGTTCCCGGTGTCCATCGAGGCCAAAAACAACCTGCTGCCCGAGTTCCTCAAGAAGGAGGGCCCGGAGCGCACCATCGTCTTTATGCGCACCAAGCACCGCGCCGACAGCTGCTGCCGTCGTCTGGAGCGCAAGGGCATCAAGGCCGCCGCGATTCACGGCAACCGCAGCCAGGCTCAGCGCGAGCGTGCCCTTTCGGCCTTCCGCGACGGTACCGTTGACGTGTTGGTGGCAACCGACGTGCTCGCCCGCGGCATCGACATCAGCGACGTGCGCTACGTCGTGAACTTTGACGTGCCGGCCGAGCCGACCGACTACATCCACCGTATTGGCCGTACGGGCCGCGCCGGCGAGCTGGGCTGGGCCATCACGTTTGTGACCGAGCAGGATGTCGATGAGTTCTACGAGATCGAGAAGCTCATGGACAAGACCGCCGACATCTACGAGGCCGGCGACCTGCATGTGGGCCCCAATCCGCCCGCGGTTGACCCCGAGCGCGATCCTGCGGCCTTTAAGGTGAAGAAGAAGACCAAGCGCGGCAAGTCCAAGAGCAAGAAGAAGCTTGAGCAGGCGCGTCGCGACGGCAAACGCAACGGCGACGATTACGGTGATGTGGCCGGTCGTTCCAACCGCGGTCGAGACGAGCGTCGCGGCGACGGTGAGCGTCCGAGCCGTCCCAAGCGCGGCGGCAAGACCCGCGTGCGCGAGGGCGTTCAGGCTCGCGTGGACGAGGCTGTGGAGAGCGTGGCCCGCGAGGTGGCTGCCGAGGAGCGCGGCGGTGCTGGTGTCGTTGAGCAGGCCCCGCGCGGCAACCGTGCCGAGCGCCGTGCCAAGCAGTTCCAGGGCGAGGCGCATCGCCGTCGCCGCGAGGACGAGGACCGCGGCGGTCGTCGCCGTGTTGAGCGCGAGGACGAGGGCCGTGGCTCGCGTGGCGGCAAGCGTGGTTCGGGCGATCGTCGTCGTTCCGGTCGCGATGGCGAGCGCGGCGGCCGTGATGAGCGCCGTGGCGGCGAGGGCCGCGGTTCGCGTGGCGAGCGTGGTACTCGCGGCGGCGAGTCCCGTGGCGGCAAGCGCTTTGATGAGCGCGGTGGCCGTGGCGGCGAGCATCGCGAGGGCACTCGTGGCAATGGCAGCCGCAGCGGTGCTGGCCGCTCTAACGAGTCGCGCGATCGCCGCGATCCGCGTGCCAGCCGCGATCGTCGCGATGACTGGCGCAACTACGACGATACCCGCGAGGAGCGTCGTGGCGGCTATCGTGGCGGGCGTGGCGGCAACCAGGCCGGCTCCCGCGGCGGCCGTGCCGGCGGTCGCGATAATCGTGGTAGCTATGGCAATAGTCGTGGCGGCAAGCGCGGCGGCAGCTCCCGTCGCCCCGGTGACGGCGGCGGCAAGCGCAAGTAACATACGCATCGCCCGCTAGAGCGAGGTGAACCAAGGGCCCCGAGCAACTACGCTCGGGGCCCTTTTTGTTTGCCGTATCCGATCGCTAGTTCAAATGTGATTTCCTCGGGAATGCATCTAGAGGATGCCGTGGGCCTGTTTCCTACCATGCGGCAATGGGTCCCATGGGGTGCGCCGTGCATTTTTTGGAGTATTCTGCAGTTCGAGTTGTCTGCATATGATTTGACGTCGCCAACGGTGGCTTTCGGATATCCCTAGCGAGCGTTCTGAGTCAGATTTCGTCGTTTTCCGGAGCAGGGGCGCGTCATTCTCGCCATGTCGGAACCCAAAATGACGCAGCGCCCTAAAGGTTTGCCCGCTCGGGGTATTGCTGGCGCGGTCACGTTGCAGAATACTCCGTTTTTTGCACGGGCCAGGATGGGGTACCTCGGGAGAACACGGCGGTATCCCGTAAATATATACAATCTGTACCGTAATTTATACAAAACGAAGAGGCAGACAGCGTAGGGTTGGTGCATTGGGGTGCTTGATGCACCAAAATGGGGATCCCACGTGCCGTATACTCTGGCTGGATGTGAAAACGGCTTGACGCGTTGCCAGACGTAGGGGGAGGGTGTCTCGATGAGCGTATTCGAAATTGTGTTTAGTCCGACGGGTGGAACGCAGAAGGTGTCTGGCCTTGTGGCCGGGGCACTGGACAAGAATACCGTTACCGTCGATCTGACCGTTAGCGGGCTAGATTTCAGCGCTGTCTCGATGACCGAGGACGACGTGGCCGTAATCTCTGTGCCGGCGTATGCCGGTAGAATCCCGGCTGTGGTGGCTGACCGGTTGGGCATGGTGCGCGGCAACGGGGCTCGGGCTGTTTTGGTTTGCGTATACGGAAACCGCGCGTTTGAGGACACGCTCGTAGAGCTGGAGGACGTTGCGAAGCATGCGGGATTCCGGGTGATCGCGGCAGTTGCAGCCATTGCAGAACATTCCATTGCACGACAGTTTGCTGCCGGTCGTCCGGATGCGCAGGATGCGGCGCAGCTCGCAGAGTTTGCGCAGCAAATTCAGCAAAAGCTGTTGGCTGAGGATGCGTCCGAGCCCTCTATCCCCGGCAATCGTCCTTATAAACAAGCCAGAGGTCACCGCATGGCACCCGAGGCAACAGGGGATTGTGTCTCCTGCGGTGCATGCGCCGCGGCGTGCCCCGTTTGTGCTATCGACAAGGGTGACCCCAAACGAGCAGCTGGCGAGGCGTGCATCTCCTGCATGCGCTGCATCGCCGTATGTCCGCGAGGTGCTCGCAAGCTTGATTCCAGCAAACTATCCGCTGTTTCCCAGATGCTGAGCAAGGTTTGCGTCGTGCGGAAGGAATGCGAGCTCTTCATCTAGCGCATACGAAATTGGCGCAATGGGGGCAGGTTAATCTGCACCAACCTGGTGCAAACAAACCTGTCCCCAATGCACCAGAGTGAGGAGTGCTCCCGAGTGCCGGCAGAAAAGGAACGTCCCTAAGTGCCGCTTAAATACCGTTTATCGGAGAAAAAATACCGTTCGCCGGTCATAATGATTGTTCCGGCTTTGGGCTTGTCTATATTAACCCACGTAAAAGAAATGCGGAAGGTTACCGAGTCCCCTCGGACGTGGGCCTAACCAAAGTCTTTGATCGCGAGCGTCTCAATGGGCGCATTCGATTGATTTTGGTTGGGCTATATTTATGAAGGGACATGTCACCATGGGTTTCTTTTCTCGCCTAATGGGTGGCTCGGATAAGCAGACGACTGCGGCTTCCGAGTTCGAAATCCTCGCTCCCGTTTCCGGCGAGCTTGTTCATCTAGAAAATACCAATGACCCCGCTTTTAGCGGCCGTGCAGTGGGCGATGGCGTTGCCGTGGTTCCCCAAGAGGGAACGGTGTGCGCTCCTGTTTCCGGCACCGTCGCGGCGCTGTTTCCGACTGAGCACGCGCTGGGCATCATGTCCGACGACAGCTCTGCTCAGGTGATGCTGCATATCGGAATCGACACTGTTAAACTTGAGGGCAAGGGCTTCCATGCGCTTGTTGCCCAGGGTGATCACGTTGACGCGGGCCAGCCCCTCGTCGAGGTCGATTTCGACGTGGTCCGCGCCGCCGGCTTCGATCCCACGGTCTTCGTTATCGTGTGCGAGCGCTCGGAGAACTCGACTCTTCGTGAGCATGCTTCCGGCCCTGTTGCTGTTAAAGAGCCTGTCGTCTGGCTTTCCGAGTAAATTCTTGTGGTGGGTACCGTGGTTATCAAGCGAGTTTTTAACAACAACGTCGCAATGGTCACTTCGGACGATGGCTCCGAGCTCATCGTCATCGGTCGAGGCCTCTGCTTTGGCCGTCATGCCGGCGATGCCATCGACGAGGCGTCGATCGAAAAGACCTACGCGTTGCAGGAGGGAACTTCTCAGGATTCGCGTACGATTGACCGCTTGGCACATCTTTTGGAGTCCATCCCCACCGTCAACCTCGTGATTGCCGAGGACATTGTTCAGATGCTCCGTCGAGAGCTCAATGTTGATATCAACGACAAGATTCTCATTGCTCTCGCAGACCATATCAGCCTTGCTTTGGAGCGCGAGCGCAAGGGCGTCTCCTGTGAGAATCCGTTGCTGCTCGAGATCCAGCAGTTCTATCGCAAGGAGTATGCACTTGCGGGCCGTGCGCTGCAGATTATCAAGGAGTATATGGGCATTCAGATGAGCGAAGAAGAGCAGGGTTTCATTACGCTGCATATCGTCAACGCCACCATGCCGCAACGCTCCGATCGTTTGATTGTTTCGGTCCAGCTTGTTCGCGACGTGCTCGCGATTGTTTCCAAGCGCTATGCTACGACCCTCGATGACACCTCGCTGCCTTACGAACGTTTCGTTCGTCACCTGCAGTTTTTCGCACAGCGAGCGCTCGATCCTACGGCAGGGCAAATCAACGGAGACGCGCTGTTCCGAATCGATGAAACGGCGTATCCGTGCGCATTCTCGTGCGCGGACGCCATAGCCGCCCACTTGTCGTCTACCTATAACGTTGTCGTTACCGATGCTGAGAAGAGTTATCTCGCATATCACATTGTTAACCTGCTTGGAGAACCTGGTCTCTAGGCATAACGTGCCCACACATCGATTGATATAAGGCAAGGCTCACGGTCTTGTCCAGGGCACATCTGTCTTAATTTGCGGAAAAGGAAGGGGAGTACCGCTATGACCGCAAAAAAGAAGTTCAATTTCAAAGCGCCGTTGGAGGTGTTCGCGAAGTCGATCGTTCAGCCGATGATGTATCTCTCGGTTGCCGGCATCCTGCTCATCGTGGGCATCATTCTGACCAACAAGACCATCTGCGCTTTGGTCCCCGTACTGGGCTCCGGTCCGTTCCAGCTTGTGGGCGCCGTTGTCTATCAGTCGCTGATGTTTATCATCAACAACCTCTCGATTCTGTTCTGCGTGGGCATCGCCGGCGCCATGGCAAAGAAGAACAAGGGCCATGCTTCGCTGATTGCCCTGATGTCGTTCTTCCTGTTCCTGCAGGCTAACAACATCGTGCTCAACGCCACCGGCTCTCTTGCCGATGCGAGCGGCATGCTCGGTCTTACCGGAACCGGCCAGGCCACCGTTATGGGCATTCAGGTGCTCGATACCGGCGTGTTCGGCGGCATCATCCTTGGTTGCATCACCGGTGCCGTGTTCAACAAGTACTCGAACAAGCAGTTCCCCATTGCCCTTTCGATGTTCTCGGGCGTCCGCTTCCCGTTCCTGATTATGATCATCATTTCCTGGATCATGGGCGCTGGCTTCTGCATCGTTTGGCCTCCGGTTCAGGGTGCCATCTCCTCCGTTGCCGGCATCATTAAGGAGTCGGGCAACATCGGTCTGTTTATCTACGGCATGCTCAACAAGCTGCTCGTTCCCACCGGTCTGCACCACCTCATCTACACCCCGTTCCAGTTCTCCGATGTGGGTGGCACCCTGACGCTGGGTGATCAGGTTATTGCCGGCGCCTATCCCATCCGTGTTGCCGAGATGGCAATGACGGGTCAGCCCTTCTCCGATAGTACGTATTTCAACAGCTACACCTTCAACAACCTGTGGCCCTACATCGGTATCGGTCTCGCCTTTATCGTCACCGCTTACAAGGGGAACAAGGATAAGACCAAGGCCGTTATTATCCCGCTGATCATCACCGCCGTGCTCTCCTGCGTGACCGAGCCCATGGACTTCCTCTTTGTCTTTGCCGCTCCCGTGCTCTTTGTCGTTCACTCGGTTCTTTCCGGCATCTTCCTGGTCCTGCTCAAGGTCCTCTCCGTGCCCGCTTCGACTGCAGGCGGCATCATCAACATCGTGGTTTCCAACCTGGTCCTCGGTGTCGATAAGACCAACTGGCCGGTTATGCTGGTGCTTGGAGTCGTCAACGCCGCTCTGTACTTCTTCCTCTTCACCTTCCTTATCAAGAAGCTCAACCTCCACACGCCTGGTCGCGAGGAAGAGTCCGAGCTTGCCGAGTCCGTTGCCGAGGGCGAGGCCGCCGCGTCTGTCGCGGTGAAGCAGGGCGCTGTTGCCGCGGCTCCCGCAGAGGGCGTCGATGCAGGTATTGCCGACCTGGTCGCAGGTCTTGGTGGCAAGGACAACATCGAGGAGCTCGAGAACTGCTTTACGCGTCTCCGCGTGAACGTTAAGAACCCGGACCTCATCAATGAGGACCTCATCAACCACGTGCCCAACAGCGGCATCAACCGCAACGGCAATAATATCCAGATCATCTTTGGCATGAAGGTCGCCGAGATGCGCGACAAGGTCGAAAACGCAATTGAGAAGGAGCAGTAAACAATGATCATTACTCTGTGTGGTGGCGGATCCACCTTTACCCCCGGCATCGTCAAGTCCATCGCCCTGCGCAAGGACGAGCTCGACGTTGACGAGATTCGTCTGTACGACATCAACGAGGAGCGCCAGCGCAAGATCGGCGTGCTCGTGGACTGGATTTTGCACGAGGACCTCGGCCTGGACATCAAGCTCACGGTGACCACCGACAAAAAGACGGCTTTTACCGACGCGAGCTTCGTGTTTGCCCAGATGCGCGTGGGCGGCTACGCCATGCGCGAGCAGGACGAGAAGATTCCGCTGCGTCACGGCTGCGTGGGTCAGGAGACTTGCGGTTGCGGCGGCCTTGCCTACGGCATGCGCACCATCTTCCCCATGGTCGAGCTGATCGATGACGTTGAGAAGTACGCCAAGAAGGACTACTGGATTCTCAACTACTCCAACCCTGCCGCCATCGTCTCCGAGGGCTGCCGCGTGCTGCGTCCCAACGCTCGTATCATCAACATCTGCGACATGCCGATCGCGATCATCGACGTGGTTTGCGCCGCGCTCGATATCGACAAGAAGGATGTCGAGTACGATTACTTTGGCCTCAACCACTTTGGTTGGTTCACCTCGATCCGCCACAAGGGCGAGGAGGTGCTCCCGCAGCTGCGCGAGTACATCAAGGAGCATGAGATTCTGCTGCCCGACTCTTACCTCAAGGGCATGGGCTCGCTCATGGCAAAGAAGCCCGAGGAGGCCGTCGACGAGCACCCCGAGCAGAACCGCCACACCAAGGGCAGCTGGTACTACGTCTGGAAGGGCGAGTACGAGATCATGGAGTGCTTCCCGGAGTACCTGCCCAACACGTATCTGAACTACTACCTGCAGCAGAAGGAGTTCGTCGAGCACTCCAACCCCGAGCGCACCCGTGCTAACGAGGTTGAGGAGACGCGTGAGAAGAACCTCTTTGATGGTATCGACCATTACGAGAAGACGGGCGAGATCGACGAGAGCACGTTCTATGCGGGCAGCCACGGCGACTGGATTGCCGATCTGGCTATCGCTCTGAAGAACGACACCAAGCAGCGCTTCCTGGTCATTTGCGAGAACAAGGGCGCCATCCCCAACATGCCCTACGACGCTATGGTCGAGCTGCCTGCCTACATTGGCAAGAACGGCCCCGAGGTCATCAGCCGCGACAACATTCCGCTGTTCCAGCAGGGCCTCATGATGCAGCAGCTGAACTCCGAGAAGCTCATTGTCGAGGCTACGATCGAGGGTTCGTACGAGAAGGCGCTTAAGGCCTTTACGCTCAACAAGACCGTGCCGTCGATGAAGGTCGCCAAGGAGGTTCTCGACGACATGATCGAGGCCAACAAGGGTTACTGGCCCGAGCTTAAGTAAAAGCAACAGGGTCGCTGGCCGCATGCCTGAAGCAATGCCCCGCCCACGTGATTGCGTGGGCGGGGCATTGTCGTTTGGTAACGCGTTTTATCAAATATGGCATTTATCTGCGATAATGTTCATTTTCACCGCTGATGGTGACATTTCATACCGCCTGCCGAACTGCGTGGAGACCTAACAACTTTTTAGGTCAGTGTTGTGCGTGTAGCAATTTCGCCCGGCCTCGCCTCCGGGCTGCCATGTGAGAGGGGATCTTATGGCTCGACTGCACGTAATGGAACGCAGCCACGCTCAGGCCGTCATGGACGACCTGCACGATGCACTCGGACGTCGTCTGGCGGTGAGTTCACTCGCCCCGTGCCCCGTCGAGTTTACGGCGGCGCTCGTCAACCTGTGCTCCACCCAGAGCTGCGGCAAGTGCACGCCCTGCCGCGTGGGCCTGAGCGCGCTGAGCGACCTGCTCGCCGATGTGCTCGAGGGCCGCGCCGACGAGTCCACGCTCAACTTGATTGAGCGCACGGCCCGCACCATCTACCTTTCGAGCGACTGCGCCATCGGCTACGAAGCTGGCGCCATGGCACTCACGGCCATTCGCGGCTTCCGCGACGATTTTGAGCACCACATCCGCGAGCACTCCTGCGGCTTTGACCGCGAGGCTCGCGTCCCGTGTGTCTCGGGCTGCCCGGCGCACGTCGACATTCCTGGTTACATCTCGCTCGTCGAGGCAGGCCGTTATGCCGACGCCGTCAAGGTCATCCGCAAGAACAACCCGCTACCGCTCGTCTGTGGTCTGGTGTGCGAGCATCCCTGCGAGATGCATTGCCGCCGTGGCATGGTCGACGACCCCATGAACATCCTCGCCCTCAAGCGTTTTGCCGTTGAGCATAGCGACCTCAACGACCACAAGCCACATGTAGTGGACAACACCGGTAAGCGCGTCGCCGTGATCGGCGGCGGCCCGGCCGGCCTTTCCTGTGCCTACTACCTGGCCGTGATGGGCCACAAGGTGACCATTTTTGAGCAGCGCCACCACTTGGGCGGCATGCTGCGCTACGGCATCCCCAGCTATCGTCTGCCGCGCGAGCGCCTGCAGGCCGAGATCGACTGGATCTTGAGCGCCGGCATCGACGTGGAGCTCGACCACTCCGTGAGCGGCGAGGAGCTCGCCCGTCTGCGCGACGAGTTCGATGCCGTCTACCTGGCCATCGGTGCCCACAGTGACAAGAAGCTCGGCCTTCCGGGTGAAGAGGCGCCCGGCGTGGAATCGGCCGTCAAGATGCTGCGCGCCATCGGCGATGACGAGCTGCCCGACCTGAGCGGCCAGCGCGTGTGCGTCATCGGCGGCGGCAACGTTGCCATGGACGTGGCACGCTCCGCCGTGCGCTGCGGTGCCGAAAAGGTAAGCATCGTCTACCGCCGTCGCATCTGCGATATGACGGCCCAGGACGCCGAAATCGCCGGCGCCCAGGCCGAGGGTTGCGAGGTTCTGGAGCTCACGGCGCCGCTCGCCATCGAGACGGGCGAAGATGGTCGCGTGAGCGGCCTGCGCGTGCAACCGCAGATTATCGGCGAGCCTCGCCGTGGGCGTCCGGCCCCGCGTGCCGCAGCCACGCCCGAGCGCGTCATTCCCTGCGAGCGCGTGTTTGTGGCCATTGGCCAGGACATCGATTCCAAGCCGTTTGAGGACATGGGCATCGCCTGCAAGTGGGGTCGCGTCGTTACCGATTCGGACGGCGCCGTGCCCAACTTCGATGGCCTCTTTAGCGGCGGCGACTGCCAGACCGGTCCCGCCACCGTCATCCGTGCCATCAACGCCGGCCGCGTGGCTTCGGCAAACATCGACCGCTACCTGGGCTTTGACCACAAGATCAAGCTCGACGTGGAGCTGCCGACCGTGCAGTTTAAGGGCAAGCACGAGTGCGGCCGCTGCGAGCTGGGCGAGCGCGAGGCCGGCGAGCGCATTCACGATTGGAATCTGGTCGAGCAGGGTCTCACCGAGGAGGAGGCGCGCCAGGAGGCGAGCCGCTGCCTGCGCTGCGACCACTTTGGCTTTGGCGCGTTCCGCGGAGGGAGGAACCTGGAATGGTAGAGCTCAACAAAACCACCGTCGGCGACAACAGCGAAAACGGAGCGCACAACATGGTCAAGCTCACTATCGATAATTGCGAGGTCGTGGTACCCGAGCACACCACGATCCTGGATGCGGCCAAGTCCGTCGGCATCCAGATTCCCACCCTGTGCTACCTGCGCGATCTGAACGAGATCGGCGGCTGCCGCGTGTGCGTGGTCGAGGTTGAGGGCTGCGACCAGCTGGTTGCCGCCTGCAACAACTACGTGCTCGATGGCATGGTGGTCCACACCAACAGCCCCAAGGCCCGCGAGGCGCGCCGCACCAACGTGCAGCTGCTGCTTTCGCAGCACGATTCACGCTGCACGAGCTGTGTGCGCAGCGGTAACTGCAACCTGCAGACCATTGCCAACGACCTGGGCATTTTCTATCTGCCGTTTCAAAGGCATTTGGCGGGCGAGGGCTGGGATTTCGATTTCCCCATCATCCGCGAAAACGACAAGTGCATTAAATGCATGCGCTGCATCAAGGTGTGCGAGAGCGTACAGGGCCTAGGGATTTGGGACCTGACCAACCGCGCCACGCATACCGCCGTGGGCACCCGCGGGCGCGTGCCGATCGGCAAGACCGATTGCGTCGCGTGCGGCCAGTGCATCACGCATTGCCCGACGGGCGCGCTGCGCGAGCGCGACGACACCGAGACCGTGTTTGACGCGCTCGCTAATCCCGACAAGATCGTGCTGGTGCAGATCGCGCCTGCCGTGCGCAGCGCCTGGGGCGAGGAGCTCGGCATATCTCGCGAGGAGGCAACCGTCGAGCGTCTGGCCTGCGCACTGCGCCGCGTTGGCTTTGAGTACGTGTTCGACACCGATTTCTCGGCCGACCTCACCATTATGGAGGAGGGTTCCGAGCTGCTCGAGCGCCTAGGCGCCGCCGCTAAGGGCGAAGGCGACAGCCGCGGCTGGCCCATGTTTACGAGCTGCTGCCCGGGTTGGGTGCGCTTTGTGAAGGCGCGCTATCCGGAGTTTGTCGACAGTCTGTCCACGTCCAAGTCGCCGCAGCAGATGTTCGGCGCCATCGCCAAGACATACTACGCCAAGGTGCTGGGCGTGGAGCCCGAGCGCCTGTTTGTGGTGTCCGTGATGCCGTGTACGGCCAAGAAGGCCGAGTGTGCGCTGCCGAGCATGATGGGCGAGGGCGGCGCGCCCGACGTGGACGTTGCGCTGACGATGCGCGAGATGGTGCGTATGATCCGCGCGAGCCACGTGAGCGTTGACACGCTGGTCGAGGAGCCGCTCGATACGCCGTTGGGCTTTGGCACGGGCGCGGGTGTGATCTTTGGCGCCACGGGCGGCGTGATGGAGGCCGCCGTGCGCTCGGCATATTACCTGGTGACGGGCAAGAACCCGGATGCCGACTTCTTCACTGACGTGCGCGGACTCGAGGGCTGGAAGGAGGCCGTGGCCGATATCGACGGTACCAAGGTGCGCGTCGCCGTGGCGCACGGGCTGGGCAACGCCGCCCGTCTGCTCGACGCGATTCGCGACGGCCGTGTGAGCTATGACTTCGTCGAGGTCATGGCGTGCCCGGGCGGCTGCGTCGGTGGCGGCGGTCAGCCCATCCATGACGGCTGCGAGCTGGCGGCCGAGCGTGGTCAGGTACTCTGGGGCCTGGATGCGAACGCCGAGATTCGCTTCTCGCACGAGAATCCCGATGTCCAGGCTTGCTATCGCGAGTTCTTGGGCGCGCCGCTCTCGCCGCTGGCCGAGGAGCTACTGCATACCGACCATCATGCCTGGTCGATGCCCCACGAGGGGGCGTGCTAACGATGCGTGCGTTTGATGCTGAGATGACGCGCCGAGGATTTGCCTCGGCGCTTGCCGCAGGCGCGTTGTCGCTCGCACTGGCTGGCTGTGGCGGCGGAGCTGCGGGGGCGGGGTCCGCCGCGGGCTCGGCTGCCACGGACGGCGCCGGTGCTGTCGCAGAGCCGGTCGAGGTGCACGTCGCCTCGCTCAAGGGGCCGACCTCGATTGGCCTGGTGCAGTTTATGGACCAGGCTGCCGATGGCGAGACGGACAATGAGTTCGACTTTGCGATCAACACTGCCGCCGACGAGATTGTGCCCAAGGTCATTCAGGGCGATATCGATATCGCCCTGGTGCCCGCCAACGTGGCGAGCGTGCTCTACAACAAGACCGAGGGTGCGGTGCAGGTCATCGATATCAACACGCTGGGCGTGCTGAACGTTGTGACGGGCGACGCGAGTGTGGCCTCGTTTGGCGATCTGGCGGGCCATACTGTCTATATGACGGGCAAGGGCACCACGCCGGAGTACGTCATGAACTACTTGCTGGAGCGCGCGGGCCTGACCGGCCAGGTGACGCTTGAGTTTAAGAGCGAGCCCACCGAGGTGCTGTCGGCGTTGCTTGTCGACCCGTCCGCCGTGGGCGTGCTGCCGGAGCCGTTCAAGACCGCTGCCATCGCCAAGAGCGAAGGCAAGCTGTCGGCGCCGGTGAGCCTGACCGATGTGTGGGATGAGCTAGCGGGTGACACGGGTTCGCGCCTGCTGACGGGCGTGACCGTGGTGCGCCGTGCCTTTGCCGAGGAGCATCCCGAGGCCGTGGCGGAATTCTTGCGCTGCCATGAGGCGAGCGTGAAGGCTGTCAATGCGGCGCCGGCAGATTGGGCACAGGCCGTGGTCGATGCGGGTATCGTCGATAACGCCGCGATTGCTGAAAAGGCGATTCCCGGGTGCATGCTCGTGTGCCAGACGGGGAAGGATATGAAGGCGGCGCTCGGTGGGTACCTGCAGGTGCTGGCCGATGCGGACGCGAGCGCCGTGGGCGGCAAGCTCCCGGCTGATGATTTCTATTACATGGAGTAGCCCGTGCGTGCGTTTGCTCGACAAATGACAGAGCGTATGAAGGCGGTGACGGCAGCAGGTGCCGTTGCCGCCTTTTGGCTTGCCGTGTGGGTCTTTGCAGCAGCACTGGTGGCGCAGCCGTTGATTTTGCCGGGGCCAGGCACTGTTGCGATGGCGTTGCTGCGGCTAGTATGCGATGCCGGTACGTGGGCGATTCTGGTGGACTCAGGCGCGCGAATCTTGGGTGGGCTGGCGCTTGCCGCGGCGTGCGGCGGCGTGATGGCGGGAGCCTCGGTGCGGTCGCCGACGTTTGCCCGCTTGGTGGCGCCGGCGCTTTCGTTTGTTAAGGCGACGCCGGTTGCCTGCGTGGTGGTCCTGCTGCTCATTTGGTTGGGGTCGGCGCGTGTGAGCGTCGCGGCGGTCTTTTTGATGGCACTGCCGGGCGTGTATTTTTCGCTGGTCGAGGGCTTGGCGCAAGTGGATAAGCCGCTGGAGCAGATGTTTCGTCTGCATGGCGTGCGGGGTTGGCGTCTGTTTTGTGCCCACACCTGGCGCGAAGTCCTGCCGTTTGTGCTTTCGTGCGCCCGCGCTGTGATCGGCATGAGCTGGAAGGCCGGCGTGGCGGCGGAGCTCATCGGCATGGCGACGGGCACCGTGGGCGAACGCATCTATCAGGCGAAGCTTTTGATCGAGACGGCGGACCTGCTGGCGTGGACCGTGCTGGTTGTTATGGCTTCGTGGGCATGCGAGCGCGTGCTGGTGTGGTTGCTGCGGGCTTCGGGGCCCGTGGCGTGGCGTACTGCCGTGCGGGCGCATGGGCGCGGTGGCCGCGGGCGTGCGTGCGGCTCTGCTGGCGGCGGGGCTGCTGCGGAGCTTGCGCTCGCCGTGGGCGACCGGGCGCCCTGGTCGCCGGCGCTCGACGGACTGGTGCTTCATGTGCCCGCCGGTGGACGCACCTGTGTGATGGGCGCTTCGGGCGTGGGCAAGTCGACGTTGCTTGCGCTGGTGGCGGGGGAGTGCGCACCGTGCTCCATGGTGTTTCAGGACGTGCGCCTGGTCGAGGACGCCTCTGCTTTGGATAACGTGCTGGTGTGCGCCGATGCACGCGTGAATGCCTCGAGTGCCGCTGCCTTGTTGCGCCTGCTGGTACCGGGGATCGATGTGCATGCCCGCGTGGCCGAGCTCTCGGGCGGGCAGCGCCGTCGCGTCGAGATTGCCCGAGCCCTGCTGTGTCCGGGCGGCGCAGTGATTCTGGACGAGCCCTTTACCGGTCTAGACATCGCTGCGCGCGACGCATGCACCGAGGTCGTGCTCGACTTGCTCGACGGTCGTATGCTGTTGCTTGCCACGCACGATGCCGTCGACGCTCAGGCCCTCAATATCTCGGACATCATCACGCTCTAAATACTTACTCAGCAACAAATTGATCCGTTTTTTCTCCGTCCCCATGGGGTCGGGTATGGTATTCTATCTGCGGGGTAATACTTAGGAATACCAAGTAATACCAACGCCGTAGAACAAACTCAAGATGCGGGCCAATCGGGTTGCCTTCACAGCCCGTCGCCCAGCCGCGTGGCCCGCATCCATCCGCACCACCGTCGTTTCAAAAAGGAAGCGCCATGGCAGAACACATGACCCCGGTTGTCGCGAAGGTCTTGCCCGAGGAAAAGGCGGCCTTCGCGGAGGCAACCCAGCTCGTGGGCACCACGCCGTCCAACGCCATCCGCATGTTCATCGCCGCCTTCAATCGCTGCGGCACCTTCCCGTTCGACATCTCGCCGAGCGGGGCTTTTGGCGCTGCGCCCGATTCTCATCAACAATGACTGTTTCAAACTGCCGGCACTTGGGGACGTTCTTTTTCTGCCGGCAGTTAAGGAACGTCCCTAAGTGCCGGGTTTTGAGGAGGTTGGCATGCTCAATGCACTGGTTTGGGCACTTGCCTGTTTTGGCGTTGTTGCTGCCGATATTGCCCTGAGCATGGTTTTGTTCTCCGTGCTGGACATCGTGTCGGCGCTGACGGGTTTCCCGATCGACAACCTCGATATCCAATGGTTCCAGGCTGCCGCTCAGACGGCGTCGTTTTTGATGGCGCTGCTGTGGTGGCGCTATCTGTGGCCCCGCTCCTTCATGGCGCGCCGGCAAGGCGAACGCCCACTCGGCGGGGGAGCAGGCGCGGCATGGAAGCGCATTGTCTGCATTGTTGTGATCGGCCTATCCATGCAGGTGGTCATTAGCTACCTATGCGACGGCGTACTGTCGCTGCTGCCCGAGGCCGCGGCAGACTATAGCGAGCTCGTCGAGGAAACGGGCATGGGCGATACCAGCCTTCTTGCTGTCCTGACCACGGTGCTCGGCGCTCCGTTTTGCGAGGAGTTGCTGGTGCGCGGCATTATTTTTGAGTTTTCGCTCCGAGCGTTTAACCCGCAGTGCCGCCCACTTTGGAAGCGCCGACGTCTCGTGCGACCGCAAGACGGCGCCATGGTGCCCTGGGCGGCCCCAAGCACGTGGGGTATCGCCGCGACAATCGTGCTGCAGGCGGCCATCTTTGGCTTTATGCATATGAACTGGGTGCAGGGCTGCTATGCGGGCGCTGCCGCCCTCATTTTTGGTTGGGTGCTCGTGACGACCGGAAAGCTCCGCTACACGATTCTGCTGCACTTTGCGTTTAATGCCGGGTCGTATCTCATGGGGCTGCTGTGGTTTGTGAGCACACCGCTCGACGTTGTGGTCACGGTTGGCATCGCCGGCTTTGTGCTGGTAGAGGCGATGCGCTCGCTGCTTCGATTGCGCATTCCCGTGTCGCGCGAAGCTGATCGGTCTGAGTAATAACGCCTTTAATTAGACCGATGCGTCCTGAACGCACCTGGCGTTTCGCCGAATGCTTCTTTAAATTTTGAGTAAAAGAATGACATGTTGGAGATGCCGACTTTTCGGGCCACATACTGCACGCTGCGCTCGGTGTTATTGAGAAGATATGCCGCCTCTGTGAGCTGCTGGTTGAGCTTGATTTGCGAAAACGTTTTGCCGGTTTTTTGCTTGATCAAGCTGCTGAGATAGCTGGTGCTATAACCCGTATCGCTCGCAATGCTTTCGAGTGTGCAGTCGCCGTAGCTTCGTTCAATATGATTCAGAATCGACACGATGCGTTCGTCCGACATGATCGCCTGGTTATCAGTTGCGGAGCGTCGGTACAGTCCTTGAATGAGAACAAGGAATAGGCTGACGGCGAGGTGCCTCATGAGTTCATTGGAATAGGCATCTTTAAAGTGATATTCGATAAAGAGCATCTCGATGAGGCGTCGCGCATGTCGGGCGTATTCCTCTGGAAGAATGAGATATTTTCGGGCCTCGCGGTTTTTGGACACAAAATCAAATAGAAGATTCGTTAATGGTGACGCGCCGGGTAGCTGGCTCAGGAACAACGAATCGAACATTTCTTTTTTGAAGACGATCGAAATGACGATATCATGCTCGCCCTTAACGTATGGAACGCTTCTGACTACGCCGGTGTTGCAAATGAGCACGTCGCCCTTTTTAAGGAGTAGTCGCCGTCCGTTGACGATAAACGTGCAGACGCCGTCGTACACGTAGTTAAGCTCCATATCCCGATTGATATGAGGAGGAATATCGGTAAAGCGCGACTCCTTGATAAGGCCCACGGGGTTTTCGTCGAGAGTTTCTTTCCAATCAAACAGATAGACCTCTTCGCCGTTAATGGTTGTGGTTTCCACCCTGTTATATCGCGGGCTGAGCTCTCCCGGATGTGTGCGATGCCACTCTTCGGTCTCGGTATGCGTATAGAGCAGCTGTTTGAGATTCGAATCCATGGGGTGCTCCAGGGGTGAACGGTAGAATCGATGCCTTAAACGGTATTATATCTAAAAAAATGTTATAAACCAACGCTTTCTATGCGATATCTTATGCATCTTGTTCTTCCTAGTATTGGGTTATCCGCTGGAGCATCCGATCAAGGAGGGCAAATGAGTAAGTTAAAACATGGGTTTGACTCCGACTTTTTATGGGGCGGAGCCATATCGTGCTCGCAGGCCGATGGCGCCTGGAATGAGGGCGGAAAGGGAAAGTCGACGCAGGATTGTCGATGGCTGGATGGTACCTGGACTCATGACCAGATTGAGGACAAGCATCAAAACAACCCCTTCTGCCATGACGAGCTAATGAACGCTCTCGCAGATGACGGCGTTGAGTTCTACCCGTTTAGGCGTGGCAACGACTTCTATCATCACTATCGTGAGGACATCGCGCTTTTTGCGGAGATGGGTCTCAAGCTGTTCCGCACCTCTATTTGCTGGAGCCGAATCTATCCTAACGGAGATGATCTTGAGCCTAACCGCGAAGGCATCGAGTGGTATCGAAGTATGCTGGGTGAGTGCAAAAAGCACGGCATTAAAACCTTCGTCACCATGCTCCACTATGACATCCCGGTAAATCTTGTCACCACATATGGGGGATGGAAGAATCGCAAGACGATTGATTTCTTCGCCCGCTATGTCGAGACAATCGTTACGGAATTGGGCGATCTGGTCGATTTCTGGCTGCCTTTTAACGAGTTCAATGCAGCGCGTTTTTCGCCTTGGGACGGGGTCTGTCTGGTCAAAGACGAAGAGGGGGAGAACTTCGATCGAGCCATTTTCCAGTGCCTGCACCACGAGTTCGTTGCCAATGCGCGTGCCGTCGAGATTGTCCATCGTCTTTCGCCCGATACTCCCGTTGGCGGCATGATCGCTCGATTCTGTACGTATCCCGCCACCTGCCGTCCCGAAGATAACATGCAGGCTATTCACGACGACCAGTATTCCAACTGGTTCTATACGGACGTGATGGCTCGTGGAAAATACCCCGCTTATATGAATCGCTATTTCGATGCGTGTGGTATCGAGATTCAAATGGAACCGGGCGATGAAGAGCTCATCGCTCGCAACACGGTCGACTTCCTGGCCTTTTCGTACTACTTTTCCCAGGTATCCACCTGCGATCAGGGATGGGAGAAGACTGCGGGTAATCTGGTCATGGCAAACAAGAACCCTTATCTCGAGACGAGTGAGTGGGGCTGGCAGCTCGATCCCATTGGTCTGAGGGTTACCCTTAACCAGATGTATGACCGCTATGGGCTGCCCCTGTATATCGCCGAGAACGGCCTCGGTACATCTGATGTAGTCGAGGAGGATGGCAGCATCCACGACGAGTATCGAATCGATTATTTGCGCCAGCACATAAAGTGCCTTAAGGAAGCAGTGATCGATGGCGTTGACGTGCGCGGATACATGATCTGGGGATTCATTGACCTTGTTGCCTGCGGTCCTCTTACGATGGACAAGCGCTACGGGCTTATCTATGTCGATCTGGATAATTGCGGCAACGGCACTGCGGAGCGCTCGCGTAAAGACTCTTTCTATTGGTATCAGAAATGTATCGCCACTAATGGCGAGGATCTTGGGTAGGAGTGATTGTCGTGGCAGACAAGAAGGAACTGGCCGCTCGTGTCCTCGAGCTCGTGGGCGGCGCCGATAACGTTGTTATGGCAACGCACTGCATTACAAGGCTCAGATTCAACCTGAAGGACGATAGCAAGGCAGATCTGGAGGCCCTTAAGACGCTTGACGGCGCCTTGGGCGCGCAGGTTAAAGACGGGCAGTGGCAGGTTATCATCGGCGCCAGCGTGGGGTCGGTATATGACGAATTGGAGCCCATGCTAGGCGACAGGATGGGTGGCGAGGTCTCCGCCGACGCCGAGCAGCCTGAGCTCCAAAAAGGTTCGGCTCGCGTATTCGATATCATCACCGGCATCTTCTCCGCTATCATTCCCGCACTGGTGGCGGGAGGCATCGTAAAGGGCATCCTGGCTGCTATTGCGGCTTTTGGAATCGACACGGGTGCCGGCGACTTTGCGATATTCAATATGATTTCGGATATCCCGTTCTACTTCTTGCCGTTTTTGTTGGCAATGTCTACAGCTGATAAGTTCCGAGTCAACCGTTCGCTTGCGCTTTGTGTCGCCGGATCGCTGATGTACCCGACCATTGTCAACGCTGTCGGTACGGGCGAGACGCCTCTTGCGCTGTTCGGTTTTACGGTGCCGATTTTTAGCTATGCCGATTCCGTGTTCCCGGTCATCTTTGGCGTCATTGGCTTGTCCTTTGTGTATCGCGCAATCGACAAAGTCGTGCCGGATCTTTTTAAGCTCGTTGTCGTCCCGGCGCTCTCCCTTGCCATCGTGATTCCCGTCAACCTGTTTGTGCTCGCTCCGATTGGTGCCTGGTGCGGTCTTGGTCTCGCCAACGGTATCGTTTGGCTATTCTCGACATTGGGCCCTGTCGCCGGTTTTCTGCTGGGCTTCTTTATGCCGCTTATCGTGCTCTTTGGCATGCACCAGTCAACGAGCCCCATCCAGATTTCCAATATCGCAACGCTGGGGTATGACTATCTGCTCCCGATCTCTTTCTGCCATAACCTCGCCGAAAGCGGTGCGTCTTTTGGTGCGGCCCTGCGCATGACCGATGAAAAGCTCAAGTCCGCTGCGATGACGTGCGCCTTCTCGGCATTTATGGGAATTTCCGAGCCTGCCTTGTTCACCGTTCAGGTTCCTAACAGGACTCCGCTTATCGCTGCGATGATCGCGGATGGCATTGGCGGCGCGCTCACCGTTGTTCTGGGCGCTAAGTGCTTCGGCTTTGTTATGCCTGGCATTACCTCGTTGCCCGTTTATGCCGATCCAAGCGGCAATCCCATGAACCTGATCATGATTGTCGTCTGCATCGCTTTGACTTGGGTTATTTCCGCGACGCTCTCGTTTGCGCTCTATGGTCATTTTGACAAAAAGTAACGACGTTTTGAGATAGACAGTATTAATCGGCCGCTCGCCGGGGAATCGTTTTACGACGCCCCGGCGAGCGGCATTTCATTGGTGGGGGCGTGTGTGCCGCCAGCGGCGGCATGCCGCCTCGCCGCGCTAGTTGCGCCTGCCGCCGCCGTTGGCACCCTGGCGGCCCTGTGCCGCGCGATTGCGACCGGCAGTGTTCTGCGCGCGGGACATACCGCCGTATCCCTTGCTGCCCTTAGGCCCCTTGCCAGCGCCGGCACCGCCGTGTGCCTTGCCGCCCTTCTTGCCAGTGCCGTGTCCGCCGCCGGCAGACGTCTCGCCCGGGCGCGGCGGCACGGGACGGATTAGGCAATGCTTGGTGTAGCCGATCAGGTCGCGGCGGCCAGCCTTTTCCAGTGCCTCGCGTACCAGCTTGTAGTTCTCGGGCTTGCGATATTGGATGAGCGCACGCTGCATGGCCTTCTCGTGCGGATCGCGCGCCACATAGATCGGTTTCATGGTGCGCGGGTCCACGCCGGTGTAGTACATACACGTCGACATAGTGGACGGGGTGGGGTAGAAGTCCTGCACTTGCTCGGGCATGTAGCCCATGTCGCGCACGGCCTCGGCAAGGTCCACGGCTTCCTTCATGGTTGAACCGGGGTGGCTCGAAATCAGATACGGCACCACATACTGCTTGAGTCCGTATTCGCGGTTCAAGCGCTCAAATTTGCGACAGAACGCATCGTAGACGGCGCGGCTCGGCTTGCCCATCACACTCAGCACCGCGTCGCTCACGTGCTCGGGTGCCACGCGGAGCTGGCCCGAGACATGATGTTCCAGCAGCTCGCGCAAAAACTCGTCCGAGGCATCGGCCATGGTGTAGTCAAAGCGGATGCCGCTGCGCACGAAGACCTTTTTGACGCCTGGCAGCTGGCGCAGGTCGCGCAACAGCTGCGTGTAGCCGCTTTCGTCGACCACCATGTTCTTGCATACGCTCGGCCACAGGCAGCGCTTGTTCTTGCACACACCGTGCTTGAGCTGCTTGTCGCAGGCGGGACGGCTAAAGTTGGCCGTCGGCCCTCCCACGTCGTTGATGTAGCCCTTAAACTCGGGATCGCGCGTGAGCAGCTCGGCCTCGCGCATGATCGAGTCGTGGCTGCGCATCTGCAACACGCGGCCCTGGTGGAAGGTGAGGGCGCAAAACGAGCACTCACCAAAACAGCCGCGGTTGGAGCTTATGGAAAACTTGATCTCAGCAAAGGCCGGCACGCCGCCCGCCGCGTCGTAATCGGGATGCCAGTCGCGTGCGTAGGGGAGTTCGGCCACCTCGTCCATCTCATCGGTAGTGAGCGTCGCCGACGGCGGGTTTTGCACCACATAGACGCTGTTGGGGTAGGGCTCTACCAGGCGATGCCCGGTGATGGGGTCCATATTCTGTTGCTGCACGTTAAAGCTGCGCGCGTAGTTGAGCTTGTCGGCGGTAAGGTCGTCCCAGCTGGGCAGCAGATCGTAGTCGTAGACCTCGTCGAGCGAGCCTGTGCGGTAGACGGTGCCGTTGATATAGGTGATCTGATCGACGGGCAGTCCCGCGTCGAGCGCGTCGGCGATCTCGACGATCGCGTGCTCGCCCATGCCGTAGATGAGGATGTCGGCGCCCGAGTCGAGCAGTACCGAGCGCTTGAGCTTGTCCTGCCAGTAGTCGTAGTGGGCCAGGCGGCGCAGGCTCGCCTCGATGCCGCCGATGATGATGGGGGCGTCCTTGAACGTCTGGCGGATGAGGTTGCCGTAGACCGTGACAGCTCGGTTGGGACGGTGCCCCTCCTCGCCACCGGGAGTGTAGGCGTCGGTGTGGCGGCGGTGCTTGGTCACCGAATAGTGGTTGACCATGGAGTCCATGTTGCCGGCACTGACGAGAAAGCCCAGGCGCGGCTCGCCGAGCACGGTGATGCTGGCGGGGTCGGTCCAATCGGGCTGGCAGATGATGCCCACCTTGTAGCCGTGTGCGTCGAGTACGCGGCTGACGATGGCCATACCAAAGCTGGGATGGTCCACGTAGGCGTCGCCGCAGATGTAGACAAAGTCGCACTGGTCCCAGCCGCGCGCATCCATGTCGGCGCGGCTGACGGGGAGGAACTTATCGCGGCCCGGTCGCCAGGGGCGGGCGGGCGTCGCTTGGGAATGCTTGGTGCGGGCGACCGTGGCCTGCGCCTTACCGCCACGCTTTTGCTGCTGGCCCTGTTTGCCCTGTTGACTGCGCTGGTTGTTCTGAGCGTGCTGAGGCTTTTTTGCCACGATCCCTCCCGGTGTTTGTATGCTGCACGTAATTGTAACCAGTCTTTTTGGGACGGGGCTAAAAAGACTGGTGGAGTACATGAGCTGGCGGATCGGCGCGTCGATGCGGGTGTTGTTTGTTTCCAGACTGTGTATCTGCGCGTTGGAGAACCCGTCTCGCGCGCACGCCATGTTGTCAATGGGTTACAGTATGAACGGCGGCTATGTTTCCGCCAACGCACGAGAGAGTCGTCAACAAGGAGGATGCACGACGATGCAGCGTGCCAAACAGATATCGGAGTCTATTGAGCTGGGCATCATCTTGGCGCTCGCCGGTGGCTTTATGGACGTGTATTCGTACATTGGGCGCGACCATGTTTTCGCCAACGCGCAGACAGGCAACATCCTGCTCGTGGGCGTGAGCATCTCGGAGGGCAACTGGGCGCTGGCGGGACGCTATTTCTTCCCCGTGGTGTCGTTTGCCGTGGGCATTATGCTTGCCGACTTGGTGCACGAGCGGTTTGGCAGCGTGATTCACTGGCGCCAGGTGACGGTGTTTTTTGAAGCCGTTATCTTGCTGGGCGTGAGCTTTATCCCCGGCGGCAATTTCAACCTGCTCGCCAACTGCCTCACCTCGTTTGCCTGCGGCATGCAAGTTGAGAGCTTCCGCAAGATCCACGGTCACGGCATCGCTACGACCATGTGTATCGGCAACTTGCGCAACGCGCTGCAAAACGTGGACGATTACATCATCACCCACAGGCGCGGCTTTTTGGAAAACGGCCTGCTGTACTTTGGCGTGATCTTTACCTTTGTGTTTGGCGCCGTGTTGGGCAACTGGTGCATTGAGCGCATGGGCCTGCACGCCATCGTCGTGGCGAGCTTGCTGCTGTTTGTCGCGTTTGCCATCATGTTCATCGACCGCGAGCGCGACTTGCGCTTACGCTGGAAGGTTGCGGCCGAGGCTTGGAAAGAGGGCTGCCGAAAGTAACCGAATGCGGCAAAGGGGCTGTCCCGTTGCCGCAATATTTTTCATCATCTGTTGAAACGCTTTAACAATTTTGACGTTCTCACGCGTTTTTCGTTTCAAAAGCGTTAGGATGGGACTCATAGCGTGGGGCGTAATGGGTGCCCCGCACACGATGGGAGGCTATCAATGGCTAATTGTTTCGTTCTCAATACCATCTCTTATCATGGTTCCGGCGCCATCAAGGAGATCCCCGGCGAGCTCCAGCGTCGCGGCTACAAGAAGATCTTCGTCTGCTCCGACCCCGATCTGGTCAAGTTTGGCGTCACCGCTAAGGTGACCGACGAGCTCGACGCTGCCGGCATCGCTTGGAGCCTCTACTCCGAGATCAAGCCCAACCCCACCATCCAGAACGTCAAGGACGGCGTCGAGGCCTTCAAGGCCGCCGAGGCTGACGCTATCGTGACCATCGGTGGCGGCTCCTCCATGGACACCGCCAAGGCCATCGGCATCATCATCAACAACCCCGAGTTCGCTGATGTCCGCAGCCTCGAGGGCGTTGCTCCCACTAAGAACCACGCCGTGTTCACCATCGCCGTGCCGACGACCGCCGGTACCGCCGCCGAGGTGACCATCAACTACGTCATCACCGACCCCGAGAAGGTCCGCAAGTTCGTGTGCGTCGACACCAACGACGCCCCCGAGGTCGCCGTCGTCGACCCCGACATGATGGCTTCCATGCCCGCCGGCCTGACCGCTTCCACTGGTATGGACGCTCTTACCCACGCCATCGAGGGCTACACCACCAAGGGCGCTTGGGAGCTCTCCGACATGTTCCACTTTGAGGCTATTAAGCTGATCAGCGAGAACCTGCGCGACTCCGTTGCCGAGGCCAAGTCCGGTCAGCCCGGCTCCGGCCGCGAGGGCATGGCTCTTGGTCAGTATGTCGCCGGCATGGGCTTCTCCAACGTTGGCCTGGGCATCGACCACGCCATGGCTCACACCCTGTCTGCTCACTACGACACCCCGCACGGCGTCGCTTGCGCCATGCTGCTGCCGATCGCCATGGAGTTCAACAAGCCGGTTTGCGCTGAGCGCCTGGCCAAGGTTGCCGTTGCCATGGGTGTTGACACCACGGGCATGAGCACCGACGAGGCTGCCGATGCCGCTATCGCCGCCGTTAAGCAGCTTTCTGCCGACGTGAACATCCCGCACGTCTGCGAGGCCATGAAGGCCGACGAGATCGAGGTCCTGGCCAAGGACGCCATGGCCGACGCTTGCTTCCCGGGCAACCCGCGCGAGGCAACGCTCGACGACGTCATCGAGCTCTTCAAGAAGATTTGCCCGGCTGCCTAACTTGGTTCGGCGGGCCCCTGCCCGTTAGCCCCGCAATCGTCCTCGGATATGTCGGAAGCCCCCGCTGCGCACTTCGTGCGGCGGGGGCTTTCTCCGTCCTGCGGAAAGATTGCGGGGCTAACGGGCAGGGGGCCCGCCGGCTCGTTGTCGTGGCGGGCGCAGTTCTGGGGAGTTCAATGGGTCATCTCGCTAGGTAAAAAGATGGTTCGCGGTGGTATTGTTGCTGTGGGTTTAATTCGATATGAAAGGGTGACTTTGGTGTCCAAGATGGATTCTACGCTCTCCTATATTACTGACCAGTTGAAGGCGCTTACCTCGATTGCTTCGCCTACGGGGTTTACTCGTGCGGCGACTGATTATCTGATGGAAACGTTGCGCGATATGGGCTTTGGCCCTGAGCGTTCTAATAAGGGTAACGTGCTCGTTGAGCTTGGCGGCGAGGGCGAGCCGCTCGTACTGGCGAGCCATGTCGATACCCTAGGCGCCATGGTGCGTTCCATTAAGGACAATGGCCGCCTGCGCCCCACGACGCTCGGTGGGCATCAGTGGTCTACGGCCGATGGCGAGAACTGCACCGTCTACACGCGCGACGGCAATGTCTACACGGGCGTGGTTCTTAACACCGAGCCTTCGGCGCACGTGGCCGACGAGCCGGTCAAGACCATCGAGAAGAACATGGAGATCTTGCTCGACGAGAACGTCGACAGCAAGGACGATGTGCTCGAGCTGGGTATTCAGACCGGCGACATCATCGCTATGGATCCTCGCACGACGGTGACGGAGAGCGGCTACATTAAGAGCCGCTTCCTGGATGACAAGCTATCGGCCGCCATTTTGTTGGGCTTGGCGCGTGCCGTCGCCGCTGGCGAGGTGACGCTTTCGCGTAAGGTTTCGCTGCTCTTTACCGTGTACGAGGAGGTGGGCCACGGCGGTGCCTTTGTGCCGGCCGACACGCGCGAGATGATCAGCGTTGACATGGGCTGCGTGGGCGATGATCTGGGCTGCACCGAGCGCATGGTTTCGATTTGTGCCAAGGATTCGGGCGGTCCGTACAACTACGACCTGGTGACCACGCTGTCCAATATCGCGCGCGAGCTTGAACTTGACTACGCCATCGACGTGTACCCGCACTACGGCTCGGACGTCGAGGCCACGCTTTCGGCTGGCTACGACATTCGCCATGGCCTGATCGGCCCCGGCGTGTACGCGAGCCACAACTACGAGCGCAGCCACATGGACGGCGTGCGCAACACCTACGAGCTGGTCCGAGCCTACGTTCAGCGCTAACGATGCAGCGGCCTCGGCTGATACGGCAGTACCGACCGAGGCCGTCCTCTCTAAGTTGCGGTGAAATAGGGACTGTTTGGCGGTTTTAAACGCTTAAACAGTCCCTATTTCACCGCAATTTATGAAGGGGATGGGGCTACTTAAGTGCGCCGGTCACCGTGCCGCCGCCGAGGACGATGTCGCCGTGGTAGACTACAACGGCCTGGCCGGGGGCGATGGCTCGTTGCGGCTCGTCAAAAGTTAGCAGCATTTGCCCGTCTTCGTCACGCGTAAGGGTCGCTGCCTGGTCTTTCTGACGGTAGCGGTACTTGGCGCCCACGCGAATGCCGCCGGCATTGAGCTCTGCCTCCATGCGGTCGGCGGGGGCGCTCCAGATCCAGTCGTTGGCCGTGAGCGCTGTGGCCGTCAGGTCCTCGGCCTCGCCCAGATGCACAATGTTGTTGGCGGCATCGACGCCCGTTACGTACACGGGATGCGCCATCGCGACGCCCAGACCCTTGCGCTGGCCGATGGTATAACGCAACGCGCCGTTATGGCGTCCGACCACGCTGCCGTCGCGCCACACAATGTCGCCCGGTGCAGCGGCATGTCCGCAGCGGCGCTCGATATAGCCCGCGTAGTCGCCGTCCGCGATAAAGCAGATATCCTCGCTCTCGGCCTTCTTGGCGTTGATGAAGCCCTGCTCGGCGGCAATGCGGCGCACGTCGCGCTCTTTGTCCAGCCCAGCCAGCGGAAAGATCGTGCGTGCCAGGCGCTCTTGTGTGAGCGAATACAAAAAGTAGCTTTGGTCCTTTTTGAGATCTTCGCCGCGGTGCAGCTGCCAGGTTCCGTCGGACGCCTGGCTCGTTTTGGCGTAATGACCCGTGGCGATGTAGTCGCAGCCCATATCGAGTGCCGCATCGAGCAGCGCGCCAAACTTAATATGGCGGTTGCAGATGATGCACGGGTTGGGCGTCAGCCCCTCCTGGTAGGCGGTCACGAAGCGCTCGATAACAATGCGGTCGAAGGTCTGCTGTAGGTCGAGCACATGGTGGGGTATCCCCAGGCGCTCGGCGACGGCCTTTGCATCGGCGATGTCGCGATCGACCTTACTCATGCCCGTGACGGGATCGGGCGCGGGACAGGTGAGGCGCATGGTGGCGCCGACGCATTCGTAGCCCTGGCTTTTGAGCAGGTACGCAGTCACGCTGGAATCGACGCCGCCGCTCATGGCGACGAGCACGCGCTTGTTGTGCATGGGGAGGTTCTCCTTGGTGGCATGTGGCCAAAAAAGAAAAGCGGCGCGGGAGGCTGGTTCCGCGCCGCAGACATTGTAGCAAGTTCGGACGTCTCGTGGGACACCCTGATGGGATGGGCTCAGGCTACCGGGAGAGGGGAGACCGGTTCGCCCTGGGCTCAACCTATGGGCGACGGGCCCTAGCCCTGGAAGAGTGCCGTGGACAGGTAGCGCTCACCGGTATCGGCGAGCAACGCCACGATGGTCTTGCCCTCGTTCTCGGGGCGCTTGGCCAGCTGTAGCGCGGCCCACACGGCGGCGCCGGACGAAATGCCCACGAGCACGCCCTCCTTGTGGCCCACGGCGCGGCCGGTGGCAAAGGCGTCGTCGTTCTCGACGGGGATGATCTCGTCATAGACCTGGGTGTCGAGGACGTCGGGCACAAAACCGGCGCCGATACCCTGGATCTTGTGCGGGCCGGCCTGACCCTTAGAGAGCACCGGGGAAGTGGCGGGCTCGACGGCGACAACCTGAATCTCGGGGTTCTGCTCCTTGAGGAACTCGCCCACGCCGGTCACGGTACCACCGGTGCCGACGCCGGCGACGAAGATGTCGACCTTGCCGTCGGTGTCATCCCAGATCTCGGGGCCGGTCGTGGCCTTGTGGATGGCGGGGTTGGCGGGGTTCACAAACTGGCCGGCGATAATGCTGTTGGGGGTCTCCTTCTGCAGCTCCTCGGCCTTGGCGATGGCGCCCTTCATGCCCTTGGAGCCGTCGGTGAGCACGAGCTGTGCGCCGTATGCCTGCATAAGCTTACGGCGCTCGACGGACATGGTCTCGGGCATGGTGATGATCACCTTGTAGCCGCGGGCAGCCGCCACCGAGGCGATGCCGACGCCGGTGTTGCCGCTCGTGGGCTCGATGATGGTGTAGTCGCCACCGCGCACGAGCTTGCCGGCCTTCTCGGCCTCGTCGATCATGTTCTTGGCGACGCGGTCTTTGACGGACCCGGCGGGGTTGAAGTATTCCAGCTTGACGAGCACGCGGGCCTTGAGGTCCTCATCGGCCTCAAAGTGAGTGAGCTCCAGAAGCGGAGTGTGGCCGATAAGCTGATCGATGGACGTGTAAACATTGCTCATGGTGAACCTCCAAAGTGTTCAAATGACTGGATACCGTGTGGTTTTACGGTGTGTGTAGCAGCAAAACCCATAAACCTTATGGGTTGTTCGTTTTGCTGTTGGCAAGCATAGTAGACAGTAAAGCCTAGTAATGCAATAGGAAATAGGAGATTATTGCAAGTTGATTAACCATCTTGACCGGAACGGGTATTTTCAAAACCAATTTTTCGGCTAGAATTTCTACGGACTAAATGACCGAAAGGCAGCACTATACATGTTGGTTTCTACTAAGGGCAGATATGCCCTGCGCGTTATGGTCGACCTGGCCGAGCACCAGGCGGCCGGTCGCATCCCGCTCAAAGAGATCGCGGCGCGACAGGGGATTTCCGAGAAATATCTCGAGAACATCTTGGCTACGCTCGTGCGCGCCAACATGCTCTCGGGCATGCGCGGCAAGGGCGGCGGCTATGTGCTCACGCGCCCGCCCGAGCAGTACACGGTGGGCGAGATCTTGCGCCTGACCGAGGGCAGTCTGGCGCCGGTCGCCTGCCTGGATGGCGACTGCAAAGGCTGCTCGCGTTCGGATGAGTGCCCCACGCTCGACGTGTGGAAGAACCTGGACAAGCTCATCAACGACTACCTCGACGGTGTGACGCTCGATCAACTTGTCGCTCCCAACCATGGCTACGACTACGTCATCTAACCCACACCTGCATTTGGGGACGGGGTGAAAATTGTAGATTCTCTCGCCCTTTGAGACTTGTAAAATAAGAAGGCCGCTCATTTTTGCGATGGGCGGCCTTCGTTTTGGGCTGTTGAGACGGACACGGCCGGAATGGCCGTTTTAGTCCTCGGCGATGCTGTCGAGGATGCTGCGCGTGATGGACACCAGGATGCTGCCCATAAAGGCCGATCCAAAGCTGGCGATGGAGATGCCGACGCCCAGCAGGTTGACCGACAGGTAACTCGCGAGCTCAAGCATAAAGCTGTTGACGACAAGCTGGAAAATGCCCAGCGTAATGATCGTGAGCGGCAGCGAGATGACCGTGAGGAACGGTTTGACGAACGAATCGACAATGTTCAGGAACAGTCCCACAAAGGCAAAGCAGACCCAGGTCTCGGCAAAGCCGAAGGGTTGGATACCGGGGACGAGGAACGTGGCGATCGCGATGGCGATCGAGGTGAAGAGCCAGTTAAGCATAAAGCGCATGGCGTGAATCCTTTCTTGCGCCGGGGTTGCTGGCGTCGTGTGAAGCGGCTTACGGCGGCGACCTGGATGGTTGCGCGGGCGCGCCGCGGTGTTTGGGCGCCCATTGTCTCAAATATTCGTGGAGCTTACGTGCGCATATGGTTTCTAAACGGCGTTCGTCCTGAAAAACGCGCCGCTGGCAGAGAGTCTTGTCGCTTTAGTTTGGTGGTGTGCTACACTGCTACGGGCAAAAGCCACAGGCGTTGCCCTATTGCATAGAACGGGTGAACGATGCCCGATGTCAGTATCAACTTCGATGCCTTTTGGCGGGTTTGGCGGTGATCGATGAATATCGAGAACATGTTTGACAAGCCTGATGTCAAGCAGCTGGTCCACGCATTTAGCCTTTTGGACGACGAGAAGGATATCCAAGCGTTTTTGACCGATATCTGCACGCCGCGCGAGATTTGCGACCTTTCTCAGCGTTTGCAGGTTGCGCGCTATTTGGACGAGGGCGAGCCTTATGTTGAGGTTCAGGCCCGTACCGGCGCTTCGTCCACCACGGTGAGCCGCGTTTCAAAGGCGCTGAACGGCGAGTACGGTGGCTACCGCAAGATCCTCATTAAGTTGGAGGATGGCGAGTAGGCCAGCGACAACATTGAATTACGAAGAACCGTCCCTCCGGGGGGCGGTTTTTATATGCCTGCAATCGGCTGGTGCGTTGGGTTCAGGTTGCTTTGTACCAAAAGATGGAACTGCGGTGGCAATGTGTCCGCTTGGGCGGGTAGGATGGATGCATTGATTATTGCGAACGGTTTGAGCGGAGGACCATGCCTGTTCGAATCTATACCACCAATGCCGGCACGGATTTGAGCGATGCCGAGTCGGCGCTGCTTGCCGACCTTATTGCCCGTCACGGGCGTGCCGTGTTGCTGGCACCAACGTTTGCCGAGCTCGATCTGTGCCGTCATGATGCGGCGGAAGCCGGCATTTCGCTGGGTATCGACTACAAGACACCCGCATCGTGGCTTCGCTCGCTTTGGGAGCTTTTGGGCGACGGGCGCGGTTTCGTCGACAACCTGCAGCGCCAGATGCTGTTTTCGGACATGGTCACGCGCCTCGATGATGCCGACCTGCAGCCGCTTTCGCGCAGCCAGGGCACGGTGCGCATGCTCGCGCGCATGGGCCGCGATGTGCTGCCGGGCGTAGCGGGGACGGGTGCCGAGCGCTGCTGCGGCGACGTTTGCCGTCCCGATCCCAAGAGCGACGCCGAGGCTCGCGTATTCGAGCTTTTGCGTGCCTACGCGGGCGGTTTGGACCGTCGAGATATGGTCGAGCCCTGCGAGGCAGCCGACATTATGGCCGGTGCCCTGGCCGATAGCCTGCCGGCGTGCGCCCGCGCCGTATGCGTGCGCGGTATCACGTCGTTTACGCACGGTCTACTCGAGCTGCTGTCTGCCGTGGCGAACAATGGGGGAGAGGTCGTCGTGCTGCTTGCCCGCGAGCAGGCGGCGATGCGCGAGGAGCTTGCCACGGCATTTGATGCCCGCGGTGTGCTGTTTGAGATCGCGCCGCTGGGGGAGGACGCCGTCGCGTCTGATGTCGCTTGCGGGGCCGCCGCTCAGCCTGCCTTTATTGAGGTCGCCGGCCCCCATGCCCGTGCTCATGTCTATGCGGACGCCATCGATAAGTTGGTGAAAGCGCACAAGGAGTCCAAGGCCGATAAAGCTACTGCAACGCCCGCCGACCCCGTGCGCGTGCTCGTCGTTTCTGCCCGGGCACCCCAGCTGTTCGGCGAGCTCGCCGCCCGTTTGGCGGTGCGTCACATTGCGGCCGAGACGACTGAGTTCACGGCGTTTTCCCAGTCCATCGCGGGCAGGCAGTTTACGGCGCTCGCCAACCTGATCGAGCGTATGAAAGCCGCCGACGAGGGCACCGCTTCCAAGACTGAGTGGTGGCCCGCGCCGGAGCTTACCGACTGGATCTACAGTCCGCTTTCGGGCGCTGATGCCGTCAATGCCCGTACCTTCGATAAGAATATGCGTCTCTCGCGCAGCAAGACTACCGCGGGCGTCAAGAGCCTGCTGCAGAGCGTTCAGGGCCAGGTGAGGGGCGCGCGCAAGGCGACGAGCGACGATAACTGGTTTAAGAACGTACCGTGTGTGGTCTCGGACGTGTTCCAGGCGCTGCGGCGTGACAAGCCCGTGACGGCGCTTAAGGCCATGCTTGCCGTTGCCGAGGCGTTGCCCGATCGCGCTCTAGGCGGCCTTGACGGCCAGGCCCGTCGCCAGGCAGAGACGGCTTTGCTGCGCCATGCCATCGACATCCTTATGAACGATGCTCGCGCGCTCGACGTGTCGCAGGCCGCGACCGTGCCGGTTCTCGACGGCGTTCGAACCAAGGTGGACAAGCGCAGTACCGCCTACGATTACGAGACCTATGAGGTCGATCGCACGCCACGAGCACAAGTGCGCTTCGCGTCGCTTGCCGATGCGTCGGTTCTTCGCCCTGGCAGCTACGATGCCGTGCTGTTTGCCGATGTCGACCTGGACAGCTATCCGCTTTCGCACGAAGAGGGCCCGCTTGCCACGTTGACAGCCGAGCTGCGCCGCGACGGCGTGTCTTTGGAGCCCGCTGCCCTGCTGCGCGTGCGCTTTGGCCGTGCGATGCAGGCGGCGAGCGGTCCGGTCGCGCTCGCCCGTGTGACGCACGATCGCCAGGCACGCGAGTGCTACCCGGCAGCCGTATGGACCGAGCTGTGGGCACATGCCGAGGCCGCTGGCGCTGCCAAGCCCATGCGCGTGGGCGAGGGCGATATCATCGCCGACTTTGATCCCGCGGCAGGTGAAGGCCTCAAGCGCGAGCGCGTGACCTGTGAAGCCCCTCAGCATCTGAGTGCCGAGGCCGTGCCGTATTTGGTCCTGCGCCGTCGCGATGGCGAGGGTGAGGACGCGCCGCTCGTGCCGCGTCTGACGTCCGCCTCGCAGATCGAGGCCTATTCGACCTGCCCGCTATGCTGGTTCGTCTCGTACCGCGTGAAGCCCCAGTCGATCGACGCGGGCTTTGGCAACATGGAAAAGGGCAACTTTGTCCACGACGTGCTGGAGTATCTGCATGCCCGTCTGCCCCAAGAGGGCATGGAGCGCGTGACGCCCGAGAATCTGCCGCGCGCACAGGAGCTGCTGCACGAGGTCTTTGACGAGACGTTGGCCGAGCACGCCGGCAAGCGCGGCACGGAGGGCCCGCTGGTGCCGCTCTCTGCGGTGGAGGAACGCCAGGTGGCCGAGATCTTGCCGCAGCTGGAGGGTGTGCTTGCCTACGAGTCCGAGGCACTTGCCCCCTTTGCCCCGCGCTACCTGGAGTTCGCCTTCAACGAGCTCAAGGTCGAGTATGCCGGTTGGCCGCTTGGCGGGCGCATCGACCGCGTGGACGTGGACGCCGAGAATCGTGCCGTGGTGATCGACTACAAGCATCGCACGGGCGTTGAGGAGTTTAAGCTCGCCGACCCCACGGTGCGCGACGAGGAATCGGGCACGGCGCCCATCGACGATCCGCGCTGGTTGCCACCACATACCCAAACGCTCATCTACGCCCAGGCCATGCGTCGGGCGCTGGGCCTAGATACCCGTGCTGCGCTCTATTTCTCGACCAAGGGCGGCAAGCCCGCGCTGCGCGGCGCGGCGAGTGCCGAGTTGCTCGAGGAAGAGCGTGGTGACGGTCGCATCCCGGGCCTTAAGAAAGGTTTCCCCGGCGAGGGTGGCAGCATGGACTTCGACGCCCTGCTCGATCGCGTGGAGACCGGCATCGCCGAGCGTCTGCGCGAGCTCGAGGCGGGCAACGTTGCCGCCGTCGACCCGACGTCGGCTCAGGCCGCGCATGCGCGCTGCTCGTATAACCACGAAGGAACGTTTGTAAGGAGGGACGTGTAGACCATGGATCTTTCGACTTTGATGCCGCAACAGCTGCAGATCGTCAAAACGCTCGACCGTCCGCTGTTTGTCTCGGCGGGCGCCGGTTCGGGCAAGACCTTTACCCTCACGCGCCGCATCGTCTACGCGCTCTCGCCCGAATCCGGTCCGTTCGTCGAGCATCTGGACCAGGTGCTCGCCATCACCTTTACCAAGGATGCCGCGGCCGAGATTCGCGACCGCGTGCGCCGTGCGCTTATCGACGAGGGCATGGACGAGGAAGCACTGACCGTCGACGACGCGTGGATTTCGACCATTCACGGCATGTGCTCGCGTATCCTGCGCGCGCATGCGCTGGAGCTGGGCATCGACCCCGAGTTCACGGTGCTCACCGATACCGACGAGCTTATGGACCAGGCTGTTGAGCATGTGCTGGCCCGCGCGACGGCGCCCGATGCCGCCCCCGAGCTCGCGGCATCGCTCAAGGCCCTCTATGCCTGGTATCCCATGGCGGGCGAGGGCGGTTCCTTTGGCACCGGCACGACCATCAAGGGCCTGGTGCGCGACCTGCTGGAGCTGTCGAGCCAGTTGCCGGGCGGTATGGACGACGTGTGCGTGGCGCGCGGCCAGGCCGATACCTCGGCACTCGCCGATGCCTATCGCGCAGCGCTGGGCGCAAGCAAGGCCGCGACCGAGAAGGCGCAGATGGCACTCGACGCCATTGACGCGTTCGAGGCGAGCGGCAAGACCATGGCCGATGCAGCGCGACTCATGATGTCGTGCACCATGCCGCGCGCGAGCAAGGCATTCCCTAAGGAGCAGGTCGAGCTGCTCAAGGCCGAGGCCGCCGATGCGTTTATCAATATCGTGCTTGCCTGCGGTGGCCCGGCGCTCGATGCGCTGGTGGGCCTGGCCCGTTCCGTGGAGGCTGAGTATCGCGCGCTCAAGGCCGGCCAGTCTGCCCTCGACAACAACGACCTGCTGCGCATGGCCTACGAGGCCCTGTGCGATTACCCGGCCATCCGAGCGGCATACGAGGGCCGCTTTAAGATGGTCATGATCGATGAGTTCCAGGATACCGACCAGATGCAGGTCGATTTGATTCGCTATCTGACGGGCGCGGGGGAGCGCGCGTTGTGCACCGTAGGCGATGCGCAGCAGTCCATCTATCGCTTCCGTGGCGCCGAGGTCGAGGTGTTCCGCCGTCAGGAGCGCAAGGTGGGCTCCTCTGCTGCGCCCGAGACGTCCGTCGCATCCGATGCCCCTGCCGGCGAACTCGTCAAACTCGTGCGCAACTTCCGCAGCCACGACGAGGTGCTGCGCTATGTGGCACGCGTCTTCGACGGCGATGACGGCGGCCTGATGCAGGGCTTTTTGGATCTTGAGGCGAGCGACGGCCACAAGGACACACTGGTGGCGGACGCCTCGCGCCGCCAGGCCTTCTTTGTTGCCGGCGGCAGTATGCAGGAGCGCACACAGGCCAAGGCCCGTGCGATCGCCGAGCGCTTCCGCGCGCTTGCCGATGCCGGCCAGCCCCAGGGCGGCATGGTACTGCTGCTGGGCCGCATGACCAACGCCGACGTCTACGCTCAGGCCTTTCGCGATCAGGGGCTCGACTGCGTCATCGCGGGCGGCTCGGTCTTTGCCCAAGCAGCCGAGGTGCAGACGGTGCGCGCCCTGGTTTGTGCGCTCGCCAATCCGGCTGATACGGCGCAGGGCCTTATGCCGCTGCTCGCCTCGCCGATGTTTGCGCTCGGCGCCCAGGAGTTCCTGGCGCTGGCGACCAAGCTCGATAGCGAGACAGGGGAGACCTCGCGCCGGAATATCGACATGGGCATCATGAGCGATTTTGACGTGCCGGGTTTGCAAGACTTGCCGCTTGTGACGCGCGCCCGCGAGGTGCTGCGGTATGCGCTCCGTCGCGTGGGCCGCGATTCGTTCGCCGCCATCGTGCGCGACGTGGTCAACGCCTCCGGCTGGTTTGTGCGTCTGGGACAGCGTGGTCCCGAGGGCAAGGCCATTGCCGCCAACGTGCTCAAGGCGCTCGACGCCGTGGCTGAGGCTGAGGCCGAGTTCGGCAACTCGCCGCGTTCCATCGCGCTGGCCTTCGACCGCTTCTTGGCGGGCAAGGAAGCCCCGGGTGCCCTCAACGAGGAAGGCGACGGCGCGGTGCGCATCATGACGGTGCATGCCTCCAAGGGTCTGGAATATCCGGTCGTGGCGGTCGCCGAGTGCTTTGGCGTGCGTAAGTCCTCGGGTGCGGCACAGATGGGCCGCGTCGAGGGCGGAGCACAGGTCGTGGCACTGCCGGCGCGCTTCGACGGCGTTAAGCTCGCCGACGGTACCTTTGTGAAGGGCGACGACGTCAAAAAGCAGTTTGAGCATGCGTTTAAGGGCAAGGGCACGTCGCTGTGGCTGCCGCCGGAGCTCATGGAGGACGTCTGTGCGACGGGTTCTCCCGCCGAGGCATTTGCTCGCCTGCGCAACGACGACCTGCAGCTTTCGCTCGAGGAGCGGGCCCGCTTGCTCTATGTTGCCATGACGCGTGCGCGCGAGCTGGTGATCTTGGCGATGGATACCGGCGTGAGCCGTGGCAAGGTGACGGCGCCGACCTTCGACGTTGAGACCGATCTGACCTACGATGTGCTGCGCCGTATTTTGCCGACCGACGCTCTGGACATGCCGCAGCTCGATGCCGACCGCCTGGTGTTCGACAACTCCCAGCCGGGCGACTACGAGCTCATTTCGCTCGCGGGCTTTACCTTTGGCGAGCAGGCGTTTGAGGCCAACGCTTCGTTGGATGCCGAGGGCAGGCTTGTTCGTGGCGATGCCGATACAGATGCTGCCGACGATTCGGCCAGTACAATCGTCCCCGGTCCTGCCGACCCCAAGCCCGATTCGTTTGAGCTTGTGTATCCCCAGGCAGTGGGCGTGCGCATGGGCATCTGTCCGTATCCGATGCGCGACTCGTATAGCTACTCGTCAATCGCCGCGGCGCTCCATGCCGAGACAGAAGACCGTGCCGCCGAGGCGCGTGTGCCCATGGACGAGGCTGGCGATGATGCGGAGTCGGATGGTTCCGAGATGACGGATGCGGGCGTGGCCGCTGTCGAGCCCGCCGGCAACCCCATGGCGCTGGGCTCGGCGTTCCATGCCGCCTGCCAGTGGCTGATCGAGATGGGTTCCGATGCGCTGCCCGCTGAGCGTGCCGATGCGCTGGCGCGCCTGTGGCACCTGACGCCAGAACAGCGCGAGCGCTTCGATGTCGCTCTGGAGCGCTGGCTCAAGTCGTCGGTTCGTGCCGAGCTGTTCGCGTGGCCGTGCGTTCGCGCCGAGGTGCCGTTCTTCTCGCTGGGCTGCGAGGACGAGGACATCGCCCGCTACGGTGCATATGCCGAAGGCGCCATCGACGCTTTGGCGACCGACCCGGCCGATCCGTCACGCGCACTGGTCATCGATTACAAGACGGGTGGCACGCCGGATGAGACGCCGGACCAGCTGCTCGAGAAGCACGCCCTGCAGGCGCGCGTCTACGCCGACGTGTTGCACAAGGCGGGCTTTGAGGCCGTGACCGTCAAGTTCGTCCGCGTGGAGCAGCCGGATCCAACCATCTTCGTCGAACCCGCCGAGCCCCAAGTAGTCACCTATAACTTCTAATCCTCAGATAACTTGCGGTGGAATAGTTCCTGCATTGCGGCCCAGGTGGCCCAAGCGGGAACTATTCCACCGCAACTGCAAGAGGAGCCGTGTGGGTTTGGCTAGGTTCGGGTGCCGTCCGCGCCGTGCGGTAAAATCGTTCAGTCAGAACACGAACCCGCATCGGAGCTCATCACATGGCATTCGTCCATCTGCACAACCACACCGTCTTCTCCATGCTCGACGGCGCAACCCGTATCCAGGATATGGTCAACCGCGCCGTAGAGCTGGGCATGCCCGCCGTCGCCATTACCGACCACGGCTACATGTATGGCGTGCCCGACCTGGCGCTGGCCTGCGACGCCGTCAACCACAACACGCCCGAGTACAAAACCTGGAGCCACGACAAGGCCTTCTTGGAAAAGGACCGCCGCGACGAGCTGGTGGAGCCCGATCCCGAGGAAAACCCGCGCGAGCATGCCCAGTATGTGAAGGACATGGCCATGTGGGACGAGAAGGGCAACATCGACGAGCTCAAGCCGCCCCTGGTCATCAAACCCATCTTTGGCTGTGAGGTCTACTTTACGCCGGACGAGACGCTCGCCCGCGACCATAAGCCCGAGCTCTACCACATGATTCTTCTGGCCAAGGACCAGGAGGGCTACGTCAACCTGATGCAGACGGTCTCCGAGGCCGCCGTGCAGGGCTTTTACTACAAGCCGCGCGTGACGCTCGACAACCTGCGCCGCCACGCCAAGGGCATGATCTGCACCAGCGCCTGCATCGCGGGCATCATTCCCAAGTACATCGACCGCGGTGACATGGAAGGCGCCATCAAGTGGGCCGAGACCTTCCGTGACACCTTCGACCCCGGCGACTTTTATATCGAGATCCAGGAACACGGCATCACCACCGACAACGGCCTGACCGACGAGCAGATGGACCGCGCGCTCATCGATATTGCCAAGCAGGTGGGCGTCAAGGTCATCGCCACCAACGACTTCCACTACCTGCGCCGCGAGGACGCGCCCGTGCAGGACGTCATCATGTGCATTGGCATGAACGCCAAGGTCGACGACCCCAACCGCATGCGCATGACCGGCTCGGAGTTTTACATGAAGACCGAGGAGGAGATGCGGGCGATGTTCCCGTATTGCCCCGAGGCCTGCGACAACACGCTCGAGATTGCCGACAAGTGCTATGTGGAGCTGGACTGGGACTCCATCATCCTGCCGCGCTTCCCGTTGCTCGATCCCGGCGAGACGCACGAGAGCCAGTTCCGCCGCGAGTGCGAGAAGGGCCTGCGCCAGCACTATGGTGACGATTGGGCCACGCGCGAGATCTGTGGCGTCAACATCAAAGAGCGCTTTGAGTACGAATACAAGGTCATCTGCGACAAGGGCTTTGCCGCCTACTTTTTGATCGTCGCCGAATACGTGCAATGGGCCAAGGACAACGGCATCGGCGTCGGCCCCGGCCGTGGCTCGGCAGCCGGCGCTATCGTCGCCTACGCCATGAACATCACCGCGTTTGACCCGCTCGAGAACGGCCTGATGTTCGAGAGGTTCCTGTCCCCGCAGCGTACCGAGATGCCCGATATCGATATGGACTTCGACGATGAGCGGCGCCTCGAGGTCGTGGAGCACGTTCGCCAGCTCTACGGCCCCGAGAAGGTCACCCACGTTATCACCTACTCGACCATCAAGGCCAAGCAGGCCATCAACGACGCCGCGCGCGTTCTGGACTACCCCGTCTACATGGGCCAGCGCCTGTCCAAGATGGTCTCGAGCGACCCCAAGGTCAAGCTCAAGCAGGTACTCGAAAAACAACCCGGCAAAGAGGATCTGTTTAACCCCGACTTTGCCGAGGCCTATAAAAAGGACGACGACGCCCGCCGCATCATCGACACGGCGCTCTCGATCGAGGGCCTCACCCGTGGCGAGGGCGTGCACGCGTGCGCCGTTCTGATCTGCCGCGACCCCGTCAACGAGCATGTGCCCACCAAGCTCGACACCAAGGGCGGCGTCGAGATTACCCAGTACGAGGGCCATACCGTTGCCGACATGGGCCTGCTCAAGATGGACTTCTTGGGCCTGCGCACGCTGACGGTTATCTCCAAGGCCAAGGCAAACATCAAAAAGAACTTCGGCATCGACATCAAAGAGGAAGAGATCCCCTTTGACGATCCCGAGATCTTTAAGCTCATGGGTTCCGGCCACACCGCCGGCGTCTTCCAGGTCGAGTCCGCCGGCATGACGGCCACGATCAAGAATATGAAGCCCACCGAGTACAAGCACGTCGTGGCATTGATCGCCCTGTACCGCCCGGGCCCGCTGGGCGCCGGCATGGTTTCGTCCTACATCAACCGTATGAACGGCAAGGAGCCGGCCGTCTCCTACGACGACCGCCTGGACGACATCCTGGGCGAAACCTACGGCACTATGGTCTACCAGGAGCAGGTTATGCTCATCTCCGTCGAGATGTGCGGCTTCTCCAAGGGCGAATCGGACTCGCGTATCCGTAAGCCCGTGGCTAAGAAAAAGATCAAGCTGCTCACGTCGACGGTGCTCCACTGGGAGGATGGCTCGGACGAGACCACCTACGACCACTGGATGAACGGCGCTATCAAGAACAACTACACGCGCGAGGTCGCCCAGAAGATTTGGGACGATGTTCTCGAGTTCGCATCTTACGCCTTTAACAAGTCGCACTCCGCTGGCTACGCCATCCTGGTTATGCAGACGGCGTGGCTCAAGGCGCACTATCCGCACGAGTACATGGCGGCCGTTCTGACGTCCTACACGGGCAAGACCGACAAGATCGTGCATTACGTCTCGGCGTGCCGTCACGACGGCATCCCCGTGCTGTCGCCAGATGTCAACGAGTCCGGCACCGAGTTCACGGCTACCAAGGAGGGCGTGCGCTTTGGTCTGGCCGGCATTCGAGGCGTGGGCACCGGCGTGGCGCAGGCGATTATCGCTGAGCGCGAGGCAGGCGGTCCGTTTAAGACGCTGCACGACTTTGTCGAGCGCGTGGACTCGAGCCAGGCCAACCGTCGCGTGATCGAATCGCTCATCAAGGCAGGCGCCTTCGACTCCACGGGCTATCCACGCCGCCAGATGATGCACTTTGTGGACAAGAACAACCCCGAGAACATCATCGACGCCGCGGTAAAGCGCCAGAAGGATCGCGCGAGCGGCCAGACGTCGTTCTTCGATATGTTTGGCGACGTTGAGGGCTCGGGCTTTGAGGTGAGCGTGCCCGATCCGGATGGCCAGGAGTGGGACCGCCACCTTAAGCTGAGCCAGGAGAAGGAGGTTCTGGGCATCTATGTCTCGGACCACCCGCTGCGCCCGTTTGAGTATGCACTTAGCAAAGCGCGCGACTTCTCGTTCTCGCAGATCGACACCGGCTACGAGGTGCAAAACCCCACGGGCGGTACCATCAACCAGGAGATTCCCGAGGGCAAGGCGCTGTGGTGGGCCGGTATGGTCTCGAGCGTGTCCAAGCGCGTGACCAAAAACGGCGACCCCATGGGCATCGTGCAGCTCGAGGACATGGAAGGCGAGGCCACCGTCGTGGTGTTCCCCAAGACCTATAAAGAGGCCGAGGGGTACCTGTACGGCGAGGTCGATCCCGAGACCGGTGCACAGCTGTCCGATGCGTTTGTGCGCATTAAGGGCAAGCTCGAGCGCTCGGACCGCGGCGACCAGATCATCGCGCAGGAGATTGTGCCGCTTGAGCTCAACGAGGAGAGCAACAAGCCCAAGGTGTTTGAGGTCATGGTGCCCAACAACCGCTTTAGCCAGGGCAATATGGCGCGTCTTGCCACGGTGCTTACCACCAACCCGGGCGGCGACCGCGTGGAGATCTTTATCGAGCAGGTGGACGGGCGCGTACTGCGTGCCGAGGTACCGGCCAAGGTCAACGCACGCTCGATTCCGCTGTTGGCAGAGGCAAAGGCCATCGTGGGCAACCAAGGCAGAGTGACGGTGATCTAAGGGCGACCTTGCTGGTCCGCGCGAGATTGGAGGAAGTGATGGCACAGGGGACGTTTGTGCAGGCGCTTCGTAAGGAGGCGGCGCTCAGCAGTACCTTTATGAAGGGGCGCTCGCTCATGCTCAACGGTGCCGTGCTGTCGTTCGAAGATTCCGGCTCGCGCTTCTCCAAAAACGTGCACATCGAGGGTACAGTGCGCGGCTCGCGCGGCGACCTGTACAAGACGCACGTGGCGCTCGACATGGACGAGCACGAGGTTATCGACTACGATTGCGATTGCCCGGCCGCCTTCCGCTATTCCGGCATGTGCAAGCACGCCATCGCCACGGCGCTAGCGTATCTGGATGCCAGCGGCGCCGAGCCCGTCGAGGGTTTGCGCACGTCGGTCCGCACGTTTACGGTACCGCCCGCACAGTCCAAGCAGCCCGCCCGTCCCGCGCCCACCGCATCTGCGGTCAATCCCAACTTTCCCTTCCCGGCGCCCGTCCCCACGAGCCCAAGCCTTGTGGCGGCGCTTTCCGATCTTTCGGACGCGCGCATGGATGAGCTCGTGGCCATGCGTCGCAAGCTCGCCGGCACCATTGACCCCGATGCGCCCAAAGCGGTGCTGGAGCCCTCGCTGGTGCCGTACTACAATCCGCTGTTTGCCGATCGCTTTAACTGGGCGCTTGAGTTTCGCATTCGCTGCGGTTCGGTGTCCTACGTGGTTAAGGATATCGACGGCATGGCCGATGCCTATGTGCGCGGCGGTACGTTCTCCTATGGTAAGAAGCTTACGTTTGTCCATGTGCCCGAGGCGTTCGATGACGTGTCGACAAAGCTGTTCGACTTTATCGCAATGACGGTCGCCTACCTAGGCGATATTACGAGCTCGCGCTCGGCATCGTATGACTTTGCCCGCAGCGGTTTTGTCGCCGAGCGTCAGTTGCCGGTATCCGAGTATTCCATCGTGTCCGTGCTGGACCTGCTGTGTGGCAGGACCCTGTCCTTTGAGCCTGCTTGGTCGCGGGGGACGACGACGCATCGCGCCTACGAGGTGGCGGTCGAGCCGTCGCCGCAGGGGGAGGGCGAAGTCCCGGCCAAGCGCCCGCCGCTCCTTGCCGCCAAGATTGCACCGGCGGCGGGAGGCAGCTATGACCTGCGCCTTCCGGCCGATATGTACTGCTTTGTCGCTGGTGACGCAGCCTATCTGGTCGATACGCGCCGCGCGCGCCGTACCGACACGGCGTTTGCCCAGCATGCGGCACCGTTCCTGTCGCGCTTGTTGCCCTGCCGCACGCCGGTCCATATCGCCGCCGACCAGGTGGGCGAGTTCTGCCGCATGGCGCTGCCTATCTTGCGCGACTACACCGACCTGACCGCCCCCGCCGCGCTCGATGCCGTGGCGCCCGAGCCGAGCTTTGCCATGGCGATTGGCGTCGACGATGGCCTTGTGACCTGCAAGATTACAGTGGCCTACGGTGATTGGTCGGCAGATCTCTTTAGTCTTGGTGCTCCGGGTAGTCCTTTCGAAGAGCAACGCCCCGGCGTTCCGCCCCGCGATACGGTGGCGGAGTTTCGCGTTATGGACACGGCGGCCCTGTACTTCGATTTCTACGAGGGCGGCCTGGCGTTTGAGGAGCGCGATGACGAGAGCTTGTTCCACTTGCTGACCGAGGGCCTGTCTGCCTTGTCCGAGCTGGGCGAGGTCATGCTCAGTGATCGTCTGCGCCAGATCTCGGTGCGCCCCGCGCCCAAGCTTTCGGTGCGCGCGACCGTCAAGAGTAACCTGCTCGACGTCGAACTGGGCGCAAGCGGGCTCTCGTCGGCCGACCTTGCCATCTATCTCGATTCGTATAAGCGCCACCAGACGTTTGCGCGCCTCACGTCGGGCGACATCATTCGCCTGGACGAGGGAGTGCGCGCCGCGTTTGGCCTTGCCGAGGACTTGGGCGTCGATGCCGTCGACCTGCTCGATGGCGTGTCGCTTCCCGCGTCGAGCACCCTGTTCGTCGACAGCATGCTTGCGCGCACGCCCGAGCTCGAAGCCGATCGCGACGCTGCATTCCGTCGCACCGTTGAACGCCTGGACACGCTCGGCAAGATGGACTTTACGGTGCCGGCCTCGCTCAAGGCCACACTGCGCGGCTATCAGGTCGACGGCTACCAGTGGCTCGGCTCGCTCGAGCATCTGGGCCTTGGCGGCATTTTGGCCGATGATATGGGTCTGGGCAAAACACTGCAGATGATCGCACATATCCTGGCGCGCGTGGAGGCGGGGGACGCTAAGCCCACGCTCGTGGTATGCCCCGCGTCGCTCGTGTACAACTGGGCTGCCGAGTTGGAGCGCTTCGCTCCCTCGCTTGATGTGTGTGCCATCGTGGGCGCCAAGGCCCAGCGTCGCGTGCAAATTGCCGGTGCCGCCGAGCACAACGTGGTCGTGACGTCGTATGACCTCATGCGTCGCGACATCGACGAATATGTCGAGCAGGACTTTGCCCGCGTAGTGCTCGACGAGGCCCAGTACATTAAAAACCCGCTCACGCAGGTGGCGCGCGCCGCCAAGCGCCTGCCGGCCGGCGTGCGCTTTGCCTTGACGGGAACGCCCATCGAAAACCGCCTGTCCGAGCTTTGGAGTATCTTCGACTTTTTGATGCCGGGTCTTCTGGGCACGCGCGACTCATTTGCCAAGCGCTTTGAGAGTCCCGTCGAACATGCCGAGGGCGACAGTGCCGCTCGTCTGCAGGCGCTCGTGTCGCCGTTTGTGCTGCGTCGCGTCAAGGAAGATGTGGTGGCCGACCTGCCCGAGAAGATCGAGGATACGGTGATGGCGCAGCTTGCCGGCGAACAGCGCAAGCTCTACCTGGCCAACCAAGACCGCATCGCCCAGCAGGTGCAGCACCGCGAGGCCGGGGAGTTTAAGAAAGATAAGCTCAAGGTGCTCGCCGAGCTCACCAAGCTGCGCCAGATCTGCTGCGACCCGCGTCTTCACTACGAGGATTACAAGGCGGGGAGCGCCAAGCTCGATACGTGCATGGAGCTCGTGCACGGCGCACTCGACGGCGGGCATCGCATCCTGTTGTTCAGCCAGTTTACGGGTATGCTCGATATCATCGGCAAGCGCCTGTCTAAGGAGGACATCGCCTTCCTTAAGCTCACGGGCGCTTCGTCTAAGGAGAGCCGCGCCAAGATGGTTGCGCAGTTCCAGGCGGGCGAGGTGCCGGTGTTCTTGATTTCGCTCAAGGCGGGCGGCGTGGGCCTTAATTTGACGGCTGCCGACGTGGTCATCCACTACGACCCGTGGTGGAACGTGGCGGCACAGGACCAGGCGACCGACCGCGCCCACCGCATTGGCCAGCAGCACACCGTGACGGTGTACAAACTCATCGCCAAGGACACGATCGAGGAACGCATCATGCAGATGCAGGAATCCAAGCGCGATCTGGTCAACAGCGTGCTCGGCGGCGACGGCATCTCGTCGGCGCTGTTCACGCGCGAGGATGTTCTGGCGCTGCTCGGTGGCGACGGTCGCTAACCCGCTCGGGTGGGGCTGCCGGGGCGGATAGTACGCGCCGCCCCACCGTTCCCGCCCGTTATGTGTTCATTTGCAATGCCGTGGATGGTTTGTCTGCCTTTGGGCATAAGAAGCATCAGGAATATTGGCACATCAGCAAAGGAGAACATCATGGCGAAATTCTTTAAGGACCCCGACGGTAAGCTCATCGCTGCCCTTGGCGACGGCGTTGCGACCCCTGCCGGTTGCACGGAGCTGACCGCAAACACCGAGGATGCGGCGCACGAGAAGCACGTGCCTGTTGTCGAGATCGAGCGCGACGGCCACGTCATTCGCGCGCGCGTGGGCTCGACGGAGCACCCTATGCTGCCCGAGCACTACATCGAGTGGATCGCGCTTGAGGCCGAGGGCCGCCTGGAGGTCCATTACCTTGAGCCCGGCATGAAGCCCACGACGTTTTTCGCTGGCGGCTCCAAGACCGGTACCGTCTATGCCTACTGCAACCTGCATGGGCTGTGGTCCGCGACGTTCTAGGAGCGCGCCCCCGCTCGGGGTATCATAGCTAGCATATGCACATGCGAGCGCCGGCTGCATTATGCGGCCGGCGCTTTTACTACGGCAACGACGATTTACGACGGAAAGGCTGGGCCATGAAGCTCGCACTTGCACAGATCGATATGCGCCTGGGTGACATCGAAGGCGTTTGCGGCCGCATCGAGGACCAGGCTCGCCTGGCTCATGAGCGCGGCGCGCGCGTGCTGTGCGTTCCGGCCCCGCTCTTTATGGGCGCCATGCCGGGCAGCCTGGTGGGCGCTGCCGATTTTGAGCACGATATGTTGATGGGCCTGACGGGCGTTGCCGAGCGCATCCAAGAGCTCGACATGATCTGCATCGTGCCCTCTGCGGTTTCGTTTGAGGGCCAGCCCCTGCTTGACTACATGATGCTCAAAGACGGTCGCGTGGTGCCCGCGCGCGCAAGTATTGCCCTGCAGCGTGGCGAGAATAACGACGCGCGTTGGGCGCCTCCGGTGTTTGACGTGGACGGCGTGCGCATCGCCGTGGTGTTTGACCTGGACCGCGAGCTCGAGATGCTGCCGACCGGCGTCGACCTCATTGCCTATTTCCAGTTTAACGCGTTTGACATGACCGACCGCGAGACGGCCGCCGTCGCCGCCGTGCGCAGCGGTGCCTACCGCAAGATTGCCTCCAAGCGCAGCGTGTGGTTTGCCTGCATGGCGCCGGTCGGCGCCTATGACGAGTCGGTGTACACCGGCGGATCGTTTGTGCTCGACGACTGCGGGCGCGTGGTGGCCCAGGCGCCGTGTTTTGAGGAGAGCCTGCTGGTTCAGGAAATTCAGCGCGGCATGATGCTCGATGCCCTGGAGGACCATGAGCTGCCCCAGTTTCGCTCCGAGGAGTGGCTGTGGCAGGCGCTGGTGCTCGCTGTGCGTGATAACGCCCGTGCCCATGGTACGTCGCGCGCCGTGGTGGCGCTTGAGGGCGATCTGCCGTCGTCTTTGCTTGCGGCGCTGGCTGTCGATGCATTGGGCTCGCGTAATGTGATTGGCCTGGTGCTGGGGCGCAATCGCATCTTTACGCCGGCGCAGGAGGAGGCGGAGGCCGCCCGCTGTTCTGCTGTTCGTTCAATTGCTGAGCGCTTGCATATTCGCACCGTCGAGCGCGATGCGCCGGATGCGGCGCGCGTGCTCGACCGCGACGTGTCGGCGGGCGACGCCGAACGTCTGCGCTCGCGTGCGTTGGGCCTGATGCTCGAGGATACGGCGCTCGAGCTGGGCGCTACGGCGCTGAGCCCGCTTTCCAAGACCGAGTACGCGCTGGCGGCGCCCGCGCTGTCCGGCGGCTACCAGGGCGACTTTGCGCCCTTTGGCGATGTGTATCTGTCGACGCTCGAGTTTGTGGCACGCGTGCGCAACCGCGCCTCGGCCGTGGTGCCCCAAGAGCTCGTGACGCTCAACGCGGTAGAGGATTGCATGGATCGCGTGCTGGCGCAGGCACTCTCGACGCTCGCCGGCCCGGTTGATATGCTCGATCGCGCGGCGCAGCTGCTGGGCGGGCTTGAGCCGGGCGAGGTCGATGGTGCGCTCGAGTCGCACGTGGACCGCAACCGTCCCTTTGACGACATCCCGATGGCCGCCGCCAAGCCCGAGGCCTGCTCGCTGCTGCTGATGCTTGTGCGCCAGGGTGAGGCTGCTCGTCGCATGCTACCGACGGCGCCGATCGTTTCGGCCCGTTCGTTTGCCGAGCGCGCCTGGCCGTATATGCTTGCGTGGTCCGATCTGGGGCTCAACGGTAAAGAGCGCATGACGGTTGATTCGCTGGCGCGCGCCGAGGTGCGTCGCTTTGCCGACGACGATACGAGTGACCGTATGCGCGGCGAGATGATGGGCTTATTGGGCGAGCTGTTGGGTATTTCACCCGAGCAGATGGAAGAGCTGCGCTCCGAGGACGGTCAGCGTCGTCTGCACGAGGGCATGAAGCGGTTTGAGGGCGAGGTCCAGGACGCCATCGACAAGATGATGGGCGGTCAGGGCGGACCGCAGGGTGGGCCCCAGGGTGGTCCGATGCCGCATCCGCCGGTGGACCCCCGACAGTTTCCGTTCTTTAGCCAGAACTAGGGCAGACGGAAACATTGCGGGAGGGATTCTCTCGCACACATTGCTTCTGCCGAATCTATCTTGCATTAAGTACCTTGGCCCTGTTGTGTTATTCTAGAACAGACGTTCGTGAATAGTGCGCGGGGCCTTGCTTTGTGCTTGGCAAAAGACGAGGGGAGGTCGGCTTGGTTATCTTGGGTATCGACCCCGGTTTGGCCCATACGGGCTGGGGGATTATCGAGGAGCGGCGTGGCGAGGTTCGTTGCCGTGCCTACGGTTGCATCGAGACCAGCGCGGGCAGCCCGCTCGCGGTGCGCCTGTCTCACATTGCCCGCGACCTCAAGGATATCGTCGAACGCTATCGCCCCGATACCGCTGCTATCGAGAGCATCTACTTTGGCGCTAACGTCCGCTCGGCCATCCCAACGGCGCATGCCCGCGGTGCCGCGCTCGTGGCGCTTTCGGAGTGCGCGCTCGAGATTGGCGAATACACGCCCATGCAGATCAAGCAGGCCGTGGTGGGCACGGGCGCTGCAGATAAGCGGCAGGTTGCCTACATGGTGCGCACGCTCACACAGCTCGATCACGACCCTCATCCAGACCATGCCGCCGATGCCCTGGCTTGCGCCATCTGTCACGTTAACCTAAGCCGCACCCGGGTGCTTACCGGCGGCGAGTTCTATCAACAGAGAGGAACCGGATACTGATGATCTCCCAGCTCCATGGAACGCTTGTCGAGGCCACGATGAGCTCGGCCGTCGTCGATGTATCGGGCGTGGGCTTTGAGCTCGGTATTTCGGGCAGCACTGCCGCCACGCTGCCCACGCCCGGCGGCGAGATTCGCCTCTATACCCGTATGCAGGTGCGTGAGGACGCCATGACGCTCTTTGGCTTTGCCTCCAAGGACGAGCGCACGATGTTCGATCGGCTCGTTTCTGTCTCGGGCGTCGGTCCGCGCCTGGCGCTTGCCGTGCTCTCCACCTATACCGTGGGGCAGCTGTATTCCCTGGTGATGGCCGAGGACGACAAGGGCATGGCCAAGGTGCCCGGTGTGGGCAAAAAGACGGCGCAGCGCCTCATCTTGGAGCTCAAGAGTACCTTTGCCAAGGACAAGGGCTTTGTTCCGGTCGACGTAATTCCCGGTCAGGTTGCGATGCCGGTCCCCGCCGCCGTTCCCTCGGCGATCGATGATGCCCGCGCGGCGCTCCTTTCCATGGGCTTTAGCCCGCAGGAGACCGAGGTTGCCCTGAGCGGGTATGATGGGCAGGACATGCGTGTCGAGGATCTGCTCGGCGCGGCGCTTAAGCGACTCGGAATGGATGCGTGATGTGGGAAGCCGATGACTCTCAGGACCTGTGGGCGACGCCCGGCAGCTCGCCGGCGGCATCCATGGCGCACGGTGAGCGCATGGTGGGCTCGGAACTGACACCCGAAGACCTCGATGTCGACCGTACCCTGCGTCCCCAGCGCCTAGACGACTACTGCGGTCAGGAGCATATCAAACAGAGCCTGCGCGTGCTGATCGAGGCGGCACAGAGCCGTGGCGAGACGCTCGACCACGTGATCTTCTCGGGCCCTCCGGGTCTGGGCAAGACCACGCTGGCCACGGTTATCGCCAACGAGCTGGGCGCTCAGATCAAGACGACGAGCGGCCCGGCCATCGCGCGTACCGGCGACCTGGCGGCTATCCTTACCAACTTGCAGCCGGGTGACGTGCTGTTTATCGACGAGATCCACCGCCTTAACCGCTCGGTCGAGGAAGTCCTGTATCCCGCTATGGAGGACTTTGCGCTCGATATCGTGATCGGCAAGGGTCCGGCTGCGCGCTCGATTCGCCTGGATATCCCTAAGTTTACGCTGGTGGCGGCCACGACCCGTTCGGGCATGCTCACGGGCCCGCTGCGCGATCGCTTTGGCATCTCGTATCGCCTGGACTACTACACGGTCGAGGAGCTCGCCCAGATCGTGACGCGCTCGGCGACCATCCTGGGCGTGACGATCGACCATCCGAGCGCGCTCGAGATCGGCTCGCGCTCGCGCGGTACGCCGCGCCTCGCAAACCGTCTGCTCAAGCGTGTGCGCGACTATGCACAGGTACGCGGTAACGGGCCTATTGAGCTTGATATCTGCCGTCAGGCGCTCGAGTTCTTCGAGATTGATGAGCTTGGTCTGGACTGGATGGACATTCGCATCTTGGAGACGCTTGCCAAGACGTTCTCCGGTCGTGCCGTGGGCCTGACGACCCTTGCCAGCGCGGTGGGCGAGGACCCGGGTACGCTCGAGGATGTCTATGAGCCCTATCTGCTGCAGTGCGGCTTGATGATTCGCACGCCCCAGGGCCGCCAGGCAACGCTTCGCACCTTTGAACACTTGGGCATCGAGCCATCCGTTTAGAGACGGGTTTGTTTTGGCTGGTCTGTAGGCTATCGCTGAGCATTGGATAAACATATCGCCATTCATCGGTTACGGGTGTTTTACTATTGCGCGCCCGTGCTATGCTGAATTGGTCTTTTTCTCATCCGGTAACGAAAGGACCGCCCATGCCTACTGACATCGAAATCGCACGTTCCGTCACGCCGCTGCCCATTACCGAGGTGGCTAAGAACGCCGGCGTCGACGTAAAGCACCTGATTCCGTATGGCTTCGACAAGGCTAAGGTTGACTATTCACTGCTCAACGAGCCGACCGACCACCAGGCCAAGCTCGTCCTCGTGACCGCCATCAACCCCACGCCCGCCGGCGAGGGCAAGACCACCACGACCATCGGTCTGGCCGATGGCCTGCGCCGTCGCGGTGTCAAGAGCGCCGTGGCCCTGCGCGAGCCTTCGCTCGGTCCCGTCTTTGGCGTCAAGGGCGGCGCCGCCGGCGGCGGTTGGGCCCAGGTCATCCCCATGGAGGACATCAACCTGCACTTTACCGGTGACTTCCACGCTATCGGTGCCGCCAATAACCTGCTGGCCGCCATGCTCGACAACCATATTCAGCAAGGCAACCAGCTCGGTATCGACGTTAAGCGCATCACCTGGAAGCGCGTCGTCGACATGAACGACCGCCAGCTGCGCCATGTTATCGACGGCATTGGCGGCAAGGCCCAGGGCGTGCCGCGCGAGGATGGCTTCGACATTACTGTTGCCTCCGAGGTCATGGCGATCTTGTGCCTGTCCACGAGCATCAACGACCTTAAGGAGCGCTTGGGCGAGATCGTCGTCGGATACAGCTTTGCCGGCGAGCCCATCCGCGCGCGCGACCTCAAGGCTCAGGGTGCCATGGCTGCGCTGCTTAAGGATGCGCTCAAGCCCAACCTGGTGCAGACGCTCGAGGGTACGCCCGCGTTTGTCCACGGCGGCCCCTTCGCCAACATCGCCCACGGCTGCAACTCCATCATGGCCACGCGCATGGCGATGCGCTTTGGCGATGTCGCCATTACCGAGGCAGGCTTTGGCGCCGATCTGGGTGCCGAGAAGTTCCTCGACATCAAGTGCCGCATGACGGGCGTTCGTCCCAGCGCCGTCGTGATTGTCGCCACCGCCCGTGCGCTTAAGTACAACGGCGGCGTTGCCAAGGCCGATCTTAACGACGAGAACCTCGATGCCCTCAAGGCCGGCATGCCCAACCTGCTGCGCCACGTTGACAATATCCAGAGCGTCTATGGTCTTCCCTGTGTGGTCGCCATCAACCGCTTCCCGACGGACACCGAGGCCGAGCTTGAGCTCATCGAGTCCGAGTGCCAGAAGCTCGGCGTTAACGTTAAGCTGTCCGAGGTTTGGGCCAAGGGCGGCGAGGGCGCGCTCGAGCTGGCCGATGAGGTCATGCGCCTGATTGAGCAGCCGAGCGAGCTCAAGTTTGCCTACGAGGACGGTGCCGATGTGGCCGACGCCCTCGAGGCCGTCGCCACCAAGGTTTACCGCGCCGATGGTGTCGACTTTACGCCGGCTGCCAAGCGCCAGCTCGCCGAGCTGCGCGAGAACGGCTTTGGCAACCTGCCGGTGTGCGTCGCCAAGACCCAGTACAGCTTTAGCGACAACGCCAAGGCCCTGGGTGCTCCCGAGAACTTCCGCATCACCGTGCGCGAGCTTAAGGTTTCCGCCGGTGCCCACTTTGTGGTCGCGCTGACCGGCAGCGTCCTGACCATGCCGGGCCTGCCCAAGGTTCCCGCGGCAGAGAACATCGACGTCGACAACGACGGCAACATCACCGGCCTGTTCTAAGCCTGCTGCTCATAGCCGCTTGCCCGCCCCGCCGCGCCCCATGGCCCGGCGGGGCTTTTGTTTTCTATCCGCGCTGAAGGCCGAAGAGTTTGGCGTTGCGCTCGGCGACCATCATGTCGATATCGGCGATTTCCATCTCGCCGTCAATGTAGGGCTGGTAGGTGCCGTACGGGTCGCCTGCCCCCAAGCTGCAGCTGCCGCAGTTATCGCAGCTGCCGTTGCCGCAGCCCGCGAGTGCCAGCTTGATGATTTCTTCACGTTCGGCGCGCGTTGTGTCTTTGATGAGCTTGCTTTTTGCCATGACGTTTCTCGATTCGCTTGTAACCGTCGGCCGCGCATGTCTTGTAGATACCGACGGCCTTTGCCCATCATAGGCTTTTGCGCGGGTAGAATGCATGGATAACTTGATGCTTACAGGCGACGGAAAGGAAACGTTGCATGGACCAGGACAAGACGACCGTGATGGGCGGATATGGCTCCGCACAGGCTGGCGGCAGCGCCGATGCGACCCGCATCGTGTCGAACCCCGGCAATGCTGCTCCCGATGCGACGCAGGCGTCTGCCGAACCCACACGGGTTATGGGCTATGGCGATACACCACGGGATCCGTTTGATTATGCACCGCAGGACCCGTATGGCAATGCGGCTCCGGACCCGTATGGCAATGCGGTGGCAGATGCCTATAACAACCTGCCGCAAAATCCCATTCCGCAGCCTCAGCAGACGACGTATATGCCGCGCACGGTGCAGGCCCAGCCTCGTTATGAATCGCGCGATCCGTATGCGCGCCAGCCCTATCGCGAGTATCCCAAGTCGATTCCGCAGTATGGTGAGGACGAGGAAGAGGCTCCGTCGCGTTCGTCGAGCGTTATCAAGAAGATCCTCATTGTGCTGGCGATCTTTTTTGCGCTGTCGGTTGTGTTTGCCATCGTTTCGGGCATGCTCAACAAGCGAGGGAGTTCAACGGCCGATACCACTGCCGAGCAAACCGAGTCTGCCCCGTCTAGCACCGTCGATCTGGGCGATATCCCGGGGCAGTACTGGTCTAATGCCAAAAAGCTCCTCAAGTCACGCGGGGCTGATCTTTCGAATGCTGTGATTCTGACTGACGACGGCTCGACGCCCGTCGTCGATGCCAACTGGGTTGTTACTTCTGCCTACTATAACGACAACGGTAACCTCGAAATTCAACTCACGCACAAGAACGGCTCGGGCAACTCGTCCGACGGCCAAAGCGGCACCGACGATTCGAGCTCCAACATGCTGGAGGACCTGAGCAACAAGGCACAGGAGTTGGGAGACAAGGCGCAAGAGCTGGGCGATACGGCGCAAAACCTCGGCGATACTGCTCAGAATCTGGGCGATATGGCTACCAATGCCTGGGACGCGCTGCAAAACGGTATTTCGGGCGCACAGGAAAACTAGCGGCTGAGTGGGGCTACAACTGTTCGGCCGGACGCTCGGGCGAGCTAAAGCCGGAGTCAAACGTGACGACGCATGATGCATCGGGCCTGCGCTCGTGCACGATATGCGTCACGCGTTCCAACAGCTCGTCGTCGGAGATGTGAAAGTCGTCGGGACGCACCAGGTCAAATGACACAAGGTCATCGTGTTCGTGCAAGTCGTGGATGGAAAGCGCGGGGTCGATCTGCGCTACGCCGCGCTTGACCCAGCCGCGTAGATCGTCACCGGTTGTTGCAATGGGGTCGCAGTGCAGCGTGATGGCGATGCCCATCTGGCGTTTGATGTCGTGTTCGATGGTGTCCAGAATCTCGTGGTGTTCAAAGGCATCGCCCTCGCCGGACATTTCGACGTGTGCGCTGGCAAACTGACGGCCGGGGCCGTAGTCGTGCACCATGAGGTCGTGCGTGCCCAGGACCTGGGGGTACGACATGATCCTGTCACGGATTTCCTGGACGAGCTTGGGGTCGGGCGCTTGCCCCAACAGCGGGCTGATGGCGTCGCGCACCAGGCCCATGCCGCTGATGCAGATGAAGATGCCCACGCCCAGGCCTGCCCAGCCGTCGAGATCAAAGCCGGTCGCTTGCGAAATAAGCGCCGCTGCCAAGACCGAGCCCGAGGTGATGACGTCATTCTTGGAGTCCTGTGCCGTGGCGATGAGCGTCTCCGAGTCGATGCGATCACCCAACGTGTGGTTGAACGCGGCCATCCAGAGCTTAACGAGCATGGACATAGCCAGTGCCGCAAGGGAAACGAGCGTGTAAGCGGTGGGGGAGGGCTTGATGATCTTGGTAACGGACTCGAGCACCAGATTGATGCCGACAGCACAAACGAGGACGGCGACAACCAGACCGGCGAGGTATTCGTAGCGGCCGTGGCCATAGGGGTGACCTTCGTCAGCCGGGCGACTGGCAAGTCGGAATCCGAGCAGGCTCACAATGTTGCTCGACGCATCGGAGAGGTTGTTGAAGGCGTCGGCGATAAGCGAGACGGAGCCGGCGAGCAGGCCCGCGATGCCCTTGGCTAGGCACAGGGCAATGTTGAGGCCAATGCAAATGAGGCTTGCGACAAAGCCCGCGTTGGTGCGACAAGTTGTATCGACCGGCTCGTCCTCGCTGCCGGGAACAAGCATATGTACCAGCCGATTTACAAATAGCATGGCGATCGTCCTCACAATCATGGTTAAGGAGATAGTGTAGCTCGCATGGGCGCGCCGTGCGCCGATGCTCAGAAAATGCAGTAATGGTCTGCTGGAGCTAACGAGCGGCCCTTCTTGTCCGACCAGGTGCTCCATTTTGGGCCACATGGGTATGGGCATGTGCCTGCCTACCCGACATACTTAATGTCGACAGCCCTGCGCAAAGGAGGACGTATCCATGGACGAGATGTTTGCCATTAAATGCCAAAACTGCGGCGGCCCTATGTACTCGCACCAGGCTAAACGAAGCTTTGAGTGCGCCTATTGCGGCACGGTCATCCCGTGGCAGGCCGATGCGGGGGAGCCCAAGAGCGCCCTGGGCATTCGCCATACGCCGCTGACGGTTGTCGATGGACTGCTTAAGCTCACCCACGTGTCGCAGCTCGAGCGCCCGGTAGACCCCGACTGGTATTTCTTTAATTCGCACTGGCGCAATCAGTCGGTTCTGGAGCATCTGCTGTGGGAAGACCGCGGCACGGCGCAGGAGTTCCAAGAGGCAGCGCACGTGAGCATTCCCTGTCCCTTCTGCGGTGCGTCCTTTGAGGGGTCATCGACCCAGCGCGTGTTTGAGTGCCCATCCTGCGGAAATAAGATCGGCGTCGCCGACCTTCTCAAGCCCGGCACGTTTAGCAAGTGCTTGACTATGGGCGTGGGTGCCGAGTACGTGCCTGAGCAGGGTATTCCTTGCGAGATAACGCCGCAGCAGGCGCGTGCCAACGCGCTGCAGCTGGTGCGCCAGTACCCCGACGCCTTTGCCGGGCACGACGTGGAAGACGCGATTCAAAATGACATGATGCTCTTCTACTTCCCCATGGCGCTCGCGGACCTGCGCATGATGGCGTCCTTCCCGGGCAAGGGGCTGAGCAAGGAGACCCTGGTGTACTACGAGGTGCTCGACTGGGCGTATCCGCGGGCAAACTACCTGGACGTTCGCCTTATGGGCATTCTGGAGCCATGGGACTTTGCCAAGGTTGGGCCGTTTGACCCGGCCATGCAGGAAGGCGACTTCCGCGTCGTCTCCGTCGATGCGTCTACCAAGGACCAAGTGGTCATTGATAAGCTGGCGCTCGACATTGCCGGCAACGATGCCGAGGCGGTACTGGGGCTCAATAAAAAGAGCATCCGTGCCTGGGCGCGTAAGGCCCGCAAGCACAAGGATGGCCTGGTGATGGTGCCGGTCTACTTTGTCGATCGTCCGGCGTCGGATGGACGCGATGGCGAACAGGTGCGCATCGCCGTGAACGGCCAGACGGGCCGCGCGGCCGCGGTGGTGTTTAGCGACAAGCGCGAGACGCATGTGGTGGCACCGCTCAACCCGAGCCTACATCTGTCCGGAGAAAGCACCGTGCACGCCACGCCCATCGAGGTCAAATACGTTAAATCGCCCTTCCTATACCAGATCGTGCGTCGTGGAGACGGCGAACAGCCGCGTCAGGTGGCAGCGGTTGCCGAGGGTTCCTACCGAGAAGAAAAGCCCAAACGCAAGGGGCTGCTTGCAACGATCTTTGGGAAGTAGGGGAACGGTACGGGACAGTGCGCAGTAGTGCGAGCTGTCCGTCGTGGTAGATCTAAATAAACGGTGGGACGGCTGCAAAAGAGCCGCCCCACCGGGCAAAATCAAGGTGTGCCGCGGAACCCGCTCCTCAGTCGGTCAACTTTGGAAGCGCGGGCAACGCAGGTGCTAATGTCTAAAGGGCCGGGGCAACCGGCCCTTTTCTGTGGCAGCGGGGATTCGAATACCAATACGGTGCACGGTCCCACGGTACTTTGCTCTGTGACGAACGGACCCATGACGGCGCATTCTGTAATCATCATTTATGCGGTCCCTTAATCATTTGCGTTGACTGACATTGTCTTCGTTGAAGGCGTGTCCCAAAACAAACACTGCTCTATCAACTCTTTACCGCGCAGGGTATCGATCCACTCCTGCGGAATTGCGTCGATACCGTAGGCCGTGCCGGCGAGGGCGCCTGCGGCGGCTGCGGTGGTGTCGGTATCGTCGCCCAAGTTGACGGCGGCAAGCACGCAATCTTCGTAGCTGTTGGTGTTGACAAAGCACCAGCTGGCGGCCTTAAGCGTGTCGCGCACGAAGCCGCTGGACCTGATTTCGTGCTCGGGCGCGCTTTTCAGCTGCAGCGCCCACGAGGGGAGCGCGCCGTTCATCACATCCCTCATCAGCTCGACAAATATGACGCATGCATCGGTTGACGTTCTGTGGGCGTGCGTTATCGCAGAGACCCCGCTGATCTCTTCGTCTGTCGCATCGGTGAACGCCAGGGGCGCGATGCGCATGAGCGAGCCGTTGCCGTTGTCGCGCTCGCCGGAGCCTCCTTTGCCGGTGTGCAAGGCGCGGGCGGTCGTGCCGCCATAATCGAAAACGCCGTCGATTGTATACTCGCCACGGGCAATCCAGCTTACGAACTTGTCGCGCATGTCTGCGGTGTCGATGTGCCCGAGCTCCCTAATCGAGTCACAGGTAGCAAGCGTCATGGACGTGTCATCGCTCCAGGTGCCGGCGGGCTGCCCATGCGTGCCGTAGCCGATCATGTCCGTGCATTTGAACGTGCCGCGGGGCCTAAACTCGTAAGGAACGCCCAGCGCGTCGCCGACGGCAAGTCCATAGATGCAGTCGCGTAGCGCTGGTTTCGACGTGTGCCCACGTTTCGTTGTAGGGGGCACTGGCGAGATGAGCCGAAATCCCTCCGAATCGCTCTTGCGTCGTGTGGCCATGTCCTCGGCAGAACGCACTTTAGGTGCGCTTTCGGTGATGGCCTGATTGATGCCTGTCATGGAAAACTCCTCTTGCACTTCGGATTGGGGATGCGTGGCAATCAGCGGCAATATGTTCAGTTCGATTCGCGACGCAGTGCGTCGCGAATCGAGAGAGCTCAATGGTCAATATGCCAAAATGGTATGCCTAGACGTCTCTTTACACGGCAACAGGCATTTCTTTTGGGCGCCCTGCCTTTGGTGCGTCGGCGAGTCGTGCCTCGATGGAAGCTTTGGACACCATGCGCTTGGTGCCGTCCTTCCATGAATCCAACATTCCTGCATTTATCAGTTGCGATACCCGTGCTGAGCTAACACCGAGCATGCGTGCGGCATCCGCTGCGGTGACGGCGGGGATGTCGCCGAGCTCGCGGCTGACGGCCACGGCGATAATCTTGCCGCCGTGTTGTGGCTGGTGTCCAAAGTCCGGCGCGGGAAGATCGACGCCGCCCATAAGGTGATCGTCGACCATACATGCGAGAAAATCGGCGGCGCTTTCGACAGCGTCGTTTAGATCGGAGCCAAACGTTCCTCCTCCGCCCAGCGAGCCACATGGCACAGCGTCGACGACGCCGTCCGAATCAAAGAACTCGAATTCCCATACGTAAACCATGTAAGACCTCCTTTAAAAAGCGATGCGAAATGTGATGAGGATGAGCTATCGAAGTCCTGCCTGCCTTAGGATTCTTTTGGCAATTTGATCCTCAATCTCTCGGTGGCGTTTCACGAGCACGAGTTTATCTCCTTTGACGAACTTCTCGTGATTAGTGCCTCCTTTCGAGATGAAGCCGGCTTCTTCGAGGATACGGATCAGTTCGCGTCTCTGCATCTCAGCCTCTTTCAATAACTATATATTAGCACTTCCTAAGGGTTTTTTTAGACTTAAATCTTAGCCATTGCTAATCCCTTGTTTTACTTCGCCATCCTTGGATAACGGCTTATATTCCTTGCGGTATTAGTTTATTTGCTCGTGCGGACACGATTTGGTGCTCCGTGCGCGACCGCGAAAAGGGTTTGCGGTGGCTAAAATGTGACCTTAAGACAGTTTTAACGAGCCCCATGGGAGTGACACGCATGGACAACAGCACCTTGCTGTTCCAGGACAAAGGTTCGGGCAGCTTTAAAGACGTCAAGATCTACCCCAACCGTATCGAGGTACTCAAGAAAGGCACTTTTGGTGGCAAGCATACCGAGATTGTCTACCTTAAGGACATCACGGGCGTTAACAGGATCAAGGGCCGCAATGTTTTTCTGCGCAACAGGCTGTTGACTGCCTGTGTCTTTAGCCTGAGCAGCCGCTCCCAGGCCTAGGAATTCGTCAACGTGCTCAATATGGTGATGTGACCGGGCGCTTTCGAACACAAAAAACCGGGATGCAAGGAGTCGCACCTTGCATCCCGGTTGAGCTAAAACGGCGCCGCTGCATGCCGTTGGAGCTTTAGCGCTTGATCTCGATATCTTCGAGCTTAACGTCCATGGCCTCGGTCTTGGCCTTGGCGATATCATCGGCAAACTCCAGAGACTTCATCATGGTCTCGACGGCGTCCTTGTGCTCCTCGACGTTGTCGATGCGCACATACACGCTGCCACCGTCAACGTCGGTGAAGTACTCGGTCGTCACGCCGCCCGAGTGCGTAAAGTAGGCGCTGCGCCAGGTCTTGCCGTTGTACTTAACGGGATCGCTCTCGGTCCATCCGGAGTTGGCCTTCCACTTTGCCTCGTAGTCGAACAGCTCGTCGGCGTTCTTGTCAGAGTCGAAGACAGGGATGAAGCGATCGCTGGCGTGCTCGCTCTCGGTGAACTTAAACTGGGCCCTGTCGGCGGTGTCGCCGGCAACGTCGGTGATCTCGACGCCCTCGGGAACCTCGACCTTAAACCAAATGAAGTCGGTCCTCATATCCACGGCGGGCTTTTCTGCTCCGCCGCCACCGCCACTTCCGGTAGCGCCGCCGCTGCCACCGCAGCCCACCAGGGCAACCGCGGCAAAGAGACTGATGCAGAGGGTGAGAATCGCAAAGGCCTTCTTTTTCATGGTCGTGTCCTCCTCGATCTGTAACCGCCCATGGATTACCTGCCTTTACTGTACGCGTGGGCGGCTCGTTCGGGTGGGCCATGTGTCCCATTCTGGGTGCCGGATTTGCGCCGACAAGTGGCAATATGTCCGGGCGCAAAAGAGGGGAGGGCCGGTGCTGCCGGCTCTCCCCGGGGTTGGGTGCCCGTTCATTTAATGGGGCGTTCGTGCGGGCGTGCGCGAACCCTTGCTACTTGATCTCGATGCTCGAAATCTCGACTTCGCGTGCCTCGGAAACCGCTTCCGTCATGTCGTCGGGAAACTCGATGGAGTTGAGGAGTGCCTCGGCTTCTTTCTTATGCAGATCGAAGTTCGAGATAAGGACGTAGACACTTCCCGGTTCAACGTCGGTAAAGAGGAGGGTTGAGACGCCGCTGTTGTCCTCGTACGTTCCGATGAGCCACGTCCTGCCGTTATACTCGACGGACCCGCCATCCTTCCACTGGAACGTATCGCCTTTCTTTTCTGCCTGGTCGGCGTGGGATTCCTCTGCTGTCAGCGCCTTTTTCCAAACGGGGATAAAGCGATCGACCGAACCGTTCTCGTCTTCGGGGAAAGTGAGCTGGACCCTGTCGGCATTCTTGCCAGCGGAGTCGCTTACGCCAACGCCCTCGGGCATCTCGACCTTAAACCAGATAAAGTCAGTCTTCTTGGCAACGGGGGCCTTTTCTTTGCTCTCGCTCTTAGCGGCGCTGCCGCCCCCGCCCGATGCGCTCCCGCCGCAGCCGACAAGGGCAAATGCGGCAAAGAGGGCGATGCAAAGGGAAAGGATCGATAGGGTCTTTTTCTTCATGGTGGCGTCCTCCTTGTCTGCCGGTGACATCACGGCGCCGCATGCTGTTGGGGTACTGATTGCACTGGCGGCGGATGTCTCTGTGCACTGTGCGGCTTATGCCTCCGTTCATCGCTTGTGGCCGTTGCGCGGCCGTGCCCCAACGGGTTCCTTACTTATAGATATGCCCCAGTTTGTGCCATTCGGGAGTCTCGAAAGATGGGCCATGTGTCCCATGTTTGCGGCGCCGACGCCTATCGTTCGTCATAGAAATCCGCGATGGCCAGGTGTGCTGACGCTCATGTGCTTATGGGCTAGACTTAGCATCATTACGTGTTTGATGCGGTTGGTCGGCGGTTGCCGCCCGACCGATCTATATGACTTGAAGGTGCATACGTATGAGCCAAGAGATGATGGACAAGACCTGCCGTGGGTTTGCCGAGGCGCTGGCCGCGCGCGAGCCGGTTCCCGGCGGCGGTAGCGCGAGCGCCTTTGTGGGCGCGCTGGGCGCCTCGCTTTGCGGGATGGTCGCTCGCTACGGGACAACCAATCCCGCGCTTAGCGATCGGGCGGACGATCTGACGCGTGCATTTGCCCAGGCAGACGAGTTGGCGCAGGAACTAGTGGGTCTGGTTGCCGAGGATGTTCGTGCATACGGTCAGGTGTCCGCGTCGTATGGTATTCCGCGCGAGGATCCGGCTCGACCCGCGGCGATTCAGGACGCGTTGCGCGTGGCGGCCATGCCGCCGTATCGGATCATGGACGCCTGTGGGCGCGCGCTGGCGCTGCTCGAGGACATGGCCGACAAAGGCTCGCGCCAACTGCTGTCCGACGTGGCGTGCGGCGCCGTGTTCTGCCGCGCCGCCATGCAGGGCGCAAGCCTGACGCTCTTTGCCAACACCACATCTATGAAAGACCGGGCGCGCGCCGAGGAGCTCGAGGCGGCGTGCGATGAGCTGCTGGATACGTGGCTGCCGCGCGCCGATGCACTGGCGCGCCGTGCTGCTGACGCCGCAAGGAAGAGGGGATAGCCATGGCCGAGCTGCTCAAGGGTGCTCCCGTTGCCCGTGCTTTGACCGAGGAGTTCGCCGCTCGCTGCACGGCTTTGTGCGAGCGCGGCGTTGTGCCGACGCTGGCCATCGTTCGCGTGGGCGAGCGCGAGGACGACCTGTCCTACGAGCGCGGCGCCCTCAAGCGCTGCGAGAAGGTTGGCATTGAGGCTCGCCGCGTCTTGCTTTCCGCCGATGTTTCGCAGGACGAGCTGCTGGCGGCTATTAAGGACATCAATGCTGACCCCGCTGTTCACGGCTGCCTGATGTTTCGTCCGTTGCCCGCCGGCCTTGACGAGGATACAGTTGCCGCGGCACTCGATCCCGCCAAGGATGTTGACTCCATGACACCGGCCTCGCTGCTCACCACGCTTTCGGGTCGTGGCGAGGGCTTTGCTCCTTGCACGGCCGAGGCCGTGTTGGCGTTGCTGGACCATTACGGCGTTGAACTGGATGGGGCCAAGGTCGCGGTTGTTGGTCGGTCGCTGGTAATTGGTCGTCCCGTTGCCGCCATGCTTATGGCTCGCAATGCCACGGTGACGACGTGCCATACGCATACGCGCGACTTGGCTGCCGAGTGCCGTGTAGCTGATATTGTGGTTGCGGCCGTTGGACGCGCGCGCACGATTGGCGCGGATGCGGTTCGTGGGGGCCAGACGATCATCGATGTTGGCATTAATTGGGACGAGGCCGCTGGCAAGCTGGTCGGCGATGTCGATTTTGATGCTACGGAACCGATCGTTGGCGCAATTACTCCGGTGCCGGGCGGCGTGGGGGCTGTGACCACCGCGATTCTCGCCAAACACGTGATCGAGGCGGCGGAGCGCGCATCGAAATAGGTGTTTTGGGCTGTTTGAGGGGTTAGCTATATACCACGCGGTCAAAAAATGCCAAATATGAGTACTGCTGCCAAGATAGTCACATATGTTTTATGACATTTGGGCTTCCTAGCGATATCCATTATCGTTAGGAAGCCCATTTTATTGAACCTATGGGGAATAACGTTGTCTTGCTTTTTCACAAATGGGGATTTCCGGCACTCGTTACAAGGAAATTTGCTGCTACTAAATTGGTGACAGTACTCATATTTGGCATTTTTTGACCACAGGGGTCCCGAGGGGGTCTCGAGGGGTCGCGGTTTCGCCCTTTTTGCGCCGAAGCGATACACTGTTGCCGTTTGATTTCTTCGCTCAAGGAGGATGCGCATGCCGTGCACAACGATTTTGGTTGGTAAGAATGCGAGCTACGACGGGTCGACGCTTGTCGCCCGCAACGAGGACTCGTCCAACGGGGTGTTTGAGCCCAAGCGCATGCGCGTAGTGCATCCCGACGAGCAGCCGCGTGTCTACACGAGCGTCCTGAGCCACCTGACCGTTGAACTGCCCGACAACCCCATGCGTTACACGAGCGTCCCCGACGTTGTCCCGGGTCATGGCATTTGGGCCGAGGCCGGCTTCAACGAGCTTAACGTTGGCATGTCCGCAACCGAGACACTCACCACCAACGAGCGCGTCCGCGGCGCCGATCCGCTCGTGGACTATGTGCCCGCCAAGGGCAACGAGGGCGAGGACGGCTATGTGCCGGCGCAGCCCGGCGGTCTGGGTGAGGAGGATATGGTGACCCTGGTGCTGCCGTACGCCAAGTCCGCCCGCGATGGTGTGCGCATCCTGGGCGACCTGCTCGAGCGCTACGGTACCTACGAGAACAATGGCATCGCCTTTAGTGACGTTGACGAGATCTGGTGGCTCGAGACCATCGGCGGCCACCACTGGATCGCCAAGCGCGTGCCCGACGACGCCTATGTGACCATGCCCAACCAGCTGGGTATCGATAGCTTTGACCTGGACGACGCCGAGGGTGCCCAGGTTGACCACATGTGCTCCGCCGACCTGCGCTCCTGGATGGCCGAGTGGCATCTGGACCTGACGCTGGGCGTTAAGGGCGACGGTCCGGCGACGGTCTTTAACCCGCGCGAGGCCTTTGGCTCGCACAGCGACAGCGACCACGTCTACAACACGCCGCGCGCCTGGTACATGCAGCGCTGCCTCAACCCCAGCGATGTGTGGGACGGTCCCGAGGCCGACTACACGCCCGAGAGCGATGACATCCCCTGGAGCCGCGTGCCCGAGCGCAAGGTGACCATCGAGGATATCAAGTACGTGCTTTCGAGCCACTACCAGGGCACGGAGTACGACTGCTACGGCAGCAAGGGCACGCCCGCCACGCGCGGCGCCTATCGTCCCATCGGCATCAACCGCAACAGCCAGCTCGCCGTGCTGCAGCTGCGCCCCTATGCGCAGCCGGCGTATCGCGCCGTGCAGTGGATGGCGTTTGGCTCCAACTCGTTTAACGCGCTCGTGCCGCTGTACGCCAATGTCGAGACCATGCCCGAGTACTATGCCGACACGCAGGCTCGCGTAACGTCCGAAAACTTCTACTGGGCCAACCGCCTGATCGGCGCCCTGGCCGACGTCCGTTTCCATGAGTGCGGCCGCGCTGTGGAGGACTATCAGGAGAAGGTCGGTGGCATGGGTCACAAGCAGATCCATGACGTCGACGCTGCCGTAGCCGCTCTGCCCGAGGCCGAGGTGCCTTCCGAGCTTGCACGCGCCAACGAGGCCTTTGCCGAGCGTGTTCGCGTGGAGACCGATGCCCTGCTGGGCAAGGTGCTCTTCACCACGAGCTGCGCCATGAAGAACTCTTTCGCGATGAACGACAACGTGAGGTAGGGATTTCTCGTCGATCGAATAGTGCTAAAACGCTTTGTCGCTTTCGCTCAATCTTGGGTACAAGAACGCCAATGCAGTTGTTTGTGATTGGAGACAACCATGGTTATGAAACTCGATCAGCTTGTTAACGGCGCCATTAACGTGGGCTTTGGCGCTGCCGCCGTTGCTGTCGAAGGCGGCAAGAAGGTCCTCGACGACCTTAATACCAAGGGCGAGCAGGTTCGCAAGGACGCCGGCACCCCCGATATCGCCCGTAGCGTGTCCGACATGTTCGAGCAGGCCGGCGGCACCATCTCCGACCTGACCGAGCGTCTGGGCATGCAGGGCGAGACCGCGGCCCAACGCGTGCTCGACGAGCTCATTCTGGCTCGCGTCCGCGTTATGACCGCGCCCGAGCGCACGGCCTTCCTGGCTCATGTGCGCGACATCGTCGATTCGGTCGAGGACAACGTGACCTCGGTGCCCGTCGAGTCTGTTGAGGCCGACGATGCGAAGGATACCGAAGAGGCCGAGTAGCAGCGCAGATGGCAGATTCCACCACCGATTACAACAATCTAGATCCTCTGGGTAACGAGGCGGCGGTTGTCGATGAGGTCGACGCTGCCGTCTCGGGCGCTCGCAAGAAGCCACGCGCTGTCGATATGGTGCCCGAGGAGCCCGACGCGATGGCACCGGACGAGGAATACCAGCTCACGCCGGCGGGTCGTCGCGAACGCATTGGGCAGATTGTTCGCCTGGTCAAAAAGTACCGCGTGTGGGATAACCTCACGCCGGTTCGTTTGCGCCGCCTGCTCGAGGAACTCGGCCCCATGTTCGTCAAGATGGGGCAGATTCTGGCCAACCGGTCCGAGATTCTGCCGCAACGCTTTTGCGACGAGCTGCGTCGTCTGCGCTCCGACGTGGAGCCGGTGCCGTACGAGGTAGTGCTTCGCTGTCTGGAGGAAGAATACGGCCTGCGCCTGGGGGAGATGTTCGATGCGATCGATCCCAATCCGCTTGGTAGCGCATCGCTCGCGCAGGTGCACCGCGCTCGTCTGGTGACGGGCGAGGATGTGGCCGTCAAGGTGCAGCGCCCCGGTGCGCAGCAGGTTATGGCGCAGGACATCGATATCATCCGCTCGGTGGTGCGTATCGTTTCCAAGTTCGTCAACACCGATCAATTCGTTGACCTGCACGGCGTGGTCGAGGAGCTGTGGACCTCGTTTCGCGAGGAGACCAACTTTTTGGCCGAGGCCAAAAACCTCAACGACTTCTACGAGTTCCATAAGAGCGTTCATGGCGTGACGTGCCCTAAATCCTATCTGGACCTGTGCACCGAACACGTGGTGGTTATGGACTACGTCGACGGCATTTCGATCGCCGATCCTGAACGCTTGGTGGCCGAGGGCTATGACTTGGAAAAGATCGGTGCCGCGATTGTCGAGGACTACTCGTCGCAGGTGCTTGATGACGGCTTTTTCCATGCCGACCCGCATGCGGGAAACATCATTCTCAAGGACGGCATCGTTTACTTTATCGACTTGGGCATGGTCGGGCGTATGTCGAGTCACGATCGCGGTATCGTCAAGGATATGATTTTCGCCGTGGCCGAGGGTGACGTGCCCAAGCTCAAGGATTCGCTCATGCGCTTCGCCGTAACGCGTGGCGACTCGGCCGAGCTCGATCATTCGGCCTTTTTGTCCGATTTGGACTTTATCGTCGCCGACTTTGCGGGCCTTGACCTGAAGGATCTTGATATCGGCGAGTTTTTGACCTCGTTGTTAAACCTCGCGCGTAAGAATGATGTTGAGCTGCCGAGCGTGGTAACGATGTTCGCGCGCGGCATGGTGACGCTCGAGGGTTTGCTGACCGAGTATATGCCCAACGTCAACATGATCCAGATTATCCAGACGCACATCAAAAACGAGAAGAGCGCCTATGCGCGCGCGCGTGATATGGGACGCGATCTTGCCGCGAGCAGCTATCGCGCGGCAAAAGGCTCGCTTGAGGCAGCCGAGTATCTGGGCTTGGCTTCGCGCATGCTCACGCGCGGCCAGCTTAAGGTGAACACGCAGATCATGAGCAGCGATAAGGCGCTGCGACAGCTAGGTGGGATTATCGACCGCATGTCGATGGCTATCGTTATCGCCGGTCTGTTTATCGGTTCGTCGGTGGTGTACTACGCGCGCATCGAGCCGGTTGTGTTTGGTATCCCAGTCATTGGCTTTATGGGCTACGTGAGCGCGCTGGTGCTGGCGCTTATGCTGGGTCGCAATATCTGGCTCAACAGCCACGGCGGCAAGCACTAGAGGCTGCGACCGTCACCGCATTCTCCTATCGCAAACAATAGCTTTTACCTTGGGCTTCGCCTGCGTGCGAGGCCCTTTTGCGTGATAGCATATTGACGGTTTTAATCGATGGCCTAGATGGTGGTGCGGAGACGCACGAATGCGCGGTTTTCCTGCGCGTTTGGGAGAATCGGGGTGCAAGTCCCCGGCTGTACCAGTAACCGTAATTCCTCTTGGCTCGGGATGTTCGCGTCGCAGATCGGACGGCGCGCCCGAGTCGTTAAGGTTAAGTCGGATCGCCTCCCATCTTGCATGCGGCTGCGGCGTATGCCGCCGGTGTGCATAGGGCTCTGGAGGAAAGGGGGACCCCGATGGGGGAACTCGAGCGCAACATGCGCGATGACGTGGGGCAGCTTCAAGGCAACGCTCCAAGTACAGACAGTAGGAGACAAATGGATATGTTTGAGGACGAGTGCCAGCGTGCCTCGCTTCGTCGCCGTGGCGTAATCGCGCGCGGCGTGGCAAAGCGCTGCCTGGTGGCATTCCTGGCCTTCGCGATGGCCTTCAGCACCACGCCGGCTCAGCTGTGGGCCGAGGGTGCCGAGGGCATTACCGACGCTGTGGCTCAGGCTACGACGCCAGGCGAGGACGCAGCGCTTGCGGGCGGTACCGCTGAGCAGAGCGGCGCCGAGGTTTCGGATTCCGGGAGCGCGCCTGCAGCTAGTGCCGCCACTACAGAGGCAGCAACTGGCGACGAAGGCTCGGCGACGGGGGAGAGCCCTGCCACGAGCGAGCGGTCTTCGACGGCATCCGCTGGCCAAGCAGGATCTGCCGCCGCGGCTGCCGTCCAGACAGAGAACCCGACAGAAACTGGCGATGTCGTCAAGAAGCAAATCGAGGTCTCGTTCTCGATTATCGGCACCGATGCCGACGGCAAGGCTCAGACCTGGGTGGCACCTACGCAGCTCAAGCTCGACGAGGGCGCGACGGCTGCGGATGCCTTCATTAAGCTGCAGCAGAAGACGGGCTTCAAGGCGGATTACGATCCGAACACGGCATACGGTTTCTACCTCAAAAGCATCACATCCCCGAGCGATGGCCGCACGCTTGCCTACGATCCGACGACTTATGCCTTCTGGCAGCTGTTCGTCGACGGCGCGTCTTCCTCGGTTGGCGCGAGCAGCGTTAAGCTTACCCAGGGGCAGAAGATTGAGTTTGCCTATACGGCTGGTAGCGCGTCCCCTGTCGTTAAGGACCAGGTTGCCGCAAATGTGACCGTCATTGGTCGCGATGCCCAGGGCAAGACTCAGACTTGGGTCGATAACGCACAGTATGTGGTGACGTCCGGCTCGAGCGCGCTTGACCTTACGAAGGTCGCGCTCGAGGCGAATGACATTGACGCCGTTGCTGCGGGCTCCTTCATTCTGAGCCTTAAGTACAACGGCGTTGAGCTGGGTACGCCGCTCGATTATTCGACCTATTGGCAGCTGTTCATCAACGGCAAGTCGAGCGACTACACGGCAGACAATGTCACCATTCATGCTGGCGATACCGTCACGTGGTTCTACGGTGGCTGGGGCGACCAGTTGCCGTCCGATTCTGTTCATGCTTCTGTTCAGGTCCTCGGTAAGGAAAAGGACGGCAAGCAGCAGGTTTGGGCTTCGACGGGCCAGACGAGCCTCAAGGCAGGCTCCACTGCCAAGGATCTCCTTGAGCAGGTCGGCCTTACTCTCGATGCTGGCGAATCGTCTTGGGGCTGGTTCCTCAACGGCATTTATTCGCCCTTCGATGGTAAGTCCTATTGTGGCTATGATGCTGCGACCAATAGCTATTGGCGCTTCTACGTAAATGGCAAGTTCAAGAACGTTGGCGCTGGTGCCTACGAGCTCCAAGAGGGTGACGCCGTCACCTTTATGTATGCTGGCGACAGCGATGCCCTTCCTGGCCAGGTTCTTGGTTCTGTCGATGTTATCGGTCCCGATGTCAACGGCAACAATACTCGCTGGGGCTCGGCAAGCAATGTTTCTTTGCCCGAAGGCTCCACGGCCCAGAACCTTATTGAGGCATTTCTGAAGGCCAAGGGCGTTGCGTACAACGGCTCTCAGAGTGGTGAGTACTGGTTCCTCAATTCCATCGACTCGCCGTTCGGAGGCAAGACGTACGGCTATGATGGTGCGACCAATAAATATTGGCATCTGTATATCAACGGAGAGCCCTCATCTCTCTGCGCCAACCAGGTCACGCTCAAGAGCGGCGACAAGGTTACGTTTGCCTACACCACCGATAATTCGCCCATGCCCGATCCCGACAAGATTGTCGTGGACCCGAGTGCGACGACTCCTGATTGGGATGTCGAGTGGGCCGGCTACGGCAACAGTGGCAACGGTTCGACCGTAACGGATGCCAAGACGCCTGCGCAGGCCGCCGGTCTTAAGTGGGCCTTCGATTGGAAGGCCGAGTCTGGCCAGCAGTATGCCAACTGTAGCGAGCCTGTCATCGCTAACGGCTTTGTGTACATCGCGACCGAGAACGAGCTCATTAAGATCGATTCGTCCACGGGCAAAAAGGTTGCCTCTGCGCCGCTTGCCTCCAAGGTGAGCTATACCTCTCGTCCGATCTATACCAATGGCCTTATCATCGTTCCGCTCAACGGCGGTGCGGTCCAGGCGATTACTGCAGACAAGCTGATCTGCAAGTGGCTGACGCCTGGTTTGACGGACTTGACGCAGAGCTCCTGCACCGTCGTTTCGGACGGCGAGTACGTCTATGTAGGCTCGGTCGATATTTCGTATGACGAGAATTACAATGCGACCTACGGCAACGGCTCCTTTGCGCGCATTAAGATTGCCACGGGCGAAGTTTCTTGGCAGAACATCGACCCTGCCGAGGGCTATTACTGGACTGGTGCGGCTTTGACGGATAAGTATGCCATCGTTCCTACGAGCGCGGGTACGCTTAAGTGCATTGATAAGACGACGGGCGATGTCGTTTCGACCATGAAGCTCGGCGCTGTCGCAAATGCCGATTGCATTGCCGATCCGTCCAATGGCTCGACCTTCTATCAGATGACGCACGACGGAAAGCTCCATGTGATTTCGCTTTCGGCGAAGGGCGTGCTGAGTGAACAGAAGACGGTTGATCTGGGCCTTACGAATAATCTGAGCGCCCCTGCGGTGTCTGGTGACAATCTGATTGTCGGCGGACAGACGGCTACTGGCTCTGCTCTGGTTCTCTATAACCTGAAGACGGGTAAGACCACGATGGTCGCTGCTGCCGACGGCAAGGCGCTGCCGGCTGGCCTCAACGGTATTGCTGCTACTCCGCTGGTGAGTGTTCAGGGCGGCAAGACCTATGTGTACTTCACCGTTAACAGCGCGGATAGCAAGGATTACGTCAACTACTCTGCTGGTGGTGGCGTGTATCGCTATACGCTCGGCGATGCAGAGGCGACGCAGATTTATGATGCGGCTGGCCATTACCAGTACTGTGACTCTCCGGTCATTGCCGATGCTTCTGGCAATCTCTACTACATTAATGATTCGGGCACGCTGTTTAAACTTGGAGCTGTCGAGTCTTGGACGGTTGCCTTTAACTCCAACGGCGGGTCTGCTTGCGACACTAAGTTTGTTGCTACGGCCGATGGCAAGCTGGTCAAGCCGGCCGATCCGACACGCGATGGCTACACTTTCGGCGGTTGGTATACCGATGAAGCCTGCACGCGGGCGTATGACTTCGCCACGCCGGTGACGGCCGATCTGACGCTGTATGCCAAGTGGACCAAGAATGCCGTTAACCCTGGCGGTAATGGCGGCGCTGGTTCGAATGGCGGCGGCGGTTCTGGTACCGGTACTGGTTCCGGCACTGGCGCTGGCACTGGCACGGGTTCCGGCTCCGGCTCGAAGGGCGGCGCTGTCGCCCCGGGTCATAAGCCGACGACCAAGACGACGGTGTCGACCAAGACCGAGACCAAGGACAACAAGTCCGACAAGAAGGACTCCGATAAGTCCGATAAGAAGGACGAGAAGAAGTCTGACAAGAAGTCTGACAAGAAGTCTGACAGGAAGGACGGCAAGTCCGACAAGAAGTCCGACAAGAAGTCCGATTCCAAGTCCGATACGGGTGCTGCTTCTACGACCACTGCTAAGAAGTCCTCTAGTGCTTCCGAGCAGGAGACTGGCACCAACCCGCTCGCCATTGTTGGCGTTGCCGCCGGCGTCATCGGTCTCGCCATCGTCGGCGTGTTCGTGTTCACCAAACGTCGGTAGGTGAGGGTTGTGTCCAATAAATCCAAGGACGCTGACCCCAAGCAACCAGATTCCTCGTTCATTCAGTTCGACGATGCAAAGCAACAGGGCGCCGCTTCGGCGGCGTCCGCCTCTCGTCGCAAGGCGCTCCTTGGCGTTCTTGCTGCCGCGTGCACCATTCTGATCGTCGTCTCGCTGGGCTTCGTCCATCCTTCCGAGAGCGGCGCCTGGTCCATTGACTGGATCGTTCAGACCGTGACGGGGGAGAGCGTCGTCGCCAAGGACACCAAGGGGTCTGGCTCGTCTGCCGCTTCGGGCGAGGCTAGTTCCAAGGATTCCAAATCTTCGAATGATGCAAAAGACGAGCCCAAGGGTTCGAACGACGCCAAGGACGATTCCGAGTCTTCAAACAAGGAATCGGACAAAAACTCGGATAGCAAGAAGTCCGAGGACCGGGGCGGCAAGAAGTCTGGCGATAAATCCGCTGCCCAAAATACGGGAGCCGGTGATACTTCCAATGCGTCTGGCGGTGCTTCTTCGGGCGGTGGCCAGTCGTCTGATGGAGCCTCATCCTCTAATGGTGGAAATGCCTCCTCGGGCAGCCAAAGCGGCTCACAGGAGTCCAACTACGTTACGGTGACGGTTTCGGTCACATCGAGCGCTGTGGGCAATCCCGTGTCCTCTGGCGGCACCTTTACCTTTAACGAAGGCGCCACCGTTTACGATGCCCTGTGCGCGCTGGGCCTTTCTGTCAACGCACATGGCTCGTCGTACGGTACGTATGTCTCCGCGATTGGTGGTTTGGCCGAGAAACAGTACGGCGGCACGAGCGGCTGGATGTACTCCGTCAACGGCGCAACGCCCATGACGGCCTGCAGTAACTACGTTCTCTCCAATGGCGACAACGTCGTTTGGTATTACGTAACGGGCTAGAGGCCTCGACATAGCGCGCCAGACGGGCGGTTCGGACCAACATCCGGACCGCCCGTTTTTCATGCGAATGGGACTGGGTCGCCGGGTCTCTCTGCAAACAAAAAACCGGTTGGAACGGTAATTCCAACCGGTTATACATTCAAGCAAATAGTGAATCGACTACGACCGTGCACCCTCGAGGAAGAAGCGGCGACTGAAGTAGTTGTACCAGGTGACAAGGAACGTGGCGATGGCCTTCATGGCCTGGTAGCCGATGCTCAAAAACGTGACGCCCACAAACATGTACAGGTCGTTGAGGCCCAGGCCGATCACCGACAGGATGGTGAAGATCGTGAACTCGCGCTTGCGGCTCATGCCTTCGCGGTGGTCGAACACGTACTTCATGCTGAGCCAGTAGTTGAACACGACGGACGTGATAAACGAAACCGTGGTGCTCATCAAAAAGTCGAGGTGAAACAGCTCGACGAGCGCAATGAGCATGCCCCAGTCGATGCCAAAGGAGATAAGACCCACGACAGCAAACTTGAGGAACTGCTTGGTATGAGGTTGTGCCAGCGCCTTGCGCACGTAATCACATCCAATGCGTTGATGAATCGAGCAGGGGATACTTTAGATCTTTTGCAAGGGAAACGTAAGGTCTTTGCCAAGAACTATACGAACTCGTCAAATTTTCAAGAGCTAATCCGTAAACGTTGAAAATTTGCCCGTAAACGAGCGGCGCCCACGGACGATACTGCGCTGAGTGCGTGTCGTCCGTGGGCACCGTAATGCTGCGGGGGTGTCGAGCTACTTGGTCTCGTCGCCCTCCAGGAAGATCTTTCGGGTCACAAAGTTGTAGACCATGACAAGCGCGGTGGCGCAGATCTTGGCGATATTGGCCTCGAGCCCCAGACCGGCGTTGAGCGCCAGCACGATGCCGTCGTTGAGCACCAAACCGATCACGGACAGCACGACAAAGATGATGAACTCGCGGCGGCGGCTCATGCCTTCCTTGTGCGCAAACACGTACTTCATGCTTGCGAGGTAGTTAAAGATGAGTGAGATGATAAAGCCGCTGGTGTTGGCGATCAGGATGTTGAGGCCGAGACCGTAGTGGAGCAGATTCATAATGCCAAAGTCGATAACCGTGGCAATGACACCGACGACGCCAAATTTCATGATCTGCGCAAGGAGCTTTTGCATGGTACCTGCCTTAGGGTGGCGCGGGGACGCCGTGGGGATGATAAACTCAGCAAGTTTAGCCAATCCCCGCGGGTGGTGCTAGGCGCGCTCCTCGATAGCACCGTTTCTATATGCATCGAGCAGCTGACGCAGGTCTTGGATTTGGCTGCGGATCTTGGCGCCAGTATCGGTGTCGCTCACCATGCGGCGACGGTCCGCTTGGTCAAAACGGTTGGTCTCGCTTTCGATGTCCACGTTGCGCGTAAGTGCCTCGGCAACCGTCGTAAAGGCCCGGTGCGACTTGAGGCGGCAGCCGCGCGAGCTCGAGATGAGCGTATAGCCGGCGATACCCGTCTTGGGATGGTAAGCGCGGCAGAAGCCGCCATCGATGACCAGCAGCTTGCCCTCGGCGCGGATGGGCTGCTCACCCTTGGTGGTTTTAACGGGCGTGTGGCCGTTGATGATGTGTCCGGTCGGCGAACATGCCATGGGCGCGACGCCAAACTCGCGCATGATGTCATCGCAGACCGAGGGCGACTTGGTAAGCGTAAAGTACGGGTCCATCGGCTCGACCCAGGTGCTCCTATCGGCGATATAGGCGCGCTCAAAGGTACGCACTAAGCGTCCGCTGGCGGGTGAATTGAAGCCAATCCACAGGTACCACATCCAGTCGAGGGCGTCGCAGTCGCCCACGCGCCAGGCGCGGCGGGCGATGTGGTCGCAAAAATCGAGATAATCGCGGCCAGCGTGCCAGGTGCCCAGACAGTTCATGCTGCTAAAGGTGCCGTCTTCGTTGAGCGGAACGCAGCCATGGAACAGCAGGTTGCCGTTGGCGACCTTGTACATCGAGCCGTGGGAATAGAGGAAATCGATATGGCGATGCAGGTGATCGGCGGTGACAAACTCTGACACGAGCTTGTCGATGATGTGCTGCTCCTGAGACGTGAGCGTGTAGGGGTCCGCCGGGTCGACGGTGGGGAAGTCGTTGGTCGTGAGCGGCCACACGCTGCCGTCGGCGAGCGTGACTGTGCCGGTGTCGTGGTCGATCTTGTCGAGTAACAGGCGGTCGGTCATATCGAACTCGGGGTGGCGCTGGATAATCTGGCCCTCGAGCTTAAAGAGCAGCACGTTTATGGCCTTGATCAGCGGGGTGATGGACTCACCGGCGGTGTAGGTGGCATCGGCAAAGGCGACAAGCTCACGCAGCGAGATGCCGTAGTCGTTCTCCAGGATCTCGTAGTTGTCGTAGCGCAGGTTGTTGCGCAGCACCGTGGCGATGCAGGCGGGCTCACCGGCTGCAGCGCCCATCCACAGCAGGTCGTGGTTGCCCCACTGGATGTCGAGTGAATGGTAGGTGAGCAGTCGGTCCATAATCTTGGCCGCGCCGCCGCCGCGGTCGAAGATGTCGCCCACCAGGTGCAGGTGGTCGACGGCCAGGCGCTTGATGAGCGAGGCGAGCGACTCGATAAAGTCGTCGGCGCTGGCGGTCTCCAGGATGGACTCCACGATGCGCTCGTGATAGCGCACGCGATAGTTGTTCTCGTCCGGGTGCGTGTGCAACAACTCGTCGATGATGTAGGCGTAGTCGCGCGGGATGGCCTTACGCACCTTGGAGCGCGTGTAGCGGCTTGAAAGTGAGCGAGCGACCATGATGAGCTGGTCAAGCATCGTCTTGTACCAGGCTGGCGAGTCCTCGCGCCGGCTGCGGACCAGGTCGATCTTCTCGCGCGGGTAGTAGATGAGCGTGCACAGCTCGCCCTTTTCGTCAAAGGAGAGCGTGTCGCCAAAGATCTCGTCGACATGCTCGCGCACGACGCCCGAGCAGTTGTTGAGGATGTGCATAAAGGCTTCGTATTCGCCGTGCACGTCACTCATAAAATGCTCAGTGCCTTTGGGCAGGTTGAGAATGGCCGAGAGATTGATGATCTCGGTAAACGCGGATTGCTCGGTGGGAAATTGTCTCGACAGCAGACGCAGATACTTGAAGTCTTGCGGGTTGCGATCGAATGCGACCATGAAACACCTTCCGATATGGTTGGTAAAACTGATAAACAACGTCAAACGTTTATCAGTATGCGCCGCTTTTGTTTCGATTTTGCGCCAGCGGCTGAATTGTCGGCTGAACGGTTTGGTAAATCGATTTAGTTGAGGTAGATATGGCGGTTGGGTGGAGACGACAGAGGGTGTTTTCTCAGATATTTATGCGTGGGGCCGGTGGAGACGATGGTGGTAAAGATGTTCACTATTTTTGGTTCGATTTGGTAAATAGTGGACATATGTACCGCATGTAGGCTCACTGTGCGATAATTTGCGCAGCAATGAGTAAGGAGCCTCATATGAGTGATTTTGTCCTGACCTGTGAATCCGCCGCCGATCGAACCCGTGAGTTCTTTGCGTCGCGCAATATCCCTGTCGTGTGTTTTCATTACGAGATCGACGATGTTGTCTATACGGACGATCTGTATCAGTCGATTACGCCGGACGAGTTTTTTGCCCAGATTGCCGCGGGCGCCATGCCCAAGACGTCTCAGGTGAGCGTGGGTGAGTACGAGGAGTTTTGGGAGCCGTTTGTTGCCGAGGGTAAAGACGTGCTGCACCTGACGTTGTCGTCGGGTATTTCGGGCACGTATGGATCGGCCTGCGTCGCGGCGCAGATGCTCGCTGATCGCTATCCCCAGGGCGGCAAGGTGCGCGTCATCGATTCGCTGGGGGCGTCTTCGGGCTTTGGTCTGTTGCTGGAATATGCCGCCGACGTGCGCGATAGCGGGGCTTCACTCGACGAGACGGCTGCCTGGATCGAGGAGCACAAACTCAACCTGCACCACTGGTTCTTCTCGACCGATCTGTCGAGCTACCTGCGCGGCGGTCGCATTTCGGCCGCGAGCGCGATCATTGGCACGGCGCTTAAGATTTGCCCGCTTATGACGGTCGATTGCGAAGGTAAGCTGTCGCCACGTGAGAAAATTCGCACTAAGAAGCGCGCGATTTCCGAGATGGCTAAGACCATGATGGCACACGTACAGGGCGGTACGGATTATTCGGGTAAGTGCATCATGTCGCACTCGGCGTGCCGCGAGGATGCCGAGGCAGTTGCGGCGCTGATTGAGGAACAGGTTCCGCAGCTTAAAGGCAAGATTGAGATCAATGACATCGGTACTCTGATTGGCTCGCATACCGGACCTGGTACGGTGGCGCTCTTCTTTATGGGCGACAAGCGCGTGGATTAATTTGCCCCATCACGTTGCTGCATGATTGCTCAAACGAAAACGGCCCGTCTCACGTTTGTGGGGCGGGCCTTGCTGTTGCGGCTAGCGTTTCTTTCCGCGGAAGAAAAAGCCGTGCAGTGACGGCTTGAGGCCGCGATTGGCGCGATGCTCCTCGACGCGCTCGTGGATCGAAGCGACGCGCTCGATGACTTCGTCGGGAATCGGCACGTCGGGATTCATGTTCTCGACCTGGCTGACTTCGGCGGCGGCGACCTGGTCGATAATGGGCACATCGTCGCGCGAGATGACAGGTGTGGCGTCTTCCTTCATCTTGCGATAACGCTGCATCATGTCGGCCTGTAGCTGCTGGGCCGAAGGCGGCGTCCAGATGATGGCGTTGGCGCCGGCGGCGATGGTCTCACGGATGCTCTCGGGCGTCTTGCCGCCCGGCGCGATGAGCGGCAGGTTGGGATAGTGCTCGCGCAGTTCACGCAGGACCTGGGGCGTGTTTTTGCCGGCGGCGATGTTGAGAATCTTGGCTCCGGCGCGCACTTTGGCATGCGCATCGTCGTCGCAACGTACGACCGTGGCGATGACGGGGATGTCGGCGATGTTGGTGATGTGCTCGACCATCTCGGCAGTAGCGGGGGAGTTGACCACGCAGCCCGCCGCGCCCTGCATCTCGGAGACGGCTGCCATCTGCACGGAGCGCTTACCGGTCGTAGTTCCGCCGCCCACGCCTACAAAGACCGGGCACTCGGCGACGGTCAGCAGCGCTTGCGTAATGGCGGGCTGCGGCGTGAAAGGGTAGACTGCAAAAACGGCATCGGCGTTGGAGTTGCGGATAACCGCGACATCGGTAGTGTAAATGAGCGACTTGATGCGGCGGCCGAAGAGCGTGAAGCCGCTGGCCTCCTCGATCTCGTCGGGCATGCGAAGAGCAGCCTTGCGCAGACGTCCGTCGATGGGCAGGGGCTCCATGGGGAGCAGTCCGTTGGGGGTCACGGCTACCTGGGGCTCGGTGAACTCGTCTGCGAGCTCGACCTCGGAGAAATCGACCGAGGCGACGATGTCCTCGTGAACCTCGGCGGGTACATCGATGGGAGCTTGGTCGTTTGCCGCGGCAGGCGTGTCGAAGGAGCTGGTGCCGACGAAGGCGTCGACGCGCTCATTTAGATCGTTGAGGGTATCCATGGAGACTCGATTCTATGTGATGACGGCCGGCGCGATGCAGCCGGAATTGCGAATGCTAAATCGTTTGACGAGTTGATTTTTCCCCGCCGCGCCATCCGTTAGACCGAAGGGCAGGCGAACGTGAAGGAGCTGTGGTGGCGGGGATCGAGGTGCTATCTTGAAAGTCCCGTTTAAAAGAGAGGTGACGCGGTATGGAATTGACAGCAATGTTTGGCTCGATTGGCCTGTGTGTGGGCGCAATCGTTGCCGCCGCGGTCATCTACTTTGTGGTCACGGCCATTAAGGGCAAAAGGGCCGAACGCAAGGAGCGCGCGATGCTTAAACAGCATCGCGACCAGCAGGGCAAACGCGCACAGAGATAGCTTGTTGAGTTTTTGATCCGTGCGCTAGCTGCGTTTTCGGATCAGGGCAATGTAGAAGCCCTCAAAGTCGCGGCTAGGCGGAATGGTGAGCGTGCCGGGCAGGCCGTTGGCGATGGCCGACACCTGACCGGCGGCAATGGCTTCGGTCAGAGCGTTGGACTCGATGCGCGGCTCCTCACCAGCTTCCTGGGTGCGTCGTGCTTCACTTTCGCTTGGCGTGCCGTCGAGGGGGATGAGCTCGCAGTCCATATGCTTGTCGAGGGCCTCTTGCAGGGCGTCCTCGTTTTCCTGCGGCAAAATCGAACAGGTCGAATAGACGAGCGTGCCGCCCGGTTTGAGGGCACCCATGGCGCGGTCCAGAAGTGCTCGCTGCGAGCGGGCGCACTTGCTCAGCAACTGCTCGGTGAGGCCGCGCAGGCTTTTCTCGTTGCCACTGATGACGGTGCCCGTGCCGGTGCAGGGAGCGTCGAGCAGGATGCGGTCAAAGCGGAAGAACTCGTCGAGCTCGCGTGCGTCGATGCGCATGACGGGCACGTTTTTGGCACCTTGGCGGTGGAGGTTGGACTCAAGCTTTTCGGCGCGGGGAATGCTCATCTCGCAGGCCGTGAGGTGTGCCTGGCCCTGGGTGAGGGCGGCGATCTGCGTCGTCTTGCCGCCGGGGGCTGCGCACATGTCCAAGATGTCCTCGCCGGCCTGAGCGCCTAATACCAAAGGCGGCATCATGGATGACAGGCTCTGCAGGTAGATCTTGCCGTCGCGGTAGATGTCGAGGTCCCACAGATCGGAAACCTGGGCCTCGGGCAGGATAAAGGCGTCTGGGTACCAGGCGACGGGGTTGTGGGCGATGCCGGCTGCATCGAGCGCCGCAGCGATGTCCTCGGCGGTCGCCTTGAGCGTGTTGGCGCGCAGCGTGACCGGGCGTGCGGCTGCGGCACCGAAGCCCTCGATCATGAGGTAAGCATCGGCGGGCGCATAGGCGCCGGCGACCGTGTCGACCATAAAGCGCGGCAGGTCGGCGGCGCAGGGAAGGGCGGCAAGCTGGTCGGAAAGCTCGGTAGCAGCAAACTGCCTGAGCTTGAGCTCGGCCTTGACCTGCTTTTTCTGCTTACGACGACGCGGCTTGGACATCCGTCTTTCCTTCCCGTCCCAAATTGACTACTTTCCGGGCACGCCGCTGCTGGCGCGCTTTAGTACTGGCTCTCGTGCTTGCTAAAGAAGTCGAAGCGCGGGGGCAGCGGCTTTACGCGGTGCTCGCCGGGCTTCTCGCCCAGGCTCTCCACAAACTCGTCCGTGGAGGCAAAGATGTTATCCCAGCTAAAGAAGGCGACCGGATCGACGTCGAAGTATTCGCAGATGAGCTCGCAGCCGGCCGGCACAATACCGTGCATGAGCACGGTCGCCACGCGCAGCTCGGTAAAGGCGTCGACGAGGGCCTGCGTCATTGCGACGTTGGCTGGCTCACCCTCGAGCTTGTTGGCGGCCTTGGAGGCGTCGCTCCAGCGCTTGTTGGCGGCGCGCAGGTAGTCGTCGCACACGGCAAGCGCGCGGTGCGTCTCGAACTTGTACATGGCCTGCTCAAAGGCGAGGGTTGCCTGTTGGGCGGCTTCGACCACGGTGTCAGAAGCGGCACCGGCGGGGATGCAGCCGTTGCGGTAGGGGCTCTCGTCGCCTTCCTTGACGGCGACGCCGTAGAAGCAGCTGCGGGCCAGGCGGTTGAACACGCCGGTCAGCAGCGCGCTCTCCTTAAGGGCCGGGTCGATAACGCGCTTGTCGTCGCAGGCGCGCACCTCGTTGCCGTCCTTGTCCTTGCCGGTCACACGCGTGTCGTATGCCTTAGGGCTAAAGCTTACCGGCTTCTCGGACAGGCCGAGCGACAGCCAGTGCGCGCGCATCTGCTCGCAGGTGTAGTGGTTGAGCAGGTCGTCTGCCGGCGGGGGAGGCGTCTGCGAGGACGAGCTGGCCTTTTTGCCCATGTAGAGCAGGTGGTAGCAGGCGCTGACGGTGCTCTGCGTGAGGTCCCAACCCAGGGCCTCCCACATGGCGGTCTGCGCGATGCAGTAGAAGTAGATGTTGTCCTGACCGATAAACTGGTAGATCTGTGCGTCGTCCGAGCACCACCAGTCGCGCCAGTCGAGCGAGCTGTGCTGGTAGGTGGGCGCGGGCACCTGCGTGGAGTCGGCAGCGGGCTCGCCCATGAGGGCGGCATCCTGGGCGGCGACGCCCTCGGTCACGCCGGCGGCTTTGGCATCGCGTGCGAGCACGGTACGCGTATAGCTGATGGGCGCCCACAGGCTCTCGGGCCAGCACCAGCAGGTGACGTCGGAGACGCCATCGACCTCGGGCACCGGAACACCCCAGTCGATGTTGCCGGTGATGCGGAAGGGCACGAGCGCCTTGCCGCTGCGGAAGCGCACGCCACCGTTGGCGAGCACTGCGTGGGCATCGTCGCGCTCCTTCCAGCTGGGGAAGGTGACGGTAAAGCTGCTCTTGTTGCCCTCGGGCTCCAGCACGGTGTGCTCAGGAAGCTGATCCTCGACGGCATCGAAGGCCTCGCGGAACTTGTTCTGGATGTAGAGCTGAGCCGGCAGCAGCCACTCCTCCATGGTCTTGGAGACCACGGAGCGAACCTGCGGGTTCTGGGCGAGCTTGGCGGTATAGGTCTTCATAAAGTTGAGGTAGGCCGGCAGGTCGAAGTAGAGGTTGTCGACCGGGCGCAGCTCGGGCACCTCGCCGGTGAGCTGGCTCTTGGGCGCGATGAGCTCCTCGGGCTCAAACTGGTGGCCCAGATCGCACTCGTCGGCATAAGCCTTCTCGGACTTGCAGCCCTGGATGGGGCAGCGGCCGATCACCTGACGGCCGTTGAGGAACGTGCCGGCCTTGGCATCGTAGAACTGCAGCGTGGAGCGCTTGGAGATGGTGCCCTGCTCGTGCAGGCGCTTGATAATCTCGGCGGTCACCTCGTTGTGAATCTGCGCAGCCGGCTCAAGGCCCGAGCCGCCGTAGATGTCGCAGCTGATGTTGTAGTTGTTGAGGGTCGCGGCCTGGCGGGAGTGATTGGACTCGACATACTCGCTAATGGACTTGTCGTAGCCCTCGTTCTCCTTGAGCTTGCGGTAGCTCTCCATGATGGGCGAGCCATAGCAGTCGGTGCCCGAGGTGAAGATGACGTTCTCGCGGCCCAGGCGGTCGCGCAGGAAGCGGGCGAAGAAGTCGGCAGGGACAAAGACGCCGCCAACGTGGCCAAAGTGAAGGCCCTTGTTGCCGTAGGGCTCGCCGGCGGTAACGATGGCGCGGCGAGGCCAGCTGGGACGGTCGTTCATGGAGTATTTGGATGCCATGGGACTCCTTCGCATATGTTGAGGGCGCGGCCGGGCGCGGGGCTCGGCGGCGCGGTGGTCAATTCGTGCATATCGTTCGACATTATCGCACATGCGGGCGGGTGCGTGGCAGGGGCGCTATCCTAAGATGCTATGAATGAGATTTCCAACATACATGCGTTTGAGGACGAGGATTTTCTGCACGCTTGCTTCGTGTGGGGGATGGTCGTAGTCGGCGTGTTTGCCGTGTGCCTGGTGCCGGTGTTTATGCTGCTGGGCGGGCCTGCAGACTTGGATGCGGCTGACGCGGGCGGCTGGATGGCTGTCGTGGGCTGGATAGTCGGCTTGGCTGCGATCTCAATGGCGTCGTTCGCCGTGCACGAGCTGGTGCACGGTGTGTTTTTTAAGCTGCTGGCGCCTGCGGGCGCGAAGGTGACCTTTGGGGCGAATCGCGAGACGGCGATGATCTATGCCTGCGCCGAGGGGATTGTGTATTCGCGCCGGCGGTATATGGCGATTTGCCTGGCGCCGACGGTTGTTGTGACGACAGCGTTTGCCCTGGGGTTTGCGTTTTCGGGCTATCCGCTGCTGTGCTATCTGGCGACCGGCTTGCATTTGTCGGGCTGTGTAGGCGACTGGTATTACGTGCGGACCATTTTGCGCGACCGCCGCATTGTCGCCTGCGAAGATACGTCCTTTGGCGTGCGCTTTTTTGGGTGAGGAGATGTCGATGAAGCCGTTGTTGCTGCATGCGTGCTGTGCACCATGCTCGCTTGAGCCGGTTCGCCTGCTGCGCGAGGAGGGGTTTGAGCCCACGATTTGCTGGACCAACCCCAATATTCAACCGCGCGATGAATGGCAGCGCCGCTTGGACGAGCTGCGCCGGTGGTGTGCCGATGGCGACATCGAGCTTATCGAGGCGGGGGAGGACCGGAAGCGCTGGGAGGCCGGCGTGGCCCCGCTGGGAGCCGACCGAGCCCGTCGCTGTCGCGCGTGCTATGCCCTGCGTCTGGCCGAGGCGTGCCGTGTGGCCCAGGAGCGCGGGTTTGAGTTTGTGGGCACGACGCTCGTCGTCTCGCCGTATCAGTTGTTCGAAACCTGCAATGATGTGTTGGAGCGTCTGGCTGCCGCCCGCGGTCTCACTCCGGTGATTCGTGATTTTCGTCCGTATTACCCCGAGGCCACGCGTCGTTCGCGCGAGCTGGGCATGTATCGGCAGAACTACTGCGGCTGCCGATTCTCGGCCGTCGAGGCGGCCATGGACCGCGCCCGCATCCGCGACGAGCGCAAAGCGTCCAAAAAGTAGTTCATTTTGGGCTGGGGCTTTGAGCTGTCTGTGCGGTACGGTCGTTTTTGGGAAAGTCGATTTAATTAAGCGTGTGATCGTGGCTCGCTTGATACCAAACGACGACTCCTATGATTCTAATCCTCCGTTTGTTAAACATCAGATCCGGACTTGCTGTTGCATATGAATGGGACGACAGCACAATCATGTCGTTTCCTTCTGCAAATCGCCTAATTACCGGTGTTTTACCGTCTGCGAGCGCCAATACAGCACAGCCGTTCCAAGGCTTTGCGGTGGTATCGACAAGTAGTAAGCTGCCGGGAGGGTAAATGCGGGACATTTCGTCACCTTTGATTTTAACGAAAACGCTATGTGGGTGACGCTTGGCTACGTCTACAGGCGCGCAAGCATTTTGTTGGCTGTGCGTGATGCGGCGCTTTTGCGATTCGATATCGATGACGGGAAATGCGCCCTCCATTTCGTGGATAGCAGGGTCTTCGTCGGTGACGATTCTTTTATTTGCGAGCTTTACGGCCAAACCGTTTTCCTCGCCAACAAGTTCATCGCGGGTGCAACCGAAGAGCGCTTGTAACTTTTCAATATGGCGCTCACGGGGGGCATACCGACTTTTTTCCCAACGACAAACGGTCTCTTTAGATACCCCCAACATCTCTGCAAGTTGCGCCTGACCAAGATGCTCCATGGTGCGGAGTTTACGAATATTTGCCCCGAAGCCCATGGCTATAGATCCTCTCGCCACAGAGGGAGGCATAGACAGTTTGTGCCACCATAGCCTTTGGTGAGCTCGTCAATGGATAACGGGAATAATTCCATTCCTGCTTTCTCAAGCGCTTCGTTGGTCCAAACGTTTTCTTCATATACGCATAGTTTTCCTGGCGAGAGCGCAAGGATAGACGTTGCGTTGTTCCGGCGCTCTCTTTCGTAGGCGGTTTGATTCCCGCCTCCGCAGTCAATTACTTTTATTGGTTCGCAACAGGCTGCAGAGAGTATTTCCGGAATCGTGCGATCGATAGGAGTGATCGTAAGGCCCTTTCCGGATCGTTTTAGTTGAATGCTGTATGCATCAACGGCATTGCATATCTCACGATCGATGAGGAACGCGTCGTGATCAATTCTACTTATGAACGTATCGAGGTGGATACGCAGCCCGTCAGAGGGGACTCGAATCGCAATTAGCTCGGTAGTCTGGAATTTATTTGAGGTCAGGAGCTCTTTGGCAAGTGACTCGACGGCGGCGGGTTCAGTTCGGTCAGAGATTCCAACTAATAATGTCTCAGCACTGATAACAAGAATGTCTCCGCCTTCGATATGGTAACTACTCCTGTTCAAATCACATACCGGGGTTTCTCCCATGATCTTGTGGTGGGTGAATATCTGCCGGTATAAGGCGACCTCACGATCACGCTCAGGCCAATACATATGATTTAGGATGATGCCGTCTCCGACTACCACAGCAGGATCACGAGTGAAAAAAAGCGTGTTGAGGGGATTGACCAAGAGCGAGGCGGGGTCAAATTGCTCGTGCACGAGCGCCCGTAGTGTTTCCGACTGGTTTGAACATAGCTCAGTGTCTCCAAAGCGAATGCCGTTAAGTACTATATTCACCAATTCCTGGGTGTTCTTAGCGTTCTCAAACAGCTGGGTTATTGTCTCGAGGAACTCTCTGCCTGTTGCCCCACTGCAACGGAGGTAGTCATCAATAAAACATTTAAGTGATTGGGGCTCAGTTTCAAGTGAGTCTTCGAGAAGGTCCCTAATTTCAATGGTTTCTACGCCATGCTTCTCAAGCAATTGAACCATGGAATCGTGCTCATATATTGCTTTGTCGAGGTCAAAACGACCGCTCCATTTTCGCAGGGAGAAAACTTGGCTGAAGTCGGCATCAGGGTAGTTTTGTGTTTCAGTTCCTGGTCGATGGACAAGTACGGCTTTTAAATGACCGATTTCATTTGTTATGTGTACGCCTTGCATGTCTGTCTCCTGTCCTGCTGGTTTTTATATAAGGCTAAGGCAGGTTCCTTGTTGTGTTGCGGAAAAGTTAAAAGACGTATGTAATTGATAAATAACATCAATTTTAAATATCAGATTGATTAATAACGTCACTTTAGCTGCCGTTCATAGGTGAAAAGCGACACGATGGCGATGGTTGGCCGACCACCGCTGAGCAACCTCATACATTTATGGTGCCAGCTGGATAGATGGGAAAAGGAATGAAGGAGGAGATATGGCAGCGGAAAGTTCGAAAGGCATCAAGCAGTTCAAGGTCCCGCACGTATATGCGATCATCTTTGCACTTATGGTCATCTTCGCTGTTCTCACGTGGATTGTTCCCTCTGGGTCCTATCAGCGTCAGGAGGTGAACGGTCGTGAAGTCACTGTCGCAGGTACGTATGAGCAGAGTGAAAAGACATATATTGACGAGGAAACCGGGGATGAAGTAGATCTCAGACAAGGCGTCTTCGATGTTCTTCAGGCTCCAACGCGCGGTATACAAGAGGCAATTGAGGTCGTTGCATTCATCTTGATTGTGGGCGGTTCGTTTCAGGTTATTACTAAAACGGGCGCTATCACGAGCGGAATGGGTCGTGTCGTTCGCCGCTTTAAGAACAAAGACATTCTAATTATTCCTATTGCGATGGTTCTCTTTGCATTGGGCGGAACGAGCTTTGGCATGGCGGAAGAAACTCTCCCGTTCTTTGCGATCTTCATGCCAATTATGATGGCTATGGGCTTCGACTCGATGACGGCGTTCATGGTCGTGTTCGTTGGAGCGCGCACGGGTTACATCGCCTCAACGATTAATCCGTTTAATGTTCTCATTGCGCAAGGTATTCTTGGTATTCAGGGCAACCCCCAGCTGTGGCTGCGTATGATTGCCTGGGTTGTTTTGACTGCCGTTGCAATTACTTGGGTTGTCCTCTATGCACGAAGGGTAAAGAAGAACCCTGAGTCATCGATCACATTTGAGGATGATATCGCCAAGAAAGTCGAGTTCGCTGCCGATGAATCTGCCCTTGACGCGGAATTTACGGGTCGTCAAAAAGGCGTGCTTGCGGTATTTATCGCTGGTATGTGCCTTATCATCTGGGGACTTGTGACCCAGGGCTGGTATATGAACGAGATTTCTGCGGTCTTTTTGGCCATGGGCCTGTTGGCTGGTGTTATTGCGGGCTTTAGTCAGGACGTCATCGCTCAGGAATTTGTTGCGGGTATCGCTGACTTTGCTTTCTCGGCAATTGTCGTTGGACTTGCGCGTGGCATCCTTGTCATTGCCTCTGACGGCATGATCATCGATACCATCCTCAATGCGCTCGCCACTGGTCTGGGCGGCATCCCGGCGGTTCTCTTTACTACGCTTCTTTATGCGGTTGAGAACCTCCTGGCGATTCTGGTTCCCAGCTCATCTGGCCTTGCAGCACTGACCGCTCCCATTTTTGGACCTTTGACCGAACTCATGGGCCTTAATCCCGAGGCCGCCGTGTGGGCTCTCTCCATGGGTAGCGCGACGATGTCTTTGATCTGTCCTACTAGCGCCATTCTTGTAGCGGGTTTGGGCGTGTGCAAGATCAAGCTTGGCCAGTGGTGGAAGACCGTTTGGAAATTCTTCTTGGTCGTGTCGCTCATCAATATCGTATTCGTAGCAATCTCGGGACTTATTGCCCTGTAGGTTTCATGGCTGAAATGGAGTAACAGGAATGTCTAAAGGACTGAATGTACACAGCGAGATTGGTAAGCTCAAGAAAGTTGTGCTTCACCGCCCCGGTCGTGACCTTGTGAACGTAAAGGCAGAAGAGTTCGATGATGTCTGGATTCACGACTGTTTCTATCTTGATGTGGCTCAAAAGGAGCATGATGCCTTTGCGGATCTTCTGAGGAGCGAAGGTGTTGAGGTTCTCTATATGGAGAAACTCGTTGCTGAAGCGCTGGATGCATGCCCCTCGGCTCGCGCTGAGTTTACCGATACATTTATGGCTGAGAGCGGGATTGTCAATCCTATGCTTGAGCAGGCTGTTCGTGAAAAGCTCGACGCTATTTCAGATTCGTATCAGTTTGTACTTGAGGCTATGGGGGGGTATCGTTATCGTGACCTTGAGCTGCCTCGCGTTTCGACTACGCTTAGTATGATGGATAATGAGGATGCGAAGCCCGATGATTTGGTGTTGAAGCCTCTTCCGAGTTCATATTTCTCTCGCGATCCTCTTGCTTCCGTGGGCAAAGGCGTTCTGCTTCACCATATGTATTGGAAACAGCGAGATCGTGAAGTGCCCTTCTACGAAGCGATTTTCAAATACCATCCCGATTATGCAGGGACTCCGATTTGGTACGACCATAAGAATCCCTGGCATATCGAGGGCGGTGATGTGCTTAACATTAACGCTCATACCTTGGCTATTGGAATTAGCCAGCGAACTGAGGCGGCTGCGATTGAGGAGCTTGCAAAGAATTTGTTCTGGGGATCTGGGAATTCTGAGATCGATACCGTTTACGCTATTAAAATCCCCAACGGCTATGCTTACATGCATCTTGACACCGTTTGCACCATGGTGGATTTCGATAAGTTCACAGTTTATCCCGGTATTTTTGAGACCCTTCGTGTTTATCGTCTGACTCGTGGTGACTCTGAGGGAATGGTCGCTGTTCAAGAGATTGATGACACGCTTGAACATATTCTTGAAATGGCTACTGGCGTGGAGAAGGTGCAGCTTATTGAGTGCGGTGCCGGCGATATGGTTGAGGCATCTCGCGAGCAGTGGAACGACGGGTCGAACACTCTTGCCGTTGCTCCTGGTAAAGTCTGTGTTTACGAGCGCAATGTTGTCACAAATGATGAGCTCTACAAGAACGGTTTGGAACTTTTGGTCGTTCCCTCCGAGGAACTGTCCCGCGGTCGTGGTGGCCCGCGCTGCATGAGCATGCCCTTCTGGCGCGAAGATATTTAGTTGCAAATCCACTGTGATGGGAGATGGCGAATATGGGTGTTAATATCGCTGAGCGCAGTTTTCTGAAGCTGCTTGATTACACGACGGAAGAGATTGAGTATCTGCTTGAGCTTTCTGCTAACTTCAAAAGCATGAAGCGTGCCGGTGTTCCGCATAAATACCTTGAAGGCAAGAATATTGTTTTGCTATTTGAGAAGACTTCCACGCGTACTCGCTGCGCCTTCGAAGTTGGTGCACTTGACCTTGGCATGGGTGTAACTTATTTGGATCCGGGCTCGTCTCAGATGGGCAAAAAGGAGTCGATTGAGGACACGGCTCGCGTCCTTGGCCGCATGTATGACGGAATTGAATACCGCGGCTTTGAACAGGCGAAGGTTGAGGAGCTTGCTGCAAAAGCTGGGGTTCCCGTTTGGAATGGGCTGACTACTGAATTTCACCCGACTCAAGTGCTTGCCGATATTCTGACCATGCGTGAAGAGTTTGGAGAGATTAAGGGCAGGAAACTTACATTTTTTGGTAAGGCGGCCGGAAACGTCGCTGATTCGCTCATGGTCATTTGCGCTAAGCTCGGCATTAACTACTGTTCTTGCGGCCCAATCGGGGGAAATTCGGAGGGGGCTACATCCTATGATCCTGAACTCCTTGCAGAATGTAGTCGTATTGCGGCCGAGCATGGATCGACGATTACCATTACAGAGGATATTGAGGAAGGCGCTCGTGATGCCGATGTAATTTACACGGATGTTTGGGTTGGCATGGGTCAGCCCGCAGAGCTGTGGGAAAGCCGCATTAAGCTCATGTCGCCGTATCGTGTGACCGCTGAGGTGATGTCTATGGCAAAGCCCGAGGCGATTTTCCTCCACTGCCTTCCGAGCTTCCACGATACTAATACTACTGTTGGTGCCGAAATTGCTGAGAAGTTTGGAGTTACCGAAATGGAAGTCACGGACGAGGTTTTTGAGTCCGATAAGTCTCGTGTTTTCCAAGAAGCGGAGAATCGCATGCATACGATTAAGGCGGTGATGTACGCAACGCTTAAGTAGCGGGGCGTTGAGAAAACAGTCGCAAATCTGTTTCCATACTATATTTCTCTCAACAAGCTGATAGGATACAGGGGAGAATGATGCGCGCGTCAGTCGATTTTTTCGACTGACGCGCTTTGTGAAAGAGGCAAAGATGCGTACCGATGATTTTGACTACAACCTTCCCGAGGAACTGATTGCCCAAGCTCCTGCCGAGCCGCGCGACTCCTGCCGCCTGCTGGTGGTTGATCGCAAGGGCTCCCAGGCGGGAACGCCGCTGGAGCACGGCGGTACCGTTGAGCACCGCATCTTCCGCGACATCATCGACTATATCGAGCCGGGTGACGTGCTCGTCATCAACAAGACGCGCGTGATGCCGGCCCGCCTGATCGGTCGCAAGGCCGGCTCGGGCGGCGTGGTCGAGACGCTGCTGCTCAAGCGCCGCGAGGATGTGGATCCGCTGGGCCATGTCTGGGAGTGCCTGGTCAAGCCGGGTAAGCGCCTGAAGCCCGGTGCTCAGATTGAGTATCGTGCGGGCGGCGCCCATGCGCCCGAGGGCGCGCCCGTGGTGCTGACGGCCGAGGTCGTCGACTTTGTTACCGATAGCCGCGGTGGCCGTCTGGTGCGCTTTGAGCCGGCCGGTTGCAATGCCGCCGGCGACCCGCGCACGCTCGACGAGGCCATCCACGCTGCCGGCCACGTGCCGCTGCCGCCCTACATTACCGATTACGAGGGCGATCCCGAGAAGTACCAGACCGTCTACGCCATGAAGGAGGAGCACTCGGCTGCCGCTCCTACGGCGGGTCTGCACTTTACTCCCGAGCTCATGGCCGCTATCGAGGCCAAGGGCGCGAAGTTTGCCGCCGTCGAGCTCGAGGTGGGTATCGATACCTTCCGTCTGGTGGAGGAGGACGACCCTACACAGCACGTGATGCACACCGAGCGCTACCACGTGTCGCAGGAGGTTGTCGACGCTGTGCATAAGGCGAAGGCCGAGGGCCATCGTGTGATCGCCGTCGGCACTACCGCAGTGCGCTCGCTCGAGAGCGCGTTTGACGCGGACGCGCCGGTGTCCGATCCGGCTGTGACGGCGCGCTATTTTGAGGGCCGCGAGGACGGGGCCGACACGCTCGGCCGCGGCGACATCGTGGTGCGCGAGAACGCGACAACGCAGCTCTACCTTATGCCCGGCTCGACCTATCACGTGGTCGACGCGTTGATCACGAACTTCCACGTGCCTCGCTCTACACTCATGATGCTTGTGAGCGCGCTTGCCACCCGCGACCAGATCATGGATGCCTACGCTGCCGCCATCGAGGAGCGCTACCGCTTCTTCAGCTTTGGCGACGCCATGCTCATCTTGTAGGTTACGGCGTTTTACAAACGCCGTAACCGGTCGACGCTGCGCGGGCCGCATTTGGACAATCTGACGTTCAACTTCAAGGGCGCGACCAGAAGGTCAGCGCCCTTTCGTTTCACGTCACCTTGTCTCAAATGCGACCCGCTCGCTGACTCTGCCATTACATCGGTGTTGCCGTGGTTGTTGAGTAGTCATTGGGCACTTGGCACTTGGGGACGTTCCTTTTGTGCCGGCACCTGGGGACACTCCTTATGTCAAGAGATTGGTGCAAGAGGGATAGATTACCTTGCATCAATCTAATAAGTTGCGGTGAGCGTTTTTTGGCAGCTGGTTTACTTGCTCGCGAAGAGCCAGACCAGGATGATCACCAGGATTGCGGCGACGATGCAGACGATGGCGCCGGTGAATTTGATGCGTGAGTCGCGGGTACGCTCGCGCACCGCGTCCTCGGTGGCTTCGAGCTGGGTAACCTCTCGCTCGGTCTCGGCGTGTTCGGCTTTGTCTCGGGCCAAGGATCCTGCAAGCGACTCAGTGATCTCTGGGTGGTCGTGTACCTCGGTCGCCTGCTCGATGATCGACTGTGCATGTGCGGCATCTGCTTGGGCGTTGGCGATGGTCTGCTCCTGGTCCCGGCGTGCCTTGTCCTCGGCAGTGATCTTCTCGCGCAGTTCGCGCTGACGAGTCGCGGCGGCGGTTTTTGCGGTCTGCAGCTCGTCGCGCGCGGCATCGGCCTCTGCCGTCACGGCCTGATGGGCTCGCTTGGCGTCGGCGATGGGGGCCTGCGCCTGTTCGACGGCCTGCTCGGCTGCGGCAAGCGAGTGCTCAAGGTCGGCGGTGATGCGCGGGACATCTTCTTCGGCTTTTCGCAGGGCATCTGCCGTGTCGGAGATCTGCATCGAGAGCTCGCTGGTGCGCACCGTATAGTTGGCGGGATTTGCCGAGGGATTGCGTTGCAGCTCGGCATACTCATGGCGCAGCGTCTCGAGCTGGGCGCGCGTGGCGTCGACGGTTTGTTGTGCGGCCGCAATGCCGGCGTCTCGCTCGGCCTTCACCTTGTCGCGGATGCGCTTGGAATCCTCAAGACGTCGAACGAGGCGGTTGCCGGTCTCGCGAGAGCTCGCCTCGCGGGCCTCCACGGCGTCGAGCGCGGCCTTCAGGCGGAGCTCAGTCGCGTCATCCTCTGTCTTCATTTGTTCGAGCTGACCCTTGAGCTCTGCTACTTTGGAAGCATGGACATCGCGATCGATTTCGGCTGCCGCAGCGGTCTTTTGCGCCGTGGCGATCGCCTGGCGCTGGTCGGCGACGATCTGGTCGTAGCGGCCTGCGATATCCTGGCGCGTTTCGAGTTCCTCGGCCTGATCGGCAATGCGCTGCTCAAGTTCGGCCAGGTGGGCGCGGGCATCGGCAAGTGCCTTTTTCGCGGCGTTCATCTCGCGCATGGCCGAGGCGCCCTGGGCGATAAAGGTGCCCACGGCGTTCGCAGTGTTCGAGACAGCGGTCCCCAGATCGCGGCTCGCGGCGGGGGAGTGCGGGGCGGTCGGGCGAGCGGTGTCGGCAGCGTCCGCATCGGCAACCTGCGGCGCGGCGATATTGCCGGTACCGCCCTCGACCACAGAAAAGCCTGCTGCGTGCGGATCGACCGCATCGGCGCCAATCGTGGGGTGCTCGAGCTGCAGAAACGAGGGCATGGTGCTGCCCTGGTCGGCAACCGGAGTCTCGCCGGGCACAAAGGTCGAGGCCGCCACGGCGGCCTCCTCTTCCTCGGCATCAATATCGGCATCGGCGACGGCGTTTTTCATCGCTTTGACAGCATCCATCATGGAGTCCATGACGGCATCGAGCTCTTCTTCCGAAGACACCTCGATGGGGCCCGCTGCTTGCGGGGCGTCGTCCTGTACAGGGGCGTCGTCCTGAGCGGGCGCATCGTCGTTTTGCTCATCGGCGTTTTCTGTTTCGGGGGTTTCCGCCGTAGCGCTTTCGTTCAAGATGGGGTCGTCGATGTCGATACCATCGCAGGTCACAGCGTCAGTATCTGCGGTGACGTCTGCGGAATCATCAATATGCTGTTGAGTCTGGGGGTCCAGCTCGTCTGTCATAGGCATGTGCTCCTCATCGTTGTTTGTCACCCTATGATAAAGTCTCGCGCCGACATCCCGCGCGCCGCAGCAAAGTTTCAAAACGTGTTCGATGGCTCGATCTGATAGCAATAACTCGATCGCTTTATTCAGTTTGTACTTGACAATCCCTTCGCCGAACGACGTGGTGCCGTTCGCCTGCCATGGGCTTTATTTTTCACTTGAAGAAGCTAAAGTTGCATTTCAGCTTTTGGCGCGTGAAGTTGGATGCGCGCAGTCGGCGGGCGTGCCCGTCGCGATTTGAAAGGACTTTGTATGGGACTTTTCACTGGTAAGACCGTGATCGTCACCGGCGGCGGCAAGGCCACGCTTAAGGACGGTTCCGCTGGCTCCATCGGCTACGGCATCGATATCGCATTTGCCAAGGAGGGCGCGAACCTCGTCATCACCGGCCGCAACGTCGCCAAGCTCGAGGCCGCCAAGGAGTCTCTCGAGGCCGAGTACGGCGTCAAGGTTCTGCCTGTTCAGGCCGATGTCTCGGCTGGTCAGGACAACGAGGCCGTCGTCCAGAACGTCATCGACAAGGCCATTGAGGAGTTCGGCCGCATCGACGCCGTCGTCAACAATGCTCAGGCCAGCGCCTCGGGCGTGACCATCGCCGATCACACCATGGATCAGTTCAACCTGGCCATTTACTCTGGCCTGTATGCCACCTACCTGTACATGCAGAAGGCCTATCCGCACCTGAAGGAGACCAAGGGCTCCGTGGTCAACTTCGCTTCGGGCGCCGGCCTGTTTGGCAATTATGGCCAGTGCAGCTATGCCGCCGCCAAGGAGGGCATCCGCGGCCTGACCCGCGTTGCCGCCAACGAGTGGGGCAAGGACGGCATCAACGTCAACATCGTGTGCCCGCTTGCTTGGACCGCTGCGCTCGAGAACTTCCAGGATGCCTATCCCGAGGCGTTCAAGGCCAACGTCCACATGCCGCCGGCGGGTCACTACGGCGACGTCGAGAAGGAGATCGGCCGCGTTGTCGTTCAGCTCTGCGGTCCCGACTTTAAGTACATGAACGGCGAGACCGTCACCCTCGAGGGTGGCATGGGCCAGCGGCCTTAGGGGTTACGCGGTTTTACCAAACCGCGTAACGGCTCGACGCTGCGCGGGCCGCATTTGGACAATCTGACGTTCAACTTCAAGGGCGCGACCAGAAGGTCAGTGCCCTTTCGTTTCACGTCACCTTGTCTCAAATGCGGCCCGCTCGCTGACTTATGCTCAACCTGTGGCGCCATTTTGCCTGAAGGCACCTTGCTCGCTCTGGCGGGTTTTCGCTCATATGACCCAATCCGCTGTCAAGAGCCACAATGGCCCCGCCGACCGCTTGCAATCGGTCGGCGGGGCCTGCCGTTGAACCCGTCCCGGTCCGCCCCCGGCATGTCGTCGACGCCTTCGGCTCAGTCTCATATCCGCGGATACCGTTCTGTCGGCCCGCACTCCATTCCTTCGGCGGGGTTCCCCAAGTCTGTCGAGGCGCATGCGGAGGGCTCCGCGCGCACAGCGAAATAGGGGGTATCCCCGAAGGCCGCCCGGCTCGCCGGGACGGGGGCTATGTCTATTCCGCGCCCTCCCGGCACATCATGCCGAGGGCCCAGAGCCACCTCACGAGCTCGGCCGCGGTGGCCGCGTTGGCCTTCGCCGCGGGCACGCCGCGGGCGAGCATCTCCTCGCGCCGCCGCAGGAGCCGCTCGGACCCCTTCCTCCCGTGCATCCTTATCTCGAGGGGCACGCCCGTGTCCCTTGGCATGAGCTTCGGCTGGTGCCGTGCCGCGGCGTAGCACCATGAACCCTCAACGGCCAGCTTCCTCACGAGCGCGTTGCCCGCACCGCTGATGCCTCCGAGCCGCACGGAGTCGCCACTCGACCTCTGACTCGGCGCGAGGCCGAAATAGGCCGTGACCTGCCTTCCGGAACGGAACCTCGTGAAGTCGCCGACCTCGGCCGAGAAGGCCGCGGCCAGCGCGAAGGCGCAGCCCTTGATCGACTGGAGGGCGGCCACCTCCGCGGCGATCGGGCTGGCATCCACGGCGGCCCCGTACTCGGAGAGCAGGTCCGCCCGGGCCTCCGCCGCGGCCTCGACCTCGTTCCTCAGGGCGGCGAGCGCCCGAACCCCGCCATCGTCCTCCGGCCTGACCTTGTCGAGCCACCTCAGGAAGTCGTAGGTCCAGTACTTCCTCGGGTTGCCGGCGGGCGTGGTGCCGCCGTAGACGAACCCCCGCTTTGCGAGGAAGGCGAGCAGCCGCTGCTTGGCGGTCGCCAGGCGCGCGGTCGCCCCGTCGTAGGCGCCGGCGAGGTCCCTGATGTTAGCGTCAATCTATTTTTCACCAGTTTCGCTAAACAGGCGCACCGTTCGCGC
>CATZLI010000002.1 GCA_958421275.1 uncultured Collinsella sp.
GTAGCGGGTGGTTTAAAGCTGGCCGCTGCGCGGCCAGCGGACTAAAGTCTTGAACGATAGCCAAGCGTACCGCTCGGCTTTATCCGATCGAAAGCCAATGCATCCCCCATTGATGTACAGCTCTCTGTCATTTCCTTAGCAGCCACAATAAAACTCACGTTCCTGTCCCCAGGAACCCCCCCCCATCTATGAATCCAAAAAACCAAATAAATCGCTGGTACAACGTCTCCCTTACGTTTTGCTGGGAACGTCCAGCGCAAGCAGCTCCCTAAAAGCGGAGTCACCTTCGCCCACGTCCACCAGGCACCAGCGCTTATGACGGTCGATCTTCTTTACGCGGGCCTCTTGCCCCACCAAGGGACCCTGCTCTATGTGCAACACGCCGCCTTCTATGCGCGCAACGCTGTTGCGCACCACGCCGTCGTCGTCCAGCACGCTGCGGTACCAATCCTGCACGTCGTCCGGCATGGGCATGTACGCCCGCTCCCTACTGCCGGCGATACGACAGCCAAAGCTCAACTGAGCCAAAGCCCTATCGAGCGCGGCGGCATCGTGCGTGGCGACGAAGAAATATTCCTTGTACATGGGTTTGGTTTGGAGCGACCAGGCGCCATCCCGCTTAAACCAGAACTCCTTTTGCATTACAAAAGCGTCCTGCATAAGGTTGTGCGGGATAATGCGACGGACCTTTTCGCAGGTCTCGCGCTCTTTTCCATTGGGGGTGTGAACCAGATACCAGCGAACACGGCCATGCTGGCTGTTGGTGGTGGCGCCATTAAATGCGCCCGGCAGCTGCTCTTGGCGCCGTGCCGTCTGTTCCATGTTCTCGCCCCCTCTTTTAGCTTTGCGATGCACGCAAATGCAGGGGCGTTTAGAACAGGCTTCTCGCTCGCAGCTAGGCGCAGTCGCAAAAGTACAGGTTTTTGTATCTTTCGACAGACGACATTATACGAGCAATTAATCAGCGTTTGCCCAGATTACGCAAAATGTACTGCTAGTAGGTACATCTCCATAGCCCCCTACAAAAACCTGTACCTTTTTGTGCAACAAAAAAAGCCGCTCAACCAGCGGCTTTTCTTATTTCGGCATGAAAAAGGCGACCGCCCTTTGTGGACGGTCGCCTTTGTTAATTGTTGTGAAGCTTGCCCTAGGCGCGAGTCTTGATCTCCTCGAGCACCTTGGCAACAAACTCGTCAACGCTCATCTGAACGGTCTCGTTAGAGCGATCGCGGACGGAGATGTTGCCGGCCTCGACCTCCTTCTCGCCCAGGATGAGCATGTAGGGCACGCGATCGATGCTGCGGGCCTCGCGGATCTTGTAGCCGATCTTCTCATCGCGGTCGTCGCAGACCACGCGAATGCCGGCCTCCTCCAGCTTGGCGCACACCTCGTGGGCGTAGTCGCGGCTCTTCTCGGAAACCGGAAGCGCCTTGACCTGCACGGGAGCCAGCCAGGTGGGGAACTTGCCCGCAAAGTGCTCAATCAGAATGCCGATGAAGCGCTCGATGGAGCCAAAGCACACGCGGTGCAGCATGATGGGGCGCTTCTTGGTGCCGTCGGCGTCCACGTACTCCAGGTCAAAGTTGAGCGGCATCTGGAAGTCGAGCTGCACGGTACCGCACTGCCAGGTACGGCCGAGCGAATCCTCCAGGTGGAAGTCGATCTTGGGGCCGTAGAAGGCGCCGTCGCCCTCGTTGACCTCGTAGTCCATATGCAGCTGCTCCAGAGCGGTGCGCAGGCCCTCCTCGGCGCGCGCCCAGTCCTCGTCGGAACCCATGGAGTCCTCGGGGCGGGTGGAAAGCTCTACATGGTACTTAAAGCCAAACTTCTGGTACACGGAGTCGATGAGGTTGACCACGCCCACGATCTCATCAGTCAGCTGGTCGGGACGCACAAACAGGTGGGCGTCGTCTTGGTTAAAGCAGCGCACGCGGAACAGGCCGTGCAGGGCGCCGCGCAGCTCGTGGCGATGCACCAGGCCAATCTCGCCGGCGCGGATGGGCAGCTCGCGGTAGGAGTGCGGCTTGGAGGCGTACACCAGCACGCCGCCCGGGCAGTTCATGGGCTTAATGCAGTACTCTTCGTCGTCAATGACGGTGGAGTACATGTTGTCCTTGTAGTGGTCCCAGTGGCCCGAGGTCTTCCACAGCTGCTTGTTCATGATGAGCGGCGTGGAGATCTCCACGTAGCCGGCCTTGTGGTGGATCTCGCGCCAATAGTCCAGCAGCGTGTTCTTAAGGATCATGCCGTTGGGCAGGAAGAACGGGAAGCCAGGGGCCTCGTCGCGCATCATAAAGAGGTCCATCTCGCGGCCGATCTTGCGATGGTCGCGCTTCTTGGCCTCCTCCAGCATGTGCATGTGCTCGTCGAGCTCTTCCTTGGTGGCAAAGGCGACGCCGTTGATGCGGGTGAGCATCTTGTTGTCCTTATCGCCCTTCCAGTAGGCGCCCGAGACGCCGGTGAGCTTAAAGGCCTTCAGCGCCTTGGTGTAGCAGATGTGGGGGCCGACACACATGTCGATGTAGTCGCCCTGCTGGTAGAAGGTGATGCGGGCATCGTCGTCCAAGTCGCCGATGTGCTCGACCTTGTACTTCTCGCCGCGCTCCTCCATAAGGGCGATGGCCTCGGCACGGGGCTTCTCGTACACGGTGAACTTGAGGTTCTCCTTGACGATCTTCTTCATCTCGGCCTCGATCGCGGGGAAGTCGTCCTCGCTGATCTTGACGCCCTCGGGCAGGTCGACGTCGTAGTAGAAGCCGTTGTCGGTCGCGGGGCCGTAGGCAAAGTCGGCCTGGGGGTACAGACGCTTGATGGCCTGCGCCATGATGTGCGCGGCGGAGTGGCGGATGACGTGCGTGACCTCGTCCTGCGGGAGCTCGGCCACCGAACCGTCATTGTAGAGTGCCTTCATGTGTATGTTTTCTCCTCTCGGATGCCTGATGCAAGTGCGTGCGATGCGCTCGGCGTTTTTGACTTGCATCATTATAGGCAGGTTGCCTTGGTATACAAGCGCCCGCCGCACCTTAATGGCACGGCGGGCGATTTTCTACGCATGCTTCATCGTGTGGGCGGGGTCTGGGCGCGCGTGGCTTGCGGCGTGCCCGTGGCTTGCGGCCGGCCCGGCGATGGATGCGTTACTGGATGCGAGTTCGGCAGTAGGGGCAGACCTTCCAGTGCGCATCGAGCGGGCGATGGCAGCTGGGACACACGTTGCGAACCTGGGTATCGCACACCGGGCAGACGACAAAGTCCTTCTCGATGGGCGCGCCGCACTGCGGGCAGGTGCCGTACTGGGCAAGCTGGCGCTCGCGCAGGGCCATGTCCAGCTCCTGCTCCTCACGGTCGGACGCGTAGGAGTGCGGGCGCAGGACCAGGTAGGCAATGAGGCCCACAAACGGGATGAGGGCGATGATGCCCCATGCCACGTAGGCGCTGGCGCCGCGGCGGCGAGCGTCGATGAACACATAGACGACCGACAGCACATACAGGGCGATGATAAAGCCAACAAAGGCATAGACGACGCCCATAAGCTGCGGCGACATGAGCTCGGAGATGTACTTGGACATTACGGGTACCTTTCGGAATATTAACAGTTCGGTCAAGTTTACCACGGGGTTTGTTTATATGGGACCACGGCTAGGGGCGGGGCTGGCGCGGACACAAACATCCCAATCTGTAACAGGTGGGAGCGGAATCCGGGTCCAGATGTTACAGATCGAGACAAACGGAGGACCCGCATGGCAAATGTCTCAATCTGTAACAACTGGGACCCAAATCCTCGTCTAACTGTTACAGATCGAGACGAACGGTTGCCGTAGTTGTCGGCAGACGAGGTTGTCGATATTGCCGGGTCTCCCCTCGCCTGCCGTTGGCGGGTGTTGCGGGGCTGTTCGCCGCATTGCCGCCGCACTGGGGGTGTGCGGACCGTAGGATAGTCTTATTGACGGCCTGTCAACTCGTCTGGGAGGCACTGTGACAGAAACGTTTGATATCGCGATTGTCGGCGCGGGCATCACCGGATGCGCCATCGCGCGGCAGCTCGCGCGATTTGACCTTTCCATTTGCGTGGTCGAGGCGGCTAACGATATTGCGCTGGGCGCGTCGAAGGCCAACGGCGGCCTGGTGCACGCCGGCTACGATCCGGCACCGGGAACCGTAAAGGCACTGGTCAATGCCCGTGGCTGCGAGTTGTACGGTACGTGGGCACAGGAACTGAGCTTTCTGTTCTGCCGCACCGGGTCGATGGTGTTGGGCTTTAACGACGAGGACCGTGCGCAACTGGAGCAGCTGCGTAGCAATGGCCTTGCCAACGGCGTGCCCGAGCTGTCGATCGTCGGACCCGACCGCATCCATGAACTTGAGCCGCGCGCCAGCGCCGATGCGACGTGCGCGTTGTGGTGCCCCTCGACCGGCTTTGTCGACCCGTTTGAGGTTGCCATCGCCGCGCTGGAGAACGCCGTGGCCAACGGGGTGACGTTTATGCGGTCCGCGCCGGTGGAAGCGATTGAGGTTGCTGGCGGCGAGGCTACCGACGGTGCTGCGCGCTTTACGCTGGTGACGCCTGCCGGCGATGTGCGCTGCCGCTACCTGATCAACGCCGCAGGCAACGGCGCCGCCGACATCTCGCATATGGCGGGCGCCGAGGAGTTCCAGATGGTCTGGCGTCAGGGCAACATCGTGGTGCTGGACAAGGAGCCACGCACGCTCATGCCGCTCTACCCCGTGCCGACGCCGGTGTCGAAGGGCGTTATCGTGACGGGCACCGTGCATGGCAACACCGTGATCACCGCCACGGCTGCCGTGCGTGAGCCGGGCGACACGCAGACCTATGCAAGCGATGTGAACGCGCTGCTGACCGGCGCGCGCAAGCTGGTGCCCGACCTGGACACGCGCCGCATGGTGCGCGCATTTGCCGGCGGTCGTCCGGTCATTCAGGGTACGAACGACTTTTTTATTGGGCAGTCAGCCGTGGTGCCGGGGCTGTTCCAGGCGGCAGGTATTCAGTCGCCGGGCGTGGCGAGCGCCCCGGCCATTGCCGAGCGCATGGAGCACGTGATGCGCGAAGCGGGTGTGGTTTTGCACGAACGGACCGACTGGAACCCGATTCGCCGCGCGCCGGACGACTTTGACCGCGCGCCGCTCGCGCGCAAGGAGGAGCTCATTGAGTCCGACCCCGCGTGGGGGCAGATTGTCTGCCGCTGCGAGACGGTGCCCGAGGCAGAGATCGTGGCCGCGATCCGACGCCGCCCGGGCGCGGTTTCGGTCGAAGGCGTCAAGCGCCGCTGCCGTGCCGGCATGGGTCGGTGCCAGAGCGGTTTTTGCCAGAGCCGCGTGGTTGCGATCCTGGCGCGCGAGCTGGGCTGCGACCCCAGCGAGGTGCTGTTGGAGGATGCCGGATCTTGGTTGGTCGAGGGACTGCTGAAGGGGGTGCGCTAGGATGGCGGAATTCAAATCGAGCGCGATTGATTGCGGCGTTGTAGAAGCCGTACAAACGCAAGCCTTCGACGTGGTCGTTATCGGCGGCGGGCCTGCCGGCATGGCGGCCGCGCTGGCCGCTCATAAGGCCGGAGCGCGCGTGGCCATCGTGGAGCGCGAGCAGCACCTGGGCGGAATCCTCCGCCAGTGCATCCACCCTGGCTTTGGCCTGTCGCACTTTAAACAGGAGCTCACCGGTCCCGAGTACGCGCAGCGCTTTATCGACCAGGTGCACGCAACCGACATTGCGCTGTTCCTGAACAGCATGGTGATCGGGATTGATTCAGGCGAGCCTACGGGAGACACCTCGGTCCACACCGTCACGCTCATGAGCACCGCCGGCATGCGGCAGCTCACCGGACGCGCGATCGTCCTTGCCATGGGTTGCCGCGAACGCACCCGCAGCGAGATCAAGATTCCCGGCAGCCGACCCGCCGGCGTGTTTACGGCAGGCCTGGCGCAGCGATACATCAATATCGAGAACCTCAAGCCCGGCTCGCGCGCCGTCATCTTGGGCTCGGGCGACATCGGGCTGATCATGGCGCGCCGCTGCACGCTCGAGGGGATTTCGGTCGAGGGCGTGTACGAGCTCATGCCGTACGCTAACGGCCTGCGCCGCAATGTGAAGAACTGCCTGAACGACTTTGGCATTCCGCTGCACCTGTCCACCACCGTCACACGCGTGATCGGGCACGACCGCGTGGAAGCCGTCGAGGTAAGCCAAGTCGACGAGCGCCTGGCGCCCATTCCGGGGACCGAGCGCATCGTTCCGTGCGACACACTGCTGCTTTCGGTGGGCTTGATTCCCGAGAACGAGCTTTCGGTTGCCGCTGGCGTAGAGCTTGACCCGCGAACGCGCGGCGCCGTGGTGGACCAGAGCCTGCAAACGGGCGTGCCGGGCATCTTTGCCTGCGGCAACGTGCTGCACGTGCACGACCTGGCCGACAACGTAACGACCGAGTCCGAGAGGGCTGGCGCAGCTGCAGCGGCGTACGCGCTGGGGACCGGCGCGGGCACCGTTCCGGACTGGGAGCTCACTGTCTCCCCTGCCGGCATCGCGGGCTACGCGCTGCCGGGACGCATTACGACTGTGACACTCACCAGACTCAACTTCCGCGTGCGCCGACCCGTCGACGCCGCCCGCGTACGAATCCTAGCCGACGGCAAGGAGCTGTTCGCCGGCAAGGTCCGAGCGTTTAAGCCGAGCGTTATGGAAAGCTTCCCGCTGCCGGCAAAGGTGATTCAGCGCACACTCGACCTGGGTGCCAGCGAGATTGTCCTATCCGTCGACCCCGTCGAGGAGGCATAAACTATGAGCGATAACGTGATCGAAACGCTCAAGTTCAACTGCACCATCTGCCCATCCGAGTGCCTCCTGACCGTGGAGGTGGAGCGTGACGCAGACGGCGCCGTGGCAGAGGTGCGCTCCGTGACCGGCAACAGATGCCCGCGCGGTGATAAGTTCGCACATCAGGAGCTCACCTGCCCCATGCGCGTGCTCACCACCACCGTGGCCGTATCCGGCAGCGACGAGGTGCTGCTGCCCGTGCGCACGGCCGAAGCCATCCCGCTAGAACTCCACGCCCAAGCCATGAACCTCATCCGCGGCCTAGTCGTCAACGCCCCCATCCGCATGGGCGACGTCGTACTGGAAGACCTCCTCGACACAAGCATCAACCTCATCGCCAGCATGGACATCAACCGAGCCCAAGTAGCTAATTAGGGACGGGGCTCTTTTAGCTACCCCGCCATCCACCCAGCCCTCTTCAATTGCGGTGAAATAGTTCCTGATTTCCGCCAAAACCCCGGCATCCAGGAACTATTCCACCGCAACTATCCTTGGAATCGGTATTTAGCTTGTGCCTACTTTAGTGCCATTTCAAAACTATGCCGGATTACGGGGCTGATTCGGAGACCCCCATCCATACCGGCCATTTTCAATTTTTGACAAGCCATCTACCTGCGGTTTTAATTTCGCGATTTTTCCCATGGTTAAGTAATACAGGTCCAGCCCCGTAATCCGCCATACTTTTGAAACCAGCCCATTTGGAACGGGCCTCTTATGACTCCTTTTTCCTGCACACTTGCCAGGCTGGCCATGCCAAGGAGTGTCCCAAGGTGCCGGCATAAAAGGAACGTCCCCAACTGCCGGGCTTGGGATACCATGGTGGCAGCCTAGCGAAAGGACGATGTATGGCACATGTCGATGACCAGCGTGTGGCGCACGTGCTTGATGCGCTCGAGGCTCAGCACCCCGGCGCACAGCTGCTCGTAAACGACCCGTGGTCGATTTACTATCTGACCGGTTTTTATGCCGATATGTTCGAGCGTTTTTGCGGCGTGCTGCTCGCACGCGATAGCGAACCTGTGATCTTGGTCAACGCGCTGCATCAGCTGCCCGAGTACGACAATGCCCGCGTGGCCTATCACACCGATACTGACGTCGTGGCCGACGCCATCGTTCGCGAGGTCGATCCGACCAAACCGCTGGGCATCGACACCGTTATGCGCTCCGGCTTTTTGATGCCGCTTATGGATCGCCGCGCCGCGAGCGAGTTCTTCCTGGGCGACTTTGCCGTCACCGCCGCACGCACCCACAAGGATGCCGCGGAGCAGGAGCTCATGCGCGTGTCCTCGGCCGCCAACGACGCTGTGATGGCCGACACTATCAAGCTCGTTCACGAGGGCGTGACGGAACGCGAAATTGCCGACCAGATGCTCGGCCTGTATCGCAAGCACGGCTGCGAGGGCTTTAGCTTTCCGCCCATCGTGAGCTTTGGTGCTAACGCCGGCGACCCGCACCACGAGCCCGACGACACCGTGCTCAAGCGCGGCGACGTGGTGCTGTTCGACATTGGCGGGCGTCGTCGCAACTACTGCTCGGACATGACGCGCACGTTCTTTTGGGGCGAGCTGGACGATGAGACCGCACGCATCTACGACATCGTTCGCCGCGCCAACGAGGCCGCCGAGGCGCTCATCGCACCGGGCGTTCGCATGTGCGACCTGGACCGTGCCGCGCGCGACGTGATTGAGGACGCAGGCTATGGGCAGTACTTTACGCATCGCCTGGGACACTCGGTCGGCTTACAGGACCACGAGCCGGGCGACGTCTCGCTGGTCAACGAACAGGTTATCGAGCCAGGCATGACGTTCTCCATCGAGCCGGGCATCTACCTCCCCGGCCGCACCGGCGTCCGCATCGAGGACTTGGCCCTAGTTACCGAGTCCGGCGTCGAGATTCTCAACGCATACCCCCACGATCCCGTCCGCCTAGACTAGCCAATGTGACAAAGGGACAACCCCTTTGTCACATTGCGATTACGTCGCGCCACGAAAACGAGCTATCTACTACGTTTAACCCGCATGGGTCGACCATGCGGGTCTTTTTTGAAAAATGGCAGGCCCTCTACCTGCAGTTTTGATTTCGCAATTCTCGGTATGGTCGAGGGTTGCCGGTCAAACGTAGTAAATAGGCCCATTTCGTGGCAAGCGAGTCAACTCGGGGCACAGGACAGCCAAAATGGCCCCATCCCAAATTAGCTGCTTTTGAGTTGCGGTGATATACGGACTGTTTAAGGCTTCTAGCCCATAAAACAGTCCCCATTTCACCGCAACTGCTGAGGGGATGGGTTAACGCAGCAGGCCGGCTACTTCGCCGGCTAGGGTGATGGTGCCGGCTGCTACGAAGGACTCGCCCGCGGCACCGAAGGCAGCGAGGGCCTCGGACACGCTCGGGTATACGCCCGCGAGCTTATCGGCATCAACGAGGGCAGCGAGCTCCTCCGCCGGCAGGGCGCGGTCGGAATCGGTCTGGGTCACGACTACGCGTGGAAAGGCGGGAATCAGCACGTCGACGATGCCTGCCACGTCCTTGTCGGCCAGCGCAGCGCACAGCAGCGTGGGGCGATTCTCCACGCACGGATCGATCTCGTCCAACGCGCTCACAAAGTTCTCGCAGCTCTGGGGGTTATGGCAGGCGTCGATCAGCTTGAGCGGATCGGTTCCCAGCACATCAAAGCGACCCGGCGTGGGGCAGCCCATAAGAGAAGCGTCGAGCGACTCGTGGTCGAGCTCGCGGCCCAGATAGCCCTCGCACAGCATAATCGAACACGCGGCATTCTGCGGCTGATATGCCGGCTTGACCATACTCGACGTATAGATCGCACACGGCGTGGTGCAGCTGAACTCAACCGTGTCGCCCACATGCGCCGGCACCTTAGTCGTGACATGGCTCACCACGAGCGGCACCACACCGCATTCGCGGCAACGGGCATCCATCACGCGCTGAACACTTGCCTCATGCGTGCCCTCGCCCAGAACAACCAGGCGTCCGGGCTTAATGACCGCAGCCTTCTCACCCGCAATGGCCTCGAGCGTATCGCCCAAAATACGTGTGTGATCGAGCCCAATACCCGTAATGGCAACGGCGACGGGATCAGTCGCACTCGTGGCGTCCCAACGACCGCCCATGCCAACCTCGAGCACGGCAACATCCACCGCGGCCTCGGCAAACACGACAAGTGCAGCGGCCGTCAGCAGGTCAAACGGCGTGATGGCATAGGCGCGCTCCCCCGCCGCCACACGACGAGCATTCACACGATGGCCCGCCTCGACGGCGGCCGAAACGCCACGGGCAAACACCTCGTCGCTCACGACGCGTCCATCGACCTCCATGCGCTCGGGGTAGCGAACCAGCTGCGGTGACGTATACAGCGCGGTCTTGAGCCCCTCGCCGCGAAGGATGGCGGCCGAAAAACGCGTGGTCGAAGTCTTGCCATTAGTACCGGCAACCTGAATGCAATCGAAATACTCGTCCGGACGCCCCAGCTCATCGAGCATATCGATAACCGTCTCGAGCAGAGGACCAGCATCCCCAGAAATCCGCCCCGTATCAGCAGCCAGCCCAACAGCCTCACCAAACGAAAGCAACTCAAACGAGAACGGCACAGAATACGACCCAGAACGCTTAGCCATAACCCAAAGTCCCCTCAACATAAAAAGAGGCCCGAATCAACAGCGAGCCCCTCCCATTCAAAATATCAGCCAAACACCGCTTTGCAGCGACCTCAAGGCCGCAACCAAGTGGCCCTACCAGGCAGCGGACGCCCCCGTAACCGCTATGGGAGCGGTTTGGGGCTTTGCTCGATACAAGTTCCGCACGAGCCGAAGGCCACTTAATGTGGCCTTCGTGCGAGCAGGACTGTCCGAAGTAGCGAGCAAAGCCCCAAACCGCGTCCCCCAGTACCGCCTACGAGAAGTCAGCAACCTGAGCAGTCAGCGCCGCCAGGATCTCCTTGAGCTCAGCTGCACGGTCCCTCTTCTTCTGCACCACCGCGGGCGCGGCCTTGGCCACAAAGCCCTCGTTCGCGAGCGTCTTCTCGCAGCCGGCAAGCTCCTTCTGAGCCGCGGCGATCTCCTTCTCAAGACGCGCCTTCTCGGCCGAAAGGTCAACCTTGCCCTCGAGCACCACAAAGACCTCGACGCCGCTGTCGACCACGGCGATGCTCGCGGCCGGCTTCTCAACGTCGGTACCCATGACCAGCGAGGCGGTGTTGGCCAGCGGCTCGATGGTCGAGCGCAGGCTCTCGAGCTTCTCGATGTCCTCGGCACCGGCGCGCACGACCACGTCGAGCTCGGCCTTGGGGCTCAAGCGGTAACGCGAACGCGTGGCGCGGGCGGCGGAAACGACGGCACGGCACAGCTCAAACGCGCGCTCGGCGGGCTCGTCGACGTACTTGGCGTAGTCGGCGGGCTCCGGCCACTTGGCGATCATGAGCGCCTCGGCACGGTCCACGTTGCCCTCGGCGTCCAGGTCGAGCACGCTCGCCGGCATGTTGTCCCAGATCTCCTCGGTAACAAACGGCATGAGCGGGTGCATCAGGCGAATGGAGGTGTCGAGCACAAAGATCAGGTTGCGCTGGGCCTGCAGACGACCTTCGCCCTTCAGGCGGGCCTTGGTGACCTCGACGTACCAGTCGCAGACCTCGTTCCAGAAGAACTGCTGCACGCCGCGGGCCATATCGCCAAAGGTGTAGTTCTCGATGCCTTCGGTGACCATCTTGACGGCCTTGGCCAGGCGGCTGAACATCCAGGCGTCGGCCGGCGTCTCAACGACGGGCTCGCCGGGCGTGTAGCCCTCCATGTTCATGAGTAGGAAGCGGCTGGCGTTCCAGATCTTGGTCACAAACGACTTGGCCTGGTCGGTACGCGGGCTGTCGATGAGCTTCTTGGTCTTCTTATCGATGTTCGCGTCGAACTTGACGTCCTGGTTGTTGGTGCACAGCGTCAGCAGGTTGAAGCGCATGGCGTCGGCGCCGTACATGCCAATGAGGTCCATGGGGTCAACGCCGTTGCCCTTGGACTTAGACATGCGGCTGCCGTCCTTGGCAAGGATCGTCGGGTAGATAACGACGTCCTTAAACGGAACCTCGTCCAGGAAGTACAGCGAGCTCATGACCATGCGGGCAACCCACAGCGCGATAATGTCGCGCGCGGTGACGAGCGCCGTCGTGGGGTGATGGCCCTCGAGCAGCTCCGGCTTTTGCGGCCAGCCCTGCGTGGCGAAGGTCCACAGCTGCGAGCTGAACCAGGTGTCCAGCACGTTCTCGTCCTGGTGCACGTGATGGCCGCCGCACTTGGGGCACACGTCGGTGTCCTCGGTCAGGGCGTCCTCCCAGCCACAGTCCTCGCAGTAGAACACGGGGATGCGGTGGCCCCACCACAGCTGGCGGCTGATGCACCAGTCCTTAAGGTTCTCCATCCAGGTGGTGTAGGTCTGCGTCCAGCGCGCGGGATGGAAGGTGACCTTGCCGGAGTTGACGGCGTCGAGTGCCGGCCCCTTGAGTTTGTCGACGGCGACGAACCACTGCTCGGACAGCCACGGCTCAAGCGCAGCGTCGCAGCGGTAGCAGTGCATGACGGAGTGGTCGTGATCCTCGACGTGATCGAGAAGGTCATGCTCCTCGAACCACTTAATGACGGCCTCGCGGCACTCCTCGCGGGTCATGCCGGTAAACTCGCCATAGCCCTCGACGACCACCGCGTGCTCGTCGAAAATGTTGATCTGCGGCAGGTCGTGGGCCTGACCCATGGCATAGTCGTTGGGGTCGTGAGCCGGGGTGACCTTGACAAAGCCGGAACCAAAGTTGGCGTCGACGTGCCAATCCTCAAAGATGGGAATCTCGCGGTCGACGATGGGGAGCTTGACGGTCTTACCCACAAAGGCGGCCTTCTCAGGGTCCTTCGGGGAGACGGCGACGCCCGTGTCGCCGAGCATGGTCTCGGGGCGCGTGGTGGCGACGACGATGTAGTCCTGGCCGTTGACCGGCTCGGTCAGCGGGTAACGCAGGTGCCACAGGTGGCCCTTCTCGTCCTTGTACTCGGCCTCGTCGTCCGAGATGGCGGTGGTGCAGTTGGGGCACCAGTTGACGATGCGCTTGCCGCGGTAGATCAGACCGTCATGGTACCAGTCGCAGAACACCTTGCGCACGGCCTGGGCGTAGTCCTCGTCCATGGTGAAGCGCTCGTTGTCGAAGTCGACGGAGCAGCCCATGCGCTTGATCTGCTCGACGATGATACCGCCGTACTCGTGGGTCCAGTCCCAGCAGGCGTCAACAAACTTATCGCGGCCGATCTCCAGGCGGCTGATGCCCTCGCTCTTGAGCTTCTTGTCAACCTTGGTCTGCGTGGCGATACCGGCGTGGTCGGTGCCGAGCACCCAGCGCGTGGACTTGCCGCGCATGCGGGCCATACGGATGATGGCGTCCTGGATGGAGTCGTCGGTAGCGTGGCCCATGTGGAGCTTGCCGGTCACGTTGGGAGGCGGAATGGTGACGGTGCAGTCGCCCACGCCCTCACGGCGCTTGTAGTAGCCGCCGTCGAGCCACTTCTGCAGGATCGCCGGCTCATTGGTCGACGGATCGTAGTTCTTGGGCATCTCTTCCATATATCTCTCCCTGTCCCGCCGGGGAGGAATGTAGGCCCGATTTTCGCTCGGTCAGGTCCTGGGCTCGCTCGAAGACCACATTAAGTGGTCTTCGGCTCGTGCGGAATCTACGAAAATCGGGCCTACATTCCTCCCCTTAGGTATCGATTACTTCAGTCTGAATTGACTTTACCGAGGCCTAAACAAACACACAGAATAGCACAGGTAGTTGGGGTTATTGCGTATATATAAAATAGCCTCCGACCGCGGGTGGTCGGAGGCTATTTGCAAACACGTATTTTGCTGGTTTACCCGTAGATGCGCTGGGGTTGTTCTTCGCCCTTTACGGAGGCTTCGGTCACGATGACCTTGGAAACGCCCTCCTCGCTGGGCAGGTCGAACATCGTCTGCTGCAGCACGTCCTCGCAGATGGAACGCAGGCCGCGGGCGCCGGTCTTGCGGGCAAGCGCCATACGGGCGATCTCGTGCAGGGCGGCATCCTCAAACTCAAGCTCAACGTCCTCGAGCTGGAACATCTTACGGTACTGGCGCACCACGGCGTTCTTGGGCTCCGTCAGGATCGACACCAGGTCATCCTCGTCGAGCGCCTGCGTCTGGGTGACGACGGGCGTACGGCCCACGAACTCGGGGATCATGCCAAAGGCGTTGAGATCCTGCGGGAGCACCTGACGCAGCAGGTCGTTCTCGTCGACCGAGGTGGGGCCGGCGATCTCGGAGTTGAAGCCCACACCCTTGTTGCCAACGCGATCGGCAATGATCTTGTCCAGGCCTACAAAGGCACCGCCACAGATGAACAGGATGTTGGTCGTGTCGATCTGCAGCAGCTCCTGCTGGGGATGCTTGCGGCCGCCGGTGGGCGGAACGCTTGCCACCGTGCCCTCAAGGATCTTAAGCAGCGCCTGCTGAACGCCCTCGCCCGAGACATCGCGGGTAATGGAGAGGTTCTCGGCCTTGCGGGCGATCTTATCAATCTCGTCCACGTAGATAATGCCAACCTGCGCGCGCTCGATATCGCCATCGGCAGCATTAATGAGCTTAAGCAGGATGTTCTCCACGTCCTCGCCCACGTAACCGGCCTCGGTGAGTGCGGTGGCATCGGCGATGGCAAACGGCACCTCGAGGATGCGCGCGAGCGTCTGGGCCAACAGGGTCTTGCCGGTACCAGTGGGACCGAGCAGCAAGATGTTGGACTTGGCGAGCTCCACCTCGTCCATATCGTTGTCGAACTGCGAGCCCATGCCGCCGTCAAAAGCGGACACCGCAGCGCCGCCCTCGATCACGCGGCGATAGTGGTTGTACACGGCAACCGACATAGCGCGCTTGGCGTCCTCCTGACCCATGACATAGGCCGAAAGCTCGTCATAGATCTCGTGCGGCGTCGGCACGTGCGTGATGACCTGGCGGTCGTCCTCGAGCTCAAAGCCCTCGGTCTCGGGGTCCACGGCGGGCTGCCCAGCAGCCTGGCCGTGGTCGTTGAGGAAGCCTGGCAGCTTGCCGTTGCGGGCAGCGTCCATAAAGTCCGAAGCCAGCGACTCCTCCAGAATCTCGGAGCAAGCGGCGACGCACTCGTCACAGATAAAGATGTTGGTCGGGCCCTTTACGAGGCGACGGACCTGGCCCTGCTCTTTTCCGCAGAAGGAGCAGCGGATAGGGTTGCCGTTCTCGTCAAAGTTGTCCTGCATGTTTCCTGCCATCCTAGGCATCCTTCGCGGCGAGATCGCGCGAGGTGACGATACGGTCAATCAAGCCGTAGTCGAGGGCCTCGGCAGCGGTCAGGTAGTTGTCGCGCTCGGTATCGGCCTGGACCTTCTCGATGGGCTGGCCCGAGGCGTCGGACAGGATCTGGTTGAGCTCGCGACGGGTCTTCTTGATCTCCTCGGCAACGATCTCAATCTCGGTCTGCTGACCCTGGGCACCGCCGCTGGGCTGGTGAATCATGACCTTGGAGTGCGGCAGGCAGAAGCGCTTGCCCTTGGCGCCGGCCGAAAGCAGCACAGCGGCCATAGACGCGGCCATGCCGACGCAAATGGTGGAGACCTGCGGCTTAATGAAGTTCATGGTGTCAAGAATCGCCAGGCCGGAGTAGACCTCGCCACCGGGCGAATTGATGTAGAGCGAGATATCCTTCTCGGCATCCTGGCTCTCAAGATGCAGCAGCTGGGCAACGACCAGGTTGGCGCTGACGGAGTTGATCTCCTCGCCCAAGAAGATGATGCGGTCGTTGAGCAGGCGCGAATAGATATCGTAGCTGCGCTCGCCGCGCGGCGTCTGCTCGATAACGTATGGCACGAGGGCGGAATCGAACTTAGCGATCATACGCATCTCCATTTCTCTTACGGACCAATAGTGGTTCTAGATAAACGTACGGTGCCCGCATGCTATGCATTGGCTGGCACCGTACGAAGCAACCGGATAACCGGTGTATAACTTTACCCCATCACGGGCGCACGCATGCGCTCGCGGGCAAGGTGGCGAGAATTACTCGGCGTCCTTGGCGGTCTCGTCGACCTCGGTCACCTTGGCGTTCTCGACCAGGTGGTCAACGGCCTTGGAGCGACGGATGGACTCGCGGACGGCAGGCATGCGGCCATCGGCGATGAACTCGGCCTTGGAAGCCTCGACGTCCTTGACGCCGGCCTTCTCGAACTCGGCGTTGACGTCGTCCTCGGTGACCTCAATCTTGAGCTCACGGGCGAGGGCGTCGAGAGCCAGGGACTCACGGGCAACGTCGTTGGCCTGCTTGTGCAGGTCGCCGATGAACTGCTCCATGGTTAGGCCGGAAGCGGGCAGCCAGGTGTCCAGCGTCATGCCGCGGGCAGCGAGGTTGGACAGGAAGTTCTGGCCAAGCTCCTCAAAGACGGACTGCTCGTAGTCAGCATCCATCTCGTCGAGCTGCAGGCGCTCGGCGAGAGCGGAGACGCAACGGTTCTCCTTCTCGGCCGGCAGGCGGGAAGCCTTGTCCTGCTCGATCTCGATCTTGATGGCGTCGCGCATGGCGTCGATGCTGTCAAAGCCAAAGTCGGACTTGACGAGCTCATCGGTGAGCTCGGGGGTGTTGCGGACCTTGATGCCCTTGACGGTGACCTCGACGGTGTGGGTCTCGGCCTCCTCGCCCTCCTCGACCTCGTCGGTCCAGGTGACGGTCTTGACGTCGTCGACGTTAGCGCCGATCAGGGCCTCGTTGAACTCGGCGGGGTTGCTGTCGCTACCGGCGATGAGCATGCGGCCCTCGGCGGCAAAGTTGTCGGCGTTCTCGACGGCCTTGAGGTCGACGGTGACGTAGTCCTCGGCCTCGACGGCGCGACCCTCGACGTCCTCGAAGGTGGCACGGTAGTTGAGGAGCATCTCGACCTGGTTGTTGATCTCGGACTCGGTGACCTCCGCGGGAGGCATCTCGATCTCGACGGCGTCGAAGGAGGAGAGCTCGGCAGCAGGACGCAGGGAGAACTCGACGGTGTAGGTGTAGTCCTCGTGATCCTTGGCGAGGTCGAGCTCCTTGTAGTCACCGCTCTTGGTGGGGACGATGTCCAGCTCGTTGAGGACGGCGGGCTCGTTGGCGGCGATCAGGTCGTTGGTGGCCTGAGCGAGGGTAGCCTCGGCGCCAAGAGCGGAATCGATGACCGGACGGGGAGCCTTACCGGCACGGAAGCCCGGGAAGCGGTACTTCTTGGCGGTGTCCTTGTAGGCCTTCTTGATCGCGGCGTCGACGTCGGCGGCCGGGATGGTGACCGTAGCGGTGAGCTTGGCGTCCTTGACGTCAGAAGCGGTGATGTTCAACACGTTCCTCCTCATACTGCCCAGCTTATCTGAGGTGCTGGTACCTTTATGCAACAAAGAGTCGCGACGGCCGAAGCCGACGCAGATGCGTTGGTGCGGGCGAAAGGACTCGAACCTTCACGGGAATCCCACCAGAACCTAAATCTGGCGCGTCTACCAATTCCGCCACGCCCGCATGAGCGCACAGACTAGGAATGATAGCAGATACGAACGACAAGCGCACGCACACCTTTTACAGGCTCACGACCTCACCACGAGTACGCATCGGATCCCCCGCCGCCCCATCGAAGTTGCGGTGGAATAGGGACTGTTTGGGGCTCCAGTCCTCCAAAACAGTCCCTATTCCACCGCAACTTCGGCGGGACTCGGCAGCCTGGCGATGCTGGCCATGCGCCGGAAAGCGTGTCCCGGTTTGGGGCCTCGGAATGGGATGTAATTTCCGCTATAGCCATCAACCGGAAACTGCAACCCGTTTTGAGCCCCTATTCCGGGATGCACTTTCCGCCAGGGGCCTCAAACGGAAACTGCAGCCCACAATTCGGTCGAAAAGTGGGCTGCAGTTTCCCCGGGCTAGGCAAAGAGCGGCGGCCTGCTCGTCTACTCCCCCAGCAGGGCCTTCTCGGGCGTGATGGGCAGCGAGCGGACCTGGTGTCCGGTGGCGTGCGCCACGGCCGAGGCAACGGCGGCGAGCGGCGTGTTGATGACGACCTCGCCGATCGACTTGGCGCCAAACGGGCCCGTCGGCTCGTAGCTCGGCTCAAAGGCCACGCGAATGCTGCCGATATCCAGGCGCGTGGGCAGCTTGTAGCTCATAAAGTTGCCGGTGCGCAAACGGCCGCGCTCATCGTGCTCAACGATTTCGTAGAGCGCGTGACCGATGCCCTGGGCAATGCCGCCCTCGGCCTGGACGCGCGCGAGCGCCTCGTTGATCACGGTGCCGCAGTCGACGGCCGCCGCGTAATCCACCACGGTCACCTTGCCGGTGGCCTTGTCGACCTCGACCTCGGCAATGCCGGCCATAAACGGCGGAGGCGAAACGGGCAGGCAGGCAGAAGCGTGCGAGGTCAACGCGTCGCCACCCGCGATGTTCTTGACGCACAGGTTGGCGAAGTCGCGCAGCGTGAGGTAGCGATTCAGCTCGCGCGCGGCACGCTCGTCGGACAGGCGCACGTACTGACCATCAAAGACCACGTCGGCGGCGTCCACGTCCCACATCTGGGCGGCCTTGGCGCAAATCTTCTCGCGCAGCTCGGTCGCGGCGTTCTTGGCGGCAAGGCCCGTCACGTACGTACCCGAGCTCGCGTACGAGCCGGCGTCAAACGGCGACACATCGGTGTCAACGCCGCGCACTACGATCATCGAACTCTCCACGCCCAGCTCCTCGGCAGCAATCTGCGCCAGGATCGTGTCGACGCCCATGCCGTTATCGGTGGCACCGGTGCCGATGGTAATGAAGCCGTCCTCTTCCAAGCGCATGTCGATGCCGGCGATGTCGACATTGGAGATGCCCGAGCCCTGCATGGTAAGCGCGCAGCCCAGGGCGCGCACGCGGTCGCCCAGGTCCACGGCCAGCGGCTTGTCGCGCCAACCGATCATGTCCATCGCGCGCAGCAGGCAGCGGTCGAGTGCGCAGGCGTTGAGCTTCTCGTTGTAGTACTGCGGCATGACCTCGCCCTCGTGCACGATGTTCTTAAGGCGCAGGTCGGCGGGGTCCATGTGCAACATGTCGGCGAGCTCGTTGACGGCGCTCTCCACGGCAAACTGGCCCTGGGTGGCACCGTAGCCGCGATACGCACCGCCGCGGTTGGTGTTGGTGTAGACGGCGTCCCACCTAAAGCGGCTCGCCTTTACGTGGTTGTAGATGGGCAGGCTCTTATGACCCGAAAGGCCGATCGTCGTGGTGGCGTGCTCGCCGTACGCGCCGGCGTTGGACAACGTATGCAGGTCGATGGCCGTGATGGTACCGTCGTTCATGGCGCCCAGCTTAACGGTCATCTGCATCTGATGGCGCGAGTTGCCTGCAGTGATGGTCTCCTCGCGCGTGTAGCAGCAGTAGCTCGGACGGCCGGTCTGCTGGGTGACGAATGCCACGAAGATCTCGCAGCAGCCCGTCTGCTTGGAGCCAAAGCCGCCGCCGATGCGTGGCTTAATAACCTGCACCTGCGACTGCGGAATGTCGAGCGACTGCGCGACCATGCGGCGCACATGGAAGGGTACCTGTGTAGAGGTGGTCACAGAGATGCGCCCGAACGCGTCGGTCGTCGCGAAGGCGCGGAAGGTCTCCATGGGCGCGGTCTGCGTGGCCTGGCTGGTGTAAGTGCGCTCAAAGACGATGTCGCTCTGGGCGAAGGCCTCGTCCAAGTCGCCATAGTCGCTCGTGCCGCTGCATACCAAGTTGCGCGGAACGTCGCCGCCCTGCGGGAACATAAAGGTCACGTCGCCCTCAGGGTGGACCACGATGTCGTTATCGAGTGCCTGGGTAAAGTCGAGCAGCGGCTCGAGCACCTCATAGTCGACCTTAATGAGTTTGAGCGCCTTGTCGGCAGCCTCCTCAGTCTCGGCGGCGACGATCGCCACCTCCTCGTTTTGGTAACGGACGAGGTTCTCGAGAATCAGGCGGTCGTAGGGACTCGGCTGCGGATAGCTCTGGCCGGCAATGGTAAAGCGCCGCTTGGGCACGTCCTCGTAGGTGTAGACGCCCACCACGCCCGGCACCTTCAGGGCGCGAGACGTGTCGATGGAGCGGATCTTGGCGCGGGCATAGGGGCTGCGCTTGAGCTTGACGATGAGCGCGCCGGCGGGCACCATGTCGCCCGTGTAGACGGGACGACCCTCGAGCAGGGCCTTCGAGTCCTTCTTGGGCTGCTTGTGGGTAATCTGCTTGTACGAGACGCCATCGCAGCTGGTGTCGTTGACCGGCAGCTCGGGCATCTCGAAGCCCACCTGCACGCCAGACTCGTTGAGGAAGCGGACGATGGCGCGCAGCTGGCTCTCATAGCCGCTGCAGCGGCAGAGGTTGCCGGCGAGCTGGCGCGAGAGCTCCTCGCGCGTGGCAACAAGGCTCGGGTCCTCCTTGGCGGCACGGGCGAGCGCCAGCACGTTCATGATGAGGCCGGGAGCGCAAAAACCACACTGCTCGGCGCCTTCGGCAGCCATTGCGCGGGCGAGCGCCTCAGACTCGGCCTTGAGGCCCTCGAGCGTAGTGATGGAGCGGCCCTCGACGCGCGCGGCGGGAACCGAGCAGCTCAGCACCGGGTCGCCGTCGAGCCACACTGTGCACAGGCCGCAGTTGGTGGTCTCGCAGGCACAGCGCACCGACGCGCAGCCCTGCTCGCGCAGCAGCGCAAAGAGCATGGTGTCGGGGGCAATCTGAACCTTGACCTTACGGCCGTTGAGCGTAAAGGAAAGATCGATGAGTTTGGCAGCCATTAGCGCACCTCGCTAGAATCGACGCCGGGCACGCGGCGGCAGGAATACTCGTCCGTGGCAAACTTGGGGACCTGCACGGTCTCGAGCTCGCGGGCAAGCGCGGCAGAAAGCTCGATGCCGGCGGCGCGGCGCACGGCCTGGATGGCGAGCGGGGCCGAGATGCGGCGACGGTAGTCGGCCGAGCCCCAAAGGTTGGTGCCGTAGCTCAGCGCGCGCACGGATGCGGCCAGGGCGCAAAGCTCGTCCTCGGAAGGCTGCTCGTTCACCAGACCGCATGCCTCGCCCTGCAGCAGGGTTGCGCGCAGCGGGCGAGCACCCACGGTGACATGCCAGCTGTTGTCCCACCAGGCGGCGGTGACGTTTAAGGAGGGGAAGTCAGTCGCGGCCTTGCGCACGGCCTCGTAGCTCGCACGGTAATCGTGCTTAACGACCACGACGTGCTCGATCACGTCGCGCACATAGCCCATGTCCACGAACTCGGCGAGCGGCACGCGGCCGGCGCCCGTCAGCTCAACATAGGAATCGAGCGCGAGGAAGGCGGAGAGCACGTCCGAGAAGCCAAAGCGACCGTAGATGCTGCCGCCCACCGTGGCGGTGTTGCGCAGCTGCACGCCTACAATATCGTGGACGGCGAACTCAAAGACATGGTTGACAAGCGCGTTGAGCCCGACATGGCGCTCGAGCTGGCGCAGGGTACACATGGAACCGATGCGAAACTCGGTCTCGGTCTCCTCAATCTGATCGAGTCCGCAGGCCGAAAGGTCAATCGCCGTCGCCACGCGACGCGAACCCAGGCGCATCCAAATGCCACCGCCCACAATCTTGTTGTTGCGGTTCTTCTGTAAGAGCTCATAGGCTTCGGCCGCGTTTCCAACACGGACGTAGGTACCGAACTTGAGCACGTTCTCCCCCATCTCTTCACTTGTCCAGTACGTTTAAGTGTACCAAACGAGGGGCCGCACACCGTTTTAGGACAAAATCCACCCACCCATACATAACTTGCGGTGATATACGGACTGAATAGCCGTTCTGGGGCGCTAAACAGTCCGTATTTCACCGCAAGTCATGAGGAGTCCTCCGGGATAGAAAAGGCTCCCAGCCGGAATGGCTGGGAGCCTCATCACAGGCTATGTCGAGCGAAGATTTAGCAGACGCCCTGGGCGAGCATGGCGTCGGCGACCTTCAGGAAGCCGGCGATATTGGCACCCATGACGAAGTTGCCCTCCTGGCCATACTCCTTGGCGGTGTCGTCCACGTTGTGGAACATGCCGCGCATGAGCTGCTCGAGCTTGCCGTCGACCTCCTCGAAGGTCCAGGACAGGTGCTCGGCATTCTGGCTCATCTCCAGGCCGGACACGAGCACGCCGCCGGCGTTGGCAGCCTTACCGGGCATAAAGGCAACGCCGTGCTCCTGGAAGTAGGTCGTGGCCTCGATGGTCGTGGGCATGTTCGCGCCCTCGCCGACCACCTTGCAGCCGTTGGCGACGAGCGCCTGGGCGTCCTCGAGCAGCAGCGTGTTCTCGCGAGCGCAGGGCAGCGCGATGTCGCAGGGCAGCTGCCACACGCCACGGCCGTCGCCCTCGTGCCACACGGCGTTGGGCTTCTCGTCAACGTACATAGCGAGCGTAACGCCCTTGTCGTGGCCGGAGCGCTTCTTGTTGTAGATGTGCTCGAGCACGGTGTAGTCGATGCCGTCGGAATCCTCGACCCAGCCGTGGGTGTCGGAGCAGGCGAGCACCTTGCCGCCGAGCTGGGAGACCTTCTGGACGGCGTAGATGGCGACGTTGCCGGAGCCATGAACGACGACGTTCTTGCCCTCGAAGGAGTCGCCGCGGCTCTTGAGGTACTCGTCCACAAAGTAAACCAGACCGTAACCGGTGGCCTCGGTACGGGCGAGCGAGCCGCCAAAGGAAAGGCCCTTGCCGGTAAGGACGCCGGTCCACTCGTTGGTCAGGCGCTTGTACTGACCGAACAGGTAGGCAACCTCGCGGCCGCCAACGCCCAGGTCGCCGGCGGGAACGTCGGTGTTGGGGCCAATGTGGCGATAGAGCTCGGTCATGAAGGACTGGCAGAAGTGCATGATCTCGTTGTTGGACTTGCCCTTGGGGTCAAAGTCGGAGCCGCCCTTGCCGCCGCCCATGGGAAGGGTGGTCAGGCTGTTCTTGAGGATCTGCTCCAGGCCCAAGAACTTGAGCATGCCCAGGGTGACCGTCGGGTTAAAGCGCAGGCCGCCCTTGTAGGGTCCAATGGCAGAGTTGAACTCGACGCGGTAGCCGCGGTTGACCTGGACCTTGCCCTGGTCGTCGACCCAGGGGACACGGAACATGACGATGCGCTCGGGCTCGACGAGGCGCTCAAGCAGGGCGGCCTCCTCGTACTCGGGATGGGCGTCGAGCGCCGGCTGGATGGTGCCGAGGATCTCTGTCGCGGCCTGGATGAACTCAGGCTGCTCGGGATAGCGGGCCTTGAGCTCGTCGAGAACTTTCTGCGTGTAGCTCATGCTTCCTCCAATTGATGGAAAAGAAAAGTATCGTTCGAGGCGCCCCATGCGCCGCGAGCTGTATCGAGTATGGATAATATCGCACTGTTGCAGCAAAGTTACGCATAAGCCGACGAGCAGATGTTTCGTTTTGATTACGATGCAGGTAGAGGCGTTTTTGAGCACCCAACGTACAAATCGCGTGTTTCGAAGCTGTTTCGTCCACGTGTTCCAATCCACCACATTGGGGACAGGCACCTTTGTGGTGGTTTTGACTCGTAATGCCACAAGAAGGCCATTCAAGCAGCGAAACCACCACAAAGGTGCCTGTCCCCAATGTGGTGGTTTTGGTGGTTAGAGGACGAGTTGGTGGTAGTCGGCGGGGGTTACGCGGCCCTCGGTGGCGGCGCGAAAGGCGGCGAGGGCATCGCCGGAGAACGGCATGGCCCAGCACAGGCCGCAACCCGCGGTAATGGAGCCCGGCAATGGCATGATGCGCCCGGGAACACCGGCGGCAAGGCACAGCTGCTCGCATTCCATCACATCGAAGGTGCTGTCGAACGAAACGATAATCTTGCGCTCGTGGTCGAGGGCATCACCGGACGGGCCTTCGCGGTGTGCCTCACGATACGCCGCGGCGGCCGCTTCCTCTTCCGCAGTATGTCCACAGCCACCGCAACCGCAGGTACAGGGTTCGGACCCGTCGCAAGTGCAAGGTTCTCCCGTGTCGGGACAAATATCGTGAGACATGGCAACTCCCATCGTCTAGGCGAGCAGCTCGGCTGCCGCAAACTCCTCGGGTGTATTGACGTTTTCGAAGCAGAGCGTCGAGCCCGCGGCCTTAACGATCTGCGGCTCATCCATATAACCGGCCTGAACGCGATTGATCAGGCAGCGAATGCGCTGTCGGTCGCAGGAGAGCAGCTCTTGGGCAACCGGAGCACACGCATCACGGCGCCAGACGGCGCAAAGCGGCTCAATCCCCCGCTCCTCGCGCGGCACGCACACATCGAGCACCTCGGCCTCAACATGATCGGCAAGCGCGCCGATGAGTTCCGGCGAGACAAACGGCATATCGCAGGCTACGATCGCCACAAGCGGCAATCGGGCCGCGGCCAACGAGCTCGCGATGCCGCGCATGGCGCCCGCCGACCCCTCAAGGTCCGACACTATTCGCGGCACCAGGCCGCCAAACGTGCGCTCCTCAAGGTAGGCAAGCTCGCTGGGACGCGAAGTCGTCACGACCAACTCGCCGGCAACTGGCGCCAACCGACCCAGCACGCGCTCGATGAGCGGCTCGCCGCAAAACGCCATGCGCGCCTTATCGCAGCCCATGCGCGAGGACAACCCGCCCGCCTGGACGACACAAGAAAGATCGGCACGTCTTACGGTAGTCATACGGCAAAACACCTCCATCGGCACGTTCATAATCCAGCACACGGGGCAAATACCGTAGGCGGCATGAGAGGCGGCACGGCAAACCCATGTAAAAACAAAACAGCGCCTTTGCGGCACGCAGCAAGACCGCGAGCACAAAAGCGCTGGTAGCGTATGGCGGGAACGTATGTGAATCGAACACATCCAAGACGTTTTGCACGCCTCGCAACGGTTTTGAGGACCGCGGAGCCCACCGGAGCCCATCCGTTCCCAAGTGCGGAGGTATTTTACCAAACCGAGCAGCCAATCTAGCGCAGGGAGCGCAGGCCGCCGGCTTCCTTGTCGAGCACCGTAAAGCGCACGGCATCCAGGTGCTCCAAGATGCTGATGGCGCGTTTGCGCGACACGCCCAGGGCCTCGCGCAGCACGCTCGTGGTGGCAGCGCCGCCGGCTGCCTCAATGGCGGCGGCGACGAGTTCGCGCGCATGGGCCTCGGCGGCGGCAGACAGGGCAACGTCGCGCTCGACCTTCACGATCGAGCGGTTGAGCGAAAGCTCGCGCAGGGCACGCGTCATGGTGTCGCGATCGAGCTGCAGCTGCTCGCCCACCTCGGGCAACGTCGGTGCATCGAGGCCGGCTTCGTCCAGCAAGGCAACGATACGTTCGCAAGCCTCTCGCACCACGCGTGCCGCCGCGGCGGCCGAATGCGGATCGAATACCTCGGCGCCCTCGGCGGCGCACACGCCACGCGAGCAGCCCTCGGCAATCAGAGCCGCGGCAACGCCTTCATCAGCGGCAGGCCACGCAGCATGGGCAACGGCGCCGGGCGTAAAGCCCGTCTCCTTGGGAGCCGCCGCGTGCATGGCTGACAGGGTCGCCGCCAGTGCATCCATCGCGGCGTCGAGCGCGGAAGAATCTGCATACAGCGAGCCATCCGAGCCTGCAAGCGCGCAAGCAGCGCCCTGCGCCACCAACCCGCGCAGTGCGGCATCGACCTCGCCGACACCAAGATCCAAAGCGTCGGCAACATCAACCGCCGTAACTGGCAGCATCTGCAGCGCCAGCCAAGCGCCCACACCGCCCGCGGTATCGCCGGACTCAAGCGCCGCAAACAGTGCACGCTCGCCAGCAGAAAGCTCGCGCGAGCGACGGCAGCGCGAAAGCAGCACGCGCCCGCCGCCGATGAGCATAACGGGCGAATACGACAGCACCACGGCATGGTCTCCGGCACACAGCGGCAGCGGGTCCTCCAGGCGCACCTGCACGGTACGGGTCTCGCCCACCGCCATGGGGGCCTCGCCCTCCAAAAGCATGATGCGGCCGACGACCTCGGCCGTGCCGGCCATCACATGCACACGCGCGCCCGACTCGAGCACGCGCGGCTTGGTGCCCTCGCGACCTAAATACGTAAACGCCATCATAAAGCGCAGCGTCTGGCCAAAGCGACCCTCCACGCCGAGCATCTCACCGCGATCGAGCGCAGCGACGCCACCGCCCACCAAGTTGAGCGCCACACGCTGACCGGGAAGCGCCTGCTGCGTGTCGCCATGCACTTGGATCCCGCGTACGCGGCAGGCCGTGCGCGACGGCAGCGCGACGAGCTCATCGCCCACCGCAACCGGCGCATCGTGCAGTGTCCCTGTCACGACGGTGCCGGCGCCCTTGATCGTAAAGCAGCGGTCAATCGGCAAGCGCGGCGCAGCATCGGTGCGCTCGGCACGGTCGCGGCAGGAATCCCAGCAGGCACCGACCCGATCGTCAAGCGCGGCCAGCAGCGCGTCAATCCCCTCGCCGGTCTTGGACGACACGGGGACCATCGGCGCGCCCGCAAACACGGTACCCGACAAAAAGTCATCGACATCGAGCTCGGCAAGCTCGGTCATCTCGGCGTCGGCCAGGTCGCACATCGTCAGCGCGACCACCATATGCGTAACGCCCAGCAGCTCCAGCACATGCACGTGCTCGCGGGTCTGCGGCATCACGCCCTCGACAGCCGAAACCACCAGCACCGCCACGTCGATGCCCGTGGCGCCCTGCACCATGGCGCGCAAGTAATGCGCGTGGCCCGGCACGTCGACCAGGCCAACGATCTTGCCACTCGGCAGTGCCAGCTCGCCAAAGCCCAGCTCCACGGTCATACCGCGACGGCGCTCAACCTCCAGACGGTCGGGATTCTTGCCGGTCAACGCCTCGATCAGTGCCGACTTACCATGGTCAACGTGGCCCGCCGTGCCAACGATAACGGGACACTCTACCAGCGCTTGAACCTCACTCATCGAGCAATCGCCTTCTCAACGCACGCGACGAGCGTCGATGCCGCCGTCTCGATATCGCGGTCGCCCACGAGCGTACGGACGTCAAACAAAATGCGATCGTGCGAGGTTCGTGTGACGACCGGAGTGTCGAAATCTTGGACGAGCGAGCGCTTGAGTGCGTCAACGGAAAGACGCTCATCGACAAGACGCACGGCAACGCACATGGTGGGCAACTCGACGGTAGGAAGCGAGCCGCCGCCGGGAGTCGACGACTCCTCGACGATTTCCACCTGCACGGCACACGGGCAGCCAGCCTTATCGAGGCCCGCCACCATCAGCTCGCGCAGCTTGCGTGCGCGACGCTCCAGATGAGCCTGCGGAAGCGTGAGCATGTTGAGAACCGGCACCTCGCGATGGGCAACATCCGCCCCGTCCATGTAAATGCGCAGTGTGGCCTCGAGCGCCGCCAGCGCGAGCTTGCCCGGGCGCAGGGCACGCATAAGCGGATGCGACCCGCAAGCCTGGACCAGATCGCGACGGCCCATGATAATGCCTGCCTGCGCGGCACCGAGCAGCTTATCGCCCGAGCACGACACCAGATCGAGCCCTGCCGCGACCGAAGCCGGCGTGGGCTCCTCACCGCCGCGCACCAGAATGTCATCGGGCAAAAGCGCGCCCGAACCCTGGTCCTCGTAGAACAGCAGACCATGCTTGTGGGCCAGGGCGGCAAGCTCCCGAGAGCCCACTTCCTCGTGAAAGCCCTCGATGCGATAGTTGGAAGGATGGACCTTGAGGATCATGGCCGTATCGGGCGTAATGGCTTGCTCATAATCTGCCAGGTGTGTGCGGTTGGTGGCGCCGACCTCGACGAGTTTGGCGCCCGAAGCCGCCATGACATCGGGGATGCGGAAGCTGCCGCCAATCTCGACAAGCTCGCCGCGGCTGACGATGACCTCTTTACCCGCGGCATGGGTGGCAAGCACCAGCAGCACCGCGGCGGCATTGTTGTTGACCACGAGCGCGTCCTCGGCACCGGTGAGTGAGCGGATCAGCTGCGCGGCATGTTCCTTGCGCGACCCGCGAGAGCAGGTGTCCACGCTGTACTCAAGCGTGCTGTAGCCGCGCGCGACCTCGGCCACCGCCTTGGCGGCTGACTCCGCGAGCGGGGCTCGACCCAGGTTGGTATGGATAACCACACCCGTGGCGTTGACGGCAGGGCGCAGGCTCGGCAACGCGGAGCGGTGCGCACGCCACTCGATGGCCGAGGCAAGGTCGCGCTTAGAGCGCGGGGCAGCACCGGCGCGAATGGCTGCGCGCTCCTCGTCGAGCTCGGCCGTCACGGCGGCATGCACCACCGCGTCGCAGGTCTCCCCCGCCGCCTTCACTACCGGCCACTCGGCAAGCAGCTCGTTGACGGAAGGAATGGCGCGCAGGCGGGCGCGTACCTCATCGGACATGTTCTGGCTATCGCTCATGTACGGCCTTTCAAAAGAAACGTGGATCAGTCGAATGCATCAGCTGAGTCAATTACTCGTTATTATCCTCGCGCGCCGCGATCTTTTCCACGCGAACGGCGTTTTCCTGGGTGAGCGCGGCACCCGTCAACGGGTCCCAGCGCAGCGGCGTATGGTCGAGTGGGCCCACGCCCAAGGCTTGAGCGCCACCGGCATCGGCGCCAAACGAACGCCCGCCGGGGGCGGCCGAGGTGAAGATGCACGCCGGATGCAGATACGGCGTCGTCTCCACGCGCACGCGGTCGCGGCCCAAATCGCTCACAAGTTCGACGACCTCGCCATCGGCGATGCCCATGTGCGCAGCGGCATCGGCATTCATCTGCACGGCATCCAGGTCCGATCCAGCCTCAGCGGCACCTTGGGCCGCGAGCCTGCGCGAAGTATGCGACTCAAAGGGACGGTTGCCGCTAATGAGGCGAAACATCCCCGGGCCGGGCTCCACCATCGGCGCAATCCAGCCTGGCACGCGTCCCAGACCGGCTCGTTCCCACACGTCGCTTGCCAGCGCAATTTTGCCGCCATCCAAGGGAATCACCGGCTCGCCTGTACGCGACGGCAACGCAACACCCGTGTCGGCCCAGCCGCGCTCCTTGAGCTCGTCCAGATTGATCCCAAACGACGCCACCTGGGCAGCCGCTAGATCGTCGGACGTAAACTGGAAGTACTCGCCCGCGCCACACGCCTGCGCCAGACCGGCAAAAATCTCCCGACCGGGACGTGTGTCGTCATGCTGCATGGGCAGCACGGCGTTGCGGTAGAACACGCGCGCATCGTTGACGCCCGCCACCGTTCCCACGCCGCGGTCGGCCTCCAGATACGTCACGTCGGGCAGCACGAAGTCAGAAGCACGTGCCGTCTCGGACCAGCGAATATCAATCGTCACAAGCAAGTCGAGCCGCTGCAAAATACTCAACCAAGCCTGTGCATTGCCATAGCCCGCACCAGGGTTACTGGCATAGACGATGAGCCCACGCAAATCGCCGGCAAGAATCGACTGACCGATGATCGTGCACAGGCCGCGCTCGGGATCGACGAGCGGATAGCGCTCGGACCCCAGCTTGGGCCCACGCGGCACCGGCGGCGTCGCAAAGCGCGTGGGATCGAGGTCGCCCAACACAAGCGGCGTGGGCGGATTGAGCGCGCCGCCCGCATGCCCGATGCAGCCCAGCAGCACATCGACCAAGCAGATAGCGCGCGCGGTCTGGGTGCTATTGGCATACGCGATACCGATGCCACCATGAAAGCCCGCATCCACCACAGCGGCAGGCGCGGCGGCAGCGAGATCGCGCGCCGTGGCGACAATCTCTGCGGCCGGCACGTCGCACATCGACTCGGCCCACTCGGGCGTCCAAGGACGGGCCGCCTGCGCCAGCTCGTCAAAACCCGTGGTATAGCGGGCAACGAACTCGTGGTCGTACAAGTCCTCGGCAATCAGCACGTGGGCGATGCCCAGCAGTAGTGCCAAATCGCAGCCCGGGCGCACGCGCAGCCAGCGGTCGGCAAGCGCGGCGGAGCCGCTGCGCCGGGGGTCGACCACGATAATCTTCGCCCCGCGCCGGCGCGCATCGTTGAGCGCATCGACGGCCCCCATCGTCGATGAATCGACGATGGAACGCCCCAGGTACATGATGCAGTCGGTATGTGCCAGGTCGGAGGCGGGGCTATAGCCCAGGCTGTGCTCCCAACCGGTAAGTCGGCTTACCTCGCAGGCGCCATCGGCACCGTACACGTTGGGCGAGCCCAACGCATGCATAAAGCGATACGCCCAGTAGCGGTCGAACGAGGGAACGCCGAGCGTCATGCCCAGCGCGCGCGGACCATGCCCGTCAACAATCCCCAAAAGGCGCTCGGCAATCTGAGCAAACGCCTCGTCCCAGGTAATCGCATCGAACCCCGAGCCATCCCGGCGGCGTCGCATGGGGTGCACAATGCGGTCGCGCTCGTCAAACGGCATTGCCAGGCGATGGCGCCCGCGGGCGCACAGGGCACGCGCCGCGCACGGATGCCCCACAACCGGCAACTCAGCCACCACACGACCGTCCTCAACGCGTGCCGCAAAGGCGCAATCGGCATAGCATCCCCCGCATGTGGTCACCACGGCGCGACCGTCACGCTTCACAGCAGATGCCATCTCGATTACCCCTTTCATCAGCCAAACACAACAGGGCAACAGCCCGACAACGAGCCCCAGACCCAAATAGCCTCCCGCACGGCAACGCCCCGCGGGAGGCCCAACGTCAAACAGACGGTACCTTACGCCTCGGACTTCTTAGCGTAGATAAACCAGTAGCCGAGCGCGATCAGAACCGCGCCGCCCACGATGTTGCCCAGCGTGGCGGCGGACAAGTTAAACGCAATGCCCGCAGCGTTGAGTGCATCGGCGCCGGCGACGTCGGCACCATAGCCGAACGCGTGCATCACGGCACCCATGGGCAAAAAGTACATGTTGGCGACGCAGTGCTCAAAACCGCAGGCCACAAAAGCGGCGATGGGCAGCAGAATGCCCACAACCTTATCGACCACGGTCTTGCCGGCGGTACCGATCCACACGGCCAGGCACACAAAGATGTTGCACAGGATGCCGCGGAAGAAGATCGTCACCCAGTCGACCGTCACCTTGCCGGCGGCGACGCTCACCATGGAATTGGCGACCGCCTCGCCGTTGAGCTTGTAAATGCCGGCCATGTACACCAAAAAGACGATGAACAGGGCACCGGCAAAGTTACCGACCCATACGACGACCCAAGCCTTGAGCATCTGGCCCAGGGTGATCTTTTTACTCTTGAGAGCGCAGACCATAAGAGAATTGCCGGTAAACAGCTCGGCGCCGCACACCAGCACGAGCACCAGGCCCAGGCAAAAGCACAGGCCGCCCACGACGCGCTGGGCGCCCCAGCCCAGCGTGCTATCGCTCAAGAACACGGTAAAGAACAGGCCGCCGAAGGCAATAAACGCACCGGCGAACATTGCCAACAGAAAGGCCTTTGCGACCGGCAGGTTGGCCTTGGTCACGCCGGTGGCCTCGGTCTTGGCCTCGATCGCGGCGGGCGCCAGGCAATCGGGAGCGGGATACTCCACCTTGGAATCTGCCATGTCAATCACTTCTTTCCTAACAAAATGGAACAAGTGCTCCTACTGCTCTTGTCCCAAGCGGACAAAGTGGGAAAAGTCGTTGGCGGCCACGGCGTCGTACACGGCGTCGACGGCATCAAAGACTTCCGGGGACATGGGGTTGTAGAACTCCGTGTCGCCCGGCTGAATTCCGACGAAGACGATATCATCGCACGATTGCTCAATCTCTTCGATCAGAATCGACAAGGGAAGCGAATGCGTGGTGAACATCGACTTGCGGGCCACATCGCGCTTGTCGAGCAAGCGGATGGACCCGACGGGCAGCGCCATGTCGGCGGCATCGACCAAGACCAGACGAGGCGGACGCTCGCGCTTGACCTCAATGATGTCGTCCTCGGGCGTTTGGCCGCCGTCGATGGTGTACCAACCGGCGATGGGTGCGTCTTCCATCTTTTTGGAGAGCACGGGGCCGGCGGCATCGTCGGCACGCAGCACGCTTCCCGCCGTGAGCACGATACCCGCAAACGGGGTGCCGTTCACACGTCCATCCACAACGCAACCCATTACTGCAACCTTCCCGTCAGATACACGCCCGACACATCGCGCACGCGCTCAACCAGATCGCGAAACTTCATTAAGAACGCGACCTGCTGGGCATGCAGGCCAAAGTCGTCGTCGAACACCGAAATGCCGGCCTTGGCCGAACCACGAAAACCGCGCTCGTCGAGCAGCGTGTCGCAGGCCTCGAGCAGCGACGGCACCGCCGCCTTGTCGAGCTGGCACTCGCCAAAGGAGCGGATGGCCTCAAACTTGGTTTTGGCCTCCCCCTCCGGCAGTGCGTCGACGAGCGAATAGAACACATCCACCGGCACCGACAGGCGCGGCTCAAAGCAGTCGAGCACGCCGGTGTGGTGGCCCACGGCGAGCGTGTAGTACAGCACGTCGCAGGCCTCCTGGGGAACGTCTTCCTCGGTCTCCACAAACTTACGCGTGAGCTCGTAGAAGACCACCTGGTCGGGCGCATGGCCCAGGCAGGGGTCGGCGACGCCCTCGGCAGCCTCGTCGCTTGCGCGCGAGGCATCGCCAAAGGAGCCGCCGAGCATGCCGGGGCCCGCAAAGTAACCAGAGCGGTCCGTGAGCTCCATCTAGCGACCTCCGGCCAGCACCAGATCCTGCAGCGCCGAGTACACCTCGACGCGGCGCGGATCGTCCTGCTTGTCGATGAGCAGCGCCATGGCACCGCGGATATCGCCCTTGGGCGCGCCCTCGAGCGTATCCATAAACTCGTTGGCCAGGTCGCGGCCGTAACGGTAGCCGCTCATGGCGCGAGCTTCGCGCTCGATGGCAACGCGAAGCTTATACGGCACGCCGGGGTGCAGGATATCGGCCTGCTCGCCGGCGGCCTCCACCGTGGTCTCGGCATGGAGCTTTTGGTCCAGCAGACCGAGCGCCATGGCAAAGCCGTAGACGGTCTGCGCGGGGCTGGGCGGGCAGCCGGGGATGTAGACATCGACCGGCAGAATCTTATCCGTGCCGCCCCAGACGCAGTAGTTGTCGTAGAAGATGCCGCCGGTGCAGCCGCACGCGCCATAGGACACCACGATCTTGGGATCGGGTGCGGCCTCAAAGGCGCGCAGGGCCGGCATGCGCATGGCGCGCGTCACGGCACCGGTATACAGCAGCACGTCGGCGTGACGGGGCGAGGGCACGACCTTGATACCAAAACGCTCGACGTCAAAGACGGGCGTGATGGAACCGAAGATCTCGATCTCGCAGCCGTTGCAGCCGCCGCAGTCAACACGGTAGACGTACACCGAGCGCTTGATCTTCTTAAGAAGGGTCGCCTTGGCCTTCTCGATGCTCTCGTCGAGCTCGATCTTGGTCGGGCGGTACTGAAGCCGCTCGGGCAAAAGCGTGGGTTCGGCCATGGTTACTCCTCCTTCGTATCAAAATCCATGATGATGCCCTCGACCGGCGCAGGACCGGCGGGAATCTCGGGCGCATCGGGGTTGAGCTCGCGGTCGATATACTCCGGGTTCACGCCGTGGCCACCCAGATACTCCATGCCGGGGCCCTGGGGCTCGCCGGACGCAAGCGTCTCGTTGGCAGCCATGCCGTACGCGTTGCCGGTCTTTACGGCCGAGGCGGCGCGCAGGGCGTCGAGCTCGCGCTTGCACTCCTGGCACATACCGACAGTACGGGCGGCCTGCTCGGTCTCCATGCCGCCGGCCTTTTGCAGCAGGCGCTTGGCGTAGTCGATCTCCTTGTGCGGAGCAAACGGCTTGCCGCAGCGCGAACAGTGCTCGAGCGTGTAGACGCTCTTGCTGGTGAGGTCGTCCTTGCTCATGACGGCCAGCTCAAACTCCTCGGTGAGCTTGATGGCCTCCATGGGGCAGGCCTCCTCGCAGCGGCCGCAGAAGATGCAGCGACCGTAGTCGATCGACCAGGTGATGGTATCGGCCGCAAGGTCGGTGTCCATGCGAATGGCATCGGCCGGGCACGCCACGCCGCAGGCTCCGCAGGCGATGCAGAGCTCGGCGTTGTGCTCGGGCTTGCCGCGCATGTCCTTGTTGGTGGGAAACGGCGCAAACGGGTACTTGACCGTCGCGTCGCCGGCCTTGGCGTTGACCTTCCAAAGCTTCAGCATATTAGAGCGCCTCCTCATCGAGCGGAGCGGCCATGGTGCCCTCGCCCGCAAGCGGCGACTTGTCGCGCCAGACGTTCTCGAACTGCTCCTTGTCGAGCACGTGGTCGCGCTTGGCGGCAACATCGGTCACCGTCACGCGGTCGGTGCAGGAGTAGCACGGGTCGAGCGAGCCGACGATCAGCGCCGCGTCGCCCACGGTGTTGCCGCGGAACATGTAGCGCAGGACCGGCCAGTTGCTGTACGTGGCCGCCTTGGCGCGCCAACGGTAGCACTTCTGGTTGTTGCCGAGCATGGCCCAGTGCACGTCCTCGCCACGCGGAGCCTCGGTGGCGCCGATGGCGTACTTGTGCGGGGTGTACTCCCAATCCGTGGTAAGGATGGGACCCGACGGGCAGTTCTCGAGCATGGTCTCGATCATGTCAATCGAATCGTAGACCTCCTGGATGCGGACGGCGGTGCGGCCGAAGGCATCGCAGGTGTCTGCCGTAGCAGCATGCATCTTCTGAACATCCGGATCGGCGTAGCCGTCGAAGGGATGGTCAAAGCGCACGTCGCGGGCATAGCCCGAGCCACGCATGAGCGGGCCGACCGGCGAGAAGTCGCGTGCGATCTTGCGGTCCAGAATGCCGATGCCACTCGTACGCTCAATAAAGTTGGGCGTGGAGAGCAGCATGTCGACGAGTTCCTGAACCTCGGAGCGCAGCTGGTGGATGGTCGTGAGCGTGGAGAGCTTCTGCTCGGCCAAAATGTCGCGACGCACACCGCCGATCACGTTGAGGCCGTAGGTCTTGCGGTGACCGGAGAGCTTCTCGGCCAGGTCCATGGACTTCTCGCGGACGCGGAAGAACTGCTGGAAGCCGGAGTCGAAGCCCGTGTAGTGCGACGCCAGGCCAATGTTGAGCAGATGCGAGTGCAGGCGCTCGACCTCGAGCATGATGGCGCGGATGTACTGGGCGCGCGGCGGGACATGAATGCCCTGGGCGCGCTCGACGGCCTCGGCGTAGGCCACCGAGTGGGCGCAGCCGCAGATGCCGCAGATGCGGTCGGCGAGGAACGTCACGGCGTCATAGTTCAGGCGCGTCTCGGCGACCTTCTCCATGCCGCGGTGCACGTAGAACAGACGGTAGTCGGCGTCGACGATCGTCTCGCCCTCAACGAACAGGCGGAAGTGGCCGGGTTCGTCGGAGGTAATGTGCAGCGGGCCCATGGGGACGAGCGTGGTCTCTTTGCCCTTGGTATCGGCCAAGAACTCGTAGTTTTCCATGTCGCTCGCGGGAGCGGGACGGAAACGGTAGTCCATGGAGTCCTTACGCAGCGGGTACAGTCCGCTGGGCCAGTCATCGGGAAGCACCAGGCGGCGACGGTCGGGCAGACCCTCGGGGATCAGGCCGAACATGTCGCGAAGCTCGCGCTCGCCCCACACGCAGGCGGGGACGAACGGCGTCACGGACGGGAACGTCATCTTGGCGGGATCGACCTCGGTGCGCACGGTCACCCAGCCGGGGTCCTCCCCCTCCATGGAGATGACGTAGTACACGGCGTAACGGCCGCACAGGCTTCGCTCATCGTTGCCGATGATCACGGGAATCCAGCCGTAGCGCTCGTAATACAGGTAGTGGACGGCCTCGGGCAGCTTGTCCTGCTTGACGGTAATCGTCAGCTGGTCCTCGCACTGCCACTCGACCTTCTCGATGCAGCCCGGAACGGCGCGACGCAGGGCCTCGACATGGCTCTCGCAGCGACGGGCATACACCTTGTTCTCAGTTTCAATCATTCGTTACTCCACCTCGCTCTGAGCGGTCTCGGTACCGAACACAGCGCGGTACATCGGCGTCGCGTGAAGTTCCTCGGTGCTCTGCTCGAGCACGATGCCGGTCGCAGTCTCCACACCGTGCACGAGAGGCAGCGGGGTGGCGATGCCAAACCACAAGATCATGACAGCCAGGATGATTTCGGGGATAAGCATGAGCGCCGGGGCCTCATGCTTATCCATGCCCTGGGGCGCATGGCCGAATACAGACTTGAGTGCGATGCGGGTGAGCGCTGAGATGGCCACGGTAAGACCGAGGGCGACCACGACGACCAGCCACATGGGACCGGCGGTAACACCGGCGACAAAAGTCAGGAACTCGGAGATAAACATGCCAAAGGGCGGGAAGGCACCAAGACCGAGCAGCGCCAGGATGGCGAGCGCGGCGGTTGCGGGGGCAACCTCGACGACGCCCTGGATCTTGGCCAGGCTACGCGTGCCAAAGGCGTGCTGGATGTTGCCGGACACGCAGAAGGCAAGCGTCTTGGTAAAGCCGTGGAACACGCAATGCAGCAGGGCCGCGGCGATACCCAGCGGGCCACCGATACCCAGGCACAGGGCGATAACGCCCACGTTCTCCACAGACGAGTACGCAAAGCGGCGCTTGAGGTCGTCCTGGCGAAACATCGAAAGTGCCGCCACCAAAATGGACAGCGTGCCGACGATCAGCAGCAAAAGCTGCGGATACTCGGCGCCCACGGCCTGGATAGTAAAGCCGTAGAAGCGCATGATCACAAGCATGGCGCACTTAAGCAGCACGCCCGAGAGCAGGGCCGAAACAGGGCTCGGGGCCTGGGAGTGGGCATCGGGCAGCCAAGTGTGCATGGGGAACAGGCCGGCCTTGGTGCCAAAGCCGATCACGATAAACGCAAAGGCGAGGCGCATGAGCGTCGGGTCGAACTGGTCGGCATACGGCAGCACGCACGACAGGAACGCGGCCTCGTGGGCGTTGGGAATCACGTCGGCGGCGTTGGCGTAGATCAACAGCGTACCGAACAGGCCAAAGGCCACGCCGGCGGTGCAGACCATCGCATACTTCCAAGAAGCCTCGAGGGCCGTCTTGTTCTTGTAGATACCCACGAGGAACACGGTGGAAAGCGTGGTTGCCTCCACGGCGGCCCACGTGAGGATCATGTTGTTGGACAGGCACGCGAGCAGCATGGTGAACACAAACAGGCTAAACAGCGCAAAATACTGCTTGGCGCGCTCGGCGGGCATGGAGCCCTCCTCGATATCGGCCTTTACATAGGGCAGCGAGAACAGCCCCGTAAGAAAACCGATAAAGCCGATGAGCAGCACAAAGATGGCGCCCAGCGAATCGAGGTGGAACCACAGGCCAAGAGCGCTCGCGGTGTCGCCGCTCATAAGGACGTCACCGGCCGTCACAATCGACAGCACCAGTACGGCTGCGACGGAGACCAGGTTGAGACCGGCAAATACGTTATAGGACGTATTCTTGGGCAAAAACGCCATGACCAGCGAGAACACCAAAGGAGTCGCGAGCAGGGCGAGAATCAACGTTTCCATGGACTACCCCCTCAGCTCGGACAGGTCGCGCGAATCGAGCGAGTGGGAGTCGTCCCAAATGCGACGCACGACGATGGACATGATGATGACGGCAAAGATGGCGTCGGTGGCGATACCAATCTCGATGATCTCGGGAGCGGTGGGGGCCAAAAGCGCGAGCGTCACGTGGCTGCCGTTTTCCATAAGGCAGTATCCAAAGATCTGCTTCATGATGTTGCGCTGCGAGATGATGCAGGTGAGGCCCACAAAGAAGTGAGCGAAGCTAATGGCGAGCGCAGGCGTTGCGACCTCGGCCGTGGGCAGGCTGATCTGCGTCACGACGGCAAAGCAAATCGCGACCTCCACGGCGATGATGCAAATGGCCCACGCGGGCTTAAGGCCGGCCTTGAGCGATGCGTCGCTCGGCTCGCCCATCTTCTTGTACGCACGGTTGAGGATATAAGGGACCAGGACGACCTTGGTGATGAAGGCAGATCCGGCCCACATAAGCAGCTCCTGCGCACCGGTGGTGGCACCGAGCGTAGCGAGCAGTCCCACGAGCACCAGCGACTGCACCGCATACCAGTTGATGGCATGTTTGATGTTCTTGGAGACGACCACCATGGTGGACGTGACGATCAGAAGGCCGCCAAGGATGTTGACGATCGAATAACCCATGTCGTTCTACCTCCTAACCGATCCAGCTGGCCGAAAGCGGGCCGCTGACGATAACCATGATGATGAGCACGATGAACACGAACGCCATCGCGCGGGGAAGCGGGGCTCCCGCAGCGACCTCGTCGCTCGGCTCGCCGGGCAGGCAATAGCCCATCCACTTAAGGAACCAGGCAAAGGTGGCGACGGTCTCGGCGACCATGATGCACACGAGCACCAGGATCGCGACGTTACCGGCACCCACAGAAAAGCCGCCGGCAATGATCTGGAACTTCGAGAAGAACGTGTTCATAGGCGGCACGCCGGCAATGGCGAGCGCGGCGACACCAAAGCCCACGCCCGAGATCGGGTACTTCTTTACGATGCCGCGAAGCTTGGGCAGCATACGCGTGCCGAGCGTAAAGGAGAACGAACCGGCGATCAGGAAGAACAGGGTCTTGGCGAACGCGTGGTTAAAGATATGGCACACGGCACCGTCAAAGGCCAGCTGGCTGCCAAAGACCGAAAGGCCCAGACCAAAGAACACATAGGAGAGCTGGGCGATCGTGGAGAAGGCCAGCAGACGCTTCATGTCCTTTTGCGGCAGGTACATAAGGAAACCAAAGAGCATGGTGACCATGGCGTCGATAATGGCAACCCAGCCCACGATCTCGGGAATCTCGCCGGCAGAGACGAGTGCACGCGCGAACACGCACACGCCGACCTTGACCATCGAGGCGCCATGCAGGTAGGCCGAAACAGGCGTCGGCGCCTCCATGGCCGAAGGCAGCCACATGTACATGGGAACCTGTGCGGACTTGGCCCAGGCCGCAAACAGCACGAGCAAAAGGACGATAGCCTTGAGCTTGGCGTCGAGGCCGGCAATCGCGGTAATGGCGAAGGTACCGGTATGGGCAAACACGATGGCGGCGCCCAGATACAGGCCGAGCGCACCGATATGCGTAATGATCAGGGCCTTCATGCCGGCCTTCTTGGCCGTAGGCGTCATGTAGTAGCTAATGAGGCCCCAAGAGCACGCACCCGTGATCTCAAAGAACACGAGCTGGCCCAAAAGGGTCGAGCTGTACACGAGGCCGGCCATGGCGCCAATGAAGGTCGCGAGGTACGCGTAGAAGCGACGACGCGGTGCGTCGGGATGCTCACGGTTATTCTCGCTCATATAGGGAATCGAATAGATCACGACAAGCAGGCCGATACCCACAAAGGCGGGCGCAAGCAGCGTGCTCATGCGATCGAAGGTGAATCCCATGACGAGGGTCTGCCCAAACGAGATCAGGGGGACCTGCGTGTCGGGCATGCCGGCGCCAGCGAAATTCGCGGCGAGGGCGATGGTGCAGACCGTCGAGACGGCGGCACCCAAAACGCTGAACCACTTGGCGTACGGACGGGGGAACAGGGCGACGAGCACCGAGGCCACCATCGGGGCCGCGATAGCGACCAAGCCGAGAAGGGACAGACTGACTGCAAATGACATTGTTTCTCCCTTCTCCTACACGCCGACGACCACGAAGACAAACGCCAGAACGGCGATGCCCACGACGGCCCAGGTCTGATTGCCAAGCACCTTAAAACGCGAGCGCGAGCAGGAGTTCTCGATCACGCCGCATACGACAAAATCGATCAGGCACTTCACCAGGAAGATGACTGCACCCAGAACAGCGGCGGCGCCCACGGTCGCGGGCTCGCCCCAGGGGACGAAGATCGCGCAGAACCAGGCGACGACCAGGACCTGCTTCATGGACATGGCGAGCTTGGCCATCGCAAGCGACGGGCCGGAAAGCTCGGCGAGCGGGCCCTCCTGAAGCTCCTGCTCGGCCTCGGCCTGATCAAACGGCAGCTTGCCGAGTTCCATGTAGCAGGCAATCGCAAAGGCGATGCCGGCGAGGATTACGGCGACCGGCGCGTCGATGGCGCCCGTCATGATGTGCTGACCCATGGTGGCGATGTCGGTGGAACCGCACACCAGGGCGGCGGCAAACAGCGCCAGCAGCATGGACGGCTCGATGAGCACGCTCATGAGCAGCTCGCGGACGCCGCCGATACCGGCGTAGGCGTTGGACGAATCCACGCCGCAGAGGGCGAAGAAGAAGCGGGCGAGCGCCAGGCTGTACATGATGGTGATGGCGTCACCAAAGACCGGGATGGGGCTTTGCGCCGTAAAGAGCGGCAGGCCCATCGCGAGCATAAAGGCGACGGCGAAGAACAGCGGCGGCATAATGCGCAGCGCAAAGCTCGCGTCCTCGCTCTGGGACTCGGGGCGCGCAAAGAGCTTGGCCAGGTCGCGATAGTCCTGCATGATGCTGGGGCCGCGACGGTTGTGCATCTTGGCGCGGATCACGCGGCCGAGACCGGAGAAGAACGGCGCGACGGCCATGACGACCACGCCCTGCAGAACGGCAAGTACGATGTTGTTCATGCTCTCCCCTCCTTAACCCATTTGCACGGCGAGCACGAGGAACACCACGAGTGCCGCGACGATGTAGCAGATATAGATGCTGTAGTTGCCACCCTCGAGCTTAGTCGCGAGGTCGGCGAGCTTCTCGACACCCTTATGCGGGGCATCGACGAGAACCTTGTCGGGTACGGGCTCCACAGCCTCGGCCACACCGGTGAGCTTCTGGAAGAAGTGCGCGATGGACCAGCAGACGGCCGTGCAGCGGTCGCGCAGCGTGTAGAGCGGCTGCATAAACCAGGACACCTCGGAGGCAAAGGTCGTGGCCACGACGGGCATATGCTCGTTGGGAGCATAGCCGCATGCCCACGGCTGGGACTTCTGCACCTTGCCGACGGTCTTGAGCTTGCGATAACCGCAGGCAAGACCGACGAGCACCACGAGCGCAATAGCGATCGCGGGCGTGGAGGTGGCAGCGCCGGAGTACTGGTTCATGAGCTCCATGCCCTCGGCGGCAAACACGCCACCGTACGGATGCAGCACGGACGCGGCGACATCGACCAGCACGGGCGCGATCACGGGAGCGCCAATGCCCAGCACGACGCAGATGGCCGCGAGCAGGCCCTGCGCGAACACCATGGGGGCGGGAACCTCCTTGGCATTGGCCGCAGCCTCGGAACGGGGCGCGGAGGCAAAGGAGACGCCATAGGCCTTGACGAAGCACGTGACAGCCAGCGCGCCGGTAATGGCAAGCGCGACGGCAGCGAACACGGCCACGATCATGACGGCCTTGTCGCCCTGCATGGCGGCATTAAACAGCGACTGGTAGGTAAACCACTCGGAAACAAAGCCGTTAAAGGGCGGGATGGCCGAGATGGCAAGCGCGCCAATAAGGAAGCAGATGGCCGTTGCCGGCATACGACGGAACAGGCCGCCCATCTTCTCCATATTGCGCGTACCCGTAGAGTACAGCAGCGCACCGGCGCCCAAGAACAGCTCGCCCTTAAACATCGCGTGGTTAAACGTGTGGTAGAGGGCGGCCATCAGAGCCAGGACGGCGATACCGACCGAGTTGAGCGCCATGGCGGCCATGGAGGCACCGACGCCGAGCAGAATGATGCCGATGTTCTCGACGGAGTGATAGGCCAGCAGGCGCTTGATGTCATGCTCCTGCAGGGCGAAGGCCACGCCGAGAACCGACGAGATCGCACCGAAGACCATGACCATAAGGCCCCACCAAACCTGAACGCCCGAGGCGGAGAGCAGGTCGAGACCAACCTTGAGGATGCCGAAGATACCGATCTTGATCATGCCGCCGGACATGAGGGCCGACACGTTGGACGGCGCCTCGGGATGTGCCTTGGGCAGCCAGCCGTGCAGCGGGATGATACCGGCCTTGGCGCCAAAGCCAAAGAAGGCGAGCACGAAGCACACGGATGCGACCGCGGGGCTAAACTGCGTAGCGCGGAAATCCGCAAAGGCAAACGAGCCACCGGCGAAGTTGGTCATGGTGAGGAAGCTCGCCATGATGAGCACAAAGCCCACGTGTGCGATCACAAAGTAGAGCCAACCGCCGTGGATGGAATTCTCGTTCTCCTCGATCACGACCAGGAAGTACGAGGTCAGCGACATGAGCTCAAAGGCGACCAGGAACCAAAACACGTTGTCGGCGGTGATGACGAGCATCATGGACGCCACGAAGGTGTTAAAGAAGAAGCCAGCGCGGCCCTTTTTGCCCGGGTACTCATCAAAGTAGTTGAGACCGTAGATCGAACCGGCAAACGCGAGCACCGAGATGAGCGCCACGAACAGGCCGGACAGCTGATTGAGCAGCAGCTGGAAATGGGCAAACGGGAAGAACACGATGGTGTCGACCGACGTGACATCGCCCAGCACGGCCTGGATACCGGCCACAAACGAAAGCACCGCGGCGACGGCGCCGATCAGGCAGCCGGCGGTCTTGGCGGCGTTATCGGCCTTAATCAGCAGAACCGAGGCGAGCGCACCGATGCACGAGACGGCAAGCGATGCGATAAACAGCGTCATGCTATCCATTGTTTACGCTCCCTTCTGCTTTCTCGGACAGGCCCTGGGCCACAGCGGTAACGTCGACGACCGGACCGTTTTCGATCGAGCGCAGGCGCTTGGCCTCGTCGAGCTCGCGATCGGCCGCGCCACCCATGACGGTCAGCGCCTTGGTAGGGCACGCCGCCACACAATGCGGGCCGTCCGGATCGAAGGCGCACAGGTCGCACTTGACGGCGCAGGTGTACTGGCCAGGAGCCCACGTAAGCAGGCTGCTCAGGGACTTAGGATACGAAGGCGTCGGGTCGCACATGCCTGCGACACCGGCGATAGACGTGCCATCGGGATGGATGGCTCCGAAGGGGCACGCGATGGCGCACAGCCTGCACCCGATGCACTCCTGCTCCTTGACGTGGATGCGGTCGCCATCGTGCTCGATGGCATTCACCGGGCAAACCTCGGCGCAGGGGGCACCCTCGCAATGGTGGCAGGCAAGGGCGGCCGAAATACCGCCGGTCTTCACGAGCGCCAGGCGCGGCGTATCCTGAAGACCCTGCATCCGGTGGGCGTCGGCACAGGCGGACTGGCATGTTCCGCAGCCGATGCACCTCTCCGGGTTGATGTCGATGAAGCGGTTCATCCCCACTTCCTTTCAAAATAACGGGCCGGGCACCCGAACGTACGGGACGCCCGGCCCAAAAAGCCAACGAGAACGGGACTACACGATTTGATTCACGTGCGTCTCGTCGTCGAACTTGGCGGCGCCGGGCTCAACGTCCTGGGGAGCGGCGGCGTCCACCAGAGCCTGCTTGAGCTCGGTGTACTGACGCTCGACCTCGCCCTCTGCCCAGACCTGGTCGGCAATGGCGTCGACCTGGCAGGCGGAGAACTTGTCCTCGGGCGTATGCGAGACCGGGTCGACCTTGTGCATGGTCAGCTCGTTGCACTTGCCGATCCACCACTGATAGGTCATATAGACCGTGCCCTTGTTGATACGGTCGCTCACGTCGGCGCGGCTGTATACCTGGCCGCGGCGGCTGTGAATCGAGACGATGTCGCCGTTCTTGATGCCGCGCGCCTGGGCGTCCGCGGGATTCATGCGGACAAAACCGGGCTCGTCGGCAAGCAGCGCCAGCGTCTTGCAGTTGCCGGTCATCGAGCGGCAGCTGTAGTGGCCGACCTCGCGGACGGTGCACAGGATGAGCGGGTACTCATCGTCGGGAAGCTCGGAGGGCGCCTCCCAGTCGTGCGCCATCAGGTTGGCGCGGCCGTCCTTGGTGGTGAACTTGCCACCAGCGAACATGTCAGGCGTACCGTGGTCGTCCACATCGGTGCTCTTGACGGGCCACTGGGCGTAGCCGCCCTCGGGAGCCATCTTCTCGTAGGTCGCGCCCACAAAGTTGGGGCACAGGCTAATGCACTCGTTCCAGATCTGCTCGGTGTTGTCGTAGTGCATGGGATAGCCCATACGCGTGGACAGGTCCGCGAAGATCTCCCAGTCGTGACGGCACTCGCCCTTGGGCGGAACGGCCGCGTCAAAGTGCTGGAAGCTACGGTCGGATGCGGTAAAGACACCCTCGTGCTCGCCCCAAGAGGTAGCGGGCAGGATGACGTCGGCGAGCATGGTCGTCTGCGTCATAAAGATGTCCTGGCAAATGAACAGATCCAGCTCGGAGAGCGTCTTGCGCATGCCGGCCGAATCGGGCTCGGTCTGCACCGGGTCCTCGCCGTAGTTGTAGAAGCAGTGCACCTTGCCCTCGTCGACCAGGTGGCCCAGGTCGGTGAGCTTGTAGCCCTCCTCGAGCGGGAGCTTTTCCTCGGGCACGCCCCAAGCCTTGGCAAACTTGGCACGCACTGCCGGGTCGGTGACCTTCTGGTAGCCAGGGTACAGGTTGGGCAGCATGCCCATATCGCAGGAGCCCTGGACGTTATTCTGGCCACGCACGGGCGCGAGGCCGGAGTTGGGTTTGCCGATCTGGCCGGCAACGCAGGCGATGGAGGCGATGGTGTGCACCGTCTTCAGGTTCTGCTTCTGCTGGCATACGCCCATGCCCCAGCCAATGATGGCAGAGGGCTTCGCCGTGGCGTACATCTCGGCAGCTTGGTGGATCAACGCGGGCTCGACACCCGTGATGTCCTGTACGGATTCGGGAGTGTAGTTCTTGATGGTCTCCCACCACTCGTCAAAGCCGTTCGTGTGCTCGGCGACGAATTCCTTGTCGTAGAGGCCATCGTTGACCAAGCAGTTGGCAAAGGCGTTGAGGAACGCAACATTGCAACCGTTCTTGATCGGAAGGTAGAGATCGGCGATACGCGCGGTTTCGATATGGCGCGGGTCGGCGACGATGATCTTGCAACCCTTTTCTTTGGCTCGCACGATACGCCTTGCGACGATGGGGTGCGAATCGGCAGGGTTATAGCCGAAGAGGAAAATGCAGCCCGCATCCTCCATACCGGGGATGGAGCATGACATGCAACCTGAACCAACCGTGTCCATCAGACCGAGGACAGTAGGGCCGTGTCAAGTACGGGCGCAGTTGTCCACGCTGTGGGTGCCGATGCACGCACGCGTAAACTTCCGCATGACGTAGTTCGCCTCATTGCCGCCGCCTCGCGAAGAGCCGGTGGTCATGACAGCGTTAGGACCATATTCGTCAATTATGGCCTGCATCTTAGATGCGGTGAAATCCAGTGCCTCGTCCCAGCTTACGCGCTCAAGATCCGCGCCCTTAGTGCGGCGGATCATCGGGTGCAGTACGCGAGGAGTCAAGATCTTGGTGTCGTTGATGAAGTCGTAGCCGCTCATGCCCTTAAGACACAGCTCGCCCTGATTGGTGATGCCGTTGAGCGGTTCGGTACCCACGACCTGGCCGTTTTGGACCAAGAGGTTAAACTGGCAACCGGCGCCGCAATACGGGCAGATCACTTTATGCTTCTCCATGACACCCTCCTTCCTTTCTCTGCTACCGATTAATCGGTACGTATTTGACAATCGTTGGGCTTGTATGGCCGCCCGCCTACGCCTCGTTTTCGATGGTGGCGCGGGCACGCTCGGCAGTCAGCTCCGCCAGACGCTCCTCGTCTACCAGGGTGAGGCCCTTGGTCGGACACGCCTCGGCACACGCCGGACCGCCGGGACGGTCCACGCACAGGTCGCACTTGAGCACGAAACTCTTAGTCTGCGAACCCACGCGCACGTCGCCCATCAAGACGGGGACCTGCGTGGTCGCCACGCTCACGGCGCCAAAGGGGCAGGCCATGACGCAGCTCTTGCAGCCGATGCAGTTGTCCTCGTTGACGCCGATGCGATGGTTCTTTGGATCAAAGAACAAGGCGCCCGTGGGGCAGGCCTTGGCGCACGGGGCATCCTCGCAGTGGTGACATGCCACCGGCGCGGAAATCTCGTAGGTGCGCGTTACGCGCAAGCGAGGTGCGGCGATGTTGCCGGGAATATCGTGTGCCTCGATGCACGCCGCCATACAGGTTTGGCACCCAATGCAGCGTGAAGAATCAGCCACGACTCGTTTATTGCCCATGTTGTTCACTCCCTCCTGAATCCCATGTCGGAGAGATCCTGTCGACGTAGCCCCGGACCGCCCGTGGTCCGGCATCGGCGTATCGAGTGCATGCGGCGAAACAGGCACTTCGATAGAATTCCTCCAACGATATACAGGTTAAATATACGCAGTTGCAGGGGGCAAACTTGAGCATAGGCCCTGCAATACGGGTGTATTGCAGGGGTTTCGGCAGGTTGGAATTATTCTCTAGAAGCTATAAAGGTGAGTGTATTACATGCGTACGCCCAAGAAAGATTTCACGCTCGTTTCTGGTGAATGTTGTACGTTTGTAATGTTGTTCACAATCGATTACTCTAGTGCAATAAAGTAGTGGTTATAAGATTGGCTATTATAGCCAATACTGTATTTGACCATTCATATTGCATGCTCATTAAGGGAGGCCAGTGATGTCATCGACGCAAAAACGAGCCATCCTGCAGGTGCGCATTCGCGAAGAGGGCAAACAGCATGCCGAGCGCCTCTACGACGCCATGGGCACATCGCTTGCCGAGGCCGTTCGCCTTTTTGTCGCGCAGAGTATTTTGATGCGCAAGCTCCCCTTTCAGCCGGTCGCCGTGCGCTCAAAGGACGGCACCGCCGCCTATGGATCGCTCAAAGCATATGGAGATCCCAATCGCCGCTCCGAGGAGCGCAATGCCTGGATTGAGTACCTTGCTACAGAAAGCGACGATTCGATTTTGGGTCCCGAGGAAGTAGATATCCATGAGTAGCACCATCATCGACGAGACCGTCATCCTGCGCTACCTACTTGACGACGACGAAGTTCTGTCACCGCGTGCCGCCAAGGTCATCGCCACGCGCACCGCTCGCGTCTACCCCGAAATCATCACGCGCGTCGTGGTCACGCTGCGTGACGTCTATAAGGTTCCCCGCGTTGAGATTGCTGCGGCCATGAAAAGGCTGCTCGATGACGTCATGGTCGACGAGCCCACCGTTGTCGCCCTTGCCGTCAAACTCTTTGGCAAGACCCATATGGACTTTACCGACTGCCTCCTCGCAGCCCGAACCGCCATCTACAACGATGATGTCGTGAGCTTTGGCAAGCCCATCATCCAGGGCATGATCGACTACCGCCGCAAGCGTCAAACCGCTGCCGACGCCCGCGACCGCGCCGCCGAAGCCCGCAGCCGAAGCACCGACGCCACCATCGACAAACTCCGCCACCGCCCCCGCAGATAAACCCATCCCCACCTAAGTTGCGGTGAAATACAGACTGATTTATGCCTTTAAAGGCCTCAACAGTCCGCATTTCACCGCAACTTATTGAAGGTGGACCGCGAACGATTTCGCTATCGGGATTCGGCGTAGGGTTTTGTTGTCGGAATGCCGTAACCGCGCATCATGGCACCGAACGATTCTACGTCGTAGGTGTCCGAGAGTTTGAAATGAATGATGTTGTGGCCCATGGCGCGAAGGTTCGCGTCGCGCATGAGGGCCGCTCGATACGTTTTTGCCGCCGCCTGCTCGGGATCATTTTGAGCCTCGTCTTCAAACTTGCCTAGCCCATGCAGCTCTGCCAGCGTCCATGAGCCGTCTGACATCTGCCAGCCATAATCTGCTAGATAATAGCCAGCGTTTCCCGGTCGCGTTATCTCAACTTGAAGCTCGGGCGCGACAACCCCAGCGAGAATCATCGCTGCTCTCGCCTCAGACTCGCCGCCATTGTCTGACCTGCCGTCCATATACTCAAAAACGTCAAAAGCACGCGCGATGCCATGCAACCCTCGGCAATTTGCCTGCGCATATGCTCGCAGCTCTTCGCGTTCGACATCGTACTCACGGGCCAAGCCATCGACATAGCCCAGCGCATAGCGAAAGGCGCTCGTTCGGGCGATATCAACAACCGTTCGACATGGATCCGTCAGTGTAAACAGACCTAGCCGCCACACTTCGCCCGCCCGCCAGCGTTTGTATTCAACGAACTCATACGTATCACGCCTTGTAGACCGTGGCAGCAGTACTTGCACTTTATCCAGAAGCGTATACGCCGAGCCGATGCCGTAGAGCAGCGCTGCTGTCGATCCGCAAAACACAGCATCCGGTTCAACGACCGCAATAGCGGATGCCAGCTGAAAGATGCGATCTTCAACCCCAAGATTATTCCAATAGACCGGATCCGCATACACGTGGTTGTAAAGACGAAGCATGAGCTCTTCCTGCATAAGCTCACGCGCACGGCGTTCATCCCAAGGATCAATTGTTATAAGCAGCTGTCCATCTTGATGAATTCCAACGGCCGAGAATAGCATCCTTGCATATGACTGCGGAAAATGTTTGCCTTTATCGAGCATGGCCAACCCCATAACCATCACGGCGGAGAGAATACCATTACGCTATCGCATGCTTCCGTCCGCAGGCCTTGCCAAAAGCTGACCAAAAGCTTGACGCCGCAGGTCAGAGCTTCAAAAAATATTTCCACTCTCGGTAGACGGTCGCTACGACCCTCCCAACGGCATCAAAATCCAACCTTACAAATAGTTGCGGTGAAATACGGACTACATGGGCCATAAAAGCCGAAAAACAGTCCGTATTTCACCGCAACTTAGAAGGGGATGTGGGGTCCCGGCATGTATATGAAAATGGCTCTGGTCCCAAAAGGAATCAGAGCCATTCATCTATCTTATGGAGCGGGCGACGGGAATCGAACCCGCGTCATCAGCTTGGAAGGCTGGGGTTCTACCATTGAACTACGCCCGCAAGATATGGTCGGGACGACAGGATTTGAACCTGCGACATCCTGCTCCCAAAGCAGGCGCGCTACCAAACTGCGCCACGTCCCGAAGGTGTTGAGCAGCTAAGGTCTAAACCTTGCGTGTCCCAAAGCGAAGGAAATTATAGGGGAGACTCCCCGCCTGTGCAAGCATTGATGCCTTAGCTCCTCGAATGTGCGACAAAACGACTATGGAGCAGGCCGATCACAAATGCCACCACGGCAACCGGCGCCCACGCGGCACCGATATCCGCCAACGGCAGCGCATCAAACGGCAGCCACGTGCCCCCAAAGAACGCATCGCGGACCGAGGTGATCACGCTCTGCACGGCAACCACACCGCCAACCCAGACCCACACCTGCGGATGAGCGTCGCAAAAGCCGTGTACCAAACCCATGAGAACCAGCACGATGGCGACGGGATACAAGGCGTTAAGCATGGGCACCGAGAACATAAGGATCACGTCGAGGCCCACGTTGGAGAGCACGCACGAAAACGCCGCGAACACAAAGGCAAGGATCGCGAAGGGGCGGCGCATGGCCCCCTCGGAAGCCTCCGCTCCCCCTTCAACTACGTACGTCTCACAGAAATAGCGCGAGCAGCAGCTAATAAGACCGACGCACACGTTCATGCAGGCGAGGAAAAAGATCGCGAAGACCACGACCGTGCCAGCAAGCCCAAAATGCATGGAGGCCGAACGAGCGAGGATGGCAGCGCCGTTGGTGGCATCGGGCATAACCGTGCCGAGTTGCATTCCGGCAAGCGCCAGGCCGCAGTAGATGATGGCCATGAGCACGCCGGCGATCACACCCGAACGCGAGATCTCGAAGGCCACGCGCCTATCGTCGGTAACGCCCAACTCGTGGATGGTCTCGGCGATGATGATGCCGAAGGCGAGCGACGCGAGCAGGTCCATGGTCTGATAGCCAGTCAAAAAGCCCTGCACGGCGGCGCCTGCATCGTAGGGAGCCTGAGGCGCGGCAGCCGGTCCCAGTGGCGAGACCACGGCGGCACCCACGACCAACACGATGAGTGCAATGAGCGCGGGGCCCGTAATGCGGCCGAGCACGCGCGTGATGACACCCGGGCGCAGCGTGAGAGCAAACGCGACGACAAAGAAGCCAACGGCAAACACCAGACGAGCCGTGCCAAGCGAAACGCCCTCGGGCAGCAGCGGCACCAGCATCTCGAAGGCCGTGGAGCTCGTACGCGGAATGGCCAGGCACGGGCCGATGGCCAGATACACCGCCGCAACAAAGAACTCACCGAACTTGGGGTGCACGCGGCCGGCAAGCTCGCGCGCCGTTCCGGCAAGCGCCACGGCGATAAAGCCCATGACGGGCAGGCCGATGGCGGCGATGAGAAAGCCGAGCATGGCGACCGGCGTGGCTGAACCTGCTTGCAGCGCCAGCAGCGGCGGAATGATAAGGTTGCCGGCGCCAAAGAGCATCGAGAACAGGGCGATGCCGACGGTAACGACATGGTCGGAGCGCAGACCACGCGAGGCGGATGAGGCCATAGACACACCTTTCGGGTCGAAACAAAAACGGGACGGGCAAAAGACCCGTCCCGCAAGTATATACGCTCTAGCAGGCTAAATCGCGCAAAGCGTCGATCGCGGTGTCGACTTCCTCGTCCGTGTTGAAATACCCAAACGAGAAGCGAACGACACCCTGACGCTCGGTCCCCAGCGCACGGTGCATGAGCGGAGCGCAATGGGCGCCGGGGCGCGTCGCAATCCCCCACCCTTGCATGAGTGCATCCGAGATCTCGGCCGAATCGATATCGCCCACGTTGAGCGACACGATCGCAGAGCGCGTCGGCTGGTCAAAGGCACCATAGAGCTTAATCCCCGGAATCTCGCGCACACCGGCAAGGAAGCGATCCGCCAGTGCTCGCTCGTGTGCCGCAATCGCCTCGACTCCACCCTGGGCCTCGATAAAGTCGAGACCCGCGGAAAGTCCCGCGATGCCGTGACCGTTGAGCGTGCCCGCCTCCAGGCGCGTGGGCCACTCAAGCGGCTGCAGTGCATCGAAGCTGTGCACGCCCGTGCCGCCCATGGCCCAGGGCGCCACGTCGACACCCTCCGCCACGGCCAGACCGCCGGTGCCCTGCGGGCCCATCAGCCCCTTGTGGCCGGTAAAGCACACGACGTCGAGCCCCATGGCCTGCATATCGATATGCGCCGTGCCGGCAGACTGCGAGGCATCGACAATCACGAGCGCACCGGCCGCATGGGCCATGGCAGCTACGCGTGCAATGTCGACCGCGTTGCCGGTCACATTGGAGGCGTGCGTCACCACCACAGCACGCGTGCCCGGCGTGACCAGCTGCTCGAGCTCGTCGTAGTCGAGCACGCCGCTCGCATCGCAACCCGCATGCTCAACCGTCACACCCTGCTCTGCCGCCAGGCGGTTGAGCGGACGTAGCACCGAGTTGTGCTCAAGCACCGTCGAGACCACGCGGTCGCCGGGGCGCACCACCCCGTTGATGGCGGTGTTGAGCGCCGCCGTAGAGTTGGGCGTAAAGCACACATGGTCCGCCCTCGGGCAACCCAAAAGGCGCGCGAGCTTGGCGCGACAACCGTGAATCGTACGAGCGGCATCGAGGGCACCCGACGTGGCGCCGCGCCCGGCATTGCCGAGCGAACACATCGCCTGCGTCACGGCATCGATGACCTCCTGCGGCTTGTGCATGGTCGTCGCCGCGTTATCCAGGTAGATCATCGCACGACCTCCCACATATCAATCACGGTATAGCCCTCGGTGGGAACGCCCGCCGCGGCGAGTTCGCCGCGCAGCAGCTCCTCATCGGCAGGCAACGCCTTCCACGCCAGACCGCAGCCAGCAGCGACCTCCCCGGGCACGGGAATCGTTCGCCCGGGAAGGCCGCGCTCGATGCACAGGGACTCGCACCCCATGGCGGCCGCCGTGGTGGGAAACGTGATGACAAGCGCCGGGCGCTTCTCCCTCATGGCAACTCCAACCAATACGCTACGGGCGCACGACGCGCACGGCCTGCTCCATCTTCTCCACGATCACGTACATGTTGGTGACCTCGCCCACCGCAAGCTGGTCTTTAATGCCATAGTGGTCGAGGCAGGTACCGCAGGTGAGAATCTCGACACCCTGCTCGGCCAGGCCCTTCAGGTCATCGAGCACCGGCGAGCCCTCGACGGTGAGCTTGGCGCCGCCGTTGTAGAACAGCATGGTCGCGGGCAGCTCCTCCTGCTGCGTCACGGCAAAGATAAACGCCTTCATGAGTTTGTGGCCCAGCTCGTCGTCGCCGCGGCCCATGCAGTCGGTGTAGACGGAAATGACGAGCTTGCCCTTGCCGGCGCTGGCATCACAGAAGGCAGCGCCATCCTGCTCGGGATCGGCCACGGCAACGGCACCGGCGGTCGCGACAGTCACGCGCCACTCGGCGTCAGAAACCTTCTCGACCGAGGCCGTGCACCCCTTCTCCTGCGCCATCTTGGAGATGTTCTTGACGGCGGTCTCGTTATCGACCGAGGTCACCACGGCACCCTCGCCATCGAGCTGTTTGAGCGCCTTAAGCGTCTTGACGACGGGCAGCGGGCAGGCATCGCCCATGGCATTGACTTCAATCTTGGTAGACATAGTTACATCCTTTCAAAAGGGACCGCCCAGAACAGTAGGCAGTCGCATAAACGGTTTTCCTTAATGCACAACGTGGACGGCAGGACCGCCCGGCTCCGCCTCGCACACGCGCCCGACAACGGCCGCGATGCGCCCCTCGGCACGTAAACGGCGCGCAAGCTCATCCACATCGGCAGCAGGCGCCGCAATAAGCAAACCACCCGAAGTCTGCGGATCGTACAGCGCATCCAACATGCCCGGCTCCAGCTCGTCGTCAGCCGTCACGCGCGGGCCAAAGAAGTCCTGGTTGCGGTAGGAGCCCGCGGGGATAATGCCCAGACGCGCCATGTCGAGCACCTGGTCAAAGAGCGGCACCGACCCCGACGCAAGCTCAACCTGCACGCCCGAGCCCTCAGCCATCTCGCACGCGTGCCCGATCAGGCCAAAGCCCGTGATGTCGGTACAGCCGTGAAGCTCGAGTCCCTCGGCCAGACGAATCGGGGCCTCGTTGAGGGTGCGCATCGAGTCAAACATGGCTGCGGCCTCGTCCTGCTCGATGAGCTCGCCCTTAATGGCCGTGGTGATGATGCCCGAGCCGATCGCCTTGGTCAGCAGCAACGCATCGCCCACGCGCGCGCCGCTGTTGGCGAGCATACGGTCAAGCGCGACAAACCCGCTCACGGACAGGCCGTACTTGGGCTCGTCGTCGTTGATGGTGTGGCCGCCCGCGATGGAGCAACCCGCCTCGACGCACTTATCGGCGCCGCCCGCCAGAATCTGACCGGCAACCTCAACGCCCAGGCAACTGGGTATGCAAAGCAGGTTCATGGCATGGCTCGGCCGCCCGCCCATGGCGTAGATGTCCGACAGCGAGTTGGCCGCAGCGATCTGGCCAAACAGGAACGGGTCATCGACCATCGGTGGGAAGAAGTCAATGGACTGCACGAGCCCCAGGTTCTCCCCTACGCGGAAGACGCTCGCATCGTCGGAGGTATCGAACCCCACGAGCAAGTTGTCGTTATGCACATTGGGTAAATCGCCCAGGACCTGGGCGAGGGCTCCGGGGCCCAACTTAGCGGCTCAACCGCTCGCGGCCGTCATGGACGTGAGCCTCATGGTGTCCTTAGCCATACGAACCCCCTTCCATCAAATCAACGACTTTAAGTATACGCCCCAGGCACGCTTCCCAAGAGACCGCCGACGGCTCGAACGTCGAAGGCGGCGCCGCAAGCGCCTGCGCGATAGCATCTGCCAGTGCGCGCTCAAACAACGGAAGGTCGGTCGCCACGGGCGTGTCGACATCCGTCATACGCGGCGACGCCACCCACGTCACGGGAGCACCGGGAAGCATCGCCTCCATCCAGGGACGAACGCCGGGCAAATCGGTCGCCACAACTTTGCAGCCACACGCGAGGGCCTCGATCGTCACAAGCGGCAGACCCTCGTAAAACGAAGGCAGCACAAAGACGTCGGAACTGCGGTAGGCACGCACGAGCCCATCGCTATCCAGGCGCCCCGCCAGCGTCACCGGCACATCCGAGGCCGCGGTCAAGCGCTCGATACGCGCGTACTCGGCATCGTCCCCGCGGCCGCCCACAAGTACCAAGCCAGATGGGCGGACGTCATCGTCACTCGGCAATGACACAGCTCGAACCAGCGACTCGACGCCCTTTTTAAAGCAAATCTTGCCCACGTACACAAGCGATCCCGGCTGCCTCGCCACGCTTGCGTCGCGGCAGAAGACGCGATGGTCGTAGCCCGTCCCAATCACGTGGATACGATCGGCATCGACGCCGCACACCAGGCCAATCTGCTCAGCCTGCTCAGCATGGAGCGCAAAGACGGCATCGAGCCGACGAACCGCACTTACGATGCGATCGCGCTCGAGCGCATGCGAACGCAGCTGGCGCAGGTCGGTCGAATGGCACACGGCAATAACCGGCACGCCCCGGACGCACTCGCGCGCCAATGCGGTCACCAGATACAGGTGATGGCAGAGCACCAGATCGGGCCGAAACTCAGCCACCGCCCGATTGATTGCAGCAGCAAATGCCCGCTCAAATGCCTTGAGCATCGAAGGCGTCAGGTCACGATAGCGTGTGGAGGGATAGGGCATGACATCGGACATACCGCAGATGGGAAACGGCAGCTCGGACGACTCGAACGGTACGGCAAACACGGCAGCACGCCGGTCCAGCTCGTCTTGGGTATCACCCGGTGCCGCGCCGCAAAGCACGGCGGCGCGATGCCCCATCTCGATCTGCTCGCGCACGAGCGCGGCAAGGTAGGTGCCGCTGCCGGTGCTATCTGGTTTTCGTGCCGAGATATTGAGAATGCGCATGTCGCGGTACACCCCTAGGCCAAGGCGGCGGCGCGGACAGCCGCGCCGATCGCTCCGGCAAAGCGAGCCTGGGGCGAGGTGGTCACCGGCGACCCCAGTAGCTCGCCCAACCGCTCCACTACGAAGGCGTTCTCGCACAGGCCACCGGTCAGGTAGTACGGGGCGCCCGCGGCCTGCCCGGCCATGGTCGCCACACGCGAGACCACGCTGTCGATCACGCCACGCGCAATGTTCTCGCGCGGCTCACCGCGACCGATCAGGCTTATGACCTCGCTTTCGGCAAACACCGTGCACATGCTGCTGATCTTGGTGGGCTCGCCGGAACGCGCCAGGTCGGCCATCTGCTGCTGGGAAATACCTAGGCGGTCGGCCATGATCTCCAAAAAGCGCCCCGTGCCGGCGGCGCACTTGTCGTTCATGGCAAACTTGGCCACGCGGCCACTTTTAAGCTGAATGACCTTGGTGTCCTGGCCGCCCACGTCAATCACCGTGCCGTGATCGCCAAACAAGCGCACGGCACCAGTGCCGTGGCAGGTAATCTCGGTCACGACCTTGTGCGCATAGGGCACGGCAACACGGCCGTAGCCGGTCGCGATCACGCGCACGTCGTCGGCAGCCACGTCATAACCCGCCACTGCCAGTGCCTCGCGCAGACGCTCGGAAGCATCGACCGAGGAGAACCCGGTTGGCTGCACGCACGTCCACGCCACCGAACCCTCCCCGTCGACCACAGCAGCCTTAGCCGCCGTAGACCCGATATCGATCCCGATCCCTATCATGGCTCTCTCCCAATCTAAACATCAAAGGTAGCGGCGCGTTCAGGCACCTTAGCTCTAGGTTTCTCAGGTGCCGGAGGTTGCCCCGAAAGAGGAGCGCAGCGTACTTTGGTACGCAAGCGACGGTTTGAGGGGCAAGATCCGGTGCCTGAGGAAGCTAGAGGGTTTCGATGAAGGCGGCGATGCGAGTCTCAATCTGACCCATGTCGCCGTTGCTGTAGTCGGTCTCGATCTTCATGTACGGAATACCCGCGCCCTCGACAGCCTCCTGCATGCGTGCACTCTCCACGTTAAAGGTGTGGCACGCCTGGAGCACGCTCTCCACTACGCCATCGACGCGATACTTCTCGCACATGACCAGCGTGTTTTCCATACGGCCGTCGTTGGGCGTCATGACCGAGCAGTTGATGTCCAGGTAGCGGTCGGCGATGGCGCGCAGGATATCGGGAGCCTCCGGATCGATCATCATGGCCGCCGTGCGCTCGCCCGAGCAATCGTCCATGCACACGACCACGCCGCCGTTGGACTCGATAGTACGGCCGATCTTGCTAATCACACCGCCCACCGGGCAGCCGGTGATCAGAATGCGCTTGGCATCTGCCGCGACCGGGCGCTCGCCCGCGTCGTAGGCCTCGCGCAGCTTGACGACCTTTTGCTCCAGCTGCTGCGTATAGGCCTCGATATCAAAGCTGAACGTACCGGCGAACATGGTGCTCATCAGGTCGACGCCGCTCATGGCCGCCGGCTGGTTGGCCTGCAGCGCGAACATCTCGAGCTGGGCCGCACGCAAGCGATTGCGACGACGGACAGCAGCGCGCAGGTCATCGTCGGCAATCGTAATGCCGTAGAAGTTCTCGAGCTCCTCTTTGAGCAGGCGGCACTCCTCGCACCAGCCTTCACGCTCGTAGGCGCGATCGCGACCCTGCGGCAGGTGCAGAATGTGCGTGCGCTTGAGCTCGTTGAGCAACTCGTACATCTTCTTCTTGCCGTCACAGGTGGTCTCGCCGATGATCATGTCGCTAAAGTACGTAAACGGGCACTTTTGCGAGTAGGCAAAGCCGTACGTCGATTTGATGAGCGGGCACAGATTTGCCGGCAGCACCTTCTCGGCCTCGGGAATCACCTCATCGGACGTACCGCACAGAGCGACACTTGCGGCCCCCGCGGCATCGATAATCTCGAGTGGCGTATAGCTGCACAAAAAGCCGATCAGGCGATTACCAGCTTGCTTGTAATCCTTGACGCGAATAAACGACGCCTTGCGCTGCTCGTTGAACTCCTCAAACGTGGACGGCAACGGCTGCTCAATATATTCCGACATATAACTCCTTAACAAACCTTTTAACCGACCAAGGAAACGGCTTTCCCAGGTGCCCGAGGTTGCCGTGAAAGAGGGGCGCCGCGTACTTTGGTACGCAAGCGACGGTTTGAACGGCAAGATCGGGTGCCTGGGGAAGCCGCCGGAACGTATAGTCCTAAATGGTTTCCAAGAAAGCTTCGATGCGCGTCTGCAGCTGGCCTGCGTCCTCGCCGGCGTAGTCGGTGGTGATATGCATAAACGGGATGCCCGCTTCCTCGGCGGCCTTCTCGACCTGGAAGGACTCCATCTCATAGAGCGTGCAGAACTGCAGGGCCACGTCGACGATGCCGTCGGCATGCAGGTCCTTGGCCATCTGGACAATGTCCTTCATACGCTGGTCGTTGGGCGTAAAGACGGCGCAGTTGATCTTAAAGTAGCGCTCGGCGATGGCGTCGAGCATCTCGTCGACCGTCTCGCCGGACTCGTCGACTAGGTCCTTGTAGTAGCGCGAGCCCGTGCAGGACTCCTCGCCTACCACAACGCCGCCGGCCTTCTCAATGAGGTTGAACAGCTTCCAGTTGGGCACGGCCATGGGCGTGCCGGTGTACAGGATGCGCTTGGTCCCCTTGGGCGCCACGCCCTCGCCGGCCTCGACACGCTGCTCACACTCGGCCGCCATATCGTTAATGGCTCCGGTCAGACGCGGCGTGTCGTCCATAAAGGCTGCCTGCACGGTCAGCAGGCTGTCGAGACCGCTGATGGGCGCTGGGTCGGCAGCGCGCGTGGCAGCGAGGCGCTGTAGGGCGCGGCGCTTCTCATTGACGGCGTGGATGGCGGCCTTCAGACGCTCGGGCGTAATCTTGACGCCACACTCTTCCTCAATCTTGGCGGCGAGCTTCTTGACCTCGGCTTTCCAGGTCACGAGCGTGGACTCATCGTGCACGTTGGGAATATCCATGACGTACATGTTCTTTTGCGTGGCAAAAAACTCATAAGCCTTCTTCTTGCCATCGCAGGTGTTCTCGCCCACCACCAGGTCACTCGACTCAATGTAGGGGCAGACCTCGCCCAGCTTAAAGCCAGCAAAGCTCTTGATAAGCGGACAGGTGTTGCGCGGCAGGTGCTCCTCGACCTTATCGGTTGCCCAATCGGCACCCGAGCAAAGGCCCACGGGGATACCGTCGCAGGCAAGTACAATCTCCTCGGGCACGTACACGCAGAACGAACCGACGATCTTGGTGGCCTCGCCGGCCTCCTTCTTGTCGAGCATCTCCTTAATACGGCCGCTGTGGATGTTGGTGGCCACAAAGTCCAGGTAGGACGTGGACTTGGGGCGATTGTTCTGCGTCAGGAACATATCGCCGTACATCTGGCCCACGGCGCCCAGCAGCATGTCGTGGTCGGCAAGATTCATGCCGAGGCTCTCCCACATCGGATGGAAATCAAATTCTTCAGCCATGACGGTTCCCCTCTCGAACCAAAAACGGATAACAGCGGTATCGATGCACGACGGGCGGCGATTGCCCGGCCGTGCTCAAACCCGGAATTTTGGGGAACCTGCTTTGCGGTTGACTATTTAGTTGTGCGTCGTCTCTCCCGGAGCCGTGAACATACCTGCTCATATGCGGCTCCGAGCCATATACTGGGCGCGCGCGGCAACGCGGCGAATGTATGTCGTCTGCGGCATGTGCGCACCCTCCTTTTCAAGTTTAGGACAACTATATCAACGGTCATCGACCATGCGAACACCGTTGACATTCGTACGACAGCGTCGTGTGCCGTTGTTTAATAAATTATTATCTTGATTGATAAGAGTTTGTCATCCCTCATTCGGCAAACGGCAAAACAAAGCCGCCGAGGCTTATATCCCCGACGGCATTACCCGGCGCTATCGACAAACCAGGTGAATCCTACTCGCATCGAAGTGCATGCGCAGGTTCTCGCCTGCTTGCGGCAGCTCGTCGACAGGCACGCCCACTTTGTTGACCTTCCACTGCAGACGCGTGGGCGCATCAGTACGCGGCACGTCCAACAGCACCAGGCGCTCAAAGCGCGAATCGCTCACTCGGGCCACGTGCAAATCATAGCTGTTGCGACCCCGCCCCGCGCGATTGTCAACATGGAAGTAGCTTGCGCGAATGCCCAGGTACGCCACATTATCGGGAACCGCGCGACCCACGTTAAAGCTCATGCCCCAGTCGAGGGCCTCAACTTCTTCGTCGCCGATCTTGCGCGCCCGGCTTGTGTTCTTGCAGCCCGTCAGGCGCAGCGCCGCCAGCGTCTGCGGACGGCGGACCACGTCCTCGACTGAGCCGATCTCCTCAACATGCCCGTCGTGCATCACGCAGATGCGCTGGCACAGGCGGCACGCTTCGTCGATGTCGTGGCTCACGTAGAGCACGGTGCGGTTGCATACATCGAACAGGTCGAGCATGTTCTGCTCGAGGGCGCTCTTAAGATAGGAATCGAGTGCGCTCATGGGCTCGTCGAACATAAAGATACCCGGATGCGCCGCCACCATGCGCGCAAGCGCCACACGTTGCTGCTGACCGCCCGAGAGTCGCACGGGATAGCGGTCGGCAAAATCGGCCAGTCCAAAGATACCCAGGTAGCGCTCGGCGAGCTTTTTGCGCGCGGCGGCGTCGCCCGCATCCTTTACACCGGCGCATACGTTATCGGCCACCGTCATGTTGGGGAAAAGCTGATAGTTTTGGAACAGCAGGGCGCATTTTCGCTCCTGGGGCGACAGGTTGATGCCCGCCGCCGAGTCAAAAAAGGTCACGCCGTTGACGACGATCTTGCCCTCGTCGGGCGTCTCAACACCGGCAATGCAGCGCAGCGTGCAGCTCTTGCCGCAGCCCGAGGCACCAAGCAGCGCCACACGCTCCTCGCCGGCCTCAAGCTGCATATCGAGCATAAACCCCGGATAGCGCTTTTTTATGTCCAGAACGAGTGACATGGCCTATCGACCCCCCTGCATAGCGGGCTCATCGCGCATGAGCTCGGCCAGCGCCTCGCGATCGATACGCAGCGCATCGCCACCGGCGGGATCGAGCGAATCGCCCTGTCCGGCAAGCTCTTTGGCCTGCTTGCGCTCCGCACGGGAAAGACCACGCTCGCGGTACTTTTGCGAATGTGCCGTGTACATGTTGATGAATAGGATGACCAGGAAGCTGAACGCAATTACGACCACGACCCAAAAGAGGGCCACCGACGTGTTGCCGCCCATCCACTCAAAGTAGATGGCGATGGGGATGGTCTGGGTAATGCCGGCGTAGTTGCCCGCAAAGAACAGGGTGCAGCCAAACTCGCCCATCGCGCGGGCAAAGGCGAGCACCGTGCCGGCGGCAATCGAGGGCCAGCCAAGCGGCATCATAAGCTTGGTAAAGATGCGACGCTCGGACCAGCCCAGCGTGCGCGCCGCATCGAGCATCTGCGTGTCGAGGCTCTCAAAGGCTCCGAGCGCCGTGCGGTAGACCAGGGGAAACGACACAACGACGGCAGATATCACCGCCGCAGGCCAGGTAAAGACGATCGAGATGCCGTGCGCGATGAGCCACCGACCGACCCCGGTCGATCGACCAAATAGCATAAGCAGCAGAAAGCCGCAGACCGTGGGCGGCAGCACCATAGGAATCGTAAAGACCGAATCGAGCAGGCCCTTGATGCGACTCGAGGTACCCATAGTCTTCCACGCGGCGAACAGGCCCAGCGCAAAGGAGATCAGCAGGGCAAGGCCGCTCGTTTTAATGGACACCCAAAACGGTCGGTAGTCGATGCAGCCCAATAAGGAGGCCAGAGAGGTCAAGGGCCCCTGCTCATCCCGCAACACGACAGACGACGCTTCTACCATTTGAGCGCTATCAAGCCAACGCGCGCCGCCCTTGGCATCACCCGAGGCTGATGCAATCACCACATAGCGGTCCCCATCCGCACCGCGCTCGTCAAAGCCATAGGTATACCCGCCGGCGTCAAACGTTGTTTCCGCCGTGACATACCAAGGAAGATCCACGTCCCCTAGCCGCGCACCTCCCATGCAGTTTGCGCTGTCGAGCTCACAGACGAGGGTCTTGAGACCCGATACGCACTCGTTGTCCTGCGGATCCAATCCATACTTCTCGACCGCTTTGGGCGATATCCACACAACAACGCGGTCGGCAGCAGGCGCCACTACAAGGTCCACGTCCTCGTCAACGGGAAACCGGTAGCCCTCAGGCTGGCCCTCCATGGCACGAGCGGTCCCCTTGGCCAATCGCTCAAAACCCTCGATCCCATAGGAAAGCCCATGAGCGGTCGCAGCAACCTGGGCCCCGTCCTCAGCGTCCCCAGCAAACGCAAATCCCGGCACCCAGCAAAGCGCGAAGGTCAAAGCACAGGCGACAAGCATGCGGAATCTATTAAGCACGAAAAGCTCCAAGCGAATACAAGGACGGAGTAAAACACAAAACGATAGAATTATCGCGCCAAGCCGCACTACGCGGAAAGCTCAAAGCCGTACTTGGCCCAAATCTTCTGAGCCTTCTTGTTAGACAGGCAGAAGTCGATAAACGCCTTGGCCTCGCCGGCGTGCTCGGAGCCATCGGCGACAGCACCCGGGTACACGATGGGCTTGTGCGAATCCTCAGGACACACGAAGGCCTCCTCGATGCCGTCGTAGCGGAAGATATCGGAGCTGTAGACAAAACCGGCCACGCAGTCGCCTGTGGACACATAGGCGGCGGCGGTACCAACTTTGTCGGCCAGAGCGACCTTGTCGGCGATCTCGGGAGCATACTCGCCGTCGTCGCCCTCGGTGCCGGTGTAGAGGCCCACGGAGGCCAGGGCCTGGTTGGCGTACTTGCCGGCGGGAACGGTCTTGGCGTCGCCGATGGCGATCTTGCCGTCCAGATTCGCGACGTCGGCGATGGCCTCGACCATGGTGTCGGAGCCCTCGGCGCGAATGATCACGAGGTCGTTGACGAACATATCCTCACGGGTGTCGGCGGCGACGAGCTCGGCGGTCTCAGCGTTATCCATGGTGCCCTTGGAAGCGGTGATGAGCACGTCGACCGTGGCGCCGGCACGCATCTGCTCGACGAGGTCGCCGGAGGCCTTAAACTGCGTGTCGGCAAAGGTGGTGCCGGTCTGGTCGGTGTAGAGCTCCTGGACCTCGGGCAGGGCCTTCTCGAGCGAGTTGGCGGCAAAGACCTGCAGCTTGACAGCCTTCTTCTTAGAGGAAGACTTGGCGGAGCCGGCATCGGAACCAGCGGGCTCGGACGTCTTGTTGCCCGAGCAGCCAGCAAGGCCAAGGCTGGCGGCAGCGGCAGCAGAAAGCGAGACAAAACCGCGGCGTGAAACCATATCGAACATGTTCAACCCTTTCGGACCTTGTGCCCGGGCACCCCACCGCGGGCTTTAATCTGCAATCAGATTATACTTCTGCGAGAATAATGATAGTGAGAAATTATTCTCGCCAGAGAATATAGTTTCGAGTTGCCATACACCTTGGCGTCACTTCGGCGGAAAACAAAGGCGGAGCAGCCGTTCAGGTCGCCCCGCCCCAGGTAAACCACTTAGTTGGTATGTCCGCCGCCCGCTGTCATCTGAGCCGCATGCTCCAGCTGGTCCGCTATGGCCTCCCAGCTTTCGCGGGCGGCCTTCGTAGAACCGGGAAAGTTTACGACAAGTGTATGACCTCGTTGCATGCACACGGCGCGCGAGAGCATGGCGCGGCGCGTCTTGGTCATCGAGTACGCACGGATTGCCTCTGCAATACCCGGCACATCGCGGTCACAGACGGCACGCGTCGCCTCGGGTGTCACGTCGCGCATCGAAAGACCCGTGCCGCCGCAGGTGAGCACGACATTGGCGTGGCACTCATCGGCGGCTTCCGCGATGGCATCACCGATCTCGCTGACGTCGTCGCGTACGACCACGTGTGAGGAGACCGTCCAGCCCTGCGCCTCGATAAGCTCCTCGAGTGAGGCTCCAGCCTCGTCCTGGGCAAGATCACGCGTATCCGAGCACGTCACGATCGAAATCTTCAACTCCACAGTCTTCCTCCTACAACACCGTTCCCTCGGGCAGGTCGACGCGAACAACGTCCACGACATCGCTCGCCGCAAGGTCGCACGGACCCTCGTTAATGCGCAGCAGGCAGTTGGCCCGCTGCATCGTGCCGAGCAGCGCCGAATTCTGCGTCTTGGCCTCGGTCACCAACAGCTCACCGGTCTCGGGGTCGCGCAAAACCGTCGCGCGATCGAAGAAGCGGCGATGCTGTCGCTTTTTCACGTCGTGTGTGAGCGTCGCCTGCTGCACGGGACGCGCACCCTCGGCAAAGCCGCGCATCTTGCGAATCGCCGGGCGGGCGAGCATCTCAAAGCCCACATACGCCGCGGCCGGATTGCCTGAAAGTCCCAGGTAGGGCTTACCCCCGAGCAAGCCAAACGTGATGGCCTTGCCCGGACGCATCGAGATGCGATCGAACAGCACCTCGCCCTCGCGCCTGACCAGCGCCGTCACATAGTCGTAATCGCCCGAAGAGGCGCCGCCGCTCGTAATGACAAAGTCGCACTCCTGCACGGCACGATGAACCAGCTCGGCAATCGCCTGCTCATCATCGGGCGCAATGCCAAAGAACACGGGCTCGGCGCCGGCATCGAGCGCTTCGGCCATCAACGCCGACGAGTTGGAGTCGCGAATCTGCCCGCGCACCGGCAGCTCACCCGGCGCGACCAGCTCCGTGCCCAGCGAGATAATGCCCACGCGCGGAGCGGCATGGACCTTCACGCTCGCGTAACCGGCGCTTGCCAGCAGGCCGGCGCCGGCCGGAGCCACAACCTCACCGGCGCGCATCACGACGTCGCCGGCATGGGCCTCCTCGGCGGCAGAGCGAACGTTCTCCCCCACCTTGGCCGGCGCCGAGAACCTCACACGCGAGCCCTCGTTGCCGTCACCGTCGAGTACATCGACGATCTCGTATTTCACCACGGCATCGGCACCTTCGGGTACCGGCGCGCCCGTCATGATGCGGACCGTCTCGCCCGCGCCGATTACGCCCTCAAACACATGTCCCGCAGCCTCGTGTCCGATAACGTCGAGCGTCACCGGCGCCTCGCCAGACGCCTGCGCCAAGTCCGCCGAGCGCACGGCATATCCGTCCATAGCACTGTTGGCAAACGGCGAGATGTCGATGTCGGCCACCGCGTCCTCGGCCAAGGGAAGACCGGTGGCCTGCCACACGGGAATCTCGACGAGATCGGTCGGAGCAACGTGCGACAGAACAATCGACTGCGCGTCCTCCAGCGGAATGAGTTTCTCTGCCATATGCACCTCTTAATGCCACGGCGCACAACAGGGGCGCCGATTGTTTATGCTTGTCTCAGTATAATCCCCAGACGCACGACCGCGACTTGGCCTGTACCCGCAAATACACCTGTCGGCCGCAAGCCACGAAACAGAATCGAAACCAACCCACCGGCTCGTCGCGTTTACCGCGTTTTATAATGCTTGCGTTGCAACCTAAAAGAGGAACGTATGACTCATAACGACAAACCCGAAAGCGCAAACGAGGCGCAAGACCATCCCCAGCCGCTCGACGACGGCGGCTTTTTCTCCCTGAACGACGTCATCACGGCAGGCAGGCATCAACTTACCCGCTCCGAGCATCTCTTGGCTGCCGACACGCGCCGCAACGCCCGCAACCTACTCGCGAGCGCCAAGTTGCTCGTACTCGTCGTCATCGTCTCGCTTGCCATGGGCGTTGCCGCTTGGGCGTTTTTGGCCTCGTTGAATATCGCGACCGACTATCGCGAGCACCATGCGTGGATTTACGCGCTTCTTCCCGTTGTGGGCGTTGCCACCGCATGGGTGTACAAAAACCACGGTCTTGCCGCCAAACGCGGTAACAACCTGGTCATCGACTCCGCTCTGGGCACCCGCCTCATCCATATGCGCATGGCCGTCCTCACCTTCGTCTGCTCCACGCTCACGCACCTCACGGGCGGATCGGCCGGTCGCGAGGGAGCTGCGGTGCAGATTGGCGGCACCATCGCCAGCAACATCTCGAGCCTCGCCCACCTCAAAAAGCATGACCACCACGACCTCATGCTCGCCGGCATCTCGTCGGCCTTTGGCGCCGTATTCGGCTCGCCCCTTGCCGGGGCTTTCTTTGGCATGGAGATGTGCTTTATCGGCAAGATCGACTACACCGCGGGCATCTACTGCCTGGTCGCCTCGTTTACCGGCTACTTTACATCACTCGCCTTGGGTACCGAGTACGAAGCAAATGTCATCGCCAGCGTTCCCGCCATGACGCCCAAAACGGTCGTCATCGTTGTTATCAGCGCCATTATCTTCGGTCTGACGGCACGCCTCTTTGCCTGGTCGGTTCGGACCGTCAAGAGACTGTACGGTCGCTTTATCACCAATTACCTCGTTCGCGCACTCATAGGCGCACTCGTGGTTTTGGCCGCCTATGCCCTCCTCGACGCCTGGAACTACGCTGGCCTTTCCACGTGGCTTTCCGGCGCCGGATTTGCCGGCAACACCACCCTGGCGGACGCAGCCATCAAGTTGGTCGTCACAGCGCTCACCCTGGGCGCCGGCTTCCAAGGCGGCGAGGTCACGCCCCTGTTTGGTATCGGTGCGGCGCTCGGCGGCTGGATAGGCTGCCTCGTCGGAATCGATCCCAGCTTTCTGGCAGCGCTGGGCATGCTCGGCGTGTTCTGCGCCGGCCTTAACGTGCCCATCACCACCTGTATGATGGCCATCGACCTGTTCCACGGCACGGCAGCCGGGTTCTTTGTCATCGTGGCCTTTATCAGCTACCTAACCGCCGGACACCGCGGCGTGTACCCCGCCCAGCGCATCATCTCACCCAAGCGCCGTTCGCTTATTGTGGATGAGGGCGGTACGGTAGCGGATGCTATCGAGCGCCACAACGACCTGATAGAGTAGACGTAAGTATTCGACGTGCAGCCACAATCGGGGGCAATTCGACCTGAGCGCGACCGCACCGTCACGTCATACGCCGGGAGTCGCCCCATGCACGCAACTGATTTTGGCCGCACGCTCATCATCGCCAACCCAGCCGCCCAGTCGGGTGCGGCGCGCGAAGTTGCCGAGCGCCTGCAACGCTTTTTGGACATGACTGCACGCGCATCCCAGTTTGATCTGGTGCTGACCGAGCGCATGGGACACGCCAAGGAGCTTGCCGCACAGGCCGAGGGCTATCGCACCGTTATCGCCCTTGGCGGCGACGGCGTGATCCACGAGGTCGTCAACGGGCTTATGACGAAAAAGGAGGGCGCCCGCCCCGCTCTTGCCGTCCTGCCCGTGGGCTCCGGTAACGATTTTGCCCAAACACTCAGCATCGAAGATTTCTCCGGTAAGGATTTTGGCGCGCTGCTCACCTGTGAGCTGCAGCGTCAGGACATCGGGCGGATTCGCTCATGGAACCCCGCAAGCGGCAGTGGCGAGGCGATCGTCGAGTATTACGACCAGACGCTCTCCGTCGGCATCGATGCCGCCATCGGACTTGGCACCACCGAGCTGCGCAAAAAGACCGGCTTGACGGGAGCTCCGCTCTACACCCTCTCGGGACTCGAGCAGTTTGGCCTGCGCTATCGCAACTACCCCATGACAGCCAGCTTTGACGGCGCGCCCGCCGAGCGCGTGAGGGCGATCATCATGGCGATTCAGCTGGGCCCCACGTATGGCTCGGGTTATCGCATCTGCCCCGATGCCGACCCCTGCGACGGCATGCTCGACGTCTGCTACGCCTGCGGCCCCGTCCCTCGTGCGGTTGCCCTGCCTATGTTTCTTTCGGCCAAGGACGGCCACCATACCAAGTTACCACCGGTTCGCATGCGCCGCTGCCGCCATGTCGAGCTCACCTTTGAGGAGCCCGACTATCCCATCCAGGCCGACGGCGAGCCCGTTGTCGCCTCGCGCATCGAGGTCGACATCCTCGCCGGCGCCCTCCATGTCTGGCGTCCCACCCGCTAGCCACCCCTATTTCACCGCAACTTATGAGGAGGCTATTCATCGCTGCCCGGCTTGCGACGGTTGGCCTTTTTCATGGCGTTGAAGTGCTTGTCATTGAGCCTGCGCTGGCGAGAGCACTGAGGCACCTTGGTCTTTACGCGTCGGCGCGGTGGACGCCCGCGCCGCTCAAGCTCAGCGCGCAGCTTACGCAGGCAGCTACTACGGTTTTGGAACTGACTGCGGCTCTCGCGCGCCGTCACGACAATCCCCGTGGGCCCATGTTTCATACGCACCGCCGAGTCCGTCGTGTTGACGCCCTGTCCGCCCGGACCCGTCGCGCGAAACACCTGCACCTCGCAATCGCGCGCCAACTCCTCGGCCGACATCTCGGCATAGCACGCATACTCGCGCCATCCCATCTTGTTCTCATCCATATCAACACCTCCCCTCATACAAAAAAATGTGACAAAGGGACGATCCCTTTGTCACATCGCATACCAATCGCTTGTGTTGCGCGCTTAGGCGAAGGTGATCTCGCCGGTCTCGCAGTCCATATCGGCGATACGGGCCAGGCTCTCAACGCGAAAGCCGCGCTCGCGGAGCTTATCGCCGCCGCCCTGGAAACCCTTCTCCACGGCAATGCCAATCCCGGACACCTCGGCACCCGCAGCCTCGCAAATCTTGATAAGACCCTCGAGCGCGCAGCCGTTGGCCAAGAAGTCATCGATAATCAGTACCTTGTCGCCCTCGGACAGGAAACGCTTACCAACGATGACCGGGTACTCCTTCTGCTTGGTAAAGGAGTAGATGGTCGTGGCGTACTGCTCCCCGTCGAGGTTGATGGACTGCGCCTTCTTGGCAAAGACCACCGGCACGCCGCCAAAATGTTGGGCTGCAATGCAAGCCATGCCAATGCCCGAAGCCTCGATCGTCAGGATCTTGTTGATCTCGACACCCTCGAACAGACGGGCCCACTCGGCGCCCATGTGGTCGAACAGCTCAACGTCGCATTGGTGGTTGAGGAAGGCATCAACCTTAAGGACATTACCGGCCTTTACGATGCCGTCATGGCGAATACGATCCTCAAGCTCCTGCATGGCGCAACCCCTTCTCGCGGCAAGATACCGCGCGATTAATAAACGTTGTTCGATAGTCTACCACGGACCGACCCCCGCCCACCCCACAAGCCGCATCGCACCATAAAGCCGCAAGACCAGATAGGCCCGATTCGTGGCAGACAGCCTCCCAACGCATTAATGGCGGGCGCGAATCCTCACCAAACGCACCATGGCAAGCGCAAAGCCCACAGCGGCCACAGCCATCAACACATAGAACACCGAACGGAAACCAAACAGGAACACATCCGGACGGCCTGCAACGAAACTGGTCACGGCCTCGCCCATCGCCACGCTCATCTGCCCATACAGGATATGCGACGCCGCCGTAATGCCCACTGCCATGCCGGCATAGCGCGCCAAACTGCCCAAGCTGCCCGCAAAACCGAGTGCCTCGCGCGGAGCCGAGCCCATGTACAGCGAGTTATTGGGGCTTTGGAAAATCGACGTTCCGCACGACATAAACGCGGCACAGCACACGATCACAGGGATGGAAGAGTGCTCGTCGAGCGTACTTACCGCAAAGAGACCGCACACGTACACACCCAGGCCGACCGCCGTGGGACCCTCGCAGCCAACACGGTCCGAAACCGCACCCGAAAGCGGGCCGATAAAGGCATTCACCATCGGCAGCGCCAAAAACAGCAATCCGGAAATGTCGGAACCAAAGCCATGGGCGTCCTGAAAATAGAACGGCAGGATAAACTCAGATGCGCCAATACCAACGAACACGATGAGCATGCAGGCAAGGTTGATGGCGAAGGCCGAATTTGCAAAGCAGCGACGAGCGGCCTCGATCAGGGACATGGGGCGCTCGCCGGCCTCCGGCTTAACATGCGGCAGCGTGTAGAGCCCCACGATAAACGAGATGACGCCAATGGGCAGGTTGATGAGGAAGATGCTCTCCCAAGGAAAGCTTGCCACCAGCATGCCGCCGAGCACGGGGCCACACATCATGCCGAGGGCCACAAAGGTCGCAAGAATACCCATGGCACGGCCTCGTTCGCGCGCCGGAAACGACTCGGTGATGATACCCATGTTGTTAGCCATGGCCGCCGCGCAACCGACGCCCTGAACAATGCGTGCCAGGATAAGAACCTCGAGCGAGGCCGAAAGGCCGCACAGCAGCGAACCGACCGAAAAGACGATGACGCCCAACTGGAACACGTTCACCTTGCCGCGCACGTCGCCCAGACGGCCAAACGGCAACATAGCCACGCAAGTCGCAAGCAGATACACCGAGCTTACCAGCTGAATGCGATCGAGGCCCACGCCCAGCTCCTTTTGCATCACGGGCAGCGCCACGGTCACGACGGTCGAATCCAGACACACCATAAACGTCATGATGAGCACGGTAAACAGAATCGCCCACTTGTTCTTGCCATGGGTGTCGCCCTCTAGGGCAATATGCTCGCGGCGCAGCTGCTCTGCGGTTTTCTCCATATCCATCCTTTCGAGTGGCCCAACGCAAAAACGGGGCCCCAATCGCCTGTAAACAGTCGCGATTGGGGTCCCGCCTACGGAATCGGAACTAAAGGTCGCCGAAGCTTTCTGCCAGCATCGGCACCTTGCACGAACGCTAGCCTAGCACTGCTCGAGTGCCTGCTCAAGGTCGGCAATCAGATCGGCCGTGTCCTCGAGGCCGCACGACAGGCGCACCATGTCGGCGGAGATACCGCAGGCGATGAGTTCCTCGTCGTTCATCTGGCGATGCGTAGCGTTAGCAGGATGCAGGCAGCAAGTGCGGGCGTCGGCAACGTGCGTGGCGATCTGGGCGAGCTTGAGGCTCTTCATAAAGGTCTCGGCCGCCGCGCGACCACCGTTAAAGCCAAAGCTCACAACGCCGCAGGTACCGTTGGGCATGTACTTCTGAGCGATGTCATAGTACTTATCGCCCTCCAGGCCCGGATAGCTCACGAAGCGCACCTTGGGATGGCTCTGCAGGAACTTGGCAACGGCCAGGCCGTTCTCGCAATGACGCGGCATGCGCACATGCAGGCTCTCGAGCGAGCTGTTCAGGAAGAAGGCCGCCTGTGGATTCTGCATAGGACCAAGATCGCGCATGAGCTGCGCGGTGGCCTTGGTAATGAAGGCGCCCTCGCGACCAAACTTCTCGGCATAGGTCACGCCGTGGTAGCTCTCGTCGGGCGTGGTGAGACCCGGGAACTTATCCGCATGGGCCATCCAGTCAAACTGGCCGTGGTCGACGATCACGCCGCCCAGGTAGGCAGCATGTCCATCCATGTACTTGGTGGTGGAGTGCGTAACGATGTCGGCGCCCCACTCAAAGGGACGGCACATCACGGGCGTCGGGAAGGTGTTGTCGACCATCAGCGGCACGCCGTGATCATGCGCGGCCTTGGCGAAGCGCTCAATATCGAGCACGGCAAGGGCGGGGTTGGCAATCGTCTCGCCAAAGACGAGCTTGGTATTGGGCTCAAAGGCTGCCTCGAGCTCCTCATCGGTGCAGTCGGGGGCGACAAACGTGCAGGTCAAACCCATGCGCTCCATAGTATGGGCGAGCAGGTTGTAGGTACCGCCGTAGATAGCAGAGCTCGCGACCACATGATCGCCGGCACCGGCCACGTTAAAAATCGCGAGGAAATTCGCAGCCATGCCCGAGCTCGTGAGCATCGCAGCGGTGCCGCCCTCCATCTCGCAGATCTTGGCGGCAACGAGATCGCACGTGGGGTTCTGCAGACGGCTGTAGAAGTAGCCCGACTCCTCTAGGTCAAACAGCTTGCCCATGTGCTCGGACGTGTCGTACTTCCACGTGGTGGACTGGTAGATGGGCACCTGGCGCGGCTCGGCATCTCCCGGGTGATAGCCGCCCTGGACACACGTCGTACCGATGGTCTGCTCGGTCATATCTAGCTCCCTTGCCTGGGTTACGTTTTATTCGGTTCACGATACCGCTACCCTGCACCCCTCTCAACCCATCCCCAAGGTAGGTTAAGGGACAAATTGATCAGGGGTATTTATCTCAAGCCTTGGGCATTTGCTCGATAGATAAAAACGAGACATACATGAAGCTCTCGATGATTACATGCCCCGTCACGGGTACCATAGGCGAGTACACCGTGACCAAGGAGACAACGATGAAGCAAATCGATACTGCTCAGCTCGACACCGCCGCCTGCCAAGCTCAGGCTGCCGAATACCACGCCCAAGGCTTCAACTGCGCACAGGCCGTCGCCTGCACGCTCGCACCTGCCGTCGGGCTCGACCCCCAGACCGCCTTTACCCTCACCGAGGGCTTTGGCGCCGGCATGGGCGGCATGACCGAAACCTGCGGTGCCATCTCGGGCGCCGTGGCCATCATGGGCTTTGTGATGAGCGACGGCATGGAAAACCCCAAGACCAAGGGCCAGACCTACAAGCTGTCGCGCGAAATCGCCAAGCGTTTTGGCGAGAAGAACACGACGACCGTCTGCGGCACGCTCAAGGGCATCGGATCGGACAAGGGTCCGCTCCGCAGCTGTCCCGGTTGCATCGACGATGCCGTCGAAATCGCCTGCGATGTGCTAAAGCAGCTCGCCGAGTAAGCGGCAGCAACAGAAAAACGACGGCCGGCGCGCTTGGGATCCATCCAAAAGCACGCCGGCCGTCGCCGTTAAAACTCGGCAAATTCGGGAGCGCCGACCTCAATCTCCTCGCGCCCCGCCATAAGCTCGCGCATCTTAGCGCAAAACGGCTCCTGCTCCCCCGCTTTGAACACCAAATGAATCGTCACGGTATCCGCGAAATCGGTATCCGAAACCTTGGCACCCGAATCCTGCGCCAAATGAAGCACTTGCTCATACTGCGGATAGGCCACATGCACGTCAACAGGCACGACACTCGTCATCTCGACGATCTGCCCGGCCTCCTGAGCCGCGGCCACCGCCGTCTGCGTCGCCGCGGTATAGGCGCGCACCAAGCCACCGGGCCCTAACAGCGTGCCACCAAAATAGCGCGTCACCACGCAGCAAACATTTTTGAGCCCCGCGCCGCGCAGCACCTCGAGCGTCGGCATACCGCTCGTGCGGCTCGGCTCACCATCATCGCTCTGGCGCTCGCGTCCATCGACTAAAATCCACGCGGGAACATTGTGCCGAGCGTCGTAATGACGCTTGCGAACCATCTCGATAAAGGCATTCGCCTCGTCCTCGGACTCAATATGGACCAGCTGGGCAATAAACCGGCTCTTGCGGTCCACAAACTCGCCCGAAGCCTCAATATTCGATTGCAGAGTAAAATAGCTGTCCAACAAAGCCCCTCAACAAAATAAAGCGCAGCAACAAACAGCCTCAATAATACGGCAAAGACAGCACCGTTGCCCTCGTCAACAAGAACGGAAACGCCAATGATACCGTCACCAACAGCGAGAACCCGTCAGCGCGAGCAAGGTGCCTTGAAAGACAAGGGCATTGACCTTATGGTCATGCCCGAAGGCTTGAAAGGCAGATTGCCGCGCTGACGGGTTCGCAGCGTCAACATAGTTGCCGAGTGGGCCTATAAGCCGGGTTCTGTCGTGAACGGTCATTTATCTTGTCTGCACGTTACCATGCAGCTCCACGCACGCTACCCGAACGCGGACCGGGCCGGCCCATAGCGTTCCTATTCGCGCTTGCTCCGGATGGGGCTTGCCAAGCCGCCGTGTTACCACGACGCTGGTGGTCTCTTACACCACCGTTTCAGCTTTTCCCTTTACGCCTTGCGGCGCAGGTGGGAGTCTTCTTTTCTGCGGCGCTTTCCGTCGGATCACTCCGCCCGGCCGTTAGCCGGCATCCCGCCCTCTGGAGCCCGGACTTTCCTCACGCGTACTGCAAGCAGCACATCGCGCGACCGTCTGGCCCACTCAGCAGTGCAAGAGTGTAACACACCGTTGCCGCAGGCAATGGCACAACGCAAACGCTCGACACGATAAACCAAGAACCGCCATGCGCTACAATGGTCCTGTCGATGGGCAACGTCGTCAGTCGAGACGCGACCGCGCTCCGCACCCCTCCGTCTACTCGGTGTGTTCCCGCCTCCTCCCCGAGGCGGGATGTCGGCATTTTTCATGCACTGACAACCCAATAGCCTGTGGACAGCCCGGGCAGCATCGCGCACCTCAGCAGCAAATGCAAAAAAGGGACCCGTCCATTGCGGACGGATCCCTTAAAACAAGTGGTCGTCAAACCGATTTACTCGGCGTCGGTCTCCTCGTCCTTCTTCTCGGAAGGCAGCGGGGTAACCTCGATCTCGACGCCCAGAGTCTCAGCAGCAGACTTCATGGACAGGGAGATACGACGACGGTCGAGGTCGATCTCCATGACCTTGACCTGAACCTTGTCGCCCACGTGGGTGACCTGAGAAGGCTGATCGACGTGCTTGTTGGCCATCTCGGAGATGTGGACCAGACCCTCGATGCCCTCGCCCAGGTCGACGAAAGCGCCGAACGGGACAAGCTTGGTCACAGTGCCCTCGACGATAGCGCCGACGGGATACTTCTTGACCAGTGCGCGCCACGGATCCTCGGTGGTCTGCTTGAGACCCAGGGAGATGCGCTCGCGGTTGAGGTCGACGTCGAGAACCTCGACCTCGACCTCCTGGCCGACCTTGACAACCTCGGAAGGATGGTTGACGTGGTTCCAGGAGAGCTCGGAGATGTGGATGAGGCCGTCGATACCGCCGAGGTCGACAAAGGCGCCGAAGTCGACGATGGAGGAAACGGTGCCCTGGAGACGCATGCCAGACTTGAGCTTGGACAGGATCTCGGAGCGCTCGGCCTTACGGGACTCCTCGAGCACGACGCGACGGGAGAGGACGACGTTGTTGCGGTTGCGGTCCATCTCGATGACGCGAGCCTCGATGCGGGTGCCCATGTAGGAGGTGAGGTCCTTGACACGACGGAGGTCGACGAGGGAAGCGGGCAGGAAGCCACGCAGGCCGATGTCGAGGATCAGGCCGCCCTTGACAACCTCGATAACCTCGCCCTCGACGTTCTCGCCGGAGTTGAACTTCTCCTCGATGCGGTTCCAAGCACGCTCGTACTCGGCACGCTTCTTGGACAGGACCAGACGACCGTCCTTGTCCTCCTTCTGGAGAACCAGAGCCTCGATGGGATCACCGAGTGCAACGATGTCTGCAGGGTTAGCGTCCTTGCGGATGGACAGCTCGCGGACCGGGATAACGCCCTCGGACTTGAATCCGATGTCAACGAGCACCTCGTCATGCTCGATCTTAACGACAGTGCCGTTAACGAGATCGCCCTCATCAAAGTCGGTAATCGTACCGTCGATGAGGTTGTTCATCTCCTCCTCATTGACATCGTCAAGAGAGAAAATGGACGAGTTCTGAATCTCACTCAAAGGTGGACCCCTTTCGAACTACGGGGCCCCGATTGCTAGGACCTACAGAAGGGTGCGACAAGCACACAACGTTTAGGAACACTCGGGAGCCGACAGATACTAATGTGACGCTTATGCAATCACGTTCGTATAGGTTACGGGGAAATGAGTTCGATTTCAAGCGTGAACTGCGATTTTTTACTCGTGTGGAGACTTTTTCGTAATCTTATGAACACACGTCTCCACAACTTGACGATAACCAGCCAGGCATTTGGCTTTGGGGTAAAGTATCCGGAGCCAACGATTCTGGAACGATTTATCGAGAAAGGTGCCCGCGTGCTCAAAGCAGTCGTTTTCGATATGGACGAAACGCTTCTCAGCATCAACCTCAACGCGTTCATCCTTCGCTATTTTAAGGATGTCTCGTCGATGCTCGCGGATATCGGGCGCCGCAGCCGCGGTGGCACGATGGCACGCCTCGGCACCATCCTGGTCGACCTCAACGCCAATCGCCGCAGCGGCACGGACAACCGCACCAATCTTGAGTTTTACCAAGAAGAGGTCGAGCGCCGATGCGGGATCCGACTCTCCGATCCCCTCATCTACGAGGCGTTTACCTACTATGACCGCGAAGTTCTTCCGTACAAGAACGACGATGTCATTAACGCCCACGCCATGCCGGGCGCACACGCCGCGCTCCAGGCCGTACAGGACGCAGGGCTGCGTTGTGCGCTCTTTACCAACCCCAGCTTTCCCCAGGGGGCCATCGAGTGCCGCATGGGTTGGGGCGACCTGGCCGACGCTCCCTTTGAGCTCGTCACGCACATGGGAAACACCACCCGCTGCAAGCCCGATGCCACCTACTATCTAGAGCAGCTTCAGGTGATGGGGCTCGAGCCGCACGAGGTCCTTATGGTGGGCAACGATCCCAAGCGCGACTTCCCGTCCCCCGATTGCGGCATCCAAACCGCCTTTGTGGGCCAAGGCAAGCCCAGCCGAGCCACCTGGCGCGGAACCATGGAAGACTTCGCCCGCGACTTTAACGCCGTAATCGAGGCCTTCTACGAGCACCAAGTAGCCCACGAACTGTCGTAGGACCCCTCGCTCCAAACCAAATATCGCCGCAGGTTGAGCACAAGTCAGCGAAAATGCCCCTAAGCGAGCAATGTGCCTTGAAAGAGGAGGGCATAGGCCTTCTGGCCATGCCCGACGATTGAAAGGCAGATTGCCGCTTAGGGGCGTTTGCAGCGTCGACTGGTTACGCGGTTTGGTAAAACCGCGTAACTAGCACACCTGGGTTTTGCCGATCATGATGTTGAGGATCTCGACGTCGGTATCTTTCATACCCACACGGCCCACGTAGCCCATGCTGGCGATTGTCTGCTCAACGGTATCTTGGATCAGGCCCTCGCCGGCGCGGAAGCCGCGACCCTGCATGGCCATATCATGGCCCAGAATCGCCGCATCGACGGCAGCCGAGATCTTGGCGGCACAGCTCGCCTTGGCGCCGTCGCACACGATGCCGCCCACGTTACCGAGCGTATTCGAGACCGTCGCGCCAATCTGCTCGCGCGTGCCACCGCACAGCCAGGTAATCGCAGCGCCGGCGCCGCACGCGGCGCAAATAGCACCGCAAAACGCCGAGAGCGCACCAATATAGCTCTTGATATGCACGGCGATAAGATCGGACAGCATCACGGCGCGCACCAGGCGCTCGTGGTCGCAACGCAGGTACTCGGCATACTCCATGACGGGCAATGCGCAGGTAATGCCCTGATTGCCCGAGCCGCACACAATGGCGACCGGCAGCGCGCAGCCGTTCATGCGGGCGTCGGACCCGGCGGCCGCACGGGCACGGGCACGGCAGGCGACGTCATCGGCACGAGCACCCAGCAGCGTGCGGCCCACCTCGGCGCCCCAAGCGTGCGCAAGGCCCTCGGCACTGATCGCGCCATTCAGCTCAATCTGACGCTCAACGGCAGCGCGGGCGTCCTCAATGTCGCCGTCCTCAATAAAGTCGATGATGGACTCAATCGACATGGGCGTGTCGGCCTTATCCGCCGCCCGCTCGGCCACCACACGCTCGGCGCAGGCGGCACACTCCCCCGCCGACTTGCCGCATACCGGAATACCGTCGAGCGTATGGCACGTGACATTGGTGTGATGATCGGTAATCTCGACGACCGCGGTATGGCCCCCGGCCGTGGCAGTCACCTTGATGTAGAGGTTGGGCACACCCTCGACAAGCGACACATCGCAGTAGCCGGCGTCGGCGAGGAGCTCGGCCACGCGTGCACGGTCTTCATCGTTAACGCTCTCGAGCACCTCGAGAGCGCTCTTAGCGTCGCCACCCACGGCACCCAGCACGGCTGCCGCCTCAATACCGTGCATACCACCCGAGTTGGGCACGGTCACGCTCTTAACGTTCTTGATGATGTTGCCCGAGCAGGCAACGTCCATATGATCGGGCTCGCAACCGAGCGTCTGGCTCGCCAGTGCCGCTGCATAGGCAACGGCAATGGGCTCGGTGCAGCCGAGCGCACAGACAAGCTCGCGGTTCAAAACATCGCAAAACGCGGCATCACGAAAGGAATCGGTAGGCATAGGTATCTCCTACTTGTATAACGGACTGGGCTCTCGAAAATAATTAGTTCTTTTATTTGATAACAATGCATCAAAAACCGCAACCATGGTTCCGGCAGACGGCGCTCAAGCGCAAACTGACGACATTCATTCACGAGAAGCCGGTCTTGTTGCATGCTAAAGCGTTTGACCAAAAAACGCCCGAGCGTTTACGCAAAAGTCGCGCTATCATGCAGTCGAACGCGGTAAAACCTTTAGCATTTGCGCCGCACAGACCAGAGAGGAACCACTCATGAAGATTGGTATCGGCAACGACCACGCCGCCGTCGAGCTCAAGAACATCATCTCCGAGCACCTGAAGGAGCGCGGCTGCGAGGTCGTGAACTTTGGCACCGACACCTCCGAGAGCTTTGACTACCCCATCGCCGGCTACAAGGTGGGTAAGGCCGTTGCCAACGGCGACGTCGACCTGGGCATCCTCATCTGTGGCACCGGTGTCGGGATTAGCCTGGCTGCCAACAAGGTCGAGGGCGTACGCGCCGTCGTGTGCTCCGAGCCCTTCAGCGCCAAGCTCTCCCGCATGCACAACAACACCAACGTGCTCGCCTTTGGTGCCCGTGTCGTGGGCTCCGAGCTCGCTAAGATGATCGTCGACGAGTGGCTCGACGCCGAGTTTGAGGGCGGCCGTCACGAGCGTCGCGTTAACCTCCTCAACGAGATCGATCACACGCGCGGCCTCAAGGTCGTCGACGAGGCCTAAACCACTCAGTGCCACAAGCTAACAGCAGGGGCCCGCTCGGAACTCATGACCGAGCGGCCCCTTCATAGATTTTGGAATAAAAGGGCGCCGCGGATGGAGTTCCGCGGCGCCCAAGCCACACGCTAACAGCTTTAAGGAGTCAAAGCTGGTTTAGCCAAAGAAGCGCTTGATCTCAATCTCGGCGTTCTCCAGGCAGTCGGAGCCGTGGATCACGTTGGCGTTGACATCGACGGCAAAGTCGCCGCGGATGGTACCAGGAGCAGCGTCAAGCGGATTAGTAGCGCCCATGAGGGTGCGCATCTTAGCAACAGCGGAGAGACCGGAAACGACCATCTTGACGACCGGACCGCTCGTCATAAAGTCGCAGAGACCGCCAAAGAAGGGCTTGTCGGCCAGATGGGCGTAGTGCTCCTCGACGGTAGCGCGCTCGAGCGTGGTCATCTCCATGCGCTCGATGACAAGGCCGCTGCGCTCAATGCGAGCAACGATCTCGCCGATCTTGCGGTCGCGCACGGCGTCGGGCTTAATCATGATGAAGGTCTTCTCGATAGCCATAAAAGTAGCCTTTCAAGTAGGTTCGCGCGTGCCCAAGTCCCATTCCGGCACCCGCCTGGACTGCATCGTAACAGAGTTTTAGCTGCAGTTAAACAAAAAGCTGTTTATTGAAACGTTGCAATTTATTAAAGCGCTCCATATGTGTCACTTCTGTTTCGAAGCCCGATTAGAGTACCATCCGACCGCCCATCAACCGCGCCGAACAGAGCAGGCGGTCGGTTGCCGCCCGCGAACGTATCCCCTTCACAACCTGCCCAAAGGTCCTACAGAAGTTCCCGACAAGCCCCTCCCCCATAGCAACAAAATACGGGCTCCCACATCAGCAGGCGCCCGTAAAGCGAAAACGATTTATCAATAAATGGACAATACGTCTTCAGCCAAACCTCTACTTTGCCCCGTGACCCATCTCGACGACCTTGGTTAGCGATCCAAACACACCTTCGTCGACCACGAGTTGCGCCTCGGCACGCTGCAGCTGCACGGCAACGGCGGCAGGGGCGGTGCCGCCCTCGGTCGTGCGCGCGGCGACAATCGACGGGATGTCGAGCGCCTCGGTAATGTCGTGCTCAAAGAGCGGGCTTGCCTCCTGGAACACCTCAAACGGCAGGTCCTCAAGATTGCAGCCGCGCTTCTCACACATCAGAACCAGATGCCCCACCACGGCATGTGCCTCGCGGAACGGCAGGCCACGCTTGGCCAGGTAATCGGCAACATCGGTAGCGGCAAGGTGCCCCACGCCGCACTCGCGCGCCATGGCATCCTCGTTGACGGTCCAAGTCGAAATCATTCCGGCCATAACCGACAGGCACTGCATGAGCGTATGGGCGGTATCGAGCGCGCCCTCCTTGTCCTCCTGCAAGTCCTTGTTATAAGCAAGCGGCAGGCCCTTCATGGTCACGAGCAGCTGCACCAGGTTGCCATAGACACGGCCGCTCTTGCCGCGAATAAGCTCGGCAAAGTCGGGATTCTTCTTCTGCGGCATGATGGACGAGCCGGTGGAGTAGGAGTCTGAAAGCGTGATAAAGCCAAATTCGGAGCTCGACCACAGCACGATCTCCTCGGAAAGACGCGACAGGTGCATGGCCATGACGGAGCCAGCGTAATGCAGATCGAGCAGGAAATCACGGTCGGAAACAGCATCGAGTGAGTTAGGAATCACGCCCGCAAAGCCAAGTTCGGCAGCCGTCATCTGGCGATCGAGCGGATAGCTCGTACCGGCAAGCGCGGCAGCACCCAGCGGGCAGTTGTCGGCGGCATCAAAGGCGGCCTTCAAGCGTGTAAAGTCGCGCGCGAACATCCAGGAATACGCCAGCAGATGATGCGAGAGCAGCACGGGCTGAGCGTGCTGCATATGCGTGTAACCCGGCAGAATCACCTTGTCGTACTTCTTAGCCGCATCCACCAGCACATGGCGCAGCTCAAGATTGGCCTCCATGAGCTCCTTGGCCAGCGCCTTGACGCCCAGGCGCGTGTCGGTCGCCACCTGGTCGTTGCGCGAACGTCCGGTATGCAAGCGCTTACCGGCCTCGCCGATGCGACGCGTCAGCTCGCTCTCGATGGACATATGAATGTCTTCGTCGTTGATGTCGAAGGTGAAGTTGCCGGCATCGATATCCTGTTCGATTCCGGTCAGGCCCTTGGCAATCGCCTGCTCGTCCTCGGCACTGATGATGCCCTGGGCCGCCAGCATTTTGGCATGCGCCTTAGAGCCTGCGATATCCTGCTTATAGAGATGTTTGTCGGCCGGCAGCGACGCGCCAAACTCCTGCGTGACCTCGGCCACGCCTGCCTCAAAACGACCGCCCCAAAGAGCCATGGAACCGTCCCCTTTCTCCAAATACCAAAACAAGCGCCCAAAGCAATGCGCCATATCGCTAAAGCGATTTTTCAACCGCTAGTTTTACACATTCCCCACCGTGTGCGGAGCCATGTAGCTAATTTGCAAAGAAGTGACGCGCCATGCACTTGGCGCCCAACGTCTCCCTCCGGATGTTGCCCTGCGAACCATCGATCCAGGCCTTCAGGCTCATAGGGACGTCCTCGACCCTTGCAGCATCGAACTCGGGCGCGAGGGCAAGTAAAGCATGCGCGATAGCATTGAACATAATGGATACTCCTCATATATATAGGCGCAGAGCCGCCAAATTGATAGAAGGAGCCCCGCCGGACAACCCCGGCGGGGCTCGGACTCAGCCACAGTCGCGGCATCATATATGCGGGCGGAACGTAGGGGCCACCGATGTTAAGAAGTGTCAGCAAGCATAACGAAAGGTAGGGACCCCGTGCGCCCGTTATGTATCACGCGGATGGGCCGCGCGGATACCAAGGGAAGGAGGCGCTAGGCCTGGGCGGCAGCAGAGCTGGGGCCCTGGACCTTTGCCCACGTCTTGAGTGACAGCGTATCGATCTCGATAAAGCCGGCGCTGGCCTTCTCGTCAAACGTAGTGTCGCGGTCGTAGGTAGCCAGACCGTAGTCATACAGGCTAAACGGGCTCTTGCGGCCGACGACATGGCAGTTGCCCTTAAAGAACTTCAGACGGACGGTGCCGGTCACGAACTTCTGGGTGTCGGCCATAAAGGCGTCGAGCGCGTTTTTGAGCGGGCTGTACCACTGGCCGTTGTACACGGCGGTGGCCCAATCCTGCTCGAGCTTGATCTTGGTCTTGAGCAGGTCGCCCTCGACGCAAATGTCCTCGAGCGCCTTGTGGGCGGTGATGAGCGTCAGGGCGCCGGGAACCTCGTAGCACTCGCGGCTCTTAAGGCCCACCAGGCGATCCTCGACCAGATCGAGACGGCCAAAGCCATTGTCGCCGGAGATCTTGTTGAGGGAGATGACAATCTCGGAGAGCTTCATCTTCTTGCCGTCGACGGCGACGGGCTTGCCGGCCTCAAACTCAATCTCAGTGTAGGTCGGGGTGTCCGGCGTGTCCTCGGGGTTCTTAGTCATAACCCAAGCGTCATCGAGCGGCTCGTTCCAGGGATCCTCCAGGTGGCCGCACTCAATGGCACGACCCCACAGGTTGTCGTCGATGGAGTAGGGGTTGTCGTTGGCACCCTCGGGAACCGGCACGTTGTGGGCGTGGGCATAGGCGACCTCGTCGGGACGGCACTTCAGGTCCCACTCGCGAACCGGGGCGATAACCTTGAGCTCGGGGTCGAGGGCCTTTACGGCGGCCTCAAAACGGACCTGGTCGTTACCCTTGCCGGTGCAGCCGTGGGCGACGTAGGTAGCGCCAAACTCGTGGGCGACCTCAACAAGCTTCTTGGCAAGCAGCGGGCGAGACAGGGCGGAGAGCAGCGGATACTTGTTCTCGTACATGGAGTTTGCTGCGATGGCCTTAGTCAGGAACTCATCAGAGAACTCGTCGCGCAGGTCGAGCACCTGGCAATCGAGAACGCCCAGGTCGAGCGCCTTCTGCTTCTTGGCATCCAGTCCGGTCTCTTCCTGGCCCACGTTGCCGCAGACACAAACGACATCGAGATTCTTCTCGTCCTGGAGCCATTTGACACATACGGATGTATCAAGACCACCGGAATATGCGAGAACGACTTTTTCCTTGCTCATGGCTGTTTCCTTTCGCCCTTGGTAGCTAGTTAGAACATCGGTCAGTTGCAAGTCACCTTGAGGTCAAAAACCGTGCAATATCAGGTTAAATAGCAAAAATCAGCACATACATGCCCTAGAAACATGCAGCAATGTCGTGCTAAAACCCAACGACCTCAAAATGACTCTGTTGAGGCAATTCGCCCCATGCGGACAGAGACGATTGTTATCGTCGTCGGGAAATTGCGCGCTGGCGTCGGATGGCATTGTCTGCAGTGGTGATGATCGTTACGAACTGCATCTGCCTCTCCTTTCACCTATCGCCGGGCGCAATTCTAATATCGTAAACGGTACCTTTTCCTCGGTAAGCGGTTGTTTTTCCGTCTCCGTTTTCGATGGTCGCTATATTACGCTAAAGTGCCCGCAGCACAAGCGACAAATTCAAATTTCTGAAAAGTTTTTTCATTACTTTGTGAAGCGTGGTGCAAATACGCACCATTCCTGCGAAAATACGCTCGACTACTAGTTGATGGTTATAACGTCTGAAACAATCTCGAAACGAAAGGCGCATTTTTATGCAAACTTACGAATCGGACGCCAACATCGGCAACATTAAGATTCTCGCCGTCGATATGGACAAGACGCTGCTGACCGACGAGCGTGTGCTGCCCCAGGGTCTTGATGAGCGCCTGGACAAGCTCGCCGACGCCGGCATCGTATTCTGCCCCGCCAGCGGACGTCCCGCCCCCAAGCTCGAGGAGATGTTCGAGGGCATCAAGAACCGCCTCGCCTTTTGTCCCGACAACGGAGCTTGCGTGATCTATCGCGGCGGCTATATCTATAAGAGCAATATTGACGTGGAGCTGTATCAGCAGGTCTTGAACCGTGCCTCGGAGGATCCTCGCGCTGTCCCCGTCCTGTGCTGCTTCGACGAGTTCTACGTGCTTGCCCGCGACCATCAATACCACGACGAGATCAGCGTCTACTACAACACAATCAACTACGTCGACAGCTTTGAGGGCATTGATTTCGAGTCCAACAAGATTTCGGTCTTCTTCCCCGGCTACGACGCCGAGCCCGCTTTCCGCGAGACCTATAGCCCCGAGTTCTCGGACAAGCTCTACGTCACCAACGCTGGGCGCGAGTGGATCGACTTTATGAACCTGGGCGTCGACAAGGGCGCCGGCATCGCTCACCTGTGCGAGCACCTGGGCATCGATATTGCCGACGCCGCCGCCGTGGGCGACACCTACAACGACATCCCCATGCTCGAGCGCGTCGGTCACAGCTTTATCGTGGACAACGCCGAGGAGCACATGAACGCGCATGCCAAGTGGCGCATTCCGAGCAACAACGACGGGGGCGTACTGACGCTCATCGACGCCATCTTGGCGGCTCGTTAACGCAACCTGTCGGACCTGGCCGGGCGACGCGGGTAAGTTTTTCGTTCGGTCAGGTCCTGGGCTCGCTCGAAGGCCACATTAAGTGGCCTTCGGCTCGTGCGGAATCTACGAAAAACTTACCCGCGTCGCCCGGCCAGGTCCTGCGGTGACTTGCTTGCCGCATGGATGGCGTCTTGGCGTCTGGATACTTGGCTGATAGTTTGGAATGAAGGGGGCTCCTTGTTGGCAAGGAGCCCCCTTCTGTTTTGGTTACTTTGGGGTTGTTGGTATGTCTTTACTTGGCATCGGCCCAGGTTATGCCGGTGCTGGCTTCGGCGATTAGGGGAACGCGGAGGTCCACTACGTGCTCCATGACGTCGCGGACCATGGTGGTTAGGCGCTCGACTTCGTCGATGGGGCACTCAAAGTCCAGTTCGTCGTGCACTTGCAGGATCATGTGGGCGGCAAAGCCTTCTTCTTCCAGGCGACGACTTACGCGGGCCATGGCGATCTTGATGATGTCTGCTGCGGTGCCCTGCATGGGATGGTTCATGGCCGTGCGCTCGCCAAAGCCGCGGAGTTGCGGGTTTTTGGCCTTGAGCTCGGGAATATGGCGTCTGCGGCCATACATGGTCTCGGCGTAGCCCGTCTGCTTGGCGCGCGCCACCACGTTGTCGAGGAACGTACGCACGCCCGGGTAGGCCTCGTAGTAGCGGTCGATCATGTCGCGCGCCTCGGCCATCGAGATATGCAGCGACTGCGACAGGCCGTAGGCCTGCTGGCCATACACGATGCCAAAGTTCACGGCCTTGGCGCGACTGCGCAGGTCGGGCGTTACCTCGGACACCGGCACACCAAACACGCGCGCCGCCGTCTCGGCATGGAAGTCCTCGCCCTCGTTAAAGGCGCGCACCAAGTGCTCGTCACCCGAGAGATGTGCCAGCAGACGCAGCTCGATCTGCGAGTAGTCCACCGCCAAAAAGACGCTTCCCTCGCCTGCCGAAAACGCCGTCTTGACGGTACGCCCCAGCTCCGAGCGCGTCGGAATGTTTTGCAGATTAGGGTCGCTCGAAGACAGACGCCCCGTCGCGGTGATGGTCTGGTTGTACGTGGTGTGCACACGACCGTCACCGCGGCGCAGCGGGCCCAACGTGTCCAGATAGGTTGACTTGATCTTGGACTTCTCGCGCCAGTCTAAGATCAAACGAACAATCTCGTGGTCACGGGCAAGATCACTCAGTACCTTGGCATTGGTCGAATAGTAACCGCGCTTGGTCTTTTTGAGACCCTTGGTCGGAAGGCCCATCACATCAAAGAGCACATGCGAAAGTTGCATGGGGCTGCCGATGTTAAAGGTCTCGTCACCGGCAAGGTCGCGAATGCTTCGTTCGACCTCGGTGATCTGGGTCGCCAGACCCTCGGACAGACTGTGCAGGCGGTCGGGGTCCACGAGCATGCCCGCGCGCTCCATCTTGGCAAGTACCGGAACGAGCGGCATCTCGATGCCATCGAACACGTTGGCGGCGTTCTCACGGGCCATGCACTCGCGCAACGGCGCCACGAGCGCCAGCGTCAGAGCCGCAGTACGGGCGGCAGGCGCCGGAGCGTCCTCACCAGCACCCTCTGCACCGCGCGCCGCAGGCAACGCCATCTGCAGATAGGTATCGGCCAGATATGCCTCATCGAACTCGGAGCGATCGGAATCCAGCAGATAGGCAGCGACCACGGTATCGAAGATACGCGTGGAATCGGCAGCGAGCGGATCCATGAGCTCGGGCTCAGAAGAATCGATGGGCGAAAGCTCGTGCAGCAGCGCTTTCGTATCCGGGCTCGCCACGCGGCCCTCCATAAACAGGCGCGCAAGCACGCCGGCGATCACACCGTGAGCGAAGTTGAAGCCCTCAACCTCAGCCGCCGCACAGCTGTCGCCCTCCTCGAGCGCGAACAGGCCCTTGGACGTCGCCAACCACAGCGTGCGCGTCAGCCCAAAGAGCGCGCCCTCTTCCTTGTCGTCGTCCACCACGGCGGCGACCCACTCGCCGGCATCAATCGCGCGGGAGACCTCAGCCGCAACGGCACCAAGCGCGTCGGCATCGCCGGCGGCTGCGCGAACCATAGCAGGTATCTCAAACACACTGGAGGCAGCAGTCCCGCCCTCGCCGCCGATCAGCGCCAAGAAACGGTTCTGCATGGCGGTGATACCAAGCGTACCCAGCGCCGCGGACACTTCGTCGGCAGAAAACGCCGGGAAGGACGTCGCCTCAAAGTCGAGCTCGACGGGCGCATCGGTGCGAATTGTCGCAACCTTGCGGCTCAGTAGTGCGTCATCGATGTGTGCACGCAGGTTCTCGCCCATCTTGCCCTTGACCTCATCGGCATGCGCGATGACTTCGTCCAGGCTACCGTACTTCGCAATGAGCGCACTCGCCTTTTTGGGACCGATGCCCGGTACACCGGGGATGTTGTCGGACGTATCGCCCTTTAGACCGTAAAAATCGGGCACGAGCGCCGGCGTAATGCCGTGATACAGGTCGTCCACGCTCTCGGGCGTCATAATCGCCACGTCGGACAGGCCCTTGCGGGTCGAGACCACGTTGACGTGCTCGGTCACGAGTTGATACATGTCGCGGTCGCCGGTCACCAGTAGCATGTCGCAGCCGGCCTCTTCACCCAGGCGCGCCATGGTTCCCAGGATGTCATCGCCTTCCCAGCCCTCGGACTGCAGAATCGGCACGTTGAGCGCGGCGAGCAGCTCCTTAATCATAGGGAACTGCGCATGCAGATCGGGGTCCATGGGCGGGCGTTGCGCCTTATACTGCGGCAGCATCTCCATGCGCACGCGCGGTTTACCCTTGTCAAACGCCACGACGACGCCGTCGGGGTTAAAGGCATCGATCATCTTGAGAAACATGTTCAGAAAGCCAAAGATCGCGTTGGTGGGGCGACCGTCCGGCGCGTTCATGGTCGGCGGCACGGCGTGGAAGGCGCGATGCATGAGCGAGTTGCCGTCGATAACGGCAAAGGTGCGGCGCTTGTCAGACATATTGAATACCTCGCTTTGGGCTGGGCACGGTTTGCTCACTCCAGTTTACACGCTCCCCGCCCCGCGGCCACCTCACATCAAGCTCCCCCGCCACCGTGAGCCCGCGCGTGATACGATGGCTCACGGTACATCAACCAGCACGATCGATCCGAAAGGAGCCTGCGTCATGGAGCGTCCCTGCGCATGGAAAAAGTACACGCCACAGCAAATCGAGGAGCTCGAGGAGCTTTGCCGCGGCTATAAGCAGTTTTTGAGTGAGAACAAGACCGAGCGCCTGTGCGTCAAGGCCGGCATCAAGATGGCCGAGGAGGCGGGATACGTCGACCTGGAGACCGTAATCGCCGCAGGCCGCGAGCTTAAGGCAGGGGACAAGGTGTATGCCGCTAACCACGGCAAGGACCTTATGCTCGTCAATCTGGGCACCGCCCCGCTCGAGCAGGGCTTTAACATCCTGGGCGCGCACGTGGACTCGCCGCGCCTGGACCTTAAGCAGAACCCCGCCTTCGAGGCCGGCGACATGGCTTATCTCGACACGCACTACTACGGCGGCGTCAAGAGCTACCACTGGGTAGCCTCCCCGCTCGCACTCGTGGGCGTCATCTGCAAAAAGGACGGTACCACCGTCGACATCAATATCGGCGACAAGGCGGACGATCCGGTCTTTACCATCTCCGACCTGCTGATCCATCTCTCGAGCGAGCAGATGTCTAAGCCTGCCAAAGACGCCGTCGACGCCGAGATCCTCGACGTGATCGTGGGCGGCCGTCCCGTCAAGTTCGATGAGGACGACAAGGACGCCCCCAAGGAGCCCGTCAAGCAGATGTTCCTGGATATCCTCAAGGAGCAGTACGACGTCGAGGAGGAGGACTTCCTCTCCGCCGAGATCGAGGTCGTGCCCGCCGGCCCCGCCCGCGACATGGGCCTCGACCGCTCCATGATTCTGGGCTATGGCCATGACGACCGCGTCTGTGCCTACCCCTCCATGCTCGCCCAGATCAACGTCACCAACGTGGAGCGCACGAGCATCACGCTCATCGTCGACAAGGAGGAGATCGGTTCCGTGGGTGCCACCGGCATGACGAGTCGCTTCTTCGAGAACACCGTCGCCGAGATCATGATGCTCGCCGGCGAGGACAGCCCGCTGGCTCTGCGCCGCGCGCTCGCCCGCAGCCGTATGCTCTCCTCCGACGTGTCCGCCGGCTTCGACCCGGGCTATGCCGGCAAGTTCGAGACCAAGAACGCCGCCTTCATGGGTCGCGGCCTGTGCTTTAACAAGTACACGGGCAGCCGCGGCAAGGGCGGCTCTAACGACGCCGACGCCGAGTATGTGGCCCTCGTCCGCGACATCATGGACGAGGCCGGCGTGGACTTCCAGACCTGCGAGCTCGGCCGCGTCAACGCTGGTGGCGGCGGCACCATCGCCTACATCATGGCCAAGTACGGCATGAACGTCATCGACTCCGGCGTTGCCGTCCTGTCCATGCACGCCCTGTGGGAGGTCGCCAACAAGGCCGATATCTACGAGGCCTACCGCGGCTACAAAGCCTTCCTCGAGCGCGCCTAATCCACCCCACCCATAACTTGCGGTGGAATACGGATTGATTTGGTCTTTCAATAGACCAAACAGACCGTATTCCACCGCAACTTCTTTTTTTGGCAGAGGAGAGTCCATGCTGCAGGTCATCATTTCGCCCGCCAAGCAAATGCGCGCGGCACAAGATGCTTTTGAAGTCCTGGGCATCCCACCCTTTGTGCGCGAGACGGCTCGCCTCCACCGCGCACTGCTAGATATCGAGCGGAATGAAGGCAGCGGCGGCCTGCAGGCGCTGTGGAACGTGAGTGACAAACTGCTGGGACCTTGCCTCAACACACTGCATGAGTTCGGGCCCATCCTGAAAAGCGGCGATCTCGACAATCCCGCACTCGCCCGTCACCTCTCCCCTGCCGTCATGTCCTATCACGGCATTCAATACCAGAGCATGGCACCCGAGGTGATGGATTCCGCACAGCTCGCATGGCTGCAAGACCATCTGTGGATCCTCTCCGGCCTCTACGGGTGCGTTCGTCCCTTTCATGCCGTCGAACCGTATCGGCTGGAGATGGGCGCGAAGCTTGTCGTCGACGGTGCCCGAGACCTCTACGCATTTTGGAGCGATAAGCTCGCGCGGGCTATCGCCCCGGCAGGCTCAAACACCACGATCGTCAACCTCGCCAGCGTAGAGTATGCCAAAGCCGTTCTGCCCCACCTCGCGGGCGACGCCACAGCCGTCACATGCCTCTTTGGCGAGGGCATCCGCAACGGGAGGCCCATCCAACAGTCGACCGCCAGCAAAAAGGCACGCGGCTCCATGGTGCGGTGGATGGCAGAAAACAAGCTCGAGGATGCAAGCGAACTTACCGCATTCAATATCGGCTATCGGCACATCCCCGAGCTTTCAGACAAAAACACCCTGGTTTTCATGAACGCGCAGGCACTATAGGCCCGCCGTTTCCAAACACCCCGTTACTCCGCCAAGCCATCGGCCTTTGCAATCTCGCTCGTCGAGCCATCTTGGTAGGTAATCTTAACGTGCTCTACGTCGGATACCGTAACGCCCGACGGAGGTTCCAGACGCCACTCCGTCAGAGCGATATCCATGGTCGTGGGCACATCGCCCTGATCTTTGAGCTTCACCATGAGTGTTTTGAGTGCCTCATCAAACGTCACGCGTTCGATTTCTTCGCCCGGAATAGACCCGCCGCTCAACTGCAGCTGCACAAACTCGTCGCGCGGATACCAATAGTCGCCCGGTGCGGCAACCGTGTTGCCACCAGAAACTTTCATGGTCATAATCGGCAGGGCATCGTCGGCTTCAAACCCCCAGGTGACGCCGCCACGACCGCCGAACGTCCAAATACAAAAGGCAATCACCAACACGGCAAGCACCGCAAAACCAATCGCGACAAGGCCATGGTGCGCACGGCTTTCCTCGGCCGATACATCCCATTGTGTCTCTCGATATAGATGCTTGTCTTCCATGTTCGCCTCCCCACAGGCACGCTTGTTGGCCCAATCGTACCCATTCAGGCTATACTTGAGCCCACCACATAAACGGGGAGCTTGCAGGACAAGACGGCAGGCTGAGACTGGGCGCGCCCGCCCTGACCCGCAAACCTGATATGGGTAATGCCAACGAAGGGAGCCGTGCCAATGAGCACACAGACCGAGCCCAAGCTCGTCACGCAAATCGACTTCGCCCGCGCCGGGCAGATCACACCGCAGATGAAGGAGGTCGCCGAGCGCGAGCATCGCGACCCCGAGTACATCCGCGAGCGCGTGGCCGACGGCCGCATCGCCATTCCCGCCAACATCGTGCACATCAAAAAGGGCATGCGCGCCTTTGGCGTCGGTGAGGGCTTGTCCACCAAGGTCAACGTGAACTTGGGCATCTCGGGCGACAAGGCCGATGCCGCCGAGGAATGGAAGAAGGTCAAGATCGCCGAGGACTTTGGCGCCGACGCCATCATGGACCTCTCCAACTCGGGCAAGACGCGCCAGTTCCGCCAGCAGCTCATCGACGAGACGCCGCTCATGGTAGGCACCGTCCCCATGTACGACGCCATCGGCTACATGGAAAAGCCGCTGGTCAAGCTCACCAAGGACGACCTGTTCGAAGTCGTGCGCGCGCATGCCGAGGACGGCGTGGACTTTATGACCATTCACTGCGGCATCAACAAGTCGGTCACCAAGACCTTTAAGGAGACCGGCCGCCTGATGAACATCGTGAGCCGCGGCGGCTCACTGCTGTTTGGCTGGATGGAGGTCACCGGTAACGAGAACCCGTTCTATGAGTTCTACGACGAGTTGCTCGAGATTTGCCACGAGTACGACGTGACGATTTCGCTCGGCGACTCCTGCCGCCCGGGCTGCCTCTACGACTCCAACGACGCCACCGAGACCGCTGAGATGATCGAGCTGGGCAAGCTGTGCAAGCGCGCTTGGGCCGCCGGCGTCCAGGTCATGGTCGAGGGCCCGGGTCACATGGCGCTCGACGAGATCGCCGCCAACATGAAACTGCAGAAGCGCCTGTGCCACAATGCTCCGTTCTATGTGCTCGGGCCGCTGGTGACCGATATCGGCGTTGGTTACGACCACATCACCGCTGCCATCGGCGGCGCCATCTCCGCCAGCTCCGGTGCCGACTTCCTGTGCTACGTGACACCGGCAGAGCACCTATGCCTGCCCAACGCCCAGGATGTGCTCGACGGCCTCATGGCCACCAAGATCGCCGCACACGCCGCCGACATCGCCAAAAAGGTGCCCCACGCCCGCGACATGGATGACAAGATGGGCCAGGCACGCCGCAAGCTCGACTGGGACGCCATGTGGAAGTGCGCGCTCGACCCGGTTACGGGCAAGAAGCGCTACGAGGAGTCCCCCGCCGCCACCGAGGGCACTTGCACCATGTGTGGCAAGATGTGCGCCGTCCGCACCGTCAACAAGATCTTCGAGGGCACCACGATCGACCTCGGCATGGAGGACTAGCCCTGTCGCCGCGGCCGCTTCTGGCGGCGAGCTGGTGCCTGTCAATTGTTGACGTGTGAACATTTGCTTGCATTTGCGTAAAGATTGCATCGCCCGCCCGGGTTCGACATAGAGTCGGCCCGGGCATCTTTATAATGCTGGCTTATAGACCCATTTGATTCCAACCGAACAAGGGAGCGAACATGGATCGCAGTAAGGTACCTGCCGTTCTATCCATCGCAGGATCCGATTCCAGCGGTGGCGCCGGCATTCAGGCCGACATCAAGACCATCACGGCGCACCGCCTGTATGCCGAGACGGCTATCACCGCTATCACCGCACAGAACACCCTGGGCGTCACCGCCGTACAGAACATCTCCCCGGATATTGTCGCGGCGCAGATCGATGCCGTTTTTGACGATATCCGCCCCAACGCCGTCAAGATTGGCATGGTTTCCTCTGCCGAGATTATCGATGTTATCGCCGACCGCCTGAGCGCTTGGAACGCGACAAACGTGGTCGTCGACCCCGTCATGGTAGCCACCTCGGGCGCACGGCTGATTGCCGAAGATGCCGCCGAGGCGCTCACCCGCCGCCTGTTCCCGCTAGCGACGGTTATCACGCCCAATATTCCCGAGGCCATGGCCCTGCTCGACTACGAGGTCGACTCCGAGCGCACGCAGCAAAATGCTGCCATGCTCCTCACCCGCCGCTTTGGTTGCGCATCCCTCGTTAAGGGTGGGCATCTTGTCAACGAGGCCAACGATGTACTGGCCGAACCCGCGCCACTCGATGACGAGGGCAACCATCTGGGAGATCCACTCACCACGTGGTTCCGCCACAAGCGCATCGAGACCGACAACACGCACGGCACCGGCTGCACGCTCTCGTCCGCCATCGCCTGCGCGCTGGCCCAGGGCATGGATCTTGCCGATGCCGTCAACGCGGGCAAGGCCTACCTAACCGGCGCTCTCGCCGCCGGCTTTGACATGGGCAAAGGTTCCGGCCCCGTCAACCACATGTGGCAGTATTAAGATTCACAGCCCAAGCCACCGCAAAGGCGCCCGCCCCCTTTGCGGTGGTTTGGGGTCGCGCTACTCTCCGAGCATCTCTTGGAGCTTGGCTGCCACGGCGTGACCCAGGCTCTCATGGCTTTCGGGCATCATATGCAGATAGTCGATATCGCCCGGCTCGGCAAAGTCGGCGGCATTCAAAAAGTCGCAGCCAAACTGCTCAGCCACATGCGCGTAGTACTCACCAAAATGTTCCGAGGCTTCTACGGAATGCTCGTCAAAATCGGTCATATATACGTCGGCGATCTGCGGCTTAATCTTGATAGGCGCCATCAGCAGAATGCGCGGACAAGGCGCAGCGTCGGTCCACGGAAACGCGCGGACGGCGCGAATCAGCGCCATGGCGCCACGGGCGATATCGGAAGCTGTCACGTTAAAGACCGTCTTACAGTCGTTGGTGCCCAGCATGATCACAATGGCGTCCAGCGGCTTATGGGCCTCGAGCAGCATCGGAAGTGCGCGGATGCCGTTAAGATTGGTGTCCAGATGGCACATGTCGTCGCGTACCGTCGTGCGGCCGTTGAGGCCTTCTTCAATTACATGCCAGCCCTCGCCTAAGTCACGTTGGGCCACGCCGCACCAGCGCACATCCTGCGCATAGCGCACCGCGGTGCCGTCGCGCATGCCCGCCGGATCGTAACCATAGGTGTTGCTGTCGCCAAAGCATAGAACGTTTTTCATCGTAAGCCCCTCGCTCAGTAAAAAGCCGACGGAAGCAGCCTCTCCCGCCGGCTCGACCTATCTGTCAGCACGTACCGATTACAGGTACTTGCGCCAATCGTCCTCGTCCTCATCATCCTCGGTAGCAGCCTGGGTCTGCTCGGCGGCGCGAGCTGCCGCAGCGCGAGCGGCAACCTGGGCATAGGACTCCTCGTTGCGCTCGGGGAAGTTTGCCAGCACGTGCTCGAACTTGGCAAAATCCTCATCCCAGCGCGTAGAAGGCACGGCAAAGAAGACTTGCTTGACCTTAAAGTCGCCCGACGCGAGCTCCTTGCGGAAGAGCTCGGCCACGGCCTCTGCGTCAAAGCCGTTGTTGTCGCAGCCCCAAGCGCCCAGCACGAGCTTCTCGCGACCTAGCTCGTCGCAGATGGCAAGCACAAAGCGAATGCGGTCGCGCAGGGCGTCCAGCAGAGCATCGTCGCTCACGCGATACTCCTGGCGGGCGCGCTTAACGTTGGGCGCGGCGGCCACGATCACGTCGGCGTATGCATGCACGTGGTTGCGGTCGAAGCGCACCGCAGGCACCACCAGCGCACGGTTGCGGTAAAGCTCGCAGTTGATGTTGCGGCGACGGTTCTCGCCGTACCATTTGCGCTGCTTATCGAGAACGTTGTACAGATACGAATCGGCGCACAGCGTGGCCTCCTGGCCCAGATAGCCCTGGATGTAGCCACCGCCCGGGTTGGTGAACGAGGCAAAGGCGAGCACGGCCATGTCGCAGAACTGCGCATAGCCACGACCGTTGTCCAGGATGGCCTGCGTGGCGGAGGCATCGAGCACGGTGACCTCAGGCAGAACCGGAGCGGGCTCCTCAGCAGGCGCGGACTCAGCTTCGGCGATTTCCTCGGCAGGCTCAGGCGCTGCCTCGGTCTCGGGCGCCGTCTCGGTCTCGGCAGCCTCCGCGCCCTCGACGTCCTCGGCAACCTGTTCTTCGGCGGCCACAGCACTCTGAACCTTGGCCTTCATCGCCGCGACAAAACCGGCAGGCATACCATCGAACTCGCACACGCCGGCAAGCGAACGCTCGATATCCTTGGCGCACGCTTCGGACACAGTTGCCACGTGACGCTCGGCGGCCTTGGCACGGGCCTCGCGCTTGGGATTGGGCTGACCCGCTCGGTTGGACCTGCGGTTACGGTTCCTGTTGTCGACGTCTGCCATAAGTGGTCACCTTTCCTGTCGCTGCCGCTATCGGCTTTTCCCATCCATGATACCCCGCCGAGTACAAAAAAGACGGCCCCGAAGGACCGCCTTTCGCATCGATTTACACGCACGGCAAGCACCGCCGCAATTCGCCACTAGTCGCGACGGCCAAGGATGTTCAGGATGCGCAGGAACACGTTGATAATGTCCACGAACAGATTGGACGCCATGAGCACGGCGTTGGGCAGCGTAGGCGGCACCGTCGTGGCAACATAGGTGTCGTAGCCAATAAAGCCGGCGAACACCACGATTACGATCAGATCGGTGATGGTCTGCGAGACGCCCATGAACATCAGCACGATCTCAACCAGAATAGTGGCGAGCAGAATGCCAAAACCGATGCCATATACGCGCTGGAAAAACTTGGGGAACGTCACGCCCAAGGCGCCAAAGACAAAGGTGATGGCGGCCGTGGCGATAAAGGCAGTGTTGATGGTGGGCAGGTCGTAGTTGGCAAGGCCAAACGACGCGGTCAGGCCAAAGGTGCTCGCAAAGATTACGTAGCCCACAAGGGACAGGCCCACGGACTGCTTACTGGCGGCGGCCGACATCATGACCATGCCGACGATGGTCAAAATAAACGAGCCAAAGACCAGTGGCAGGGCGGCGCCGCTCATCATCATGCGGGCAAACGCCATGGTGCTCGTAAAGTAAGCACCAGCGCCCATGGCACAAAAGCCCAAGAAGATGAGGGCAGACATGGCAAGATTATACGCACGCGGCGACATCTCCTTGGCACGGCTTGCGCCGGTTTCGATGGGGCCGTTCTGATAGCCCTGAATATCGTTCATAATTTCGTCCTTTCAAAAGCGCCGCGACAGCGCAGTAGCTGACAAGATTCCTGTCATTGTACCCGAATGCCGTACGTCCTTACCTACGGCGCTCGCCCTCGAGCGTGCGATCAAAGGCCCAGACCCACCAACGCATCACGTGTGCCTGCGAGCCGTCCGCCCGCTCGCGCGTCTGGTCCTCCAGATACAACTCGGTCGCGTGCCCGCCAAAACGCACCTTATAGGTCGCCGTACGAACACCGTGAACCGTTAAGCCAAAGCCCGTGGACGAGACAATCTCGTCAATCGTAAAGCAGCGACCGTCGACCCAGCAGACGGTAACCGGCACGACTTGTCCGCCCGCGAGGATGCGAGCCACGACGTCCACATACTGCTTGTGTACGCGCCGAGTTTTGCCGTCTGTCTGTCGATATTCCATGCCTCCTATTATCGAACGCATGTTTGCATGTTGTAAAGCGAACAGACTGTGGTTTTGGAGTGTCGTAGTAATCGCACGTGTCCGCATGGCGTGTTAGCAAAAAGAACACCCGCGGTCAACAGGGCTAATATTCAATTTTAGTGCCAAAAAGTTCACTTCTCCCATCAGAACTCGGTAAAGAGACCCGCAGGAGGTGATACGATTTATCATGTTTTTGTAACGTGTCTGCAAACTTCGAGAAAGCCCATATATGGACGTAACGTTCTCAACCTTCCTCGGCCAAATTGTGTCGAACCCAGTCCTTGCCGTCACCGTGATCCTCGCGTTGGGCGCCATCTTCGTCAATGGATGGACCGACGCGCCCAACGCCATCGCGACCTGCGTCACTACGCGTTGCATGCCCGCCCGCGCCGCCATTCTCATGAGCGCCGCATTCAACTTCCTCGGTGTGCTCATCATGACGCACTTTAACGCGAGCGTCGCCAACACCATCTCACATATCGTCGACTTTGGCGGAAACAGCACCATGGCGCTCGCCTGCCTATGCGCGGCGCTGTTCTCCATCGTCGTCTACGGCGCCACAGCGTCGCGTTTTGGCATCCCCACCTCGCAAAGCCACAGCCTTATCGCCGGCCTGACCGGTGCCGCCATCGCCCTCGGCGGTGCGAGCAGCGTCAACGTCCACGAGTGGATGAAGGTCATCTACGGCCTGGCGCTCTCCATCGGCCTGGGCTTTGTCATGGGCTGGGTCCTGTGCAAGCTCGTCTCGATTCTTTTCGTCGCCGCCAACAGGCGACGTGCCAATGTCTTCTTTAAATACGCTCAGATCGCGAGCGCTGCGGCCATGAGCTTTATGCACGGCGCGCAGGATGGACAGAAGTTCATCGGCGTGCTCTTTTTAGGCGTGGCCTTTGCCAGCGGCCAGACGAGCGTCGGCGATGCAGGCATCCCCATCTGGATTATGCTGCTGTGCTCGGCCACTATGGGCATCGGCACCAGCGTGGGCGGCGAGCGCATCATCAAGTCCGTCGGCCAGAGCATGGTTAAGCTCGAGAAGTATCAGGGCTTCTCTGCCGACCTCGCGGGTGCCGCGAACCTGCTGCTTGCCACCCTTACCGGCATCCCTGTGTCCTCCACGCACATCAAGACCTGCGCCATCATGGGCGTCGGTGCCGTCAAGCGCCTCTCGGCCATCAACTTCGGCGTCGTCAAGGACATGATGTTCACCTGGTTCTTCACCTTCCCCGCCTGCGGACTCATCAGCTTTGTCATGGCCAAGCTGTTCATGATGTTCATCTAGTCAAACCGAGCGTCCATCCGGACCGTAATACTTCTCACACCCGTCTTCGCCTCGAAAGGACCCACTCATGGCAAAGAAACCCGATTCGTTCTATTTTGACAACTACGTTGCCTGCGCCGACCTAGCCGTACAGGCTGCCGAGCTGCTCACCAAGATTTTCGAGAACTTCGATCCCGCGAAGATTCACGATATGCTCGACAAGATGCACTCAATCGAGCATGCGGCCGACAAGAAGCACCATGAGCTTGAAGACGCCCTGCTCACGGCCTTTATCACCCCGCTTGAGCGCGAGGACCTGGACCTGATGAGCTGCTCACTCGACACCGTGCTCGACCGTATCGAGGGCGTCGTGCAGCGCGTCTACTTCACCAACATCCAGAGCATCCATCCCGACGCCATCGTCATCGCCCACAAGGTGACTGACGCCTGCCGCGCCATGAAAGACCTGATGGTCGAGCTGCCCAACTACCGCAAGTCCAAGACCCTGCGCGAACTCGTCATCCAGATCAACACGATCGAGTCCGAGGCCGACGAGCTCTACATCAACGCTATGCGCAACCTGCATGTCAACGGCAAGGATCCGCTCGAGGTCATCGCCTGGCGCGACGTGTACGCCTTCCTGGAGTACTGCGCTGACTGCTGTGAGAATGTGGCCGATGTTGTGGATTCGATTGTCATGAAGAACAGTTAATTGGGGGTACGTGTCCCGGCGGTCGCGGGCCCGGCCACTAATAACCTTTTTCACTCCGGCTGCAAGCAGAGTCGTTCAAAAGGTTATTAGTGGCCGGGCCCGCTCCCTTACGTACCACCATTGGGAACTTTGGCTGATAGTTATAGCGCAATGGGGGTTTGGCTGAAGGGACCTTTGGTATCCGTTCGGACACTTTGGCCCTCGATGAGCGTTTGGCTGATTGCTGCTTTGGGTACTGTTTGGGTTACTTTGGGTTTGTTTGATTTTTAATTGTTGGAGGGCTTGTATGTCTTATTTGGATCTGGCTCGGGGTCGGTATTCTTGTCGTGAATTTCAGGATCGTTCTGTTGAGCAAGCTGTTGTGGATGCCATTGTTGAGGCTGGGCGTATTGCTCCTTCTGCTTGTAATAATCATCCGACCCGCGTGATGGTGCTTGATACTCCGGAGTTGTTGGAGAAGGCTGCTGCTTGTCAGCCGCGCTTTGCTCGTGATGGATCTATCTTTGGAGCTCCGCTTATCTTTCTTATTTGCAGCGTTACCGATGATGCTTGGGTGCGCCCGTATGATCAGATGAACTCGAGTGCCATCGATACTTCGATCGTCTGCGATCAGATGATGATGGAGGCCACCGAGCATGGCCTGGGAACGTGCTGGGTATGCCATTTTAAGCCCGAGGTGGCACAAGAGCAGTTCAATCTGCCCAAGGGCGTCTATCCCTATCATATGCTCGTCTGTGGCTATCCCGCCGACCACATCGCCGATCCCGAGCATCGCGAGGCCCGTACCATTCCCCTCTCCGACTTCCTCCTCAAGTAGATTTTGGGACATGCCCTAAAACCTATCCTTGACCGCTCACCGGTTCGCCGAGTTCTGCGCCACTATGTGCAGGGCTCGGTTTTTTATGTTGCGCGCCCCGGTACAGTCATAAAAAAGGACCCGCAAGCTGCGGGTCCTTTCTAGGCACTAAATTGTAGGCCGAATGTTAGTCCAGGTCGTCGGCAGCGAAGTTGTCGATCGGGGCGAAGGGATCGGCCACGGGGACAACCGGGTCAGCGACGGGCAGCGGCTCGGCGGGAACAGTCACCGCAGGAGAAGCGGCGGAACCGACCGGCGTGGAGGCCATGAGGTCGGCCGGGAAGGAGTTTTGGGCATCGTCCATGAAGTGCTGGATGAGCTTGAGGTACTCGGCCTTGAACTCCTCACGGGAAGCCTTGAGACGATCGATCTCCTCGAGCTCGGCCTGCTTCTCGGTCAGAGCCTGGCGGATAACCTCGCGTGCCTTGGCGTCAGCCTCGTTGCGGATACGCTCAGCGTTCTCATTGGCATCGTTGACGATGGTCTCAGCGGTCTGCTGGGCAGCGATCAGGGCAGCGGAAATCTGGCGCTCCTGAGCGGAGAAGTCAGGGGCGGGAGCAGCCACGGGGGCGGCAGGAACGGCCTGGGCGGTGGCATCCTGAGCTTGGGCAAGCTGAGCCTGCGCATCGGCAAGCTGCTGCTCGGTAGCAGTCAGACGACCCTTAAGGTCGACGATCTTAGCGAGCATAGCGTCAACCTCGGAAGACAGCGTCTCCAAGAAGACGTCGACCTCAGCAGGATCGTAGCCACGCTTGGCCTCAGAGAAAGTCTGAGCCTGGATGTCTGCAGGGGTAATAGCCATAACAAGTCTCCTTTTTCATCGCCTCGGCGCTACACGCCCGACGTAAGTTACTAAGTCAGTTCTACACGAGTATACCTATAAGAAGCTGCAGAACCAGCCTCTGCACCAACTGCAACGCAATAATCGCAACGACCGGCGAAAAATCGATACCGCCCATCGGCGGGATGAAACGACGGAACAGGTTGAGCCACGGACCGCACACGCTATCAAGCACCGCGGCAATATCCTGAAGCAAACCACCCTGCTTCATGGGAATCCACGTCATAAAGCAGTAGACGACAATGAGCGTGGAATAGAAGTTGAACAGCGTGTTGACCAGCTGGACGATAGTGTAGATGTTGATGGGAATCTCCTCGTCTTGTCTTTACTTAAGGTAGCCGTCGGCACGAAGCTTCTTGAGATCGGAATCTTTGACCTCGCAACCGGCGGGCAGCACCATGAACACGCGGTCGCCCACCTCCTTGACCGTGGCACCCAGACCGCAGGCAAAGCCGTAAGAGAAGTCCAAGACGCGCTTGGCAACTTCGGTGCGTACGCCCACAAAAATCAGTGCGACAGGCTGCTTGGTGCGAACGCGGCGCACCACGGTCTCCACGTCGTCATAGCTCTCGGGGCGCAGGACATAGGCCGGCAGCTGCGGCGTGGCGTTGATGATATTGCTCGCATAGGCCGAGGCATCGCTCGGTGCAGGCGCGGGTGCAGCGGCGGCACGGGCGCGGGTATTCTCGGCGTAGCTCGACGGCGTGTCATAGGCACCAGGACGATAACCGCTCGCAACACTGTCCTGCGAGCGCGAAGGCGGGTTATACGTCGTGGCATGGCGGGAGTCATCGCCGACCAGCTGACCGGAGCGCGTATACACGGCAACCGACTCAGCTTCACCGCGGCGCGTCTGGCCAAGCAGGCCGTTGCTCGGCTCGTCTTGGGTGTAGAAGCCCTCGCCCGAAGCACCACTGTAGCCGTTGTTCTGATAGCCATCGTCGTAGCCGTCATCGTAGCCGTAGTCGTCGTCCTGGCCATAACCCTGGTCGTAACCCTGCTGGCCGCCCAGGTGCATCTTATTTTTAATCTCGTCAAGGAAGCCCATGGTTGTGTCCTCTCGCGGTTTAGTGCAGGCGCCCCGATAATCAGTGCGCACTTCAGAGCCTTATTTTACTGCAAACTCCGGGCTAAATACTACCCTGCCCAGGCGAACGAGTGTAGAGCCCTCCTCAAGGGCAGGCTCAAAGTCCTCGCTCATGCCGCAGGAAAGCTCAGGCAGGTTCAAATCGGGATGCGCCGCCTCCAGCTCATCCCTCAGCTCACGAAGCCCCGCAAAGGTGCGGCGTGCCACATCCTTATTCCCCCGGGGCGCCATAGTCATAAGCCCCTGCACGCAAATTCCCTCAAGCTCCGCAAGCTCACCCGCGGCGGCGCGAATCTCATCGGGCGAAAAGCCTCCCTTCGACTCTTCACCACTCACATTGACCTCAATGAGCACACGCTGAGGGCCGGCAAGCTCGCCTGCCCCAATCTTGCGGACAGCACGGCTCGAGATCGCCTGCGCCAGATGCAGCGAACCCACCGAGTGAATCAGCTCGGCTGAGCCCAGCACCGCATTTATCTTATTGGTCTGCAGGTTGCCGATCATATCGAAGCGCACCTCGGGCAGCTCCGGATGCTCCGCCAGACCCGCGAGCTTGCGAACCAGCTCCTGCGGGCGGTTCTCGGCAAAATGGCGATACCCCGCCTGGATGGCGGCAACGGTCTCATCGACACCAACGGTCTTGGACACGGCAATGAGGCGCGCGGCGTCGTGGGGGCGGCCCGCGCGATCGAGCGCCGCATAAAAACGTTCCAGAATCCGCTCGCGGCGAGCGCGCATCAAGTCCAAATAGTTATCCATTGCTAATCGCCTCCGCTGACAGCCAAACAAGTAGTCCCATGCTAACGCAAGAGCGCGGCCCCGCATGTGCAAGGCCGCGCTCACTTAGGTATTTACAATCTTTCGATGAACGGGGTTACTTACTCCTCGTCGTCCTCGCCATCGTCCTCGTCCTCAAGATGATCGAGCAGGTAGCGAAGACCATCGCTGACCTCGTTAACGGGCACCTTGGCAACGTAGCGCGCGTCGACGGCGGGCCTCATGATAACACCCTCGCCCGAAGGCACGCGCATGCTCTCGAGCTCATCCTCATCAGTGCGGGCGATATCGCCGGCATTCATACGCTGACCAGTCAACAGGAAGGTCAGACGGCAGGCGGCATCGATGGAAATCGAAGCGATGCGATCGAGGTAGCGCGAAACCATGATGGCGCGGCGCAGATCGTCATAGTTGCTGTCGTCGTCCATAAAGTCGCCCGTATCCATACGGTTAAAGGTGCGGAAGAACTTCTCGTAGGCGGCGTGCACCGGCTCGTCCTCGACGGCCAAGTTGCAGATGATGGACATGTCATTGGTGACGAGCGCAGAAAGCGAAGAGCCCAACACCTGGTAGACGGCCTCAGCCTCGGCCTCGACCGTACCGACAAGCTCCTTGGGCAGCGAGATGTCAGCCTTGATCATATGACGCGTGGCGCGGCAGATCTGGCGAACCTTATCGGTCATGCGCTGCAGGTTAAAGTCGACGTAGATGATCGTCTGCAGCAAGCGGAAGTCGGAGGCGACCGGCGACTGCGTGGCGATCAGGTTGTAGCACACGGCCTCCAAGTTAGCGCAGCGCGCGTCAATCGAAAGCGTGCGCTTCTTGGTCTTGGCGGCGAGCTTGCGGTCGTCGGTCACATAGGCCTTAACGGCATCGTGGAGGGCCAGGTCGACGGCCTCGTAGATGCTCAGCATCTCGTGGCGGGCCTCGATGAGCTGACGGGAAAACAGTTTGCGCATGGTTCACTCCAATCAGTTGGGTGCGGTCATGCCGCCCGCACAGTGAATACGCACCGGACCAGGTCCGATCGGCTTGGGACTAGTCGCGCCGATCAGCCAAAGCGGCCGGTGATATAGTCTTCCGTCCGCGAGTCCACCGGGCTGGTGAAGATCGCGTCGGTTTGACCATACTCGATGAGCGTGGCGGGCTCGCCGGCAACTTCCTGCAAGAAGAATGCGGTGTAGTCGCTGATACGAGCTGCCTGCTGCATTGAATGCGTGACGATGATAATCGTCATCTCGGGCGCTAGCTCGGCCATCAGATCCTCGACCTTAGAGACGGACGTGGGGTCGATGGCGGAGCAGGGCTCGTCCATCAGAAGGACATCGGGTTGCACCGCAAGCACGCGCGCGATGCACAGACGCTGCTGCTGACCGCCCGAGAGCGCCAAACCATCCTTGTTGAGCTGATTGGATACCTCTTTCCAGAGGTTGGCGCGCCTGAGCGATTCTTCCACGATGTCATCGAGGTCGCTTTTGCTAGTCACGCCCTGCAGACGAGGACCAAAGGCGACATTCTCGTAGATGGATTTAGGAAACGGGTTGGGCTGCTGAAAGATCATGCCCACGCGACGACGGAGGTCGACCGGGTCGACACCCTCGGCATAGATATCATTGCCGTCGAGCGTCATGGTGCCCTCGACGCGCGTACCCTCGATCAGGTCGTTCATGCGGTTGATGCAGCGCAAAAACGTCGATTTGCCGCAGCCCGATGGGCCAATGAAGGAGGTGATGGCGTTTTTGGCGATGTTGAGGTCGAGCCCCGTCAACGCATGAAAGTCACCGTACCAAAAGTTGAAATCCTTGGCCGTAATGGCCGCTTGCTCCAGCGTGGGAGCGGACTGATAGACGGACATGGGACTCCTTAACTAGCGGCGCTTGCGCGACAGGAAGCGCGCAAACAGGTTGAAGGCCAAAATGATCACCATCAGCAAGAGCGCGGTGCCATAGGCTGCGTTCATGTTGATGCCGTCGTTGGCAAGCAGGTACAGGTGAACCGTCATGGGGCGGCCGGAATCGAGCGGCGAAATAGGTAGATTGATGGCCTGGCCCATGGTGTAGAGCACCACCGCGGTCTCGCCAATGGCACGGCCGATGGCGAGGACGATACCCGTGGCAATACGGCCAAAGGCAGAAGGAAGCACGATCTTGGAGACGACCTGCCACTTGGTGGCGCCCAGGCCGTACGCACCCCACCGGATATAGCGCGGAACGGCGCGAATGGCCTCTTCGGTGGTGCGCATGACGATGGGAAGCATCAAGAGCGCGAGTGCCAGAGCGGCAGAGACCATCGAAAGGCCCAGGCCCATGGCCTCGACAAACAAGGCGTAGCCAAACAGGCCCATAACGATGGAGGGCACCGAGGCCAAAGCGTCAGCAGCGTAGCGGATGAGCTCGACGACCTTGCCCTGCTTGGCGTACTCGGCCAGATAGACGGCTGCCAGCACAGCGATCGGCGTGCAGATAAGCATGGCGAGCGCCGTCACGTAGACGGTTGAGACGATCGTGGGCCAAATTCCGCCCTCGGCGTTGACGCCCTGGGGCCAACCGAAGATAAAGTCAAGCGAGATATGTGGCAGGCCGTTAATGACCACGTAGGCGATGATAGCGACCAGCACCAGCGTGGTGATGTAGGCAGCGGCACGAAACACGCCAAGCATGATCTTGTTGGACAGGTCCTTGTTGATGCGGCCCTTCTTGCCGTGGGAAAGGGCACGCTTGATGCGCTCGCGCGACGAGGTCGTATCGACCGTCGTGTCAACGGAATCGGACATAGCCTACCCCCTCTTCTTCTTGGAAATCAGGCGGACGATGCCCACCAGCGTGGCGGAGATGATAAACAGGACCACGCCCATACCGAACAGCGCCGAGCGGTGCAGACCCGAGGAATAGCTCATGTCGAGCGCAATCTGGCTCGTGAGCGTCGAGATGGGGCTCGCAATGCTGTCGGGAATAACCGGGGCGTTACCTACGACCATGAGCACGGCCATGGTCTCGCCGATGGCACGGCCCATACCCAGCACGATGGCATCCACGATACCCAGCTTGGCGGCAGGTAACACGACCTTATAGATGGTCTGCCACTTGGTGGCGCCCATGGCATACGATGCCTCGCGAATGCCCATGGGAATGGAATTGAGAGCATCGATGGTGAGCGTGGTGATGGTAGGGACGATCATGATGGCAAGCACGAACCACGCCGTCAGCGCACCAAAACCAAGGCCGCCGGTCAGTTGTGCGATAAACGGGCGGATGATGATCATGCCAAAGAAGCCGTAGATGATGGAGGGTATGCCCGCCAGCAGGTCGACGGCAGGGCTGATGAGCTTGCGCACGCGCTTGCCGGCGATCTCGACCAGGTATACGGCCGTACCCACACCTAGCGGCACGCCCATGGCGAGCGCACCGACGGTCACCAGACCTGAGCCGGCAAGCAGCGACATGATGCCGTAGTGGCCCTCAGAGGGCGCCCACGTAAAGCTAAAGAAGTCCGCCAGACCGATGTCGGTAAAGACGGGCAGCGCCGAGTACGTGGTAAAGACAAAAATCAGGATGACGGTAACGACCGCCAAGAACGCGCAGGCAAAGAAGATCCACTGCAGCGCCTTCTCCTTGATATAGGTACTGCGCGATACGAGCGCCAGCTCGCGCTTCTTGGGCGTCTGAACATTCTGCTCAGTCTGGGAGTTTTCCTGTGCTTCCATGCTACTCACTCCCCTTCTCGTCGTTGGTGACGGGGATAAAGCCCGCCTCGCGAATCTGCTTGTCCATCTTTTCGGACGTCACGTAGTCGATGTAATCCTGCGCCTGCTGCGAAGGCGCACCCTTAACAAAGAAGTAAAGGTCGCGCGAGATGGGATAGCCGCCGCTCGCGACCGTCTTCTCGGACGCCTCAACATGATTGACCGAGACGGCCTTGACCGAGGTCTTGGCGTTGAGGCTATCGACGAAGCCCAGCGAAATGTAGCCAATGGCTCCGCGCGAACGAGATACCACGTCGCGCACCTGGCCCGTGCCCGAAAGAACGGCCGAGCGGCGATCGAAGGGGGTGCCGTCCATCACGATGGTGCGAAAGGCCTCACGCGTGCCGGACGCCTCATCTCGGTTGATAACCTGAATCCTCAGGTCCTCGCCACCGACTTCTTTCCAGTTGGTGATCTTGCCGGCGTAAATATCGCGGAGCTGCTCGGTCGAGAGGTTATCGACCGGGTTATCGTCGTTCACGATGACCGCGATACCGTCGTGGGCAATGACGATGGGAGTCAGGCCCAGATCCTGTTCGTCGGCATTGAGTCCACGGGAGGAGCTGGCGATATCGGCCGTGCCGGCGCTGACGGCCTCGATGCCAGCGGAAGAACCCAAACCGGAAACGAGCACGTCGATGCCGGTCTCCTCCTTAAAGCCCTCGGCCGCAATCTCGGCGATAGGAAGGCAGGTCGTGGAGCCAGCGACAGTAATGGAAGAGGTAGAAGATCCCGAAGAACAGGCGCACAGCGTAAGTGTAAGCACAGCGGCGCTCAGGACCGATACGATCTTTCTCATAGCATCACGCCGATCGCAGCATGGCGCCCACAGGTGCCGTCCTCGTTACGGTAGGAATAAAAGCGGTCGTTCTGACGCACGGTCGAAAGCTGGGTATCCACGATATTATCCGCGTCGACACCGACATCTACCAGCGCCTCGCGAATGGCAGCGGAAAGATCGAGCATGCGAGAGGTACTCGCATCGATGCAAGAGAACTCGGCGGCAAAGCGATCCATGAGCTCCTGGGATACTTCATATTCGTCACCCAAGATATGGGGGCCGATATAGGCGGAAACGTCGCTCGCATCGCAGCCGGCAGCATCGCAAAGCGCCTTGCACGCCTTGGCGGAAATACGTGCAATCGTACCCTTCCAACCGGAGTGCACCACGGCAAATCCGCCAGGGGCCACCAGCACCACGGGAACGCAGTCGGCAAAGCAGAGCAGCACGGGCACGTTATGCGCCGTACAGACGATGGCATCGCAGCCCTCGGCAATCTGCTCGCGGACGTCCTCAAGGTCATCGGCGCCGTTCGAGGTCACCGCAACGATATGGTCACCATGGACCTGATTGGGAACGAGCAGGTTGTGCTCGCACTCGGCGGCACCCATAGCCTCGAGCGCGCGACGACGATTTTCTTGAACAGCAAAGGGGTCATCGCCAACATGCGAGCCCAAGTTGAGTGAGGAGTACGCATCTTCGGAAACACCACCGGCGCGCTCGGTGAAGGCAAAGCGAACATCGGATGTCGCGCCTTCCACCAACGTAACTCCATCATGGTCGACACGCGAAACGTTGTCCGCACGTGCTGCCATACTAAAGCCTCCTAATAACACAAGTACCGCGGCATCGCCGCTACAGCCCGCGTTTATACGGCTGTCATACTTCTCTAAAAGGATACCTGCTGCGCTGGAGGCAATCGTAAAGGGAACGTAAAGAGATTGGAGGTTCTAGTTTACAAAGTCGAAATAAAAAGGGCGCGTCCATACGGACACGCCCCTGTGCACAACAATGCAAAGAACGACTTAGAAGCTACCGCGCTTCAGGAAGTCGGGAAGCTCGAACTGATCGTTGCCGAAGTTAGGAAGCTCGGTGCCACCGACGTTGCGGGTCGGAGCGGCCTGAGCCGGGCTGGTGGCCGGAGCGGTGCGCTGCGGCTCAGCGGAAGCAGCGGCCTTGCTCTGAGACTGCTGAGCGGCAAAGAGCTCATCCTGACGGTTGACGTTGGAGTCGGAGAAGCCCGTAGCGATGACGGTGATACGCACCTGATCGCCCAGGGACTCGTCGACAACGGTACCGAAGATGATGTTGGCCTCGGGGTCGACGGCGTTGGCGACAACGTCGGCGGCGTCGCTGATCTCCTGGATGCCCAGGTCCTTGGAACCGGCGATGGAGAGCAGCACGCGTGTGGCACCATCGATGGAGCTCTCGAGCAGCGGGCTGGAGATGGCCTGCTGGGCAGCGTCGACGGCACGGGTATCCCCAGAAGAGGTACCGATACCCATCATGGCGGTACCGGCCTGCTTCATGATGGTCTTAACATCGGCGAAGTCCAGGTTGATGATACCGGGGACGGTGATGAGGTCGGTGATGCCCTGGGTGCCCTGGGAAAGGACGCCATCGGCAATCGCGAAGGCCTCGAGCATGGTGGTCTTCTTCTCGGCGATGTCGAGCAGCTTATCGTTAGGGATGACGATCATGGTGTCGACGCAATCGGAGAGGGTCTTAATGCCCTCCTCGGCGCTCTTCTTGCGCTTACGGCCCTCGAAGGTGAAGGGCTTGGTCACGACGGCGACGGTCAGCGCACCGACCTCGTTCATCGCGATATCGGCAACGATGGGAGCGGCGCCGGTACCGGTGCCACCGCCCTCGCCGCAGGTGATGAACACCATGTCGGCGCCAGCGAGCGCCTCGGCAATGTCGTCGCGGGACTCATCGGCAGCCTTGCGGCCAACCTCGGGGTTGGCGCCGGCGCCCAGGCCGCGGGTAAGGTCGGTGCCGATGTGCACCTTGATATCGGCATCAGAGATCGCGAGTGCCTGAGCATCGGTGTTGATGGCAACAAACTCGACGCCGCGGATGCCCTCTTCGATCATTCGATTGACCGCGTTGGTACCGCCGCCGCCGACGCCGACCACCTTAATGACGGCAAGGTAGTTGTTGATCTCTGTCTCGTGCATGTCGGTCCTCCGAACAAAGGTTATAGCCATAGCATGGGTCGACCCCTGCGCACATTAACCTTCAGGTTGAAAGTAAATGCAAAGGTAAACCGTATTATGTTTGCACATTATGAACGTATCAGTCAAATAATTGACCGTGAAAACCAAACAAACCAGATAAACGGCGTGGTATGGCCCCTCAACAAAGCATCAACCAGCGCTACGAGGTCGGAGCGTTCCTAAATGTATAGTTACCCGGAGAGCGCACATTGATATACGTTACGCCCTCTACCTGCGAAAGCAGCTTGGTGACTACGCGCTCCTTCTTGACGATATCGTTCGAATCGCCCAGCGACACCTCAATGCCGTTATTGAGGTTTGCCGAGATGGCTTCGACCGAAGGCGTGGAAATATCCTTGACTTGTCCCAAGAACTCGCTCGAAAAACCACGCACATAATCCAAGCCAGCCTTAACGGCCTTGGAGCTCACCGCCTGGCCGGAAACCGGAGCGACATCCGCCGAGACATCAGTCAACAACACCGCGCCATAGTGCTTAGCGAGCGCCAGCGCGGCATCAATGCCGGTCAGGGTATTTGAGCCCTGCCCCGTCGTGATGACGTTGCCCTGGTCATCCACTTCGACCGACGTCGACAGCGGGGCGATCCAGGTGTCATCATCCCCGATGGCCCAGGCAAGGTCATCGGAGCTGATATAGGCAATTGCGATGACCTTGCGCTCCATCGGCGTAATGATGAGCGTATGCGGGAACTGACGCTGGACATCCACGCCCGAGACCCACGGATTCTGCTTGAGGTCCTCGGTAATCTGGTCGGGATCGACGTTAAAAAGCGACGTTCCCTCGGGCAAATCGATCAGCTGGATAGCATCGTGCTTCGTCACGTGCTCGCTGCCTTGAATCTGAATATCAGTGGCGGTAAACAATCCAGAGTTAATCACCACGATGGCAACGACGACGAGCACGGCCAAGACGGCCAAAACGCCGCCCACGATTTTGCCTTTGCCTGTAACGACAGAAGCGGCGTCTGACGTTTTATTTGCCATCGCCCTAAGTGAAGACAACGGGTTGACGCCTTTTTTACCCGAAGGCTTCTTGGCGGTAGCCGGCACCGATGTCAGCGAGCGCGGTTTCGATGCGCCCAGCGTGCGACCCGGACGCGCCGCCTTAGTTCCTGCCGAGGGCTTAGGAGTTGCCAAAGGACGGGCAGGCTTGGCGCCCATAACAGGCTTTGACGTCACCGAGGGACGCGAGGACTTTTTTGCGGCCGGACGATTACCGAGCTGCGAGCCGACAACCGGACGACTGGTCTGTCGAGCATGCCCGACAGACTTAGAGTGCGCGACGGTATTGCGTTGAGGTTTGGCAGGCGCGCCGGAACGCCCTCCGGCGCGGCGGAAGGTGGGTTTCGATGCTCTAGAAGCCGAGGAATTTAACTTCCGGTCTGAGCTCGATGCCATACGCCTCCCTCACCTTTCCGTGCACATGTCTGATAACCGCGGCAACGTCATCGGCCGAGGCAGTTCCGTTATTAACGATAAAATTAGCGTGAACGGGCGAAACTTCCGCGCCGCCAATCGAAAAACCCTTTAATCCACAATCCTCGATAAGCTTGCCCACACTCGCATCGGGCGGGTTACGAAAGACCGACCCGCAGGATGCGCGACCCATGGGCTGCGTACGCTTGCGCCTCGTCAGGTACCGTTCCATGCGCTCGCGAATGTCGGCCTTGGGCGCCGGTTTAAGCTTGAGCACGCACTCGAGGATGATCTCATTGCGGGGAAGGCTACATTCTCGGTAGCCCCAAGTGATCTCGGACCCCGCATAATGCTTGATACCGGATGCCGGGTCAAACGTTACGACATCCTCAACCAGCGAGCCAATCCACTCGGTCCGTGTGCCTGCATTCATAGATATCGCACCGCCGACCGAACCAGGGATGCCAACGGCAAACTCAAGGCCCGAGAGGCTACGCGACAGGGCATCGTTGACCAGGCGCGCAAACATCACGCCCGCACCGACCGTCAGCGTACAACCGTCATCGGCAACAACCGTGCGCTGAAACTCACGTCCGAGCGAAATGACGGCGCCGCGATAACCGCCATCGGCAACCAGCAGATTGGAGCCCTTGCCGATGATGACCCACGGCACCTGCTCGCGATCGAGCACCGCCACGGCGCGGCGGAGGGCATGATAGCTATGGCACGTAACAAAGAGGTCGGCCTTGCCGCCGATACGATAACTCGTATGACGCGCAAGGCGCTCGTCCTCGATCACATCCGTGTCGATCATGCCCGAGAGCGCCATGACGGCGTTAAACAAACCCATTAGACTTAAGCGTCTTTCTTGGCAGTCAGATACTCAATGAACTCGGGGCCGACGGTCGTAACGTCACCGGCACCCATAGTGAGCAGCAGGTCGCCCGCGCCCACCATCTGCTCGAGCTCCTGATTGAGCTCAAGACGGCTGGAGCAGTACACGACCTCCTTGCCAGGATGCTTGGCGCGCACGGTATCGGCGAGCATCTTAGAGGTGACACCCGGAATGGGCATCTCGCCAGCCGAGAACACATCAATCAGCAGCAGTTTATCGGCATTGGCAAATGCGTCGGCAAAGTCGTCGCACAGGGCCTGCAGGCGCGAATAACGGTGCGGCTGGAACACGACGTCGACATGCTTGTAGCCCAGCGACGAAGCAGCAGCAAGCGTCGCCTTGATCTCGGTGGGGTGATGGCCGTAATCATCGACCACGGTGATGCCATCGATATCGCCCACGTGGGTAAAGCGACGGCGGACGCCCTCAAAGCTCGAGAGCGCCTTGGCGGCGGCGTCGATGTCAAGGCCCAGGACATGGGCGACGGTGAGCACCGCCGTGGCGTTGAGCATGTTGTGGCGACCGGGATTGCTCTTGATCTCCACAGCGTGTTCAGTGCCGTCCTCAAAGCGAACGATAAAGTCGCTCTGGATGCCCTTGACATCCGGGTGCATGCAGACGATGTCGTTGCTCTCGGCAAAGCCGTAGGAAAGCACGTGACGACCCGTCGACTTGGCGAGCTCGACCAGATGCGGGTCCTCACCGCAGACGATGACGGTGCCGTCCTCGCCCACCAGGCTCATGAATTTGGCGAAAGTTGCCTCGATCTCCTCGATACCCGAGTAGTGATCGAGATGGTCGGCCTCGACGTTGGTCACAATGACCACGTTGGGGTTCAGGAACAGGAAGGAGCTGTCGGACTCGTCGGCCTCGGCGACAAAGTAGTCGCCCGAGCCGTTCTTGCCGTTCGTGTCATAGCCCTCGACGATGCCGCCGATCAAGAAGCTCGGATCCAGACCCATGCGGTCGAGCATGGTGGCGCACATCGAAGACGTGGTGGTCTTGCCATGCGTGCCGGCAACAGCGACGGTGGTGTAGCCGTGGCCCAAAGCAGAGAGCATCTTGGCACGGGGCCACACGGGAATACCAAGCTCGCGAGCGCGCACGAGTTCAGGGTTGGACTCCGGAATAGCGGTGGAGACAACAACCACGTCGGGCTTGACCTCGTCGATCGTGGCGGCCTCATGGCCCACATGCACCTTCACACCAGCGCGGGTAAGCTGGCGGATATAACGTGACGTCTTAAGGTCGGAGCCGGTAACGGCATAACCGCGCTCGTGCAGAACAAGGGCGATGCCGCTCATGCCGGCGCCGCCGATACCGATAAAGTGGGCGCTCTTAAACTCGGGCGCGGAGGTTGCAGTCTGGGAATCAGCCATGTGCTCGTGTACTCCTTGCGTAAACACTGCCTGTAACCCGTTAACTGTACCGCACCTACCGCATCAGCGCGAGGGCGACCGACGATATCCCGTCTAACTAACGCAAACCCTCTACCGCATCCGCCAGAAGAGCGGCGGCCCTATCCTGAGCCAGACCACGCGCCGCCTGACGCATGGCGTCGCGCGCCGCCGCGTCATCGACCAGGTGCAGCAGCTCATCGGCAAAGGCAGAACCGTCGATATCGGCATCGGCGCAGAGCACGCCGGCCCCGGCGTCGACCAGATAACGAGCATTGGTGGTTTGGTGGTCGGCTGTCGCATGCGGATACGGCACGAGCACCGAAGGCACGGCGAGCGCAGCGATCTCGGCCACGCTCGATGCGCCCGAACGCGAGAGCACCAAATCGGCAGCAGCCAGCATATCGCCCATGTTGTCGATGTAAGGCTGGACGCGGTAACGCTTCGCCTCCTCGGGCGTCAGCGCCAAAGCGCGCTCGGTCTCCTCAAAGCCGTCGGCACCCGTCGAATGCAACACATAGAGGTTCTTGCGCGAAAGCAGCTCGTTTTTGAGCGAAGCCACGCGCTCGTTGAGGTGCTGGGCGCCAAGTGAACCGCCAAAGACGAGCAGCAGCGTAGCGTCCTCGGGAACGCCAAGTGCCTTGCGGCCGCGAGCGCGATCTCCCTCGATCACCGAGCGACGTACGGGATTGCCGGTCATGAGCACGTGGTCAGGGTCACCTTCGCGCTCAAAGACCGAGCGCGCTGCCGGCACCGAGATGCACACGCGGGCGGCGTGGGAGTTCATCATCTTGTTGGCCAGGCCCGGAACAGAGTTCTGCTCATGCAGCAGATACGGCACGCCTGCGTCCTTGCACCACCCCAGCAGTGGAACCTCGACATAGGCACCAAAACCGATGGCGGCATCGGGCTTGCCGACCTTTGAGAAATGACTGGCGATCGCACGCTTGGCCTTGTTGACACGCCACAGCGAGGTCAGCGCCGTCCAAGGGCGGGAGCGGTCGAAGCCCGTGACCGTAATGGGCACAAAATCAAACCCAGCCTCGGGGACCAGACGACCCTCGAGCTTGCGCGACTGGCCCACGAACACAACGCGGTGCCCACGGTCACGCAGCTCTTCGGCCAAGGCGAGCGCGGGGTTGATGTGTCCTGCCGTGCCGCCGGCTGCAATAGCAACGGTCATTTTATCGGTCATGGTAGTCCCTTCGTACACGCGGTCCCTGGTCGTCGGTGCGCAGACGTGCCGACGGGTCCGAGTTCAAATCGATTCGATTATATCCGCCGCCCGCGTTGCGAGGGCTGGGGCGCTGCGGACGACCTTGCGGAGCCGTTCGCGGGCGTGGACGGGCTGCCGGCTCGGATGCAGAACCATCCAGAACGGTAAAGCCGCTACGCGAAGGTCGTTCACCGCGCACATGGGCCACGCCGGCGGTGCTCTCGTCCATAACGGCAAAGCTCTCACGGCGGCGGTCATACTCATCGCGGCGGGCGCTCTCGTACGAAACGCGCAGAATCAACCCGGCAAGCATAAGCGACACAATAATCGACGAACCGCCGTAGCTAATAAACGGCAACGGTTTGCCTGTCATGGGAAACACGTTGAGGATGCCCAGCGCGTTAATCAAAAACTGCACTGCGAGAATGACCGCGGAGCCAGACGCCATAAGCGCGCCCCGGCGATCGGTCGCCTGCTCGGCAATGCGAAACGCCGAGTAGATCAGCATCGCAAACACCAAGAAGAACAGCACGGTTCCGACAAAACCGACTTCCTCGCCAATGATGGCCAGGATGTAGTCATTGTGCGCCTCGGGCAGATACGAGTACTTCATGGTTGAGTTGCCGATGCCACGGCCGAACAGACCGCCCGAGGCAAAGGCCATAATGGCAAGCGTGGCCTGATAGCCGTCACCATACTCGTCGGCCCAAGGGTTCAAGGCAACCTGAATACGCACCATACGGTACGGCTCTGCGACAAGCGCAATCACGATCACGAGAATGCCGAAGATTAGCACGCCGATGATAAATCTGGGGTCGAGACCCGCAAACAACGCCATGCACATGAGGGTCAACAGGATGATCAGGACAGTACCGAAATCGGGCTGGATAAAGATCAGAAAGAGCGAAATGCCCAGGTAGATGCCCATCTTGCGAAGGAATTCGTTGATGTTGCCACCGGGCGAAAAGAAGCGATCAAGCATGATGGCCGAATACGCAATGGCAAATGGCTTTAAAAACTCGGAAGGCTGGAACTGAATACCGGCGATGTTGAGCCAGCGCGTGGCGCCGCGGCTGCCGCTGCCCACCAAGAACACCAGAAGCAGTAGCCCTATCATGCCGATAAGGAAGATCCTGAGCACATCCTCCCCAAACCAGCTGTCCGGCAAAACGCGCACGATGGCAATCAGCGCCAGAACACCGACCACGGCAAACGCGGCCTGTCGACCCAGAAAAAACGTCGCCGAGCCATTCTCGTGCAGCGCCTCGACCGAAGACGCCGAGTACACCATCAGCAGGCCAAAGCATACCAAGGTAAACAAGCAGGCCATGAATATCAAACGGGGGCGCATGATACGGGCGGGAACGCCGGCAATATAGCGTTCGCTAAACGACTGCCCGCCGCGGCTGGAACGCGGTGTGGTGCGACGTGAGGAAGCACGGTCCGAGTCGGGCCTCCTCATACCTTGTCGGGGGCTCTCCTCTCTCACCGCAACCCCTATTCCATTTGTGATTTCGCTGTAGCGGCAAGCTGAGCCACGTAGTCCTTAAACACGCGGCCGCGCTCCTCATAGCCCGAGAACTCATCGAACGAAGAGCAGGCAGGAGAAAGTAAGATCACGTCACCACGGCTCGAAAGCGAACGGGCAACGTCCACGGCGTCGCGCAGGTCATCCGCCTGGGCGATATCCACATCGCCATCGACATCAGCCTCGTCCATAGCGGCGGTGAAGCGCTCGCGCGCATCGCCAAAGCAGACGACCGAGCGCACGTTGTCCATAACGACGCGCACGAAGTCCGTGAGCGGAGTGCCCTTATCGTGGCCGCCGAGCAGCAAGATCACGTCGTCATCGGGAAATGCCGTCAGTGCCTTCTCGACCGCATCGGTGTTAGTCGCCTTGGAATCGTTGACGTAGCGCACGCCGTCAATCTCGCCACACGGCTCCACGCGGTGCTCGAGCGGCTGGAACGAGGCCAGACCGCGGCAGACACCGTCGACATCGGCACCGACTGCCAAGGCAGCCGTGGCAGCGCACAGGGCATTGATAACATTGTGATGGCCCGAGATCTTGAGCTCGGATGTAGCGATGAGCGGGGTCTCGACGCCCTTCAGGCGCACGATCATCTTGCCATCGCGCACAAAGGCGGCATCCTCGCCCTCAGGCTCGTCAAAGGCAACCTTGCAGATGCGACGACCCGGCGTGTAGATGTACTCATCGAACTCGTGAATGCCGGCGTCTTCGACGTCGACAACCACCAGATCGTCATCGACCATATTGTCAAACAGTTTGATCTTGGCAAGCGCATAGTTCTTATGACTCTTATGCCAGCCCAAGTGGTCGGGAGTGATGTTGAGCAGCACCGCCACGCGGGGGTGGAGCTCGGTTGTCGTAGCAATCTGATAGCTCGAGAGCTCAGCCACAAACCACTCGTTGTGGGCTCGGCCGTCAATCTCGTTGACCGGCGGCTCGCCGATGTTGCCGACAGCAACGCTGGCCTCGCCGGCAGCCTTAAGCAGATAATCAGTCAGCGACGTGGTGGTCGTCTTGCCGTTGGTGCCCGTGATGGCAATCCAGTTATCGGGCGACAGGCGATAGGCAAACTCGGGCTCACCCATAATCTGGGCGGCATGCTCGCGCCCGGCCTTAAAGAAGCCCGAGAACTCCGAGATGCCCGGGCACGTCACGCATACGTCATAGGCACCCTCGACCTGTTCGGTCCCATAGACAAACGACGCACCAGCAGCCTCGAGCGCACGCGTGGCGTCATTGGGCTCAGAGGTGCCGCCGCCATACACGGTAACGGCGCTTACGCGCTCGGGATGTGCCAGCGCCCAGCGGGCGACATCGAGACCGGATTTGCCCTGACCCAAAACGAGCAGGCTAAAGACATCAGCAAGAGGCATGAAAGACCACTATCCCAACTGGAAGAACAAAGCAAGGCCAACGGCACCAAAGGCCGCAGCGATAATCCAAAAACGGATGACGACCTTGGTCTCGGCCCAGCCCTTCTTTTCGAAATGATGATGGATGGGCGCCATAAGGAAGACGCGCTTGTGCGTAAAGTGGAAGTAGACAACCTGAATCATGACCGACAGGGTCTCAACGATAAACAGGCCGCCGATGATGAGGGAGACGACCTCGGTGTTGGTCATGATGGACGTACAGGCAAACGCGGCGCCCAGGGCAAGCGAGCCGGTATCGCCCATAAAGATGCTCGCCGGATAGCAGTTGAACCACAGAAAGCCCAAGCAGGCACCGGCACACGCGGTGCAGAAGATGGACAGGTTCACGTCTCCGTGCAAAAACGCCATGGCAGCCATGGCGAGCATGGCAATCATGGAGGTGCCGCCAGCAAGACCGTCAAGGCCATCAGTCAGGTTCACGGCATTAGAAAGACCGGCGATCATCAGCCAGCAAAAGACAATGTAGAGCCACGGGAACGAAAGGCCGCAGATAGTGGTCGAAAGCACGCCAAGGTCGATCGTCAACCCACCGGGAAAACGAATCTCGGGGGCGACGCCGCACCAGTTAACGGCAAGTACCGTAAAGGTGACACAGATAATGGTTAGGCCGATCATCTTGGCATGGGGCGTCAGACCGAGCGAGCGCCCATGCGTAACGGAGGTCAGGTCGTCGATCAGGCCCAGCACGCCGGTCGCCAGCGTGGCGAGCAGCACGAGCACGAGCTCGGTGGTGAGCTTGCCCATCAGCAGACAGGTCAGCGAGATCGCGACGAGGATGACAACGCCACCCATGGTGGGCGTTCCCTGCTTAACCAAATGACGCTTGGGGCCGTCGGCACGAACCTGCTGGCCGATACCCTCGACCTTGAGCAGCTTGATCCACCACGGCATGAGCAGCAGCGCAATGGCAGCGGCGATGCCAAGCCCCAAAAAAGCCTGATACGTTGGATACGAGGGATTGCCGAACATGGGCTAGCACACACCTTCCACAAAGCGGTCGAGCTCAACAAAGCGGGAACCCTTGACCAGTACAACATCATGTTTTTCAAGCGCGCCGCCCATGCGGTCGAGCACCTGCTGATAATCGGAGAACACCTGGATGCGGTCCTCGTCCATACCCATCATGCGCGCGGCATCGGCCATAAGCTGGGCCAGCTCACCACCCACGCACGCCAGCATGTCGAGCTTCTTGGCGGCGGCATAGGCGCCCACGAGCTCATGCATGCGAGGAGCCTCATCGCCCATCTCGCCCATCTCGCCCAGGATCGCCATGCGAGACCCCGTGCACGAAAGCGAGCACAGTAGATCGAGGCCAGCAGCCATGGATTCGGCACTGGCGTTATAGGAATCGTCGATGACGCGGGCACCGCTCTTGGCGCGCTTGATCTCCTGGCGGTGACCGGTGATCGTGAGGCCCCTAAAAGCAGCATCGATCTGCTCGGGCGTCACGCCCAGGCGATAGGAAACCGCGGCGGCCTTAACGGCATTAGGAACGGACTGCACGCCGGGGATGGCAAGCATGGTATCGATCGTCTCACCCTGGCCAAAATCGAGCGTAAAGACCGGACGTCCCTCGTCATCAACACGAATGCCGCGGGCACGGACCTCATCGTCGTCCGAGACGCCGGCCAGCATCACGTCGATACCAGCAGGCTGGGCGAACGTATCGCGAATGAACGGCGTAAAGTCGTCCTCGCCACCCAAAACCAGCAGCGGCAAATAGTCGCCGGCGGCGCACATACCCTGGACGATCTCGGACTTGGCGCGGGCGATGTTCTCGCGGCTGCCCAAAATACCGATATGAGAGGTGCCGATCTTGCTCACGATGGCAAAGTTGGGATTGGCGGACTGGGAAAGGCGCTCGATCTCGTGGAAATGGTTCATGCCCATCTCGAGCACCAGGACCTCGGTATCGGCCGGAGCGGAAAGCACCGTGAGCGGCATGCCGATCAGGTTATTGAAATTGCCCTTGGTGGCCCAGACACGATAGCGCTTGGCGAGCACAGCGGCTAGCACGTCCTTGGTCGTCGTCTTGCCGATGGAACCGGTAATGCCAACGACCAGGCAGCCAAGCTCCAGGCGATACGCGTGTGCCAAACGCAGCAGAAACTCCTCGGGATCATCGGTCAGCAGGATGGCGCATCCTTTGTCCTGCGCCAGCGAGACCAGCTCGGCCTCGGGCTCACGCGTCATCACGACGGCGCCGGCACCCGACTGGACGGCACGGGAAGCAAAATCATTGCCGTCGACGTTTTCACCGGGAAAGGCGACGAAAATTGTCCCTTCCTCGACCTGGCGCGAGTCGATAACGCACCCGCGGCATACCCGATCGGCTTCTCCCGTCACGGTTCGGGCCCCTGTTGCGGCCACGAGGTTGTTGACGGCGATCTCTATCATTGCAGCTCCCCTGTAAACCTAATAATGCTATCGGCGTATTGTATCCCAGCGCCGCGCATGCGTGGTGCAGGGCATGTGAACACCCCTCATATGGGACAACAAACCACGCCCCAAAGATTGTAACCCCCTACTTCGTGCGCGGGATACCCAGCACGTCGAGCGCGTTGGCCATAATGGACTGGAACGGCACCGCAGCGGCATCTGAGCCGCTCGGCGTTCCGTCGAGCGTGATATAGCACAGCACCTTGGGCGATTGTGCCGGTGCAAAGCCCATAAAGGACGACATGTAGTTCTCCTTGAGGTAGCCGCCGTTCTCGTCGGCTCGTTCGGCCGTACCGGTCTTACCCGCCACGTCATAGCCGTCAACCGCGCCGCCAACGCCCGTTCCCTCGGACACGACCGTCTGCATGCACGATGTCACCTGGGATGCGGCGTCCTCCGAAATCGCGCGCTCGCCTTCGCCCCAGTCCTTCTCGTCGCCTTTGCTGGACTTATAGAAGTGCGGGGTCATCATCACGCCGCCGTTGGCGATGCCGCCCACGGCACGTGCGATCTCAATCGGCGAGACGGACAGCGCCTGTCCAAAGCTCATCGAACCCAGCGTGGCGCCGTCATACTGGTCACGCTCCTTGACGATGCCCAGGCTCTCGCCCGGAAAATCGACACCGGAGCTGTGACCTATGCCCCACTTGTCCACATAGGCGGCAAAGTCATCCGCACCGATCTTGCGCCCCACCAGGACAAAGCCCACGTTGGACGAACGGCGCATCATCTCGCGCACATCCATGGTCATGGCATAGTCGCGCTTGTCGGCATCGGTGACGGTATCGTCACCCACCTTGATGCTCGCCGGCACCTCAAACGACGTACTCGATCGCACGACGCCCAAGTCGAAGCCGGCGCCCGCCACGAGCGTCTTAAAGACCGAGCCGGGCTCGTAGGCGTCGGTGACCAGGCGCAAGTTCATATCCTCGGTCTTGGCGTTTTCCAGATTGGTCTGGTCGTAGGTCGGGTACGAGCAGGCGGCGAGAATTTCACCAGTCGTGGGGTCGGTGACCAAAGCCGAGCCGTTCTTGGCCTTTGTCTTCTCGACAGCCTCCGCCAAAGCATCCTCAGCCGCTCGCTGCATATTGACGTCGAGCGTCGTCACGATGTCAACGCCGTCGACCGCAGCCACCTTTTTATAGGCACCGCCCGCGATATAGCTGCCGTCCCTCGCGCGCTCGCGCACGAGGGTACCATTCGTGCCGGTCAGAAGCTTGTTGTATTGCTTTTCGAGACCCGTCAAGCCGTCGTTGTCTACATTCACTACACCCAGCACCTGCGATGCCAGATTGCCGTATGGATATACGCGCTTCATGGCCTGCTCAAAAAGCACGCCGGGCAGGTTCTTCTTCTCCAGCGCCGCAGCATCGTCTTCGTCCACCTGGCGCTTGATATACACCCAGGTGCCATCGGACTCGACGAGCTTGCGGCAGGTCTTTTTATCGATTCCAGTTGCCTTGACCAGCGCCGACACCGTCTTGTCAACATCCTCGACAAGCTGCGGGTTCACGGCGATGTTGCGACATTCGACCGACGACGCCAGCACGTTACCGTTGCGGTCGTAGATGGTGCCGCGTTTGGCATAGAGGGTCTGTGCAAGCAGGCGGCGCGCATCGGCACGCTCGCGCAGTTTATCGGCTTCGACAATTTGATAGTCGGCAAGGCGAAAGACGCCCAAGCCCAAACCAAGCCCGATGAAGCCCATGATGGCTTTGCGGCGAGGCAGAGGCGTGCCTGTGAGCCATTCGGTCGACGAACTCTTGCGCGACCTGGTGTTATGCATTTGAGGGCCGTCCGAGCCGCGAAGTCGCGACGCCGGGTCGTTGCCACGGGACTGCCCGGCGTTGTAAGATTGCCGACCCGTTCCTTGATAACCAGAACGTCCCCGCGACGAGGGACGTCCAGAACCGCGGCCCCCATCGGAACCGCGGCGATAGTCATTTGTCATACTCAGCTACCGTCTTGCTACTGAGCGGTCGCGGTCGCGTTGGCGCCCGCGGCTGCATCCTGCGAAAAGTCAAGTGTAACGCTCTCGCTGGGCTCCACCATGCCATAAGCGCCCGCAAGGTCGCGAATGCGCGTGTCGGCGCCATAGACCGAATGCATGACCTCCAGGTCGGAGCTCTCATCGGTCGCTTTTTCGAGCGTGTTGGTAAGCTCGGCGTTGCTGTTGAGCACCTGGGCCGTAACGCCGGCGAGCGCCACGCGGGCGACGCCGATCGTCATGAAGATAGCCGCAATGATGCAAAACGTTTTAAGAACGCTCATGAAAACCGGGCTTACCGCCTGGTTTGCCTGACGGCCCGCGCCCGTGTAGACATCAAAGCGCGGCGTGCGCTGCTCACGGGGAGCAACGGGGGCCTGCGGCGTCTCACGATAGGCGGGCATGGCGTTCATATCATAGGCGAGTGCTGCGCTTGAAGTGTTGTAGCCCATGATATGCCGCCTCCCATCCCGAGTACGTTGGTAGTGTGTTTAAGCTTCGTTTATGGTGCGAGCGGGAGGTCCAATATCGCGCGGTCGCGCCTACAGACGCTGCGCCACGCGGATTTTGGCTGATCTCGCCCGAGGGTTGCGCTCAACCTCATCAGGCTGGGCAACCAAGGGTTTGCGGGTGATGACCTTGAGTATCGGCACGTTGCCGCACACGCACACCGGAATCTCCGGCGGACACGTGCACCCCTGGCTCATCTCCTTAAAGTGGTTCTTTACGATACGGTCCTCGAGCGAGTGATACGAGATGACGCAGATACGTCCGCCCGGGTTGAGCCACCTGGTGGCGGCATCAAGCCCTCGTTCGAGCACATCGAGCTCGTGATTGACCTCGATGCGAATGGCCTGGAAACTTTTCTTGGCCGGGTGTCCACCATGCCGACGAGCGGCAGCCGGGATACCCGCCTTGATGATCTCGACAAATTGGCCGGTGGTTTCGATCGGTTCTTGCTCGCGGCGGCGCACGATCTCGCGCGCGATCTGCGAGGCGAACTTCTCTTCGCCGTAGACGCGTAGAATCCGGGCGAGGTCGTGTTCGTTATAGGTGTTGATGACCTCAGCTGCGTTTAAGGTGTTATTACCCGGATCCATCCGCATGTCCAATGGGGCGTCCTCGTTATACGAAAAGCCCCTGCCAGGGATATCGAGTTGCGGTGACGAAACGCCCAAATCGAACAGGAAGCCATCGACCCCGGGCACCTCGGCCGAGCAAAGCAGCTCGTCCAAGTCGCCGAAGTTGCCCTTCAGCAGCTGGTGCGGAACGCCGGGAACCTCGCGGTCCAGACGGGCGCCAGCGGCCTCGAGGGCCATGTCGTCCTGATCGACGCCGAGCAAAAGGCCCGTCTCCCCCACCTGCGCGGCCATCTTTACCGAATGGCCGGCACCGCCAAGGGTGCAATCGCAGACAACGGAGCCGCTCTTTAGCCGCAGCGACTCAAGCACTTCGCCGAGCATGACAGGTTCATGCCGATATTCTTGTGTCATGATCCCACGCTCCATCCGTTACCCGTGCCTTGCCCTTACGAGAAAAAGAGGTCCAGCAGAGCCTCATCGTCATCGTCCTCATCGGCCGCGGCGCGATCCCAAACCTCAAGGTGGTCGTAGTTGCCCACAACCGTGACCTCGCGGTCGAGGTTCGCCTGCTTGCGGAGAGACTCGGAAAGACCGATACGACCGGCGCTGTCCACGTCCATCGACGTGGTGCGCTTGTTGATCGCCCTCATGAGCTTCTGGTCATTAATGTCACGCGGGTTAAAACCCTCGTGGCCCTCACGACCCGCGAAGAGTCCTTCGACCCACTTATCGAAGGCCTCGGCAGAGAACACGTACAGAGCATCGACATCCAGGGCTTTGAACACGCGAACGTGCTCTCCAAGCTCCTCGCGAAGGGGTGCAGGCAGGGACAGACGACCTTTTGCATCGAGATTGCGCTCGTATGCACCAGTCATTCCCATGTGCGCCCTCCCCTCGGTTACTCAGATGGCACGTACGCGGGGAACCACCCCGCCTGTCGACGTCATTAATAATATGGGGAACCGCCCCATTTTTCAACACCTTTCCCCACCCCTTCCCCCACCCCGCCCCACCACTCCACGCCTAATATGCTGTAAAACACCCCCGAGCATATGTTCGAAAACACAATATGTTGTGTTTGCAGCAAAGACGGGATGCCACCTGTAGAACCACGCCCGCGAACCTCAACCTTCAAGTTGACCTTGAGGCGATTTTTACGTCCCTTTACACGCCGTTCACATCGCCCCCAAACTCCCCCACCCACGACACACACGGCCCACCGCCGCGTCGGTGTCTGGCGAAAAATGGGACGGGCCCCAGATTGCCCATGCGCGCAAAAGTGCGTATCGGCAATCTGGGGCCCGCCCCCCTTAATATTTATAAATATGCAGGTCAGCGAGGTGCTAGCGATGTGCCAGCGGATGCGCCGCCAGATAGACCTCGGTCAGTTGCGTGCGGTCGACATGTGTGTAGACCTGCGTGGTCGAAATATCGGCATGGCCCAAAATCTCCTGCAGCACACGCAGGTCGGCACCGCCCGCGAGCATGTGGGTGGCAAAGGAGTGGCGCAAGGTGTGGGGATGGAGCCCCACCAGCCCCACTTGGCGCCCATACCGCTCGCATATCGCATGCACGGCCTGGCGCGACAGGCGACGTCCGTTCTTATTTAAAAAGACCGCCGAGGTCTCCGTCCCGTGAGCATGCGCGGCCAGGAGAGTGCGCCCGTCACCTATATAGTGTGTCAAGGCGCGAGCCGCGCTTCCCACCAACGGGGCCAGACGCTCCTTGGAGCCCTTACCGCGCACCAGGACAAACCCGTCATCAATATGGATATCGCCCACATCGAGCCCAACCAGCTCACTCACACGCAAACCGCATCCGTAGAGCACTTCCAAGATGGCATGATCGCGCAGCCCCATCTCGCCCTCGGGAAAGTCTTGATCGAGCAGTGCCGAGACATCCTCCACCGAAAGGTATTCCGGCAGGCGATCTGCCTTTTTGGGCAGGCGCAACGCCGCCGTCGGGTTTTGGGCCACGGCCCCATCGCGCACCAAAAAGGCATGCAGGCCCTTCACGGCAGCAAGCGCGCGCTCCACCGAGGCGTCGGAATAGCCTCCGTCGCGGCGATCGGCAACAAAGCCCTCCACGACCTGACGGGTCACCTCTTCAAAAGACACAATGCCCGCCCGCTCCAGATAGGCGCAGTACGTCGTCAGGTCACGACGATAGGCCGCAATCGTGTTGCGCGCCAAGCCCCGCTCGACCGCGAGGTAATCGAGATACTCCCCCGCCACCACAGCGAGCGACGAGGGAGTAGCTTCGGTATGTTCTTGGTTCTCCGGCACCCTTAGTCCGTAGCGAGGTTCTTGGGCGTCACCTGCAGACGGTCGACACCCTCGTGCTGGCCGATCGAGGCGCGCACGAACTCGCGGAACAGCGGCTGCGGGTTGGTCGGACGGCTCTTGAACTCGGGATGAGCCTGGGTGGCCACATACCACGGATGTACGTCGCGCGGCAGCTCGACCATCTCGACCAGACGCTCGTCGGGCGAAAGACCCGAGATAACCAGACCGGCGTCCTCGAGCTGGTCACGGAAGGCGTTGTTGAACTCAAAACGGTGACGGTGACGCTCGTAGACGAGCTCCTCGCCATAGGCCTCGCGCGCGAGGGAATCGGCAGCAAGCTTGCACGGATAGGCACCCAGACGCATGGTGCCGCCCTTCTCGGTCACGTCCTCCTGCGAGCTCATCAGGTCGATGACACTATACGGGCCGTCCGGATCGAACTCGGAAGAGCTGGCGCCGGCAAGGCCGACGACGTTGCGGGCAAATTCGCACACGGCGACCTGCATACCCAGGCAAATGCCCAAATACGGAATCTTGTGCTCGCGGGCGAACTCGGCCGCGAGGATCTTGCCCTCCAGGGCGCGCTTGCCAAAGCCGCCAGGGACCAAGATGCCCGAGACGTCACCCAGGACCTCGGAGACGTTCTGCTCGTCGAGGCTCTCGCCATCGACCAGCTGCACGTCAACGTGGCGATCGTAGAACACGCCCGCGTGGTGCAGGGCCTCGATAACCGACAGGTAGGCATCGGGCAGCTGCGTATACTTGCCCACGACGGCGATCTTCACCTTGTCGGCGTGATGGTTGGCGTGATTCTGCTTGCGCAGGAACTCGTTCCACTCGCTCATGTCGCGCTCACGCGGGTCCAGACCCAGGCGCTCGCAAATGCGCAGGTCAAAGTCCTGCTCGGCAAGCAGCTGCGGAACATCGTAGATGCTCGCGCAGTCCTCGTTGGTAAAGACACAGTCGGTGTCGACGTCGCAGAAGCTTGCAATCTTGCCGCGGATGGCATCGTCGATATGGTGGTCGGAGCGCAGCACGATGATATCGGGCTGGATACCAAAGCTGCGGAGCTCCTTAACGGAGTGCTGTGTCGGCTTGGTCTTGACTTCGTGGGCGGCGGCGATATAGGGAACGAGCGACACGTGGATGTAGCAGACGTTCTCGGGGCCGGCCTCCTTGCGATACTGGCGAATGGCCTCGACAAACGGCTGCGACTCGATGTCGCCGATGGTGCCGCCCAACTCAGTGATGACCACGTCGGAGCCGGTCTGCTCCTCAATACGACGGAACTTATCCTTAATGGCATTCGTGACGTGCGGAATCACCTGCACGGTGCCGCCCAAAAAGTCACCGCGACGCTCGCGGGCAATCAGGCTCTTATAGATGGCACCAGTCGTAAAGTTGGAATCGCGGGTCAGGTTCTCGTCAATAAAGCGCTCGTAATGGCCCAGGTCTAGATCGGACTCGTAGCCGTCCTCGGTCACAAAGACCTCGCCATGCTGGAACGGGCTCATGGTGCCGGGGTCAACGTTCAGATACGGGTCGGCCTTTTGCATCGTTACCTTGTAGCCGCGCGACTTGAGTAGACGGCCCAGCGAGGCCGCGGTGATACCCTTGCCCAGGGACGAAACCACGCCACCGGTTACGAACACATGCTTGGTCATATTGAGTTACCTGCGCTTCCCGTAGAAGTTGTTTATCCACATCTTACGGGTCTTCATTGTAATACTCGCGCCGCGGACCGTTCGCAATTTTTCTCGCATGCGATTGCATTTCTCAATCTTGAAACAAAACGCCGCCCAGTTTCCCAGGCGGCGTCGCTATGGCAAGGGTTACATGCTGCTATCGATCAGCAGCCTCGTCCTCAAGCATTTCTTGAACGAGCATGCCGGTACGGACGCCCTCAAGATACCACTCGCCACGTTCGGTGAGGCAAATGCCATTTGCAAGCTGACCGCCGTCGTCGCTATAACGCGAGACGACATCAATCATGCCTTCGGAATCCAAGCGATCGATTGCGGCGCGGGCACGATACGGCGAAACCCCCACGCGCTCGGCAAGCGTTTTGCGCGAGAAACCATACGGCCCGCCATTGTCTTCGGTTTGCTGGTCGATCTCCATCAACACCAGCACCTCGACACGCTTCATATCGTTGACACTCGCACGACCCTTGCCCGCCATAGCAGCCTCCTCAAACCGAGCACGAGCATCTAACGCGCCGTGCGCGACCGACACACCTCACGATGGCAGGTAATATCCATCATGCGGCATCCCGCTAAGGATGAAACAGTTACGGTTATTGTATACCGCTCAAATTGTTTCTAGGCAGGTAAACGGCTATTTTCGCCGAAAAAGGCGCTTTATTGATCAAAAAGCCGTACCGGGCGCTAACCCGATACGGCCAAAATGCAATGCAATTACCGCGGTGCTTCAAACTTAGCGATGGAAGAAACCGCGGCGCTCAAACTTGGGCTCGCAGCACACGTTGATACCCAGTTTGCGCAGCACCGTCTCATCCGTCGGAGAGATGATCACACTAAAGAAGGCGTCACAGCCGCGCAGCTGCTCCAGTCCCGAGAGGACGCGAGCCGCCGTCTCGCTCGTGGCGGAGGTAATCGAAAGTGCCATGAGCGTCTCATCGGTGTGGAGGCGCGGATTTTTACTGCCCAGGAAATGCGTCTTAAGCTTGCTGATGGGCTCGATCGCCTCATCGCTAATGACCTCGAGCTCAAGGTCGACGCCCGAGACATGCTTGAGGGCGTTCATAATGAGAGAACTTGCGGCGCCCAGGCGCGTGGAGGTCTTACCGGTCACCACGGAGCCATCGGGCATGACCATGGCACCCACGGGACCACCCGTCAGCTGCTCCCTGGTGAGGGCCGCCGAGCGCGCCGGTGAGTAGTTCTTATCGATGCCGGCTTTCTTCATAATAATCTTGAGACGGTCGACTTGCTCATCGCCCACGCCGGTACGGCGCACATTTTCGACCGCGGTAAAGTAGCGGCGGACGATCTCCATCTTGGAAGCGTCGCGGCAGGCATCGTCATCGGTGATGGCAAAGCCGACCATATTGACGCCCATGTCCGTAGGGCTCTGGTAGGGGCTCTTGCCCAGGATCTTTTCCATCAGGGCACGGACTACCGGGAAGGCCTCGACGTCACGGTTATAGTTGACCGTGGTCTTGTTGTAGGCCTCCAGGTGGAAGGAGTCGATGATGTTGGCATCGTCGAGGTCTGCCGTGGCGGCCTCGTAGGCAATGTTGACCGGATGCGTAAGGGGCAGATTCCAAACCGGGAAGGTCTCAAACTTGGCATAGCCGGCGGCGGTACCGTGCTTATGCTCGTGATACAGCTGCGAGAGGCAAGTGGCGAGCTTGCCCGAACCGGGGCCGGGTGCCGTCACGACGACGAGCGGACGGGTGGTCTCGACAAACTCGTTCTTGCCATAGCCGTCGTCGGACACGATCAGATCGACATCGTGCGGATACCCCTCGATGGGATAGTGCAGCTTGGCGGGAATACCGAGCGCGTTCAGGCGGTTGCGGAACACATCGGCAGCGGGCTGGCCGGCGTACTGGGTGATGACCACGGCCGCGACGGCAAAGCCGTTGCCGCGGAACAGGTCAACCAGGCGCAGCACATCCTCGTCATAGGTAATGCCAAGGTCACCGCGAGCCTTGTTTTTCTCGATGTGGTTCGCGTTGATCGCGATGATAACCTCGACATCGTCGGCGATGCTCTTGAGCATGCGGAACTTGCTGTCCGGTTCAAAACCCGGCAGCACGCGGCTCGCATGATAGTCATCGAACAGCTTGCCGCCAAACTCCAAATAGAGCTTGCCACCAAACTGTGAGATGCGCTCCTTAATGTGAGCAGCCTGCAGCTCGATATACTTCGCGTTGTCGAAACCCTGGCGCATGTATGGCTCCCGTCCCGTTTCGTAAATTAAGTTCCTACGCGATTATAACGGAGCCCGCCCTCCCCGATAACCAGACCATCAACAGGCACCAACCAAACACGCCCACCGCAACCACCGGGGACCCGGGGTAGATCATTTGGGACGGGAAACAAGGCACTCAGCACCAACAATGGCAGCGCCGCAGGTGGGGCAAAAGTCAGCGAAAGCCCGCCAGAGCGAGCAAGGTGACGTGAAAGAGGAGGGCATAGGCCTTTTGGCCATGCCCGACGATTGAACGTCAGATTGCCGCTCTGGCGGGCTTGCAGCGTCGAGTGGTTCCGGCGTTTGGTAAAACGCCGGAACACAAGAGCGCCCCCTCCCGCGCACGGAACGGAAGGGGGCTAAAGGTAGGAGTCTACCGGTGGGTTGACCCCACCGGACAGACGATGACCAGATGATCCTTTACAGGATCGTCAAGGTTTCCGTGGGGTACCCGTTGGGTACTTAGAGCAACACGCAGGCGACGGTCAGGATGACGGCGCAGACGACGGAGAGCGCGACGATGAGCTTAAGGGCAAACTTGAGCCAGGTCGTCCACTCGATCTTGGCCAGGGCGAGACCGCCCATGATGGCGCCGGAGGTCGGGGTGAACAGGTTCACGACACCGATGGCGGCGGAGAAGATCATGACCATGACCTCGGGCGAGAAGCCGAGCTTAACAGCCAGCGGTCCCATGATGGGCATGGAGACGGTGGCCATACCGGAGGTCGAAGGAATCAGGAAGGACAGGCCGAAGTAGACCAGGAAGCTCATGGGAGCGAAGATAACGCCGGACAGGCCAGCCAGGGCATTGGCGGCAGCGTCGAGGACGAAGACGTCGAGGCCGGTGCTAGCCATGAGGACGGAGATGCCACGGGCGAGGGCGATGACGAGAACAACGGACATCATGTCGGCAGCGCCGGTGATGAAGGTGTTGACGATCTGCTTCTCGGACAGGCCACCGATGATACCGATCAGGATAGCCATGAGGAAGAACCAGGTGGAAGCCTCGTCGAAGTACCACTGGCCAATGGGCAGGCCGGTGATCAGGGCAGACCAGCCCTGGACGACAGCATTACCGTCGGCATCGTAGACAGCGCCAGCGTCAAAGAAGTTGGCGACGCCCTCGTTGAGGTCGGCCAGCGGGATGAAGCCGACGATCATGACGACGAAGGTGAAGGCGAAGACGATCAGAACACCCTTCTGACGACCGGTGAGCTTGACCTCCTTGTGGACCTCGGAAGCAGCCTTGCCATGTGCCTCTTCGGCGTCCTTGAGCTCCTGCATCGAGAGGATGGTGGAACCCTTGTCAGCCTTGACCTTCTTGGCATAGTTCATCACGAAGACGATGGACATGACGGTGGTAACAAGCCACAGGACGGCACCGAGGCCGATGATGATGGACTGGTTCACGGCAATGTCAACGCCGGTCAGGGCGTCGACGGCAGCGCCGACGGCGAACGGGTTAACCGTGGAGCCGAGGCAGCCGCAGCCAGCGCCGAGCAGGACGGTAGCGGCGCCGACCATCGGGTCGAAGCCGGCAGCCATCATGGTAGCGGCGAGCAGGGCGTAGAAGGGAACGGTCTCCTCGCACATACCATAGGTGGTACCACCGAGGGAGAAGATGAGCATCAGCACGGGAATGAGCATGATCTCGTTGCCCTTAAGCTTCTGCACCAGGACGGCGATGCCGTTGTCCAGAGCGCCGGTCTCGGTCATCATACCGAGGAAGCCGCCCAGGATCATAACGAAGAGGCAGACGGGCAGAGCGTCAGCGAAGCCCTTAATCGGGGCGGTGCAGAAATCGCTCAGACGGGCGGCAGTAACCGCGCCGCCGGACGTGCCGGAGACGATAACGGTAACAACTGCAACAATTGCCAGCAGAGCAAGAAGAATGGTGAACGATGAAGGCATACCGCGCTTTTTCTTAGCGGTCTCAGTCATAGTTCTCATCCCCCCTTCATAAATCATTTACTGATCTCGCCCGAAGCGGCTCTTCCGTGCCGTGCCCACCGCCCGACGCGAGATTTTTACCAGATAAAGCCGCTCGGGGTGTTCAACAATACACCCCGAGCGAGATGCTAGATGCTCTTACTTGAGCGTAGCGTACATGACAGCCTTGATGGTGTGCATGCGGTTCTCGGCCTCGTCGAAGACCTTGGAAGCGGGGCTCTCGAAGACCTCGTCGGTGACCTCCTGCTCGGTGATGCCGAACTGCTCGCACTTCTCGGCGCCAATGGTGGTGTTGGTGTCGTGGAAGCTGGGCAGGCAGTGCAGGAAGATGGCACCCGGGTTGGCCATAGCCATGACCTCGGAGGTGACACGATACGGGGTGAGCTGAGCGATGCGCTCGGCCCAGACCTCGTCGGGCTCGCCCATGGAGACCCACACGTCGGTGTAGATAACGTCGGCACCGGTGACGCCGTCCTTGACGTCGGTGGTCAGCTTGATGGTGCAGCCGTTGGCCTCGGCGATGGGCTTGCAGGCCTCGATGACGTCGTCAGCGGGCATGCACTCCTCGGGGCCGCAGGCCACGAAGTTCATGCCGAGCTTGGAGCAGACAACCATGAGGGAGCGAGCGACGTTGTTCTTGCAGTCGCCCATGAAGACGAGAGTCTTGCCCTTGATGTCGTAGTTGAAGTTCTCCTGGACGGTCAGGATGTCGGCGAGCATCTGGGTGGGGTGCCACTCGGTGGTCAGGCCGTTCCACACGGGCACGCCGGACTTAGCAGCGAGCTCCTCGACGTCGTCCTGGGCAAAGCCACGGAACTCGATGCCGTCATACATGCGGCCGAGAACGCGGGCGGTGTCCTCGATGGACTCCTTCTTGCCCATCTGCGACGAACCCGGATCGAGGTAGGTGACGCCCATGCCCAGATCCATGCCGCCGACCTCAAAGGCGCAGCGGGTACGAGTGGAGGTCTTCTGGAAGAGCAGAACGATGTTCTTGCCCTCGAGATAGCGGTGCGGAACGCCAGCGCGCTTCATGTCCTTGAAGTTCTTGGAGAGCTTGAGCAGGTACTCGATCTCCTCGGTGGTGAGGTCGAGAAGCTTGAGGAAGCTACGGCCGGAGAGGTTAACACCCATGGTTCGAATCCTTTCGAAGAAATGAATTACATAAGTATCAGTGTTGCCCGTTTGACGGGCGAAACCGGTGCGGTTGTAGGGAGACCGCACCGGAAACGGAAAGACTTAGAGGTCCTCGCGCCAGAAGGGCATGCTCATGCAGCGCGGGCCGCCGCGGCCGCGGGAGAGCTCGGCGGAGGGCACGACGAGAAGGTCCAGGCCCTCCTTGTACAGCACGTCGTTGGTGACGGTGTTGCGGGCGTAGACGCAGATCTTGCCGGGCTCGACGCACAGGGTGTTGGAGCCGTCGTTCCACTGCTCGCGGGAGGCCGCGATCGGGTCGCCGCCGCCGCAGGGGATCAGCTTGACCTGGTCGACGCCGGTGGCGTCCTCCAGGACGTGCTCGAGGGTGTCCTCGATCAGGCGGATGTTCACGTCGCCCGGGTTCTTGCCGGCGGTCAGCTCGTAGACGCGCAGGGTGCCCATGATGGCGGGGTGGATCGTGAACTTATCGACGTCGATCTGGGTGAAGACCGTGTCGAGGTGCATGAAGGCGCGCGAGACCGGGATGTCGAAGGCCAGGATGCGCTCGACCTTGGAGTCGGAGTTCCAGAAGATGTTCTGGGCCATGACGTCGATAGCGGCGGCCTGGGTGCGCTGGGAGATGCCGACGGCGAGGGTCTTCTCGTTGATGTTCAGCACGTCGCCGCCCTCGGTGTGGAACTGGCAGTCGCGGCGGAAGTACAGGGAGACGTCCTTGTAGTCGGGGTGGTACTTGAAGACGTACTTGCCGTACAGGGTCTCGCGGTTGCGGGTGACCGAGTACATGCGGTTGAGGTTGACGCCCTCGCCGACGACCGCGAACGGGTCGCGGGTGAAGTAGAGGTTGGGCATCGGGTCGATGATCAGGTCGGACTCGGACTCGGAGTTGACCAGGGAGTCGAGGGTCGTGGACGCCGTGAGGGGCATGTCGATCTCGGCCTTGGTCATGCCGGCCATGGTCTTCTTGACGAACTCGAGGTTGTCCTCGATGGAGTCCAGCTTCTCGCGGACGACCTGCGGCATGTGCTGGCCGCGGATGCCGGCCTCGGCGATGTACTGGTCGGTGAACTCGGCGCGGGCGCCGGGGACCTGGTCGAACACCTCGGCGACGAGGTTCTCGAGGTAGAGGACCTCCACGCCCTGGTCCCTCAGGATCTGGGCGAAGGTGTCGTGCTCCTGCTGTGCGACCTCCAGGAACGGGACGTCGTCGAACAGGAGTCGCTCGAGCTCGTCGGGCGGCAGGTTGAGGAGCTCGTCGCCGGGACGGTGCAGGCAGACCTTCCTGAGCTTGCCGATCTCGGAAGGCACGTGCAGACCTTTCGTCATGGCCTCCTACCTTTCTTTCGGGCCCCTGTCAGGGCCGATTCGTTAGCGCCCCTCCGTGTGAGGCGTTATTGCTGACGACATATTTATATCCAAAATCAGTCCATACTTCCACCTCGCCCCCGAACGGTTTTATATGAGGGGTGAACGGCATACACATATACTTCACGCATGGCACACTTTGATTTAATAAAGTTTATTTACGTGCTTAAATGCGTTTTCAATCCAAAAACCAATTGAAACTAATCTTTATTAAACCACCCTCAAATTGCATATTTCGAGCAATGATATGAATAGAATTCGCAATTCTCGCTTCGTCTCAACCATTTTGATTTTTATTCAAAAAAAAGTTCGTCCTATTCATTTCTGGCAAACAGATTACCGTTTACCAGACGCTGGATACCGTTCACCGGAAGCTCAGTATAAGGCCCCATGAACACTGGCTCGCCTTACGGCCTCATTTGTAACAACTTGACTTCTCGGTATAGAAAAACGGACCCGCTTCCCTCATGGAAAACGGGTCTGTTATCGATAATTGTAGGCAGATTTGAGCGGCTTTGAGAGCCGTCGGTATCCTAGCGATCGAGCTCCGCCAAGGCCTCGCCCAGAAGCCTCAGGCCCTCACGAAGAACGCCCTCGCTCGCGCAGTAACCTAGGCGCGCGCCGCAGGGAAGCTCAAAACGGCTACCGGGAACCAACAGCACTCCCCTCTCGGCCAGCAGGCGCTTGCAGAACTCCTCGTCATTCTCGGGAATGTCCAGCTGGATAAACGAGGTGGACACACCCTGCGGGGCCGTCCAGGAGACACGATGCTGCGTGTCGATCCAAGCCTGCACGATATCGCGGTTTCCAAACACAATCTTGCGGTTGCGTTCGAGGATCTTGTCCTTGTGCTCGAGCACATAGGTCGCCAGGGCGTCGTTGAACACGCCGCCGCAAATCATGGTGTAGTCGCGGTAGGTGCGAATGCGGCTAGATACCTCTTCGTCTGCCACAACCCAGCCCACACGGGCCGCAGGCGTCGAATAGGTCTTGGACACCGAGTTGGTGACGATGGCTTTCTCGTACACGTCGGCCATCGACATAAAGTCCTCGGTGTTCTCAAGCGGCAGGTACACCTCGTCGCAAAGAACATAGGCGCCCACCGAGCGGGCGATCTCGGCAATCTGTCCGAGCGTATCGGCATCGAGCACCGTACCGATGGGGTTCGATGCGTTGTTGATGCAGATAAGCTTGGTGTTGGGGCGCACCAAGCGCTTGAGTTCCTCGATATCGGGCTTCCAGCCGAGTTCCTCGCGAAGCTCCCAATACTCGACCTCGGCGCTCAGCGTGCGCGGAATCTCGTAGAGCGGCGCGTAGGTGGGCCACTCGGCGATAACGTGGTCGCCGGGCTCGACCACAGCCATGATGGCGTTGAGGTTTGCGCCCGTGCAGCCATTGGTCTGCAGAATATGATCGGGATTGACCTCGCGACGATACAGCTTGGCTACCTCGGCCTTAAACTCAGGCGAACCCTCGATCCAGCCGTAGTTCATCTTCTCGCGATCCAGGCGCTCATAGAACGTGGCGCTGTCCTGCTCATCGAGCGCGCGCAGCTCGCCCATGGTAAGCGACGAAATCGTCGACTGGGCGATATCCCACGTAGCGCTCTTCTCCCAAACGTTAAGCCACTCCTCAACGCCGATCGTCTTGATATCCATGGCCAAGCTCCTTACAAAAGCAGTCATCCAATCGAGTTGACGTTCCTCATACAAGAATGGGGCGGTGCGAATATCCGCACCGCCCCAATGGGAGACATCTAATGGCAGCTAGATGTATGTATTAAGACCTGTACGGGTCCTTGAAGACCTTAGAGGTCCTCGCGCCAGAAGGGCATGCTCATGCAGCGCGGGCCGCCGCGGCCGCGGGAGAGCTCGGCGGAGGGCACGACGAGAAGGTCCAGGCCCTCCTTGTACAGCACGTCGTTGGTGACGGTGTTGCGGGCGTAGACGCAGATCTTGCCGGGCTCGACGCACAGGGTGTTGGAGCCGTCGTTCCACTGCTCGCGGGAGGCCGCGATCGGGTCGCCGCCGCCGCAGGGGATCAGCTTGACCTGGTCGACGCCGGTGGCGTCCTCCAGGACGTGCTCGAGGGTGTCCTCGATCAGGCGGATGTTCACGTCGCCCGGGTTCTTGCCGGCGGTCAGCTCGTAGACGCGCAGGGTGCCCATGATGGCGGGGTGGATCGTGAACTTATCGACGTCGATCTGGGTGAAGACCGTGTCGAGGTGCATGAAGGCGCGCGAGACCGGGATGTCGAAGGCCAGGATGCGCTCGACCTTGGAGTCGGAGTTCCAGAAGATGTTCTGGGCCATGACGTCGATAGCGGCGGCCTGGGTGCGCTGGGAGATGCCGACGGCGAGGGTCTTCTCGTTGATGTTCAGCACGTCGCCGCCCTCGGTGTGGAACTGGCAGTCGCGGCGGAAGTACAGGGAGACGTCCTTGTAGTCGGGGTGGTACTTGAAGACGTACTTGCCGTACAGGGTCTCGCGGTTGCGGGTGACCGAGTACATGCGGTTGAGGTTGACGCCCTCGCCGACGACCGCGAACGGGTCGCGGGTGAAGTAGAGGTTGGGCATCGGGTCGATGATCAGGTCGGACTCGGACTCGGAGTTGACCAGGGAGTCGAGGGTCGTGGACGCCGTGAGGGGCATGTCGATCTCGGCCTTGGTCATGCCGGCCATGGTCTTCTTGACGAACTCGAGGTTGTCCTCGATGGAGTCCAGCTTCTCGCGGACGACCTGCGGCATGTGCTGGCCGCGGATGCCGGCCTCGGCGATGTACTGGTCGGTGAACTCGGCGCGGGCGCCGGGGACCTGGTCGAACACCTCGGCGACGAGGTTCTCGAGGTAGAGGACCTCCACGCCCTGGTCCCTCAGGATCTGGGCGAAGGTGTCGTGCTCCTGCTGTGCGACCTCCAGGAACGGGACGTCGTCGAACAGGAGTCGCTCGAGCTCGTCGGGCGGCAGGTTGAGGAGCTCGTCGCCGGGACGGTGCAGGCAGACCTTCCTGAGCTTGCCGATCTCGGAAGGCACGTGCAGACCTTTCGTCATGGCCTCCTACCTTTCTTTCGGGCCTTACTGGCCGAATGTATCAGCGCCCCTCCGTATGGGACGCTGCTTGCTGACAGCTCTAGTTATATCCAAAAACCACTCGCAATTCCACCTCGCCCCCGAACGGTCAGCAAAGTGAGATGAACGGTATATCGCATATGATTCCCCCATGATGCACTTCAGTTCTCTAAAGCAGGTTTTTAAAGGTAAACGTTCTTTTTTCTAAGGAATTAAGCAAGATTGCACGAATAATTTCATGTTTAGGAATTGCATAGCCAAAACGCTTTTCTGCATATTTATGTCGTTTGTCCGTGATTCGATTTGGATTCGATTATATTCAGCTTGCAATCATTCTTATTCATACATCCTCACCAGTTGAGTATGGATATAGATTGTTTTCAAAACGGGTTGGGCAGTTAGTTGCATGCCTTGACAGCGTAAGAAGTAGGTAAAGATACCGTTCGCACAATACGTCCGTGCCATAAGTCGACTAAATTGAGACAATAGTGGATAGTGTTAGGCTACCGTCCCCTGCGGGGACTGAACGGACAGATGCATATGCCGAGCAAAATCGAAAAAAAGCAAGCCGCCGCAAAGCTGCGCAAACCGCCGCGCGACTTCTCGTACACGCAGAACCGAGAGCTCAGCTGGCTACGCTTTGACAACCGTGTGCTCGACGAGGCTTTTGATGAGTCCGTGCCGTTATTCGAGCGCCTTAAGTTCGTCTCGATCTTCGAGTCAAACCTCGATGAGTTCCTTATGGTGCGCGTGGGTGGCCTGTCCGACCTTGCCGAGCTCAAAAAACAACCTGTCGACAACAAGAGCAATATGACCGCCTCCGAACAGGTCGATGCCGTCATGGCCGAAATGCCCGGGCTCCTTACCCGTTGGGAGTCCATCTTTAAGAACATCGAGGGCAAGCTCGACACCCTGGGCGTTCACCGCGCGCGTGTCGATTCGCTTACGCCCGAGGAGCGCACCTTTGTAACCCGTTACTTCCAGGCCTACGTGTCGCCGGTCATCTCACCGCTGGTGATCGACCCGCGCCACCCCTTCCCCAACCTGCGCAACGGCGCACTTTACCTGGCGTGCGGCCTGGACGGCGTCACCGACGAGGAAAGTCTGCTGGGCCTGATCGAGATTCCCGCTTCGATGAACCGCGTGGTCGAAATCCCCTCGCCCACCGGGACCTACTCCTACATTCTGCTCGAGGACGTCATCCTCGCCTGCCTGGACAGCTGCTTCGGCTCCTATAAGCCGCTCGACCGCGCGCTCATCCGCGTCACCCGCAACGCCGACATCGATCCGGACGGCGAGGGCGTCGAGGAGGAAGAGGACTACCGCCAGCATATGAAGCGCATCCTCAAGAAGCGCCTGCGCCTGCAGCCGGTAGTGCTCGCCGTCTCGGGCTCACTCGAAAAAGCAACGCTCAAGACTATCCGCAAGGCGCTCGAGCTCTCGCGCCGCTCGGTCTTTACCTGCGATATCCCGCTCAACCTGGGCTATGTCTTCGGCATTGAGGGCAAGATTCCCGAGCACTTGCGCAACGAGCTGCTCTTTACGCCGTTTAAGCCGCAGCCCAACCCCACCATCGATATGGCCCGCTCCATCCGCGAGCAGGTACTTCAACACGACAAGCTGCTCTTTTATCCCTATGAGGCCATGAACCCCTTCCTGGATCTGGTGCACGAGGCCGCCTACGACCCCGAATGCATCTCACTGCGCATCACGCTCTACCGCGTGGCCAAGCAGAGCCGCCTGTGCGAGTCGCTGATCGATGCCGCCGAGAACGGCAAAGAGGTCACGGTGCTCATGGAGCTCCGCGCCCGCTTCGACGAGCAAAACAACATCGAGTGGGCCGAGCGTCTGGAAGAGGCAGGCTGCACCGTTATCTACGGCTCCGAGGGCTTTAAGTGCCACTCCAAGATCTGCCAGCTCACCTATCGCGAGGGCATGGCACTTACACGCCTGACGCTGTTGGGCACTGGCAACTTTAACGAGAAGACGGCCAAGCTCTACAGCGACTTTATGCTCATGACCGCCCATCCCGGCATCGGCGAGGACGCCAACTTGTTCTTCCGCAACCTGTCGCTGGGCAACCTGCGCGGCGATTACCGCTTCCTGGGCGTGGCGCCGGTCGGCCTGAAGCCGCTCATCATGCGCGGCCTGGATCGCGAGATCCAGCGCGCCCTCGCTGGCGAGCCCGCCCGCGTGTTCTTTAAGCTCAACTCGCTCACCGACCGCGAGGTCATCGACAAGATCGCCGAGGCATCGTGCGCAGGAGTCCGCGTGGATATGATCATCCGCGGCATCTCGTGCCTCAAGCCAGGCGTTCCGGGCAAGACCGAGAACGTGCATGTCCGTTCTATCGTCGGACGCTTTTTGGAGCATGCGCGCGTTTACGCCTTTGGCGTGGACTCGGACATGATCTATCTGAGCTCGGCCGACATGATGACGCGCAACACCGAGCACCGCGTGGAGATCGCCTTCCCCGTGCTCGACCCCACCTGCCGCGCACTGGTGCACGAGTACATGGGCATGCAGCTGCGCGACAACGTGAAGGCCCGCAGCCTCACGAGCGACGGCACCTGGGTTCCCGTGAAGCGTGCAGAGGGTGAGAAACCCTTCAACTCGCAGGAAGCCCTACTGGAGCGTGCCTATCGCAACGCCGAGGCCGCCGCGCAGCAGCGCGCACAGGAGAAGGAACGTGTGGCCGAGGAGGCCATTCAGGCCGATGTTGAACACGGGGCAGCTGCCAAACCGGAAGCGGTTGCAGCTCCCCCGGTGAATGAGCCCGAGGCTGCCGCAGAGCCCGCCGTGGAGAAAGCGCCCGAGCCCGCTACTGCGACTCCGGAGCCCGCCGCCGAGGCAAAGCCCGCCCCTGCTCCTGAGCCGCAGCCGGCCACACCCAAGGTCCAAGAGGTCCAGGCGACCGTCATTGAGCCCGAGCCTGCACCTGCACCTCAGCCCGATCCGCAGGTCATCAAGCCCGCACCCGAGACGAGCGCCCGTCGCGATAAGCCCGCCGGCAAGACCAAGGCCATCGAGCGCCATCGCCCCGGCCGCGTGCGCATGGGCCTGGGTCTGATCGGCCTGGGTCTTAAGACGCTCATTACCGGCAAGACGAAATAGTCGTTTGTAGAAGCAGTTTGTAGAAGCGCCCCGCATTTGAGGAAAGCCTCGGATGCGGGGCGCTTTTCCCTGCTACCATGGTGCGAACAACAACGCGAATGACAGGCAGGAATATGAAGCTCACTATAGAATCGATGACCTACGGCGCCGACGGGCTGGCGCACGCCGACAACGGCAAGGCCGTCTTTGTGCAGGGCGCCGTGGCAGGCGACACCGTCGAGGCCGAGGTCGTACAGGACGGCAAGTCGTTCATGCGTGCCCGCACCACCGAGATTCTGGAGCCAAGCCCCGATCGCATTCAGTCTCCCTGCCCCTTCGTGGGCATCTGCGGCGGCTGCTCGTGGGGCAATCTCTCACGCACGGCACAGCTCGCCGCCAAGGAGCAAAATCTGCGCTCCACGCTCGAGCGTATCGGCAAGTTCAGCCCCGATCAAGTCGATGAACTGGTGCAACCCATCCGCCACACCAAGGATGATTGGGGCTACCGCAATAAAATCGAACTCGAGCCGACCGTTGTAAACGGCCGCGTGCGTCTTGGCATGCACGGTGTCGATCCTCGCAAGATCGTGACCGTCGATTCGTGCCCGTTGTTCGACAAACGCTTCCCCAAGGCACTCAAATCGGTCGTCGGCGCGCTCAATTATCTGAGCGGCAGCCACGACCTGGGCCTTGAGCGCGTGGGCATTCGCGCCTCGCGTCGCACCAAGGCACTCGAGGTGGCGCTCTGGACGCCTACGGGCTCTTTCCCGCGCTCGCAAGTCTCGCGCGTGTTGGCAGACGCCGCGCACCCCACAAGTGTCGTACGCGTGATGAGCAAGGGCGAAAAGAAGGCCCGCCGTGTTTCCAAGGTCGAAATGCTCGCCGGAGAGGGCTCATGGACCGAGAATATCGCCGAGGGTCAGATGCGCTTGTCTGCCCCGTCTTTTTTCCAGGTCAACACCAAGGGTGCCGAGATTTTGATCGAGCTTGTCATGGAAACGCTCGATCCGCAGGAAGACGAGCTTGCCGTGGACCTGTACTGCGGTGCCGGCACCTTTACCCTGCCGCTCGCCCGCCGCTGCGACTTTGTCGCCGCCGTCGAGGCCTACGGCCCCGCCGTGCGCGACCTGCGCCGAAACCTGGAGATCAACAAGCTTGATAACGTCGACGTCATTGGCGGAGACGCGGTGCGCGAGTTCCCCGACCAGGATGCCGACGTCTTGGTGGTCGACCCGCCGCGCGCAGGCCTCGCCCCCGAAGCGATCGACCTTATCGCCAGCACGAGTGCCCACGATGTCGCCTACGTGAGCTGCGACCCGGCCACCCTGGCGCGCGATCTCAAACGCTTTGTCGAAGAAGGCACCTTCTCCCCCGTAAAGATCACGCCAGTCGACCTGTTCCCACAAACCTTCCACTGCGAGACCGTCGTCCACCTTAGGCGCAACTAGCCACTTAATCATTGCTCAGAAAAATCATTGGGAAATCGAGCGTGGCAAGCGGAGGTCTTCGGGGTATAAGACGGCTAATTGTATGCCGCCTATGAAAGGAACCCTCATGCCCAGCGTTGCCGTTCTCGCCGCCGATGGCTTTGAAACTATTGAATGCTTGACCATGGTCGATGTCATGCGTCGCGGCGGCGTGCGTGCCACGCTCGTCTCGATTATGCCCACGCGTGAGGTCGTAAGCTCGCTGCAGATCCCCGTGACCTGCGATGCGCTCTTTGATGAGATCAACTTTGACGAGTACGACTGCGTCGTGCTGCCCGGCGGCCTGCCCGGTGCCACCAACCTGCGCGCCGATCAGCGTGTCTGCGACGTGGTCTGCGAGTTCGCCGCGACCAAGCACGTCGCCGCCATCTGCGCCGCCCCGTTTATCCTGGGCGAGCTCGACCTACTCGAGGGGCGCCACGCCACGTGCTTCCCTGGCTTTGAGAAAAGCTTCCCCGAAGGCGCCTATACTGGCGAGAAGGTCACGCAAGACGGCAACATCATCACTGCCAGCGGCATGGCACAGTCACTCCCCTTTGCATTGGAGCTGCTGCGCACGCTCGCCGGCGACAAGGCCGTCGAGAAGGTCGCCGAGGGCATCCAACTATGATTTTGGCTTCCCAATCGCCGCGCCGCATAGAGCTGATGCGCGAGGCAGGCTACAACATTCGCGTGATTCCCGCGGATATCGACGAAACGCCCTTTGATGGCGAGCCCCCGCTCACGCTTGTCGAGCGCTTGGCACGCGCCAAGGCGGCTGCCGTTGCTGCCGAGTATGCCGAGCCCAATGAGTTGACCGTCGCGGCCGACACCATCGTCACCTTCGACGGCAAGATTTTGGGCAAGCCGGCAACCGAGGACGAGGCGCGCACCATGCTCCGTGAGCTTTCGGGCCGCACGCACCAGGTCGCAACCGGCGTCTGCATCGTTAAGGCAGGCGATACGGCCGCCCCGCATGCCGCCGAGAGCCTGTCGTTTGTCGATGTGACCGACGTGACGTTCTACGAGCTCACCGACGAGCAGATCGAGCACTACGTTGCCTCGGGTGAGCCCATGGATAAGGCAGGCGCCTACGGCATCCAGGGCACAGGCGGCCGCATGCTCGTGCACGATATTTCGGGCGACTTCTATAACGTAGTGGGCCTACCCATCGCCCGCGTCGCGCGCGCGATTCAAAAACTCTCGTAATTGCATCTGGCGCTGGGTATTCCCCAGCGCCTACAATTTTGGCGTACCGTACGGATCCCGACCGGGCACAAGGCGCGGCGGAAAACCGATAGGAGTTAAACATGGATACACTGCTCGAGGCCATTGACGTCTGCGATGTCGATGGCTTTTGCTATGGCAACTATACGGACGAGGAGGCCGGCACCGGTTGCACCGTAATCGTGGCACCCGAGGGCGCCACCGGCGGCATTGACGTTCGCGGCGGTGCTCCGGCATCGCGCGAAACCGACCTGCTGCGACCCGAGAACACCGTCGACAAGGTCCACGCTGTCTGCCTTTCGGGTGGATCGGCCTTTGGCCTCGAGGCTGCAAGCGGCGTCGCTCGCGAGCTTGAGAGCCGCGGCATCGGCCTTCCCGTCGGCCCCACGCAGGTGCCTATCGTGTGCTCCAGCTGTATCTTCGACCTCACCTTTGGTAACCCCACCGTTCGCCCTGACATTGAGGCCGGCATCGCCGCGGTGCGCGAAGCACTCGACCACACCCCCACCAGGCTCGAACAGGGCAACGTGGGCGCCGGCACGGGCGCTACCGTGGGTAAGCTCATGGGCCCCGCTACCTGCATGAAGGCCGGCCTTGGCGCTGCCGCCGTGGCGCTCGGCCCCATCAAGGTGGGCGCCGTGGTCTCGGTCAACGCCTGCGGCAACGTTGTCGACCCCTTCACCGGCGAGTGGGTCGCCGGTATGCGCGCCGCAGCCGATAGCGACCAGATTGTCGACATGGAACTCGCAGCCTTTGCCGCCGCCGGATCCATGCAGATGCCGCTCGACCGCACCAACACCACCATCAGCTGCATCGTCACCAACGTGGAACTCACTAAGGCACAAGCTACCAAGGTCTCCCAGATGGCCGCAGACGCCTACGCACACGCCATCCGCCCCACACACACCACCAACGACGGCGACACCATCTACACCCTCGCCAGCGGCAAACTGGGCGCCCAGGCAAGCGCCGCCGTTCCCCTAGACCTGCTGGGCATGCTCGCAGTAAGGGCCCTGGAAACTGCCATCGTAAACGGAGCCAAAACCGCCAAAACCTCCCACGGCATCCCCGGCGCCGCGAAGTAGCCTAACCTGACCGGTTGCCCGGTGGGACTTGGTTATGTTTGCTGCTCTACAGTCCTGGCTCGCACGAAGAGCACATTAAGTGCTCTTCGGCTCGTGCGGAACTCGCGACAAACATAACCAAGCTCCACCGGGCAACCTACTCAACAAGATCCCCTTCAGCCCAGGCCCCTGTGTACCGCGCGTCTAAGATCTTCAAATACAGGCAGCCTGACAATCGATTCTTATAGCAGAGGCCCCTTGGCCTTTAGTTTGATACAAGTTCCGCACGAGCCGGAAAGCACTTAATGTGCTTTCCGTGCGAGCAGGACTGTTCGCAGTAGCAAACTAAGGGCCAAGGGGCCCAGTCAACCTATCAGCAGCGATTACTCAGCAGCTAGTTGAATTTGAAGATCTTTGAGGCAAGACGGTATAGGCCGAGTGTGGTTTTGTCTCCCGCCCGTCCGCGCAGATTGGTGAAGAACCCGACCACGCCGTAGCGGGCACGACGATACATGCGCTCGTCGTAGGCCTTCAAATCATTCCACAGCGTCTTTAGGCGCTCGTCGGCGCAATCTTCCTCGGAAAGCTTGGTGAGCACCGAGCAGATCGCCATCATCATGGTGAAATAGCCCATCATGTACGAGCGCAGACGCGACGACTCAACATCGCTGTACAGGTGGTACGACTCCATCATGATGCGCGTCACACGGAACTGCTGGTCCAGACGCTTGACCATCGTGGCCTCGTTGACACTCTGGCCCTCGCGACCGATAAAGTAGCGATAGAGGTCGATGTCGGCGTAGTACATGGTCTTGCAACGCGGCAGCGGCACGTAGGCGTAGATGTTGTCCACATAGAACGTGTGCGGCGGCATGGGAAGGTTGGACTCGCGCAGCACATCCGTGCGATAGCACAGGCTGTGCATGAGTAGGTTCTGGTCCAGGCGGAAATGACCGATCTGATCCCAGGAAAAGATCTTTTTGCGCGGCAGGGCAAATTTGTAGCCAATAGCGGTATGCGTGCCCTCGTAAACCTTCTCGTACACGTAGTTCGAGATAAACAGGTCAACGCGCTGGTCGCGCTCCTCAAAGCCACGCAGAATCGACAGCATGGTCGAAAGGGCAGCGCCGTCAAGCCAGTCGTCCGAATCAACAACCTTGTAGTAGGTGCCCTGTGCCTCGCGCAGACCCGAAAGGACGGCAATACCGTGGCCACCGTTCTCCTGGTGTACCGCGCGAATGATACCGGGATAACGTGCCTCCCACTCATCGGCCTTATCGGCCGTCTCGTCCTTGGAGCCGTCGTCCACCACGATAATCTCGATATCGGTGGCGTAATTGCTCCCCTCCAAGATGGAGGTGATGCAATGGTCCATGTCCTTGGCGGCGTTATACGAGGGAATACCGAATGTTATGACTTTATGCATGGCAGGCGATAATCTCATCCGAAAGATCGAGGGCGGAATTGGTCACGGTGTCCATATCGTAGTAACGATACTCGGCCAGACGACCCACCGGGTGGAAGTTCGTCAGGTTCTGGACGCGCTCAAGATAGCGCTCATAGAGCTCACGGTTCTCGGGCTCAAGAATGGCGTAGTACGGCGTCTCGCCCGAGCCGGGCGTATAGGCCTTGGAGTACTCCTTCATGATGGTGGTCTTGCCGGACAGGACCTGACCGGTCATGTTCTTGAACTCGGTGATGCGCGTGTAGTCCTCGCTCGTGGTGTAGTTGACGGTGCCCACGGGCTGGAACTGGTCCATATCGAGCGTCTCGAACTTCATGTCGAGCGTGCGGTACGGTAGCGCGCCCAGATCGAGATTGAACAGCTCATCGAGCGGACCGGTGTAGACGATCTCGCCACCATAGACCTTGCCGTCGATCTTGACGGTAGTCTCGTCGATTTCAAAGAGGTCACGGGCGTCCACGTCGCAGAACACGTCGATCAGGTCGTGGTCGAGCATGTGCTCAAAGAGCGCCGTGTAGCCCTCCTGCGGCATGCCCTGGAAGGGAGCTTGCGGGAAGTAGCGGTCATCATCGCCCACAAAGACGGGAACGCGGCCGGTGATCGAGGGATCGATCTGATCGGGCGTCTGGCCCCACTGCTTCATGGTGTAATGCAAAAAGACGTTCTCGTAGACGTAATCGGCGACCTCGGCAAGATCCGGGTCGTTCTTCTTACGCAGCTCCATAATGGGCACCTTGACATCCTTGCCAAAGGTCTCCACGAGCTTCTGATACAGCTCCTCGCCGCGCTCGTCACCAAAGGCGAGCTTGAGACTCGCATGGTTGAAGGGCACGGGCATAAGGGTACCGTTGATGTTGGCGAGCACCTTGTGCTGATAATCCGTCCACTTGGTAAAGCGCGACAGGAAATTGTGCACGCGCTCGTTAAAAGTGTGATAGATATGCGGACCGTACTCGTGGATCAGGATTCCGGCCTCGTCAGTGCAGTCATAGGCATTGCCCGCAATGTGGCTACGGCGCTCCAAAACGGCAACACGATAGCCGATGGTCTCGGCAAGACGGCGGGCGCAAACGGCACCGGCATATCCAGCACCGACGACAATCATGTCGTACGCGCCGGCGTTAAAGCCTTCAGGCAGGCCTGAGGTAATCTGCATCGATACTCCTTGTCAAAAGCCACGGGCTCGTTAGCTGGGCTTTTCTCGAACATTCTTCGAGACATATTTATCAGAGCGATTATAGCGCTAATGCGTCCTATAATGAGCTTGCCACACAAGGAAAGCTCAAGCACCGCGGCGTACATAATTGAAAGGTAAACCCGCTAGCAGCGGGTTTATTCGTGAACAGCCGGGTGCCTGGAGCTTAGCGAAACGCTTGTAAGGAGTAACATGAGCGATTTCCTAAACCGTATGAAGTCTGCCGCCAAGGCCGACCTTAAGACGATCGTCCTGCCCGAGGGCGAGGATCCGCGCACTATCGTCGCGGCCACCAAAATCATCGAGGAGGGCCTGGCAAAGATCGTCATCCTGGGCAACCCCGACGAGATCAACGTTCCCGGTGCTACCGTCATCGACCCGCGCAATGCCGAGAAGCACGAGGAGTACGCGCAGAAGTTTGCCGAGCTCCGCGCCAAGAAGGGCGTTACCATCGAGCAGGCTCGCGCCCAGGTGATGGACGCCACCTACTTTGGCACCATGATGGTCAAGATGGGCGATGCCGACGGCCTGGTCTCCGGCGCCTGCCACTCCACCGCCGACACCCTGCGCCCCGCGCTTCAGATCCTCAAGACCGCCCCGGGCACCAAGCTGGTCTCGGCCTTCTTCGTGATGTGCACCGACACCCCGCAGTTCGGCACTGACGGCACGCTGATCTTCGCCGACTGCGGCCTCAACATCAACCCGTCCTCCGACGAGCTCTCCGAGATCGCCATCGCCTCCGCTCACTCCTGGTCCACCTTCATGGGCAACGTTGAGCCGCACGTGGCCATGCTCTCCTACTCCACCATGGGCTCCGCTGGCGGCGAGGTCGCCAAGAAGGTCCAGGAGGCTGTGAAGTTCTGCAAGGAGAAGGCTCCCGAGCTCGCCATCGACGGCGACCTGCAGCTCGATGCCGCTATTGTCCCCACCGTCGCCCAGCTCAAGGCTCCCGGCTCCTCCGTTGCCGGCAAGGCCAACGTGCTCGTGTTCCCCGACCTCGAGGCCGGCAACATCGGCTACAAGCTGGTCCAGCGCTTCGCCGGCGCCGACGCCTACGGCCCCATCCTGCAGGGCATCGCCAAGCCGGTCAACGATCTGTCGCGCGGCTGCTCTGCTGACGACATCGTGGGTGTCGTGGCCATCACCGCCGTCCAGGCTCAGATGGCTGAGTAGCGTACGCACTCGCCCGAAGGCCGTACGGGCTAACCCCTGAAAACGTCCTCGACCAATGAAACGCCCCCGTTCTGCTCCTTCGGAGCTACGAACGGGGGCGTTTCTGGTCTGCGGATTGTTTTCAGGGGTTAGCCCGTACGGCCTTCTACCGCTACGTAGCAATTAGGGCATCTGGAGTGGACGGCGGCTTGGCTACGAGCTGAGGCTGAAGATCTGGATGGCCGGGTGCCGTTGCTGGGAGTGCAGGCGTTACTGGCGATGGTCACTTTGGGACTGGTATTTCCGCCTGCTAGCAAAAAGGCCTCCGGAGCTGTTGCTTTGGAGGCCTTTTGTTTACTTGCAAATGCGCGCGTTAGTTGTTCTTGGTCAGACGCTCGACGTCGTGGGCGATCATGTATTCCTCGTCGGTGGGGATGACCATGACCGTGACGGCGGAACCGGCGGCACTGATAACCTGCGGGCCGTTGCCCACAGCCTCGCGGTTCTTGTTGTTGTCGATGCGTACGCCCAGCCACTCAAAGCAGTCGCAGAAGGCCTTGCGGATCGACCAGTCGTTCTCGCCGATGCCGGCGGTAAAGGTAATGGTGTCCACGCCCGCCATGGAAGCGATCATGGAACCGGCCTGCTGCATGGCCTTATAGGCGAACATATCGAAGGCGAGCAGGCAGCGCTCGTCGCCCTCGGAGGCGCGCGTGCGGATGTCGCGGGCGTCGTTGGAGATGCCCGAGATGGCAAGCAGACCAGACTGCTTGTTCATCATGTCATCGACTTCCTGGTAGCTGTAGCCGCCCTCGCGCTGCAGGTAGCACACGGTGGCCGGGTCGATGGAACCACAACGGGTGCCCATCATCAGGCCATCGAGCGGCGTGAGACCCATCGTGGTGTCGCGGCACACGCCGTCCTCGATAGCAGCGAGCGAAGCACCGTTGCCCAGATGGCACGAAAGCAGGCGGTGGCAGCGCGAACCCAGGATCTCCTTGGCCATCATCCACTCATAGCGGTGGCTCGTGCCGTGGGCGCCGTACTTGCGCACGTGGTACTTGTCGCAAACGTCCTTGGGCAGCGCGTAGGTGTAGGCAACCTCGGGCATGGTCATGTGGAACGAGGTGTCGAAGACCGCCACGTTGGGCAGCTCCGGATACTTCTCACGGCAATACTCAATCGCTGCGGCCTCGCCGTAGTTGTGCAGCGGAGCAAGCGGTGCCACCTCAAGAATCTTGGCCATAACCTCGTCGTCGACAACCGCGGAATCATCGAAGTGCCAGCCGCCCTGAACGATACGATGCCCAATGCCATCAATCGTAAAGTCGGTCTTCTCGAGCTCCTCGAGCACGCGAGCGATAGCAGAGCGATGATCGGGGAAAGGGACCTCCTCGGTCTGCTTAGCGCCACCGTTCTCGGAGTGGCCAAAGATGCCCATGTCCGATCCGATACGCTCGCAGTTGCCCTTGGCGAAAACCTTGCGGGTATCGGTATCCAAAAGCTGATATTTAAGGCTTGAGCTGCCGGCGTTGACAACAAGTACGTTCATGAGACTCCTTCGCAGTGCAATACGGTCGACGCAGGCCCCTTAAGGCGGCCGCATTTTAATAAGAAGTTATCATATCTTGATAAATAGATATCAGCATATCGCTCAACGAGCGCAAAAGAGGGGCCGAACGGCGCTCGGTCGTCCAGCCCCTCCCCTCTTGCAATTACTTGCCGTTGACGATGCGCTCGACGTCGGAAGCGATCATGAACTCCTCGTCCGTAGGGATGACGAAAATCTTGACCTTGGAATCCTTGGCGGACAGGCACCAAGCGCCGTCGCCACGCAGGGCATTACGGGCGTGATCCATCTTGACGCCCATAAAGGCCAGACGATCGGCCACGCCAGCGCGAACGGCCGGAGCGTGCTCGCCGATGCCGGCGGTAAAGACCAGGGTGTCCATGCCGCACATGGAGGTGGCCATCTCGGCGGCCTTAGCGGCAATCTTGTAGACGAACATATCGAAGGCGAGCTGAGCCTCGGGGTCACCAGCAGCGGCGAGCTCCTCAACGTTGCGGCAGTCGTTGGTCTTGCCACCGGTCACAGCCAAAAGGCCAGACTTCTTGTTCATCATCTCGTCGACCTCGTCGAAGGTGTAGCCACCCTCGCGCTGCAGGTAGCACACGGTAGCCGGGTCGATGGAGCCGCAGCGGGTGCCCATCATGACGCCGTCGAGCGGCGTCAAGCCCATGGTGGTGTCCATGCACTTGCCGTCCTCGATGGCGCACAGGGAAGCGCCGGAGCCGATATGGCACACGACGACCTTGCGGGCCTCGCCGTTGGTCATCTCGGCGACCTTCTTGGAGATGTAACGATAGCTGGTGCCGTGGGCGCCGTACTTACGGATGTGCAGCTTGTCGCAAACATCCTTGGGAAGGGCGTAGGTCTTGGCGACCTCGGGCATGTTGAAGTGGAAAGCGGTGTCGTAGACCGTGACGTTGGGCAGATCGGGATACTGCTCCAGGCAGTACTCGATAACGTTGGCCTCGGGGTTGTTGTGCAGCGGCGCCAGCGGGGCGACCTCGCGAATCTTGGCGAGGACGTCCTCGTCGACGAGGGAGGAATCACCAAAGTACCAACCGCCCTGAACGATACGGTGGCCGATGCCCTCGATCTTGACGCCGTTGGCCTCAAGGTCCTTCAGGACGACCTCGATGGCGACCTTGTGGTCGGGGAACTCGATGTTCTCGGTCACCTTCTTGGAGCCATTGGCAGCATGGGTGAAGGTACCACCGGTAAAGCAGACGCGCTCGCAGGAGCCCTTTGCGGACACCTTATGGGACTTGGTGTCGATGACCTGATACTTAAGGGTCGAAGATCCCGCGTTGACGACCAGAACGTTCATGTGTCTCCCTACTAACAGGCGGTGTGGCGCCGCCAGGTTACATACGCTTCAATAATAAACCCAAACGCCCTCGCGCTCGGGTTTATTGCGTTGATATATAAGTTATCGGTGCCTAAATACTCATGGCCTTTGACTTGTAAGACGAAATAGCGCGGGGATATACACCAGGGAAGAAATCCCGAGCGCAACAAGCAATACGACTCGAATGCCCGCGATGCTGCTCAACGCAGCATTGAACAGATAGAAAAGGATGGCACCCACCGCCACCATCTGGCTTTGGACCGAAATCAGGGAACAGCGCATCGAAGAATCGACAGCATTTTGAAAAATTGAGTATTTAATTGGAGCAAATAACGAGTACGCGACCGTCTGCAGTACATAGAACACGGGCAGCAAATAGACCGGAGTAAAGGGAATCAAAAACAGAGCAGCCAGGGAAAGGCGCACGATGCCGCAAATACGCGCAAAACGGCCCTTGTCGACATGAGCAATCACACTGGGCACAATAAGCCCCATGGAGGCCGAGGCAAGAAGCTGGACCGCAATGATCACACCCGAAGCGACGGCATTCATTCCGCGACCCGCAAGCAACAGTGAGAAAAAGTCTTCCAGGGCGACAAAAGCAAATGCCTGAGAGCAGTCCATGATGAACGCTGAACGAAGAATGCCGTTACGCGCAATAGCGGCACCGATCATCTTCGGGCTAATTCCACGCTTAGGTGTCGCTGTAGTGTCCCCTCTTCGCATCTCAGGAATGCAGACAACGACAACCAACGTCAACACCATTGCGATGATATCTGCCAAAAGACCAATGAGATACGCGCCAGCGGACGAAATGAAACCGCCCACACAAGCGGAGAGGGCATAAGAGGCATAGAAAACAAATCGCTCAACGACATTAAGCCTTACGAGCTGGTCCAGAGAGACGCTGTCAATGTAAATCGCTTCCATGGACCCGCTCATACATGCAGCGGCAAAACCTTTGAGAGCAAACGCGCCGATTAAAAGCAGAGGAGAACGGACGAGAAGCAGGGCGGCGTAGTATCCAAGCATCCCCACGACGCCAACGAGACCACTTGTCTTTCGTCCAAACCTATCGGCAATATAGCCATTGGGAACTTCAAGGATGAACTTGCTCACTTGATATGCAATCATCATGCTAGAAATCGCCACCATCGAGAATCCGACGAATTCAAGGTAAACCGTCAGAAAATACAAAATGGTGCTGAAGTTCGACAGAAAAACAAACGTCATATAAAGCAAAACCGTACGGTTTTTCATGCTCCGCCCTCCAAGAGTCAACAATCTAAATCGGAATCTTGGAAAAGCATGAGGGCAAAGCCGTCAGTCATGTGTTACAAGGCGTCAACATTCACTTGACGACACGAGGCCAAATGGCCTCACGAAGCAAGATGACGCAATAGGTGAAGAAATACCGTCTGGTGTCGATCGGTCCAGGCATTTTGTCGATAGCAAAAGTAGATGGGCAAGGCTACGTCATGCGAACCTTCAATAGAGTACTCGCTCACTTCCGACCCATCTGATGCGAGAGAAGAGCCAGAAAAACCCAATATCAATCCCCCGGCTTGAAGAAACTCAGCCTGCGCTCTGTTTCCGTATTCGACGTCGCGGAAGCGGAAATTAACCAGCTGAGCTTCGGGGCATTGATTGATCGCATTGAGACAGGGCGACAAATTAATGGGAACAGCTAACCTGCCGCCCAGTAACTCACGAACGGTCATAGCACCCACAGATTGATGACCCGCTGGGCACGAAAGAACCTTGAGCTCCTTTTCACCCAAGTATTTCGAAGAAAGGACACTGTCCCTTGGTTCCTCAAATGAGATGGCCACATCCGAAATGCCAAGCACAAGTGATTCAAAGCATGTAGCCGTTGGCTGATGCCACACATCAAGGTGAATCTGAGGGTGCGAGCTTTCAAACGAGTCGTACCAGTTTTCGGAAAAAAGACGCCCCCGCCCGTGAAGACAGGGGACGTAAAGACGAAAGTGGCCGTCGGGCGAAACGCCACCGTTCCCCGATTGGGTGTACTTTTTGAGATCGTCGACTTGTGCCAGGATCACGCGTGCACGACGCGCAAATTCTCTGCCCGCCGGAGACAAAACAGCCTCCCCCGCCGATCGATTGAGCAAAACGATCTGATACTCAGACTCCAGTTTCTTAATTGCCGACGAGACAGCCTGTGGGCTCACGTGAACGGCGCGAGCCGCTTTGCGCACGCCGCCGTAGTTCGCTACCGCTTGAAGGTATTCGAGTTGAGAAAACTGCATAGGTTACTCCAAAGGCAGCCAAGGCGACGGGCCGTGCGTCCTCAGATGAGGTTCTCGCCCAGGTTCTTGCCGCCGAGGACGTGCATGTGGAAGTGCATGACGGTCTGACCGGCGTTGACGCCCTTGTTGGAGATGACGCGGAAACCGTCCTCCAGACCCTTGGCCTTGGCGACCTCCTGGATGGCGTGGGCCATGGCGCCCATGGTCTCGGCGGGCACGTTATCGGCGATGTCACTGTAGTGCTTCTTGGGGATCACGAGCGTGTGGACCGGCGCCTGGGGATTGAGGTCGTCGAACGCGATGACCTGGTCATCCTCGTAGACGACGGTCGAGGGGATCTCGTGGTTGGCAATTTTGCAGAAGATGCAATCACACATGGTTGGTTCCTTTCTCACAGACCAAGGTAATTATATTTGGTCGGGATGGTTAGAACGAAAGGTTGTCGTCGGTGTTGGCGGCTTCGCCGTCGGCGAGCACGTCGTTGCCGTCGACGTCCTTAAGAAGCACCGAGACCTTCTGCTCGGCATCGGACAGGCGGGTGCGCAGGCTCTTGAGGAGCTCGACGCCGCGGGTATAGCTCTCGAGCGACTCCTCGAGCTCCATATCGCCCGACTCCAAGCTGCGGATGATGAGTTCCAGCTCCTGCGAGGCCTGCTTGTACGTAAGCTGCTCGACCGGGGTCTTCTCTGCCATATCTGTTTCCTTTCCAAAAGGTTTATAGCTATGAAATGCGGCCTACTCGACCGTATCGACCGTTGCCGCCACGTTGCCGTCTGCCATGCGCACGCGGATGGCGTCGCCGGGCTTAAAGGTCCTGGCGCTCGTAGCCACCCCATCATCGCTGTACGCGATGGAATAGCCACGGGCAAGCACCTTGAGCGGCGACAGGGCATCGAGCGAGGCTGCCGCACGGCCCAGGTCGGACGCGGGTTTGCTGAGCATCGTGCGCCCCTGATGCTCCAGGCGGGAACTCGCAAGCGTGAGCGCATGGCGCTTGCCATCGAGCCCCGAGGTGCTTGCAACCAGACGCTCGGGCAGACGCTCGAAGTTGGAGCGGAAGGCCCCAATCGAACGCGTTATGGCGCCCGAGAGGCGATCGGCAGTCAGCGCAAGCTCCGATTCGCGACGCTCGACCATAAATGTGGGGTCGTTGAGGCACGGGCGGCACGCAGAGGCATTGAGTGCATCGCCCAGACGGGCCGTATAGGTATCCCAGGCGCGGCGACCGCGCTGATCGAGCATCTCCAGGTCGACCTGGGCCGACCCAATCATCGATGCCATCGCGGCGCCAAGACGCTGATGGCGCGTCTCGAGCACGTCGGCCAGCTCCGTCATAGCCGGCGCCACCGATTCTGCCGCTGCCGTGGGCGTGGAGGCGCGGCGGTCGCTCACCATGTCGCAAATCGAGGTATCGGGCTCATGGCCAATGCCGGTCACCACGGGCACAGGACAAGCCGCCACAGCGCGGGCAAGTTCCTCGTCATTAAAGGTCATGAGATCCTCGAAGGAGCCGCCGCCGCGCACCAGCAAGATGCAGTCGGGCGCTGGCGTAATGGAAGCGGCGCGGCGCAAGCCCTCGATGAGCTCTGCCGGCGCACCCTCGCCTTGAACCTTGGCACCCACGCAGACGAGCTCGACGAGCGGGTTGCGACGGCGCAGCGTGCGCTTGACGTCGTCGATTACGGCACCCGAAAGCGAGGTGACGACCGCCACGCGCGAGCAGAACACCGGGATGCGACGCTTACGCGCCTCATCCATCAAACCCTCGCGGCGTAGCTTTTCGGCCAGTTGCGCAACTTGTTGACGCAGCAGGCCCTCCCCCGCCAACGAAAACGAGCGAGCGACAAAGCTCATGCGGCCCGTGGGCTTATAGAGATTGAAGTTACCCTTAAAGCTCACCTGCATGCCGTCGCGCAGATCGAAGGTGCGCTTGAGATAGGCGCCCTTCCAGATGATGCAGTCGACGGCGGCCGAATCGTCCTTGATCTGGAAATAGCAGTGGCCGCTTCGGGCGTTAGGACCACGAAAACCCGTGACCTCGCCCAAGACGCTCAGCTGCGGAATGGCATCAAGCGCACCGGCGGCGATCTCCACCGCCTGGCTCACGCTGAGCTCCTTGCGCTCCTGATCGTCCGAACCGTCAAACTCGGCGGAAACGGCATTGCCGGTTAGGTTCCAGCCTGCCACGCAGCCTCCTTTCGTTATCGCGCACAGAGGCTCCGGCCCTGCGCAAATTCAAATCCAACACATAGTACAGCGCCGCAGGGACACAAATCCCCACGGCGCCTGTCAAGCCAATTTGTTATCGGTTGGAGTTTCTGTTGTAGCGAGCCATAAGGTAGAGCAGCTGAATGATCGAAGTGAGCGCTGCGGCTACATAGGTAAGCGCGGCTGCCGTCAGCACCTTCTTGGCGCCGCTGACCTGTTTGGAACTCATACCCGACTGCTCGATGTACGCCACAGCGCGTCGGCTGGCGTCAATCTCGACAGGCAACGTAACGAGTTGGAACAGCACGCTAAACGAGAAGAAGATCAACGCGAGGGTCGTGAGCCCGGCAATGTTCATAAACAGGCCCAAGAGCAACACGATGGTCCAGGTGTTCTGGGTAAAGTTGACGACTGGGACCAGGGCGGTGCGCACCTTCATCATGGCGTAACCGCTTTGACGCTGGGCGGCATGGCCCGCCTCGTGGCAGGCGACGGCAACGCTTGCGACCGACCCGCCCGAACGGTTGGCGTCCGAGAGATACAGGTTGTTATCCTGCGGGTTGTAGTGGTCGGTGAGCTCACCAGCCACGCCCTTGATACCCACGGCGTTGCAACCGTTGGCGTCGAGCATGCGGCGAGCGACCGTGGCACCCGTATCGCCGTCCGAGCGAACCTTGGACCAGGTCTTGTACGTCGAGTTGATATAGCTCTGCGCAGCAAGGCCAAGCACTGTACAAACAAGAACAACCAGCAGGTACAGCGGGTCGATGCCAAAGCCGTAACCATAGTAATAGGGCATGCGAATTCCTCCGAATCGAGTTACACGTTGGACGCATTCTACCCACTCAAGCGGCTAGGCTTCCCTATAGGAGCTCGATTTTGCCGTCCTTCACAGTGAGTCCCATGTTGCCCGAGAGCAGATCGTCCAGGCGCGAGCCCACAAGCTCAAAGCGCCAGCCTTCGCGCAAGGGGCTCTGCTCGGGATGCTCAATATAGTCGGCCAGGTCATCGCGCGAGGCAATGACCGAGGTCGCCACTCCCGAGCGTTCGGCAACCAGGCGGATAAGCGCGTACATGAGATCCGTCACGCTCTCCAGCTCCGGAGAGATCTGGCGATGCCCGCGCACCATGAGCGGCAGGCGATCGTGCGGGCAGCTTGCGCCGCGCTTGATGGCCATGAGCGCACCGTCCACGTCGCGCTCCCCCAACTGATCGGTACCGCGAATGCTACGGAACTCCTCAACGCGCACGGGATTGCGCTTGACGAGCGCAAGCAGCGTGTCGTCGGACATGACCCACTTGCGCGGGATGTTACGGCGCTCGGCGCGGTCCTCGCGCCAGGCGGCGAGCTCGCGCGCGATGCCCAGCTGGTGGCGGCTGCACGAGTTGATGCGCTTGACCTTGCGGAATGCCTCGTGACGGTCGGCGCGATAGTGCGACTCGTCAGCCAGCGGGCGTAGCTCGTCGAGCACCCAGTCCACACGGCCCAGCTCGCGCAGGCGACTCATCATCTCGGTATAGGCGACAATCAGGTACTTGACGTCATCAATCGCGTACTCAATCTGCTTATCGGTCAGCGGGCGACGCGACCAGTCGGTCAGCGACTCGGTCTTGGGCAGCGAGACGCCGCAAAACGTCTGAACAAGCGCGCCATACGAAATCTGCTGGCGCTCGCCCAAAAAGGCAGCGGCGACCTGCGTATCGAAAATCGGTCGTGGCAGCACGCCCACGGTATGGAGCATAACCTCCATATCCTGCGAGCAGGCGTGGAAGACCTTAGTCACGCTCTCGTCTGCCATAAGCTCGGCCAGCGGCGATAGGTCGTCGATCACCAGGGGATCGACCGCGACGCTCTCGGCAGGGGTGGCAATCTGAACCAAGCACAGGCGCGGATGGAACGTGCGCTCGCGCAAAAACTCGGTATCGACGGCAATCGCGTCGAACTCACGGGCGCGCTGGCAAAAGTCGAGTAGAGCCTGATGTGTGGAAATGTACATATCAACCCATCGAATAAGGTTAGGCCCGAAAAACACGGGTAGGATATCGGCATTGCCTTACAACTATACTCGGTTAGTCACAGAACGGGAACGTAAGTATGCGCTGCCTTATCATCCACAACCCGGCATCGGGCCCCAGCTCAGATGAAATCTTCGCATTCACGCACGCCCTTGCACAGGGCGGCGACGAGGTCGTGATGCGCTTTATCGGCGATGGCATGGAACCCGAGGACGCCGTGGCAGACGTGCGCGAGTTTGATCGCGTGGTCGTTTCGGGCGGTGATGGCACTGTCTCCAACGTGCTCGACCAGATGCGCGGATGCGGTGTCCCCACGCTCGTCTTCCCCTCCGGTACGGCCTGCCTGTTCTTCAACAACATCGGCAATGCCCCCGAGGCGGCGGCGCTTGCCAAGGCTTGCCGCGCCGGTCGCACGGTCAAAGTAGACATGGGCGAGCTCTTTTGGCTCGACGAAGACGGCAACGAGAAGCGCCACGGCTTTATCATCATCGCCGGCTCGGGCTTCGACGCCGAGATCATGATGAAGGCCGCCCCCACCAAAAACGACATCGGCGAGATCGCCTACTTCCTCTCTGCGCTCGCCACGCCCAACCCTACGGTAGCGCACTTTACGATTGAGCATGACGGCATTGTCGAGGAGCTCGATGGCATCTGCTGCATGGCCGGCAACACCTCGGTCATTCAAAACGACATCAACCTGTTCCCTAACTGCCGCATGGACGACGGCATGGTCGACATCGCGGTCATCGAGCCCGTAAAAACCGTCCAGCTGCTCCCGACCGTGATCACCGCCGCGCTCGACCCCGCCGGCAAGTTGCTCGGCCGTCCGCAGTTCAAGATCATCCAGACCAAGGAAGCCAAGATCACCTGCACGCCGTCGCTGGGCATGCAGTTCGATGGCGAGATCATCTCCAGCAACTCGGGCGTCTTTGGTGCCCGCGCGCTTCCGCAATGCCTCGACCTCATCGTCGACGAATTCTCACCGCTCGGAAAATAGGAGGACCCCATGAACGACAATCCCCTGATCGGCTTTATTGTCATCGTCTTGGCCATGCTCGTCGGTTACGCCATCAACGTGATTCACCGCCGAAAGAAGTAAATCTACATTGGTATGATATTCATCCAATTATCGTCTCCCCTGCCGTTTATGCATTTGCCAAACAGCAGGGGATTTTCATTTCGGGCATTCCCAGCTACTTTATTCGACTACAGTAATTACAGGGCGTCTTTATTAAAGTAAAGCTATAAACTGAGTACAATTAACCGCTCATCGCATATTTCATTACGCTTATCGAGTAAGTTTCTTTCATAGATGAATATTGTTTCCAGTTCGTTACGCTAATGGGGTGTCTTTATTGGCTGAAGCCCTCTGGCAACGGAGGGCTTTCGCACGCTGGGAGGGAAAATGAGGAAAACTCACCCCGTCAACGCGCTCAAAAAGCTTGGCATAGGCCTCGCCTTTGGAGCTGCAACCATCATGTCCATGCCGACATCTGCGCTCGCCTGCACGCAGATGTACATGGGCAAGAACCTTACGGCCGACGGTAACACGTACTATGGCCGCACCGAGGACATTGGCACTCGTTACCTCAAACACTATGGCATCGAGCCCTCTTATGGCCCTGGTCATACCTACAGCTCGAACGAGTCCGGATTCTCCTACACCTCGACCAAGACTACGTATCGTTACAGCTACGTGCGCGACCATCCTGCTGAGTGGGACGGACGCTGGGATGCCTACTCCGAGGCCGGCATCAATGAGAAGGGCGTCTCCTGCTCCGCAACACTGAGCACCTCCTACAACGACGATGCCAAGGCAGCGGATCCCACGACCGAGCATGCCCACAAAGCAAATCCCGAGGTCAAAAATACCGGCATCGGCGAGTACAGCTACGCGGGCGTCATCTTGGGCGAGAGCGCAACGGCCCGCGAGGGCGTCGAGCTTATCGGCAGTCTAATTGACGAGCAGGGCGTCTGCTCCAACGACCAGATTGTCATCGCCGACAACACCGAAACTTGGCTGTTCGCCGCGCTTTCCGGCCACCAGTGGATCGCTATGAAGCTGACCGACGACGTCGCTTCGGTCAACCCCAACATTAGTAACCTCAATTTCCAGGTCAATCTTGACGATCCTGAGAACTGCCTCCACTCTGAGGGGATCAAGACTATGCCCGAAGAGAAGGGCTTCGCCAAGTACTTTGAAGACGGACAGTTCGATGTTGCCCAGACCTACGGTGTATCTATCAACAATACGGGCATGGGCTCTTGGGCGCGTTATATCCAGGGCCGTGACTACTTTATGGCTCCGCTGACCGAGGGCACCGACTACGAGATCGTCAAGGACAAGGACAAGCATGACGTCACGCTCGGTGCCATGGTTCATGAGATGCAGCCGCTGTTCTTCCAGCCCAGCAAGTCCGACTGGAACACGTTTGAGCTGATTCGCGCCTTCGGCAACCGCGGTGAAAAAGTCCCCGGCCTTAATGCCAATACTGACGGTGTCAGCAGCATCGGTTCCGACCGCAACGCCGAGGCCAACCTCTTCCAGATTCGAAAGGGCTATGACCCCGAGGTTGCAACCATCCAGTGGGAGATGCTCTCCTGCGCCGAGTTCTCCGTCGCTATCCCGCTATACTCCGCTCTGATGACCGAAGTCAGCCCCTACTTCAGCGACCAGACCGTTGATTATGGTCACTGCAGCGAGACGGACATCGTGAACAACGAGGAGCCCGAGAACTCCATTAACTACGTCCTGATGGACATCAACTCGCTTTGCTTCGCGAACCGCGCACAATTCGCCACCAGCGTCCGCACCTACCTCGATGCGCTCCAGAACGAGCTCATCGAGCAGAACAAGGAAGTCGACACCGCCATGCTGGCCGAGACGACCACCGAGGGCCGCACTGCCCTGGCCAACAAGGCCGGCAAGGCTGCTACCGAGAACACCTACAAGAAGTGCAAGGCACTGCTCCAGGAGATGCGCGCCTATCAGAAGGCCGAAAACTTCGACCAGCCCTTCACCCCAAGCGACCTGAACACCGAGACCAACGGCCTCAAGGTGTCCATCACCTACGCCAAGGATGCTCTTGCCACCGATCCGGTCACCCCGGATCAGCCCGGCACTCCCGAGCAGCCTGGTACTCCTGAGCAGCCCGGTACCCCCGAGCAGCCCGCTAAGCCCGAGCAGCCCGCTAAGCCCGAGCAGCCAGCCGCCAAGCCTGAGAAGCCTAGCAAGTCCGACACCACGACCACGGTAACCACTAACAAGACGAACACCAAGGGCGGCCTGCCCACCACTGGCGATCGTTTTAATGGCCGCATGGTGGCCGCATTCGCCATCGCTGGCGTTGCCGTCATCTCCGCGGGCGGTTACTTCCTCTACCGTCGCAATAAGGAGTAACGTCTTAGCTGGGCGGGCAAGGCAGCAATGGCAGCCTCGCCCGCCCAGCCCGCTCTTTTGACCGGCGGGAAACCCGCCTGAAATCTTTTCAAAAAAGATTTCCCCGCACGCACTTCGCTGTGCTATAGTGCAGCGCAACAGCAACTAGGTGCGACCGTGCCACGGTATCACGAAAGGAGCCACCAACATGAAGAACACGATGAAGTCTCTCAACAACTGGTGGTGGCGTGATGCGAATACGATCGGTCGACAGTGAGTCCCTCACGCCTGTTTTTGCGCTCTAGGTGATTGGAAGGCCTCCGGTTTCGACCGGGGGCCTTTTTCTATCTCGAGCCCGATCGCATTCGCATCACGCGCCTCCGCTTTTCTCTTGCACCCCCATTCCGAAAGGATTTTCACCATGTCTCAGAACACCACCGCCGCCCAGCCCCGCACCGTCCAGACCGCCGACCGCGGCAAACTCGACGTCCGTGCTCTCGTCCTGCTCGCCATCCTGCTCGCTGCCGGCTTCATCCTCAACTTCACCGTCGGCAAGGCCATCTCGGGCATCTCGGGCGGCATGATCAGCCCCGAGTTCATCATCTCGGCCTTCTGCCTCACCATCCTGGTCGTTCGCCCCAACATCGGCCAGGCGCTCGTCATTGGCCTCATCTCGGCTGCCGTAATCCAGATCACCACCGCTTCGCCGTTCGTCGATTTTGCCGCTGAGGGCATCGCCGCCATGCTCATGGCCGGCATCGTCAACGCCGCCGGCAAGAACGGTCAGGTCAAGCCCGCGATCGCCATTGTCGCAACCTTCCTGACCACCTTTGTCTCCGGCGTCATCTTCATGGTCATCAAGATGGCCATGCTCGGCGTGGTCGGCGAGCTCGCCGCCGCCATGTTGCCCGTCGTCGCCATGACCGCCGTCTTTAACGCCATTCTGGTCGGCGCCCCCTACTTGCCCATCCAGAAGGCCCTTAGGCTCAACTAACCCACAGTGCCCCATCGGTAAAGACTGTCCCAAACAACGAGCTCTTGGGGACGTTCTTAAACGACTGGTCATTTAAGAACGTCCCCAATGACTATGAAAGGTATCCATGGAAACGATCATCAACGTCGACGATGTCTCGTTCTCCTATGGCACGCAGACCGAGCAGGCGCTCAGCCACATCTCGCTCAGCGTGAACAAGGGAGATTTCATCGGCATCATCGGGCCCTCGGGCGCCGGCAAGTCCACGCTTGCCGCCTGCCTGTCGGGTGCCGTGCCCCACCACTACACCGGCACGTTCTTTGGGTCCGTCATGGTTGACGGCCACGACACCTGCGAGGTCTCGCTGACCGACGTGTCGCAAATCGTCGGCAGTGTGCTGCAGGATATCGACACGCAGATGGTCGCCTCGGTCGTCGAGGACGAGATGCTCTTTGGCCTCGAGAACTTTGGCGTTCCCCACGACCAGATCGAGCGGCGCGTGAGCGAAACGCTCGAGACCGTCGGCATCAGCGACCTGCGCGACCGCGAGATCGCCACCCTCTCGGGCGGACAGAAGCAAAAGGTAGCCATCGCCGCCATCCTCGCCATGCGTCCGCGCGTCTTGGTTCTCGACGAGCCCACCGCGGCACTCGACCCCGCTAGCTCCACGTTGGTCTTCGAGACGCTGCGTGAGGCAAACCGCGCACTTGGAATCACCATCGTCGTCGTTGAGCAAAAGGTCGCCCTGCTCTCGGAGTACTGCAACCGCGTGCTCGTGCTCAACCATGGCGAAATCGCGCTGCAGGGCGAGCCACACGAGGTCTTCGCGCATACCGACGAGCTCCGTGCCATCGGCGTCGACTGCCCTCGCGTCACGCGTATCTTCAATAGCCTCGAGGCCGATGGCCTGGTAAGCGGCACCCCCTGCTTGGATGTCGATGAGGCCGAGCGCCTGATTTCGGGCATCGTCGACCCCGCACACGCGGCTATCGAAGCCCAGGCGCCCGCCGGTTCCCCGCATGCACCGTCGTTGCGTCCTCATGCCAAGGACGCCGAACCCGTACTCACCTTCGACCATGTTGAGTTTGCCTATCCCAATGGCGGAGCCGCCGTACGCGACCTTAGCCTGACGCTCTATCCTGGCGAGCTCGTGGGCATCGTCGGCCAAAACGGCGCCGGCAAGACCACGCTCACCAAACTGCTCATAGGCCTGCTTAAGCCCGCCTCGGGCAGCGTGCGCGTCACGGGACTGGATACCGCAGCCGTTCCCACGAGCCGCATCGCTCGCGAGGTCGCGACCCTCTTCCAAAACCCCGACCGCCAGATCTGCAAGGACACCGTGCTCGACGAGGTCGCCTTTGGCCTGGAGCTTGGCGGCATGGACCGTGCCGAGGCTCTGCGTCGTGCCCAACTCGTCATCGACCGCTTTGGACTGCCTGCCGATGAGGCGCCGTTCTCGCTTTCGCGTGGCCAGCGACAAATGGTGGCGCTTGCCTCCGTCGTAGTGGTTGAGCCCAAGATCGTCGTACTCGATGAGCCCACGAGCGGCCTTGATTACCGCGAGTGCATGACCGTCATGGAAACGGTGCGCACCATGGCCGAGCGCGGTTGCGCCGTTATCATGGTCTGCCACGATATGGAAGTCGTCTCGGATTTTGCCGAGCGCATTGTGGTGATGGCCGACGGTCGCATCCTCGACCGCGGCCGCACGCACGAGCTATTCTCGAACATCGAACTCATGCAGCATGCCTACGTGGAGCCTCCCCAGGTTATTGAACTCTCGCGCCGTCTGGCATCTTCCGTCTCGCCCGCTTTTGCGCAGGTGAGCGAGGTCACCGATGTCGTTCGAATTACCAAGGAGATGGTCCACCGTGGTTAACGTCATCGACTACATGCCGGGCGATACGCTGCTGCATCGCCTGAACCCCGTCGTCAAACTGGGCCTCGCCGCTGCCATCATCGTCGGCATCTTCTTGTCCGACACCTACGTAGCGCTGCTGGGCTTTTTGGCACTCACCCTTGCACTGGGTGCCTATGCCGGCGTCGTCGACCGTCTGTTCTCGCTGCTCAAGTTGCTGATTCCGCTCGCGCTTATCATGCTGGTGCTCCAGCTGGCCTTTATGCGCGATGGCAACGTGGTGTGGGGTTTTATCACCGACACGGGCCTCATCACAGGATCGAAGGCCTGCCTGCGCCTGCTGGGTGTGGCGTTACCACTCATCCTCATGCTCATGGTGACCAAGCTCAACGACCTTGCCAACGCCTGCGTCGAGGTGCTGCACGTGCCGTATCGCTATGCCTTCACCTTTACCACGGCGCTGCGCTTTGTGCCGGTGTTTGGTCAGGAGATGAATGCCATCATGGAGGCGCAGACCGCACGCGGCGTCGAGTACGACACCAAGAACCCCATCAAGAAGCTTAAGCTCATGTTGCCACTGTGCGTGCCGCTGCTCATCTCAAGCGTGGGCAAGACCGATGCCACAGCCTTGGCGGCAGAACAGCGCGGCTTCTATCTGCGTACGCGCGCCAGCTCGTACAAGCGCTACCCCATCAAGGGCCTGGACATCGCCGTGCTCATCGTCAGCATCGCCCTCATCGCCATCGGCTTCCTGTTCTAGTTCACCACCGACAGCAACCGCCCAACGCAAAAGGCCTCGGCTCGCACCAAACGAGCCGAGGCCTTTACTGTTTCACCAGATAAAACCTACCAAAATTAACCTGTCCCTTTTTGGCGGGTCGGAAGCTAGAGGCGGTAGGGGGCGCCGCTGCGGATGATGGATTCGCGCACCAGGACATCCATGGCGTCGAGGGTGATCTCGGGCATCTCTCGGTACTTTTGCAGCACCGAGAGCTCGGTGCAGGCCAGAATGACGCGGTCGCAGCCGCTACGGGCGAACTCCCACATCACACGATCGAACTTATCCATATCGGGCTCGCGTCCTGCCTTCACGTCATCGTAGATGAGCGACATCACGTCGGCCTGACGCTTCTCGCTGGGGTAGACGACTTCGACACCTGCCGCCTCGCACTCGCGCCCGTAGACGCCGGCGCCCACGGTGCCGTCGGTACCCATAATGCCGATCTTGCGCACCGGCTCGGCCGGCATGCTCAAGTTGGGGTCGAACTCGCACTCCCCCATCACCGCGCCCGCCAGGGCATAGCGAACCGACTCGCGCGGCATATGGATAATCGGCACCTTGGTAAACGACTGGATCTGGTCGTAGAAGTAGTGTGACGTGTTGCAGGGAATGGCAATGTGCGCACAGCCCAGCCCCTCGAGCGCCTGCGCACACTCCTTCATGGTCGCCAGCAGCTCGGCATGCTCGCCGGTCTTGATGGCCAGCGTACGGTCGGGCATGGTCGACTTAGAGAGCACCACCATGTCGATATGCTCCTGATCGCAGGCGGCCGCCGTGTGACGCACCACCTGGTCGTAGTAATACGACGTGGCCTCGGCGCCCATACCGCCGATAACTCCCAGTTTTTCCATCGCCGCCTCCTTGGTGACACTCGCACCATTGCGCGTATCATACCCGCGCCCGCCCGATACAAACCGGGCGGGCGCGACGTTCATCCTATTTGTAATACGTCTTGAACAGCTTAAAGTGACGCAACTTGGTGTGCCACATGCGCAGCCAGCGGTTAAAGACAAAGTCGCCCTTCATAAACGAAGGATCGGCAGCCTTGCCCTCCTTGGCCAGACGATGCGCCTTCGCACGCAACTCGGGGTCCTTGACGTACTTGTCAACGACGCCCATGGGGACAACCATCCACAGCGCCTCGTCCTGCGCCGTCACGAACTCCGGCTCAAACGGGCGGTTGTACACGTACTCATCCACCACGTACTTGGCAACGTTAAAGCCGCTGTTGGTAACGTAGTAGTTACTGCGGCCCTGGCGGGTGTTGAAGTCGAAGAACTTAAACGAACCGTCGCGCTCGTCGTACTTGACGTCAAAGTTGGAGAAACCCGTAAACTTGAGATCTTCGAGCAACTTGCGCACGCCACCCATGAGCTTGTCGTTGGGCTCAGTGATGATGCAGGCGTGGTTGCCGACACCATGGGGCTGATGCTCCTCGAGCAGTACGTGACCCAGGCACATCATGCGAACCTTGCCGTTGCGATCGGAATAACTGGTCAGTACGCGCATGTACTCGTCGTTGCCGGGCACGCGGTCCTGCAGAATTAGGTCGTCGGTGTAGCCGCTCATATACACATCGCGAATGACCTGCTCCAGCTCGGCGCGATCGGCAATCTCGTAGGCCTTCTTCTGGCCCTCGAACTCGTGCTCCCACCACATAATGCCGTCAGAGGGCTTCAGAATCATCGGGAAGGGGAAGTCGATCTGGTCGAGCACCTCGGCGGAAGCCTCGCCCTGGGCGTTGAGCATCGCCATGGTAAAGGTAAACGTGTGCGGATAGGGCACACCGTGCTTCTCGCACAGCTCGTAGAAGATCTCCTTCTTCTGGCACTGCTCGAGCATGCTGTAGGGCGCATAGGGCGCGATGACGTTGGAGGCAAGCTGGCCGGCATCCTGAGCCTGTGCGGCAAGCGCGACGTAGTTATCGCCGCAGCCCATCAGAATAATCTTCTTATCGGGATTGGCCTGCGCAATGCCGTTGACGGTCTCGATCATGACCGGCATGGTATCGATATCCACATTGGGCGTATAGTCGATAATCTGGCTGCGGTATGCAGGACCTGTATGATACTTGCCAAAGACCAGACTCTTGACCTGATACTCCTCGTAGAAGGCGCGCGCCACCGAATAGGCGTTGATATCGCCGCCGAGCAGCACGGGTATAAACTCGCGCTCTGTAAACTGCAATGCCATGGAAACTTCCTATCATCAACTGCCCGTACGATGGGCGGTCTTTATGCAACTGGTTTATTCTAGCGTGCCAAGCTGCCGCTTCCCAAAGTTCCACCATATCTATGGCAAGCAGGCGCTTATGATCGAGCCCGCAGGGTTCCGTAACGTTAAAGTTGAACTCTATGGTTTCTCAACAATTCACTATAACTGCAGGTCAAGGCTAAAGCCTCAAGTTCAACTTGACCCTTTAGAACCTTTAAGGTTCAAGTTGAGGTCGAAAGCAGTAGTAGAATACCTTTCGAACCATAACCTACGATTGATTGCAGAGGGACTGGATGCAGCATTCGAACCATCGCACCGCAGCGCTCATCGCGTCGAAGCCGGCTCGTATCATCACGAGCGCCGCGCTCGCCGTTGCACTGACGGCCGCGCCGATGCTCTCCCCCGTCGCAGCCTATGCCGCCTCGCAGGCAACGCAAGATCAGCTTTCCGCTGCCCAGCAGAAGATCGAAACCGCCACGAGTGCCTACAACGAGGCCCGCACCAAGCTCGAGGATCTGCAGAAGCAAATCGACACCAACGAGGCAAGCATCGAGAAGATCGAAGCCGAACTTCCCGATCAGCAGGCCAAGGCGAGCTCCGCCATGCGCGATCTGTATAAGTACCAGAAGGGCACCAACCCCATCGTGAGCTTCCTGGTCAATGCGCAGAGCCTGGGAGAGTTCATCACCACCTGCAAGTACACCAACCAGATCACGAGCTCGAGCGTCGACGAGATCGAAGAGCTTAACAAGATGCAGACCGAGCTCGAGCAGAACAAGACCGAGCTCGAGCAGGCCAAGTCCCAACTCGAAACCGAGCAGAAAACCGCCGAGGACGCACTGGCACAGGCCCAGCAGCTTCGCAGCGAAGCCCAGGCAAAGGCCGAGCAGGAGAATGCCGCCGAGCTGGCCAAGCTCGAGGCCGACAAGGCCGCTGCCGCCGAGAAGCTCTCGGGCGAGGGCGTGAGCGGCAACAACTCCAACAGCCAGGCCAATAACGCCAACACCACCATTGACACCACGGTGAACAACTCCAATACCGGCAACTCCGATTACGACTCGTTTATCAACGAGTGGACGAGTCGCATCGACAACTACCTCGCCGGCTCCCCCATGGCAGGCCAGGGTTACACCTTTGCCGTCGCCGCCTGGAACACCGGTGTTGACCCTCGCTGGTCTCCCGCCATCGCCTGCATCGAGAGCAGCAAGGGCCTCTATTGTGCCGGCTCCTGTAACGCCTGGGGCTGGAGCGCCCGCGGCGGCGGCTGGCGGAGCTTTGGTAGCTGGAGCGAGGGCGTCTCTGCCCACGTTGCCTACCTGGGCGCCAACTATGGCTCCACGCTTACCCCGGCAGCCGCCAAAAAGTACTGCCCGCCCACGTGGCAGGACTGGTACAACAAGGTTGCAACCCAGATGAACCGCATCTAAGATCAACGTCAAAGGGCCCCAATTGGGGCCCTTTTTTCTTTTATGCGACGGAGGTATCGACGATGCCAGTCGCGTTTGCGATGGCAACAATGATGATCATTGCCAACAAGAGCACACCCATAGCCTTGAGCCAGAGCTTTGCAAGCTTTTTACCGCGATATCTATCGAGTAGCTCAAACCGCCGGCGAAGGCGGCGTTTATCGAGCATCACAAAATGAATGAGCACTATGAGACCGTCAACGAAGATAAAATACTCAATCGCGAGAAACCACATCGGGTAGTTTTGGTTGGCGCCCGTGGGATGAAAAACGGCAAAATGGCTTCCGGCAAAGAAAACAAGTAGCGAAAGATAGACGAATCCGTTCCAAATGCGCCCAACGGTGTCGGGAATGCGGGAGATTAAACTCGGGCGCTCAGGCACCAATGGCAACCCACCCTGAGACTGATCCGTGGGGAGCACGGGCGCAGGGCACACAGCTCGCCGCTCTGGAGGCTCTTGGAAGGAAGCAGCATTCGGCGCGAACGACGGCGTCGGTGCGGACAACGCATAGGATGCGCGCGCAGCGTGCCCTAGCGCCTTCGCGCTTGCAAAGCGCTTGTCCGGATCGAGCGCCATCGCCATGCAAATAACATCGGCAAGCGAGGCGGGGACGTCATATGCCTCGCATTGCTCGCGCATGTTCCGACCTGGCTTGGGATCGGCCCCCGTCAGACAAAAGAATAGCAGGGCACCGAGCGCATAGACATCGCTGCGCACGCTCGTCTGGCCAAAACCGTACTGTTCGGGTGGCGCATAGGGTCGCGTACCAAACTTAACGGTATCGGCATCGGCTCCTTCGCGCCACACGCGAGCGATTCCCAAGTCGATAATCACCAGCGATGAAAACGTCATGCCTGTATCGGGCGTATAGTTTGCGCCCGATACGATGATATTCGAGGGCTTTAGGTCGCGATGGATCACCGGCGCAGCCATCTCCCCCGCCGACGCAAAGCCGGCATGGAGCTCCGCAACTGCATCACAAAGGGCGCCAAACAGCTCACAAGCATAATCGGGCGTCGCACCCAAACGCCCCACCAGGGCCCCGAGCGTTTCGCCTTCGATATATTCCATGACCACGCAAAGCTCGTCGCCCACGCGGCGGCAATCGACAATCCGAGGCAAGTGCTCGTAACGTCGCCCGGCATGCTGGGCCGCAAACAGGCGTTCATACGCCCCGCCAATCTGGGCCGACGCATCGATGCGCTTGCGAACAAAGGGGCCAAGAGATCCCCCGCCAGAGCCCTCAAAGTATACGAGCTCGGTCGTCTCGACGTCGGAGTGCTTGAGCACACGGTCTACGCGATAACTGTCATCACGCTCAAGTGACGCCAGGTGTCCGGCGAGCGCAGCGGTCAGCTCATCATCGGAATATGTTGGGCTCTGAGTATCCATAGCGTCCATAATAACGCAGGGCACGGACGCCCAATGACGCCCGTGCCCTGCACGTTCTAAATATCGTGAACGGCGCTTCCGCCAGCAGTTAGCCGTTAACTCACCGTCTCCTCGCCAAAGCGATACAGCTCCTCGTTCACCTTTTGCAGGCTGCAGCCACGATCGATACAGAAAATGATGATGGCGTCACGGCGATCCTTGCAGTTGAGGACATTGGCACCCGCCGCCGTCAAGGCGCGGTTGGTTTCCTTGAGCGTTAGCGCCATGGCGAAGGCAATCTGCAGCACCTTATTGCGACTTAGATGCCGCGTACCGGTAAAGATCTGATAGCCAAACGTCTCGTTGAGGTCGGCCATACGCACCACGCGCGAACGCTCCAGACCTTTCTCTTGCAGAAGCTGCTTTAAGTAGTCCGAAAGCGACGGGGCGGCAAAGTCATGCCCCTTGATATAGTCATCAATGCTTGGCGCATCGAGAAGCTCATTGAGCAGCTCCTCAGTCAGCTTTTTATCGGGCATACGACTTCACCTCCCCCAGTGCATGCAACATGCTAGAAACCGCTCACATCCGAGCGCTCCCAACTGGCGACCTGATCGGGAGACACCGTGCCCAGCGCCTCGAACTTCCAGGAGCCGCCCGCCTTCAGATGATTGGTGTTTGCAAGAGCCGTTCCAACCTGGTTGCCATCAGCATCATACAGACCATACTCAATCTGAATGTAGCTCTTTTCCTTGTCCGTGTTATTGGTCAGCGTACCCGTGATCTTATAGGCAAACTGATTGGAGGTGTCTTCAGCCTCGTCAGCAATGGTATACGGTTCTTGCGGTTCTTTTTGCTCCTCAGCCTGCTGTGTCGTCTCGGCAGGTTTTGCCGAATCGTTCGCAGACGAATCGGTTGAGTTGCCGCCCATAGAGCCCACGGCACCGGCAATAACCAGCACCACGATGACGCCTAGGACAATCTTGCCAATCGGCTTCTTTCCCTCTTTTGCCATTATGCATCCTTCCTACGATCCGGCTACCGTGCCGGCGCACAGCACATCGTAGGAGGCAGCGAACTCAAATTCATTAGCTGGGAGCTAATGTCGCAACACAGCTTGCCATCCGACGCTCATTGAGTCCTTTTTTCCTTCACCGAACTCATGCCTTTGTTGTTGACTATTAAACATTTAGACGTAAACTGCTTTGTTACCTTGTCAACATCTGAAAGGAACCTCATTGGGAAAAGACGTACTGGTGCAGCAACTCGTCGACTCATTCGACAGCTGGCCCGCCAAAAATTCCGGTTGTGGATTGTCCCGCATGACACAAGAGCTCTATCCTTTTGACAAGCTCTTCTCTCCCATCAAAATCAACAAGCTCACCGTCAAAAACCGCATTGTCATGGCACCGATGGGCAATATCGACATGTGCGAGGAAACTGGCCGCCCCAGTGACATGATGCTGCAGTACTTTTTCGCCCGCGCCAAAGACGGCTGCGGCCTCATCACAACAGGACTCGTGCCGGTAAGCCACGGCATCGATACCACGGTCACCGAGCTGGACAAGCTCACCTATTTCCCGCGCATCGATCGGAGCCGAACCGTTATGGCAGGCTGGCGCGACCTTGCCCAAGGTGTCCATGCCTTCGGATCGCGCATTTTTGTCCAGCTTACGGCTGGACTCGGCCGCGTGGGCAACCCGCAATGCCTCATCACGCAAAAGAAGTTTCCGGTCTCGGCGAGTTTCTTGCCTAACTACTACATCCCCGCCATTCCATGCATGCGCCTCTCGGACCAAAAGCTGCGCCGTATCGTAAACAATATCGGCCAAGCGGCGGCCGATGCCCATGCCATGGGCATCGATGGCGTCTATTTGCACGGGCACGAGGGTTATCTTATCGAGCAGCTCGGAAACCCCGCCTTTAACCATCGTAAGCTCGGACGTTATGCCGATTGGCGTCAATTTGGCCTCGATATGGTCAAAGAAATCCGTCGCCGCGTTGGGCCCGACTACCCCATTATGTACCGCATCGACCTTTCGCTTGCACTCGAGGAAACCTATGACGAGCAGGTCATGAATTCGACCTATCTGGGACGCATGCGCGGCGGCCGCACGGTCGAACAGACCCTGTGCTATATGGAAGAACTCGTGACGGCGGGAGTAGACATCTTTGACGTCGACCTGGGTTGCTACGACAACTGGTGGATGCCCCACCCGCCCGCGAGCATGCCCGCAGGCTGCTTCGTTCCCATGGCGCGCGCCGTTCGGGAGCGCTTTGTCGCCGACAATATCCGCTCCAATGCCGGCCTTCCCGTACCCGTTGTCGCGGTGGGTAAGTTGGGCTACCCCGACATTGCCGAACGCGCCCTTCGCAATGGCGATGCCGATATGATCATGCTCGGACGCCCGCTACTTGCGGATCCTGAGTGGCCCAATAAGGCGTACGCCGGTCGCGTGGCAGATATTCGCCCCTGCATCGGATGCCAGGAAGGATGCCTCAACGAGTTTGTCGAAGGGGGCCATCCGCAGTGTGCCGTCAATCCACGCTGCAGCTTTGAATGCCTCATGCCCCAGACACCCGCTCCCGCCATAGAATCCAAACGCATAGCGGTGATAGGAGCCGGACCCGCCGGGATGGTCTGTGCGCTAATCGCCGCGCGTCGCGGCCACGACGTAAAGCTCATCGACACCGAAGATGAACTTGGAGGAAAACTCCTCTCCGCCAGCGCCGCCCGGATCAAGTTCGACCTCGATAATTACCGCTCCTATCTTGTTCGACAGGTGCGCGAGCAGACAGAAAAACCCAACGGGAACCTGACACTCGAGCTTGGACGGGCAGTACGCGCCGAAGATCTTGCAAAAGCAGGCTTCGACGCAATCGTGTGCGCGACAGGCACTTCCAATGCGATACCGCCCATCCCCGGCCTTACGGAGCTTGCAGCATCGGGCCACGCCGTGCAGGCAACGCAGCTACTGCGCCAACCCGCGCTGCTTGGTAACGCCAAAACCGTCGCCATCATTGGCGGAGGGGCCGTGGGCTGCGAGGTTGCCCAATGGCTCACCGTCGAACACGGCATACCACAGGTCAGCGTAATTGAAATGCTGCCTCACATGATGCAGGGCGCCTGTACGGCAAATCGTGGCCACCTACTCCATGCGCTCAGGGGACGCAATGTGCGGCTTCTCAATATGACACGCGTCGAGCGCGCGGAGGTCGGCGGCAAACGCGAGTCTGGAGCCCCATCGAGGTGCGCGCGTCTCCACTTGAGTCGCAACTGCCACAAAAACGTTCCCGACCCCTACGTCTCGTGGTCACCGGTCTTGCCCGAGAACGTCGAAAACCCGCTTGCACCCAAAATCGGCAACGACTGGAAGCCGCTCGAGCTAACCTGCGACCTGGTAATCATTGCCTGTGGCGGACACCCCGACGACGCGCTGTTCTACAAACTGCAGCAGACGCACGCCGCAGACGAGCTGCATAACATCGGCGATGGGTTTGCACCCGGCCGCGTGCTCGAAGCGGTCCGTGCGGCATACCGACTCGGCACCAATATCTAACACGAAAGGATGGGCTCACAGATGAACCTGACCTCCCAGCAACAAGCCCTGCTCGACGGCGCCAAGGGCCCCGCCATGGCCAAAGTGGTCAAGACCCTCGTTATGTACGGCGAATGCTTTGGCGCCGAGCGTATGGTTCCCGTGACCGGCGCAAACGGTCATCTTGTCACAAGTTTTGGCCTCTCCATGCTCGGTCCAGTCTATGACCTTATGGATGAGCTGCTGAAAGACGGCGCACTGTCCGGTCAGTCATTCTCGGTCGACCCGAGGCCCCTCGACCCCGCCGTCCCGGCCAACCCGCTGCAAAAGTTGCTGTTCAAGATTATGTATTCCAAACAAGACGATTATGAGGCACAGCTGCGCAGCATGGGTCTATTGGACAGCGATGCTTTCACCTGCACCTGCTACCAGCCCGAGGTTGGCAATCGACCTCGGCGTGGCGACATCCTAAGCTGGGCAGAAAGCAGCGCCGTGGTCTTTGCCAACTCCGTGTTGGGCGCTCGCTGCAATCGCAACTCCGGCATCATCGAGATGTTCGGCTCAATTGCCGGCTTTGTCCCGGAATTCGGCCTGCTCACCGATGAGGGCCGCAAGGCGACCTGGATCATCGAAGTCGACTGTAAGCGCAAGCCCGAAGCGCAAGTGCTTGGCAGCGCCATTGGCATGAGGGTGATGGAAGACGTCCCTTACATTAAAGGCCTCGACCGCTGGCTTGGCCGCAAACTCACACCCGGCACGCAGGACTACCTTAAGGACATGGGCGCCGCCAGCGCATCGAACGGCGCTGTCGGGCTCTACCACGTGGACGGCATCGCGCCCGAGGCCGTCGAACAAGGCGAACAACTCATAGCACCAGACGCCCAAATCTATCGCATTGACGACGCCGAGCTGGAACGCATCCGCTCGAGCTACCCCGTTATGTGGAAGAACCCGGGCGCGCGCCCCAAGCTGGCCTTCATCGGCTGCCCCCATCTCTCGTCTGCACAACTCGCCCACTGGGCAGACGCTATCTGCGATGGGCTGAGCGCCTCCGGCAACCGCCGCGTGCAAGTACCCACCGTGCTGACCGCCGCCCCATCTGTGGCAGACGCCTTCCGCAAGACTGCGGCATACAGACGCCTCTCGACTACCGGCGCCGTCGTCTCGAGCATCTGCCCGCTTATGTACACCAACAACCCGCTGTGCGGCAGCATGCCCATCATCACCAACTCCAACAAGTTGCGTACGTACTCGGCATCGCGCTACTACACCGACGACGAGGTGCTCGCCTACGTCACCACCGGAAAACCAATCAAATAGGAAGGCGACTCCTCATGGAAAAAATCTTTCACGGCCGCGTCGTTGTCCCCGGAACTGCCCACGCCAAGGCACTCGTCTCTCACGGAGGGCTCAACACACTCGCATCGTTTCAGAAGGCACTGATGTTTGGTGACAAAAAGGCCACGTGTTCCGACCAAAACAATCCCGACTTGTACGGCAAACCTTTGGCGGGATGCGCCCTGTGCCTTCCGCAGACCATCGGCTCCACCACAGGCGGCATGGTGCTCTTCTGCGCCACCAAAATGGGGCGCCAACCCGCATGCCTGCTGTTTTCCAAACCCATTGACAGCCTTGCCGCCGCTGGCGCGATTCTCTCGGGCGTATGGACCGACACCCCCATGCCCACCATTGACAACCTGGGCGATGGGTTTCTCGATGCCGTATCGACGGGAGACGCCATCACTGTGGCCGAAGACGGCACGGTCATCGTCGGCTAAGACTGTCCGACCCGCCGCCCTCAGATGAACAACGTGTTTCGCCGTTTCCCACGCGCGGTGCGGGCGATAATCTTGACATATTCGATATACAACACGAAAGGAGTCCCACCATGGGAGCATCGGTATCGGTCGCACAGGGCGCGCCTCTTGATGCAGGCACCTACAAGGCAGACGAGGCAGCCGTCGAGCGCTTTTGCGAATTGCTGCGCATCCCCACTGTTTCGCGTGAGAACATCGCCGAGCGCGACGATGAGCCCTTCAGTCAGTGGATTCCCACGCTTCAGCGACTTTATCCGCATTTCTTTAAAGTCGCCGAGCCCACACGCATCGACGACTTTGGCATGCTCCTGCGTTGGCCTGGCGCCGATTCCGCCTTGGACCCCATCGTCATGATGGCGCATCAGGACGTCGTGCCCGTCGAGGGCCAAGACTGGAAGCATGATCCCTTTGGAGCCGAGATCATCGACGGCGAAATCTGGGCCCGCGGTTCACTCGACACCAAGTGCATCGTCTCTGCTTTTCTCGAGGCCACCGAGCACCTAATCGATCAGGGCTTCGTTCCCCCGCGCGATGTCTGGTTCTTCTCGAGCGATGGCGAGGAAATCGCCGCGCCTACTGCAACCCATGCAGTGCAGTGGCTTCGCGAGCACAACATCCATCCCTATATGGTGCTCGATGAGGGTGGAGCCGTGGCAACCAATGCCCCGCTCGGCGTCACCGAACCCGTTGCCATGGTAGGTGTGTCCGAGAAGGGCCACGTCGACCTTACCGTCACGGCGCGCGCCGACGGCGGCCATGCCTCTACGCCTGCGGCAAACGATGCCTGCCGTCTTCTCTGCCGTGTATGCGAGACTATCTCGGCCAACCCCGGCAAGCCGCAGCTCACGCCCGCCGTCGAGGCTACACTGACCGAGTTGGGTGCCCGTAGCAGCGCGACGTATCAGGCAATCTTTGGCAACCTGTGGCTCACGCGCCCCGCGGTTACCAAGATCATGGCCGCCAGCCCCGAGACCTCGGCCATGCTGCGCACAACCTATGCGCTCACGCAGCTCGAAGGCTCCAATGCGCACAATGTGCTGCCACCAGCTGCTCGCGCCAACTTCAACGTGCGCATCGCTCCGTTTGAGAGTATCGCCGATGCCGTTGAGCGCGCCCGCAAGCTCGCCGCCCAGCAGTGCCGCGCCTCGGGCGTAAGCCCCGACCATGTCACCGTCGAAATCAACGAGGCGATTCCCTACACCGAGCCCGCGCCCATCTCGCCTTACGAAGACGATGCCGCCTTCAACTACATCCATCGCTGCGTGTCGGGTGTCTATCCCGAGGCCGGCTTTGCTCCCTACGTGCAGAACTCCTGCACCGACTCGCGCGAGTTCAACGAGATCTGCGATCGCGTCTACCGCTTCTGCGGCTTTATCTACTCGGGTGAGGCACGCAAGCTCATCCATGCCGCCAACGAACGCATCGGCGTCGACGTCTACAAGCGCGGTATCGAATTCTATGTGGCGTTTCTCGCCAACCTTGGACAACTGTAGGACGGGAGGGCCGATAGCGCCCCTCCCCGCTTTTACCGACCAGGAGAACCAGCATGACCCAACCAAATCTTAAGCGGGCGGCCCGGCTCGACACCAAGGCCGTCGCCCTCGCCTCCCTACCCTTTATGGGCATGATCAGCTTTTGGCAGGTCTACGACGGCATCGTTCCCAAGATGCTCACAGGGACCTTTGGCCTATCCAACTCGCTCACCGGCGCGATCATGGCCATCGATAATGTCTTTGGCTTGTTCCTGCTTCCGCTCTTTGGCATCCTCTCGGACCGCTGCGCAAGCAAACTCGGACGTCGAACGCCCTTTATCTTGGGCGGCTCCGCGGTGGCAATGCTCTCCGTCCCGCTCATCGCGATTGCCAACAACATGGGCAGCCTACCTCTGCTCATTGGCGCGATTATCCTCACGCTTTTGGCAATATGTGCCTACCGCACCATGACGGTTGCCATCGTGGCCGATATTACGCCTCGCCCACTTCGAACCAAGGCGGACTCAATCGAGAAGATCGTCGGCTATGCGGGAACGGGCCTTATGCTCGTCGCCATCTCGGTCATGGTTCCCAGGGCCGACAAACCCAATTATCTTCCGCTCTTTATCTTGCAGGCCGCCTTTATCCTCGTGTCGGCCGTTGTCTACGGCATCTTTGTCCGTGAGCCCGCCCTCGTCGAAAAGATGCGCGAGAAATCGCTGTCCATGGGCATCGACGAAGATCAGATTGACAAAGATGACTCCCCCGAGGCCGGCGGTAAAGATCGCGTTGCAGACGCCGGCGTACACCGCTCCATCATCATGCTGCTCGCTGCAACGTTTTTCTACTACATGAGCTATAACGCCATGACCACCAATATCAGCCGTTATGCCGATATGTTCTACGGCATGGAGGGCGGTTCCTATGCCATCATCAATATCGCGACGATTGCAGGCGCGCTGCTAAGCTACGTACCCCTGGCAAACCTTTCGCTCAAAATCGGCCGCAAAAAGGTCGCCCTGGGCACCGCCGTCATCATGGTTTTGTGCCCCGCGCTTCTTTGGCTGGCACCCGGCTTCTCGCCCGTGTTGTACGGCGTCTTTTTGTTGATGGGCGTCGCGTTGGGCGGCGTGGACCTGTGCGTGTACACGATGATTCTGGAGTGCTGCAGCTCCCAAAGCGTAGGCCGCTACTCCGGTTACTACTACACCGTGAGCATGGCGGCTCAGGTGGCGACACCGATTCTCTCCGGCATCGTCATGGACGTGGCGCCGTCGATGCTCTTCGCCTACATCACGGCAATGGGCATGTTTATGGCCGCGAGCATTGCCGCCGCCAAACACGGCGACGCCATCTTGATCGACGAGGTCGCTCGCCGCGAGGCAGCCGAGTAGAAGTGCACGCCAATATTGAGCAATGGAGCCGGATGGGGGCATTTCCCATCCAGCTCCTTTTCTCATCCTCAAGAGGCTCGTCGAAGCCTACCCCACCGTGACGGATTCCCCGGTAAAGGCACTCATCATCAACAGGACAAAGAAGACCAGGTAGCTGACACTCAGCAGGTACGCAATGATCAGAAAGAAGACCCATCCGACATTGGTGTTACCGTCGGCACGGCGTTGCTCGCGATTGCGGCAGAGCCAAATCGTCACGCCAATGGCCACAATCAACAGCACAAGTGCCGCTGCCGCCAGTCCAGCAAGCGCAAACATCACGCCAATGCTCACAGCAATAACCGGGAGCAGCAGCAAGCCGCATCCGCACCCACCAGGACTATATACGACAGACTGTCGGCGTCGTTCCATCGTCACTCCAACCTCAACATCTTTGAGCGCTACAACGCAACGACCTGCTGAACGGGAACGATCTTATCCAGTTCCGGTTCGATGCGCCTCTTCTCTGCCTCGAGGTCAAACGCGATCTGGGCTCGAAGCCAATAGCCATCCGTCAGGCCAAAGTAGCGGCAAAGACGAAGATCGGTGTCAGCCGTAACACGACGCCTTCCCAAAATAATCTGCCCAATACGCTGAGCCGGAATCCCGGTCTCCTTAGCAAGGCGATATTGAGAAATACCCATAGGGACAAGAAATTCCTCTTTGAGAAGCTCGCCGGGGGCCACCGGCGACAACAAGCCAGCATCAGTTTTGTCACTTGTGATAATCGACGATTTCAACATTCCAAGCCATCCCCTGTCTCCACTCAAAACAGACCCGATAGCGCTCATTGACACGGATACTATATTGACCGGCGCGATCGCCCTTCAACGCTTCAAGACGATTGCCTGGCGGAACGCGAAGATCATCAAGCGAAGCGCAGATCTGCAGTTGGCGAATCTTCCTCAAGGCGACCCGCTCAAAAGGAATGAACTTCCTAATCCGCACACCCATTGCAAAGCGTTCAGTGTCTTCATCTTTATATGATGCAATCATAGTATCGCCTTACGTTAATAACGTCAAACGTTTCTATAGAGTTACATCCCTATTATAGCGTACATTTGTTCGTATTTTCGAGAACAAACGTCCACGTCAATTAACCAAGCAAAAGCAATCGTTTGTAGACATCGAGGCCTTTGAGCAGGATTTCCTCGTCGAAGAGCATGCTATCGGTATGCAGAGCGCTTGTGGCATAGGCGGGGCAGCCATCCGAATCACTCGGGTTGTCTTGGTCCTCTGGCATACCCGTGCCCAGCAGGAAAAACACGCCCGGCAGATGGCGCTGATAGAACGCGAAATCCTCGGCGATCAGCAGCGGCTCGTCCACAAGTTGCAGCTCGGGCAAGGCAGGCGCAATGTGGGCAAACAACTCGGGGTCGTTATCGACTGGCGGATAGCCCTCGGCAAAGTCGAGATCGTACGTACAGCCCGTTGCGGTGCACGCCTCGTCGAGCGCACGGCGTACGCCCTCGCGCGCACGGTCGAACATGGCGTCCGTAAACACACGCAAGCTACCGGCAACATGGGCCTCCCCCGCCACCGCATTGCAGACGGTGCCTGCCTGCAGCAGGCCGAACTTGCCAATGCAGGGCTCATCGGCACCCAACTCGTCCATGAGCTCGCGCTCGGAAACTAAGAACTTGGCCGCTGCCAGCGCGGCATCGCGCGATTCCTCGACTGGAACGCCGTAGGTCTTGGCGATATGGATACTCGTTCCATGGATATGAATGTGCGTCTCGCTTGAGCGCGCCAGCAGCGGACCGGGGCAGCTCGCCAACGTGCCGGCGGGCAGATCGGGCCACACATGAAAGCCAAAAATGCGGTCGGCCCCATAGCGCTCGAACACACCACTCTCGCATACCGTCTTGGCACCACCGGTCGTTTCCTCGGCCGGCTGGAACACAAAGAGAACGTTGCGCCTAATGGCGCCCGGCTGTTCGCGAATCGTACGGTCAACATACGTCGCGGCGGCAAGCGCCATGGCCATGTGTCCGTCATGTCCGCAAGCGTGCATCTTGCCGGGATGGGTTGAGGCAAAGGCCGCTCCCGTCGCCTCCGCGATGGGCAGCGCATCCATATCGGCGCGAATCGCCGTGGCATGCGCGGCATCAACACCGGCGTCGAAGAAAGCACAGACGCAGCTGGGGCACGGATGGGTCACCTCGCAAGCGAGCGGTGCCAGCACGCCCTCGATATAGGCAATGGTTTGCGGAAGATCGAAATCGAGCTCCGGAATGCGATGGAGATCGCGGCGATAGCGACGGAGTTCTTGGAGCTCGGTCATAGAGGATCCCTTCGTGAGGCACATCTGTTGCAACTTATTGTGATACAGGATTGTGGCGCACATGTTTCCAGCATATCCCTGCATTTTTTAAACGTTATATACGAATACTCTTGTTTGGTAAAGTGCAACGTGATAGGGTCTTTACCACTTGATAGAGGCGCGGGCACGAAGAGCCGCGGGCGAGCCGGCAGGCTTTGACCCCGTGGGGAGGCGAAACCCGCCGAACTGGGTTTTTCGGGCACGAACAACCTGGTGGGCCTGTGGGAAACACCCACAGGACTGTCTGCAGCAATGCGGGAGCGCTATCCGGACATTGGGTCCACGCTATGCGGATTCGATGCGCAGATGGCGCCGTCTGGATAGCGAGGTTTACGGGACATGGTATTGACCCCCAACGAGGCATATGCGGCCAAGCAGCCGTTTGTGGACAAGGAGACACTCGAGCATATCGTCGAGCAGTTCCCCACGCCGTTTCATCTATACGACGAGGCGGGCATCCGCCGCAACATGCAAGAAGTGCGCGACGCCTTTGCATGGAACCCGGGCTTTAAGGAATACTTTGCCGTCAAGGCCAACCCCAACCCGGCGCTCATCTCCATTCTCAACGAATACGGCTGCGGCTGCGACTGCTCGAGCTATACCGAGCTCATGATCGCCCGCTCGCTGGGTATCACGGGACACGACATCATGTTCTCGTCCAACGATACGCCGGCTGCCGACTTTGAGCTCGCCGACAAGCTGGGTGCCATCGTCAACTTTGACGACATCAGCCACATCGAGTTCTTTGAGCGTGTTGCGGGACCCATCCCCAAAACGGTCGGCTGCCGCTTTAATCCAGGCGGCCTGTTCCAGCTCTCCAACGGCATCATGGACAACCCAGGCGACTCCAAATATGGCATGACCACCGAGCAGCTCTTCGAGGCCTTCCGCATGCTCAAAGCCAAGGGCGCCGAGGACTTTGGCATCCACGCATTCCTTGCCAGCAACACCGTCACCAACGACTACTACCCCGAGCTCGCGCATATCCTCTTTGAGCTTGCCGTACGCCTGGAGCGCGAGACCGGCGCACACGTCGCCTTCATCAATCTGTCCGGCGGCGTCGGCATCCCCTACCTGCCCGAGCAGCAGGCCAACGACATTCGCGCCATCGGCGAGGGAGTACACGCGGCATACGACGAGATCCTGGTTCCCGCCGGCATGGGCGATGTGGCCATCTGCACTGAGATGGGCCGCTTTATGATGGGCCCCTACGGCTGTCTGGTCACCAAGGCTATCCACGAGAAGCAGATCTACAAGGACTATATCGGTGTCGATGCAAGCGCCGTCGATTTGATTCGCCCTGCCATGTATGGCGCCTACCACCACATTACGGTGATGGGTCAGCCGGGCGGCGCCGACAAGGCCACGGCGCCCGTCACGAACACCTATGACATCACGGGCAATCTGTGCGAGAACAACGATAAGTTCGCCATCGACCGCGAGCTGCCGCATATCGACATGGGTGACCTGCTTGTAATCCACGATACCGGTGCGCATGGCTACTCCATGGGCTACAACTACAACGGACGTCTGCGCTCCGCCGAGGTCCTGCTGCGCCCCGATGGCGCGGCCGACCTCATCCGCCGCGCCGAGCGCCCGGGCGATTACTTTTCCACGCTCGACGTGCTGCCGTGCGGCCGAGAGCTGCTGGCCAAGTCGCGCGCCGAAAGCGCCCGCCGTCGCGCCCAAGACGAGCGCCTGGCAGTCGCAGCTCAATGGAACAAACGCATCCAGATCGCGGAGGCGAAGGAGAAGAACATGGACATCCGCAATCTCGAGGGCTCAATCGTCGCCCTGGTTACGCCGTTTAAAAAGGACGGCAGTGTCGACTTTGACGCGCTCGAGCGCCTTATCGATTTCCACTTGCAAAATGGCACCGACGCCATTCTCACCCTGGGCACCACCGGCGAGAGCGCCACGATGACCGATGACGAGGACAACTCCGTCGTCGCCGCCGTGGTCAAGCATGTTGCAGGACGCGTCCCCGTCATCGCCGGCTCAGGCTCCAACTCCACGCAGACCATGCTCACCAAGTCGCTTACTTACCAGGGCTTGGGAGCCGACGGCCTGCTGCTCATTACCCCCTACTACAACAAGTCCAACGAAGAGGGTATCTATCAGCACTTTAAGACCGTCGCCGATGCCGTTGACATCCCCTGCATCCTGTACAACATCCCCGGCCGCTGCGGCTGCGGTATCAGCGAGCGCAACGTAGAGCGCCTAGCCGCGCACCCCAACATCATGGGCATCAAGGAGGCCTCGGGCAACGTCGCCTACGCGGCCAGGATCGCCCACCTGCTGTCCGACGATTTCCGCATGTACTCGGGCGAGGATGCACTCACAGTGCCGCTCATGAGCCTGGGCGCTTCGGGCACCATCAGCGTGTGGGCCGACGTGCAGCCGCAGCTTGTACACGACATGTGCCGCGCTTATCTGGACGGCGACGTAGCGCGCGCCCGCGATATCCAGATTGCCGGCCAGCCGCTCATCAACGCCCTCTTTAGCGAGGTCAACCCCATCCCCGTCAAGGAAGCGCTCGCCCAGATGGGCATGATCGAGGCAAACTACCGTATGCCGCTGTGCCCCATGGCAGACGACACGCGAGCCGCACTTACCGATGCTCTGAAGGGAGCTGGTCTACTTGATTAAGACCGTCATTATGGGAACGGGCCGCATGGGCTCGCTCATCCGCACTACCGCCGAAGGCATTGTCGACGCCGCCGGGCAGCCCGTTTTTGATATCGTGGCCCAGATTGGCTTCGATTTGAGCGAGCTCGAGAACGCACCGGCTGCCGACGTCATCATCGACTTCTCGAACGTCGCGACCTTCGACGCCGTCGTCGCCTATGTCGAGCGCACGGGCGCGGCGTTGGTCTCAGGCACCACAGGCTACACCCCCGAGCAGATGGACCGCCTGCGTGAACTGGGCCAGAACACCCGCGTTATGCACTCGGGCAATTACTCCATCGGTATCGCAGCCCTGCGCCATCTGGTAGCGCAGGCTACACGCGAGCTGCCCGGCTTTGACTGCGAAATCGTCGAGACGCACCACAACCAAAAGGTCGACGCCCCCAGCGGCACTGCCAAGCTACTGCTCGACGCCGTCGTCGAAGCCGAGCCCGAGGCAGGCTACCACCCCGTCTATGGCCGCGAGGGCATGTGCGGAGCACGCGATCCCAAGGAAATCGGTATGCACTCGCTGCGCGGCGGCACCGTCGCCGGCGTGCACGAGGTGAGCTTCTTTGGCCAGGACGAGGAGGTCACGCTCACCCACCGCGCCACGAGCCGTCAGATCTTTGTCAACGGCGCCTTGGCAGCCGCGCAGAAGCTCGTCACCCGCGAACCCGGCTTCTATACGTTCGACAAGGTCATGTTTGCCTAACCAGGTATCAACCGAATCCACCCAAAGGAGAGATAGCAAATGAGCAACGCAGCCGAGATGGATGCACAGGAGATTATCAACTACATCGCCACCGCGCCCAAAAAGACGCCCGTCAAGCTGTACGTGCGCGAAAAGCCCGGCATGAAGGTCCAGTGGGGCGATGCGCACGTCTACGGTGGTCGTCGCGGCAAGACCGTCTTTGGCGACTGGGAGGAACTCAAGGCCATCCTCGATGCCAATGCCGACTCCATCGACTACTACGACGTTGAAAACGATTGCCGCAACTCCGCCGTGCCCATGCTCGACCTTAAGGGCATCAACGCCCGCATCGAGCCGGGCGCGATCATCCGCGACCGCGTCGAGATTGGCGACCGTGCCGTCATCATGATGGGCGCCATCATCAACATCGGCTCCGTTATCGGCGAGGGTTCCATGATCGATATGGGCGCCGTGCTGGGCGGTCGCGCCACCGTGGGCAAGAACTGCCACATCGGCGCCGGCACCGTGCTGGCAGGCGTTGTGGAGCCCGCCAGCGCCACGCCCGTCATCATCGAGGACGATGTCATGATCGGCGCAAACGCCGTGGTCCTGGAAGGCGTGCACGTGGGCAAGGGTGCTGTAGTTGCCGCCGGCGCCGTGTGCGTCGAGGACGTCCCCGCCGGCGCCGTCGTGGCCGGTGTCCCCGCCCGCGCCATCAAGATGCGCGACGAGAAGACCGACAGCAAGACCGGTCTCGAGGAAGGCTTACGCCGGCTCTAGAGGCGTGTCAACCTGCAAGGAAATGCAGTTCTAAGCAAAAAGGCCGAAGCTCCATTGGGGCTTCGGCCTTTGTTTTTCTGCAGCGTCCAAGCGCAGTTTATCGATTCTCAATTGACCCGATGTTCTTGAGCTCGATGGAGATGAGGCCGTTGGGCTCGTTGACAAACTCGATGTACTCAGAGTTCGAACCCATCTCGGCCGGGAAGCTGATCTCGATGCCCGTGTCGGTACGGATCTTGTGGTTGCGCACCGCCGCGCGTTCGACCTGCTTGCGCTCCACGGGCACACGCTCAGGCACCTTCTCCTCAGTCAGTGCCGCGCGCACGCTCTCCTTGATAACCGGCTCGTCCTCAAAGACCTCATCGACGATATCCCAAGGGGGCAGTTCCTCGTCATCCTCAACTTTCTCGGCAACAGCAGCCTTAACCTTGGCGAGTGCTACAGCCGTGTTGGCACCGTGCTCCTCGGCGACTTCCTCGACCACACGCGTCACGGTGTCGATGACCTCCTTGCCCGATACCCCCGTGTCGCACTGCAGCAGGCCATCGGGAATGAGCATGCGATCCTCGCCGGCAATCTTGCGCTTCTTATCCACATAGCCGATCTCCATGGTGCTTGCACGCACGATTGCATAGCTCGGCACCTTTTGCGAGGGATTCGGCAGAATGGCGTAGTGGCGCGCAATGTCGTTGCGCACCTCGCCCTCTTCGCGACCCACCTCGTGCATAAAAGCCTGCTTGGAGCCCAGCAGCATCACGGCAAACCAGCGGGCATCCTCATCGTCATCAAAGTCCGCCACAAGCACGTCAGTGGACTCGGCTTTCTCGGCCTTGGTAAGTTCGGAAGAGATGAACTCCGCAATCTGCTGAGACAGATCCACGAACTCACGCTCACCAAAGAAATAGCCCTTGAGCTCGCCGCCGAATGCGGAGTTCTCGGCAAACGTGGCACGCTTGTTATCAGCCGAGGTACGAGCGCGCCGCAGGTGCGTGGTTACGAAATTACGCACGGTACGACTTTCGATATCGAGCTCGCGCTGGCTCATGACGTTGACGGCAGAGTCAAAGTCCAGGATATGCAGAATCGCGTGATTGATTTTCATATACGGCATTCCGTTCTAGATCGATCTCGGCACGAACCAGTATAGCGGTCGATCCCGCCCCAGGCGCATCGAAGATTGGTGCATCGGGGACAGGTTGCTTTGCACCAATGGTTAGCGCAGGAGCTCGGACTGCCAAGCCTCGAGCTGTTCTGCCAAGCTCTTGCCGGCAGCGGGCATGTCGATCTGGGGACGTTTGGGCAGAAGCGCACACTTAAGAATCGCAACGATAGTCTGCGAGACAAAGCGTCGCGTATCCTTGTCAAAGCCTTGCGCAGCCTGGAGCATGTCGGGCAGGCTCTCGCGCAGATTCCCAGCGATATCCGCAAACCGCTCAGCACCCGTAGCCTCAAGCACGGAGAACAACGCATCTACAAAACGCTCGCGCTCGTTAGGCGACACCGCAAGCAGCATCTCGCGAATGGAGCCATCAACGTATCGAGCACCGGCGGACAGGCGCTCACAGTACACGAAGTCGCGACCATCAACCACCCAGCTAAAGGGATTATGCTGAAGCAGGCTGAACTCGGTGCTCTCAACGATGGCATAGTCCTCCTGTGTCTCGAACATCATGCCAAAGATCGACGACCGAGGTAGCGTCTTGTCGATTCGACCGGATAGATCGGCGAAGGCGTTGCCGCTCAGAAACTCCTCGACGAAGCCCGGACCATCATGGGAATACGCCCGTTCGATTCGCTCACGGGCGACATCGGGGCACATCGCCGCACCGTACACCGCAAGGTTTCCACCCTTGGAATGACCTCCGCACAAAAGCGGCCCGTCAATCGCATCCGCCGCCTCGTCTACATAACGCGCCGCGGATTCCTGGGCCGGCACAGGACACCGGAACGCCATGTTAAAGTCCTCTTTCCAGCCCACAATCGTGCTGTCGGTCCCCCGGAAGGCAAGATAGCTAAACCCCGCCGGAAATCGGAACGTCATGGCCGCAAACTGCTCCGTTGTCTCGGCATCACTCACGCTACGATAGCCGCAAACACGAACGCCACGGTAGCGAGGGCTTGCTGCCACAGCCTCCAACAGGGCACGACTCCCCTCCGGATCCCACAGGTCGCCAATCATGTCTTGGTAGCACTCGGCGCGCAGCAGCTCGCGTACGTCTAGGCCCTGCCAGTTCGTCAGCTCCGCCATATCACCCGGCAAACGCAAATAGGACAACCACGCAAAGACCAGGCTGTCCACCGCGCAGAACGGCCGCTCCTCAAACGGATCAAACGCCGTCTGAGCATAGGTCAAAAAATTAGGCGAATCCGACATGGCCCTCCCATCAACTATGGTGCATTGGGATGGTGCATTGGGGTCAGGTTACTTTGCACCAAAAAGGCGCCCGGACCGTGTGGGCCCGGACGCCTTCATTGTAGCTTTTCGCTCTAGCGAGCTTGATTTAGCAGGAGAAATCGACGCTGTCGATGATGTCCTTGAGGGCCTTGGCGGAGACGGTGAGCTCATGCTGCTCGTCGTCGTTCAGCGGCACGGGGACGCGGCAGACAACGCCGTCGCGGCCAACGACGGTCGGCATGGAGATGGCAAGATCGGACAGGCCATACTCGCCCACCATGAGCGAAGAGACGGGCAGAACGGTCTGCTCATCGCGCATGACGGCGGTGCAGATGCGCTTGACGGCCATGGCGACGCCATAGTAGGTGGCGTGCTTCTTCTCGATGATGGTGTAGGCGGAGTTCTTGACGTCCTCGGCGATGCGCTTCTCGGCAGCCTCATGCTCCAAGTGGCCGTGAAGCTCACAGAAAGTGTTCAGCGGAACGCCGGCAACCTGAGCGCTGGACCAAGCGACAAACTCGGAGTCGCCGTGCTCGCCCATGACATAGGCCTGGACATCGCGCGGGTCAACCTCGACGTGGGCACCAAGCATCTGCTGCAGGCGGCCGGTGTCGAGCACGGTACCGGAACCGATGACGTGGCCCTCGGGCAGGCCGGACATCTTGATGGCGGCGTAGGTCAGAACATCGACCGGGTTGGAGACGATTAACAGAATGCCGTCGAAGCCGGACTTCTTAATCTCGGGAATAATGGACTTGAAGATGCTGACGTTCTTGTTGACCAGGTCCAGGCGGGTCTCACCGGGCTTCTGGGCAGCGCCAGCAGTGACGACGATCATGGCGGCGTCGGCGACATCGGAATAATCGCCGGCGTAGATCTTCATCGGCTCGGCAAACGTCATGCCGTGCGCGATATCCAGGGCCTCACCCTCGGCACGGTTCTTGTCCACGTCGATGAGGACCATCTCGGAGAACAGACCACTCTGCATCAGTGCGAACGCCGAAGACGAACCGACGAAACCGCAGCCGACAATAGCGACCTTCTTCTCGTTAACCATTAGAAACTCCCATCTCTCTCCACAAACAAGCCGCCCGGGAACGACCCGAGCGGCTTGTCGTAATCCCAATACATCCAATCGGGACTTTGATTATGCCCCTATTCGCAGCCAAAAATCGACCGTTTACCGAAATTGTTTGCAGAATTCGTAAAATAACTGCACGAAATCGGTTTCGAGCTATTGACGGGTCGAAATAGGTTTCTAATACAGGCCAGCCTCGCGAATGGCCTCGACAGCCAAAGCGATCTGATCGGGCGGCAAGACCAGTGCCATACGCACGTGCCCCTCGCCCGAAGGGCCAAAGCTCGCGCCCGGCGTCACCACAACGCCGGCCTTCTCCATAAGCTCCTCGCAAAACGCCATGGAATCGGTGCGACCACCGGGAAGCTTGGCCCACACAAACATAGAGCCATGCGCGTTGGGACGCTCCCAGCCCAGGCCCTCAAGACCGTCGCACAGGGCATCGCGGCGTTCCTGGTACTTCAGACGCTGCGCCTCGACCTCATCGCGCGGACCGTTCAGGCAGGCGATAGCAGCCTTCTGGATCGGGAAGAACATACCAAAGTCGATCTGGCCGCGCAGCTTGGCAAAGGCAGAGACCACGTCCTCGCGGCCGACCAAAAAGCCGATACGCGCACCGGTGACGTTAAACGACTTGGAGAGCGAGAAGAACTCCACGCCCACCTCGAGCGCGCCGGGATACTGCAAGAAGCTGCCACCCGGCTCACCGTCAAACACGATGTCGGAGTATGCGTTGTCATGGACGATGAGAAGGTCGTGCTCGCGGGCGAAAGCGATGATCTCCTCATAGACCTCGGGCGTGCCCACCGAGCCCACCGGGTTAGCGGGCAGCGACACGATCATATACTTGGCGCGATCGGCCACCTCGGGATCGATGCCCGCCACATAGGGCAGGTAATTATGCTCGGCGACCAGCGGATAGTACTCGAGCTTGGCATCGGCGATCTTGGCACCCGCCTCAAAGACCGGGTAGCACGGATCGGGAACCAGAATGGTGTCGCCCGGATCGAGCAGGGCCAGGCCCAAATGACCCACGCCCTCCTGCGTGCCGTTGCACGACTGCACCATGGACGGCGTAATGCCCGAAACGCCAAAGCGGCGCTCATAGTAATCGCACACGGCTTGCTTGAGTTCGGGCAGGTCGCGCAGGGCATACTTCCACATCTCGGGATCTTGGGCCGCCTGTGTGAGCGCCTCGACCACGTGATCGTACGGCTTAAAGTCGGGCGTGCCCACGCTCATGTTGTAAATGGTCTTGCCCTGAGCCTTCAGCGCGAGAAGCTTGTTGTTGAGCGAGGCGAAGACCTCCGCGCCAAAGCGGTCGAGACGCTGCGATGCCTGCATGGTGCCACCTTTCGATATAAAAAACGCGGCGCTCCGACAAGAGCGCCGCGCGATACGGGCCATCAGATTGCAAAAGTGTAACGCTTACAAACCCCGTATTGGTTCAATTTAGCCAACCTTAGTCAATTGCATTGAGCGCGTCGATCTGCGCAAGCCACAGACACGAGCTGGCGTCACTCGGCATACGCCAATCGCCGCGCGGGCTGAGCGTCACCGAGCCCACCTTGGGGCCATCGGGCAGGCAGCTGCGCTTAAACTGCTGGGCAAAAAAGCGACGGTAGAACGTACGCAGCCACGTGTGGACGGTCTTGGCGTCGTAGACGCCCTCAAAGCTCTTGAGCGCCATGCGGTAGATCTTGCCCGGCTCAAAGCCAAAACGCAGCAGGTAGTAGAGGAAGTAGTCGTGCAGCTCGTACGGACCCACCAAATCCTCAGTCTTCTGTGCAATCTCACCATCGCCCGTGGGCGGCAGAAGCTCGGGGGACACCGGCGTATCGAGGATATCGAGCAAGACCTCGGCAATGCGCCCGCCAAAGACATCGGCGGCATAACGCACCAAGTGACGCACGAGCGTCTTGGGCACGCTCGCATTGACGGCGTACATGCTCATGTGGTCGCCGTTATAGGTGGCCCAGCCGAGCGCCAGCTCCGACAGGTCGCCCGTGCCGATGACAAAACCGCCAGCCTGGTTGGCCAGATCCATCAGAATTTGCGTACGCTCGCGGGCCTGGCTGTTCTCGTAGGTCACGTCCTGCACGGCCGGATCGTGCTCAATGTCCTTGAAGTGCTGCTCCACAGCCGCGTGGATCGAAACCTCGCGGAAGCTCACACCCAGGTCGCGAGCGAGCGACTCGGCATTCGACTTGGTGCGATGCGTCGTGCCAAAGCCGGGCATGGACACGGCCGTGATACCGGTGCGCGGCAGCCCCAGTGCATCGAAGGCGCGAACTGTCACGAGCAGCGCGAGTGTGGAATCAAGGCCGCCCGAAAGACCGATGACTGCAGCCTTGGTACCCGTATGGGCAAGGCGGGTCTTGAGGCCGGCGGTCTGCAGGTCGAGGATGGTCTCGCAACGCTCGGCCAGGTCACCATGGTCGACCGGCACAAAGGGCGCGCGCGGGAAAACGCGGTCGATATCGCAGGCATCGCGCAGGACAGGTTCTTCGGCCAGCACGCCCTCAAACGAAAACTCAACGGTCGTGGCCTCCGGAGCATCGTCGGTGCGCGTCCACGTCGTCGAGCGACGGCGTTCGGCAACCAGGCGGTCAAGGTCAACGTCGGCGATGGCCATATCGCAGGTAAGCAGTTTGGTCGCGGCGAGCTTGGAGCCGTTTTCGTAGACGAGGTTCTCGCCCGCAAAGACCATGTCGGTCGTGGACTCGCCCTCGCTCGCGTCCGCGTAGGCATAGGCGCAGTACAGGCGCGCGCTCTGGTTGGAAATGAGGCTGCGGCGGTAATCCGCCTTACCGATAATCTCGTCCGAAGCTGACGGATTGAGGATCACCGTCGCACCGGCAAGCGCCATCTCGGTCGAAGGGGGCGCCGGCACCCACAGGTCCTCGCAGACCTCAACGCCCAGCACCATATCCTCGGCACCTTCATCACAGCAGCGGTAGACAAGCCCCGAACCCAGCGGAACCGGACCCTGACCGGCAAACTCGACCCACACGGGATCTGCGGGCGCCGGAGCAAACCAGCGGCGCTCGTAGAACTCGCCATAGTTGGGCAAATACTTCTTGGCCGTAAGACCCAAAAGCTCACCCGCACAGCACACGGCGGCGCAGTTGTAGATATTCTCGGCAACTGCAACGGGAAGACCAATGGTAAAGACAATCGGCAGCTCACGAGTTTCATCGAGAATATGTGCCAGTGCGGTCTCGCAGGCATGCAGTAATGTGCGGTTATGGAACAGGTCGGCCGCGGTATAGCCGGTCAGGTTAAGCTCGGGCAGCACCAGCGCGCGAACGCCGCGCTCGGCAGCATCGCGAACAGCCACCAGCGCAACCTCGGCATTACCCTCGACATCGGCGACGCGAATCTGCGGCGACGACGCCGCCACACGCAAAAAGCCATCGTTCTTATTAGCCGAAACGCAGCATTGCCTTGTTGATCTGGACACTGGAGGCCCCTTCTACCCTGAGATTCAGTCTAACGGACGTTCACATATCTCTAACTAGCCAAAGCAACCTCCCAGTTTACTGAGAGGCCAACCTGTGCTAAGAGCATGTATTTCAAAAATATCTTTAATTAAAAAAGGAGAAATCGATAATCGACTTCTCCTTTAAGCGAGGCAAGTAAATTCCGAAACTAATGGCAGAATTTATCCATGTAGTCCTCAAAGTCGAACACTTCTACCACGACGCCCTCTTCCTGAGACTCTTTCAGTTGCTCCAAGAGATCTTTATTAATAACGTCCATGCAGAAACCTCCTCTATCTAATTAATTGTAGTATATCTGCTTTCATGCAATTATCAACCAACTTGTTTAATTGCTCCTCGTTTGTCGATAGTCCCTCTTTTTTCAAAATGTCGCGCACCTCGTTCTTAGTAATCGGCTTTTCAAACAACGAAAGCAAAGCGAACGAAAAATCATTAACCGCACACATTCTATGGGTGGCACAACTCAGCAGTACTCTTAACCCCTCTTTTGAGCGTCCGACTTCTTTAACAAACGAACTTTTAACCAATTGAAAACCATTATCGTGCATTACATAATCGGCATCGATATTTGTATTCAGCAATCCATAATGCAACAGTTCTTCTATCGCCCTTGTCAGCTCGAGGTCGCCCTGATCAAGAATAAGAGAAATGCTACAATCGGCCTCCAATAAACGGGCCAACTTAAGGTATACCAACTGGGAAACAGCATAGACATGATGGTATTCAGAATTATAGAAGTAGGCAAATGGCTCAACGAGCACGACAGAGGTCTTGGAATCCAGCCAGATTCGATCAGCTGGATTTAGACTAGTTAGCCGTCGCTTTACTTTGGTCAAATGTCCCTTATATCTGACAGCGTGAATAGAATCTAGGATCCAGGTCACCTCTGAAATATGAAGCCGCTGGGGCAAGTCAATTGTGTCGCTACCATTTATGACCTCTTGCATATAAAAATCAATATGATGCTCATCAGATAAGGATTTTGCTTCATTTAAAGTTAAACCAGTGCCTGAAACATAATCCACTTCGAGGCGCAAATCCTCATATTGGGACTTCGGCATTACAGAGACACCATACTTATCGGGATGATTCCAAACATCCGACCCCATAACGAGACCAAAATTCGTAAATCCTCTCGTGGAATATGGAACACCACATACCTGTTTTGAATAATTCAAAACATTCTCTGTATAAGCTAAGGTGTTCAGAGCCTCTTCTTTAGTTTCGGTCGGAAAGCCAATCATAAAGAATAGATGAACAGGAATACCCGCATTGAGACAATCATGGATATTGCGATCAATCCAATCAACTCTCGTGTTCTTCTTCATTAGATCAAGAACTCTTTGGTTGTATGACTCGAGGCCAAACTGAATCTGCCTACATCCACTTTGGTATATCTTGTTGAAAACGTCTGTACTTAGGGTTGGAGAGAACCTCGTTTCTCCATGCCAGAAAAACGTTTTTCCCGATGCGTTTATTTCATCCGCGAGTTGCTCCATTCTTTTGCCTTCGAATGTTTCATCCACAAAAGAGAAAACTCTCGTGCCGTATTTTTCATTTAACCGACACATTATTTCAAATACTCTCGATATAGGCATCTTTCGGTAACAACCACCGGTAGCACCGGGAATGGTGCAGAAGGCGCAATGATTAAAACACTGCCTAGAGGAATAAACCGGCAATATTAACTCAGGCATGAAGTATTTAGAAAGGGCGAAGCCATCGAAATCGGGAACTGTATCGTTGATAAATGTTTGCTCAATCCGATGGTTTTTATATATCTTTCCACCTTTAGCATGGCAAAGGTTTGGAACACAGTCGAGATTGTCATCGCCAGAGTCAAGAGCCTCAAGAAGACGTGCAAGCGGCTCTTCGCCGTCATACATCATTATCGAATCAATGTATTCAAAAAAGGGATGCCATTCTTTCATGCAGTCATCTGCTAAACGAGTAATGTAATTGCCGCCCAATGAGACGTGTTTAACAGATGGACATTCTTCTTTAATCAGTTTCGCTAACGTAACTGCAGAAATCAATTGGAAACAGCCGCTCACCGAAATCCCAATAAACTCGATTTGTTCCCTCTGAATACGCTTAAGAAAGGCAGTTTCATAGAAGGAAATAAACGGATTATGCAGGGTATCCGCAAGCGATTTCATTATTTCTGGTGTCGAATAATAATCATAGGGCAGATCTATGGAGTTGAACGTGTATTTAACTCCATATGAGGCGTGATTTATGATATAGAGTGCATTTCTAAAAATGTTTTCAGCATATTGTCTTTCTTTTAGATCGAAGTATCTCTTCGATCTAAAAATATCTTTTGCCTCGTCAACATTAAGTGCTGACTTTTGTATCAACTCGATTGTTAATTGAACATTCGAACTAAACGAATCCTTTGATTCCCGATACCTTTTACAGCACTCTTCGACATGTCTAAAAGATAGGAGGTCATCGTAAAAATCCACGTTTAAGTCAACAATGTCAACTTTGTATTGTTCAACCTCTTGAAGATATGACTTCAAAACAGGCAAGGCAAGATACGGCCCCACTGGACTCCATCCTGGGGGAAATACTAAAAGCGTTTTAGGCATATCAACGTCACATCTTTCGCAAATAATTCAATTGAAACACAACTACCATCATAATTGAAAATACACCAAGTCCTGTAACGAGAATTGAGAACATCGCGATGCTCGTGAACAGCGAAACAAGGAGTGTTGAAATAACAACAGCAACCGATTGCAAAGACTCCCTAATTGAAAACAGGCCTATCGATTCAGATCCGTCTCTCGCCAAATCCTGCAGCGATGTTATGAGAAGCACATCTTGAATGGCGTTTCCGGCACCGACGATAAAAAGGAAAATAAACGATATCCCAGACGCATAGCGATAGCCAAACGCCAGATACGCACCGAGCGCAAGATACGTCACAAAACAATATGATTTAACGCAATCGGAACCACTGATTAAACGACCATATATTGTATTTCCGAACAACAGTCCGATTGTAAGACTGCTCTGAAGGAATCCGTATTGTATCGATGACGAGTCAAATTGCAATTGCGCTATAGCTGGCAAAAGAGAATTCAGAGAGCCGAATGCCACGCCACTAGAAATATCGATTAATAGGAAACCAATTGCCAAGTGCTTCGCGCTAAGATCACTAAATGCAGTCCTGTATTTTTCATTTTTGCTTATCCCCTCTTTATCATTAACCTCGATAACCGACGGAACATCTCGCAGCAACCAGAACGACGCGGCAAAAGATAGCGCGTCTAATGCAAGAACAGCCTCCGCCCCAAATTGAGCGACAACAAAACCGCCGGCAACTGGCCCCAGAACCATCATCAAATTCTGCAGAAACCCAAACGAATTATTAATTACGTCGCGATTGTTACTATTCGTATTGGCTCTTAACAACGAGTAAAAGCAGGGCATTTCAACCGTTCGGCAAAGCGATACCGCGCACGTAATAGCAAACATACTCCATTTACTATCAACAAAAATATAGCAAACGAATAATCCCGCGCGAATTAAGTCTGCCAATCTCATGGCCTGCAGTGTCCCGATACCCATCTTCTGAGGCAGCTGCGCGAGCGCAACTGAAAACAGAGAGGGGGCAAATCTGCAGCAGACCATCAAAGCAGTTGCAGAAACATCGTGAGTTACCTCGTAAATCAGCATTGGCAAAGCAATATTCGCACACCAATTGCCTATTTCGCTTATCCCTCTAGCAATATATAGGACCCGAACCGGACGGCTAGCTCTCAATACCGTGAACATCACGATTAACCTCGTATTTCAGGCCTCGTTCATCCCTTAATAGGAATCCATAATCAACCAAATACCGTCTCAGCACGGCATAATCAGGATAGAGCTGTGAAAGCACACGATTAACCTGAAGCTCCGTATAACTTGTATTTAATTCAAAGAAAGAGACGGCCCATAGCAGCATGATTCTTTTATAGCTTTCCTTTTTTGGAATTGAAACCAGCTCGCCATTCTTGAGAAATCGTTTTTTAAAGTCTATTAGCTCATCCATTCACATCCTCCATTTCATACGCATCTAATACTAAAAATGCATACGCTTTAGGTCATCGCATTCGGCTTCTTTATTCGAACTAAACTCGAACTAATCTAAATTATTTGCTCAAACACTCTTCGAAAGCTCGTTTTTCACTCTGAGTAAAATGCCCTTCCCAGTCAGTCCACGAACAGGAAGGCAACTCACAACGAGCGGAGTCGAAGCCCTCTGCCGTCGGTCGCTCAAAATGCACGATAACCTTTTCGATATCGCCATCTGTAATCAGGTCAGAATGAATGACCTCGGTACCGTCTTCGAATGTCATATACGGGTACATCACGTAAACCACCTCGCAATCGTAAGTCCAGTTTAGCATCAAGCTATTTCGCCAAAGACAGCAAGCCCCCCCCTTGATGAGTTGATGGTATCTGTTAAATGTCACGTACGATTCACATCTGGCGGGTACCCTGATGGCTACACGAAACGAAGCAGATTTACACCGGGAGGACCCCGTATGACAACCAAGTACACCGACGCGCCGCGCACGCGCGTCATGACACCGGCCGCGCTCAACAACGGCGTTCACGAAAACCATTCCATCGGACAGACCATGGCCATCGCGCCAAAAAAGGGTCTGTTCGACGACATTTCCATTCCCCAGATCATCGCCGGCGCCGCAGCTGCTGCCACGAGCGTCGCGCTTGCCTCCAAGATTGGTATCGCTGGTTCAGTAATTGGTGCCGCCGTGAGCTCGGTCATCACCGTTGTGTCCTCGCAGGTCTACCACCACTTTATCTCTGCCAGCGCCGAAGCCCTCAAAGGTACGCACGCCGACGTCGACTACCCCGCCGGCGCCTATGAGCCCGTTGAGCTTAATGCCGAGGAGCACCTGGGCGGCGCCGCGACTACGCAGGAGATGCGCCAGGTTGCGGGGCGCGCGACCACGGCGCGCGTCGCCCCTAACAGCCTGCGCGCCAAGGCCGCGGCAGAGCGCAGCCAGACGCAAAAGAAGGTCATCATCTTCTCGATCGCCATCGCCATCGTCGCGGTCATCGCCTGTACCGGCGCCATCCTTATAACCACCGCCGGTGAGGGTCTGGGCGAGCGCCCCGAGCCAATCCTTTCGTCGCGCACGACCGAGAGCGATGTAAATGGCGACACCCAGTCGCAAGATCAGCAGGCACAGACGGACGGCACGCAAGACAGTTCTACCTCTACCGATTCGTCCTCGAACACCCAAAACCAATCGCAGGGCACCGATTCCTCTACGGCCAACAGTGGCACGCCGTCCGGCACGACCGACTCAAGCCAAACGACTGACGGTTCACAGCCGAACACGGGAGGCCAGACGAGCGACACCACGTCAGGAACGGGCGCAGCAGACAGCAACAACAGCAATTCGAGTGGCACCACATCGGGCACGACATCTGACAGTTCAAGCCAAGGCACGACATCGGGCAACTAGGCGCTGCATCCCCAGATAGGCAACCTGTACAACGGGCGCGAATCGATATCGGTTTGCGCCCGTTTGCCTTGGGTGCCGCCATGGCAAACGCTATGCGATGGTAAGATGCTTTACGTGTGTAAAGAGGAGATTTGCCATGAGCAAGACAATAGTTAGGCCCACGCTATCGCTGGGCAACCACATCTACCTGTATCGCCTGCTGCGCGATGCGATTGGGCGCGGCAAGCAAACGTTTATGACGCAGGTCGAGGAGGCACTCGCCGCGGGCGACATGGCCGCTTATGACCTGGGCTTCGAGTCCACGCGCGAGCTGCTCGAGGAGCTCGATGACTGCATTAAGCTGACCGTCTTTAAGGGCGGTCGCCTGTATGCCACCGTCATCGCCAACGATGCCTGGGATGCCGCCCTTGCCAAGGGCGAGGACAAGCTCAAGGCCACCAAGGGCGCCAAGCAGTCCTACAAAAAGAAGAAGCGCGGCGAGAAGGACCTGAAGGCCGTGCGCCCCAAGCACGTTAAGCGTCCCGAGCCCGTAGTTGAAGCTGTGCCCGAGCCCGAGCCCGAGATCGAAGTCGCTATTGAGGTAACGGCAGAAGCCGAAACCGAAATCGCCGCCACGACCGATCCCGAAGTCATATCCGAGCAGGAAGTCACTGCTGAGCTCAACGAAGCTCCCAAGTCGACAACCGAAGAAGCCGCTAACCAACCCGAGACGTCTGCGTTCCAAAACAGCGATGTCTTTGGCGACGAAGCCGAGGACGATCAGCCCGCCGATCAAGGCGCTTCCGAGTCGACGCCGGAGCCCGAGACGCCGCAGCCCGCCATCTCGCTCACGGTCGTCTATGACCCCGAGAACGCCAACGCCGGCATCACCACCATGGCATCCACGCCCATCGAGGCAAAGTCGAGCGTCGAGAATGAGAGCGCGACGCAGGTTGAGGTTAAAACTGCAGCCGCAGACGCGCCCGTCACCGTGGAGCCCGCAGATTCCGCGATCAAGCCGGATTCGACGCCGGAGCCCGCACCCGTCATCGAATCCGTGCCCGCCGCTGCTTGCGACCAAATTCCCGCACCGGCACCGTCTCCGGCCCCCGCTGCAGCACCGGCCCCCGCACCCGCAGCACCGACCATCCCCGAGGACTTCCCCGTCGATTTCGCAACCGAGGTCTTCTGCCCCGGCCCGCTTCTGCACCAGTTGTCGACCTATCTCCCCTACGGCGCCGACACGCTCGGCATCGTCGGCGAGTACTACTGGATCGCCCGCGAGCGCGGTACCATCGAGGCCGCACGAAACCGCGCAAGCTTCCCCCTGCGCTACACGCAGGCCGGCGAGCGCCACGAAGTCACCGTGCGCATCCGCCGCAACACCGCCGGCGGTCTCGGAGCCGCCTGGACCATCGACAAGGTCAACGCCCCGGCCGAGTGACAAAACGGCCCTGGATAGCCATTGACCATCCAGGGCCGTTTGAAATCAGACCTTTTGGCTGTCATCAGCACATATAGACACCAGAGAAGCAAGCTCCTCCTCAAGTTGCGGAGCAAAATACCTAAAAGAAACTTGTGCTCCAATCGGTATCGACTCAATCATATTCGCAGCATTATCTGAAACACGGTACGATGCAGTTTCACCTGTCTTTAATTCCTCTATTGAGCAGACAGCGTCTTCAGCATCAATCGACCTAAGCATGCCTTTACCTTGCAACATCACATCGGCATGCCCACCAGCTATTTCCAATGAATCTGAGTTTGTCACAGACATTTCTCCGGAATCTCCGCGCGGCATCTCTTCTTTTGTTGAACAGCTCACCAATAAAGCCATCAACACCAAAGACAGGACTAAACGAATCGTCCTACTTCGAAAAAGTCGTTCCATAAGTCCACGCATAATAACTCTGATCATACTTCAGGAAGGATAAGGATGAATTCCAGCCGTCCGCTATGCCAATCATCTGCCTTGTCTCTCCAGTTTTCTTACCAGTAAGTGTGGCGTAAGCCTCCGCTGTTACAGAATGGGCTGATCCGTTGTACAAACTCGCATGTAAAACATTCGGTCTATTAGAGTTAATCTCATTTTGAATGTTCGCGATAGCCGGGGAGGAGACAGTGCGAGCGATAAGATTACTCCCTCTGCTTGCGCAGTAATTTGTAAACCCCGTTGCACAGGTTGAAATCGGCGTTCCGCCCAAAACAACACCGGGAACAGTCTGTTCTTCATCGGAAAGAGCATGGGTATTGGTGTAATTCCATATCTGCATATATTGCGAAGGGTCGCTATATATATTGGCAATGCCATACAGTTCCGCAACGTTCGAAAAAGCTGTCACCATACAAGCATAGTGGGCGGTAAGCCTCTTAATCTCGCTTTCATCATATGACATAAACTGAGAAATGGAACGAAATCCAGATACTGTGTAATCCTGCATTTGAGTTGCGTAAATTACAACATCGTTCCAGCTTGAAGGTTTATTCGATAAAACGACAGGCCGTCCTTCTATGGAAACAGCCGGGATTGTTCTTCCGCAATTTGTTGTTATTGAACCGTCCAAAGATTGCACGCCGAATTCGAATGGATTGATCATTACGACTGGGTTATTGAAAGAATAAGGCTCGACACCAAGATCTCCTCCCCGATCCATAGGGCTGACTAAGCCGTCTCCAAAACGATATCCCGTAAGTATTTCATCATCTGAAGCATCTAAAACCAAATAGCCCGCGGCTCTATTGGATGTCACAACCGGAACAATGTAACCAAGCGGGGACCCATCAACGTCTACAAAAGGAATAGGGTCAGAAGGCGTATACGAAGAGCCGAGGAGTCCCTTTATATATTTATCGGCAAGCTCTTGCGCAATTTCAGAAGTAAATTGTATCTGCTCACCATCAATATTGCCCGTCGAAGCAAAGACCTCTTTCGGACGTGCGGCTAAGGCGACAATTGAAGACGCGACAAGTTGCAGAAAACGACGACGCGAAAGCATATGTTCTTCTTTCTAGAGGAGCGACTTATAAGATACTCCTATTCTATAACCTTTTTTGTAACGTTACAGCACTGGTTATATTTCAATTCGATTCGCTTATGTCCTTGTAACCCAATACGTCTTTACGTTTTAAACGGAATTAGAAAATCACTCATAGCAAAAACGGGCTTTAATCCCAAAGAGATGACTTTGATTATGAATCAAACCAGCAGCCAGGGCATAGCTGCAGTGCAATTGCTACAAGAAAGGCCGCCCTTGCTGGCGGCCTTTCTACTTGCTACTAGTCGCGCGTCAGCTTGCGGTGAATACGATGCGGCTGGGCTGCGTCCTCGCCCAGGCGCTCGATACGATTGGCCTGATAGGCCTCAAAGTTGCCCTCAAACCAATACCAGTTGCCCGGGTTCTCGTCGGTGCCTTCCCACGCCAGGATGTGCGTGGCAACGCGGTCCAGGAACATACGGTCGTGGCTAATGACCACCGAACAGCCCGGGAACTCGAGCAGCGCCGCCTCGAGCGAGGACAGCGTCTCGACGTCGAGGTCGTTCGTGGGCTCGTCGAGGAGCAGCAGGTTGCCGCCCTGCTTGAGCGTAAGCGCCAGGTTCAGACGGTTGCGCTCGCCACCGGAAAGTACGCCGGCGCGCTTCTGCTGGTCCTGGCCTTTAAAGCCAAAGCTCGCCACATAAGCACGGCTTGGAACCTCGGTCTCACCGACCATCATGTGGTCCAGGCCATCCGAGACGACCTCCCACAGGTTCTTATCGGGGTCGATGCCGGAACGGTTCTGATCGACATAGGAGATCTTGACGGTCTCGCCCACCTCGAGCTCGCCCGAAGTCAGCGGCTCCAGGCCCACGATGGTCTTGAACAGCGTGGTCTTGCCCACACCGTTGGGGCCGATGACACCCACGATACCGTTGCGCGGCAGGGTGAACGATAGGTCGTCGATGAGCACACGGCCATCGAACTCCTTGTGCAGGTGATGGGCCTCGAGAACCTTGTTGCCCAGACGCGGGCCCACAGGGATGCGGATGTCGGTCCAGTCGAGCTTCTGGCTTGCGCGGGCCTCGGCCTCCATCTCCTCGTAGCGAGCCAGACGAGCCTTGTTCTTGGCCTGGCGAGCCTTGGGCGAGCTGCGTACCCACTCGAGCTCGGCCTCCATGCGCTTGGCGAGCTTGGCGTCGCGGTTGCCCTGCGCCTCGATACGGGCGGCCTTGGTCTCCAGATACGTGGAGTAGTTGCCCTTGTAGGGATAAAGGTGACCGCGGTCGACCTCGCAGATCCACTCGGCAACGTTATCCAGGAAGTAGCGATCGTGTGTGACGGCAAGCACCGCGCCCTGGTAGTTGTGCAGGAAGTGCTCGAGCCACAGGATCGACTCGGCATCCAGGTGGTTCGTGGGCTCGTCGAGCAGCAGCAGGTCGGGAGCCTCGAGCAGCAGCTTGCACAGGGCCACGCGGCGGCGCTCGCCGCCGGAAAGCACGTTGACTGGCATGTCGGAATCGGGCAGCTGCAGTGCGTCCATGGCCTGGCCGAGCTTGGAATCGATATCCCAGCCGTCGGCGGCGTCGATCTCGTCCTGAAGCTTGCCCATCTCGGCCATGAGGGCGTCCATGTCGCAATCCGGGTCGCACATCTCCTCGCCGATCTTATTGAAGCGATCGACCTTGGCGATCATATCGCCAAACGCCATGCGCACGTTCTCGATGACGGTCTTGTCGTCGTCGAGCGGCGGCTCCTGCTGCAGGATGCCCACAGTGTAGCCGGGGGTGAGCCTGGCATCGCCGTTGGAGACCTCCTCGATGCCGGCCATGATCTTGAGCAGGGTCGACTTGCCCATACCGTTGGGGCCCACGACGCCGATCTTGGCACCGGGGTAGAAGCTCAGGGTCACGTCGTCAAGGATCACCTTGTCGCCATGGGCTTTACGAGCCTGATACATCTGGTAGATAAACTCTGCCATTTGCCTGTTTTATCCTTTCTACCTGCTGTTTCCCTATTCTTGTTTCGCTTTAGTGGAAACGAAATGAGAAAACCAGCTCTGAAACTTAACGAAAAAGGGGCATGGTTGCCCACACCCCCTAATACTACCTGGGAAAAGTCCCCCTTAACACACTATGAACTGCGTACGCTAGTTTTCCGCAACCTTAACGAGCGGCTCGCTGCGATTTGCGCCACAACAGATACGAGTAGACGTAGACGGCTCCAACCGAACCAAACGCCAGAACCGCAATCACCGCGGCGACGACTTCACTCGAAAGCACGCTGCCTGCCACGCCCATCACAATCAGGCCAATACCCAGCACCATAAAGCAGGCGCCGCCAAAACGCTGAGTACGGCGCCAGTTCTCGGGATCGGCAAGCGCCCAAGGCGTCTTGATACCGAGCGTATAGTTCTGCTTCACACGCGGCAAGTAGTTGCCTACGCCGATGAATAGCAAACCGACAACACCGGAAATCAGCACGTTAACCGAACCGACCGCCGGCACCACGCCCCAGACCGTAAGCTCTCCCAGCCAGCTTATGGCGCACATGAACAAGGTGAAGGCGATTACGAAGCCCTGGTAGAACTTGCCCGAGGTTCGATATGCCTCACCTTTGGGGTCGATGCGCGGCACCACGCAGAACATTGCGAGAAGCGCCAGAGGCAGCACACCGAGCGCAGAGGCCATCCAGCTAGGACCCCAACCGTCGACGGCGCCGTTCGCGCCCCAATGCGTGGGAATCTGCGCAGGCAAGCTCGGCATCACCATGAGGTGCGCTACGACATTGGCGACGCACAGAGCGATCAGCACAATCCACACACGCCGCGATACCCCCGTGGCGTGAATGCCCTTGTTTTCGTTATTCATCCTTATCACCTTCCGTGTTTGTAAAGCCCATAAACCAACCGATCAAGTCCTGCATGACGGTGGTGTTTAAGCTGTATACGATGTTTTGGCCATGGCGCTCGTCGGTCACCAACCCGGCGTTTTTGAGCGTCGCCAAGTGATGGCTCAGCGACGGCTTACTGATATCGAAATGCTCGGCAAGCTCCCCCGCCGTGCAATTGCCCTCGCGCAGCAACTCCAAAATGCGCCGTCGCGTTGGATCGGCAAGCGCCTTAAAACCCTCTCCCGGCATAAGACCTCCTTTCATCATCTCTCATGACGTGCACACTATACTCAATATTTAGATGTTTGTCTAACTATCTAACCGCATTGCTTCAAACCACATCAAAGCAAACGCCATCGCAACCTATGGGCGATTACCTATAATGGCGATAGCTAAAACACGACCTGCTTCCCCATCGGAGGATATTTATGACCGAAACCGCTGCCGCAGCCGCCATCGAGACACGCGACACCAAGCTCGAGATCATCATGGGCCGCGAGGCACTCGATAAGCTCGCCGATGCTACGGTGCTGGTGCTCGGCTGCGGAGGCGTGGGCTCCAACTGCTGCGAGGCACTCGCCCGCGGCGGCATCGGACATTTCGTCATTCTGGATAAGGACGTCATCGCGCCCAGCAATATCAATCGCCAGGCCATCGCCTTTCACAGCACCATCGGAAAGCGCAAGGTTGACGTGATGGAAGCCATGATCCACGACATCAATCCCGCCGCTGCCGTCATCAAGCGAACTGAATACTTGCTGAGCGACAACATCGATGATTTCTTCGCGAGCGTTTTGGAGCAGACGGACGGCAAGCTCGACTACGTCGTCGACGCCATCGACACCATCTCGGCCAAGCTCACCATTGCCAAATATGCTCAGGACCACGACATTCGTTTGGTTAGCTCCATGGGCGGGGCCAACAAGCTCCATCCCGAGTGCCTCCGCTTTGCCGACATCTTCGATACAGTGCGTGACCCCATGAGCCGCATTATGCGCAAAGAATGCAAGAAACGCGGAATCAAGAGCCTGCATGTACTGTTTAGCTGTGAGGAATCGGTTAAGACACAGCCCCGCGACCCTTCCAATATCCACGAGCGTACCGAGCTGGGAACCGCCAGCTTTATGCCGCCCATCATGGGTCAGATGATTGCCGGCGAGGTTATCCGCCAGATCAGTGGGCGCGGCACCGAGCGCGTGCGCGCCGATGGCCAGCGCCTGGACTAGCAGGATGCCCTGCGATGGAACCGCGATTCTTTGACACGCATTGTCACCTTGATTTGATGCTCAGCCCCGATGCTACGGCCAATGAGTCGGCGGCATTGGGTCTGGGGCTCTTTGACTGTGGCATCGACCCATGCGACTTCGAGGCAGCAAAAAAGCGGGCCAGCCGTTACCCAAACATTATCGCGGGCGTCGGCCTCCATCCCTGGTGGCTCGCCGACGGCCGCTGCGGTCCTGCCGAAGTCAATCTGCTTTGCGAAGTTGCTGCCCAAGGGCGCTACATCGGCGAGGTGGGACTCGACTTTTCCACTCGTTTTGCTGGAAGCGAGCCGCTGCAAATACAGGCACTTGACCGGCTCTGCGATACGCTCGTGCAGCATCCTCTTACCGGACGCGTGATATCAATTCATGCCGTTCGTTCGGCAGGAGCCGTACTGGACGTCCTCGAATCGCATGGACTACTCATCCCAAACCCCGACTCCCCCGTTATCATCTTCCACTGGTTTAGCGGTACTTCGGACGAACTCGTCCGCGCGCGCGATGCAGGCTGCTATTTTTCCGTCAACGAACGCATGCTCGCGACCAAGCGCGGTCGCGAATACGCACGACAGATCCCACTCGACCGCCTACTGCTCGAGACCGATTCACCAGCCGAACCAAACACAGAAACAAGCGCACAGTCGCTCATCAGATCGCTCGCATGGACCTCAGAACGCATCGCCTCACTCAAAAACTGTGGCGCAAAGCACATCGAGTCGGCAGTTTTGGCAAATTCACGCTCTGTTTTTAGCCTTCGCTGACCCCTGTGGTCAAAAAATGTCAAATATGAGTACTGTTACCGAAATGGATACATTACTTTGAGCTTTCCGACCACCAGAATGATCTACGATTGTCCATTAACTAACACTTTTACAGTCATTCCTCCTACATTTTCGCAAGTTTAAACCCCTCCAAACGCTTAAATCACGTCTGAAGGGGTCAATTATGCTGCGACTAAATTAGTCACAGTACTCATATTTGGCATTTTTTGACCACCGAGTCACAGGGAGGCACTAATGCAGCTCCCTGAGCCCGCTCGGCTATTCGGAAATCGGCGCCCCGTGGCCCCAAGAGCCTTCCATGCCGCATACGGTCGAGGCAAACCTGGCCGCGAAGTCAAGCGCCCGCTCAATAGCCTCAGAACCATCCTCACCGCGCTTGGCGGAATCGAGATAGCACATCAAAAACGAGGTGAGGAACGAGTCGCCCGCCCCCATGGTGTCCTTCATGTCCGTTACCGGTTTAGCCAGCTGGCGGTAATAACGCTCGCCGTCGTAAGCAATGCAGCCCTCGGCGCCCGCCGTAGCCGACACAAAACGCGGACCCAGGCCCTTCACCCATGCCAGACGCTCGCGAATCTCGTCCTCACTCGCGGCATCCGCCGCACTAAAGAAAGCGAAATCGACGTAGGGCGCAATCTGCTCGTAGTACTCGTCGGTGGAGTCGTCCGAAAAGTCAAAAGAGACCGTGACGCCCGCAGCCTTCAGCTTGGGCAGCTCGCGCTCGGTAAAGCAATAGTTGCCCGAATGAACCACATCGAACTGCTTCATGTACGAAAGGTCAAAGCGATCGAGGACATAACGCGCATCGCCACGGATACCGCCCTCGTTGGAGCCGAGGAAGACACGGTCACCGTCAACGACGGTCACGCGAGCCGCTCCGTTCTCGCCAATCATCTGCTCGCACTTGTCAAGCTCGATACCCTCATCCTCGAGGCTTGCAATGACATGCTCGGCAGCGGCATCATTGCCAAAAATGCCCATGTATGCGGAGCGTGCGGCACCGCATTTCTTGGCATAAACGGCGAAGTTCACCGCATTGCCGCCGGGATACATGGTGTGGATATGCTCGTAGCGATCGACGACGTTGTCGCCAAATCCGAGCGCGTTAACGTTAAATGCCATGGCCTTTGCTCCTTCTAGTACTCGACAACACCCATATAGCGACGGAAATCGGGATCGTGATCAAACACCTTGCCGCGTGCGGCACGCAGCTCGCAGTTCATGGCGTAGAACAGCACCGGGTCCAGATAGGCACGGACGCTCGCCGGCACGGCTTCCATACCGTACTCCTTGGCATCGAGCACCATCAGCGTATCGGTATGCGTCTTAAGGAACGCTAGGGCGCGCTCGTCCATAGCACGGCACTCGCTGGAGCCCATCTGCAGGAAGTAAAAAACGCCATCCTGAGTAGCCTCGAAGGGGCCGTGGAAGTACTCGGCAGAGTGGATGTAGCTGCAGTGCTGCCACTGCATCTCCATAAGAGAGCAGATAGCGAAACCGTAGGTCTGGCTAAAGTTGGGACCGCTGCCCAGAATATAGAAGAACTCGTGCTCCTGGCAAAGCTTGGCAAAGCGATCGCCCAGCTCGGCATTTACCTTCTCGCGTGCCGGGGGAAGAATCTTATCCATCTCGGCGATACCGGCATACATATCGGCAAGATCGGCGTAGCCCTCCTGCTGATCGAGCAGCTCTGCCGCAAGAGACAGCGAAATGCCAGCGGGGACCTCGGCCTGCGGCACACCCTCGCCCCATGGGTAGACCCACGTGGTCCACTTGCCGGAGTCGATCTTGGATCCAGCGTTGTCGGTCTGGGCGATCACAGTAGCGCCGGCGGCAAGGGCAATCTCGCAGCCCTCGACGACCTCCGGGGTATTGCCACTGTGGCTGCAAGCGATGACCAGGGACTTCTCGCCCAGACGACGCGGACGCATAATGTCGAATTCACGTGCGGTATAGATATACGAAGTGAAGGTGGTTGCCTCGCGCTGCAGAAGCTCATGAGCCGGGATCAAATCGATCATGGAGCCACCGCAAGCAATCCAGTAGACGCTGTCGAACTTGCCCTTCTCGGCAATTGCCTCTTTGATCAGATCGCGTGCGTTCATATCCAGTTCCTTTCTTATTTGACCCGCAATCAATGACGTTGGTTGCGTAGCCGATAGTTGTTTTAGTCAATCAGATATTTCTCGAATGCGGCCATGTTCTTGGCATCTGCCGCCGCCGGGTCATCGTAGTAACGACCGTCCGTGATTTCCTGGCCCAGCATGCCGTCGAAACCATGGGCGTTGAGCGTGGCGACGAAGGCGTCCATATCGTGCTTGCCATCGCCCCACACCAGATGGCCATACGGGTCACCGTCGATAAAGTGCATCTCGTGAATTGCCCCATCACCAAAGGCGGCAAACCAGTCCTCGAGCGTCTCGCCTGCAACGCCCATCGCGGTTGTATCAACCATGGGCTGTAAGTACGGGCTCGCGACCTCGTCAATCATGCGCTTCGCATCGGAAACCGTCGTCACAAGGTTGCTCTCCTCGGGACGCAGACTTTCCATCGTAAGCACCAGACCGTGCTCGCCGGCATACTCCGCCAGAATGGACAAGTGCTCGCGGCTGCGCTTCCAGGCTTCCTCGCGGTCCTCGTCCCAGTCGCCCCAGCCCGAATTGACGGACATACGGTCGCACCCAAGTACCTCGGCAAGCTCAATGCCGTGCTTAAAGTACGCCAGGCTGCGCTGTTCATGCAGCGGTTTGCGTGCGCAGTACTGCCAAGGATAGACAACATTCTCGGGGCACAGAGTACGATACCTAAGCCCACGGTCTGCAGCCTTTTTCGCCAGGACCTCAGCCTCAAAGTAGCCCGTGTGGTCGAGCGTCACATGCGGCTCCGCACACCACAGCTCAATGGACTCAAAGCCCAAGCGCTGCTGCACATCAAGGAAGTAATCGAGCGACCACATGATGTAGTGGATATTCATGCCCGCAATCTGCTCGCGGCGCAGCGTCGGTTTGGATTCAGGCATCTTATGCCTCCTTATTTCGATCGAACACGATTTGTCCGTCCGACATCGTCATGTCAACCGCAAGATCACGTGCATCGCGATAATCGAGGTCGAACACATCCCGATCGAGCACGCAGATATCGGCAAGCTTGCCAACCTCAAGCGTACCCAGCTCGTCTTCGCGCATCAGGTCGTACGCGCCCCCGGCAGTCCAAGCGCACAAGAGCTCGACAAGCGTCAGCGTGTTGACCTCATTCACGGGCAGTCCGTCGTCGAAGTATCCGCCGCACGCACTGTAGATTGACTCGCCCAAGCTCGGAATCAACAGCGGCAAATCCGTGCCACAGCACACTGTGCATCCGGAATCTTCCATGCCGCGGCGATTCCAGCTGTGCAAAAGTCGCGTCTCGCCAATTTGTCGACGCATCATCGACAGGCAATCCTCGCGCCGGTCCAGCGTCAGAATCTGCGGATAGACCTCGCAAATTCCACCTAACTTGCCAAACTTGACAAGATCGGTCGGGTCAGAGTTCTCGAGATCGGTAATCGCATGGCGGCGAAGCATCCGTCCATGCTCGTCTCGAGGCAGCGAGGCATAGAGCGCCACGGTGCGACGAACGGCGCCATCGCCCTGGCAATGCAAGGAATATCGGAAGCCGTCAGCATCAATTGCACGCATCTCGTTCTCAATCAGATCCCACTCTGGCTCCTCGACGACCGTCTTGCCGGCAGCGCCCGCATCGGCTGTGTCCTCATAGGGATCAATCATCTCGGCAAGCCCCGCCCATACGCCGCGATCGGTCATACGGTTGAAGCCAGAAAAACGAACGAACGGTCCCCGGAAGCGCTCTCGCGCCTCGCGGGCATATGCCAGATTTGCACCGGCACCCACCGGCTGCGACATCATAGAGACGCGAACCGTCAGCTCACCAGATTCCTCACGGCGAGCCATTTCGTCGGCAAAGCCGTAGTAGTCATCAAACGCCATTTCCTTGATGGCGGTAACGCCGCGCTCGTTAAGCATGCTCATGTAGTCCGAATACCCGGCACGCACCTCGGGCAGCGCGAGGAAATCGCTCATCATGCGCCAGATCTTCTCGGCATAGCACGCCTGGGGTGTAAAGCCGTATCGTGCACTGGCGGCAGCATTGAGAACGCAGGTCTCCGCACCCGGTGTAAAGCAGACGACAGGGATATCGCCAAAACAATCGTCAAACACAGCTGCCGTATTTGCGTTCTCGGCATCCGATGCCAACGTTTCGGGTAGGCTGTGGCCAAAAGCCGCCGCGCAATCCGGATGATCTTCTTTCCATGCACGCAAGAGCGACACGGCCTCTTTGGCATCAGCGATGCCGGACAGATCAGACCCCAACGTCCGCAGCGCCCAGCCTGTATAGAAGGTATGCACATCGATCAGGCCAGGCATGACGGTACGGTCGCCCAGATCAACTACCTCGTCCGCCTGGGTCAAATACGAAGCTACCTCACACTTGGTGCCAACCGCCTCAATTCGATTGCCACGGACCGCTACGAAACCTTCGAACGGCAGGTCCCCCGTACCGGTAAAGACGCTCTTAGACGTCAGGACCGTTAAACGATCAGACATCACAACCACCTACACCGGAAGCATGCCAGAGATTGCCGTTACGATCAGGCCAAAGACGACCATGAAAATGAAGAACTTCCAAATGGTCTTCCACCATTGGCCAAACGAAATCTTAGCCACGGCAAGGCCGGCGACCGTCATGCCCGCCACGGGACTGATGGTGTTGATGGTCTGATTAGCAAACTGGAGCGCGGTAACGGCAGCTTCGGGATTGAGGCCCATAAGCTCGGTCAGCGGACCCATGACGGGCATGGTGAGCGCCGCAAGTCCAGAACTCGAGGGAACCAGCAAAGAGAGATGGCCAAGGACGATATACATAAACGTGGTGTAGACGGCAGCGGGTGCACCGGCGAGCGCAGTAGCGAGCGCCTGGAGGATGGTGTCGATGATCATGCCGCCCTCGGCGATGACCAGAATACCGCGAGCGATACCGATAACGATAGCAGCGTACGCAAAATCGGCGAGACCCTTAACGAACTCCTCAGCGATCGTCTGCTGGTCAAGACCGCCCAGGATACCGGCAAGCAAGCCCATGCCAAGGAACACGGCGGAAATCTCATTCATGTACCAGCCCTGGGTAACAAGACCCCAGACGATAATGCCCATACCGCAGGCAAAATCGATAAGTACAAGCTTCTGACGGGTAGTGAACTCTTCCTCGATGGAGGCATCGGTCACGGAAAACTCAACACGCTTGAGCTTGTCGTCCTCGTACGTAATGGACGACTCGGGGTTTTTCTTGACGCGCATAGCGTAGCGCATGGCCCATGCGATACCGACGGCAGTAAAGATGACCCAAGAAACGGCGCGCAGCCACAGCTGAGGATTGCCCTCGATGCCAATGATGCCCTGGGCGATCAAAACATTAAACGGGTCGATGGTCGAAGCACAATATCCCAGGTTAGGACCAAGGAAGCAGATGATGAATGCCGTCATCGAGTCATAACCGATACCCATCATGATGGGAATGAAGATGGCATAGAACGGCAGGGCTTCCTCAGACATGCCAAACGTAGTGCCGCAAATGGACAGCAACGTCATCGTAATGGGAATGATGAGGATGTCCTTGTTCTTGAGCTTTTTAATCACACGGCTCATGCCGGCATTCAAAGCGTTGGTCTTGGTGATGATTGCGAACGATCCGCCAATCAATAAGACGAACGCAACGACGTCGGCAGCCTCCTGGATGCCCTTAGTGGGCGCTTGCAGGACCGCGAAGATATCCTGACCCAGATTGATGGTCTCGCCGGTCTCGGAATCGGTGTAGTTCTTATCGACCTGTTCATAGGTTCCAGCAACGGCGACTTCGCGCTCGCCCGCCGCTGTCGAAATCGTCTTGCGCTGATACTGACCCGAGGGAACGATCCAAGTCAGGACCGCAAAGACAACGATCAGCAAGAACATGATCGTATAGACATGCGGTAATTTGAACTTAAAACGTCTGTTTGTCTTCTTCGCCTTCGTATCTGACATAGATACCTCCAAAGAACTCGAGACTGCATCGCATCTCGCTTCAACGCTTGCATAAGGCAAACGTTCTATGACGTTCTATAGATTACCAGCAGCTTTTCCCGTCATCAAGATTATTTCAAACTGATTGCCGCAACGCGGTTGAACGGTCGCGTTCGCGCCGTGAACGGTATGGAAGCGCCCGGTGAGATGATCCACCGGGCGTTTCCATTCGCAATGTCCTAGATGTCAAAAACGTAGCGAGACCCAACGATCCGCTGACGACCGATGATAAACGGCCGCCGTTGCTCATCGAAAAAGAAGGCTTCCATATAAAACAAGGGTTCGCCAACGGGAACCGCCAGCAACCGAGCGACCTCGGGCGATGCGCACGCGATCTCGAGCGTGCACGGGTCGGTAAACGCGGGCATGCGGCCAGTCTGGTTGCGCACGAACTCAAAAATGGATTGGTTAGATAGAGGCGCCGTTGATAGATAGGCGTTGTCCTCGTAAACGTATATGTTGTTCTCAAGCATGACGGGGACGCCATCGGCAGTACGCACACGCTCGACGCAAATCAAGTCAGTTCCAACGGGAACACCAAAGAACTGTGCTTCGGTAGAATCCGCCGGCAGTATCTTTCTCGAAATGACACACGCCCCCGGTTCCATTCCGTTAACGCGGCATGCGTCCGAAAAACTCTGGACGTCATCTTTCTGGCGAATCTTGCGCTTGAGCTTGGGGGCATTGACGAACGTGCCTTTCCCCTGTCGCTTCGTTAGATAGCCCTGCTGGACGAGCTCCTCAATAGCGCGTCGCACGGTAACGCGGCCAACTTTATAGCTCTCAGCCAATTCGAATTCGTTGGGTATCCGCGCGCCTGCCTTGTAGGCGCCGGAGTTGATTTCGTTTTTAATGATATCAATGACCTGTTGGTACAGCGGTATCGCTGCTTTACCGTCAGTTAGCCCTTCAGTCGGTGGCATATACCCTCTCCCAGCACAATTAAGTCAAAAGCGGGCCCAAGGGCATTCAACAAGCCCTTAAGCCCGCATTAGCATAAAGTATGCTTGCTGCCGCACCAAAATGTCGGGTATTTACTCATCTGACCCGAAAAACGCGCAACTACCGCGCTCCTTAGAAAGCGTGAGCAGCTCCGGCAGCTGGTCGATAATCTTGTCCGCGGCATCCTGGCTAAAGCCAAAGCGTTCCTCGCGCTTGGCAATGACCGTCAGGCCGGCTCGCTTACCCGCGGTAATGCCCGGAACGGAATCCTCAACGCAGCAGCAACGATTCGCGGGCAGCCCCAGCAGGTCCAGCGCATGCAGGTAGATGTCGGGCTCGGGTTTGCTCTCCTTAAACTGCTCGCCGCTCACCACATACTCAAAGGCATCAGACAGCCCGCATGCGTTGAGCACTTCCTCGATGCTAACCATGGGAGACGAGCTAGCAAGCGCCACGCGAACGCCACGGCGCGGCAGCTCTCGAATCGTATCCACGGCGCCTGGGTTAATCAAAGCCTGATAGTCACGCGGACGCTTATGCGCCCACTCGTCCCAACGGGCCAACGCCTCCTCGCCAGTGAAGTGTCCCTTACCGGCGCGCTCAAACCAATCGACCAGCATATGCAGGAAGAACTGATGCGAGGTACCGACCTGCCCATTCAACTCCTCTTGAGTCAGATTAAGTCCAAGCTCCTTGGCAAACGCGGCAGTCTCGCCCAAGTAGTAATACTCGGTATCGACAATGACGCCGTCCATGTCAAAGATAACGGCGTCGAACGGAAATGCGGACACGGCACCCTCCCTAACAAAAGGACGCCCGCAAGCAGGCGCCCGAGCCATGCATTAATCGGCGATTCTAACCCAGCAGCTTATCCAGCGCCACCGCAATGCCATCTTCGTTGTTATCGGCGGTCACCATCTGGGCTACAGCCTTAACCTCTTCGACGGCGTTACCCATGGCAACACCGGTGCCGGCCCACTCAATCATGGACTTGTCGTTCTGGCCGTCGCCAAACGATACGACCTCACTGGCATCGATGCCGAGCTTGGGCAGGGCACCCTCGAGTGCGCGGGCCTTGTCGATACCGGGCGCCGTGTACTCAAAGTACCAGTCGGCCGTAAACATGCCCGAAAGCGTCTGCTTAAAGGGCGCATACATCTCCTCGTAATGCGCCTGCAGGTAGGCCGGATCGCCCGCCGTCAGCAGCTTGTCCACGGGATAAGCATCAGCGACCTCATGCAGGCTCTCCACCTCGCGAATCTTAAGATCGCACGCATCGCGCTCGTATTTGACGATGTTTTTCTGCGAGCCGTCAGGCAGCGTGATCATGCAGTGATACGAATCCACGACATGCAAATCGCGACCGAGCGAAATCATAGGGATCACGTCAAAATTACGCAGGTGATCAATCAGACGGTGCAGCTCGTCAGCCGGCATAGCCTGGTCAAAAAGGACCTCATCGGTCTGAGCGTCGACCACATGCGCGCCATTAAAGGCAACCAGCAGACCGTCATGGTTTTGAAGGTCGAGCTCCTGCGCCAAGGCGTGCAGTCCCCATGCGGGACGGCCCGAAGCCAAGATGAGCTTAATGCCCGACTCCTGCGCCGCGAGCAGCTTCTCGCGCGTACGCGGGCTAATCACTTTCTGATCGTTGGTGAGCGTACCGTCGATATCCATCGCGATGGCTTTGATTGCCATATATGCCTCCCTGTCATTGAACAACCTTGTCTGAGCCATCATACAGAACACCCATCGCGACTCCGTTTACAACGGGCAAAAAGTCATATTGTCTCGAACATGAACGGCGTGTGGTCGTGAAGCTTTATCGCTCAGGTCAAATACGTCTGCTAGCGACGCTCATCCGTCGGTGCGCCCTCGACGATCGCGATGCCCGCCGATGCGCCTAACGCGCTTGCGCCGGCCTCGATGAATGCGCAAGCCTCTTCGTAATTATGGATACCGCCCGCCGCCTTGATTGCCACGGCATCGCCGAGCACCTCGTGCATCAGCCGCACGTCCTCGAGCTTAGCACCGCCAAAGCTTCTGCCGGTCGATGTCTTAAGGAATCCCGGCTTGGCCTCCAGCGCGATCTCGCATACACGGCGCTTGGCGGCGTCGTCGCCGTCCAGCTTGCACATCTCGACGATTACCTTGTCAGTGATGCCATGCGCGCGACAAAAATCAGCAATGGTAGTCATCTCGCGCTCGATGGCATCAAAATCGCGGTTCTCGATCGACCCCTGATTCAAAACGTAGTCAATCTCGGTAAAGCCACACGCAGCGTATTCCTCAAACCTCGCAAGCTTCTCCTCAAGCGTCATAGTGCCCTGGGGAAAGTCGATGGCGCCGGCAAGGATGATGTCAGAGCCCTCGAGCATGGCGCGGCCCGTCTCGTACTCCTGAAGGTTCGCAAATACGCAGCGAAAGTTGTACTTTAACGCCTTCTCGACATACTGCTCAAACGTGTCCTCGGGGGCATCGATATAGTCGATGTATTTATTGATGGGTTTGGCAAGTGTCATGCTGGGCCTCCTTGTTCAGGACTGACAACCGATTCGTGGTTTCACGCGAAAAACCACGTTCAATGTACGCCCGACATACAAGGACAGCGTCCGCATTCCGACAAGTGGTATGAAATTAGCTGTAAACGTATATTTACAGACAGCGAATGGCACCGCACGCGGATGCCGACAGCAAGACATCCCCCCTCAATACACCCTCATGCCCCTTTACTGTTTGCGACCAGAAATGATGAGCTGCACAACGTCGTTAGCGGTCGAATTCGACCTCTGACGACGTCACGCGACTCATCGTATCCGACCGACAACAGAAAAGGGGCACGTTCGCATAGCGTGGCGCGTGACGGTTGCAAAACCACCCCATTTGAAACAAACGCAAAAAAGTACTTGCAAAGACGCGTTCCGACATATAAGTTGATAAAAGACCGCCGTTGCGGTTTTAAGTAGATCGAGCATATGAAATTTCAGTTTTTAGCGTGTAAGAGAAAGAAGATCGGCAAAGTACAGCCCCAAACGCAATGACAACTTAATGAGGTAACTGCCACATGTGAGGCACCCAGGGCATTGCTGTCTCGATTTTGAGCACGATGCCTTCCGCCTTGCATGGGCCGTTCCATCCCGCCCCTGCAGCAACTGCCTCACGGGCTCATTGAAAACCGCATAGCACCCCAACGTCAGCACATCACCCACGGCAAGCACATCACTCACGACGACCAACACATCAACAAACAGCACGAACATCAACCGATTGGAGAAGCTATGACAAACCACCACGCTGGAGACAGCGATAAGAAAAGCATTCTGGATGCCCGCATTGAGCGAGCATATGCAAACGAATATGACGCCGCCTTTGCCGCCGCGACCATCAAGAACTACGCGTCGCTACCGCTCGCGACGATCTTGGCCGACCACCCTCAACTGCTGAAGCGCTGCACAAAGATCATGGGCGACCCCGACATTCGCAAGCTGACAGACCCCTATGCCCCAAAACGCGACAACGATTCGTACGTTCTTACCGTAGGCTGCCTAGCCCATATGCTTACGGCACTCGACACGAAACTCAAGCTCGAATGGGAACCCGACGAGCGTCATGAACTCGAAAGCAAGCGGAACACCCTGCGCACCGCACTGTTCCTTCCGTTGGACGGCCTCAAGCGCTGCAACGTCGAGCTCAATACACAGGCGCGGCAAAAGCCCGGGACCACAGGGCAGAAAACTCCAAGACCCCATGCGGCCATCGTCGACCGCAACCGATATAACCGCATGACCGCGCATTTTTCTGCCGAGGGAGCAGCCATAAGGACGCTGATCGACCTGCTGTGCCTCCTGAGCATCAACGAGCTATTTGAGGGCTATCTCGCCCTTGTTCCCGCGACGGCACCCAAGTCGGTAGCAAAGATCATCGAGACCTGCAGACGCCAGTTTGAGCGCCATCGCAATGGCAGCGAGATGAACGCCAGCATCGCGCAGTACTACGCGGCTCATTACAAAAATGACGGATGTGCCCCTGTCGAGCATCAGCTGCGGCTCGCCTACACCACGCCCGCCGCAACGCTCTATCGCTTTGGAGCCCTTGGCGCTTGCGAGCCGCACGAACAGGCAGCCTGCCCCACAACCGAGCTCGATCTCAGGCTCGGACGAACCCTGTAGCCCGCCAGCCCCTCCGCGGGCAACAATCCTATTCCACAACACAACCAACAGAAAGGAGTCCTCATGGACACCAATCATTCCCCCATCATCAGCCCCCTCACCATGCGTGAATCCGCCCGAGGCATCACGCTCACCAGCATTTACGATGAGATGCTCGCCCGTCGCGAGCTCTCCGTCATGGGAAACATCGAAACCCCGATGGCCCACGACCTATGCCAGCAGATCCGCCTGCTCGATGCCACCGACCCCAGCCGCCCCATCACCATATTTGTCGCCAGCGCCGGCGGAAGCGTGCGATCGGGCCTTGCGATCTACGACGCCATGCGCCTCGCATCGTGCCCCATCCGCACCGTCTGCCTGGAATTCGCCGCGTCCATGGGCGCCGTGATCTTTATGGGCGGCGACGATCGCCGTATGGCGCCCCATGCAGAGCTCATGATTCACGACCCGCTGATCCCCCAGGGGGCAGGCGGCTCGGCACTTGCGCTGCAGGAAACCAGCCGGCGTCTCATGCAGACCCGCAAGACCCTCACGCAAATCCTCTCGGACCGCAGCGGCCTCACGCCCAAGCGCATCCAGTCCCTCACTGCAAAAGACACCTACCTTTCGGCCGAGCGCGCCGTCGAGCTCGGCTTTGCCCACGAAATCCTCTCGACCACCAAGGAGGTCGCCCATGTCTAACCTCGCCAGCCGTCTCGCCGCATCTGAGTCCGCATCGTCCACCATCCTCGCCAAGGATCGAACGCTTTCCTGCGACACCCGCCAAACGGGACTCAACAACAATGCACTTGTGATCGGCCCCTCGGGAGCCGGCAAGACCCGAAACGTCCTCAAGCCCAACCTGCTGCAAATGAACGCAAGCTACATCGTGCTCGACACCAAAGGCACGCTCTGTCGCGAAGTGGGACCCGTGCTGGCAGCCCACGGTTACCGCGTGCAATGTCTCAACTTCGCCGACCTCAACACCGTCCCGGCCCTTGCGCCCGGCATCGAGCGCTGCGGCTACAACCCCCTGAGGCACATTCGCCGCAAGGCGGACGGCAGGCCCAACCAGCAGGACATCCTCTCGGTGGCAAAGGCCATCTGCCCCATCGAGGACAACAACCAGCCTTTTTGGGATCATGCGGCGGCAAACCTGCTGTCGTGTCTTATCGCCTACGTCACCGAACAGCTACCCGCCGACGAGCAGACGATCAGCTCGGTCATCAAGCTGATCGAGCACCTGCAGGACGGTGCCACAGGTCGATTGTTTGACGACCTGATCACGACCGACCCCCAAAGCTATGCCCTCTCGCTATGGCGGCGCTACGCCATTACGCAAAATGCCGAGCGCATGCACGCGAGCATCGTCGGCATCCTTGCCGAAAAGGTCATGTGTCTGGGATTCGACGGTGCGGCACAGCTCTATCGTGAGTGCCATCAGGCGGACTTCGCTTCCATGGGACACACCCCCTGCGCCCTGTTTGTAACCGTGAGCGATATTGACCGCAATCTCGATCCGCTGACCGGCCTCTTTATTTCGCAGGCGTTTATGGGCCTCATTCGTGAGGCCGATAGGCAGCCCGACGGCAGCCTGCCCGTGCCCGTGCGCTTTATGCTCGATGACTTCGCAAATCTGCAGATCCCCCAGATCGACAACGTGCTCTCGATTATCCGAAGCCGCAACATCTGGGCAACGCTGCTGCTGCAGTCGACCAACCAGCTCGATGCGCTCTATGGCGAGGCACGCGCACGCTCCATCATGGTCAACTGCGACACGCATCTGGTGCTGGCGTTCCAGGATCCCGAGAGTGCCCGGGTGTTTTCCGACCGCGCCGACGCGCTGCCCAGCACGCTCATGGCGACGCCGATCGATCGCTCGTGGCTCTTTGTGCGCGGCTGCACTCCCGAACAGGTCGAGCGCTTTAGGCTCGAAGACCATCCGCTCTACGGGGAGCTGCCCGAGGCGCAGCGAGGCCATGCGGAGGCCGAGCTCTAGACGCAGGGCCCTCGCAGCACGCGACGCTCCGGCGAAGATCCTTAAAGGCCGTGCGCCCCGGGGCCACGGCAAAGCAAAGGGGCCCGCATCCGATGGGATACGGGCCCCTGACTATAAGGCGCGATGCGTTAACAGCAGCGACTACTTGCGGTGAGCGCGGTAGAACTCGATGAGCGCCTGGGTCGAAGCGTCCTGCTCGGCCTTGGCGGCATCGTCGTGGAAGGCAGGGGTGATCTGCTTGGCAAGCTGCTTGCCCAGCTCGACGCCCCACTGGTCGTAGGAGTCGATGCCCCAGACCGTGCCCTCGACAAACGTGATGTGCTCGTACAGGGCGATGAGCTCGCCGAGTGCGAACGGGGTCAACGTGTCGCCAAAGATCGAGGTCGTCGGACGGTTGCCCTCAAAGCAGCGGGCCGGGACGATCTGCTCGGGCGTGCCCTCGGCGCGCACCTCATCGGCCGTCTTACCAAAGGCGAGCGCCTTGGTCTGGGCCAGGAAGTTGCCCAGGAACAGCTCGTGCACGTCCTGGCCGCTGTCGGTCGCAGGGTTGGCGGTATTGGCGAAGGCAATGAAATCGGCCGGGACCACCACGGTGCCCTGGTGCAGCAGCTGGTAGAAGGCGTGCTGACCGTTGGTGCCGGGCTCGCCCCAGAAGATCTCACCGGTGTCGGAGGTCACGGCGCTGCCGTCCCAGCGGACATGCTTGCCGTTGGACTCCATGGTGAGCTGCTGCAGGTAGGCCGGGAAACGATGCAGGTACTGGCAGTACGGCAGCACGGCGTGGCTCTTGGAACCGAAGAAGTTGACGTACCAGACGTTGAGCAGGCCCATCAGCGCAACGGCATTGTTCTCGAGCGGCGTGTTGCAGAAGTACTCGTCGATAGCGTGGAAGCCCTCGAGGAACTGCTGGAAGCGCTCGGGACCGAGCACGACGATCAGCGACAGGCCCACGGCGGAGTCGACGGAGTAGCGGCCGCCGACCCAGTTCCAGAAGCCGAAGGCGTTGGCGGGGTCGATACCGAAGGCCTCAACCTTCTCGAGTGCGGTGGAAACGGCGACGAAGTGCTTTGCCACGGCCTCGGCGTTCTGCTCATCGGAGCCGTCGATGGCGCCCTGGGCCTTGAGCTGCTCGAGCATCCAGGTCTTGACCTCGCGGGCGTTGGTGAGGGTCTCGAGCGTGGTGAAGGTCTTGGAGACGATGATCACGAGCGTGGTCTCGGGATCCAGGCCCTTAAGCTTCTCGGCCTGGTCGTTGGGGTCGATGTTGGAGATATAGCGGCAGTCGATACCGGCGTCGGCATAGGGACGCAGAGCCTCGTAGGCCATGACCGGGCCCAGATCGGAGCCACCGATGCCGATGGACACCAGGTGCTCGATCTTCTTGCCGGTAACGCCCTTCCACTCACCGGAGCGCACGCGCTCGGCGAAGGCATACATGCGGTCGAGGACCTCGTGCACGTCGGCGACGACATCCTGGCCGTCGACGATGAGCTGGCCCCTCTCGGTTGCGGGGCGGCGAAGCGCGGTGTGCAGGACGGCGCGGTCCTCGGTGGTGTTAATGTGCTCGCCGGAGAACATGGCGTCGCGGCGCTCCTCGAGCTTCACCTCGCGGGCAAGATCGCACAGCAGCTTGACGGTCTCATCGGTCACCAGGTTCTTCGACAGATCGAAGTGCAGGTCACCGGCGTCAAAGCTCAGCTTGTTCACGCGCTCGGCATCGGCAGCGAACCAGGCCTTGAGGTCGATACCATCGGCCTCGAGCTTCTCCTGATGAGCCTCGAGTGCCTTCCAAGCGGCAGTCGACGTAGCATCGATAGGTGCGGCAACAGTTGCCATAGAGTCCTCCTCAGCATACGGGCGCACGCCTCCATGCGCCCGGACATTCAGATGCCACTATTCTAGCGCAGGTCAAGACTACAATCAGCGAGCGTTGCCAATCGGCCCCCAAACGGCAACCGATCAAAAAGGGACAGGCTTATTTTGGCAGGTCAAACGCTTTACCAACCAAAAATAACCCGTCCTTTTATGGCAAATATTAGGCCGCGGCGCAGACGCTACCGAGTAACTCACGCAGAGGAGACCCGATGCCCTCCAGCAGTTCGGGCGCGATAATGGCAAAAACGGGAACCTCGCCGGTGCCCACGACAGCAGGCACCTTGCCCTCCGAGACAATGCATCCATAAGGCACAAAGCCGTCTTCGCCGGCATCGAGCGCCGCCATGCGACGCGCGAGCTCGCGCGCAAAGCCGGCAGTATCGGCATCGCCAATCGCCAGGACAAAGTCCACGCCTTCGTCGGTCGCCAGGGCTACGGCCTCATCGACCAAATCGTCTCCCCCATCGCCCCCGACCAAGCCGCAGCGAAAAAGCACGCGTTCGAGCAGAGCTCGATCAAGCGAGCCGAGCGCCGCCGAGACGAGCTCATCGTGCGTATGTTTGTCACCGCCCAACACGACCAGCGCCTTGGTGCCACCGTAGTGAGCGACCAATCGTCCGCACCAGCGAGCCACGTCTCCATCCGCAACAAGGCGCGTCGGCATACCAAACCCATAATTGACCATCTTTTCCACAACCCTTCCGTGCGTATAGGCGGTATCAATCGTTAGGCTCATGCTACGAAGCGAGGTTTTCCGAGCTGTTTCGCACTCTTTAGAGCTGCGTTAAAACCCGATCCAACCGCACGACCATACCTACCAAAACAAACCAGTCCCTTTTTGACAGGTTTTGACGACGTCCGGACGAGCGGGTATTATCGAACAGGTATTCGATAAGAACATGTGTTTGATGAAGGGACACGGATGGCGCACGAGCAGCACACCTATATCTGCATCGACCTCAAGACGTTTTATGCCAGCGTCGAGTGCGTCGACCGTGGGCTCGATCCGCTCACCACCAACCTGGTCGTTGCCGACGAATCGCGCGGGCGCACGACCATCTGCCTCGCCATCACGCAGGCCATGAAGGACTTAGGGATTCACAATCGCTGCCGCCTATTCGAGATTCCCGATGGCATCGACTACATCACGGCCGTACCGCGCATGCAGCACTATATGGAGGTGTCGGCGCAAATCTACGGCATCTATCTGGAATACGTAAGTCCGCAAGACATTCACGTCTATTCAATCGATGAATGCTTTTTCGACGTGACGCCCTATCTGGACCTCTATCACACCGATGCGGAAGGGTTCGCCTGCACGCTGCGCGACGAGGTCCTCGCGCGCACCGGCATCACGGCGACGGTCGGCATCGGCCCCAACCTATTCCAGGCCAAGGTAGCGCTCGACATTACCGCCAAGCACGTACCCAGCCGCATCGGCATACTCGACGACGAGACCTTTCGCAAGGAGATCTGGCCCCATCGTCCCATCACCGATATCTGGGGCATCGGTCCCGGCGTGGCAGCCCGCCTCGAGAAATACGGCGTCTACGATCTGATGGGCGTCGCGGCGCTCGACGAAAACCTGCTTTACGACGAGCTCGGCGTCAATGCCGAATATCTCATCGACCATGCCTTCGGGCGCGAGCCGACAACCATCGCCGATATCCAAGCCTATCGCCCGCAAGCAACTTCGACCACCACAGGACAGGTGCTCTCGAAGGGTTATGCCTACGAACAGGCCTATACCGTCTTGCGCGAGATGGTCGACAACGCCGTTTTAGACTTGGTCGATAAGCACGTGGTCTGCGACAGCATCTCGCTCTTTGTGGGCTACGCGAGCGAACGCGCCGACATACGCCGCCTCGACGCCAGCGGTACAGCGCAGTATGTGGACGGATGCGGGCACCTGCGCTCGAGCACATCGAGTATCGAACCCACCGCAACCGCCGGCCCCGAGCTCGCGCCCCGTGCGCCCAAGCCCGTCCAGCGCGATGACGAACGGCGTCGCCTGGTGCGCGAAGCGCAGGCAATCGATGGCATCTTTGTGGGAGAGCATGGCGGCAAACCGCGCGGTGGCTATGCCGCACTCTTTGCGCACTCTAACGCCTCGCGAAAGCTGAGCGAGCGTACCAATTCGTTTAAGAAGATCATGGGCTATTTCGATGAGCTCTGGGCGCAGACTGTCGATCCCAAACGACCGGTCAAGCGCATCAACCTGGGATTTGGCAACCTCATGCCCGAGGAATTTGCCACCATCGATCTGTTCAGCGATATCGAGGCCGATGAGCGCGAGCGCGACCTGGCGCGCGCCGTCCTGGCCGTGAAAGGCAAGTACGGCAAGAACGCGCTCGTCAAGGGATTAAGCTTTACCGCCGGCGCCACCGCGCGCGAACGCAACGAACAAGTTGGAGGACACCGTGCCTAAACCCAAACAACAGCCCGTGCGCCCGCCGACCGCCTTCGAGCGCCTGGCGGACCCCGAGGGCAGACGCCGCGCCGCCGACCCCAACCTCACTGCCAACGGTGCCGTGCGCGCCAACCGCGCCGCACAGTTTATGCCCTTTGCCGCCCTCACGGGATACTACGAACTCGTGCGCAAGCAGGAAATCACCGTCGAGCCAAAACGTGAGCTCACGGAAGAAAAAGCCCTCGTGCTTTCTAAAAAACTCGAGGGTCTCAAACGTGGCGACTTGGTTCGTGTCACCTATTACGATACATACGGCTATCGCAGCCGCACCGGCATCCTCGACGAGGCGCTCCCCGCCTTCAAGCTCCTCAAGCTCCGAGACATCGCCATCGACTTCGACGACATCCAAGACATCGAACTGCGCGGACGAGCCTAGCCAAGGAAGCGCATCCAGAGCGACGCTTACAGCGTCATGACGTAGTAGCCCGCGTCTTTCACGGCCGTCTCGAGGACATCACGATCCACCGGCTGCTTAGAGCGCACGCGTGCCGTGTGGTCCGCATACGTCACCGTTGCCCACACGCCATCCAGTGCATTGAGGGCATTGGCCACGTTCTGAGCGCAGCCGTCACAGCTCATGCCGCCGATGAGCAGCTCATCGCTATAGGGATAGTGTGACGCATCGGTATCCACCACAACAACCTTTTTGGCCTTCTTGCCGCTCGCACCATCGCTGCAACAACTCTTCCCGTGTGTCGAAGCGGCAATGCGACGCAGTCCAAAAAACATGCCGACGGCAATGACGGCCAGCACGATGAAATTCGCAGGGCTGAGCAAGTCACTCATGCGTTCCCCTTTCAAGTAGCCCTATCTAGATACCCCCATGGGGTGTCCCCATCTTAACCCAAAATCATGTCTGTTCGGTCAATTAGTTTCCCTCTTCAAACTTTTTTGTTGACCATGGCTTACTTTCGTGTATAGGTTTTCCTAGGCTAACAACTGAGGACCCGAAAGGGGCATCGTGACTCGGACCATTGACATCCCAACATACCAAACGGCTGTCGTGCGCAACTGCTCCCCTACGCTCGCAGGTATCAAGCCGGCTTCGCTCTTTACCTATCCCGGCGTTTACGCCAACCAAAACGGAAAACCCAGCGCCGCCCATATCGAAGAGCGACGCTCTCGCCTGCTCGCCGTCATAGCCCAATGCAACCGCGAGCTCCAGCCACTCGGGATCCATATGAGCGTTTTGGTCTGGCGCCCCTGCGGAGCGCTCATCTATGTGTACCGCCCTGCAGACCTCATGCGATACCTCTCCGACCCCCGCGCCACGACGGCGCTTGCCGCCGAAGGTTACGATGTCCGCAACCTGCCCGCGTCCCTGGTGCATCTCGCCGCGCGCATCACGCTGGCAAGCAGCAATGCCGCAGAGAGCGCCTATGACGGCAGCGTCTGCGCGCTCGCGCGAAATAGGCACTGCGATACGGGGTGCATGTGCGAGTTCCCCCACGAAATTGGCTATTTTTTGGGCTATCCCTACGAAGATGTCCATCAGTTTATCGTCCAGCACGGCGAAAACTATAAGGTCTTTGGCGCATGGAAGGTATACACAAACGTTGAGCAGGCGCTCACGACCTTCGATTCCTATCGCGCATGCACGCAATACCTTACCTACATCTATCAACAGGGCTGCACTCTGGGACAACTTGTCCAGGCAACCCGATAGAGCATACAAAACGCGGCCGCACGCCGCACAACCGAAAGGAAGACATATGAGCAAGATCGCAGTCGTCTACTGGAGCGGTACAGGCAACACCGAGGCCATGGCAAACTTCGTTGCCGAGGGCGCAACCGGTGCCGGCGCCGAGGCAGAGGTCATCTCCTGCGCCGACTTCTCTGCCGACAAGGTCGCCGAATATGATGCCTTCGCCTTCGGCTGCCCCGCCATGGGTTCCGAGGAGCTTGAATACGATGAGTTCCAGCCCATGTGGGATGAGGTCAAGGAGACCCTCGGCGACAAGAAGGTCGTCCTCTTTGGCTCTTATTCGTGGGCCGAGGGCGAATGGATGGACAACTGGAAGGCGGACGCCGACGAGGCGGGCGTCAACGTCGTGGACTCCACCATCTGCTACGACGCGCCCGACGACGAGGGCGAGACCGCTTGCAAGGCCCTCGGAGCCGAGCTCGCGTAACGAACCCAGGGCCTCCAAGAGAGCCTGCATCAAAGCGTATCCCCATCCCTACAAAAGAGCGGGGCTGGATTCAAGTCCAGCCCCGCTCTTTTGCAACGGCAGTTACATCAACCGGCTACGAGATATTGCCCAAGAACGCCTTGGTGCGCTCGCTCTTGGGGTGGTCGAAGACCTCGCTCGGCGTGCCCTCTTCCACGATAACGCCGCCGTCCATAAAGACGACGCGATCGGCGACGTCGCGAGCAAAGCCCATCTCGTGGGTCACCACGATCATGGTCATACCGTCACGTGCCAGGTCGCGCATGACGCCCAATACATCGCGGACGAGCTCGGGGTCGAGCGCCGACGTGGCCTCGTCAAAGAGCATCACGTGCGGGTTCATCGACAGGGCGCGGGCGATGGCCACGCGCTGCTGCTGGCCGCCCGAAAGCTGACTCGGCATAAAATCGATGCGCTCGGCCAGGCCGACCTTGGTCAGCTCCTCGATGGCGATCTTCTCGGCCTCTTCCTTACTGCGCTTGAGCACCTTTTGCTGCGCAAGCATGACGTTCTTTTTAACCGACAGGTGCGGGAACAGGTTGAACTGCTGAAACACCATGCCCAAGTGCGTACGTACCTTATTGAGGTCGACGCCCTTGGCACACACATCCACGCCCTCAACGACAATCGAGCCGCTCGTGGGATGCTCCAGGCGATTGATGCAGCGAAGCATCGTCGACTTGCCCGAGCCCGAGGGGCCCAGGACCACAACGACCTCACCTTTGTGCACGTCCAGATCGATATCACGCAGGACCACGTTATCGCCAAAAGCCTTTTGGAGGTTCTTGATGCTGACAACGACCTCGTTGGAATTCGTTTCACTCATGACAGGACCTCCTTACAGACCGGCGATATGATCGGCGGGCGTCGCGACAACCTGTCCGGCGCTCTTGGTGGGACGCTTCTTCTTGGTCTCGGCCGTGCCCAAAAGCCTCGCCTCAAGACCGCTCACCAAGCGCGCAAGCGGCAGGGTAATGACCAGATAGAACAGAGCGGCAACCACATACGGCGTGATGGAGCCCGTCGTGGCCACGATGGTGCGGGCGTTCATGACGATCTCGACGACACCCACGGCGGCAAGCAGCGACGTGTCCTTGTAGAGCAGGATGAACTCGCTGGTCAGCGTAGGCAGGACATTGCGGAACGTCTGCGGAATCATGACATAGAGCAGCGTCTGGAAGGCATTCATGCCCAGCGAGCGAGCAGCCTCGTTTTGACCCTTGGGGATCGACTGAATACCGGCACGGAAGATCTCGCACAGGTACGCAGACGAGTTCATGGCCATGACGATAACACCCAGCACATAGTCGTCCACTTTGACACCGGCCAGCGGCAAGCCAAAGAACGCAATGTAGATCTGCAAGAACGCCGGCGTGCCGCGGATGATATTCACATAGATGCCGGCAAGGCAGCGAAGGATGCGCGACTTGGAAATGCGCATGAGCGACAGCGCAAAGCCAAAGGGAATGGCCAACGGAAATGCCACGAGCACGATCGAGAGCGACATAAGGAAGCCCTTGAAGACGATCGGCAGGCTCTGGACCAAAATGACCGGGTTCAGGAACAGGCGCAGGAACATATTGGAGTTCCACGCCTCGACCCACGGCTGCTCTTTAAGGTCAGCCAGGAAGTTATCGAAGGCCGTCACTCCCTTGATCTCCACCGACGGAATCTTGGAGATCTTCTTGGTCGACCCGTCGGCGAGCGTATAGGTGCCGCTAAAGGCCTCATCGCCGCCCTCGACGGGGAAGGTCACGCCGTAAACCTCGACACGGAAAAAGCCGCCGGCAGGCGCCGTCTCGCCAAAGTCAATCTTGAGCGTCTGGCCGTCAGCCTTGCACGTGGGCTTCATGGGCGTACGATCCATGAGGTCCTCGCCCGAGAGCATCGTCAATCGCGTGTCATCGGTACCAAACGTCGTGCCGTCGACAAACGTCAAAGAAAGACCGCTCAGCTCCTCGTCGGCATCGGCCTGAACTTCCCAGGTAATGCGCGTCTCGGTGCCGCCGACCACATCGCTGCCCGAACCGGTGTTGGGTCGGGCGGTAATCTTTGCGGTCTCAAGCGCCTGGGCGGTCGTGGGCGCATATGCCCCCGCGCACACCAGCGCGAGCGCCACGGCCATGACGCAGGCTAGCTTTTGGAGCAAGGCGGACAGTGGAAAACGCTGCTCCGCGGCCCCTTTGTTCAGTCGAGACAAGGTGGCTCCTATCGTAGAAGTTGCCGGCAAAACGAGACGGAAACGCTCTCCGTCAAGAGAAGCGCAAAGGCCCTCTCCGCAAAACGGAAAGGGCCCGCGCGCAATCAAGTAGTTATTTTACTTGATATTGTACTTAGCCATGAGGGCGTCGACGGTACCGTCGTCGGTCAGGTCCTTGATGGCCTGGTTGATGTCGTCCTTGAGCTTGGTGTTGCCCTGGTTGATGGCGATGGCGTACTCCTCGCCGGTGCTGATCTGCTTGATGGTCTGGCAGGTGTTGAACTGCTCGGCGGTCAGCTGGCTGGCAACGGAGCGGTTGGTGACTACGGCGTCGCCCTTATCGGACTGCAGAGCGCTGAAGCACTCGGTGGCGTCCTTGTAGGGGACGATCTTGGCCTTCGGGAAGTTCTCCTGGGCAAAGGCCTCGGCGGTCGAGCCAGACTGGACGATGATGGTAGCGTCGGCGTTGTTGAGCTTCTCGCTGAAGTTATCGGCCGTGATGTCGGTGTTATCGACCTTGGTCACGATAGCCTGATCGTCCATGTAGTAGGAATCAGAGAAAGTGACTTCCTTCTCACGCTCGGGCGTGTCGGTGATAGCCGCGATGGAAACGTCATACTTGGCGCCCGAAGCGACGCCCGGAACCAGCGTGTCAAAGTCATTGTTGACATACTCGACATCCAGGCCCAGCTTGTCGCCGATAGCCTTGATGAGCTCAAGGTCAAAGCCCTGATAATCGCCGTTGTCATCCTTGTACTCAAACGGAGCGTACTCGGCAGAGGTGCCGACGGTCAGCGTACCGTCCTTGACGAGCGCGTACTCCTTGGAGCCGTCGACCTTCTCGACCTTAGCGTCGTCAGAGCTGCTGGAACCGGCATCAGAACCAGAGGTGGCGTTGGACGAGCCGCAGCCCGTCAGAGCAAGGGCGAGTGCCATAGCACCCGTGGCGGCAAATGCGCCAAGCTTCTTCAGCTTCATAATCAGTCTCCTTCCGGTGACCTCGTTTGATTCAGAGGTCTGCAAAAACTGTTGGCTATTATGCACCCGGAATTACGAATCTGCAATGAGAAAACTGATTGAAACAAACCCATAACGTGAATGGAATACTCTACTTTGTGACAGTCATTACTGCTGCAATGACCTTAATAGTCTAATTTCAGCTGCATAACCTGCAAGTTCGTTCGGAGTCTCCAAAATAAACGGCAGCGAACGCAAGTGGCCATTCGATACAATATTCTGCATAACCTGCATACCGCCACCAAATTCCTCGCTGCCAAGGTATCCCTTGCCGATGCACTCGTGACGATCTTTATGGGCGCCACAAGGGTTCTTCGAATCGTTGATGTGTACGGCATGCAAGCGATCGATACCCACCACGCGGTTGAACTCGTCGAGTACGCCGTCCAGATCATGGATGATGTCGTAGCCGGCATCGCTCACATGGCAGGTGTCCAAACAAACGCCCAGCTTATCGGACAGCTCTGGGCGCTTGGCGGCAACGCCCTCGATAATGCACGCCAGTTCTTCAAAGCTACGGCCCACCTCGGTGCCCTTTCCCGCCATGGTCTCGAGTAATACCGTCGTCTGCTGCCCCTCAAACATCACCTGGCACAGCGTGTCGACAATCATCTGAATGCCGACGTCGGAGCCCTGTCCCACATGCGCACCGGGATGGAAGTTGTAGTAGTTGCCGGGCAGTGTTTCCAGACGCTGCAAATCTTCCGCCATAGCCTCCAAGGCAAACTCGCGCGCCCGCTCCTTAGCGGAGCAGGGGTTATAGGTATACGGGGCATGCGCCACCAGCGGTCCAAAGTCGTTTTGCGCCATAAGCTCGCGCAGAGCCGCCACGTCATCCATGTCAAGGTCTTTTGCCTTGCCACCGCGCGGGTTGCGCGTAAAGAATGCAAAGGTATTGGCGCCAATGGACAACGCCGTCTCTCCCATTGCCCGATAGCCCTTCGTCGTCGAAAGATGACACCCGATCGTCAGCATCTCCAACTCCCCCTCATCAGTTGCGGTGAAATACGGTCTATTGGTGCCTTATTTTGGCGCAAACAGACCGTATTCCACCGCAAGTTATAAAAGGGGCATCAGGAGCAAAGGCCTCCAGGCATTCCAAGCGCTGGCGCCATGCCCCCACGCCCTAAAGTTTCAAGCGAATCGCATCGATGATGTGCGCACAGCGCTGTGTGGCGGCTAGGGACATGATGGGGCTTTCGAGTTTCCCCGCCTGAATGAGCCGCGCCGCATGCGACACCTCACCGTAAAAATCATCGACCTCAAATGGTGCATCGATTTCGAGTATCCGACCGTCGGAATACTTCACATGAGCGAGCTCGGGGCGATGGAGACGCTCGATTTCCAACGAGCCCCGCTCACAGGCAATCGTTAAGCGGCTTTCATATGTTGCTTTGCCGTCGCACACCATATGAATGGGTATACCGTCGACGCTCATATGGATCTCGTCGGCCCAATCGACGCGGCCGCCCGATACGTCACGCCAGCGAACTTCACGAGACGAAACCTCGCAAGCGCCCGCGAGCAAATCCTCAAACCAACCGACTGCATAGCAGCCCATGTCATATAGACAGCCGCCCTGCAACGGATCAAGCAGATAGCCTGAAGGAGACTCGCCGTAATCGAGCTTTTGCACGCTTTCAATCGAGACAATACGGCCAAGCTCACCCGACGCAAGCAAGTCCTTCACGCGAGTGCGCATCGGGCAAAACCGATTCTTCATCGCCTCCATAAACAGCACGCCGCGCTCGCGAGAGGTGGAGGCAATCGAGAGAGCCTCTTCCTCACTCAAAACGGCCGGCTTTTCGCACAGCACGGCCTTTCCGGCGCACAGCGCGCGACAGGCCCAACGCGTATGCATGCCATGCGGAAGAGCCAAGTAAATTGCGTCGACATCGGGGTCGGCAATCAGCGCGTCATAAGCCGCATCGCCGTTATCGTCGACCGAGGCATGGCCATGCGCAGCATCAATCGAAAACGCTCGGCAAAATTCCTCGACATGTGCAGGAGTGCGGCCGGCCGCAGCCACCAGCCGTGCCCCGTCCACCTCCTTGAGCGACGATGCAAATCGATGAGAAATGTGCCCAGCGCCCAAAATGCCCCAACGAACCTCACGCGAATCATCCCATGAATCCCGATGGCCCACGACAGCCCCCTTCAGTTGCGGTGGAATAGTCCCTGTTTAAGCCCTATTCTGCCGCAAGCAGGAACTATTCCAGCGCAAGTTATAAAAGGGTCACGAGGAGCGCGTTTTGCCGAAGGCCTTAAGCACTGCCGTCACGGGGCCAGGCTGGAAACGTCGGCGCACGTCATCGAGACGCTCGGGGATATCGATATGCTGTGGGCAGTGGCGCGCGCATTTGCCGCACTTGACGCAATTGCTCACCAGCTTGGCCTCGCTTGTGCGCACCGCGCTCGCCGTAAAGTACTGCGATAGACCCGTAAACCAGCTGTGCGCATAGCTTGCGTTGTAGGCGGCAAAACATCCAGGGATATTGATGCCTTTAGGGCACGGCATGCAATAGCCGCATCCCGTGCAGGGCACGCGATTCGATTTTTCAAACTCATCCAGCACGTGCGCGATCGTGTCGAGCTGGTTGGCAGTCATCGAATCCGGCAGGGCCCGATCGGCCAACACCGCGTTCTCATCCACCTGCGCGATATCGGTCATACCCGAAAGCAGCATCGTCACCTGAGGATGATTCCAGACCCACGAAAGACCCCAGGCGGCAGGAGTGCGCAAATGCGGGTCACGGGCACTATCGAGCACAGCGCGGGCCCGTGGCGGCAGCTTGCCCGCTAAACGCCCGCCCAGCAGTGGCTCCATCACAAACACCGCGAGGCCTCGCTCGGCGGCGGCCATGAGCCCCGCTGTTCCTGCCTGATATCGCTCTCCAGCGTAATTGTACTGGATCTGGCAAAAGTCCCACTCATATGCATCGAGCATCGTCAGGAAATCCGCCGCGCTGCCGTGGTACGAAAAACCAATCTGGCGAATGCGCCCCGCCGCCTTTTGACGCGCGATCCAGTCCTCGATGCCCAACGCCACCACACGTTCCCACTGGGCGGGCGAGGTAATGTTGTGCATGAGGTAATAGTCGATATGGTCGGTCCGCAGGCGGCGCAGTTGCTCGTCGAAGAACCGGTCGAAATCCTCCGCGCATTTGCACGAAGCATGCGGCAGCTTGGTTGCGAGCAAAACCTGGTCGCGCAAGCCCAGGCGCTCAAGCGACGCACCCACACAAGCCTCGTTGCCGGGATAGAGATAGGCCGTGTCCAGGTAGTTAATCCCCTGCCCCACCGCACGGGAGATGATGGCGTCGGCTGTCTTCGCATCCGGGCGTCCCGGCGCACCGGGAAACCTCATGCAGCCCAGCCCCAACGCCGAGATACGGTTGCCGCTTTTGGGGTCAACGCGATATTGCACGGCCCCTCCCCTCCCATCGAAGCCCTGACAAGGCGAAACAAACCCGTCACGTCATCGAAACACATCGGAATCGCAATTGAGAACGTATCGTAACGCAGCAGAAATCGAGCCGTCACGGCACCGCTTTAACATCAGCAAAAAGCCCGATGAAAGGAGCCGGGCATCACCACGTGCGAGGACGCCTACCCCTACCCCGGCGAGCAATACATCCTCTCGGTCGACCGCCATCAAATCGAAGTCATGGACCATCTGGACGAGCTTCCCGCCACAGGCGCCGTCATCTTCTGCACCTTCCCCAAGGTCCGCGATGGCGTCGGATACCCCGCCCGCGTCTTTGCGGTCTGCCCCGCGGCATAAGCGCACAGCGCAATAGTTTCTTTTTCATAACAGCCGCCCCGCGCACCCACCAATCACCCTGGCAGCATACAATCCATCAGGCGCCCCTTACGCGGGCGCCTTTTACATGGGGAGATGATTCACATGCAGATCAACAAGGTCGCCTTTATCGGCAAGGGCGGCGTCGGCCTGCTCTACGGCAGCATGATTGCCAAGGCCCTCGGCAATGACGCCGTCGAATACGTTATGGATGACACCCGTTTTGAGCGTCACGCGAACGACGCGCTCACCGTCAACGGCAAGCCCTGCGATCTCACGTCCGTCCGTGCCAGCGAGGCGACGCCCGCCGATCTGGTCATCCTGACAGTCAAGACCACCGGTCTCGACCAAGCACTCAAGACTATGGAGCGCGTCGTGGGACCCAACACGCTCATCGCCTCGCTGTGCAACGGCATTACGAGCGAGCAAAAGATTGCCGAACGCTTTGGCTGGGAGCATACCGTTCTTGGTATCTGCCAGGGCATGGACGCCGTGTTTCTCAACGGCGCGCTCACCTTTACCAATGCGGGCGAAATCCGCTTTGGCGCGGCGGCCGGCACGAACCCCGCAACCATCACCGCAATCGACGAGCTCTATACGCGCTGCGGCATCGCCCATACCGTCGAGGACGACATCGCCCACCGCATGTGGGCTAAACTCATGCTCAACGACGGCATCAACCAGACCTGCATGGCCTACGGCGGAACCTACGGAAGCGCCACGGAGCCGGGCTCCGAGCAGCGTCGCTGCTTTGTTTCCGCCATGCGCGAAACGCTTGCGGTCGCCAACGCCGAGGGCGTTGAACTGACCGAGGCAGACCTGACGCAAATGGTGCACCTCATCGAGGGAATCGACCCCGCCGGTATGCCCTCGATGGCTCAAGACCGCATCGCAAGGCGCAAAACCGAGGTTGATGAGTTCGCGGGCACCATCTGCCGCCTCGCAGCCAAACACGATATCCAGGCACCGCAAAACGAGTGGCTCTATCGGCGCATCCGCGATATCGAGAAAAGCTGGTAGCGCCGACGCGCCGCATTCAACAGCCTTAACAGCAAAACCGCCGCAAGGGAACCTTTCCCCTGCGGCGGCCTTCATCTTCGTCTATGACCGGCGGCCGATCTCACAACAGTTAGCGTTGCGACCCCGGCACCTCGTCCTCATCGTCGCGGCAAAGAACCACGCCTGCGCTTCCCAGCAGCGTGGCCGCGATCAGCGCGCCGACCACGATAGGAGCAGCCCCGCATGTCCCCTGCATGCCCGCGACGAGCGCGGCCGTGGGACCAAGGCAGCCAAGCATCAACGCGACGGCGGCAACGGCAATATCTCGAGCATTCACAAGACCACTTCCTCCAAGAGAAAGACCTTATTTCTCAAGAACCAGTGTGCCCCGCATCCATACGCCCAGCGTACCGCCACGGTAAGGGCTCTGTTAACTCAAACGCATACATAGAACGGACGTCCTTACGTTGCCCTAAAGTTCGGTAAAGACGCCCGTCCGCCAAATATCCGTGATGCAGAAAAATTACCAACCGGTGTAGTAATCGGTGGTTCCGGCAGCGCAGCCGGAGTCATAGACCTTGCAATCACCCTTGGAGCCCGTAAAGGTCGAGCCCTGGGCCATATCGCCCGCGGCAACAACGTAATAGCCGTCGGAATCGCGCCAGAAGCCCTCAGAATCCTGAGTCCATTCGCCCGTGCGATAGTGATAAAGCACATTGCTGCTGTAATAGGTCTCGCGGCGCCCGTTGTAGTTATTGACACCCGCAGAGCGCGTCAGGCCCGATCCGTTCGCGTAGGACGCGGCAGACGCGTAAGACGGAGTGTAACCGGCGTTGTAGTACGAAGCCTGGGCGGCCTCGGCAGCCTCCGCCTCGGCGGCAGCCTCGAGCGCTTCGCGCTTGGCATCCTCAAGCGCAGCGCGCAGCTCATCGAGCTCGGTCGACTTGGCGTCGACCTCCCCCATCGTCAACAGGCTACCCGCACCGTCGATGCAACCCTGCAGCACAGCACGCTCGTCATCGGTAGTATAGTCGCCATACATATTCATAATGATCTGAGCGCGCATCTCAAGGGAATCGCGCTTGGCCTCCATCGAGGCGTTCCACTCCTGCATGGAACCATAACCATCGCCGCGATAGTCAACGGGCTGCACCAGCGTCGCCTCGGACGGCGTAGGTCCAACCGTATCGGATAGTGTTGCCGCGTGGGCATCGGTTGCACCGGCGCCCGCCAAAAGTGCCACGGTCAGAGCGGCGGAAAGGGCGGCGGCTTTCGGTTTTCGTGAATCGATCCTCATGTAGCTAGAAACCTCCGTAGTGCGTTTTTGCTGCGTTTGAGCTGCGTGTGATTCGATCGCGCTGCATAGTACCCCGAGCAAATCGCGACCTGCGGTTTTACTCAAAAGGCGCACGTCAATTGCGTAAAACTCACATCCTCTTAACAGGAGTTTTCCACATCTCGATTGCATAAAGCATGCCAAAAACCCTGTTTTTGCACCCGCTCTATGCAAAAAAGGCGCCTGTGCAACCATTGTTCGCACAGGCGCCTTGAGCAGGCATTTTATGCAGTTATACCTATCGAGTCGCAAGGGGTCCTTGCACAAGTCGCCTTACTCGTCCAGCGCGGCGAAGGCCTGCTTCAGATCCCAAATGATATCCTCGGCGTTCTCGGTACCGATGGAAAGACGGATCGTGGAGGGCGTGATGTTCTGCTCGGCGAGCTCCTCGGCAGAGAGCTGGGAGTGCGTAGTGGTAGCCGGGTGCACGACGAGCGACTTGACGTCGGCCACGTTGGCGAGCAGCGAGAAGACCTGCAGATGGTCGATAAACTTCCAAGCTGCCTCCTGGCCACCCTTAATCTCAAAGGTAAAGATCGAGGCACCGCCGTTGGGGAAGTACTTCTGATAGAGCTCGTGATCGGGGTGCTCAGACAGGCTCGGGTGGTTCACCTTGGCGACATGGCTATCACCAGCCAGGAACTCAACGACCTTCTTAGTGTTCTCGACATGACGGTCAACGCGCAGCGACAGAGTCTCGGTGCCCTGGAGCAGGATCCAAGCGTTGAACGGGCTGATGCAGGCGCCCTCGTCACGCAGCAGGATGGCGCGGACATAGGTTGCGAAGGCGGCGGGACCGGCAGCCTCGGCAAACGAGACGCCATGGTAGGAGGGGTTGGGCTCGGCGATCTGCTCATACTTGCCGCTCGCCTTCCAATCGAAGTTACCGCCGTCGACGATCACACCGCCCAGCGAGGTGCCGTGGCCGCCGATGAACTTGGTTGCGGAGTGGACGACGATGTTGGCACCATGCTCCAGCGGACGGAACAGATACGGGGTGCCGAAGGTGTTGTCGACGACAACCGGTAAACCGTGCTTCTTGGCGATCTCGGAGATGGCGTCGATATTGGGGATGTCAGAATTGGGGTTGCCGAGCGTCTCGAGGTAGATGACCGTGGTGTTGTCCTTGATGGCGCCCTCGACCTCGTCCAGGTTGTGGGCATCGACGAAGGTGGTCTCGACGCCAAACTGGGAGAGCGTATGCTCCAGCAGGTTGTAGGAGCCACCGTAGATGGTCTTCTGAGCCACCACGTGGTCACCGGCCTGGGCAAGAGCCTGCAGGGTATAGGTGATGGCAGCAGCACCGGAGGCGACGGCAAGACCTGCCACACCACCCTCGAGTGCGGCGATACGGTCCTCGAAGACGCCCTGGGTGGAGTTGGTCAGACGGCCGTAGATGTTACCGGCGTCGGCAAGACCAAAGCGATCGGCGGCGTGCTGGGAGTTGCGGAACACATAGCTCGTGGTCTGGTAGATAGGCACGGCGCGGGAGTCGGATGCGGGATCGGCGCTCTCCTGGCCAACGTGAAGCTGCAGGGTATCGAAACCAAAGGTGTGCTCGGGGTTGTTGATGAACTGGCTCATGATGATCTCCTTGATCGAACAAAAGTTAATAAATTAGAGAGAAGTAAGTCGCTGTCTCCTGATCACGCCGACGGGCGCAAACAGGAGCCCGGCATTCGTCTTGGTAAGCAATTCATATGCGGGCCTCCTTTCACATCCCGGTTCCGTGTTTGGCTTAATTACCTACCGCCTTTGTGTGTTTTGAATAGTACGAGCATTGTTTCCCTCGGTCAATCACTTAAAAGCGCTAACCTGTTATCGGTTATATAGATAACACTCGAAAGGATGGCGCCGATGACCCTCCAGCAGCTTCGTTTCCTGATCGCCGTAGCAGAGTCCGGCTCAATCAATGCCGCAGCTCAGCGCCTCTATACCGCTCAGTCCAGCATCTCAAACGCCGTCAAAAGCCTGGAACAGGAGCTCCACCTGGAGATCTTTACGCGCTCCAGCCGCGGCGTCACGCTCACCAACGACGGCACCGAGCTTTTGGGCTATGCGCGCCAGGTCGTAGAGCAGGCCGATATGCTCGAGGCGCGCTACGAGGACGGCGGCACCCCGCAAGCCCGCCTCGCCATTTCCGCCCAGCACTACGCCTTTTCGGTCGAGGCCTTTGTCAACGTGGTCGAGCGCTGCCGCGACAGCAAGTTCGAGTTCATCATGCGCGAGACTACCACATCGCAGATCATCGATGACGTCCGCGCGTTTCGCAGCGACATCGGCATCCTGTATCTGGACGACTTTAACGCCCGTGTTCTGCAGAAGGCTTTTGCCGATGCGCGCGCGAGCTTCCATCCCCTATTCGACGCGACGGTCCACGTCTTCGTTAGCGAGCGCCACCCGCTTGCCCGCCGCCCGCAGCTGTCCCTTGCCGACCTCACACCCTATACGCGCTACAGCTTTGAGCAGGGAACCTCAAACTCCTTCTATTACGCCGAGGAACCTTTTAGCTATATCCCTTGCGACCGCAACATACGAATCTCGGACCGCGGAACACTTACTAACTTACTTATCACGTCGAACGGTTACACCCTGTCGACCGGTGTCCTCTCCAATGAAATGCAATGGGGTATGGCATCGATCCCGTTAGCAGACGCCCCAACGATGCACGTAGGCTATATCATGCACGACGAGCGCAAGCCCTCTCCCCTCTTGCAGCAATACCTCGACGAGCTCAACCGCATCATCCATGCCAACTAACTGTCGGAAGACGGGATAGAAATCGTAGATTGCTAGCCCCCGGCGGGCATGGCGCTACAATGGTCACTCACACGAAACGTACCCAACGAAAGGAAGCCCGTGAAGGTCATCATCTATACCGACGGCTCGGCCCGATCAAATCCGGGACGCGGCGGCTACGGCGCCGTGCTCAAATACACCAACCCCGCCGGCAAGACCTTCACCTCCGAGCTTTCGCGCGGTTACGCCAAGACCACCAACAACCGCATGGAGCTCATGGCGGTCATCGTGGCGCTCGAGGCACTTAACCGCCCCTGCGAGGTCGAGGTCCATTCCGATTCGCAGTACGTCGTTAACGCCTTCAACAAACACTGGATTGACGGCTGGAAAAAACGAGGCTGGAGGACCGCCAACAAGCAGCCTGTCAAGAACCGCGATCTGTGGGAGCGCCTGCTCACCGCAAAGAGCAAACACAAAGTGGAGTTCATCTGGGTTAAGGGCCACGCCGGCCATGAGCTCAATGAGCGCTGCGACGAGCTTGCCACCACGGCGGCCGACGGCAGCAACCTCGATATCGACGCCGGCTTTAACGAGAGCGACCTGTAACGGCGTTTTCGCACGCTTTTGTGTCCTCCCGCGCTACACTCGTCCTGTAAGCCAAACAACGCAAGGGGGACACATGTTGCGTATCGCAACCATCGGCACATCCATGATTACCGACGACTTTATCCAGGTCGTCAACGCCAACGACCAAGCCGCGTTTGTGGGCACGCTTTCACGCGACGCCAATCGCGGTACTGCCTTTACCGCCGAGCGCGGTGGTGAGCGAAACTTTACGTCACTCGATGAGCTTGCGGTAGCCGCCGACGTCGACGCCGTCTATATCGGCAGCCCTAACGCACTTCACTACGAGCAGGCCCTTGCCTGCATCGCCGGTGGCAAGCACGTCATCGTCGAGAAACCCTTCTGCGCCACCGAAGCGCAGGCGCTGGAAGTCTTCCGCGCTGCCGAGGCAGCAGGTGTCGTGGCCCTCGAAGCCATGCGTCCCCTCCACGATCCCGCCTTCCACGCCATCGAGGACGCCCTGGGCGAGATCGCCCCCATCCGCCGCGCCTCATTGCGCTTTGGCAAGTATTCCTCGCGCTACAACGAGATTCTCGCGGGACGCGCCACCAATATCTTCGACTGCAATATGGCATCGGGTTCCCTCATGGACATTGGCGTCTACGCCGTCGAGCCCATGGTCGAGATTTTCGGCATGCCCTCCGGCCTTACGAGCATGACTACTCTGCTCGACCCCACCACGCGACAGCTCACGCACGGCCCCATCGACGGCTGCGGTTCCATCCTCGCCAGCTATGGCGGAGGCCGCATCTCCGTCGAGCTCGCGCACTCCAAAATTACGAATGACCTACTGCCCTCGCAGATCGAAGGCGAGCGTGGCACTATCCAGATTGACCATCTGTCAACGCCCCGCAACGTCCGCATCGACTATCGCGGCGACGTCGTACGCGGCTCGGCGACCGAGGCGCCGCGCGAACAGGGCGACAACGGCCGCGTGCTCGACCTGCCCAAATCGAGCAACACCATGGAATACGAACTCACAGACTTTATCACCGCCATCGGCGGCATCGATAACGTCAAGGAAGAGATTTGGGAGACCCCGGCGGGACGCCACGAGCTTGGCCACTACCGCGATGTCACGCTCGTCTCACTACGCATCATGGATGCCGTGCGTCAGCAGGCCGGCATAACCTTCCCGGCCGACGCAGGCAAGCAGGCATAGCGATGGGCCTCTTCGATACGTTCTTCTCCAGCGTCACCGGCGGCAGTCGAGAGCCTCAAAAACCGTCAAACGTCGAGCTCGAGCTGCGCCGCAGGCTTACCGTGCTTGCAAGCGACGAGGCCACTCAAGACACTTCCCTGCGTTATTTCCTGCGCTGGGCGGGGCAAGTCCAAGGCGTTGGTTTTCGCTTTACCAACACCAACCTCGCGCAGGCACGCGCACTCACCGGCTGGGTGCGTAACATGGAAGACGGCTCAGTCGAGATGGAGATACAGGGAGCTCCGGCAGACATCCTATCTCATCTCGAGGCACTTCATGCCTCCTACGAGCGCATGGGAACGCGTTTTCGCCTTGTAGATGCCCAGGCCCGAGCCCCACTTGCCAATGAAGACGGTTTCAGTCCTCATTATTAGTATTGTGTGCTAAATACGGTATCATTTACCTACGACCGTTGATAGAAAAGAGGCGAGGCGCATGGCGGTGCAAAGAAGGAATACCAAGCAGCGAAAGCTGGTTCTTGACGCCGTGCGCCAAAGCTACAACCATCCCACCGCCGACGAAATCTACAACGTCGTGCGCGCGCAGGATGACAAAATCAGCCGCGGTACGGTCTACCGCAACCTCAATCTCTTGGCCGACGCCGGCGAGATCCTCTCCATCAAGACGCCGGGCGGCAGCCGCTTCGATCGCACGATCGAGCCGCACGCACATATCATCTGCACCTCATGCAGCCGCGTCATCGACGTACCGCTCCCCTTCGATGCCCAGCTCGACGCCAAAGCGTCCGAGCAAATCGGCTGGCACGTCACGTCGCACTACACCATCTTCGAGGGTCTCTGCCCCGACTGCCGGTAGATGTTTGGAACATGCCTTAAAATCCACCTTTCCGCACTTTGCAGCAAAAAGTAGATTCCTAGACATGTCCCAAATGTCTACTCAGCAAGTAGACGACGCAGCTCTTCTTCGACCGTGCGCACGTAGCGGACGCGGTCGTTAATGCCACGCATAGAGGGGTTGCAGCTCTCCATCAGATAGGGATGGCCCACGACGTTGAGCATGTCGCGATCGTTCTCATTGTCGCCAAACGCCATCATCTCATCGGGCGAAATACCCAGGGCACGACCGTAATCGGCAAGCGCGGAGCCCTTGCCCGAACCGAAACCGATAAAGTCCGTCCATTCGGTTCCCGACGTCATCACGTCAACACGGTCGCTAAAGAGGCGCTCAAAATACTCCAGGGCCGCCGGCTGATCCACCTCGGGCGTCTGGAAGGCAATCTTAATGACGTCCTCGTCGATGTCCTCGGGGCGGGCGACCACCGCCACATCGCAGTGGACCTCATAGCGCAAATGATCGACGAACGCATCGTTGCCGCTCATGGTGTAGAGGTGTCCCTCACACGAAAGGGTCACGTCGGCATGGGGATACGCAACCACGGCATTCGCGATATCCATAGCAAGGCTACGCTCCATGGAACGCTTGACAACGGCACGTCCCTCGCTCATCACCAGGGCTCCGTTTTCACATACATAGGCGAGCTCATCGGCCACCGGGGCAAACAGATAGCGCAAGCTCGCATATTGACGGCCGCTCGCCGGCATAAACACGATACCGCGACGATGCAGCTCATCGATGAGCTCAAAGGCCTCGGAACGCGGCTCGCGCTCCCCCGGATGCAGCAACGTGCCGTCCAAATCGCATGCAATCAGCTTGATTCCTTCAAGACCCATATGCTCCCCCACAGCATCTCATCAACAGAAAGGCGGACTTTGAATAGTTGTCTCTCAAAGTCCGCCTTACTTATACGCACGTTAACCGCGCGCCTTCTTTACGATCGTAAAGTCTGGTGCCATACTCACAACGGCATCCGCCGCACTCGACGCAAAGCGCCGGTCCGAATCGAGTTCACGGGTAACCGTCGAGAGCCGAACGCCCTCGACGCCCCGGAGCATGCGGCCCAAAACAGGCTGCACCGGCGTATACATGCGCACGGTATACTCGTCCGAATCGCCTCGAAAAAGCGGCGCATGCATATTGCCGATCTCCCAGCACGCATGCGCGAGCGCAATCGGGTCCATGCGGTCAACTTCGACCAAATAAACCTCGGCGCTGCGCAGGCGCACGACAACCGCCACGGGCACCACGCCCGAACGGTCGACGGCGAGCACGTCGCCGTCGACAAAACGACCGCCGTCGGCAGTATCCAGCCGAACATCGACCGTGCGCCCCAGCTCCGTCACGCCCACAAACGCGCATACATCAGCCTGGTCCCAATCGAGCAGTAGCTCGTCAACTTCAAAGACGCCGCCCAGCTTCCGGCGAAGCAGAAGTTCATAGGACGGATCGTTGAGATTTCCCAAGCATGTCGTCGAAACCAAGCGCTCAGGCATGCTCTAACCCTCGACCTCGACGAGCTCGATATCAAAGTTGAGGTCCTTGCCGGCAAGCTCGTGGTTGGCATCGAGCGTCACAGCCTCGGGCGTTACGTCGATGACGACGGCGGGGACAGGCATGCCGCTCGGCGTGGACAGGAAGAGCTTCATGCCCTTCTCGATCTGCTCGATGTTGGGAACCTGCTCGGCCGGGAAGGTAATAACCATCTCGGGATTGTGCTCGCCGTAGGCATCGGCAGCAGGAATGTGCACGGTCTTCTTCTCGCCCACCTGCATGTCGACAACAGCGGCGTCGAAGCCCTTGATCATCTGACCGGCGCCGCAGGTGAACTCCAGCGGCTCGCCGCGATCGTAGGAGCTATCGAACTGCGTGCCGTCGTCGAGCGTGCCGCGATAATGAGTCTTGACCTTCTTGCCCTGGTTGGACATGGTAACCTCCGTGATAAGGGCGGCGCACAACGCGGGCCGCCGTGAACATATGGCGCTAACTATACCCTAGTCATACAATTCAATGACAGTTTGCAAAGAAACGCTGCAACCGGAGGAACCATGGCATATCCCGTATTTGACCTACACTGCGACACCGCCGACCGCATCGGCTGGGCCACGCTCGATCTCGACCTGCGCTTTACCGCCGGCACCGACGGTTATTTCCCCGGCGACGAAACGCATCCGCAAGATTTCGACCTCATCGAGGGCAACGCCTGCGCCATCTCGCTCGCAAAGATCGGCAACACGCCATGGGCACAGTGCTTCGCCACGTTTGTCCCCGATGAGATTCCCACCGCCCACGCCGCGCGCTTCCAGGCGCAGATCATGGCGCATATGAGCGGCCAGGCAATGCTCAACCACGACCGCATGGTCAACGTACGCAGCGCGGCAGACATTCGCCCCGCGCTCAAAGACGGCAAGGTCGCCTGCATCCACACCATCGAAAACGCCACGTTCTTTGCCGAGGACCCCGCGCTGATCGAGGTGCTCAAGAGCTTGGGCGTACTCATGTCATCGCTCAGCTGGAATGCGCAGGGACCGCTCGCGAGCGGACACGATACCCACGCCGGCCTCACCGCCGCCGGCATCGAGGCACTTACGCAGATGGAGCACGCCGGCATGGTGCTTGACGTCTCCCACCTCAACGATGAGTGCTTTGACGAGGTTGTCGCCCACGCCACACGTCCCTTCGTCGCCAGCCACTCCAACTCTCGTGCAGTTTGCGGCGTTAAGCGCAACCTCACCGACGACCAGTTCCGCACCATTCGCGACATGGGTGGCATCGTCGGCCTCAACTACTGCAGCGAGTTCCTTTCCAACGACGCAACCGACAAGACAGCCGCAGACGTCACCTTCGACCAGCTGGCGGCACATATCGAGCACTGGCTCGACCTGGGCGGCGAGGACGTCATCGCGCTCGGCGGCGACTGGGACGGTGCCACGGTGCCCGCCTTCCTCTCCGATGCCAGCAAGATGCCCGAGTTCCAGAACATGCTCTCCAAGCACTTTGGCAAGACCGTGATGCAGAAGCTCTGCAGCGATAATGCCCTTGCCTTCTTTGAGCGTTATTAATTTCACATCCCCTGAGCGGGCCGGCATGCCGAACGGTCGACATGCCGGCCCGTCCCCAATCTGAAGGACCACTTTTGACGCAGCAATTTACGCTTTTCCTACCCCAACCGGATGGGACTCCCATCCCCGTCGTCGTTACCAAAAAGCGCGTCAAAAACTTCAACCTGCGCGTCACATCGAGCGGTGAGGTCCACGCCAGCGCACCGCTCGGCGCCAGCCGCGAGCGTATCGAAGCGTTTGTGAAGCGCAACAGCGCCTGGATTATCAGCCGGCTTGCCCAGCGCGAGCAACGTCAGGCGACGGCGCGAGAGCCGCTCAGCCCCTCGTCCATCATTGCACTTTGGGGCAAGCCCATCACGGTACAAGATGCGCTCGATCACAACTTTAAGTCACCCGCACCGCGGCCCAAACAAGCCACGTTCGCAAGCTTTATGGGTACCGACGAGCCAGACGAACGTCCGCAGGCCAAGTGGAACGCGCCCCTCGACGGCTTAACGCCCAGTGAGATCCAAGCCCATATTGACCAGCTCTATACGTCCGAAGTCACATCGGCGCTGCGGGATATGGTGCACGCATACGAAATCGCAATGGGTGTCGCCGTTTCCCGCGTTTCCGTGCGCAGCATGAAAACGCGCTGGGGATCATGCACGCCCAAAACCGGCGCCATTCGCATCGCACGAGAACTTGCCGCCTACCCCGTCGAGTGCCTTGACATGGTTGTCGCCCACGAGCTCGTCCACTTGCTCGAGCCAAGCCACAATCAGCGGTTTCACGCCCTGCTCGACACGTACTGCCCCAACAATAGAGCACTGTCCCAGCGGCTCAAGCAGCCACCCATAGAGACATATTAGAACCGGTTAGCGCACGCGCTCGATCTCGACACCGCAGCTTGCCAGGGGAAGACCGACGGGCGCCCAAGGCTTATCGAGCTTAACGCGCACGCCAAGCAGCAAGGGGTAACGACGCAGCAGCATCGAGGCCACACCCTCAGCTGCAGCCTCGATGAGCTTAAACGTATGCTCGCGCAGATAGCCATCGACATCGTGGCACACCGAGCCATAGTCAATCGAGGCGTCCAGGTTATCGTGCTCCCCCGCTGCACGCAGGTCGGCATAGAGTACCAAGGACACGATGAACTTCTGGCCCAGCGCGTTCTCTTCGGGATACACGCCATGGTTAGCAAAAACCTCAAGACCTTCAACGGTGATGCGGTCGGCATGGCGAAGGTCGTCATAGCTCACGTGGGGCACCGCCGTTGCGGTGGATATTTCGCCCCTTCCACGGCGGGCGAGCTCGGCACCTTCAGTCTTGGTTGCATTCTCGGGCAGTTTCTTGTTGCTCATCGCGATCGTCTCCTTCGTTTAGAACCCCGACCGCGCAGACTAACTACACGCGAATCGACAGGTTCTTTTTATCATCGCTCCAGTTGCAAGCATTGCGCGCGGGGCATGCAAAGCAGGCGCGCGACGCTTTGTCGGCTGCATAGAGCAGACGCTCAAGCGGTTGGCTGTTCACGCGCAGCTTTCGATGGCCCAGAATGGCCGTCTTTATGGCTGCGGCATCGGCCGGCTCAAACGCCACGTCATCGGGCATGCCGCCGAGAATCGCATCAGCGACGCGTTCGCTTGCAACATCATGGGATATACCCGATTCATACTGTTCATCTTTGCCGATATCGTGAAGAAGTGCCGTGGCGTAGATGACCTCGCGGTCAAATTCGAGCTGCTCCTCGAGATTCTTGATCCACATAATGCGAGAGACATCGAGCAGATGGTCAATACCGTGGCGGCAGAAGATGCGCCCCGATTCCAACTGCGCAATGTTGCCCAGATGCCGCCGGAACAGCCCGTTGGCACAAATGTAATCAATGCGAGGCATGGCACCAAAGGGAGCCAAGCCCGAAGCCATAAAGCCGCGACGTGACGTCCCCTCATCGGTCTTCGATGCAAAGTCGTTGACGACTCTCATAGTTAGCGTCCCAGCATCCTAAAGAAACGCTCCTCGAGCGCGGGATCGGTCTCAAAGACGCCGCGGCGAGCGAGCGTCACGGTCTTGGTGCCAGGCTTTTGCACGCCGCGCATGGTCATACACATATGCTCGGCTTCCATGAGCACAATCGCTCCCCGGGGAGCGAGATAATCCATGAGAGCGTCGGCAACCTGCGCACACAGCTGCTCCTGCAGCTGTAGACGGCGGGCATAAACCTCAACCGTGCGGGCGAGCTTGGAAAGCCCTGCGACACGGCCGTTGGGGATATAGCCAATGGCAGCCTTGCCGTAAAACGGCAGCAGATGATGCTCGCACAGCGAGTAAAACGTGATGTCGCGCTCGATAACCAAATCGTTCGAAGCGACGGCAAAGGTTTTGGACAGGTGCTCCTCGGCACTCTGGTCCATACCACCGGCGATCTCACCATACATACGGGCAACGCGCGCCGGGGTCTCCAGCAGGCCCTCACGAGTTGGGTCCTCGCCTATGCCCTCAAGCAACAGCTTAATGGCGGCCTCGACTTTTTCCTGATCGACCATCTGGGCCTCACTTTTCCGATTTTGCGTTCGCGCTATGGTACCACGCCCTTTGGCATCGGCCACAAGCTACATAGTATGGGTCGAATAGACCGGATCGTCCCGCCAAAGCTCCACAGCGTCGCAAAGCGCAACGCCCTCGCGCACAGCACGGGCGCGCGTGGCGTTCATATCAATCACGCGCTGATTGCTCGAGCCCCTAAAACGCAATGAGATATCGTACAGATCCTGAACAAACGGGCCATCCACCAACATATCGAGGCAGGCAAGGATACGGTCCGTCGCCTCGGTATGGTGACGACCACCCGGCATAAGCTCCTCGAGCACGTCGCCGGTAAAGCACCAAATGGTCTTGCCCGACCCCGCGGGATAGGCCGCACGCACGCGTTCGATAAAGTCAACAAGCCCCGCCTGATTCTCGGGCTCCATGGGCTCGCCACCCAGAATCGTCAGGCCATCGATAAAGGGATGATCGAGACTCTCGATAATTTTGTCCTCGACGGCGCGATCGAACGGCTCGCCCGCAGCAAAGTCCCACGCGACGGAGTTAAAGCAATTCTTGCACCCGCGACGGCACCCGCTCACAAACAGAGAAGTACGAACGCCTTCCCCATCAGCAATGTCGAAATACTTAATGTTCGCGTAGTTCATAGGTAACTCTCCCGGGAGGCCGGGACATATCATCCCGTCCTCAAACATTCTCGGCCTTCGGCCTGCGAAACTGCGGGCGGGACGATATGTCCCGGCCTCATGCAAAGGGTAACTCAATGAACGAAGCGAACATCGAGTATAGGGTTCGAGGTCCAATAAAAACTTTGTTGCAGCTCAACCGCTATCGCAAGTAAATCGCAGCTGCAGCTCGAATTATTTCCGCTAAGAACTTCGAGGAGCGAGCAGGCCGCGCGCTGCATCTCAGCTACGTCAACTTGGCTGAACCGAGAGGGCCGCTTGGGCATTTGCTCGATATGAGTTCCGCACGCAAAGAAGGCCACTTAATGTGGCCTTCGTCTTGCGCAGGACTGTCCGAAATAGCGAGCAAATGCCCAAGCGGCCCTCTCGGTTCAGCCCCGGAGCGGTATTAGAGATGCAGCACGCGGTCGCGGATCTCCTCGGTTCGACCCTGGTTCCAGAACTGGGTACCGATGTAACCGCACGTGCGACGGGCGACATTCATCTTCTCCTGGTCACGATTGCCGCAATTGGGGCACTCCCACACCAGCTTGCCGTCATCCTCGACAATCTTGATCTCACCGTCGTAGCCGCACACCTGGCAGTAGTCGCTCTTGGTGTTGAGCTCGGCGTACATGATGTTGTCGTAGATGTACTGCATCACGCGAATGACAGCCTTGAGGTTGTCCTGCATGTTGGGAACCTCGACGTAGGAGATGGCACCGCCCGGCGAAAGCTGCTGGAACATACCCTCGAACTTGAGCTTGTCGAATGCGTCGATCTCCTCGGACACGTGGACGTGGTAGCTGTTGGTGATGTAGCCCTTGTCCGTCACGCCCGGGATGATGCCAAAACGACGCTGCAGGCACTTGGCGAACTTGTAGGTCGTCGACTCAAGCGGGGTACCGTACAGCGAGAAGTCAATATCGCTTTCGGCCTTCCACTCCGCGCACTTGTCGTTCATGCGCTGCATGACGGCCATGGCAAAGGGCGTGCCCTCCTTCTCGGTGTGGCTGTGGCCCGTCATGTACTTAACGCACTCATACAGGCCGGCATAACCCAGACTAATGGTGGAGTAACCGCCCACGAGCAACTTGTCGATCGTCTCGCCCTTCTTCAGGCGGGCGAGGGCACCGTACTGCCAAAGAATCGGTGCGGCATCCGAAAGCGTACCCATCAGACGCTCATGACGGCACAGCAGGGCGCGGTGGCACAGCTCAAGGCGCTCGTCGAAGATCTTCCAGAACTTATCCATGTCCTGATGCGAGCTCAGCGCGACATCGGGCAGGTTGATGGTCACAACGCCCTGGTTAAAGCGACCGTAGTACTTGGGCTTGTTCGGGTCATAGTTCAGCGCGTTGGCCACGTTGTTAAATCCGTTACCGGAGCGGTCGGGCGTCAGGAAGCTGCGGCAACCCATGCAGGTATAGCAGTCGCCGTTGCCCGCGGTCTCGCCCTTCGACAGCTTGAGCTCGCGCATCTTCTTCTCGGAGATGTAGTCGGGCACCATGCGCTTGGCGGTGCACTTCGCAGCCAGCTGAGTCAGGTAGAAGTACGGGGAATCCTCGTGAACGTTATCGTCCTCGAGCACGTAGATGAGCTTGGGGAACGCCGGGGTGATCCACACGCCGGCTTCGTTCTTAACGCCCTCATAGCGCTGACGAAGCGTCTCCTCCACAATCATGGCAAGGTCATGCTTCTCCTGGGGCGTACGGGCCTCATTGAGATACATAAAGACCGTCACGAACGGCGCCTGGCCATTCGTGGTCATAAGGGTCACGACCTGATACTGAATCGTCTGAACGCCGCGACGGATCTCGTCACGCAGGCGGTCCTCAACAACCTCGCGGACCTTTTCGGGAGATGCGGAAACGCCGAGCTCCTCGAGCTCGCGGGCGACCTCGCCGCGAATCTTTTGACGGCTCACCTCGACGAACGGGGCAAGATGGGTCAGCGAAATCGACTGGCCACCGTACTGGGAGGAAGCAACCTGAGCGATGATCTGCGTCGCGATGTTGCAGGCAGTCGAGAAGCTGTGCGGCTTCTCGATCAGCGTGCCCGAAATAACAGTACCGTTCTGGAGCATATCCTCCAGGTTCACCAGGTCGCAGTTATGCATGTGCTGGGCAAAGTAGTCCGAATCATGGAAGTGAATCAGACCCTCATTGTGAGCATCCACAATCTCCTGGGGCAGCAGCACACGCTGGGTCAGGTCCTTGGAGATCTCGCCGGCCATGTAGTCACGCTGAACGGAATTGACGGTCGGGTTCTTGTTGGAGTTCTCCTGCTTGACCTCTTCGTTGTTGCACTCAATCAGCGACAGAATCTTGTCGTCGGTCGTGTTCTTCTGGCGCTTCAGGCTCTGAACATAGCGATAGATGATGTAATGGCGAGCGACCTCGTAGCAGTCGAGACGCATAATCTCGTCCTCGACCAGATCCTGAATCTCCTCGACCGACACGGTGTGGCCCGCGTTCTCGCATGCCTCGGCGACGTTTTGTGCCGCGTAAACCACCTGGCGGTCGGTAAGACGAGAGCTCTCCTCGACCTCCAAGTTTGCGGCGCGGATGGCATTGACAATCTTATCGATGTCAAAGACAACCTCGGTGCCGCTGCGCTTGATGATCTTCATCCTCTTGCCTCTTTCGCGTCGAAATCGTATTGCGCTTCAGAGCCAAACGATGCCCGGCAGGGCTTGCCCCTGTCTTGCGGCGCCGTCGCGCAATCTGTGTTTTCGAAAACCATAGGCCCTCATGCGGACAATCCTCGCAGCCAATCAAGGGGCTCGAAGATCCATCCAAATGGGGCGAATAAGGTCCTCGTTCTCTGTCCGCCATCTATCATACGACAAAGAGGCATCTATATCCTGTATTCTTTTTTTAGGTCAAACACAACATATAGTGTTTCAGCAGGTCAAAGCAATTAGTCATTTTGCAGACGCATTAATTATGAGGGGTTCTTGGCAAGTCGGTAAAACGTTACCAACACGGCTACCTGCATGGCAGTTATAAAACCCCCTTAGTCAAGCCGCTGACAAATCCTACCAAAACCAAGCCGCTCACGCCAAAAGAATCCAAAAGATTATGCTTGACCAACATGTTGCGGTCACGGTCGGCCAGGACGTATGCAACCTGCCGGCACCTCTACGGGGACCTTGGATCAATATTTGCTGGCATATTTGACGGCGTGCTTGGTAGCAAAACAAAACAGCTCAGAGGACATAGCCTCTGAGCTGCGAACATTTGGTGGGCGTTAGAAGATTTGAACTTCTGACCTCTTCCGTGTCAGGGAAGCGCTCTCCCCCTGAGCTAAACGCCCAAATGGAGCGGACAACGGGGCTCGAACCCGCGACCCCAACCTTGGCAAGGTTGTGCTCTACCAACTGAGCCATGTCCGCTTACGAGGATTAATCTTACGTGATGCCCGCATCCTATGCAAGAACTTTTTTTGAAAAGTTTTGCGACGCTCTCGCGAGGGCATCAGTCGTCACGAAAGGCGCGAACAAACGCAGGCTCACAGCGAGATGCCCCTACATCTCACCGAGCATGATCCAGGCAGAGCTGTCCTGCGCGAGCCTGCCGTCTGCAAGCGGTGATGAGGTGAGCAGGACCCTGCCCGCCGGCAGCTCCACGGGTGCTGCACCGAAGTTCGTCACACACGCCCAGCCGTTATCGCGGCGATAGGCGATGACGCCGCCCTCAGCGCCCTCGGCACCATCCGCAAGACCGGTGCGCCCGTCAAGATCGAGCCACGCAAGATCGTTGGCGCACCCGCGCAGCTTGCGCCGCAGCCAGAGGGCGTCACGATAGAGCGCAAGCATCGATGTCGGGTCCACTTCTTCCCTATCGGCAGCATAATCGGAAAACCATGCAGGCTGCGGCAGATGGGGCGCCGCATCGGCGTCTGCCGGCGAAAACCCAAACGATCCGCCATGCGCGGGATCGTCCGCCGCCACCCACGGCAGGGGCACACGACAGCCGTCGCGCCCCTTCTCACGCTTCGGTCCGTGCGTATTGGTCGCAGTAGGGTCTTCGAGTGCAGCCCACGGGATATCAGCCACCTCAAAAAGGCCGAGCTCCTCACCCTGATACACGTATGCCGAGCCCGGAAGCGCCAGCTCAAGCAAAAGGGCCGCCCGCGCGCGGCGCTCGCCGAGTTCACGGTCCTCGTCATAAGACGACCCGTCGCGCAAGAGCCAGTCGAGCGCAATCTGGTGGTAGCGCGTCGCCTTGATTTGCGGCAGGGCATAGCGTGTCGCCACGCGCGGCACGTCGTGGTTGGAGAGTACCCAGGTCGAGGCGGAATCGGATTCGACGGCTGCCTTCAAGCCCTTCTCGATTGCAGTGTGCATGTCATCATAGGTCCAAGTGGCCTTGGCAAACTCAAAGTTGAATGTCTGGCCAAGCTCGCTGGGACGCGCGTAGAGATACTGGCGCTCGGGCAGCACCCACGCCTCGGCAACGGCACTGCGCGGCGGATTATAGCGGTCGAACACGCGGCGCCACTCGCGATAGATCTCGTGGACCTCATTGCGGTCCCACAGCGGATGGGTGCCGTCGTCAACCATGTCATCGCCCTCGGCGAGATGCCACCGGTCGAGGTCATCGCGGTCGAGATCCTTGGCGAGACCCTGCGCCACATCAATGCGAAAGCCGTCGACGCCTCGATCGCTCCAAAACGCCAGGACGTCGCAAAAGAGCGCGTGAACCTCAGGGCATGACCAGTCAAAGTCCGGCTGCTCGGGCGTAAACATGTGCAGATACCACTGACCGTCCGCAACACGCGTCCATGCGGGGCCGCCAAAGTTGGCATTCCAATTGGTGGGAGGCAGCTCGCCATGCTCGCCGCGACCATCGCGGAAGATATAACGGGCGCGTTCGGGCGATCCGGGGCCGGCGGCAAGAGCGGCTTTGAACCAGGGGTGCTGGTTGGATGAATGGTTGGGCACGATGTCGACGATGACCTTGATGCCGCGCGCGTGAGCCGCAGCGATCATGTCATCGAAGTCGTCAAGCGAGCCGAGACGTGGGTCGACATCGCAGTAGTCCGCCACATCATAGCCACCATCGACAAGAGGCGAAGGGTAAAACGGGCTCAGCCAGATGGCCTCGATACCCAGTCGCTCAAGATAGTCCATCTGCTGGGTAATGCCCGCGATATCGCCCAGACCCGAACCAGTCGAATCCTTAAACGAGCGCGGGTAGATCTGATAGATCGCGGCATCGGACATCCATGAGCGCGAAGAAGACTTTTCTGTAGCCATGGGGCGTATCTCCCTTGCAACGAGGTTATGCGAGATGCCCACGATGATACGCCCAAAGCGGACATTCGCGACAAACAACGCCACAGCCACGCCCCAAAACGATCGCTCCCTCGCGGGTTCGAGCCCAGGCGACGGGTACGAAAAAGCCCGGCTACCGTAGTAGTCGGGCTGTTACGTTTGGAGCGGACAACGGGGCTCGAACCCGCGACCCCAACCTTGGCAAGGTTGTGCTCTACCAACTGAGCCATGTCCGCATATGTAAAACAAAACGGGCGCCGGAGCGCCCGGATGTTGCCTGGAGGCGAAGCCCGGATTCGAACCGGGGGTAAAGGCTTTGCAGGCCTCTGCCTTACCACTTGGCCACTTCGCCGAAAAAGGACCGCCTAAACGGTCCGGAAATGCAATGGAGCGGACAACGGGGCTCGAACCCGCGACCCCAACCTTGGCAAGGTTGTGCTCTACCAACTGAGCCATGTCCGCTTGCGGATTATTAATTTACGCGAGTTGTCCAAAAGACGCAAGTACTTTTTTCAAAAAACTTGTCTGCCGCATGTTCTTAGTAGCTAAACGCGCTAAAGCGATTGGCTAGGCACACGATTCCAGTGCTCCGCTAAACAGCTTCACCATCTGCACGCGCGTGCCGGCGCCGTCCGTACGACGAGCAACCTCCACGTTATCGACGAGCATACGCATAAGCTTGATGCCACGGCCGCGTTCCTCGGATGCGACCGGTTCGCTCGTTTCATCGATAGAATAGCCGGCACCTCGATCAAGCACCTCAACCACAACGCGATCGCCATAGGCCTGAACCGTCAGGACGCACCCGATACCGCCCGCATGGTCATAGGCATTACCCAGCGCCTCCCCCGACGCCAATGCGACATCGTAGCGCTCGTCACGGCGCAACGGGAGCGATTCAAGGAGTTCGGCGATGCGATGTCGGTAGTATGGAAGATTCTCGATACCCTGACGGACCTCGACGCTCTTACTCCAGCGAGGCAGCTCCCCCACCGGAATGGCGGGAATAGACTCCCGTGCCGGCCCCGCGACATGAAGGATATCGACAAGACGAGCAATCTCCAAAAAGCGAACAACTTCACCTGATGCATTGACGAGCGAAAGCAGGCCTTCTCGCCTCATGAGCTCACGAGCGCGCGTAAGCAGGAATGCCAAGCCCGTCGAATCGATAAAGCTAACAGCCTGACAGTTGATGACGACACGACGCACGCCGCGGCCAATCAAAGCATCCAACCGCCGACGCAGCGCAGGCACCGTGGCGATGTCGATATCGCCTGGTGGCGTCAAAACCGCTATGTCATTCCACTCATTCATACGACCATGGTTCCCCAAAAGAGCTTGTTCGATGCATGCGTTTCCGCAACCGTGCGGATTCGACGCGCCCAGCGTCGCTGTTTAGGACCGGCCCCGTAAAAACTCAAGGGACACCAATGCAATGTCATCGTCCAGCGCCGATTCGGTAAATCGGTCAAGCTCGCCCAAGACCTTGCCGCAGATTCCCGATACGCCCTCACCCGAGACAGAGAGCAGAAGGTCACGAAGGCGCTGCTCGCCAAAGAACGCTCCGGTGCGGTCGCGGGCCTCAATCGTTCCGTCCGTATACATGAAGAGCATGTCGCCAGGAGCGAACGTAAACACGCCTGTCTCGTACACCATGCTCTCAAAGGCACCGATTACGCCCGATTGGCATCCAAGCAGCTCGACCTCTCCTCCACGGGCCTCGCCGCCACCCAGCGGCATCGACTCTGGCCTAATGACCATGGTCGGAGGATGGCCCGCCGAACAATACGTTGCGCGTCCGGCTTTAAGGTCAATCTTGGCGATAAAGGCCGTCACGAACGTCTCGACCCTCGAGAAGCCCATGAGCATGCTGTTAAGGGAGCGTGCCATGCGGGCCGGTCCAGCGCCCTCCCAGGCATATGCCGTCAGGGCCGTCTTGACGAGCGCAGACATCGATGCAGCCTCAATGCCTTTGCCAGACACATCGCCCAGAATCATGACGGCGCAGTCGTCGGGAAGACGGATGAGCGTATAGAAATCGCCGCCGACCAACGCCGAGTTCGTGGCCGACAGGTACACCGAATCGGTTGCGATACCCGGAACATCCCCCAGGGAATTTCTCATGCCAATCTGAAGGGTCTGAGCAATATGGCGCTCCTCGCGCTTTTGAGATTCGCCTTCGTAGATCAGTTCAAAGTCATGCGCCAAGTGCACCAGGTAGTCATATTCAAGATCATCAATCAGCTCTTGGCTGCCATCACGAAGCAGCAGTGCGCGCGTCGTCGGGCTCTTCGCAACAGAAGCAGGAACAATTGCGTCGTTACTGTGCTTGCCATCACCCTCAGAGCGCGGGCGCCCCGCCTCGATGCCGGAGTCGACGTAGAGACCTTGACAAGGCAGACCATGCGCCCTAAGCCAACCTCCCATAGGCATCGATTCGTCAACGCGAGTTATACGGACGTGTTTAAGGTCCTCGGCACTCGTACCTCCCAAAACAGATGCCTCAAAGCCATCAGGTCCAGCCCCCAGACGTGCCGCTGGCGCCGTCGTGGAAAAGAAAAGCTTCTCGGGATCGTCCGGCAAAGCAACGCGACTGCCGCCTTCAAAATCTATGACGTAGGAATCCAGACTGGCGTCATACTCAACAGGGCAAAAATGGCAGTTAAGCATATTGCAGATCTCGGACGATACCGCCTGGGTAGCCGCGGCGGAATCGTCTAGAAAGGTAAACAACTCATCACGCAAGACATTGAGCGAGCGGCCAAGCTCGGCCGTGCGACGGGAGCGAAGGCTCGATGCCATGCCGACCAGCTGGATAGACAGGTAATCGCAAATGACCTCGAGTACATTAACGTCATAGGCGAGCGGTGCTTGAGGGCGTTTCCAACCAACTTCCAGCACGCCAAGAATCTGCGTACCGTAAAAAACGGGAAGACAGATCTCGCTGCGGTACGGAGGCATATCCTGCATGCGCAACAGGTGCTTAGAACGATTGTCCAAGTCCATAAACATACCGGAGGCGGCCTTATCACCCTCAAGGTCCTGTTGAATCGACAAGCGACAGGCACGCGACTCACGAAGAACATACGTCGGAATGCCAGCGCCATACGGCAAAAACTCAGGCAGGTAGCTGTCGTACAGCTCCTTGGAAACACCGCGAAGTTTAAAACCGCCGCTCTCAGAAAAATAGATAGCGGCACCCGAAGCATCGAGCGTTCCTACAAGCTGGTTCAAAACGGTATCAAGTAGGCTGGGCAGCTCATCGGAGCCCACGGTACTCATAATGACCGAGAGCGTGCCAGAGAGGCGCTTGTTCGCCACTCTAAGCTCCGAAAGAGCACGCTTGAGCTGACGGTCGTGCGAATACTGTTCTTCGATGCTATGGAGCGCCACCAGGACACGTGGCGCGCGGCGCCCAAAGATGCGTGGAGGCGTTACGGAGCCCGCACGAACCAAGACGGGGATAAAGGAGCCGTCACTCAACTTGAGCATCAGTTCGTTCTCGGAGCCATCAGTTTCAAATGGCAGACGATGTTCCGTCGCACGTTCAAAAGCGGACGAGTACAGGACGTCTTTAACATCTCCACCGATGACGTCGGCGCGTTCCTCGCACATCAAACCAAGTAAGCGATTATTCACATGCAGAATGGTTCCGTCGAGCTCGCAGATGATGACAGCATCGCTCGTGATCTCGACTAGTTGGGCAACGTCTGCCCACTCGTTGCGTTCAAGCGTTTCCATCGTGGACCCCACCGTCTATCGGTAACAAAAAAGCCTCCGAAGAGGCTTCTCAAATGCGATGGTGTCGGAGGCGGGACTTGAACCCGCATGACCAAAAAGCGGTCACTAGCACCTCAAGCTAGCGCGTCTGCCAATTCCGCCACTCCGACATGCTATGTTGTTGATTCACGGTTCGTTTTGTCGGACCCGCGCGTTCAACGAGGAAGATAATAACCTATGATTCGAGAACTGTGCAAGCACTTTTTTCAAAAAAGTTTACGAATTTGTAAATGCGCTGGTAGACTGACCTGTTCGGGCAGGAATGAGGTTGCTTTCCAACGCGTACTCGGGCATGCGGCATTATTTTGATCCGCGCTTCGCGCTACAAAATAATGCCGCCCCCTGCGGAATGCGTTGGAAAGCAACCTCATTCCTGCCCTAGGGGCACATGCTTCAGGCACAGTTCTCAAACATGTTCTGAGAGCTGATACAAATTTGGTGGCTCGGCTTTGCCGAGCCCTTATATAAGGAGGCCGGAGCTAAAGCTCCGGCCTCACTCAATTTCTTATTAGATTAAGTGAGCGATCAGGGAATCGCACTTCCCCTGCCGAGTTACCGCAGGGCCCGCCCTGAAGTTACTTTTTCAGAACACTCCGCAGGACGCAAGAAACCCCCGCCGCACGAAGTGCGCAGCGGGGGTTTCTTGCATGTCCGAGGACGTTCTGAAAAGTAACTTCAGGGCGGGCCCGGACAATAACAACCGACTACAGGTCGATGTGCGATTCCTTGATCGGGAACGGCTCCGCGAAGTGGCAGGCGCAGCAGTGACCCGGTGCGACTTCCTTAAACTCGGGAAGCTTCTCAGAGCAGATGCCCTGCGCGATCGGGCAGCGAGTGTGAAAACGGCAACCGGTCGGCGGATCCAGCGGTGACGGCGGATCGCCAGCGAGGATGATGCGCTTGCGCGTCTTCTGGATATCAGGATCGGGCACCGGCACAGCAGACAGCAGCGACTGCGTGTACGGATGGTGAGGCTCACTGTAGAGCGTCTTCCAGTCCGAAACCTCGACCATCTTGCCCAGATACATAACGGCAACGCGATCGGAGATATGCTGCACGACAGACAGGTCGTGGGCGATAAACAAATATGCAGTACCGAACTTGTCCTGGAGTTCCTTGAGCAGGTTCAGAACCTGGGCCTGAATGGACACATCCAGAGCGGAAACCGGCTCGTCGCAGATAATCAGCTTGGGCTTCAGCGCAAATGCACGGGCAATGCCGACACGCTGACGCTGACCGCCGGAGAACTCATGAGGATAGCGGTTAATGTGCTCGGGGTTCAGTCCGACAACGTCGAGAAGCTCGCGGACACGCTCAATGCGCTCCTCCTTGGTGCCCACGCCGTGAATGGTCATGGGCTCGGAGACGATCTCACCGATAGTCATACGAGGATTGAGCGAAGCATAAGGATCCTGGAAGATGAACTGCATCTCGCGACGCATATCCTTGATCTCGTGCTTGCTCATCTCGGCAACGTCTTTGCCCTGGAAGAACACTTTGCCGGCCGTCGGCTTGGTGAGGCGCATGATGGTACGGCCCGTGGTGGACTTACCGCAACCGGACTCGCCGACCAGACCAAAGGTCTCGCCAGGATAGATCTCGAACGAAATGTCGTTCACAGCAGAGACGACACGCTTGGAGAAGCGCTTGGCGAACATGCCGGACTCAGCGGGAAACTCCTTAGAGAGGTGCTCGACCTTCAGCAGCGGAGTACGCTCGTTGGTATCTGCCATTACGCCTCGCCTCCCTTCTTGGAATCCTTGCGCGTACGGGACGTCTCAGGAGCGTTCTTGAGGAACTCGGGGTCACCGGAGTAGTGGCACGCAGAGTAGTGACCAGACTCGGTGACAACGCGCTCGGGGCGCTGCTTGCGGCACTTATCGGTCGCATAGGGGCAACGAGGCGAGAACACGCAGCCCTCGGGCAGGTTCATGAGCGAAGGCGGGTTGCCATGAATCGGCGTAAGCGGCTTCTTCTCATCGATGGCCTGCTCCGGGATGGAGCGGATAAGGCCCCAGGTGTAGGGGTGGCGGCTCTCGTAGAAGATTTCCTCAGCAGTACCGAACTCGACGGGACGGCCGGCGTACATAACCATGATCTTGTCGGCCATATCAGCGACAACGCCCAGGTCATGGGTGATCATGATGATGGCGTTGCCGTTCTTCTCCTGCATTTCCTGCATAAGCTCAATAATCTGAGCCTGGATGGTAACGTCCAAGGCAGTCGTGGGCTCGTCGGCAATCAGAATATCGGGATCGCAGGCAAGAGCCATGGCAATCATGACGCGCTGACGCATACCGCCAGAGAACTGGTGGGGATACTCATTGACGCGCTTCTCGGGCTCGGGAATGCCAACGAGGTCCAAAAGCTCGGTGGCGCGCTTGAGTGCCTCCTGCTTGGAGTAGCCGCGGTGCAGACGAAGGCCCTCGCCCACCTGCTTGCCGATCTTATAGACCGGGTTCAAGGAGGTCATAGGATCCTGGAAGATCATCGCGATATCGTTACCGCGAATGTGCTGCATCTCTTCCTCGGTCATCTCGAGGATAGAACGACCGCGATAGCGAACGTCGCCGCCCTCGATCTTTCCCGGAGGCATCGAGATAAGACCCATGATGGTCATGGCGGTCACGGACTTACCGGAGCCGGACTCACCGACGACGCCCAGGGTCTCGCCGCGATCGAGCGTGTAGGAGACACCGTCGACAGCGCGAACGACGCCGTCCTCGGTATGGAAATACATCTTAAGGTCATCGACCTCGAGCAGATGCTGGCCCTCGGGAACCGGCTGGTCCTTCAGGTCCACATAGTTCTTGTTCTTCTTCATCCTTATGCGTCCTTCATCTTGACGTCGAGGGCGTCGCGCAGACCGTCACCCAGCAGGGTGAAGGCGAGCACCGTCGAAAGAATTGCCAGACCGGGCATGATCATCATCCAGGGAGCAGTCAGAAGATACTGCTGACCGTCCTGAATCATGGAGCCCCACGAAGGCGTAGGCGGAATAACGCCCATGCCGAGGAAGGACAGAGCGGACTCGGTCAGAATGGCGCCACCAATGTTCATGGTCGCGTAGACCACGATGGAGGCGACGGAGTTCGGGAAGATGTGACGCACAACGATACGAGCATCAGATGCACCCATCGCGCGCGCAGCGTCAACATAGTCGTTTTCCTTGACCGTCAAGATTGCAGAGCGGAAGACGCGCGCAATCGAAGGCCAGCCGAGAATGCCGATGGCAAAAAAGACGTTCTGAAGACCACGTCCGATAACGGCGATCATGGCGACAACGAAAAGCACGTACGGGAACGCTAGGAAAATATCCGCACAGCGCATGATGATCGTATCCCAGATGCCGCCGTAGAAACCGGCCAGAGCACCCATGACCAGACCAATCACCGTGGAGATCGCAGTGGCCATAATACCGACGGAAAGCGAAACACGTGCACCGTAGATAACGCGAACGAGAATGTCACGACCAAGGGCGTCGGTGCCAAACGGGTGCTCTGCACACGGAGCCATCAGCGACGTCTGGGCCATGGTGGTCGAGTCGGAAGCCGTCGGCGAACCGAGCCAGGGCTTAGCCCACAGATCTGCGGTCAGGGCAACCACAACGACGATGATGATCCAGCAGACACCGATAACGGCGAGCTTGTTCTTACGAAGACGCTTAAAAGCGTCGCCCCACAGCGTGCGGGACTTGGCGGGAGCAGATGCGGCCTTGGTGGCGGTAGCCTGCTCCTGAGACTGAGAATCAGTTTCCTGCATGAGACGTACCTCCCTTAGGCCTTATCCGACGGACCGCCAAGGCGGATGCGCGGGTCGAGGAATGCATAGCTAATGTCGACGAGCAGGTTGATCACCATGACGACGACGACGATGAGCGTAACGCCGCCCATAACGATGGGCCAGTCACGCATGCTAATGGCGCGATAGACCTCATAGCCGATACCGGGCCAGTTAAAGACCGTCTCGGTCAGGATGGCGCCCGAAAGCATGCCGCCAAAGTCGACACCAATATAGGTAACGACGGGGATGAGTGCATTCTTAAGCGCATGCTTGATGATGATCGCGCGATTGGAGAGACCCTTGGCTTTTGCCGTACGGATGTAATCCTGGTTCATGACGTCAAGCAGCTGCGAGCGCATTATGCGGGCAGCATAAGCGGTCGAAACCGAAGCCAGCGTAATGGTCGGAAGCACATAGTGCATCCAATCCTGATACTGAGAGCTGGCACCGCCGGCACCCGAGATCGGCATGGAGAATGCACCGCCCGTGGCGTCCTTGAGAATGACGCCAAAGAACAGTTGCAGCAACATACCGAGCCAGAAGGCCGGGACGGCAACGAGGATCGACGTGGTGAGCGTTACCAAAATATCCCAGAAGGAATAACGCTTTACCGCCGAAATGATACCCGCACCGATACCCATGATTGCCTCGAGCACGATGGCGCACGCGGCAAGTTTGACCGTATACGGATACTTCTGGGCAAAGATTTCCGTAACCGGCAGCTTGCGCTGATACGAATTGCCCAGATCGCCATGAAGCAGGCCGTTCATGTAATACAAGTAACGGTCCACAAGCGACGTTTGAACGGGGTCGCCGTTCTCGTCAAGGATCGCGTTGCCGTCCTCGTCCGACTGGACCAGGTGATAGCGAACGCGAAGCTGAAGCTCCACCTCGGGGGACAGAGCCTTGTCTCCACCGATCAGCTTGATCGGATCTCCCGGCACGATATTCTGGAGGGCGAACAAAATCAGCGTAACGCCCAAAAACACCGGGATGAACTGAAGCACACGTTTAACGATGTACTTACCCATACCACTCCCCTATCTAGGGATTAACCTAAATGGGATGCCGATCGCCAGACCGGCATCCCAAAATTACCATCAGCCAGTTTACCCCAGGTTAGGGAGAACTGTATGTTTCCCATGAGGTCTACGTAAATACTTGACCCTCACGGAAGCTGCAAACTCTTAGGCGAGCTCAGCGGTACCCAGCTCGGCATGCTTCTGCGGATCGACATAGAGGTGCTTGATGCGATCGGAGCCGACGATGGTGTGCGTGTAGAACATCACCGGGATGACCGGGCAGTCGGCAGCGACCATAGCGTCAGCCTCCTGCATCTTAGCGACGCGCTCTTCGTCGTCAACAGTAGTGCGAGCCTCGTCGACCTTGGCGTCGAACTCGGGGTTGTTGTAACCGGAGCGGTTGTCGCCACCGAGGGAGTCGGAGTGGAACAGCGGATACAGGAAGTTGTCCATAATCGGGTAGTCGGCAATCCAACCCAGACGACCGAACTGATAGTTAAAGTTCTGATACTGCTCGAGCAGGGCAGACCACTCGGGGGTATCGGAGACAGCGGTAACGCCAACCTTGGCGAGGTCGCCGATGATAGACTCCATGATCTCCTTGTGGTCACCGTCCTGGTTGTAGGACAGAGTCACGTTAATGCCACGATCGCCGTCAGCGCCAGCGGGAGCAACCTTGTCGAGGTACTCGTTAGCCTTGTCGACGTCGTAGGCGCAGAACTCCCATGCGCCCTCCTTGTAGCCATCGATGCCCGGAGGAACAATGCCGTCGGCGGGGGTACGGGTACCCTTGAAGATGGTCTTGCAGATGGCCTCACGGTTGATGGCCAGGGAGATACCCCTGCGCAGGTCGGCGTTGTTGAACGGCTCGGCCGTGTTGTTGCAGGTCAGATAGTAGGTGGAAGGCTCGGCGCCGAGCAGCATGCGCTCGCCGTCGCCCATGGTGTAGCCGTCCTTGGACACGCCGCGATCCTTCTTGGCGGCATCGATCTGAGCAACGGGAACGTCGCAGACATCGAGGTTACCGGCCTGGAACTCTTTGTAAGCGGTCTCCATGTCCTTGATGACCTGGAAGTGGATGCCATCGATCTTGGCCTTGTCGCCATAGTAATCGTCGAACTTCTTGAGGTTGATCTCCTGACCATCCTCCCACTTGCCGTCCATCATGAACGGGCCGTTACCGACCGGTGCAAGATAGAAGCTCTTGGCATCGGACTCGGCGCACTCGGGAACCGGGGACAGAGCCGGGTGAGAGGCGACGAAGGGGAAGTCGGCGTAAGCGGAAGACAGCTTGACGACGAGGGTCTCATCGTCGGGGCAAGTAACACCGCTGAGCTCGGTGGCGTTACCGGCAAGCAGGTCGTCATAGCCCTCGACCATGGAAAGGTGATAGGAGACCTCAGAAGGGCCGTACTCGGTAGCGATGGCCGACTTGGTGTTGACCAGACGCTCCCAACCGAGCTTGAAGGACTTGGAAGTGACGTCGTCACCGTTGTGGAACTTGGCCTTCTTGATCTTGAAGGTGAACTCGGTGGCGTCGTCGTTGGCCTCGAAGGACTCGCAAGCCAGCGGAACGATCTCGCCCTTCTCGGCGTCATAAGAGGTCAGAGCGTCAAAGAGCTGGTACTCGACCTGAGTGCCCTGGTCCTCCTGGACATTGTAGGGGTCGATGCAGACCGGGTTGTTGATGTAGAAGTTCAGCGTCGAACCGGACTCAGAACCGGAAGCGTCGCCGCCCTTCTTGCCGCATGCGGCAAGAAAAGCCATGGAGCTCGCAGCGAGGGTGCCGCCAACAAAGGCGCGACGACCCATAACGGGCTGGTGGAACATAGAATCAGCCATGCCATCCTCCTTATGAGATAGGACAAAGAAATGTTCAGTCGGACACATGTCGAGACAATCCGATCCGAACCATCAAAACGCCGCCCGTTGCTATGGCTGGTTATGCACAACAGGCCAACGTTTTGTAATACAGTAGCGCATTTTATGCACAAATTGGGCCTGATTCCGGTCAACGGTCAAGAATTTCTTTAGTTGGGCGAAGTATGTGGTGATATTTTTGACTCTGTTACAAATATGTAAACAAAAAAGGGTCCCGCACTTGCGGAACCCTTTACAAGTACTTATGCAGCTCGTGATTAATAGCCCACGATGCCCTGCGGGAAGAAGAACATACATAGCACGACGCACACGGCAAACACGACAGCCATGATGACGGTCAGGCGGTCGAGGTTCTGCTCCATAACGCCTGTGGCAGAGCTGGAGTTATACAGCGAGCTAGCGATCATATCCGAAACGCCGGTACCCTTACCGGAATGCATCAGGACGAGAATCGTCAGCGCCACGGCAGAAACAGCCCAAACGACAAACAGAAGAATCTGGAACGGACCCATAGATAAGCTCCTTAATAGAACAATTCAAACTCCAGTACTGTACCACAACCCCCGCTCTCCCCTACCCGCCACTCGGGGACGGGGTAGAAATGGCAGAAATAGCTCTTGATTTTCATCTATTAAAGTGATTTGACAGCAGTTTGAACGACATAGCGTCCAAGCCCCGTAAGACGGACAATCTGTCGCTCACTAAAGCCGGCCTCATACAGCCTTCGAACAGCCTCGGCACGTTCAAATGGACCGGGAAGCCCTATAACATCATGGGGATCCATGCCGTTCAGAACTCCCCTAGCCTTGCGCTCCTGCTCAAATACCGTCATCGAACGACCGTATTCAATACATAGGTATCCTTGCGGCCCGATTTGCTAAAGGATTCAAAATTTCCCTGTCCACCGATTAGACTAAATAGGATGCTTCGGTCCAGATGGCCGCCTTCACCAAGGTAGGCTTGATAGCTGCTCCATTGGTAGCATTCCGGACGGCAACCAAGCTCAATCGGATTATCGTGAATATAGCGAATTGCTTGCATAAAATAGTCGTTAGACTCGATTGGCTTACTTTTATAGCGATCCTGAAATACAGGGCCACAGCGTCCGGTCACCCTGTTGAAAAACTGACCATAGAGGGTTCCTATGTAATGGATAATCTCCCACATATGGTCCTCGTGATCAGAAAGCAGCATATGCACGTGGTTGTCCATGAGGCACCAGGCACATAACGATGCCTTGTACTGCGTGCATGCTTCGCCTGCTACGGACATGAAAAACCTGCGCTGATAATCCTCTTCGAATAGATACTGCTTGCCACAGCCTCTCATCATCACGTGGTAATAGCCATAGGGGGACTTAACTCTGGCCTGCCTTGTCATTGCTGGACCTCACAATCCGCAAGCATGTTTGCATCAAACTCTACCCAGATAGGCATTAATACAAGGTTGGCAACGAAAGAAAACTAGCCAGCGGCAAACCCTCACAGGCAAACGGGAAGTCAAGCTTTAGAGGAAAAGTATTTCTACCATTTCTACCCCGTCCCCAAATGGCAGAAATATTAAAAAGGGGGTTGTCCGGTCGTGGACAACCCCCTTACTAGAAAACGGTATTTGTTTTCTCTTAGGCCTCGGTGGCGAGCACGCGGCCCGTCATCTCGGCGGAAGGCTCAATACCAGCCATGGTGAGCATGGTCGGAGCGATATCGGAAAGACGGCCGTCCTCGATACCGGTGAGCTGTGCCTTCTCATCAACGATGATGAACGGCACGCGGTTGGTGGTGTGAGCCGTAAACGGATGCTTGGAACCGTCGGAAGCAACGTCAAACATGTGATCGGCGTTGCCGTGGTCGGCGGTAATCAGTGCAAAGCCGCCCTTGGCGAGAATCGCCGGGACAACCTTGGACAGGGCATCGTCAACAGCCTCGACAGCCTTAACGGCAGCGTCGAAGACACCGGTGTGACCAACCATGTCGCAGTTCGCGAAGTTCACGATGTAGAAATCAGCGCGATCCTCGTTGATGGCGGCGACGAGCTTCTCGGTAACCTCGGGAGCGCTCATCTCGGGCTGCAGATCGTAGGTAGCAACCTTGGGGGAAGCGACGAGCACGCGCTCCTCGCCCTCCTTGGGCTCCTCGATGCCGCCGTTGAGGAAGAACGTCACGTGGGCGTACTTCTCGGTCTCGGCGGTGTGCAGCTGCTTCAGGCCATTGGCGGCGATAACGTCGGCCAGGACGTTCTCGGGGAACGTCTTGGGGAAGGCGACCTCGACGTCAAACGTCGGATCGTACTCGGTCATCGTCACAAAGTGAGAAAGCTTAATCTGCTCGCGCTCGAAGCCGTCGAACTCCTTGTCCGTGAACACGCGGGTCATCTGACGGGCGCGGTCGGGACGGAAGTTAAAGAAGATGGCCGCGTCGCCCTCGTGGATGCCCTCGTTGTGGGCCGCGAAGGGCTCGACGAACTCGTCGCCGCGCGGATCCTTCTCGTAGTAGGCCTTGATACCGGCAACGGGGTCGACATCGGCATCGGACGCATTGACCATGACGTCGTAGGCGCGCTGGATGCGCTCCCAACGGTTATCGCGGTCCATGGCCCAATAACGGCCCGACACGGTGGCAACGCGAGCGTCGCAACCGGTCTCCTCGGAGATCTTAGCCAGGAAGGCGCAGAACTCGCTCATGTAGCCAGCACCGGACTGCGGGTCGACGTCGCGGCCATCCATGAAGGCGTGGACGCGAACGGTCTTGACACCATGCTCGGCAGCCATCTTGACCAGAGCCTCGACGTGGTTCATGTGGGAGTGAACGCCGCCAGGGCTCATGAGGCCCATGAGGTGGAGAGTCTTGCCGTCAGCCTTGACGTCGTCCATAGCCTTAACGAAGACCTCGTTCTTGGCAATGGAGCCGTCCTTGATGGCGTTGTTGATGCGCGAAAGCTCCTGGAACACGATGCGGCCGGCACCGATGTTGAGGTGACCCACCTCGGAGTTACCCATCTGGCCATCGGGAAGACCCACGTCCTCGCCCGAAGCGCCGAGCGTGGTGTGGGGGTACTTCTCGTACAGGCTATCAAGGAAGGGCGTCTTGGCAGCGGCGACGGCGTTCTCGCCATCGGACGGAGCCAGGCCGCAGCCGTCCATGATGATCAGGAGTGCGGGAAGATGACGCTGTGCCATATGTCCTACTCGCCTGCCTTGACGACCATAGAGGCAAAGTCGGCAGCCTTGAGTGAAGCGCCGCCCACGAGGGCACCGTCAACGTCGGGCTTGGCGACGAGCTCGGCAATGTTGCCGGGCTTGGCGGAACCGCCGTAGAGAACGCGGATACCGTTGGCGAGCTCCTCGCCGAACATCTCCTTGAGGGTCTCACGGATAGCGCCGCAGACCTCCTGAGCGTCCTCGGCGGTAGCGGTCTTGCCGGTGCCGATGGCCCAGATGGGCTCGTAAGCGACGACGACCTGCTTGGGGCAGGTGATCTCAAGACCAGCAAGGCCAGCCTTGACCTGGTTCACAACGTGCTCGACATAGGTGCCAGCCTCGCGGACCTCGAGGGACTCGCCGCAGCAGAAGACGGGAACAAGACCGGCGGCAACGAGGGCCTTGGCCTTCTTGTTCTGATCCTCGTCGGTCTCGTGGAAGTAATCACGACGCTCGGAGTGACCGATGATGCAGTAGGTGCAGCCAGCGGACTTGAGCATGTCGCAAGAGGACTCACCGGTGAAGGCACCCTTGGCCTCCCAGTACACGTTCTGTGCACCGAGGGCGATGGGGGCAGCCTGAATGCGGTCATGAACCGTGGTGATGTCGATGGTCGGAGGGCAGACGAGCACCTCGACGCCAGCCGGAACCTCGGGCAGAGCCTGAGCCAGCTCGTCGGCGAGCTTGGCGGCCTCGGCGACGTCGTTGTTCATCTTCCAGTTACCAGCGATAAGAAGGGTGCGATTAGGCATCGAGAAGCGCCTCCACTCCGGGCAGGGCCTTACCCTCGACGAGCTCCATGGAAGCGCCACCGCCGGTGGAGATCCAGCTCATCTTGTCGGCCAGGTTGAACTTGTTGACAGCTGCGACGGAGTCGCCACCGCCGATGATCGAGGTGCAGTCGGCCTCGGCAACAGCCTCAGCAATAGCCTGGGTGCCGTGAGCGAAGTTGTCGAACTCGAAGACGCCCATGGGGCCGTTCCAGAACACGGTCTTGGCGCCCTTGACAGCCTCGGCGTAGAGCTCCTCGGTCTTAGGACCGATGTCCATGCCCTCACGGTCGTCAGGGATAGCGTCGGAAGCGACAACCTCGGGGACAGCGTCCTCACCAAAGTGATCGGCAACACGGTTGTCGATGGGGAGCAGGATCTTGACGCCCTTCTCCTCGGCCTTCTTGAGCATCTCGCCGGCGCGCTCGACCCAGTCCTCTTCCTTGAGGGACTGACCAACGGACAGGCCCTGAGCCAGGAAGAAGGTGTAGGCCATACCGCCACCGATGATCAGGGTGTCAGCGGAGTCGATGAGGTGATCGAGAACGCCGATCTTGGAGGAAACCTTGGAACCGCCGACGATGGCGACGAAGGGGCGCTCGGGCTCGGCGAAGATGCCGGTCAGCGTGTCGACCTCCTTCTCAAGCAGGAAGCCAGCGACGGCAGGCAGGTAAGCGGCGGGGCCCACGACGGAACCCTGGGCGCGGTGAGCGGTGCCGAAGGCATCGAGAACGAAGACGTCACCATAGGAAGCGAGCTTCTTGGCGATCTCGGGATCGTTCTTCTTCTCACGCTTATCGAAGCGGACGTTCTCGAGAACGAGAACCTTGCCCGGCTCGACGGCAGCGACAGCCTCGGCAGCCTTCTCGCCGTAAGTGTCGGCGACAAAGGCAACGTCGAGACCAGAGAGCTCGGCGAGCTTCTTGGCGACGGGCTCGAGGGACAGCTCGGGCTGGAAGCCGGTGCCATCGGGACGGCCGAGGTGGCTCATGAGGATGACGCGAGCGTTGTGCTCAACGAGGTAGTTGATGGTGGGCAGGGCAGCCTTGATACGGGTGGTGTCGCCAACGACGCCATCCTTGATAGGCACGTTGAAGTCAACGCGGACGAGAACGCGCTTGCCGTCGACATCGATGTCGCGGACGGTCTTCTTGGTAAAGGCCATGTTTGCTTCTACCTTTCGTACGTGTCTGCCTCCCATTACGGCAGACGATTTCTTATAAAAAGGGCGCGACCCTAGGGCGTAAGCCCTATGAGGCCGCGCCCTTCTTTAGACGCTCAACGAGCTATTCGCTAAAAGCTAAATTAAGCAACGAACTTCTCGAAGTACTTGATGGTGCGGACCATCTGAGAGGTGTAGGAGTTCTCGTTGTCGTACCAAGAGGTAACCTGAACGAGGGTCTGGCCGTTGCCGAGATCAGAGCACATGGTCTGAGTGGCGTCGAAGATGGAGCCGTGGGTCTCGCCGACGATGTCGCGGGAGACGATCTGGTCCTCGTTGTAGGCGAAGGTATCGGGGATGGTCTCGGCGTAGGCCTTCATGGCAGCGTTGACCTCGTCGACGGTGACCTTCTTGTCAACGACGGCGTAGAGGTTGGTCAGCGAGCCGGTCGGCGTCGGGACGCGCTGGGCGGCACCGATGAGCTTGCCGTTGAGCTCGGGGAGAACCAGGCCGATGGCCTTGGCAGCGCCCGTGGTGTTCGGGACGATGTTCTCGGAGCAGGCGCGGGAGCGACGGAAGTTGCCCTTGCGCTGCGGGCCGTCGAGCGGCATCTGGTCGCCGGTGAAGGCGTGGATGGTGGTCATGATGCCGGACACGATGGGAGCGAAGTCGTTCAGACCCTTGGCCATCGGGGCGAGGCAGTTGGTGGTGCAGGAAGCAGCGGAGATGATGTTGTCCTCAGCGGTCAGCGTCTCATGGTTGACGTTGTACACGATGGTGGGCAGATCGCTGCCAGCCGGAGCGGAGATGACGACCTTCTTGGCGCCAGCGTTGATGTGAGCCTGAGCCTTAGCCTTGCTGGTGTAGAAGCCGGTGCACTCGAGAACGACGTCGACGTCGAGGTCGCCCCAAGGCAGGTTGTTGGCGTCGGCCTCCTTGTAGATCTTGATCTCCTTGCCGTCAACGGTGATGGAATCCTCGCCAGCAACGACCTCGTGATCGCGAGCATAGTTGCCCTGCGTGGAGTCGTACTTCAGCAGGTAAGCGAGCATATCGGGAGAGGTGAGGTCGTTGATAGCGACGATCTCGGAGCCCTCATGACCGAACATCTGACGGAAAGCCAGACGACCGATGCGACCGAAGCCGTTAATAGCAACCTTTACTGCCATTGTGTCTCCTTTCGTAAGGCCCCCGCAAGCTACAGCGCCTGCCGTTGAGGCCCACAAACTAACCACTCGCCTAATATACCTTTTTTTTGACTTGAATTTCACGAGAATGCTCGAAATTGAAAATCAAATTTACGTTAAAACGTTTTAAAGGATAAAATAGCAGCTAAATCCGTATATAAGTCGATACTGTAAACTACTTGTTTGCTTCAATGAGCTTTTCAAGCCGTAAAACACGATGGTAGAGAGCTGACTTCGACAAGGGAGGGTCAGCCATCTCCCCCAAATCACGCAGTGACAGATCGGGATAGCGCTCGCGCAGGTCGCAAAAGACCGCCAAGGCATCCGGAAGCGCATCGCGAAGACCACGCTGCTCGAGCTCATCGATAAGCGCAAGCTGATGTTGGGCGGCACCGGCGCTTCTGGTCTGGTTGGCGAGCTCGGCGTTCACGCGACGGTTCACATCGTTCTTAACCAACTTGACCGCGCGCGCCTCCTCAATCTCGGCAACGCTGCGCTTGGCACCAATCAGCTTTAAAAGATGCTCGATTTCCTCGGCGCTCTTAATGTACACGGCATAAGACCCCCGCCGCGCATTAACACGCGCGTGGACCCCAATCTGCTCCAACAGGTCGCAAAGCCCCTTGGCATATTGCTCGCCCTGCACCGCGATCTCCAAATGAAAGTCACCGCGTGGATCGGCCACGAAGCCGCCCGCGATGAGTGCGCCGCGGATATAGGCAAGTCTACAGCAAGGACGCGCAACGATATGTCGGGGCACGCCGGCGACAAGTCCTCCCCTACGGTCGAGGATACCCAGCAGCACCAGAGCCTTATCCAAATCGGGCTGATCAGGCAAGGTGATGAGGTAGTTTCGAACCTTATGCAAGACAGATTTGCGAACGGTGAACTCCGTTTTGAGCTTAAGGATACGATGCGTCAGCGTGATCATCGTGCGCGCGACGGCTCCCGTCTCAGTCGCAACCGTCAAGCGATACCGCCCAGAGCCGGTAAGCGAGAGCGTACCACTCACGCGCGTGAGGGCGGCAAGCGTCGACAAGTCGCAGTATTCACATTCGGGTTCGCAGCGCGCAAGCTCGTCGCGCACCTCAGCGGTAAACGACATGCAGGCCTATGCCTTCGTGTTGGCGCGCGACAGGTCGCGGTGGGAGATGCTCACGTGGTACTGAGCGCCTTCCAGGTAACGAGCCGTGGCCTCGGCAATGGCAACGCTGCGGTGCTGGCCGCCCGTGCAGCCGATGGCGATAGAAAGCTGCGGCTTGCCCTCCGCGATATAGCCCGGCATGACCGTATCGAGCAGCTGTGTCCAAGCCTTCCAAAACTCCTGCGTCTTGGGATGGTCCAGAACAAAATCGGAGACCTTTTTATCGAGACCGGTCATCGTGCGCATCTCGGGATCGTAGAACGGATTGGGCAGGAAGCGGACGTCAATCATAATGTCCGCCTCGACGGGCATGCCGTGCTTAAAGCCAAACGAGAACACGTGGACGTCCATGAGCTGCTGGTCGGACAGCTCGGAAAATGCCATGCGTAGCTTGTTGCGCAGCGCAGAGGTGCGCAGACGGCTCGTGTCGATAATCATATCGGCTCGGTCGCGCACGCCCTGTAGCTGAAGGCGCTCGCGCTGAATGGCATCGGCCGTAGTCTCCCCCGGCTTGGCAATGGGATGACGGCGGCGATTTTCGCTGTAGCGACGAATCAGCACCTCGTCAGACGCCTCCAGGAACACGATGTCGCAGCTCATCTCGCGCTCTTCGAGCGCGGCGACCGCATCGAGCAGCTCGTCGAACAAGCCCTGGCTACGCAAATCGCAGGTGACGGCGAGATGCCTGCCCACGCCCGTATTGATGCCGACGAGCTCGGCAAGCTGGGCGATGAGACGTGGAGGCAGGTTATCGATGCAAAAATAGCCCATGTCCTCGAACACGTGCATGGCCTGCGTGCGGCCCGATCCGGACATTCCGGTGATGATGACGATATCGGGGATGCGCTCCGAGCGCTCCGCCGCATCCATGGCATCTCCCTTTTGCATGTGCTGCCTCCCGAAAACAAGCGCGGGACCCAGCAACCCGGATCCCGCGCGGTCAATTGCCTATATTGAGTATACCGCCCCGAGCGGATACGAGGCCTGTCTTACGCCTCAAGCGCAGCCTTGAACCAACTCGTAATACTCGTGGGGTGCGTGATGGCGGTGCCGACGACAACGGCCCAGGCGCCAGCATCGATCGCGGCGCGAGCCTCCTCGGGCGTATGCACGCGACCCTCGCAAATGATGGGAAGGCCGGGGAATTCCTCGGTCGCCTGACGCAGGAGCGGCAGATCGGGGCCATCGGCCATGGTGCAGTCGATGGCGGCGACGCCGTGAGAAAGCGTGGTGGATACCAGGTCAAAGCCCATATCAGCAGCACGGCGAATATCCTCGATGGTGGCACAATCCGCCATCAGGAGCACACCCTCCTCGTGCAGAGGACGGAAGGTATCCTCGACCGTCTTGCCATCGGGGCGCGGACGATCGGTGGCGTCGATCGCCACGATATCGGCACCGGCAGCAACGCAGGCGCGAGCGTGACGCAGCGTCGGCGTGATGTAAACGCCCTCGTGCCCATCCTTCCACAGACCGATGACGGGAACCTCACAGCGACCCTTAATGGCGGCAATGTCGGCAAGGCCCTGGCAGCGAATGGCGGCGGCGCCGCCGAGCTCGCAAGCGCGAGACATTTGAGCCATGGTCTCGGGCGTACGAAGCGGCTCGCCCATATACGCCTGAACGCTCACGACGAGCTTGCCCTTCAGGGATTGAATCAATGGATCAACGGTCATAAGGCTGTAACCTTTCTCAGAACAGCCTCCCGAGGCGTGTTGTCTCGGGAGGCTCCTACAGAAGATACGTTTACTTCAACGAGGCAAGAAGATGCTCAGCGGCACCGATGAGCGGAGCATCGCCCTCCAGAGAACCGATGAGGATCGGCGTGTCCTGAAGCGGATCGAGCGCCTGGCTGGCATAGCCCTCGTGCACCGAATCCTTCCACGTCTGTGAACGCCAATCGGGACCTTGGTGAATCACGCCACCCGAAAGCACGATGACCTCGGGGTCCAGGATGTTAGCGAGCGAGCCCAAGCTGGCACCCAGCGCAAAGCCGGCGTCATGGATGACCTCGGTCGCCTTTGCGTCGCCCGCGCGGCACAGGTCGTTCACATCGCGACCGACCGAAGGACGGCTGGGGTCGACGCGGCCAAAACGCTCATCGTACATTCGACCAATGGAAGTGCCCGAAGCAACCGACTCCAGATGGCCAGAACGCCCGCAAGCGCAGGGAATGCCGGCGGCAGCCGAGCACTCTATGTGGCCCATATGGCCAGCAGCACCATGGAAGCCTTGCATCACGCGGCCGTTCTCGACATATGCGCCGCCGATGCCCGTACCGATGCCAAGACACAAGACGGAGAACTTGCCCTTGCCGACGCCCCAGTGGGCCTCGCCCAGAGCATGAGCCTGCACGTCGCCTACAACGGCAACGGGAAGACCGAGGTCCTCGCGCAGACGCGGCCCCAACTGGACGCCGGACCAGCCGGGCATGATCTCGTTGGCATACGCGATGGCGCCCGTCTTGGGATCGACGACGCCGGCGGCACCAATGCCGACGCCAAGGACCTCGACATCGGGATTCGCCTCGAGAGCAGCCTTGATGGACGCCTCGATACGCTGGAAGACGGCCTCGCCGCCCTCTTGGGCCTCGGTGAGAACCTCGGCCTCAAAAACGGGATGGGGCACGCTGCCGTCAGCCGGGTACTCCATGATGGCAGTCGCGATCTTAGTTCCGCCGATATCGACAGAGCAGACGTACTTGTTCTCCATGTCGCTCTCCTTAGGAGATAAAAAACAACTACAGGAAATGAAAGCGGCGTTATCGCCGCAGCTTGGTAAAGGTTTCCCGAGTGCCCGAGGTTGGGGTGAAAGCGGTCGGGCGTTGACCTAATGGGTCACGCTCGACCGCTTGAGCCCCAAAATCGGGTGCCCGGGGAAGCTTTACAGGAGACCGTTGTCCTGGAGGACCTTCCTAATCGCCTCGACATTCTCGCCGGTCATGGCCTTCACCGGGCGCGGCATGGTCGGGCTGTCGAAGATGCCCATGAGGTTCATAGCGGTCTTGAAGGCGCCGACGCCACCGGCATAGCCCTGGACACCCGAGGTGACATCCCAGATGTGCGAAATCTCATTGAGGCGATCCTGCTCGGCCTTGACGGTAGCCCAGTCACCAGCCTGAGCGGCCTTCCACTGACGCACGTAGCCCTCGGGCTCAACGTTGGCGAGACCCGGAACGGAACCGTCGGCGCCACCGAGGTAGGCGCCGTCGACAACAACCTCGTGACCGGTGAGGATGCTCATCGGATGGCCGTTCTTCTCGTTCTCCTGAACGAGGTAGCGGAACGAGATGTCATCACCCGAGGAATCCTTGACGCCGGCCAGAACGCCCTCGGCACCGAGTTTGGCAAGGAGCTTCCACGGGAGCTTGGTGTGGACACACACGGGGATGTCATAGGCGAAGATGGGCAGGTCGAGTTCCTCATGCAGGATGCGGAAGTGCTCCTCGACCTCGGTCATGCCCTGCAGGGCATAGAACGGGCAGGTGGCGACAAGCGCATCGGCGCCCAGCTCCTGAGCGACCTTACCGTGCTCGATCATGCGCTCGGTCTCGGTGTCGATGATGCCGACCAGAACGGGAACGCGGTGGTCGACGATACGGACGGCCTCGGAGATGATCTGACGGCGACGCTCGTCGGTGGAGAAGACGACCTCGCCCGAGGAGCCCAGGAAGAACAAGCCATCGACGCCGGCATCGATCATGCGGTTGATGCTGCGCTCAAAGGAGGCAACATCGAGCTGGTGGTCTTCGGTATCGGGAACAACGACGGGAGGGATAACGCCGGTGAATTTCTGAGTTGCCACAAGAATCTCCTTAGTTGTCTGGTGGGCAGCCCTATGCCGCCCACTCTTGTTGGCAGTGTCCAGGCCGTCTAGGCCAAAGAACACGAGTAGAACGTTTGGTTAAAAAAGTCGACGACTTCGTTTTCGAACGCATTGATGCGCTCGTGAGCGTATTTGGCATAGATGATATGTCTCCGGTCACACTCAAGACCGTTGAATACGGCAAACTGATCCTTGGGATCGCTCACGGTATCCATGAGCGATGTGCCCATGAGCACCGATCCGCGCACCCGAGACGACAGCGCCTCGAGGCCGCCAGGAAGCGGATTGGCAACCGCCGTGCAGGCGAGACCCCGCTCGTCCAGAGCAGAAACCGCCAGCGCGACTCCGCCGCCTAGACCCTCGCCCCATGCAAAGATGCGGTCGGGGTCCATGCCATCAAGATTGCGCGCCACCTTCGCCAGCGCGCAACCCCAACGGACGCGCTCGACAAAAGCGGGCGAAGAAATCCCCCGCTGCAGGTCGTCCGCACCAGCAACATCGTCATCCAGCGCGAGGACGGCATACCCCATGGCGGCAAATCTCGTCATGTGATGCCAGCCGCGCACAGGCCGATCGATATCGTGGAACATCAGGCACAGCGGCACGCGCTCAGACACTCGGGCACGACCGACAGGCTCGATCAAACGAGCGTGAATCGCATCGTCACCGAGCTCAAAGGAGACCTCCGAGTAACGGGCGCAGGGGTTAACAAAGTCAATCGCCGTAATGGCCAGGCCTTGAATCTCAAGATTCGAAGCGCATGTCTCTAAATCAGAAACATCTGCTTGGACATCACCGCGCCAGTCCCGATATTCTGCGAGCCTTGACGAAACCGTTCCAGGAATTCCCACGAGCCCGGGGACAATCAGCTCATTAACATTGCTCTCGCACTTAGACACGAGCCTCCCCTCCCTTGCAGAAAAACGGAATGATCAGATCGTCAAAATCCTGAATCTCCTCGTGGCCAAAGCCTTCAAAGAACTCATGACGCTTTTCGCAGGTCAGGTTGTTATAGACCGCAAACTGCGTCGCTGGCGGGCAGACGATGTCGGCTGTGCCGGTGCCAAACAGCACGGGGCATTTGACCATAGGGGCAAAGTTCTTGGAATCGAAGTACGCCAGCTTGGCATAGGCTTCGTCAATACGAGTCGAGTCCTCGTCAAACCAGCGAGACCAATAGCGCAGGCCCTCGTAGGCAATGTCGTCTGCATCCAAATCCCAGACTAGGCGGAAATCTGACAGGAAGGGATAGAGGATGGCGGCACGATTGATAAGCTCGCTGTTAAGCGCACAGGTCGCAATGCCCAAACCACCACCCTGCGACGCGCCGTTCACAAACACACGAGAAAGATCGATGCCCTCGAGCTCGCGAACAATACGGCACAGGATGCGAATATCTTGGTGCAAGCGGACATAGTAGAGGTTGGCCGGGTCGCCGTCGATGCCGGCGACGATATGCCCGGCAACCGTTGTGCCCTCAAATCCACCAATGTCCTCGGAGGGACCTCCTTGGCCGGGGCAGTCGAGGGCGATGAGTGCCATGCCCATGCCCGCAAACGACGCCTGCTCAAACCAGCTGCGGCTTGCACCCGGATACCCATGGAACTGAAGTACCAATGGCACGGGCTCGTCCGAGACAGGTTTAAGGTATTTGGCATGCAGGCGCGCGCCACACATGCCGGTATACCAGAGGTCGAAAAGCTGGCAGGTCGCGGCATCGGCGACCGATGCCGTCTCGATCGCATAGTCAAGCCCGACGGCGTCGGCCTCGGCCATGCGATCCTTCCAAAAGAGATCGAAATCTGATGGACGGGGCATGGCGCCTCGGTATTCACCAAATTGATGTTGTAGCTCCTGAGCACTTGGCATGGCTCGTGAACCCAACCTTTCGAAATCGCAACGGAGGTGCGCCCGGCAAGGGAACCGGGCGCACGGGAGGGAAAGCGAGGCTACTCGCCGAGCTTGGGATGCAGCAGCGACGGCGCAGCGCCGAGCAGCATCTTGGTGTAGGGGTCCTGGGGGTGCTGGAAGACCTGCTTGGCCTCGCCCTGCTCGACGATCCTGCCGCCATTCATAACGATGATGTCGTCAGAGATATAGCGGACCGTCTGGATGTCATGGCTGATGAACACCATGGCCAGGCCGAGCTCCTTCTTAAGGTCGGTCAGCAGGTTCAGAATCTGTGCGCGGACCGAAACGTCCAGAGCCGAGGTGGGCTCGTCGGCGATGATAGCGTCGGGGTTCAGCGACAGGGCACGGGCAATTGCCACGCGCTGGCGCTGACCGCCCGAAAGCTGGCCGGGAAGAACCTCGGCGGCAGAGCTGGGCAGACCGGTGAGCTCCAAGAGTTCCTTGACGCGCTTCTCCTGCTCGGCCTCGGTACCCAAGTTGTGGACGCGCATGGGGTCGAGCAGCTGCTCGCGAACGACCATGCGGGGGTTGAGCGCCGTGGCCGGGTTCTGGAACACGACCGAGATGACGCGACCCATGTGGCGACGGTCCTCGGCGGTACGTTTGGTAACGTCCTTGCCCTTAAAGTAGACCTTGCCGCTCGTGGGGGCCTGCAGGCCGCACATGACGTTGGCGGTGGTGGACTTACCGCAACCGGACTCGCCGACGATGCCGATCGTCTGACCGGGCATGAGCTTAATCGTTACACCCTGGACGGCGTGAACCAGGTTGGGGTGCAGAATCGAGCCGGTACGGGTCCTAAAGGTGACGTGGACGTCATCAAGGAAGATGATCGGCTCGACGCCGTTGACTGCGGTCTCGCTCATCTACATCACCTCCGCGTGAGGGGTCAAACCATTTGCCTTGAGCACCTCGTCGGGGAGCTCGGAATAGAAGTGCTCGGTGCCGGGCACGCGCTTGAAGACCGGACGGGTGTCCAGGCCAATACGCGGATGGCTCGAGCGGGGCGCGAAGCGATCGCCCTTGGGGAAATCGCGCGGGCTCGGAACGGCGCCGGGCACCTGGTGCAGGCGGCCCGAACCGCTCTCGATGGACAGAACGGAACCCAGAAGACCGCGGGTGTACTCGTGGATCGGGTTAGTGAGCAGCTCCTTGGTGGGTGCCTGCTCGATAACCTGACCGGCGTACATAACCGTGATGTTGTGGGCGACCTCGGCGACCAGCGCCAGGTCGTGCGAAACGAAGATCATGGCAAAGCCGAGCTTGGCCTGAAGATCGTTGAGCAGCTTGATGACCTGCTTCTGGACGGTAACGTCCAGAGCGGTCGTGGGCTCGTCGCAGATGACCAGCTTGGGGTCGCGGGTAAGGGCCATAGCGATCAGGACACGCTGACGCTGGCCGCCGGAGAGCTCGTGCGGATAGCTCTCGAGCGTGCGCTTGGGATCGAGGCCGACGAGCTCCAGGAGCTCCTCGGCGCTGCGGGTTCCGCCGCGCTTGGTGAGCTGCTTCATCTGGGCAGAGATGAGCATGGAGGGGTTAAGCGAGGACAGGGCGTCCTGATAGACCATAGCGATATCGGTACCGCGCAGGTCGAACCACTCCTTCTTGCTCATCTTGAGCAGGTCACGGCCCTCCCAGAGGACCTCGCCGGAAAGATGCTCGTCATCGTCGGTCAGGCCCATGATGGCCAGCGTGGTGATGGACTTACCGCAACCGGACTCGCCCACCAGGCCCATGGTCTGACCAGGACGGACGTCAAAGTTGACATGGTCGACGACGTTGATATCACCGTGATGCTCAAACTGGATGCAGAAGTCACGGACCGAGAGAATCGGTTCGACAGACTCGTCGGGCACATGGCGATCGTCACGCTTGAGCTCGACATCGCGCAGGGCGCCAAGGCGAGCGGAGAGGGACTGGGCCTGCTCCTTGTAGGCGCGAACGGGGTCGGAGACCAGCAGATCGGCCTCGCGACGCTTGGAGGAATCGGTAGGATCCAGGGCGGCGGAGGGAGCAGCGGCCATGGCGTCGGTAATGCCCTCGGAGAGGATGTTGAGCGCCAGGCAGGTGATCATGATGGCCAGGCCCGGGAACAGCGCCTGCCACCAACGACCGGCGAGCACGCCGCCGCGGGCGTCGGCGAGGATGTTGCCCCAGGTAGCGGTGGGCTCCTGGATACCAGCGCCGATGAAGGTCAGCGAGGCCTCGAAGATGATGGCGTCGGCGACCAGGGTAACGGTGAAGACCATGATCGGAGCGATGCAGTTACGCAGAACATGCTTGATCAAAATCCACGGAGCCTTGGCGCCGGAAACGATGACCGCGCGGACATAGTCCTCGCCGTACTCGGACACGATATTGGCGCGCACGATACGGGCAATCTGCGGAGTGTACATAAAGCCGATGGCGAAGATGATCGACGGCACGGAGTTGCCCAGGATGGAGACGAAGACGGCCGCGAGGGCGATGCCCGGGATGGACATGATGATGTCCAAGATACGCATGATCGTCTCGGAGACGGCCTTGCGCGAAACCGCTGCAAGGGCGCCCACGACCGAGCCGCAGACCAGAGCCATGGCAGTGGCGCCAAAGCCGATAATCAGCGAGTAACGACCACCGTAGAGCATACGCGACAGAATGTCGCGACCTTTATCGTCGGTACCGAAGATAAATCCGTTGCCGGGAGCCTGACGAGCCGTAAAGATCTCGACCGGGCTATAGGGGGCAAGAAGGGGCGCCAGAATCGCAGTCAGGGCGACCAGCGCCAGCACGACGGCGGCAATCTTAGAAGACAGCGTCATCTTCTTCCAGCCACCGAGCTTGAGCCCCTTGGAGGCAGCCTTCTCGAGCTGCTCGGTTTGCTTCTCTCGAATCTTTACCATAATCTACACCGTCCTGATGCGCGGGTTGATGAGCAGGTAGAGCATGTCAACCACGATGTTGATGATGATGAAGGCAAGAGCAACGACGATAACGACGCCCTGAACCAGGTTCGCCTCGTTGCCCTGAACGCCCTGCAAAATCGCGGTGCCCATGCCGGGGAGGTTGAAGATAACCTCGATGACGACGGCGCCGCCCATGAGGTAACCGATCTTAAGACCGAGGGTGGTGACCGGGGTAATCAGCGCATTGCGAAGAACGTTGATGCCGACGACGACCTTCTCGGGAACGCCGGCGCCGCGAGCCATACGGACATAGTCCTTGTCGAGCTCCTCGACCATGGCGGTACGCACGATACGAGTCATCTGGCCCGTCAGCGGAAATGCCAAGGCGATAGCGGGCATGATCATACGTCCCAGATAGCCAACCGGATTCGTGGTGAAGTGAGGCAGAGCACCCGATGCCGGGAGCACCTTAAGGTAGGAAGAGAACAGCAGGATCAACAGAACGGCAAGCCAGAACGACGGGGTTGCCAAGCCGGCGATGGAAAAGACGCGGATCACTTGGTCCGGCCATTTGTCGCGATACAGTGCCGCGATGACGCCGAGCAAAAACGAAACGACCGCACCGATGGCAAGGCCGATGAAGGTCAGCTGCATCGTGACGGGCAGGGCCGTGGAGATGCGCTTGGCAACGGAGTTGCGAGCAGCACCATAGGTGCCCATGTCGCCATGGATCAAATCGCCCATATAGCGCACGTAGCGCACGGGCCAGGGGTCGTCCAGACCATACTTCTCATGGTACTCGGCAACCGCCTCGGGCGAGGCGCCGTCACCCAACGCCGTGTAGGCGGGGTCGGTCTTGGAGAACGACATAAGGAAGAACACCAGGACGGTGACGCCCAATGCCATGATCGGCAGCGCCACAAGACGCCTTCCAATCAAACGTAGCAAGTTGTTCACGTTCTCTCCCCTTTCTTTTGTCGGTAGGACCAACTGGTATATGAGTACGGATACTCATTACAAGACCCGAGCGACATCGTTGCCGCCCGGGTCTTTGTTTCAACTATGAGGATACGGTCCCAACGACCGACATCCTGCATATAGACTCAAGCGAGTCTTACGCCTTGACGGTCGCAACGCCCCTGAAGGACATGCTCGTCGTGCCGATGCCCTTGAAACCATCGAGGGCCTCGCCATTGGGCGCAGTGGACGGATCGTCCCAAGAAGCGGAGACGGTCTTGACGTGGACAACGGGGTACAGAACGGCGTTGTCGGCAATGATGTCGAAACACTCGTTCCACTTCTTCTGCTGCTCGTCGCCCTCGGCGGCAAGAGCCTCGTCCATGAGACCGTGGAGCTTCTGCCACTCAGCGGACTCCTTCCACGGGCAACGGGTCTGCATCCAGACGTTGTCGCCGTACCACCAGTTGAGCAGCAGGTCGGGGTCGGCGCCGAAGCAGGAAGGATCGCCAGGGGCAAGAAGGATATCGTAGGCCTCGCCGCCGTCGATGGCAGCGTAGGTAGCCGGCGAGGTATCGGTCTGGATGGTCACATCGAAGCCGAGAGCATCGAGGTCGTTCTTGACCTGGGCGGCCATGCCCTTAATCTGCTCGTTGTCGGTGGTGCGCAGGGTGATGGCACCCGGGGTGATGCCAGACTCCTCGATGAGCTTCTTAGCCTTCTTGGCGTCGGTCTTGTACACCGTGGAAGCCTCATGATAGTTGGTGAAGCTCTTGGGCAGGTAGCAGCTGGCAGCGGTGGCAAGGCCGGCGAAGGTGTTACTGACCATCTTCTCGGTGTCGAGCGCATACATGACAGCCTGACGGACCTTGACGTTGTTCCAAGGCTCCTTGGCGACGTTGAACATGATGAAGCGGGTGCCGAAACCCTGAACGTTATCGATCTTGCAGCCGGCGCTCTCAAGCTGGTCGACGGCGTCAGCGGTAACGAGCTCCATAACGAGCGTGGAGCCCTCCTGCTGAGCGGTAACGCGAGCGGTGGGGTCGGTCAGGATGCTGTACTGGATCTTCTTATCCTCGGCAGCATACTCACCGTTGTACTCAGGATTGGGAACCAGGGTAATCTCGGTATCGGAGATAGAGTCGTACATCCAGGGGCCGGAGCCGATCGGCTGCTTGGCGCGATCCTCCTCGGTCTGAGTGGCCGGGGTAACGCGGACGATGGCCAGACGATCCTTGAGCAGGGAGAAGTTGGGGACCTTGGTCTTGACCGTCACGGTGCTGGCGTCCTTGGCCTCGATGGACTCGAAGGGCTGGAAGAACGGAGCATAGGTAGCGGAAGCGGCGCAAGCGGTGTAGGAGGCAACGACATCGTCAGCGGTGACCTCGGTGCCATCGGAGAACTTGGCGCCCTTGCGGATGGTGACCTCGAAAGTGGTGTCGTCCACGGACTTAGGATCGTCGGTGGCGAGCTCGTTGAAGGTGCTGTAGTCGTGGTAATCGATGCCGTAGAGGCCCTCGACGACGTGCCAGTTAGCACCCAGGCCCACAGCGGAGCCGGTGCTGGCGGGATCGAAGCTGGACGGAGCGTAAGCGGAACCAGCGGTGATCACGCCGCCGCCACGGTTGGCGGAATCGGTGGAACCGGAAGCGGAACCCTCGTCGCTAGAGCTGCCACCGCAGCCGGTGAGACCAAGCCCTGCGACAGCAGCGACGCTGCCGGTGAGGCCGAGGAACGAACGCCTGGACATACCCTTGTTGATGATGGCCATGTCTTCTCCTATCAATAGAGAATCTTACTCGGGAGCACCTAGACTTGCCCCCGCGCAACTTGCGGACGATATATACCTTACCTACCGACGAACCCAACTGAGGTGCCGCGCTCGGCGACCGATACATACATACGCTTGAACGGTATTTACTACCGTTCACCGAATTCGTTGACAAACGATTCGCCAGACAGTATGTATCGGCGAGGTGAGATATCAGTCTTCGTCAACCCGCAGGATAGCAGGGTTTTCGCTTGGGTTAGTCAAACGTTTTAGCGTTAATAAAACCCGAAACCAGCAGGCAATCATGGCGAAATAAATGGTTGAAAATCGCGCAATCATGTATATCAGTTGTTTGGCTCGTGTTTAGCTATCGGAATGGCCAGCCGCCGCCTCGGCGCGCTCGGCATTCCATGCAACGAGCGCCTCGTGGACCGCCTTGGCAACATCGGCAGGTATGCCGCGAACTTCCGCGATCTCTTGCTCGCTCGCCGCGCGCAAACGCTTCATCGAGCCAAAATGGCGCATAAGGGCACGTTTTCTGGTGGGTCCCACGCCTGGAACGTCATCGAGTACCGAAACCGTCATGGCTTTATCGCGCAACTCGCGATGGAACGTGATGGCAAAACGGTGCGATTCATCGCGAACCTGTTTAATTAGATAGAGCGAAGCAGACCCGGTCGGCAGCACGACGGGAGTCTCGTCCCAAGGCACGAAAACTTCCTCATCGGCCTTCGCCAAGCCACAAACCGGTATATCGAGCCCAAGAGCCTCAAGTTGCTTGATCGCAGCGGTCAATTGCGGCTTACCGCCATCGACAACGAGCAAATCGGGGCGCGAGCCAAAGCGCTCGTCGACCATGCGCTCGGGAGCATAGCGTCGTCCCAAAACCTCGGACATCGACACGAAGTCGTTTGCCTCGTCCAATTCGGCCTGAATTTTAAAACGACGGTACTGGCTCTTGTCGGCGCGTCCGTTGGTAAACACCACCATCGAGGCGACCGTAAAGGTTCCATGCAGCGTCGAGATATCGAAGCACTCGATACGCATCGGCGGCGCCGGCAGCGCCAGCGCGCTTTCGAGCTCCAGGAGCGCTTGATTGGTGCGGTCGTCAGCGTACCCCGTTCGCATCATGTAGCGCATGAGGGCATGGCGCGCATTTTTGGATGCCATATCGAGCAAACGGTGCTTTTCGCCACGCTGCGGCCTATGGAGATGGCAGGAACGCTCGCGCTTGCCTGCAAGCCACTCCCCCAGCGCCTCCGCATCCTCAAGCTCGACAGAGAGGTTTATCTCAGCTGGAATATCAGCCGTCTCGTCGTAATAGCGCTTAAGAAAGCCCGATTGAAGTTCCTCTTCGTCGACATCCAAACCCTTATCGAGAATAAACTCGCAGGTTCGAACCGTTCGACCCTCACGCACGACAAAGACGCAAGCGGCGGAGATGGTCTCCTCGCGATAGAAACCGATGACATCGATATCGACACTGGAGGGAAAAACGACTTGCTGACGGTCGTCCAGACCCCTGATGACCTCCAAACGACGTTTGACGCGTGCCGCGCGCTCAAAGTCGAGCGCCTCGGCGGCATCCGTCATCTCGGAGGTCAGCTCATCGACGACATCCTTGCGATGGCCCGACAAAAAGCGCTCGACACGCTTGACGTTCTTGGCATAGTCCGTAGGAGAAATCGCGCCGACACACGCACCTGGGCCGCGCCCGACATGGTAGTCGAAGCAGGGACGCCCGTTTTGCGCGCAAATCATATTGACGATGTCTTCCTCGCCCTTGTGGGACTCGACGATACGACGACAACGACGCCACTCCGCACAAGAAGCCGAGCAGATCGGGATCACCTTGCGCAGCGTGTCAATGGTCTCACGCGCCGCGCGGCTATCGGTATAGGGACCAAAATAACGCGTTCCCGGCTTATGACGCTCGCGCGTGTATTTGATAGCGGGATACAGGTCGCCCTTTGTAATGGCGATAAAGGGGTAGCTCTTGTCATCCTTGAGGTCGACGTTAAAGTACGGATGGTACTGGCCGATCAGGTTGCGCTCGAGTACAAGCGCCTCATGCTCGGTTTCGACAACGATGTAGTCAAAGCTCGCAACCAATTGCATCATGAGCGGTATTTTTTGGCGCTCATCCTGCAGCGTCACGTACTGGCGCATACGGGAACGCAGGTTTTTCGCCTTGCCAACGTAGATGACATCGCCCTTGGCATCTTTCCAAAGGTAACATCCGGGCTGCGTGGGAACGCGCGAAACCTGCTCGGCGAGTGTTGGAATGTTGTCGTGACCGGCCACACGCACCTACTTGCGACGAAGCAGCGCCGAGACCTCGGGCATCTTAAGAACGACGGCAAGGCCAAAGGTAACAGCAAGCGAGACGACACCCGCAACGCAAACATAGCCAAGAGTAATCAGAATCGAGCCGCCAAGTACCCCGACAAAGTGTTCAAGCGTCCACATGACGCCGGCGCCTGCGGCAGCCCCTAGGCCGCCGAGCAAAAGGCCAAAGAAACCGCCATGCAGGATAGATTTGACCTGAAGGCCACGCAGGCGACGACGCAGCCACCACAGCGAACAGCCGACCAAGATCACGTAGTCGACAACATACGAAAGCGCGATTGCCGGCATACCGAAGCCCAGCACAACGCCAAACAGCAGAACCGAGCCAGCCTGGCCGATGGCGGAATACAGGCAATAGCGGCTATAGGGCTTCATGTCGAGCAAGGCAGAGAAGCTCTTCTGCATCAACACGACCACGCCGTAGAGCGGCAGCGAGAGCGCCAGGTAGACAAGGTACTCGGACACCAGCGCCACGCCGGATTCATCGAACTTGCCGGCACAGTAAATCATGTTGAGCGGACGTGCGAAGACAATCAGGTACAGTGCGAACGGAATCAGGAAGAACAGCATCTGGGCGACGCCACGCGAAATGCCCGTGCGAACGCTGTCGTAATCCTTCTCCTGTGCGTCATGAGAGAGCTCGGTATAGAGCGCCGTCGAAAGCGAGGCGGCAATCAGCGCGTAGGGCAGCGTGTACCACAGGCGCGCATAGGCGATGACGGAAGGACCCGTCTCGGGCTGGACCACCAGCGCGGCAGCGTTGGTGATAGAAGTCGAGACAAACATGCACACCGTGGCGAGCAGCGTCGGGATACCGAGCGCAATCGTCTGGCGCAGCGCGGGGTCCTTAAAGTCGATATGGATATGGGGATGCACGCCGTGCTTGCCAAGCGCGGGAATCTGACATGCCATCTGAACAAAGACACCGAGGGTCGTACCGGCCGCAATCAAGATGATGCCGGCACGTTCGCCAAACTGTGCGGACACGGGCGCAAAACCCATAAAGCTCGCAATGACGATCACATTGTTGAGGACCGGGGCAAACGTCGACCAGAAGTAGTCGCGGTGTGCGTTGAGAACGCCCGAGAACACCGAGCCCAAACCATAAAAGAGAATCTGGATGGCAAAGAAACGGAACATGAACGCAGCGGTATCCATGCTGCCGCCGTCACCCGAAAGGAACGATTGCGTCCAGATAAAGCCCGGGGCGAACACGGTCCCCAGCAACGAAATGCCACCCAGCACCAAAAGCAGAATGCCAAGCAGGTTGCCCACGTACTCGTTCGAGGCCTCGCGACCCTGCTCACGCCTCACGCCCATGTACACGGGCAAAAACGCCGTCACGAGCATGCCACCCATCACGAGTTCGTAGAGCATATTGGGCAGGTTGTTGGCGACCTGATAGGAGGACGAGAGTAGCGACATGCCGATAGCGGCCGCCATTGCCCACGTGCGGATAAAACCGGTGACGCGAGACACGATAGTCAGAATGGTCATAAGCCCGGCGGAACGACCAACCGTGGAGTAGTCCGACGAGCCCATGTCGTCAGTGTCATCTCGCGACGAAGAAACTTCGGATGAGGGTGTCTGAGGCGCAGATTCTTTTGCAAAATGAGCTCCGCACTTCAATTCTTCCTGCGGCATCGCTCAGTCCTCTCTCGTAATCGCGGCAACCGTCGCCCCGCAAAATGCAATTAAATCATCGGGTGCAAGCTCGAGCTGATAACCACGCTTGCCTCCCGAAATAAAAATGGTATCCCAAAGGACGCATGTCTCGTCAATGAGCGTCCGGTAGCGTTTTTTCATACCGACCGGGCTGCAGCCGCCGCGAACGTAGCCAGTCGCCGCAAGCAAATCCTTCACATGCATCATGGCCAAGGACTTCTCCCCCGCGGCACGCGCGGCGGACTTTAGATCGAGCTCGTCGGCAACAGGGATGCAGCACACGACATAGTCGTTGGACGGCGTCACGCAGACCAAAGTCTTAAATCCTTGACCGGGCTCCTCGCCAAGCTGCTCCGAAATCGCGACCCCCAGGCCCACCGACTCATCACCATCGTCTTCGTACGTATGTAGAACATAGGAAATGCCGGCACTTTCCAGCTCGCGCATCGCATTGGTTTTTGGCGTCTTTACAGCCTTTGCCATGACATATCCTTTCTCTCGCATTCGGACGCAAGGATTAAGTATATGTCCAATTCGGCTGCATACGTCACTTCGACACAGCAAGCGCCATCGAATCACAAGGAGTCGATGGCGCCCATAAACTGAATCGCCTATTTATTGAGCATCAAGTTGAGCCTGACGCTCCCGGTCACGCCTGAGCAACGGCGCCAAAAACTTGCCCGTATAACTCTGCGGACAGTCCGCAACCTGCTCCGGTGTGCCCGAAACCACGACGGTTCCGCCGCCGTTACCGCCCTCGGGACCCATATCGATCAGGCGGTCGGCAACCTTGATGACATCAAGGTTGTGCTCAATCACCAGCACCGTGTTGCCCGCATCGACCAAGCGCTGCAGCACATCGAGCAGCTGGCGGACGTCCTCAAAATGAAGACCGGTCGTCGGCTCGTCCAAAATATAGAACGTCTTGCCCGTCTGGCGTCGATGAAGCTCCTTGGCGAGCTTCACACGCTGCGCCTCGCCGCCCGAGAGCGTCGTGGCGGGCTGGCCCAGGCTCACGTAGCCTAAGCCTACATCGTACAGCGTCTGGAGCTTGCGCTTAATCTGCGGGATATTCCCAAAGAAGGCCAGCGCCTCGGTGACGCTCATGTCGAGCACGTCCGAGATGGTCTTGCCACGGTAGGTGACCTCGAGTGTCTCGCGGTTGTAGCGTTTACCGCCGCAAACTTCGCAGGGAACGTAGATATCGGGAAGGAAGTGCATCTCGATCTTGATCTGCCCGTCGCCCTTGCACGCCTCGCAGCGCCCGCCACTCACATTAAAGGAGAAACGACCCGGCGAGTAGCCGCGCGCCTTCGACTCCGGCGTACTCGCAAACAGCGCGCGAAGATCATCCCACAGGCCGATATAGGTAGCAGGGTTGGAACGCGGCGTGCGGCCAATCGGCGACTGGTCGATATCGATAACCTTATCGATACACTCGATGCCCTCGATTTTTTTATACGGACCCACAGGGCGCGTCGAACGGTGAATAGCATTCGTAAGGGCAGGCGCAATGGTGTCGGTAACCAGGGAGCTCTTGCCCGATCCCGACACGCCGGTAACAACCGTAAGCGTACCAAACTCGATCTTGGCAGTAACGTTTTTGAGGTTGTTGGCTCGAGCGCCCGTAATTTTAAGGCAGCCGCGACCGGGCTTGCGCCGTTCATCAGGCACCCGAATCATTCGTTTGCCGGTCAGATAAGCGCCCGTCATCGACTCAGGACACGCCATGATATCAGCAGGCGTTCCCGCCGCGACTACGTGTCCGCCGTTGACACCGGCGCCGGGCCCCATGTCGATCACGTAGTCGGCGGCACGGATTGTATCCTCGTCGTGTTCGACAACGATAACGGTATTGCCGATATCGCGCAGGCGCTCGAGCGTCTTGATCAGGCGCTCGTTGTCACGCTGATGAAGACCGATCGAGGGCTCGTCCAGAATATAGAGCACGCCCATGAGACCCGCGCCGATCTGCGTTGCCAAGCGAATACGCTGTGCCTCGCCACCGGAAAGCGTCGCCGAGGCGCGATCGAGTGTCAGATAGTCGAGTCCAACATCGACCAGAAAACGCAGGCGCTCCAGAATTTCCTTGACGATACGGCCGCCGATAAACTGTTGGCGCTCGGTGAGTTCCAGGCCCTCAAAAAACTCGAGCGATTCACGGCACGACAGGCAACAAACTTCGTAAATGGACTTGCCGCCCACGGTGACGGCGAGCATCTCAGGGCGCAAACGAGCGCCGTGGCAGGTCGAGCACGGCTCCTCGCGAATGTACTTCTCCAGGCGCGCCTTGGTGTTCTCGTTCGTCGTCTCGGTATAGCGTTCGTACAGGATGTTGCGAACGCCCGAAAACTTGGTATCCCACTGGCTGCGACGTCCGTCGAGCTTTTGGTAGTCGACCGAGATCTTCGTATCGCCCAGGCCATCCAAGAATGCACGACGCACGCGAGGGGGCAAGTCCTCCCACGGCGTATCGGCGCTCACCTTAAAGTGTTTGCAGACCGCAGCAAAAATCTGCGGATAGTAGTTCGAATTGCCAAACAGGCTACCAAAGACTCCGTCGGCAATGGACTTCGAGGGGTCCTCGATCAGCGCCTCGGCATCAACGGTTTTCTTAAAGCCCAGGCCGTCGCACTCAGGACATGCGCCATAGGGAGCGTTAAACGAAAAATCACGCGGCTGAAGATCGTCAATGGAGTGTCCATGCTCCGGGCACGCCAAGGCCAACGAATACTCCAGAAGCTCGCCCTCGGTCCCCTCGGGAGCATCACGATCGGGCAGCATGTACACGTTTACATTGCCGTGAGCCAGCGCGGTCGCCTGCTCAACAGACTCGGCGATACGGCCAAGAGAGTTCTCACGGATCACGATGCGATCGACCACGACCTCGATATCGTGCTTGAACTTCTTGTCCAGATCGATCGGATCGTCGAGCGAGCGCACTTCACCGTCGACACGCACGCGGCTAAAGCCCTCGGCGCGAAGGTCCTCAAACAGTTTGGTGTACTCGCCTTTTCGCCCGCGCACCACCGGTGCCAGCACAAACGCGCGGCGGCCCTCCCCCGCCGCCAAGACCTTGTCGGCAACCTGGTCGGTCGTCTGGCGCTCAATGACGCGGCCGCATTCGGGACAGTGCGGGGTGCCCACACGGGCGAACAGCAGGCGCAGATAGTCATAAATCTCGGTTACGGTGCCAACCGTCGAGCGAGGGTTTTTAGACGTCGTCTTTTGGTCGATCGACACCGCCGGCGAAAGGCCGTCGATTGAATCCAAGTCGGGTTTGTCCATCTGGCCCAAGAACTGGCGCGCATAGCTCGAAAGACTCTCGACGTATCGACGCTGGCCCTCGGCATAGATAGTGTCAAATGCCAGCGAACTCTTGCCCGAGCCAGAAAGACCGGTAATGACCACGAGTTGGTCACGCGGAATGGAAACATCGATATCACGGAGGTTGTGCTCACGAGCGCCGCGAATAACGATAGAAGAATCAGACATGGAAGCTCCTTGCCTCCTATTGCATCGAATCATACTGTCGATGAGTTTAGCGCACTCGACGCGCACAGATGTTCGTAATACAAGATTCGCAGACCTTTAGCTTTGCGTATCGGGCGCTTTGTTTCTCGAAATGCCGTGGAAAGGTTACAGTAATCTAATACTGAACTTAATTTGCCGTAACAGAGGAACGTCCATGACCGAAGATATCCCCCTTGAAATCACTTCGAGCGACATGGCCAATCTGCCCATATTCATCGCCGTCCTTATCGTGGCCATCGTCGTGGTACGTGTATATTTTTCAATCAAACACAATGAAAAGCCGCCCATTGCCCGCGTCTTTTGGTGCGCGACGCTCCTCATCCCGCTCGGCATGGTAGCTGCATGGATTACGAATCAATTGCTCGTAAATGAGGACAATTCCCTATGGGTCCTTTCTTATTCGGCGCTCGGTGCTACCGCCGTCATACTTCTTGTCGAGCCCTTGGTTTCGGGACTTATCGACCAAACCGATCTTGCGACGGGAACGGTTGCCTGTATTTGCCGTGACATCCTTGTCATCGCCGCTGTTTCAGCGCTCTCGTTCGTTTCACTCGAAATTGCCTGTAACGAAACGTTCTATCGCATTCCCGCCAACTCATTCGGGTTTTCCGTCGGGCTGCTCGCGACGGTTCTGCTCTCCCTTTATTTGCTGGGACAGCGTCATGGAGGCGTCATGGCCCTCGTGCCCGTCGCCTGTTGCATCCTTGGCATTGCCGAGCACTTCGTCATAACGTTTAAAGGCGAGGCCATCCTGCCAAGCGATATCTTGGCCCTTGGCACCGCAATGGAAGTGAGCGAGGGATACGAGTTTACCTTTACCGCCGGAATCGTAACCTCTCTAGCCCTGCTGGAGATTTCCCTAGGGCTTCTTTCGCTTATCCGACCGAGAAAGCTCCGTACGCCCACCCATGTCTTCCCCGCAATCGCCGCTAACCTCTGCGCTTTTCTGCTAGTGACCGTTGTGGGGCTCTCGGGCTTTTCCAGCATCGACTTGGAGCAGGCGCTGAATTTTGGATTTGACCGTTGGCAGCCCATCACCACGTATGCGTCTCAGGGTTTTATCACTTCGTTCACCGAAATGGTCAACGAGTTGCCCATTGAGAAGCCCGAAGACTATACGCCCGATGAGGCGCAGAGCATCGAGCAGGAGCTCGCCGCCACCTACGACAGCACGTATGGCTCGAGCGAGCAGCGCGCGGCGGCCGTTGCCCAGTTCAATGAAATCAAGCCGACGATTGTTGCCGTCATGAATGAGAGTTTTAGCGACCTTTCGTGCTTTGAGCAGCTCCAGGCGGCCGGGTACACCGGCCCCGCATTCTACAACTCGCTTCCCGACACACTTGTTCGCGGCACCATGCTCGCTTCGGTCGCCGGTGGCGGAACGGCGAACTCCGAATTCGAATTTTTGACCGGAGCGACAACGGCCTTTGTCGGATTAGGCAAAATCCCCTATCAGCTATATCAGATGAATGGCGTCAACAGCCTGGCAAAGGACCTTAAGGAGCTTGGGTATACCGCTACCGCTATGCACCCGCAAAACCCCGTCAACTACCATCGAGATAAAATCTATCAGCAGCTGGGCTTTGGAGACTTTCTTTCAATCGGCGATTTCGAAGGTGCGCCCTGTTACCATGCCGGCGTATGCGACTACGCCACCTACGACAAGATACTCGACCTGCTTAGAACCGACGAAGCCCCGCAGTTCATCTTTGACGTCACGATGCAAAATCACGGCGGCTACGACTATGGCACCGTTCCCGCCGAGGAGCTGACAAACTATTGGGTCGAGGGAGCCAGCGAGGGTACCAATAGCGCGCTCAACACCTATCTTACCTGCATCAACGCATCCGACCGGGACCTCGAGTACTTTATCAACGAGCTCCGCAATATCGGCAGACCGGTTGTCCTTGTCTTTTTTGGCGACCATCAGCCGAGCGCCGCAACGACTCTCAACGACGAGCTGTACCCTCAGGAAGATACGGCAAGCCACGCTTTCCGTATCTATCAGTCGACATATTTTGTCTGGGCTAACTATGAAATCGCCGGCAATACCGAGCTCAACGTCTACGACACCGTCGGGGCAAACGAGGTTGCAGCCATTACCCTTAATAAGATCGGCGCCCCGCTCACCGACTATCAAAAGGCTCTGCTTGCAACAAGGTCAGATGTGCCCACCATCAATGTCGCCGGCTACCTTGGTGCCGACGGGCTGCGCTACGACTTGGAATCTGAAGACAGCCCATACGCCTCGACGATCGACAAGCTGCAGCGCATGCAATACCTCGAGTTCGCCAGCAAAGTTCAGTAAGCCCGCCCATTCGCTTGGACCCATCGTATTGCAAGCACGCTCGGCCCAAATGCATCGTAAATGACTCCCGCTCGCAAACGAGGGTACAATGACGCTCGTGTCACATCACGGGGCCCCGGCCCCAACATATACAAAGGAGTCATACATGGGTTGCGAGCACGCACAGGCCGCCGGCGGACAAACGTCGCCGTCGCAATTTGAGGAGAATACGCTGTCCGAGGTCAAACGCGTCATCGCCGTGCTTTCCGGCAAGGGCGGTGTCGGCAAGTCGTTTGTCACCGGTGCCATCGCCACCGAGCTTGCCCGTCACGGCCACAAGGTCGGCGTCCTCGATGCCGACATCACCGGTCCCTCTATCCCCAAGATGTTCGGTATGAGCGGACGCCACGTCCATGCCCTTGGCAACCTCATGCTGCCTGAAATCTCCGAGCGCGGCGTCAAGGTCATGAGCTCCAACCTTCTGCTCCAAAACGAGACCGACCCCGTCCTTTGGCGCGGTCCGGTCATCGCAGGCGCCATTAGGCAGTTCTGGAGCGAGACCTCATGGGGCCCCATCGACTACCTGCTGGTCGACATGCCTCCGGGAACAGGCGACGTCGCTCTCACCGTCTTCCAGTCACTGCCCGTCGACGGCATCGTCATCGTCACGAGCCCGCAGGATCTGGTCTCGATGATCGTCGCCAAGGCGGTCAACATGGCCGAGAAGATGAACGTCCCCATTCTGGGCATTGTCGAGAACATGAGCTATATTGAGTGCCCCGACTGCGGCAAGAAGATCGAGGTCTTTGGCAAGAGCAAGCTCCCCGAGGTCGCAGAGCGCTATAACCTCGACATCTTGGGCCAGCTTCCCATTAATCCGGCACTCGCCGAGGCCTGCGATAAGGGCGAGGTCGAGACCGCACTGCCCGATGGCATGTTGCCCAAGGCAGTCTCTGCCGTCGAGGCCATTACCCCGCACGAGACCGACGAGGCCTAAGTGAACGCGAGCGCCTTCTATGACGTCCTGGTAATCGGCGGCGGGGCTTCAGGCCTCGCCGCCGCCATTACGGCCGCACGAGCTGGCAAAAGCGTCTGCATCGTTGAGCGCGATGTCGCCTGCGGCCTTAAGCTCCTTGCGACCGGCAACGGCCGCTGCAACCTCTCCAACGAATCGATTGATCCACAGCGGTATAACCACCCCGCATTCGTTGAATCCGTTATGGGCCCCCGGCCCGAACAAGAGCTTATGGGTTTCTTCTCCTCGCTGGGCATCATGACAACCTCCGAGGAAGGCCGGCTGTACCCGCGCTCCCTTCGCGCCGAATCGGTGCGCGACGCGCTTCTCAACGTTTGCGACCGCCTAGGTATCACCTTAATCTGCGGAGCCAACGTTGCCTCGGCGCACAAAGCTTCCGAAGGCTGGACACTCCAAATAGACCGTCCAGCGCGGGCACTCAAGGCAAAGAAGCACGACGACCGAAAATCGGAGCTCCGCTCGCTTCGGAAAGCGCTCGCCGATGTCCCTCGCAAGAACGAGGCCCTGGAGGCACATGCCGTAATTATCGCCACGGGCGGCAACCCCACCGGTATCGCCGATACGTTTGGCCTCCCCCTCACCTCGCTGCGCCCCATCCTCTGCCCCGTATCGGCAACGGTCGTTGGCGATCGGGCGGCACTCAAGACGTTGGATGGTCTGCGCGTCCGCGCCCGCTTGACGCTCACCCGTAACCATAGTGAGCTCTGGCACGAAGACGGTGAAGTACTGTTTCGAGCCTTCGGCATCTCGGGCGTCGCTGTCTTCAACCTCTCCCGTCGTATCCAGCGCGGTGATACGATCCTGCTCGACGTTTTCCCCGACCTCTCCAAAGACGAGCTGCTCGATATGCTCAACCGGCGCGTTGAGCTGCTCGGCGGCTTTTCGCCCCGCGATCCCCGTTGGCTCGACGGCATGCTCGCCCCGCAACTCTCCCGCGTCGTCTGCACGGCGTTCGAGCAGTGCCATCCAGGCTCCAACGATGTCATCCACCTGGTCTCGATCCTCAAGCACTTTAAGTTGCTCGTCGAGGGAACAGCCGAGGAGCGCTCGGCGCAGGTCACGCGTGGTGGCGTATCTGTCGAGAGTATCTCAACACCCAGTCTACGCGCGCGCAGCGTTGTCGACGCCCCGCTTTACGTCTGTGGCGAAGCGCTCGACATCGACGCCGATTGCGGAGGCTTTAACCTTGCGTGGGCATGGCTCTCGGGCATTCGCGCTGCAAGCAGCCTGTAGCCGCGCAGTCTATAATCAAAAACGCATTCGGGCCGTCTGGGATACCGGACGGCCTCTTTCTTGCCTCTAAGGAGACCTCGATGATCGAAATCACCCAAGTCAACGCTTCGCTCGATGAAGCCGGCGATGAAAATGCCTGCCTCATTGTTGGCAAGCGAGTCGCCAAGCGCGTCCTACGTTGCAAGGACTCCGAGATCAAGTCCATCGAGCTCCACCGCAAGTCAATCGACGCTCGCAAAAAACGAGACGTCCATTTTATCCTGAGCTTTCGTGTTGAGCTGACCAGTCCCCACCTCGAGCGAGAAGTGGTCGACAGCGTTTCCGAACGTGACCGCTCGCGCGTACGCGCGATAGAAGACGATGAGCCTTCATTCCCCTCCCCCATTTCCGACGCATCCAAAGAGCGCCCCGTCGTTGTCGGCGCCGGATGCGCCGGCCTTTTCGCTGCGCTCACGCTCGCCGAAGCAGGTCTTAAGCCCTTGCTTATCGAGCGCGGCGACCCGGCATTTCGCCGCTCGCAGGCGATCGACCTCTTTCTAAAGGAGCGCATCCTCGACCCCGAGAGCAATATTCAGTTTGGTCTGGGCGGCGCGGGGACCTTCTCGGACGGCAAGCTCAATACGGGAACAAAAAATCCCGCCCATCGCCTTATCCTCGAAACCTTCGTCGAGGCAGGTGCGCCCCGCGATATTCTGTGGGATGCCAAGCCGCACATTGGCTCCGACATCCTTCCCACGGTTGTCACCGCTATATCCCAGCGCATCGAGCAGCTCGGAGGTGTCGTCCGTTATCGAACGAAGCTCGTCGACATTCGCACCGACGCGTCTGGCGCCATCACCGGTATTGATGTCCAATCGTCCCAAGACGCCGCTTACGAGCCAATCGAAACAAAGCACCTCATCCTCGCCTGTGGGCATTCTGCTCGCGATATTTTTGAGCTCCTTAAGGACCACAACGTGGCCCTCGCACAAAAGACCTTTGCCATGGGCGTTCGCATCGAGCATCCGCAGCGCGACATCGACCGAGCCCAATATGGAGCCTCGGCGGGACATCCTGCCCTCGGAGCAGCCCCCTACAAGCTCGTCGCCCATCTTCCCAACGGCCGCAGCGTGTTCTCGTTTTGCATGTGCCCCGGCGGGCAGGTTGTCGCCGCCTCTTCCGAGCAGGGCCACCTGTGCGTCAACGGCGCCAGCCTCAATGCCCGCGACGGACGCAACGCAAACGCCGCCCTGCTCGTTAACGTCACGCCTGAGGACCTTCCCAACGATGACCCGCTCGCCGGCATCGAGCTCCAGCGTGCCTGCGAGGCGGCCGCCTATCGCCTGGGCGGTTCCAACTGGAACGCACCGGCACAGCTCGTCGGAGATTTCCTCGCAGGACGCGTCAGCAAGGCGCCCGGAAAGGTAAAGCCCACCTATCCGCTCGGTGTGACCTGGACGGCAATTGACGAAGCCCTGCCGCAGCATATCGTCGAGTCGCTCCGCCTGGGACTTCCCCTACTCGGAAAAAAGCTACGAGGCTACGACCGCCCCGATGCCGTTCTTACCGGCGTGGAGACTCGTTCAAGCTCACCGGTCACTGTCACCCGAGACCGAACGTGCCATGCCGTGTCGACCCTGGGCCTCTACCCTTGTGGTGAGGGAGCTGGATATGCCGGCGGCATCATGAGCGCGGCCACCGACGGCATCCGTTGTGCCGAAGCCCTGATCGCAGACCTCTAACGCACGAATTCCAGCGCGCAAAAGACACAGGCCCCGAGCTCCACAGGGAACTCGGGGCCTGTTCGCTATTTCTTAAACCGTGCACCCTGGCGTTTTCTGCCCGATGCGAACGTGGAACCCTTGCGGGCCTGTGAACGTAAGCGCTCGATCGTCTCGTCCTCAGACGCGCCCTCGAGCATCGCCCGAATCTGAACGACGGCATCGCGCAGGCGCGCCGCCTCCTCAAAGTCCATGGCGGCAGAAGCGTTACGCATATCCTCTTCCATGGTTTCGACAATCCGCACAAGCTCGTCATGCGGCAGTTCTTCCAACTGCTCCGCAAGTGTCTGCTCGGGCGCCACCGTTTCCGGCACGCCGCCCTCGCCCGACTCATCGGGCGTATAGAATGCACCATGGCCAAGAGAGTCGCCCTTCGAGCGTCCCTTGGAACCCACGGTTTTTTCGGCCTCGGCAATAAAACTTGAGATGTCGTTGATGGCCTTGCGCACCGTCTTGGGCACGATGCCATGCTCTTCGTTATATGCCATCTGAATCTCGCGACGGCGCTGCGTCTCTTCGATGGCCTCTTTCATCGAATCGGTCACAACGTCCGCATACATGATGACTTCGCCATCGGCGTTACGGGCCGCGCGGCCAATCGTCTGAATCAGCGAACGGCGGTTGCGCAAGAAGCCTTCCTTATCGGCATCGAGAATTGCCACCAGTGAGACCTCGGGGAGATCCAAGCCCTCGCGAAGCAGGTTGATGCCAACGAGGACATCGATCTTGCCCTCGCGCAGCGTTCGCAGGATCTCGACACGGTCCATTGTCGCCGTATCAGAGTGCATGTAATTGACCTTAATGCCCGCGTCGAGCAGATGGTCGGTCAGGTCCTCGGCCATGCGCTTGGTCAACGTGGTCACCAGCACGCGCTCCTTGCGGGCAACGCGCTCGCGAATCTCGTCCTCAAGATCGTCAATCTGCCCACGAACCGGACGCACATCGATCTTGGGATCGAGCAGACCGGTCGGACGAATAATCTGCTCAACGTCGTTCTGGCTCACCCGCAGCTCATAGTCGCCCGGTGTTGCCGAAACGTAGATGAACTGGGGAATCCTCGCCTCAAACTCATCGAAACGAAGCGGGCGGTTATCGAGCGCCGAGGGCAGGCGAAAACCGTGTTCCACCAGCGTCACCTTACGCGAGCGGTCACCTTCGTGCATGCCGCGAATCTGCGGCACCGTCACATGGCTCTCATCGATGATGCAGAGCATATCCTTGGGAAAGTAATCGATTAGGGTAAACGGCGGCTCACCCGGTTTGCGACCGTCCAGATGACGCGAGTAGTTCTCGATGCCGTTGCAAAAGCCCATCGTCTCGAGCATCTCAAGATCATAATCGGTGCGCTGCTGCAGACGCTGCGCCTCGAGCAACTTGTCGGTCGCCTTGAGCTCCGCCACGCGCTTCTCGCACTCTTCGCTGATTGATTTCAGAGCCGCCTTGACCTTCGGCTTCTCGGTCACGTAGTGCGATGCCGGCCATACGGGGATGGCCTCGTACTCACGAAGCATCTCACCGGTGACCTCATCGATCTCGGCAATCAGCTCGACCTCGTCGCCAAAGAACTCAAACCGCAACGGATGCTCAGCATAAGGCGGATACACGTCGACAACATCGCCGCGCACGCGGAACGTGCCGCGTGCCAGGTCATAGTCATTGCGATCATATTGAATGTCGATAAGTGCATGGATAAAGTCATCGCGCTCGAGCGGCACCTTCTTGTCGACGTTTGGAGCCAGACCCGCATAGTCCTCAGGAGAGCCAATGCCATAGATACACGAGACCGATGCGACAACGATCACATCGCGTCGAGAGAGCAGTGACGCGGTCGCCTGATGGCGCAGCATCTCGACCTCTTCGTTAATCGAGGAGTCTTTCTCGATATATGTATCGCTTTGCGGCACATACGCCTCGGGCTGATAGTAGTCGTAGTACGAGACGAAGTAGACCACAGCGTTGTTGGGAAAGAACTCTTTGAGCTCGCTCGCAAGCTGAGCGGCGAGCGTTTTATTCGGAGCCATGACCAGCGTCGGCTTTCCCAGGGCCTCAATAGTCTTTGCCATCGTGAAGGTCTTGCCCGAACCAGTCACGCCCAGCAAAACCTGATAGCGGTCTCCGTCCCTCACGCCCTGCACAAGCGACTCAATGGCCTTAGGCTGGGAACCGGCAGGCTCATAGGGAGACACGACCTTAAACGGCACGTCAGAGCCTTCAACGCCAAAGCGCTTAAGTTCACCACCAACGCGTTCTACTTCAAATTCCGCCATGGATACTCCTAACTCATACATCTGCAGTATACGCAGGCGGCAGGCATAGTCCTATACGAACCGATCGGGATAGATGGTCTTGTAGCGAGCCCAGGCATTATTGACACGAATCAGATACGCCTGCGTCTCGGGAAAGGTGATTGCATTATGAAGCGACGTACCCTGCTGCGCCCATCCGTCGACATTGCCCATGCCGGCGTTATAGGCGGCGATGGCGCTATCCGTCGACCCGTTAAAATACGCTAGAAGATACGAAAGATACGCACAGCCAAACTCGATATTCGTAGCCGGATCGTTAAGATTGTCGGCCGAATACTCGTCACCGTCAACAAGGCCCTTGGCGATCATATCATGGGCAGTCTCGGGCATCAGCTGCATCAATCCCTGAGCACCTTGATTCGACTCGGCCTCGGGATCCCAATTCGATTCCGACTTAATGACAGCGCACACCAGATACGGATCCAGATTATGCGAAATACTGGATTGCTTTACATACGCCTCGTAGTCAATCGGATACAACGGCTTAAAGAAAGCGGCAGGAGCACACGAGTAAACGAATGAGATAAGGCCGAAGACAAAAACGGCAGCCAGCGGCATAAGGCGATACCACGCAAAGAAACGTGTCTTAGGCATCGGCATCCTCCTTATCCGCAGTGTCTATAAACCCATGGCATGCAAGCCATGAGTCAAGCTGCTCAAAGAGCGAATTATCACCTGAGGCATTATCAATCACCGTTGTAGCGAGATTGCACAGCGCAGACTCATCGGGCTGACAAGCAGAACGGGCATCGAAATCAGATGGCTCCATGCCACGTTGAATAGCGCGCTCGCGACGAACTGACAAAGGGGCGCTGATGACCAGAATTTCATCAGCCAAGCCAAATGCATCCTCAAAACCAGTCGGAGCAGAAACCTCGACCACCGCAAAGGGATAACGGGGAGACGAAACCGTACAACAAACCGGATCGAGAATCCTAAGCGAAAGCTGTTCAATCAGAACGGGATGCACGATGCCATTGAGCCGTGCGACCGAATCAGGAGAAGCGAAAGCTCGAGAAGCGAGGATGCTGCGGCGAATGCCGCCTTCCTCATCCAAAATGTCCCAACCGAATTCATCCGCGAGAGTATTGACGATATCAGAGCCCGGCACATACAGAGATTTTGCAAGCTCATCCAGATCGATAAGCATAGCGCCACGAGATTCGAAATAGCGGCAGGCAGTCGACTTACCCGAAGCAATATTGCCCAAGACAAATACGGTAAACATCAAGCCCTCCCTAACGCCAATGCGAGTAATTATCGCTCAAATACACTAGAAGGACTCAAAATACAGCCAAACAGTAAGAGCGCATACGGGGAAGCTAAATCCCGAAGTACAACGTGTATATACGCAAAAAGGGGGAGGCCGCGAGGCCTCCCCCTTCTCAGTTCAAGCGTACGGCTCGGT
>CATZLI010000003.1 GCA_958421275.1 uncultured Collinsella sp.
TCTCCACCCGAGCATTGAATGAGGCTCCAACGCAAGTTGGGGCCTTTTTTCATATAGGAACACAAGGTCAAAGGCGGCACCATGATCCTCCTGGTCGACAAGATCGTGCGTTGAACGGGCGCCGCGTGCATGGTAGTATTTCACGTCGTGGTTCAAGATGGGTGGCCTGTTCTATTGGCCTCTATTGCACGCGCCATTTTATAAGGGCTCTTGGCGCAACGGTTAGCGCAGGGGACTCATAATCCCTGGGTTCTGGGTTCGAATCCCGGAGGGCCCACCAGAGAATCAAGAAGCCGGGCAAATAGCCCGGCTTCTTTTTGCTAAAGTTCCCACTCCACATGCCTGCGAAATTGTCTTGATAAACGTTTTCGGTCAAATCCACGCAATAGTTAATGCTGATTGACAAGAACCATTTCAAAACTACGCCGGATTACGGGGCTGGACCCGGACCGGCCGTCCATACCCTGCATTTCGCTGAATGCGCAAGTCGTCTACCTGCGGTTTTGATTTTACCGATTACGGCATGCTCGGGGGTTCCCGGCCTGGCCCCGTAAACCGGCATGGTTTTGAAATCGCCGGGTCGGCGGGAGCGCGATTGGCCCCGATAATGGGCCCGGCGCCGGCGGGATGGTCGTTGGGCGGATGGCGGCCCGTGGGGTGGAAGCGAAAACCGGCGAGCGGCGGAACCCGAGATGCCCTGGGGGCGCCGGGGAGGAGGGCGGCGGCAGCGCCGCCGCCTGCGGCGCGCGCCCCGCGGGCCGGATCCGGCATCGCGGGTCCCTTGCCCTCGAGTCCGCGCCGCGCTCTCGTCCCAGCGGCGCCCGCGCCTCCGGAAAGTTTTTCCAAAATTGTCCTTGCATCGCCGTCCGAGTTCCCGTATAGTACTTCTTCGCACGGGGGCGTAGCTCAGCTGGGAGAGCGCTTGACTGGCAGTCAAGAGGTCAGGGGTTCGATCCCCCTCGTCTCCACCCGAGCATTGAATGAGGCTCCAACGCAAGTTGGGGCCTTTTTTCATATTGGCACACAAGGTCAAAGGCGGCACCATGATCCTCCTGGTCGACAAGATCGAAAAAAGCTTCGGCGCACGCGTCCTCTTTAGCGGCGCGTCCTTCCAGATCAACCCCGGCGAGCGCTTCGCGCTCGTGGGTCCCAACGGCGCCGGCAAAACCACCATGCTCAAAATCATCATGGGCATCGACAGCCCCGACGCCGGTCAGGTCCAATACGCCAAAGACTGCCAGGTAGGCTACCTAGAGCAGGAAACCAACCTGGAGCACAAGGACACCACCATCCTCGCCGAGGTCATGGCCGCCGCCAAGGAAATCCGCCGCATGGGCGAGCGCGCCAACGAGCTGCAGGCCCAGATCACCGAGCTTTCCGAGCAAGGCAAGGACGTCGACGCACTCCTTAACGAGTACGGCCAGGTCCAGGACCGCTTTGAGCATCTGGGCGGCTACGAGCTCGAGAGCAACGCCCGCAAGATCCTGTCCGGCCTGGGCTTTAAGGTCACCGACTTTGAGCGCCCGTGCTCCGAGTTCTCCGGCGGCTGGCAGATGCGTATCGCGCTCGCCAAGCTCTTCCTGCGCCACCCCGACCTGCTGCTGCTCGACGAGCCCACCAACCACCTAGACCTCGAGAGCGTCCAGTGGCTGCGCGGCTTTATTGCCAACTACGACGGCGCCGTGCTCATCGTCAGCCACGACCGCGCCTTCATGGACGCCTGCGTCGACCACGTCGCCGCGCTCGAGAACCGCCGCGTGACCACCTACACCGGCAACTACAGCAGTTACCTCAAGCAGCGCGAGGACAATCTGGAGCAGATGCGCGCCAAGCGCGCCGCCCAGGAGCGCGACATCGCCCACATGCAGGTCTTCGTCGACAAGTTCCGCTACAAGCCCACCAAGGCCGCCCAGGCCCAGGAGCGCATCCGCAAGATCGAGCAGATCAAAAAGGAGCTCGTCATCCTGCCCGAGGGCCACAAACACATCGACTTTAAGTTCCCCGACCCGCCGCGCTCCGGCGACATGGTCGTAGGGCTCGAGGGCGTCTCCAAGTCCTACGGCAACAAGCACATCTACAGCGATATCGACCTCAAACTCTACCGCGGCGAGCACGTGGCGCTCGTCGGCCCCAACGGCGCCGGCAAGTCCACGCTCATGAAGATCCTCGCCGGCCTGGAGCCGCCCACCACCGGCACGCGCGACCTGGGCACCAACGTGGGTGTGGCCTACTATGCCCAGCACGCGCTCGAGGGCATGACCGAGTCCAACACCGTTCTGCAAGAGATCGACACTGTCACGCCCAAGTGGACCGTACCGCAGCAGCGCAGCCTGCTGGGCGCCTTCCTGTTTAGCGACAACGATTCCATCGAGAAGCAGGTTCGAGTCCTCTCCGGCGGCGAAAAGGCGCGTCTGGCTCTGGCCAAGATGCTCGTGGCGCCCGAGGCGCTCCTGTGCCTAGACGAGCCCACCAACCACTTGGACATCGACTCGGTGGACATGCTCGAGAACGCACTGCAAAACTTCCCCGGTACCATTGTGCTGATCAGCCACGACGAGCACTTGGTGCGCGCTGTGGCCAACCGCATCATCGACATCCGCGACGGCAAGGTCACGGTCTACGATGGCGACTACGACTACTACCTCTTCAAACGCGAGGACCTCGCTGCCCGCGCCGCCGCCGAGGCAGCAGGGGAGAGCGCACCTGCCGCGGCCAAGTCCACCAAAGCCAACGCCGCCCAGGACAGCAGCCCCGCCGCGGCACCCAAGCCGGCCGAGGGCAAAAAGACCAAGGAGCAAAAGCGCGCTGAGGCACAGGCCCGCGCCGCGCTCAACAAAAAGCTCAAGGGCGTGCGCAACCAGCTCAAGAAAATCGAGACAGAGCTGGACAAAAAGCGTGCCCGCTATGACGAGCTTATGGAATTGATGGCAAGCGAAGAGCTTTATGCCGATCAGGACAAGTTCAACGCCGCGCTGGGGGAATATAACGGCCTTAAGCAAGAACTGCCCAAGCTCGAGGACGAATGGCTGGAACTTTCCACCCAGATCGAAGAGGAGACCGCGCGTGAACTCTCGTAAGGCCGCTGCCGTGGCGATGAGCATCATCGCCATCGCGTGCCGCATCTGCGGCATCTTTATGAGCGCGATGACCGTGCTGCTGTGCTTTAGCGGCCTCACCGCCAAGCTGCAGATTGTGGGCTTTGTCGTTGAGCTTTCGCGCGCGTTGCCGAGTGCTATCGCCGGCTACGGCGTCATCACATCGCCCTTTGGCGGTGTGTTCCGCCTGGATTACGCCATCGTGGCCATCATCCTGTTTGTGGCCGATTACCTGCTCACGCGTGCCTCGCGCCGCGTCCGCTAGGGGATCGCCATGTCCAGCAGCTACTTCATGAACCTGCTTGCCAGCGCCGTTGCCGTCATCGTTGGTATCGTCATCCACGAGAGCGCGCATGCCGCTACGGCCTGGGCGCTCGGCGATAAGACGGCCCGCTCGCGCGGCCGCGTCTCGCTCAACCCGCTCAACCATATCGACCCATTTGGCACCATTCTCCTGCCGCTGCTTATGCTCGCGGCCGGCGGCCCGGTGTTCGCCTTCGCCAAGCCGGTGCCCGTATACCTCAATAACCTTAAGCACCCCAAGCGCGACGAAGTCCTGGTGAGCGCGGCCGGCCCCGCATCGAACATTGCGCTGGCATGCCTTGCGGCCGCACTCATGCACGCGACATACGGCAACCTCTACACCAGCATGTCCTTTGCCGTGGCGTCACAAATCATGAACTTTGGTGCCACGTTTATCGTGGTCAACCTGTCGCTCGCGTTCTTTAACCTCATCCCGATCCCCCCGCTCGACGGCTCGTCGATTATCGTCCCGTTCCTCAAGGGCAAGGCGCTCACCAACTACTACCGCCTGCAGCAATACGCCATGCCCATCCTCATCCTAGTGCTGTATCTGCTGCCCATGTGGACCGGCATCGACGTGATCGGACGGTATTTCGACGTTACCGTGTATCCGCTGGCCGAGTGGCTGCTCAACTTCGCAATCGCCGGCATCTAAGGTAAACTTACAGGTCGACCGTGCAAAACGGTCGCAGCATGCACCCAAACCGCGCCGCGAAGGCGCCGTCAAAGGAGGTCGAAGATGTCGTATCGCGTGTCGACGCAGGTCTACAGCGGACCGTTCGACCTGCTGCTGCAGCTGGTAACCCGCCAAAAAGTTGATATCGGCGCCATCTCGATCAGCGAGGTGGCCGAGCAATACCTTGCCGAGGCCGAGCGCATCGAGGCGCTGGACCTGGACGTGGCGAGCGACTTTTTGCTGGTCGCGGCAACTCTTTTGGACATTAAGGCAGCCTCGCTGGTACCCCAGGAGGCCCCGCGCAAAAAAGACGACGATGACGAGGACGACGAAGACCTCGAGGAACTCAGCGCGCTCGACGGCGACGCCCTGCGCGAGGTCCTGATTCAGCGCTTGATCGCCTACAAGCAGTTTAAGGGCGCGGCGGCAGCCCTCGGCGCGCGCATGCAGGCCGAGAGCCGCATGCATCCGCGCGTGGCCGGCCCCGATCCCGAGTTCCTGGGCCTTATGCCCGACTACCTGGCCGGCATTACCCTGCGTGGTCTCGCCGTCATCTGCGCCGACCTGGACGGCAAGCGCCAGACCTTCCTGCTGGAGGCCGAGCACGTGGCACCGCATCGCGTGCCGCTCGACCTGACGGTGGCCTCGGTCGACCGCTTTACCATGGCGCACCAAACCTGCACCTTCCGCGAGCTGCTGGACGGCGACGCCACCACCGAGCAACTCGTCGTCACCTTCCTGGCCATGCTCGAGCTCGCCAAGCGCGGCTCACTCACGCTGAGCCAGGACGAAATCTTTGGAACCATTCAAATCAACCGCGTCGAGGGCGCCGAGGCATACGTGCCCGGCGAGGGCCCCGAGCTCACCGAATAGGAGAAGCTAGTATGTCGAACCTTTCCACGCTGGAGGCAAACAGCCTCAAAGGCGCCCTCGAGGCGCTGCTGCTGGTGTCGAGCGACCCGGTAAGCGCACCCGCGCTGGCAGGTGCGCTGGATATCGCCCCGGGCGAGTGCGCATCTCTTTTGGCCGAGCTCAAGGTTGAGTATGAGGAAGCCAACCGCGGCTTTCAACTGCGCGAGGTCGCCGGTGGCTGGCGCCTGTTTACACACCCCGCCTACCACGATGTGGTCGAGGCCTACGTGCTGAGCTGGGACACGCAAAAGCTGTCGCAGGCAGCGCTCGAGACCCTGGCCGTCATCGCCTACCACCAGCCCGTCACACGCGAGGTGGTCAAGGGCATCCGCGGCGTCAACTCCGACGGCGTCATCGCGTCGCTCGTGGACAAGGGCCTGGTGCGCGAGCTCGGCCGCGACCCCGAGCGCGGTCAGGCCATCATCTACGGCACGACCAACGCCTTCTTGGAAAAGTTCGGCCTGCGCTCCACTCGCGACCTGCCCGATCTGGAGCAGTTTGCTCCCGACGAGCAGTCACGCCAGTTTATCCGCGAGCGTCTGAGCGGCCGCAGCATTCAGTCCACGCTCGAGGAGCAGGCCGAGGACCTGGACGAAGAGCGCGAACTGATCGTTACCGATGTTGAGGACACCGATGACGAGGAGTTTCTGCCCACCGGTGACACCTCGGAGGATATGCATGACGAGGACTAACGAAGCAGGGGAGATGCGCACCGCAAGCGCCGCGGACACCATAGCGTCCGCGGGCGGCGCCCAGCCCGTCTACCCGCACACCATGCGCCTGCAGCGCTTTTTGGCGCGCGCGGGCGTGGCGAGCCGCCGCGGCTCGGAGGACCTGATGACCGCCGGCCGCGTGACCGTCAACGGCCAGGTCGCAACCGAGCTGGGTACCAAGGTCGATGTGGACCGCGACCATATCGAGGTCGATGGCATGCCGGTCAAGCTCAACCAGGGCGCCGTGTACCTGATGCTTTACAAGCCGACCGGCTACCTCACCACCATGAGCGATCCGCAGGAACGCCCCTGCGTGGCCGACCTGGTCCCGCGCGACCGCTTTCCGGGGCTGTTCCCGGTTGGTCGCCTAGACCGCGACACCACGGGCCTATTGCTCTTTACCACCGACGGCGACCTGTCGCAGGATCTGCTACACCCCAGCAAGCACGTCTACAAGACCTACCAGGCGCTCGTGGACGGCCACCTGACCGATCGAGACTTGGAGCCGCTCCGTCGCGGCATTGAGCTCGACGACGGCCTGTGTCAGCCGGCAATCTGCCGCGTTATTAACGCTCGCGAGGCCGAGGCGGTAGCTCCGCAAGGCGTCAAGCCCGGTACCACCGCCGTCGAAGTCATCATCCGCGAGGGTCGCAAGAACCAGGTCAAGCGCATGTTGAGCAAGATCCACCACCCGGTGATCCGTCTGCACCGCTGCAACTTTGCCGGCCTGGAGCTCAAGGACGTTGCCAAAGGCTCATGGCGCGAGCTCACCGACCGCGAGGTGCAGATCCTCAAGGCCGGCGGCATCCCGCCTAAGCAGGCCAGCTCCAAGCGCGGCGGCGCGCCGGCGACCAACACCGCGAGCCGCACGCGCCACCACGGCAGCCACGGTTCCGCGCCCAAGCGCAACACCTACCGCGAGCGCTACACGGGCTAACCAGTCCGCCAAAGCCCCAGCGCCCGCGTCCCATACCAGCACGTCAACCACCGAAAGGAAGCATTGCATGATCGTCGCCATCGACGGCCCCGCCGGTTCCGGCAAGTCCACTATCGCCAAGGAGATAGCCCGCCAGCTGGGCTTTAACAAGCTCGACACGGGTGCCATGTATCGCGCCGTCACCTTCGCCGCGCTCGACCGTGGCATCGACCTGGATAACGAGGCGGCTATCGATGCCCTCGCCAAGCAGATCGAGATTCGCTTTACCAACGGCACCGGAGAGGACACGCGCCTGACCATCAACGGCAAGGACGCCTCGGCTGCCATCCGCACCCCGCAGGTGGACGCCAACGTGTCCAAGGTCTCGGCCTACCCGGGCGTGCGCGCGGCCATGCTCATCCACCAGCGCCGCGCTGCCGAGGACCGCGATATCGTCGCCGAGGGTCGCGACATCGGCACCGTCGTGTTCCCCAACGCACAGGTCAAGGTCTTTCTGACCGCCGACCCGCGTGAGCGCGCCCGTCGCCGCGTGCTGCAGCGCCACCAAAACGACGCCCAACCGCTCACCGAAGAGCAACTCGAGACCGAGGTTAACGAGACCCTCGATGCCCTCAAGCAGCGCGATAAGCTTGACAGCAGCCGCGAGGTCGCACCGCTCGTGCCCGCCGAGGGCGCCGTGCACGTCGACTCCACCGCCCACACCATCGACGAGGTCGTCTCGATCATCGAGGACCTCATCAACCAAAGGAGGTAGCCCATGCGCCTGTTTAAACAGACGCCCGAGGATTACTACAACGCCCCCTACGCCGAGTTCCCGGCGCTCATCCGCGGCACCGTCACCGTGGTCATGGGCATCCTGTGGGTCTTCTCCAAGCTTATGTGGCGCTGGAAGGTCGAGGACGCCGACCTGCTGTTTGAGCGCCAGGAAGGCCGCGGCAGCGTGGTCATCTGCAACCACACCTCGATGGCCGAACTCCTGGCCGTGGAGACGGCGTTGTTCTTTGGCGGCCGCCGCATCCGCCCCATCTTTAAATCCGAGTTTGCCAAGAGCAAGATCGTGCGCTGGGCCTTTAGCCGTGTGGGCGGTATTCCCGTCGAGCGCGGCACCGCCGACATGAAGTGCCTGCGCGCCGCCCAGCATGCGCTGCAGCGCGGCGAGGACGTCCTGATCTTCCCCGAGGGCACGCGCATTCGTTCACGCGAGATCAAGCCCGAGGTCCACGGCGGCTTTGCGCTCATCGCGCAGATGGGCAAGGCGCCCGTCAACCCGCTCGCCATCTGCGGCTGGTCCGATATCACGCCTGCGGGCAAAAAGATTATGCGCCCCAAAAAGTGCTGGATTCGTGCCGGCAAGGCCGTTTCGCTATCCGATGCTCCGGTCGAGCTCAAGCGCAAGGAGCGCCTGGCATGGTTTGAGTCTGAGGCCATGAACCGCGTCTACGCCATGCGCGACGACCTGTGCGCCGAGCACCCGGGCAGGTTCTAACCATGGGCGAGGATGTCATGAACACCGTCGAGGCCGTGCCCGCCAAGGCAGACGCCCCCACCATCGAAATCGCTGCCCACGCCGGCACCTGCTACGGCGTGCAACGCGCGCTCGATATGGCATTGGCGGCCGCCCCGCAGGCGGGGGAGACGGCTCAGGTCCACACCTTGGGCCCGCTCATTCATAACCCCATCGTGGTGCGCGAGCTTGCCGAGGCGGGCGTCGGTCTGGCCGAGACCCTGGACGATGCCGCATCGGGCACCGTGATCATTCGCGCACACGGCGTGGTGCCGCAGGCGATCGAAGCCGCTCGCGAGCGCGGCCTCGACGTGGTCGATGCCACCTGTCCCTACGTCAAGAAGGTCCACGTGGCCGCCGAGCGCCTGGTACGCGAAGGCTATCGCGTGCTCGTCGTGGGCGAGCCGGGGCACCCCGAAGTCGAGGGCATCCTGGGCCACGCCGGCGATGACGCGCAGGTCGTGAGCTGCGCCGCCGATGCGGACGAGCTGCCGCTCAAGGGCAAGGTGGGCCTGGTTGTGCAGACCACCCAGACCGCGCAGAACCTCGCCGAGGTCGTGGCAGCTATCACCCCGCGCGTGCAGGAGCTACGTGTGATCAACACCATCTGCGCCGCCACGAGTGAGCGTCAACAGGCAGCAGCCACACTTGCCAACCGCTGCGACTGCATGGTCGTGGTGGGCGGCAAGAACTCGGGCAACACCCGCCGCCTGGCGCAGATTTGCGCAGACGCCTGCGAGCGCACGTATCACATCGAGGAAGCTTCCGAGCTTCTGGCCGCGTGGTTTACCGACGCTCACCACATCGGCATCACTGCCGGAGCCTCCACCCCACAAGAACACATCGAACGCGCCGTCACGCGCATCAAGGAGCTTTGCCGCTAACCATGGACCAGACCGTACCCGCATACGCCGCCGAGGTGGCCGATTACGGGCGCAGCCGCGACCCCGAGCCGGGTGAGGGCGCGCTCGTAAAGAACGTGCGTCCCGAATCGCCCGCATGGGATGTGGGTATTGAGCCGGGCATGCGCGTGCTCACGGTCAACGGCGAGCAGCTTACCGATATGATCGTGTGGCTCTGGGAGGCAGATGACGACATCGTCGAGCTGGAGGTATTCGACCCGCGCGACAACAGCGTCACCCCCGTCGAGCTCGACCGCTTCCCGGGCGAGGACTGGGGGCTGGAGTTCGACGGCCCTATCTTCGATGGCATGCGTACCTGTGTGAACGCCTGCGTGTTCTGCTTTATGACGATGCTTCCCAAGGGCGGTCGCTCGACGCTCTATATTCGCGACGACGACTATCGCCTAAGCTTTTTGCAGGGCAACTTTGTCACGCTCACGAACCTCACCGACGAGGACGTGCAAAACGTCATCCAGCGCAATATGAGCCCCATGAACGTGTCGGTCCACGCCGTGAGCCCCGACGTCCGCCGTCGTATGATGGGCCGCAACGCCCAGCGAGGCATGGACGTGCTCGAGGCCATCATGGCCGCCGGCATCGAGATTCACGCGCAGATCGTGTTGTGCCCCGGCATGAACGACGGCGAGGAGCTGGAAAAGACCCTGCGCTACTGCGAGGAACACGAGCAGATTACCAGCTTGGGCATCGTGCCGCTCGGCTTTACCAAACACCAGAACCGTTTTAGCTGGTCCTACAGCGACAAACCCGAGCTAGCGCGCGAGACCATCGCCATGATCCGACCGTTCCAGGACCGCGCCTATGAGCGCTTTGGCCGCCACACCTTCCAGATGAGCGACGAGTTCTATCTGGACGCCGGCATCGATCCTCCCGAGGCAGACTTTTACGACGGTTACCCGCAGTACTACGACGGCATTGGCATGATCCGCTCGTATCTGGACGAGACCGACGACGTGCTTGCCGCCGACGCCGAGCGTCTGGCCCGCGTCCGCGCTGGCATCGCCGAGCGCAACCAGCGCCTTCTGTGCCTCTCGGGCGCCAGCGCACGCGACACGGTGGCCCGCTTTGTGGAGTCGCCCCGGGGACTCGCCGGCACTGTCACGGCCATCAAGAACCGCTACTTTGGCGGCAACGTGGACGTGACCGGCCTCATTGTCGCGTGCGACATTCTGGAACAGCTGCCGCAGGACCTCTCCGGGGTTATGCTCTTTGTGCCTAAGCTCATGTTCAACGCTGACGGCATGACGCTTGACGAGTATCATCGTGACGATTTACTCGCAAGCCTTAACCACCGCGGCGCCGAGGTTCATGTGGTGTCGACCATGCCGCATGAGCTGCTCGATACCCTGGAGCGCATCCTTGGCATTGTGCCCGCAGACTCTAACACTTCCACTGACCCTACCCATTAAAGGAGAGCAGATGAAACCAATCGTCGCCGTCGTCGGACGCCCAAACGTGGGCAAGTCCACGCTCGTTAACCGCCTGGCCCAGACCTCGGACGCCATCGTCCACGAGTCACGCGGCGTCACGCGCGACCGCTCGTATCACACGGCCGATTGGAACGGCCGCGAGTTCACCATCGTCGACACGGGCGGTATCGAGCCGCTCAAGAGCGATGACGTGTTTGCCACGTCCATCCGCGACCAGGCCCTTGCCGCCACCGAGGAAGCCGCCGTCATCCTGTTTGTGGTCGACGGCCGCACTGGCGTCACCGAAGAGGACGAGTCGGTCGCCCGCATGCTCAAGCGCTGCGACAAGCCGGTCTTTCTGCTGGTGAACAAGCTCGACAACCCCGATCGCGAGAACGACAACATCTGGGAGTTCTATTCGCTCGGCATCGGCGAGCCCACGCCGCTTTCGGCCCTGCATGGCCACGGCACGGGCGACCTGCTCGATGACATCGTGGCCCTGCTCCCCGAGGAGGAGGACGAGATCGCCGACGAGTTCCCCGACGCGCTGAACGTCGCCATCATCGGTCGTCCTAACGCCGGTAAGTCGTCGCTGTTCAACCGCATCCTGGGCGCCGACCGTTCCATCGTGTCCAACATTGCCGGCACCACGCGCGACGCCATCGACACGGTCGTCGAGCGCAACGGCAAGCACTACCGCATGGTCGACACTGCGGGTATCCGTAAAAAGAGCACCGTGTACGAGAACATCGAGTACTACTCCATGGTCCGCGGCCTACGCGCCATCGACCGCGCCGACGTGGCGCTGCTCGTCGTCGACGCCTCCGTGGGCGTTACCGAGCAGGACCAGAAGGTCATGGGTCTTGCCATCGAGCGCGGCTGCGCCATCGTTGTGCTGCTCAACAAGTGGGACCTACTCGACGACGACCGTAAGCGCGAGGCCTGCATGGAGACCATCGACCGCCGTCTGGGCGTCATGGCTCCCTGGGCCCAGTATCTGCGCATCTCTGCCCTCACTGGCCGCAGCGTCGAGAAGATCTGGGCGATGGTCGACGCCGCCGAAAAGACGCGCTCGCAAAAGATCAGCACCTCGCGCCTCAACACGTTCCTTACCGACCTGCGCGAGTTCGGTCATACCGTGGTGGACGGCAAGCGCCGCCTGCGCATGCACTACGTGACCCAGACGGGCGTCAACCCGCCGACGTTCACATTCTTCGTCAACCACAGCGATCTGGTCAACGACACCTACCAGCGCTACGTGGAGAACCGCATGCGCTCGACCTTCGACTTTGCCGGCACGCCCATTCGACTCTTCTTTAGGAAGAAGGAGCAAAAGGATGCATAATCCGATTCTTCTGACCGCGATCTGCGCCGTGGTTTCGTTCTTTATCGGAGCGATTCCATTTGGCCTGATCCTGGGCCGCGTGTTCAACCATACGGATATTCGCAAGGCGGGCTCCGGCAACATCGGCACCACCAACGCACTGCGTGTGGCCGGTCCCAAGGTCGCCGCGCTCACCCTGCTGCTCGACTGCCTTAAGGGCGCCATCTGCGTCCTTATCGCGCGTCCGCTCATCGCGAGCGTTGGCTATGGTTTTCCGCCGAGCATTATGGCCCCCGGCGCCGCCGGCGACTGGATGCTCGGCGTCATTTGCCTGGCAGCCGTGTGGGGCCATATCTTCTCGCCCTACCTTAACTTCCATGGCGGCAAGGGTATCGCCGTTGGTCTGGGCGTCATCCTCGCCTGGTACTGGCCTATTGGCCTGTCGCTGCTGGGCATGTTTATCGTGGCCGTCGCCATCACCAAGTATGTGTCGGTGGGCTCGCTCGCCGCTGCCATCGGTCTTCCCATCGCTGCTTGCGCGGTCTTTCCGTACAGCAGCCTTGGCCTCAAGTTCTGCATGGCGATGATCGGCATCACCGTAGTGTGGGCCCATCGCTCGAATATCCAAAAGCTCATGGCCGGTAAGGAGTCCAAGCTTTCGTTTACCAAGCGCGTCACCGAGCCCGACGATAAGTAGGAGAGAGTCATGAATGTTGCGCTGATTGGCTCCGGCTCCTGGGGAACCGCCGTCGCCGGCCTTGCCGCCGCGCGAGCCGAGCGCGTGACCATGTGGGCCCACAGCGAGCAGACGGCCGCTGGCATCAATGGCGAGCACCGCAATCCCCGGTATCTGGTGGACTACGAGCTGCCCTGCAACGTCGTCGCCACGACCGAGCTCGCCCAGGCGCTCGACGGCGCCGAGGCCATCATCTTTGCCGTTCCTTCGACGCACCTTCGCAGCGTGTGCCTCCAGGCCGCGCCCTTTATAGCCGCCGATACCCCGGTGCTCTGCCTCACCAAGGGCATAGAGCCCGAGTCCGGCCTGCTCATGAGCAAGGTCATCGCCAGCGAGATCGGCAACGAGGCACGTGTTGCGGCGCTCTCGGGCCCCAACCATGCTGAGGAAATCTGCCGCGGCGGACTTTCTGCCGCCGTCATCGCCAGCGAAGACCCGCAGATAGGGGAGACCTTTAAGGAGCTACTGCTTTCCACGGCCTTCCGCATCTACCTGTCGCAGGACATGACCGGTGTCGAGGTCTGCGGCGCCATGAAAAATGTCATCGCCATCGTGTGCGGCATCTCCGCCGGCTCGGGCGCAGGCGACAACACGCTCGCCCTCATCATGACGCGCGGCCTAGCCGAGATCAGCCGTCTGGTGCACGCCCGCGGCGGTCAAGCTATGACCTGCATGGGACTTGCCGGCATGGGCGACCTTATCGCCACCTGCACCTCGGAGCATTCGCGCAACCGCACCTTTGGCTACGAGTTCGCTCATGGCGTGTCGCTCGACGAGTACCAGGCGCGCACGCATATGGTGGTCGAGGGCGCCGTCGCGGCCCGCAGCGTCAGCGAGCTTGCCCGTTCACTGGGCGTAGACATTCCGCTCACCTTTGCCGTAGAGCAAACGCTCTACAACGGTGTTACTTTGGATAGGGCGCTCGAGATTCTCACCGACCGCGTCCCCTCTCAAGAGTTCTACGGACTCGCCGACTAGCGCAGAAAGGCTTCTACCATGGGTTCCATCAAAATCGCTCCGTCCATCCTTTCGGCCGATATGGCCAACCTCAAGGGCGAGCTCGACAAGATCGCCGGTGCCGACTACGTGCACTTCGACGTCATGGACGGTCACTTTACCGGCAACCTGACCTTTGGCGTTGACATCCTTAAGGCCGTCAAGCGCTCCACTAATGTACCGGTCGACGCGCACCTGATGGTGTCGAACCCCGACGAGACGGTCGATTGGTACGCCGACGCCGGTGCCGACATGATCACCGTGCACTACGAGGCCTCCACGCACCTGCACCGCACGCTCACCCATCTGCAGCAGCGCGGCGTCAAGGCCGGCGTGGTGCTCAACCCCGCCACGCCCGTCTGCGTGCTCGAAAGCATCATCGACGTTGTCGACATGGTACTGCTCATGAGCGTGAACCCTGGCTTTGGCGGCCAGAGCTTTATCCCGGGCACTCTGCCCAAGCTCCACGAGCTTACGGCCATGTGCGAGCGCCACGGCGTGTCGCCCATGATCGAGGTCGACGGCGGTATCTCTTCCAAAAACATCGCCGAGGTCGTCAAGGCCGGCGCCAACGTACTCGTAGCCGGCTCCGCCGTATTTAAGTCCGAAGATCCCGCTGCCGAGGTTGCGCTGCTGCAGAAGCTGGGCAACGAGGCCGCACAGGAGGCATAAACCCTTATGACCGCAGGTCAAAACCGCATACCCGTGAATCTTGACTATGCCGCCTCGACGCCTATGCGCGCCGAGGCGCTCCTTGCGCAGCGCGAGTACGACGACAGCGAGCTTGCCGGCGTCAACCCCAACTCGCTGCATTCGCTCGGCCGCAAGGCCGCTGCGCACCTGGAAGTAGCACGTCGTGAGATCGCCCGTAGCTTTGGGGCACGCGTTCGCCCGTCCGAGATTGTACTGACCAACGGCGGCACCGAAGCCAACCAGCTGGCGCTGCTCGGTCTTGCCGAGGGCGCTCGTCAGCGCGATCGCAAGCGTAACCGCGTGATCGTATCTGCCATCGAGCACGATTCGATTCTGGACAACCTGCCGCTGATGCGTGCCGCCGGCTTTACCGTCGACCTGGTGCAGCCCTGCCGCGCGGGCTACATTGAGCCTGCCGCGCTTGTCGAGCTACTAGGCGACGACGTGGCGCTCGTGAGCATCATGGTTGCCAACAACGAAACCGGCGTGGTGCAGCCCATCCGCGAGCTTGCCGCGGCCGCGCATACCGTGGACGCCCTGTTCCACACCGATGCCATCCAGGGGTATCTGCACATTCCGCTCGATGCCGCCGAGCTGGGCGTCGATGCCATGTCCGTCGCCGCCCATAAAATTGGCGGTCCCGTGGCATCCGGCGCGCTCTACCTTAAGAGCCGCACGCCGCTGCGCCCGCGCATCTTTGGCGGAGGACAGGAAGCCGGACGTCGCGCCGGCACGCAGGACCTGCGCACGCAGTTGGCCTTTGCCGCTGCCGCCAGCGCACTGGCACCCCATGTGGCTCAGGAGCGTGCAACGCTGCAAGTCCTTTCCGACAAGCTCTACGCCACGCTTACGGCTCATCCGCGCATTCACGCTACCATGGGTGATTACACCCATGCCGATCGTCTGCCCGGCATGGTATCGATCTATATTGACGGCATGGACTCCGAGGAGCTCATCATCAAGCTCGACGCAGCCGGTTTTGAGGTATCGGCAGGCTCTGCATGCTCGAGCGGCAGTATGGACCCCAGCCACGTATTGAGCGCGATGGGCATCGGTCGCGAGCAGGCGCTGGGCGCACTGCGCATCTCCTTCGATGACCGCGTGAATCCGGACGATCTGAACGACTTTGCCCAGACGCTGCTCTCGATCGTAGGTGCCGCATGATCGTCGCCGAGCTCGAGCGCGCGCTGCTGGCACGCTATCCCAAGACCGATGCCGAGAGTTGGGACCATGTAGGACTCTCCGTCGGCGACCCTGCCGCGGAGATTACCGGTGTTGCCTGCGCACTCGATGCGACCGAAGCCAATGTGCACCGCGCCCAGGAGGCCGGCGCCAATGTGCTGCTAACGCATCATCCCATCTATATCAAGGCGCCCGAGGCGTTTTGTCCGTCGGATTCCGCACGCCCCCAATGCAGCGCGGCGCTCTACGAGGCAGCGCGTTGCGGCGTGAGCATTATCTCGCTCCACACCAACCTGGACCGCTCGCACGAAGCCCGCCTCTGCCTGAGCGAGCTGCTGGGTGCCGCACCCGTGAGCTCACTGGAGCACGCGGACGACCCCGAAGCCACAGGCCTGGGCGCACTTGCAACGCTCAACGACCCGTGCACGCTGCGCGATCTTGCCACCCGTGCTGCCACGGCCTTCGGCAGCGACCCGCGCGTATGGGGTGAAGCCGAGCACTCGTGCCGAACCGTCGCCATTTTGGGCGGCTCCCTGGGCGACTTTGGAGAGCTCGCCATCGCCGCGGGCGCAGATGTCATCGTAACCGGCGAGGCGGGCTACCACGTGGCGCAAGACCTTGCCTTGCGCGGGCTGCCGGTGATCTTGCTCGGCCACGACCGCTCTGAGGAGCCGTTCGTTGATATATTGATGAACTCTGCAGTTGACGCCGGGGTCAACCCCCGTCATGCGATTAAAATACTGAACCCTTGCCAATGGTGGACTGTGACAAAAGGAGAGAACTTATGAGCGCCGGCGCTACGCTACTCAAGCTGCAACAGATCGATTTGGAGCTCGCCCGCAACAAGAGCGAACTTGCCAATATGCCGGAGCTCAAGGAGCTCGCTTCCAAGCGCAAGACATATGTGAAGCTCAAGTCCGAGATGACCAAGCTCTACGCCCAGCGCAAGGATCTGGACATTGAGCTCGACGATCTCAACACCACCGAGATTCAGACCAACAACGCCATCGAGGCTGCCAAGAAGCGCCACGTCGACGGCTCCGACTACCGCGAGGTTCAGGACCTGGAGAATGAACTCGCCACCCTGGCCAAGCGTCTGGACAAGATTGAGCACACCCGCAAGGATGTCGTTATCGCCCATAAGGAGGCGCTCGACCGCGAGGCCCGCGCACAGGCAATCATCGCCAAGTTTGAGGAGGGCGTGAAGGCCGATACCAAGGCCGCCCGCGCCAAGGCTGCCGACCTGCAGGCTCAGATTGACGCCGCCACTAAGGAGCGCACCGCGCTTGCCGCTACGCTGCCGGCCGACGTGCTCACCGACTACGAGCGTCTACTCAAGCAGTTCCGCGGCCTGGCCGTCGAGACCATCCAGGGCAACATCCCCACGGTCTGCCACACCGCGCTGCAGGCATCGTCCATGAGCGACCTCAACCACGACGGTAGCGAGATTACGCACTGCCCGTACTGCCACCGCCTCCTGGTACTCCCGAGCAAGGAAGCCTAGCGATGACGGCGGCATCCAACAATTCAATGCAACTTGAGGGAAAAACGATCCTGCTGGGCATTACCGGCGGGATCGCCGCCTATAAGTCGTGCAATATCGTGCGCCTGCTGCAAAAGCGCGGCGCGCGCGTCAAGGTCGTTATGAGCGAGCATGCCAACGAGTTTGTGGGCCCGCTCACCTTCCGTGCGCTCACCAATGAGCCCGTTGCCGTGGGCCTCTTCGACGATCCCTCCGACCCTATCCACCACATTTCGCTGGCGCAGGAGCCCGATCTGGTGGTCGTGGCGCCCGCGACGGCTAATATCATCGCCAAGATGGCCAACGGCATCGCCGATGACCTCATCTCCACCACGCTGCTTGCGACGCCGCGACCCATCGTGATCGCACCCGCTATGAACAACGGCATGTGGAAGGCGCCGGCGACGCAGGCTAACATGGCCACGCTGCGCGACCGCGGCGTGCATGTGGTGGGACCCGGCAGCGGCTACCTTGCCTGCGGCGACGTAGACACAGGACGCATGAGCGAGCCCGAGGACATCGTCGAGGCTGTCTGTGAGGTGCTCAACCCCGCGCCTCAAGACCTGGTAGGTAAGCGCATCGTGATTACCGCCGGCCCCACGCACGAACCGATCGATCCTGTGCGCTTTATTGGCAACCGGTCGTCGGGCAAGATGGGCATCGCCCTGGCGGGGGAGGCCGCACGCCGCGGTGCCGAGGTCACGCTCGTGTTGGGACCGACATCGCTCGATGTTCCCCGCGGCGTGGAGTGTGTGCGCGTGCAGACCGCCGCAGAGATGCTCCAGGCGGCACTGAGCGCCTTCCAGACGGCCGATGCGGCAATTTGTGCGGCCGCCGTCGCCGACTATACCCCCGCCACCCCTGCGGACCATAAGCTCAAAAAGTCCAACGAACGCTTGGATCGCATCGAGCTTGTCGAAACGGTCGATATCTTGGCCGAGCTTTCGCGCCAAAAGGGGGAACGGTGCGTGATCGGCTTTGCGGCCGAGACCGATAACCTTGTCGAGTACGCCGAGCGCAAATTGGCCCGCAAGGGTTGCGATGCCATTATCGCCAACGATGTCTCGCGCGCCGATTCGGGCTTTGGGACCGACACCAACAAGGCCTGGATTGTGAGCACAACAGGTACGCAAGAGCTTCCCGTGCTAACAAAACCCCAGCTCGCAAATACAATTTTGGACTTGCTTCAAAATTTATAAAAAAGTTCTTGCACAAGGCTAAAGTTTCGGGTTAATATACTCCCTGTTGCGAGCGAGAGCAGAGCAACAGACAAAAGCTTCGGGACGTGGCGCAGCTTGGTAGCGCACTTGACTGGGGGTCAAGGGGTCGCTGGTTCGAATCCAGTCGTCCCGACCAGAAGTTTGCAGGTCAGGTACCTAGTGCCTGACCTTTTTTGTTTTAAACAATTGCTTAATTTTGATTAAGCAACAGGGTGCCAAAAATCTACCTGAGCGATAATCGCTTTTTGCGGCTACTTGCGCGTTTTGCACACGCTTGAGCCGATTTATTAACGCGGCATGAATCTACATACGCGTAGCTGGTATGCAGCCGAGTACAGGCTGTATTTATCGCGGCGATTTACACAGATATAGCGACTGTAACGAACAAGCGTGTCGCTGTATTTATCCAGTAGTTCACTTGATCGGTGGACAAGTGGGCTGTTCCTGCGAAACGCCGAGCAGGATGGACTCTATACGAGGGCGCAGCAGAGGTAATGGCGGGGGAGTGCGGCAGACGCTCTGAGAGCCGCTGTATGACCCTATTTTTCCTCAAAGCGACTACCTGTGCCGTGAACCTCAAATCGTTCGAGTAGTCGCCAAAAGAAAAGCCCGCGCAGGATTGTGCGGGCTTTCGGTGTGTGCACACAGAATTAGAAGCACCAAGCGGGGCAGACGGAATTCAAGCTCGCCGCATTGTCGAGGCTGTAGAACGACGGATTACCGTTGCGGAGGAAAAAGAGGAAGCACCTAGAGTCACTCGAGCTAGGCATCGCCGTACGCGCCCACCAGGTGGCTGAACGGTTCTCCGTCACCTTGCCCTTGCAGCCCTCGTACTGGGTACCCTCAGAGGAGGTCCACGGGTAGTCAGTCCAATAGGGGGGACGCCAGGACGCGGGGGCCATCTCGGAGTAGCTGATCAGGAACAGCCTGTCCGAAGTCGCGGAGACAGCGGCATCCTTTGTCTTTCCATCAACGTTGTTCGTGAGCTTCGTAACGGTCTTCACCTTGGATTGGAAATCATACGGCATGAGGTTCCAGATATCGCCTGAGCTCATCTTCGCACGGAGCTCAGATTTCTCCCAGCCGCCGGCGTTGGTTGCCGTAGGGTTCACGCGAGACTTAATGCCCGACGAGGTGGTGAGGAACGTCAGCCCCGCCTTGCCGGAGCCGTCCGCGAGGTCGTCGTGGTTGATGCCGATGATTCGGTAGGTCAGCGTCTGCCCGTCCGTCAGTTTCATCGAGAACTCGGTGCCTGCGTCCATAGCGGCCTTGGCCTTGGCGTAGGCGGGAGATGCCTCGCCCTTAGCGGCGATGTCCTCGGCGACGGCCTTCTGCTCACCGAGCGTCCAGTCCTTCGCGTCCTTGGCGACGGCCGCCTGGACGGTCGCGGAATCGGCCCCGGCGGAGCCTCCACCGGTTGTTCCACCTCCCTCGACGCCGCCGGTCGCCCCATTGTTCACCGTGTTGCCGACCAGGTTGAACTGGTTGCGGATGGCCCCGGCCACGCCGGGTCCTGCGAACACAATCACCAATCCGATAATCGCGATGATCAGGACGTACTCGATGATAGATTGCCCTCGGAGGCAGGCACCTCTAAGAGATACCCCCCCCCCGAAGGTTAATTGCCGCTGCATGCATATGCGACACTCCCTTCGCTCAGGGTTTGCAATACGAGCCGAGCGTAGGACTATTCCAAAATTCTGCTCCGGTCTTGCCGCAGCGGCAACGATGACGGTAGGGGAGAAAACCGAATGTCTTAAATGCAGTCAATTGCCCTCTCGAAGCCCTCGCACGGCTGCACCTTGTCGATATAGAGGCGATTGTGGGTGCCCCCCCTGTACCACCCAATGTTTGACAATCTTGCTCGAGTTCCCTGCGCCGGGTTTGGCAGCTGAACCAAAGGCATAAAAACGCAAAGCTATAATAACGATCGAATGAGAAACAACGCGATTCGAACTGTCTGTTCGCCCACGAGAAAGAATCGTCCATGAGCATATTCGACAAAGGCTTCGACCCGCTGCAGGAGATTCAGAGGGCCACTAAGACTGCCGGCGAGACGGCGACCAAGATTGCCGAGGTGGCATCTGGGATGGCGGTTGCGGCAAGCGCTGCGGTCGTGGACACGGCGGCTACTGCGGGTGCGGCGATCGCAGGAGTGGCGAGTGGAGCGAAGGCCGTCCTCGACGAAAAAGAGGCCGAGAGACTCGATGCGGAGAAGGCGGAGTACACACCCAAGGTGCAGGAAGCCCTGAGGGCAATTGAGGCCACCCGCGCACAGGAGCTACTCGACTCATTCCAGGAGTCTCCGCTCCCGTTGACGGAAGCCAATGCCGCCAAGGTGAAGTCAGCCTTCCCGATACCGAGGGAACAGACCGTCGTCTGGGCCGACGCCGAGTTCGACCTCAGGCCCAGCGGCATCGCCATGACCGAAAAGGGCGTCTACATCAAGGCGGACGCCGACGCGTTCGCCGTCCCCGGGAAGGAAAGGAGGCAGTCCCGCCTCTTCTACTTCGAATGGGCGTACTTCGAGCCCGGCTCCTTCGCCTCCGACGGTGAAAGCAACCTTGCGCTCACCGTCGACGAAGCGTGCCGGAGCCAGTTCGTATCCCACTGCCAGGCGCTCCGCGGCCTTGAGGATGACCGCGCCGCCGGCATCGACAGCGAGCTTGCCACGGCGGACGATACGGCGGTCAAGGCCGCGGCAGTCGCGGCGGCGGCAACCATCAACAGCAACGGGGAGGTCTTCGTCGAGCAACGCGCCGCGGTCAACAACCCTGCGGGCCACGGGGAGCTTGCAGAGGAGGCGAACAACATCATCGACAGGCTCCAGGGCCACCAGGCCGTGATTCTGGGGAGGGACAACGCGAAGAACGGCCCCGTCCGAGCTCGACGGAGTTCTGATCCAGACCAAGTACTACAAGACGGCACGCGGCTCCCTCGAAGCATGCTTCGATCCGAACAGCCATCAGTATCGCTACCTCACAGAAGACCGCACGCCGATGCAGCTCGAAGCCCCGAAAGACCAGTACCAGCAGGTGCTCCGCGGTTTTGAGAAGAAGATTAGCCAAGGCAAGATCCCCGGCGTCAGCGACCCCAAGGACGCCGAGAAAATCGTCCGCAAAGGCAAGCCCACATACGACCAGGCGGTGAACCTCACCAAGCCGGGAACGGTGGAATCGGTGGCCTATGACGCCGCGACCGGTGCGGTCACATGCTCCTGCGCATTCGGCCTGTCGTTTCTGGCGACGACGTTCATGGCGTACAGGGAGACCAGGGACATCACCGGTGCCGTCCAGGCGGGCATCGCCGCCGGCGTCCAGGTGTTCGGCCTGTCCTTTGCCCAGCATATGGTCGTCTCGCAGCTCTCCAGAGCGGGGCTTTCCAACGCTTTGATGGCGCCCAGCCAGGCGGTGGTCGGCAAGCTCGGATTCAAGGCTTCCGCCACAATCGTCAACGGCCTGCGCGCCCTTACGGGCAAGACCGCCATCAGCGGGGCGGCCGCCTCCAAGCAGCTTGCGAAGATGCTAAGGGGCAACGCCGTCTCGGCAGCGGTGACTCTCGCCGTGTTCTCGGTCCCCGAGACCTACAAGCTCTTCCAGGGCAAGGCAAGTGGCGCCCAGTACGCACAGAACATGGCATGCCTCGCCACCTCGATTGCCGGGGGAATCGCCGGCGCTGCTGCGGCAGGTGTCGCGGCGGCGAAGGTCGGCGCCGTCGCCGGCACGGCGGTGTCGCCCGGCGTGGGGACCGTCGTCGGCCTCGCGGGCGGCATGGTCGGCGGAACGTTCGGCACGGCGGCGGAGGGCGTAGTCGGCGGGATACTGTTCGAGGGCGACAGCGCGTCTTTTGGGCGGTACTTCAATGCCATGGTGTCGTGCATGGCGGTCGAGTACCTGCTCGACGGGCATGAAATGGACGAGCTGCTTGCTGTCCTAAACGGCGTAAAGTCGGAAGAGTTCAAGGCGCTGATGGAGGAAACGCTCCCATCGCGGTTCCAAGAGGCGAAGGTCCGGGCGTTCCTTGTCCCGATGTTCGATGAGATCGCGTCGCGTAGAGAGCGCTTCGCGCTTCCCACCAGCAGACAGATATCCGACGCCCTTGTCAAGTTCGAGCAGGATGCCGAGGAGAAACCGATGGTTTAGCACGTTGCGCTCGACGGAATCGAAGAGGTTGGCATTCCTTGTATTCTTCCAGTCCCTTGAATCGCTTTCCGGGGAGTCGGACTTGGCTGCGATCTCGCACATTTGCATGGCCGTTCCCGTCAACGCCGTGATCGAAGTAAATCCATTATCCACCCGTTGGGAATGCCCCCAGCTTTATAAATCAAGAAGGGGAGAACAAGGAAATCCCCGAGAGCCTTCTTAGCACTCAATGCGCTCTTGATTGGATCAGATGTACTATTGAGGTCGAATCGTACCAGAAGCTACCAGAAGAAAAGCCCCTGCAGAATGCAGGGGCTTTATGGTAGATGTAGATGGAGCTAGAAGCAGAAAGCAGCTTCAAGGAAGCTAGTTCCCAGAGAAAAGATTTTTCCAGTCCAGTATTCATACTGATAACCACCCGAATCTGGGTCGCTACTATTGCCGTATATCTCTGTCTGGCTGATAAGGAAGAACTTGTCCTTAGTGGTGATTCTTGCATTGTCCTCGACTGTTTCTTTAGAAACAGTCTTGATTCCTTTTCTCAAATCAGAAGGCAATAACTTCCATAAATCGCCTGAATTTAAACGCTGACGTATCTCAGCTTTTTCCCATCCTTGTCCATCGTTGTTACGGATGTAGTAATATCCGTAGTTTCCAAAGGATCGTGATTCACCCCAATATGTCAACCCCGCCTTGCCCGAGCCGTCTGCAAGTTCGTCGTGGTTGATGCCGATGATGCGGTAGGCCATGGTGTCACCGTTCGTCAGCTTGACAGACCAAGTTGTCCTCGCATCCATGGCGGCCTTGGCCTTGGCGTAGGCGGGCGACGCCTCGCCCTTCGCGGCGATGTCCTCGGCAACCGCCTTCTGCTCGTCGAGCGTCCAGTCCTTCGCGTCCTTGGCCACCGCCGCCTGGACGGTCGCGGAATCGGCCTCTGTGGAGCCTCCGCCGGACGCGCCGCCCTCGACGCCGCCGGTCATCCCATTGTTCACCGTGTTGCCGACCAGGTTGAACTGGTTTCGGATGGCCCCGGCCACGCCGGGTCCCGCGAACACGATCACCAGGCCGATGACGGCGATGATCAGGACGTACTCGATGATAGATTGGCCTCGGAGGCAGGTACTCCTAGGAGATACCCCCCCCCGAAGGTTAATTGCCGCTACATGCATATGCGGCTCCCTTCGCTCAGGGCTAGTAATACGAGCCGAGCGTAGGACTATTCCAAGTATCTGCACCGGTCTTGCCGCAGCGGCAACGGAGCTCGTAGGGGAGTGTGGCAGGCGCTCTGAGAGCCGCTGTATGACCCCATTATTTCCTCAACCCGATAATCTGTTCCACGAGCCTCAAACTGTTCGTGCCCTTGCCAAAAGAAAGGCCCGCACGGGGTCGCGCGGGCCTTTATCCATATGTCAGCTTATATGACAAAATGTCTAGAAGCACCATGCGGGACAAACGCGAGCCGAGTACGTCGCTTCGATGCTGTTCGACGGACCGCCGTCGGTGTGGACATGGCGGAAGAGCGTAGAGGAGTTCGGACACACCGAACGCTCCCACCAAAAGCCGCCAAACTGCAGAAAGGCATTACCAGAATAGTTCGTCACCTTGCCCTTGAAGGCCTCGTACTGGATTCCCTCGGAGGAGGTCCAGGGGTAGTCGGCCCAGTTGGGGGAAGGGACGATCTCGGAGTAGCTGAGCAGGAACAGCTTGTCGGTCGTTGCCGTCACGGCGGCATCCTTGTCGGTACCACTCACGTTGTTCGTGAGCTTCTCGACGGCTTTCACCTTGGACTGGAAATCGGACGGCATGAAGTTCCAGATCTCGCCGGAGTTCATCTTCGCACGGAGCTCCGACTTCTCCCAGCCGCCGGCGTTGGTGTCGGTGGCGTTCATGCGGGTTTGAATGCCATTCGAGGTGGTGAGGAACGTGAGTCCCGCCTTGCCCGAACCGTCGCCCAATCGTCGTGGTCGATGCCGATGATCAGGACGTACTCGATGATTGACTGCCCTCGGAGAAGAGTACCTCTAGGAGATACCCCCCCCCGAAGGTCAATTGCCGCTGCATGCATTTGCGACACTCCCTTCGCTCAGGGTTTGTAGATACATTGCCGAGCGTAGGGCTATTCCATAATTCTGCTCCGGTCTTGCCGCAGCGGCAACCGCACCGATGGTCAACAATCGTGATTACGCTATTATAGAACACGCGTTCGTTATTGATTCGAGAGGGGTGCCGTCGTGGGGGAGAGCGATAAGTCGATACGTTTGGTCACGGCCCTCGTCGAGTGCCGCCCCGACGGCGAGTACGCCCCGTGGGGCATCAAATGGTACGACGGCACCGTCTACCCGTTCGACCGCATCGAGTCCTACAGCTCCCGTTCGTGGGCGCTCGGCAGGAACAAGCGGTCCGAGTCCTGGCGCGTGATCGTCGGGGACGGTACGTGCCGCGACATCTGCCATTACCAAAACAGCTGGTATGTCGTTCACGACCCAGACGATGACACCCCAGCGGCAAGCGCACCGCAAAAATAGCCAAAACGCCCATTCGAAACCAAACGCCCAGGTAAACGGCTTAACACAATCGCGAATACGGCCCCAAAAAGACCTACTTGGATACCCGCTAGGGGTACCTGTTTTCAGGCACCTTAAATCGCCTCTCGTTGCCTCGTTTTTTCGGCTACTCAGTAAAAATAGGGGAGTACGCCAGTACTCCCCTAAATCGTTTATATCCCGGTTGCTGCCTGCCAGTCTGCCCTCTCAAGCCTAGGCTTGAGCGCGGGGGGCTTAGGCCCCTAGGCTTGAACGTACTTGAGGTCAAGCTCTCCAGGCGCGTCCACGCACACCGCGCCGAACGTCAGGTTTACCAGCCGGGGCTGAGCTCCATAAGAGCAAAATCATTCTAGCGCTTACTATCAAGGATATCCGTCGTAGTGGCGGCTATCCGGCAAACGATCGTACTCTCGTGGTCCCGTTTCGAGTAATTCTTTGGCACGGTCAGGAGCATAGCGAACGGTTTCCGCTGTTCCGCTCATGTACATGGACGATGAATGAACTTCGATAGCAAACGCAATTTGGTTTTTGAAATATGGACGAATTCCTTGTCAGGAGGGTAGAATGATGCCGACGGCAGCCCAAGTTGTAGAGAGCTGGGCAGAGCCGTTGCTTAATGAAGTTGGGTCATCGTCTTAGCGACGGTGGCCTATCTTTTTGGGCTTCGAGCCCTGCTTGAGTGCCTTGGAAAGGCCGACAAGGGCCGTGAGGAGCGAGACCATAGCGGTCAGGAGCTTCACGAGCTCGGTGAAATCGGTCATGGGCATCACCTCCCATCAAATGGAGGGCTCTGCCCGGCACGAGGGCTGCCGACAGCAAGGACGATTCTATCAGAGCGGCTGACTCCCGCCCGATATTACCATCCCACCGCGCCTGTGCAAAAAAGAGGGCCGCCAAACAGCGACCCTCCAGCGAAAGTGCATGTTATTTAGGACAGTCAAATTCTTTGAATAACAAATGACTGCTGTATAATTACATAATAAAGTTCACCCGGAAGGAGCGATCGATGAAAAGCAAACGATTTGCCCTGAATGCACTTCTGGTAGTAGCAATATTGACGCTCTTCGTCTTTTCGGACTCATACATGAATCAGCCAAGATTTGGATATGCTTTATACGCTGTGTTTTCCGGCGAAACAACCTACAACACTTACAACACTATTGGCTTCATTGACGCAATCTTTTTCTATGTAGTCGGCCCCTTATCAAGCGAACTGGTCGCTTTCCTTGTCTGCCTCAACCTGAATCAACGAAGCCAAACTCACTCAGCGACTTCGGCCAAACAAGGAATCAATCTCTTCGTAATAATGATAATTCTGCAAATTGCGACTGTGTTGATTATCGCCCTGACCGCAACAAACGTTTTGAAGTATGAGTTCGGATTCATCGTGAGCTGTCTCATGGCAATTGCCGCGGGTATAGCGGTTTCGTATACGACACCGGCAAAGAAGTGGCTCAACTAACAGGGCCTATTTGGAATCCGAATCGTCCATGGAGCCGTCGATGCCGGTTTTGGTGTCGTCGTCCGTATTGGAATCGTCATCCTTGGGGCTTATAGGACAAAATGTGTATATCTCATAATGTATACGTTGCACCATGAGAGAGGGGTCTGTCATGAGCTGGAAACCGAGAAAATGCGTTATCGCCGGTCTCGTGACAACCGGTCCCGGCGGCGGCTTGTTTGCAACCGCAATGACATCGTACCGACTTTTCACTTGCATGTTCTGAAAGGCAGTTGCCATGCTGTCGCAAAATCAATCAAGATACTTGGTCACAATCGGCTTTGCCCTGCTTGCATTACTCTTTGCTAGCGACCTTTTGCTGAAACCGCCCAAGGAACTCGTTTTGCTTGCCATAGACTGCATTTCCGCCCTTTACTTTACGGCAACCCTATTCGTCGGACTAAAGGAGAGGAAAAAAGGCGCAGTCGCTGCATCTGCCGCAGGCGTGCTCATAGCCATTGCCTCATTCTTTATCTGACACATTGGTGATCTAGGGGCGATATCGTAGGAATACGACCGGGAGATCCGGGGCCAGATTGCCCGGGTCGCCCGGTCGGCTCGCGCGACGGCGCGGCGGTTCCACAGAAAGCTCTCCGGACTTCACGCCGTTTCTGATCGCATTGTAGACAGCCATCTCGTCTTCGCAGTCGGCGAGCACGCGGTGTGCGTCGTCGTTTTGGATGTCCAGTAAATCTCGAAGGTCCTCCATGCACCAGCGTCCGAGATCTGGCCATGCGCGTTGCGCGAGCTGATAAGTGTCGATTGCGATGTTGTAGTTAAAGTCATGGCCAAAGCCGTCCCAGGCAGAACGGCTTTGTTTCCTTGATTATCAACTTCATCCGGACACTTCCCGCATTCATCCGTGTGTGTACGGATGAATGCGGGGTTCAATACCCCGGCGGCCTGATCGGCAGACCGCCGGGAACTCTCACTCCTCGATAAAAGCCGGCACTCGGTTAGTCCTGCGCATCTTAAAATCGCCAGTCTCGTGGGAGACGTAGAGAATGCCGTCCATCCCATCTCGCGATGCATATGAAAGGTGAACAGAACCGCAATCCGCTCCATCATTGTCGAGAAGATCGAACGAATTCGGGTCGCTCGTTGCGGCCAAACGACCACTCAGACAAGAGCCATCATCATTACAGATTTGCCATTCCATGTCTTCGCCTGCAAGAATCGCCATAGACGGCCTGGTCGCGCCATCGTTGACATACATCCCGTCTATGCCAAACCCATTTTCAGCGCCATCGATGAACGACTGCTCGGACCTATACCTCGCAAATGATGCACATAGCACCATTGCAAGACAAAGTACAAAGCCAACAATCGCTATCTTTGCATAGCTCTTGCCTATCATGTCATTCACCTCGCTCGTATGTATCGAGGTATTCCTGCTTGAGTGTTTGCGAGGACGACTCGATCTTTTCCACGAGCGTGCCGGCCTCGATGAAGTAGAACGAGTCGGTGAGGTCTGCCAGGTCGTCGAGTAGATGGCTTGAGATGAGCACGCTGCGGCCCCGTGTCACTTCGCTGCGCATCGCGTCGCAGGAGGTTTTTCGTTTTCCCGGATCGAGGCCGTTCAGCGGTTCATCGAGGATGAGGTACGGGCAATCGGTCGCTATCGCCATGGCAAGCTTTACCTGCTGCTTCATTCCTGTCGAGAGTTTACGGGCCGGCTTGTCGAGATATGGGGAGATTCCGAGGGAGTTGCAGAGCGAGTCGATGTCGGCGGCTGATTTCCACGCCTCCCTAACGAAAGAGAGGTGCTCGAGGGCCGATAGCGTGGGGTAGAGATCCGCGCTGCCCGAAGAGCTCAGATAGACGAGTTCTGCGAATTCGGCTGACCGACGTTGGCAGATTCCGTCTGCCACCAGGCTTCCCGAGCGGATGCGGGTGGGAAATTGGCCCGACAGCGCTTCAAGAAGGGTGGTTTTCCCCGAGCCGTTGGGAGCAACGAGGCCCGCCGCCGTCCCCGGGCCCAGGAAAAGCGACCCGATTGAAAGTACCGTCGTGCTCCCGTATCCCACGCTCGCGTCCAGAAGCTCGAGCCCATGGTGCTTTTTAGCGGGTCCAGCCTGTTTGGGCGAACGTGCCGCAACGGCGCCGACCGCAAAAAGGACCGCGACGTATATCAGTGCCACGGCAAGCATCGATGCGCTGCCTGAACCGGAGCCAATGAATTCCGTCGGGAAGCATCCCACGTAGCCCGTTGCCTCGATAGGCGAGAACACGGCCAGCGGCAGGAGCCCGAGCACGGCATTATGCTCCAGCGCCGAATCGGACAGTAACGGGAATGCCGGGGCCGCGACAAGCAGCGCGGAGGTAAGGGGGCCCGCGAGGACGCGCCTCGTTGCGGTCGATAGGACGGCGGAGCAAACGGATATCAAGGTTCCGCCCGCAAGCAGCGCGAGAAGCAGGGTCGTGAAGACGTCTCCCGCGGTCGTGGTGGCAAGCGCGCCGTCATGGAAGAAGGCGATCGGGTACCCAGTTTGCCCGAAGCCGTTTAGGGCCAAGGCGTAAATGCCCCCGGGTGCGAGGCCGGCGAGGAGCATCGCGGTCCCCGCGGCGATTATCGAAAACACGGTTTGGATAAGGCGCCGGAATTTGGGCACGGGCGCCTTTGCCGCCAGGGTCCCGGGCCTTGTGGCGCCGAGCACGAGTATCGACGAGAGAAGGAAGGGGATGAAGGGAAGGAAAGACGGCGCCTGGGCAATGGCGTAAGGCAGGAAGGAAAGGAATGGCAGGTCGTTTGCGGAGGCCGGGATATCCGTGATGCCGGAGCTGCTCAGGGCACGGCAATATGCGAGGTCTGCGTCATTGGTCTCTCGGTCTCCCACGATGGACCCGGATTGGAAGCCTTCGTCCATGAGCGCGTAGTAGCTCTCGGCAGAATCGAGAAAGGCGGCGTCGGTTTGAGCGGCGAGGGCGGCGTTCGCGTATCTTGCAAGCTCCGCGTCATTTTGCTGCTCTGGAGATAGGTCTGTGCCGCTGGCCTGGGGCGCGCGCGTATTGAATGCGTCGACGAAGCCCTGCATGCCCTGCTTCATGAAGAAGGGCCCGTAGATGGGTGAATTGAACGCAATGGGGATGGAGAAGGCTGCAGCGAGAACGAGCGTAGAGATCCATACGGCCTTGTCTCTTAGGATTAGTTTGAGAAGAAGTCGACAGTACATTTGGAAGCACCTACATTTCTCAAAGCATCGTTAGATTAATAATGACAGACCGGATGAAGATGCGTGCGACGGGGGCGAGGCGAATGGCTGAACGGTATCGATACGCGGGTTCAACGGTATTATATTGACCACATAGATTATTAACTTGCTTGACTTGTAAACCTAGTCGTCCTGTCATCATATTCAACTTCGAAAAAAGGGGAATGAGGGCATCCCGATGCATCGAGTATTACTGGAACCCCGGCGATACGCTGAATGATTTGTGACGAATAGTCATGTCCATCAAGAAGGCTCGACGCTTCGGGCAGCTCGTCAATCGATATATCAATTCTTGGAGACATGTATTCCTACCATTTTTAAAGAAACAACGGCGGTAATCGCTATCGCGATTGCGCCAATAATACCGAGCGCCATCTATTTATACTTGATTTAAGACGGAGTGGAATGTGAGCGCACAAGGGGATGCGGAATCGATGAGAGTCTCAAAAAAAATTACTGCAGTGTTATCATCTTCCATCCTATCTATTCTTCCATTTCTGATTCTATGGGCGGCTTGGTCAGCCCTCCCTGATACAATTCCCGCTCATTGGAGTGGGGGTGTGGTTGATCGATGGGGTAATAAGCTTGAATTGCTGGTTGTTCCGCTGTTTTCTCTGATTGGTTCTATTGCAATTTCTGTGTACCTTATTGTTTCCACGCGGCGAAGAGAGTTCGCGGATTTCTCTGTTCGAATGCGACGGGACTTTGTTGCGTGCTATATTTCTAGCCTTCTTTTATCGACAACCTGCTCAGTGATAATTGCCGTTTGGGTTCAGTTGATTCTTACGCAAAACACTACGGTTGATGGGGGGCTTGGACTATCGATCCTGTATTCCCTTCCCGGGCTATATGTGATCTTGTGCGCTTTGCCGCCTTTTTATGCGAGCGGCGAGAGCAAAAAGGCAGAGCGCCTGATAACAGTTCTTATTGGCGGCGCGGAGATTGTTCTTTGTGGAATAGTGCTTGAAGGTTTGGCTGCCTCTTATGCGATGATTGGACTGATGATTCTGTTCTGTGCGTTTGAGATTGTGTCACAGGTAAGGGATAGCCGGTCCTTATGAGTTGAATTACGCGCGTGCGGATATAAAGGTTGGCATGTTAAGCTGGTCGTTTTCTCGTTCTGGGACATTTGCAGTAGGATGAGTGGGACTAGGCGCGCTGCGGTGTGATGGTGACGGTTGAGACTTGTATCGCTGCAAATCCGCTGATGCACATTTTGCTATTGGGCTTGAAGGTGGGACCGACAGGCCTTTGTTTGGGATGTTCTGGTCGTCCAACGCGTGTTGCACGGCTTTATATTGTTACGCTCGTTCGGCGCTTCGTTGGAGCATTTCCGGGTTTGTCGGCATCATAACTTGGACAAGTGACACGCTTGCCGGGACGGTTGTAACGCCGCGCCGGTTCCGTGTGCTCCTTCGTTGTTGGCCTGTCCAGCCGGGGGCGGATTCGGCCTCATGTTGTGGCGCACGGCCTTCAGGGGCTTCCCCTGGCGAGTTATGTTCGTCCGTATGGGTAAGGGTCGGGTTGAGCTGACAATCCCGTGTCGGAAGGGGCTTGGACCATGCGCGCGATGAGAGAGATTGAGTGGCTGGACGGCCGTGTGACGAAGGTGCCGGAGCTCGCCCTGGGCGATGCGTTCGGCGAGAGCGTCCAGGCGGAGCTCGATTTCGGGTTCGACGATGTGTTGGAGGGCCTTTGGGTCGAGGTGCGCCATCATGAGCCGGATGAGGACTCGGACGGCGACCCGCGCGGGAGGGGCTGCGCACTGTATGCGGACTGCCGGTACAGCCTGGTCGAACCGTCGGACCTCGACCGTGTCTTCTGCATCCTTTACGAGGGACAGCCGAGGGTCTGCCGCGTCGCGGGGGAGCTCGTGAACCTTTCGCGGGCCTGCGCGTTGCCCTGCCTCATGCTCGGATCTCCCTACCCGCCAGGCGCCCTCGAGGCCCTGGCCGCGTGCGCTCGATACCTCTGCGGTCCGGCTTTCACATCCGACCTCGCCGCCCGCGCCCGCGGCGCGGGGGAGCTAGGGCCCCCGTGTCGGCGGTGAACGCGGCCGCTGCGTGGGAATTCGGGATGGGGGCGGGTTCCGAAACGCCTGCGGAGGGGAGAACCCCGTTGGGCGGGGACATTCGTGATGCTTGATATCGCATCGCAGTATGGAAGCACGGATCATCTTCGCGATGGTCCGACCGGTTGATGGGCTAGGACGCGCATTCAGCAGGGAAGGGGATGGCTTTTAATGCCGCTTTTGGCTTATGCGTGCCGCGCTCCGCGTATGGCCATCCTGCGGTGCTAAAGCATTCTTGAAGTCTGCTAAGTGAATTCGTTTTAATCGCGCACGTGACCGTTTGCCCATGTCGCATAACAGGATTCAGTGTTGATTGCCCGTGTGATGACAGTGCGAGTTTCGGGGGGTGTGGCGTGCCTCTTCAAGGGTTCTCATGGCCTACCTCTCCTTAATCCCTCCTGTAGATAAGACGTCCCTCTCTTTTCAGGTTCTCGATGAAACTGCTCGTGGCCCCACGGAGTGTCGTCAGCATGTCCACGTCCCGCCCGAGCTCCTCGGCCAGGGTGAGGCCGATTCCGATAATCTCGAAGGCGTCCTTGCCGTCGACCTGGAGAAGCAGGTCGACGTCGGATGAGTCCTTCTGCTCGCCGCGGACGAACGAGCCGAACATGCCGGCTTGTCTCACCGATGGGTGGGAGCCGAGTACCCGGCGGATAATCTCCTTGGCTTCGGCGTAGTCCTGGACGGGATCTGCCGGATTATCGCAATCCTCGACGAGATATTTCAAAGCGGCACCTTCTTAAACGGTGAACGTGACAGCAGCCTTCCCTGAATTCTATAAAATCACGGCCTGACGTGGGCGGCGAATTGGCGGAGTTCCTCGTCGTCCAGATCGTCGAAGTACGACAACTCTGCCAACACGGCCCTCTGCTCCATCAGGTACCTGCCGCTCGAAGACTTGCGAATCGTCTGCAAGATGACCTCGGGGGCGAGGGCTGGAAAATCCACGCCCTCGGGAGCGGCCGAAGAGATGGATTCACCTGCCCCTCCCATGTATTGGGACCTCATTCAGGGCATCGGCTGCATCCGGCCTTTCGCATTCGCCCGGCCGACGGGCTTCCCGTCTATGGCAAGACGATTGCACTTATATATAAGTGCATTCCCGGATTGGGAATTTGTTTCAGCCTACGCCGCTACGCAGCTACATCCGCAGCGCACTACACCGCTACACGGCTACACGCCTACGGGGCTACACGCCGCGCCCAACCGAACGGCGGGAGGGCCGCCCATGGGCGCCCTCGGGCCATGCTCCAATTTTTGAGAGAGGTGCCGTCGGGGCCTCCCGAAAGCCGTCTGCATCTGCAGGCCTTTATTCGAAATCGGGCGGCGCGGCTGAAAATCCCCGGCCTGAACCGCGAGGCCTCACCTGCATTCCCGCTGACTCTTTGCGTAAACATAAATAGAAGGGCACGGGCGTCCGCGTTCGCGGAAACCCGTGCCGCATTTGCGTCAACGAGAGGACCGGGTAGAATCTATCTAAACGCTATTCCACATTCCCGTACTTGCACTACGGATTTGGGAAAGCGCATGTCTCAGCCTCTACTCGACCACGGTCGCCTCGGTCGGGATGGCCCCCAGCACTGCCGCGTACTCGGTGGGGTAGAGGCGGCTTATCGTCTGGACGTCGCGGATGAGGACGTTGCGGTCGTCGGGCTCGGTGATGCCGTAGCCGAAGGCCTCGAGCGTCTCGATCGCCTCGCGGATCTTCTGCTGGAACATGGGGCCGGGGTCCACCCTCAGTCCGAGGTAGCCGCGCCACAGGCTCGGCGACACGCGCAGCATGTTCTGGATCTTGGACATCGGCTCGATGTCGGCGTAGACGTTGAGCGTGACCATGGCGTCCTTGTGGCCGAGAATCGACTGCAGCGCCTTGATGTCGCCGCCGTGGCGGATCCACTGCGTCGCGAACGTGTGGCGCAGGCCGTGGAACGTGATCAGCTCGTCGTTGGTGCCCATGAGGCCGTTGGTCTCCGAGAAAGTCTTGAACGCCCTGCGGATGTAGCTGGTGGTGGCGAAGGAGCCGTCCGGCCGCGACACGACGTAGCTGTCCGCGAGGTCGCGCGTGCCGAGGGTCGACGCCTCCCGGAGCCTCTGCGAATCGATCTCGTGAATCTCCTTCAGGAAGGGGAGCAGGCCCACCGGGTCGATGGGGATCGTCCTCAGGTCGTGGTTCTTGGTGTCCTTGATGAAGGAGCCCCTGTCCTTGACGTAGGCCACCGAGTGCCTGACCGTGATGAGCCCCGACTCGAAGTCGACGTCGCACCACCGCAGGCCGCAGACCTCGCCGATGCGCATCCCGGTGTGCAGGGCGAGCACGACCGCCCGCCTGAAGGTCGAGTCCGGCATCATCGAGGTCACGGAGTTGAGCTTCGGCACGAGGTCGGAGCGAAGCGCGTTCCTGGGCCTGGCGATGACCCTGGGCGCGAGGGCGCCGTCGAACGGGTTCCTCCCGATCGTGTCGTTGCTGCGCTTCAGCAGGACGGCGTAGAGCCGCTTGCCGAGCTTGAATGACTTGTTGAGCGTGTCGGGCGCCGTGCCCAGGGCGATCCTGCGCCTCGACCACGCGTTGACGTCGTCGGTCGTCACCTCGTTCACGGGGACCAGACCCAGCTCGTCGCGCTCGATGTGCAGGGCGCTGTAGTGGTAGTCGTCGCGGGTCGTCGGGGTGATCCTGTTCATCTCCAGGCAGAAGGCGATGAACTTCTCGAGCGCCTCGGAGAGCGGCAGCGCGGCGTAGTCGTCCCGCTTCTTGGCGGGAAGCCCGGTGCCGACAGCGGCCCTCGCCTCCTCCGCCTCGGCGAGCTCGAGCTCGATCTCCGACCTGAATTCCGAGAGGAAGCGCATCGCCGCCGCCTTTCCCCTCGTGCTCTGCTTCAGGCAGGGCACGCCGGTGTTCCTGGTCCTCTGGACCTTCTTCCCGGTCACCTCGTCGGCCACCGTCACGACGGCCTGCCATTTACCCTTGTTCTTCCTCACGCCGCCGGGTCCGCATACGCGTAAGGTTTTATTGCTGCATTTCTCGTTTTGCATGTCTGCTCCTAAATCCGCAGTTGATTAGAAACAGGCGGGCCCACCTGCGGGAACCCGGAGAGGCGACGATTCGGGGCTCCTACCCCCGTTGATTAAAACATCGGCTGCACCGCGCTCCTCGAAGCCGATAATATGCTATCTGGACAGACCGCGCTGAGCTGGTAAAATTTACAAATGCGGAAATGCGCTACTTGCGCTATCTGCGCGTGTTTTAACAAAATTAGCACAGGTCAGGGTCATTCTGACCCCGCTGGGGGTCAAGGGGTCGCTGGTTCGAATCCAGTCGTCCCGACCAGAGGTTTGCAGGTCAGGCACCTAGTGCCTGACCTTTTTTGTTTTTAGTCATCATGATTAATTTGCTTAAAGCAACGACGTTCCCGATCGATGTAACCACCGAATCAAAACGTGTGCATCAGCCACCGAAATCGACATTTTTCGACATGTTTGGAGGCAGATGTACACGAATGCGAAATCCCCCGCCGCCCAAAAGTGCTCTCCACATGTCTGGACTCTCTATGGCTGCGCTGGATAGACATCGCCGGAACGGGTATAGTATCGAAAGTTTTGTCGTTAACCAGCGGGGGAGTCCTGTGGGCATCAAAAAGAAGATCAAAAAGGAGCTTATCGGCACTTCCGATTACCCGTCGAATAAGATCTTTACGATCTCCAATTTCATTACCTTTACGCGCCTGATCCTCACCCTGGTATTTCTGTACCTGTTTGTGACGGATAACAACCGCGTCATCGCCATCGTTATCTACGCCGTTGCCGCATCCACCGACTGGATGGACGGTCAGATCGCCCGCATGACTAAGACGGTCTCGTGGCTCGGCAAGGTCATGGATCCCATTTGCGACCGTGCGCTGCTGTTCACCGGCGTGCTGGGACTGGTGGTTCGCGGAGAGCTGCCAATCTGGGTCTGTGTGCTCATTATTGGCCGCGACATCTATCTGGGCATCGGCACGCTTATCGTGCGTCATTATCATCGTCGCCCCATCGATGTCGTCTTTCCCGGAAAGATTGCCACAGCGCTGCTCATGACCGGCTTCTCGCTCATGCTGCTCGGTTTCCCCGTTATTGACGGCCTGCATCTTTTACCTTCATCCCTTACGGCCTTCCCAGGCCTCAACGGAAGCTCGGTGCCCCTCGGCATCTTCTTTGTGTACGGCGGCGTGATCTTCTCCATGCTCACGGCTGTCATCTACTCCGTTAAGGGCGGAGTGGCCATTAAACAGGCTCTCACGCATCCCGAGGACGAGGACATCGACTTTCTGAACCCTGAAATCGAAGACTGATTCGTTGGGGTATGATTACGTACGGTTCATTATTTGCGGCACGTCCGCGATAAGTTAGGGGTTGTCATGGACAACATGGTTAACAATATGCCTCAGAATGATAAGACTGCTGACGCTACCTGCGTATTCCGCGTGCCTTCAAGCGACGTCACCGTTCCCGACCTCATGGCCAACGTGCGCATCACCGCCCCCGTTCTGTCCATCGTCAAGGGTCCGCAGACTGGTGCCGCTTTTGAGCTCGAGGACGATGTGACCACCATCGGCCGCGATCCCGCGAACGGAATCTTCCTCAATGACATGACCGTTTCGCGCAGCCATGCGCGCATTATTCGCGAGGGCCTCGGCGCTCGCATCGAGGACTTGGGCTCGCTCAATGGCACCTGGGTCGACGGTGCCATCGTCAATGCAGCCCCGCTGCACGACGGTTCTTCCGTGCAGATCGGTACGTTTACGCTCATCTACCACGAGAGCACGCCGGAGCGCATCGAAACCGGTGAGTAGGGCATGGCCGAACGCAACTATCTGAGTATCGGCCAAGTCGTCAACCTACTTCGAGGCGCATACCCCGATCTTTCGAACTCAAAAATTAGATTTCTAGAGGATGAGGGGCTCATTACCCCTCATCGTACGCCTAAGGGATACCGTCAGTACTCCAAGGAGGACGTTGATCGCCTAGAGGTCATTCTGCACTTGCAGAAGACCCGCTACATGCCGCTCAACGTGATTAAGCAGCGCTTGGAAAACGCCACGGACCTGTCAACGCTCGCCTACGAGGTGGGCTTGCTGTCCGATGTTCCGCTCAAGACGGAGCCCAAGGAGACTAAACAAAAGCTGCATCCCATCGAGACCATTCCCGATATGCTGGGCGTCGAGATTTCGTTTATCCGCTCGCTCGCCGAGAACGACCTCATTCGCATCATCAAGAGTCCGCAGAATCGTGAGCTCGTCGATGGCCGCGATTTTCCGATTATCCGTTACTGCTCCGAGCTGTCACGCTTCCATATCGAGCCGCGCAACCTGCGCCAGTACGTGTCTTCCGCCAACCGCGAGTCCTCGATGTTTGAACAGGTGCTCGTGAGCATGCTCGGAATGGATACCTCCGATGACGAGCGCGACGCCAAGCTCGAGCGTGCGTTTAAGAAGCTTCACGACCTGACGGAAGGTGTGCACACTGCGCTGCTCAAGAACCGCGTTTTTGAGTCGCTCAACGCTGTGGTCGAGGACGCCGACATCGATGCACTCGATGAGGAAATTACTCGCTCCGAGTCCACCAAGGCCAAAAACGAAGAGACAGCCGCACCGGCTTCGCACGAGGATTCTCTCGTAAAGCCGCTCAAGGTCGTCGCCCCTTCGCAATCCGGCACCGCCACCGCGGGCAAATAACCGCTACCGAAATTTCGGCAACCCATTGAAAGGTCATGTAATGTACGACTTCGAATCTCAAATCGTCGACATCCCCGACTATCCCGAGCCCGGAGTCATCTTTAAAGACATCACGCCGCTCTTTGGCAATCCCGAGGCGCTCAAAGCCATGACCGATGCCCTCGCCGAGCACTTTGCCGGCATGGGAATCACCAAGGTCGTGGGTCCCGAGGCTCGCGGCTTTATGGTTGGCGTACCGGTGGCTGTAGCCCTTGGCGCCGGCTTTGTTCCCGCACGTAAACCGGGCAAGCTACCGCGCGAGACCGTGAGCCAGAGCTACGAGCTCGAGTACGGAACGGATTCCATTGAGATCCATGCCGACGCTATCAGCTCTAAAGATACCGTGTTGATTCTAGACGACTTGATCGCGACGGGCGGAACCGTCGAGGCAACAGGTAAACTAGTGCGAGATATGGGCGCAAAGCTTGTCGGTTACGGTTGTATCCTTGAGCTTGCGTTTCTCAACCCGCGCGAGAAGCTCACGCCGTCTGATGACGATGTGGAGCTCTTTAGCCTGGTGACGGTGGACTAGCCGTTACCCTTAGTTACTGGAAAGGAAGCTACATGCGCACAGCAAACAAGCACAAAAACATGGCACGCTGCGCTGCTACGGCAACCCTCGCTTGTGTTTTGGGCTTGGGCCTCGCGGCTCCTGCCTACGCCGATACCGCATCCGACCTTGCCGCTGCTCGTACGAAGCTCGAGCAGATCGGTACCCAAACCCAGCAGATTTACGATGAGCTCGCCACGCAGACGCAGGCGCTCGATCAGACTGCTGGCGAGATCACGCAAAAGCAGCAGGAGATCGCTGACGGTCAGGCCAAGCTCTCGACCTATGTCGCCGGCGAGTACAAAACCGGCGGCCTGAGCCTGCTTCAGGTTCTGACGGGTGTCGATGACCTGAGCGATATGCTCAACCGTCTGTTCTACTACGGCAAAGTTTCCGATAAGCAAGCTCAGACCATTCAAGAGGTCAAGGAGCTTAAGCAGCAGCTCACCGATAAGCAGGCCGAGCAGGAAAAGAACGTCGCCACCACGCAAAAGAAGGTCGACGAGCTTAACGCCCAGCAGGCTGAAGCCCAGAACGTCGTAAACTCCCTGGATTCGCAGCTGCAAGCCGAGCTTGCCGCCGAGGCCGAGGCCAACGCCGCGCTGCAGGCCGGCATCAACGCCAGCACCGCCGAGAAGGCCACGGTGAGCAACGAGACTGCCGGTGCGACCGAGAACACCAACAACGGTGGCCAGACCAGCAATAACAACAACCAGGGCGGCAACACTCCGGCGCCCACGCCGACACCTGCTCCGACGCCGCAGCCCTTCACGCCTGCTCCGGCTCCGACGCCTTCTGCTCCGAGCCAGTCCGTCGATGGCGGTTCTGTTGTCTCACGTGCATACAGCAAGCTTGGTTGTGCTTATTCCTGGGGCGGAATTGGCCCGAACAGCTTCGACTGCTCTGGTTTTGTTAGCTATTGCCTCACTGGTCGCTATTGCCGCCTGGGCACCACGGGTACCTTTATGGGCTGGACGCGTGTATCCGATCCGCAGCCCGGTGACGTTGTGGTCAACTCGTACCACACCGGCATTTACATCGGCGGTGGTCAGATGATTCATGCTTCCGACTACAACACGGGTGTTATCATCAGCTCCGTTGCCGCCGGCATGAACAATAACTACATTTTTGTGCGCTACTAAGTATTCAGATAAAGCAAACGGATATGGACCTCGTGGCTTTGAGTCATGGGGTCCATTCTTTTGCCTTCCGTGCAGGCCGCTATCTAGTTTTGAATACTAGATAGCGGCCCAATCGGTCTGCAAGATGGCTATAATTGTTAGAGAACAATTAGAAAGGACCCTCTATGAGCTGGGCACTTATCTCCGATTCAAGCTGTAACCTCCGCGATTGGCAACCGACCGCACCCCATACCACCTTTGCATTTGCGCCCCTCAAAATTCGAGTGGGGGAGCGTGAATTCGTCGATGACCTTTCTCTCGATGTTCATGAGCTCAACTGCGCTGTTCAGGCGGAGACGAACGCTTCTTCGAGCGCTTGTCCCAGCGTAGGGGAGTGGGCCGAGCTCTTCAAATTGGCAGACAAGACCATCTGCATGCCGATCTCTGAGGGCGTGTCGGGAAGCTACAACGCAGCAGCCACGGCTCGCGATATGGTTCTTGCCGAGGAACCGGACCGACAGATTCATCTAGTCAATTCACGCGCAGCTGGCGGCAAAATGGACCTCATTTTCCTGTTGTTCGACCGCTATCTTGCAAGCAACCCGGATGTCTCATTCGACGACGCATGTGCATACTTCGATAGCCTTGAGCAGAACAGCAAAATCCTCTTCAGCTTGTGCAATTACGAAAACCTCGCCAAAGCCGGACGTATCCCTAAGGCAGCCGGCGTCATTGCCAACAAGCTCAATATCCGCATTTTGGGCACGGCGAGTGAGGCCGGTAAAATCGAACTCGTCGGGCACACGCGTGGCGAAAAGAAGATGCTCAACAAGATCATCGACACTATGGAAGCCGAGGGCTTTACGGGCGGTGAGGTCGTCATCGATCACGTTGAGAACGAAGCTGGAGCCCAGGCGCTTACTGACCGCATAGTCGAGCATTGGCCCGGCTCCAAGACCATCATCATGCCCTGCAACGGCCTGGATTCCTATTATGCCGAGATGCACGGCCTGATCATCGGCTACGGCATGGGCGTAGCTTCGGGCAAATAAAGTCCAACCAAGCAAAAAAACGGGCGGGACAAAGCGACAGATGGCTCTTTGTCCCGCCCGTTTTATACGTCGGCTAGCTATTAAACCCGTTGAACTTGAGATAGCTCATCAAGTAAGCCTTCGAAACAAAGGATGAAACCGCGCTGCGCACAAGCAGCGACTCACGCGTTACCTGATGCGCCGTATCGGGAACCGGCGTCTGCTCGACGGAAAACGCCGAACGAATCGATGCCTCGAGCTGATCGACCACATAATCAAAGGCAGTCGGGGCATCGTAGCTCAAACGCTGAATGTTAAAGAGTGCCTGCACCGCAGCAATAGGTAGCACCTGCTTAAAGATGCAGATAGCGATCAGGCGGGCAATCTGCTCGCGGCCATATTGCTTTTTGACCGGAGCAGGCACCAGGCCAACCTTTACGTAGTTATTGATCATCGATGGCGTAATGATAGGCTGCTCAACGCAAAGGGACAGCGGCTCCATCCACAGCGCGACATACTCAATGACCTGGTCGCGGTAGAGCGTCACATTGGGCAACTGGTCATAGCGCGGCAGACTCAACGTATTGAGTTTGCGTACGATATCGGACTGAATAAATGCATCGGGCAGCACAGTGGGCTGAATATCCTCAGGCTTAATGCTGACCGATGTATCGGACATCGGGATAACGCGTTTGGCGTGGTTCATAAGGATCCTCCGTTCATTTATATATTGTATTCTACGTTATCTAGTTTTGCATACCACATAGTCGCCAAGTAAAAGTGATTGGACAGCACATTGATACACCGTCCAACCACTTTGTTAAAAGATAACAACCTTACATAAGATATATTATCGTACTTATCTACGGAGAAATGCGTATGCGCTGGTTGCCGCTATGGCTCCGTCAGAAACCGCGGTCACAACCTGGCGCAAACGCTTGGAACGGATATCGCCAGCGGCAAATAGACCTGGCGTGCGGGTCGCCATGGATTCATCAGTCAGAATGCCGCCATCAGGCGCCAGATCGACTAGATGCTCGACAAGTTCGGTATGGGGTTGCGTCCCGGTATAGACAAAGATGCCAAACGAGCCAGGCTCAAATGACTTGGTATGAATTTCCCCGGATGAATTGTTCTTAAAGGCGATCGTCGTTGGCATGGCTTCGCCCGAGAGCTCCACAATACTAGTTTGGTACCTAACTGTAATATTGTCCTTTTCGAGTACTTTCTGAACAACACCATCAGGCGCACGGAACTGGTCGCGGCGCAGCACGATGGTCACACTGCTGGCAATGTCTGACAGGAACAGTGCCTCTTCGCATGCCGAATTGCCACCACCGATTACAAAGACCTGTTTGCCGCGGAAGAACATGCCGTCACATGTTGCGCAATATGAAACGCCACGACCGCGATAGGTATCCTCGCCAGCGAAACCTGCCGGACGCGGCGTGGCACCCATGCAAGCGATAACGCTCGAGGCCAGCGTATCGCCCATATCGTGATGCACCGTAAACAACGCTGCATCGGCATCGTAATCGATACCCGTAACCATGCTCCATGTAACCTGTGCTCCCAGGCCCTCTGCATGCTGCTGAAAACGCTCGCCGAGTTCGGCGCCACTCAAGAGCGGAATGCCCGGATAGTTCTCGACTTCATTGGTCGTGGCGATCTGTCCGCCCGACATGCCCTGTTCAATCACGGTCGTCGTTAGGTTGGAGCGCGCCGCATAAATGGCCGCAGCATAGCCCGCAGGGCCGCCACCGATAATCGCAACATCGATCGGCTGATCGGTAGTCATGAAGAGACCTCCTGTCGAAAGAATGGCGTTCTTTGCGCTCATACCCAAATTTACGTGAACATGACACTCATGCACTACAATGATAAACCGCGTATCAAAGCTGAAGGGGAGTTATCGATGGATCAAACGCAGACGGGCAATAGCGCTCCCCTGCCCATGCAAGCCACTCCCCAACCGGAGCAAATGATCGTTTCACCTGCACAAAAACCCCTAGTAACCATTGTGCACGCATCGGTTGGATCGGGCCACAAAGCCGCCGCCAACGCGATTGCACAAGCATTTGACCTTATCCGCGGCACCAAGGGAATCCCTGAGGATATTGAAATTGAAGTGCTCGATATCCTTGATTTTGGACGTATTAAATTCGACGGCAATAAGACCGCGGCTTCTTTTACGGGAGCCACACGCCCCATTTACGACCTGACCTGGCGATATACGCTTACGGGACATCTTCTCTGGGGTGGCGGCACGGCATGGTCACGTATTATGTTCCCTGCCTTCAACGAATATGTCCGCACCCGCAGGCCCATAGCCGTGGTTGCAACACACATTACGGCAGCCAACGTCGCTGTGGGCGCCCGCGTAATTACGGGTATCGATTATCCGGTCATCTGCGTACCAACAGACTATGAAGTCGAAGGCTTTTGGCCCCACAAGGACACTGACCTGTTCTGCGTGGCCAACGAGTTTATGGCCGAAACGCTGCGTCCGCGCAAAGTTCCCGAGTCAAAGATCCGCATAACGGGCATCCCCATCCGAGCCGGTTTCGATACCGATTACAAACGCGAGGATGAGCTGAGCAAGTTCAATCTCCCCATAGACAAAACCGTCGTATTGGTGATGGCCGGCGCCAGTTTGCCCCAACCATACGTGCGTTTCCGTGCCGCGATGGACCACACGCTCCCCTTCTTACGCAGCTTTGAAGACATGCACTTTGTCTTTTTACCGGGCAAAGATAAGGAATACGCCGCCCGACTCAAGACGCTCTTCGACGCCATGAAGCTCGACAACGTCACGGTTCTGGACTACGTGGACGACATGGCGGCCCTCATGCACGGCTGCGACCTGGCAATCCTCAAATCAGGCGGACTCACGGTCACCGAGTGCCTGTGCGCTCATCTGCCGATGATCCTGCTGGGCAAATCATACGGTCAGGAAAAGGCCAACACCACAATGCTCACCGGCATGGGCGCCAGCATGCATGTCACCACCGCACGAGAACTCATCGTGACGCTTCGTCACCTGCACGACCACCCTGAGTCGCTCAAAGCCCTACTCATCAACGGCGAAGTACTACGCCGTCCACGCGCAGCGGAGGACATCGCCATCGCAACCATGGAGCTCGTAGGCAAACCCCAAAAGCGCAAACGAGCCTTCTGCCGCTTCTACTGGGGCGGAAAACCCGCTCATATCAGGTAGACGAAGGTCCGCTGCTCAGCGGAAGCCGCCCATATATCATTCCATGCTCAAACATTCTCGCTGCGCTGCGAAACTGCGCGTGGAACGATATATGGGCGGCTCCCGCTGAGCAGCTACGTTTACTTACTAGCAGCTACTTCGGTATCCCCTCCATTAGAACCTGCAAAGGTAAAACAGGAAAATATAAATAGAGTTAGCCGATGCGACAAAGGAGGCATCCCTTTATCGCATCGGCTAACTAGAAAGATTGTTTTATGTCAAGCATGTAGCCCTTTCGCCTGAGCCCCATACATATCGTCCCGCGCGCAGTTTCGCAGCGAAGCGAGAATGTTTGAGCACGGGATGATATGTATGGGGCTCAGGCGAAAGCGGGATCCGTGCGCCCCTGCGAAGCGAGAATGTTTGAGCATGGAATGATATAGGTAAGCGCCGGGCGGGAGGGATACGAGCGTCCCTAGGCGACGCCGCTGGAGCCGAAGCCTCCTTTGCCTCGGTCGGTTTCGTCTAGTTCTTCTACTTCTATGAGGTTGACCGTGGGGACTTCTTGGATGACGAGTTGGGCTATGCGGTCGCCTTTGTTGATTTGGATGTTGTTGGAGGGATCCAGGTTGATGAGGATAACCTTGAGTTCTCCTCGGTAGTGGGCGTCGATGAGGCCCGGCGTGTTGACTATAGACAGTCCCTGCTTGATGGCCAAGCCGCTGCGGGGCTGGACGAAGCCGGCGTAGCCATCGGGCAGGGCGATGGCCAGCCCAGTAGAGACCAGACGGCGTTCGAAGGGCTTCAGAACGCAGTCCTCGTTGGAGCGAAGATCCAAGCCGGCATCGGTGGGATGGGCGTATTTGGGAAGCTCGACGGTGGGGTCGAGACGCTTTATGTTGACGGTAATGTTGGACATGGAATCACCTTAGCTTGTCGAGCTCTTGCAGAAACTCATCGACGTCTTTGAAATCGCGGTAGACCGAGGCAAAGCGGATGTACGCCACCTTGTCGATCTTGGCCAAGCGCTTGAGCACCATGTCACCCAACTCATGGGACGTGACGGCCGTCAGCGTGCGAGAGCGCAGCTCGACCTCGATATCGTCGATAATCTCATTGAGCTTCTTAGTGTCGATATCGCGCTTGATGGTAGCACGCATCAAGCCGACGAGCAGCTTATTGCGATCGAACCGCTGCTTGGTTCCGTCCGACTTAATGACCTCAATTGGGTCTTCGCATCGCTCGAACGTTGTAAAGCGATAGTTACACGAGCAACATTCACGACGGCGCTTAATGGTGTTATTTGACTCCTGCATACGGGAATCAACGACGCGGGTATGTGCCTTGCCGCATTTGGGACAGCGCATGGTACCTCCTCTTAAACGATAACAAGGGTACCATGCGCAGCGCGATAATGATTACGAACGAGCAGGAACCTTAAGATGCGCACCGGCGGCGAGCGAACCATGCTCCAGATGATTGACGCTACGAATCATGTCGGAAGTCTCTTGCGTGGAAAGGCCTTCGATTGGATATTCCTCGGCAAGCGACCAAAGAGAATCGCCAGGCTGAACGCGAATGGTCTCGTAGGTAACATTGGAAACGGACTCGGCATACGCGGCGTGACGAGCGCTAAAGACCGATGTAGCGAGGACAAAGAAGAGCGTAAGCGCAACGGCAACGGCGACAATCGTCGGAACCTTCAGGGCAACGCGGGCCGGCGCGACTACAGCCTGCTGATTGCGAGCAGGCTTTACGGTCAAAGGCTGAAAGCCGGAGCGGCCACCCTGAACAACCGTAAAAGTGTATTCTGCAGGCGTCTCGAGCTTAAGGGCGAGGTTTCCCTGGACCATATTCGTTGCGTTCATCATGTTCTCCTCTCGCGTGTTTTGCTGAGAACAGTTTTATCAAGCCGCGCGGACAAAAATGTCTAGCGCGAGAACGAATGTTCGGTTATTATTATCTTCGAACAGTTGTTCCTGTCAAGCAAAATTCGAACATTTGTTTGACATGGGTAGAGAGGATGCCCTGATGGCTCGCAAAATTACCAAGCGTCAGCAGCAAATTTACGACTTCATCAAGGAATATCAGCAGGAGAAGGGTTATCCGCCCAGCGTGCGCGAGATGGCTTCTGCTGTGGGCCTTTCCTCCCCCAGCACCGTGCACGCCCATCTATCTGCCCTGGAGGCGCGCGGGCTACTCAAGCGCGATGCCACCAAACCGCGCGCCCTGGAACTCTTTAACGAGGACGGTTCCTCTGTCTCAATTTCTAAATCTGACGAGCCCACCGCACCTCGCGGAACGGTCTCGCTACCGCTCGTTGGTCGCGTCGCGGCTGGGATTCCCATTCTGGCCGAGCAGAATATCGAAGACACTTTTACTATCCCGACCGAAATCGCCACCGATCAGGGTTCCTTTATCCTTGAGGTGCATGGGAGCTCAATGATCAATGTCGGCATCTTCAATGGCGATTACATCATCGTCCGTGAACAAAAGAGTGCCATGAACGGCGAAATTGTCGTGGCCATGATTGATGGTTCAGCGACCGTCAAGACGTTCTACAAGGAGCAGGGACGCGTACGCCTGCAACCCGAGAATGACACCATGGAGCCTATCTATGCAACGAATCCCGTTATCTTGGGCAAAGTCGTCGGCTTGATGCGCCGGTTCTCGTAATGCAAAAACGCATCACCATCTTTGATACCGTCCGCGGGTTTACGATGATTTCAATGACAGGTTTTCACGCTTGCTACGATCTCGCCTACCTGTACGGTTGGGATATGCCCTGGTTTACCCAGACTGTCTTTCAAGACATCTGGCGCGCCAGCATCAGCTGGGTATTCTTGTTTATCGCGGGTTGGATGTGCACTCTTTCGCGCAACAATATCAAACGTGCCGCCAAATACGCCTTAGCAGCACTCGTCGTCTGGTTGGCAACAACACTTGTCTCAGTAGACGATTCAGTTAATTTTGGCATCATCTACTGTATGGCCGCATGTACCGGCATCGTCGCGTTGACCGATCCCGTCCTTAAAAAGATTTCGGCGAGATGGGGCATGTCCCTATGCCTTGTGTTGTTCGCCCTCACCTGGAGCATCCCCAAGACGACCTACCCTGTCCCATACCTGGCGTGGCTAGGATTTCCGAGCCCTGGATTTATCTCAGGTGATTACTACCCCATCATCCCGTTTATCTTTATGTATCTTGCAGGATACTTCGCCGCACACATAGCGCAGGGAATCGGTAAGACCGCCCCAAGCTGGGCCTACGCCAACCCCCTGCCGGCGCTCGCCAGCCTTGGACGTCATGCACTCCCCTTTTATCTGCTGCATCAGCCCATCATACTGGGCATTTTGGAGCTCGCCTACTCGGTGCGATAACGCTCGAGCCGCGGTGCAATACGAGCCGGCAGTTTCGCCACAATACGAACGCCATCCTCAAGATATTCCTCGTGCAAAAGGGTCCCCTGCTCATGCACGAGCGTGATGAGCACACCTTCACGATATGGAATGTCGGCGGAAAGCAGCACATCGGTGGCGGCCGCCTCGCGAGCAATGCGATCGACGAGATCGTCGAGACCCTCGCCCGTTTGGGCCGAGAACAGAACAGCTTCCGGATAACGACGACGGAAACTCAATCGATCGACGCTATCGAGAAGATCGATTTTATTGAACACCGTAAGCGTTAAACGCTCTCCGGCACCGATCTCATCAAGCACGCGGTCGACAGCCTCAAGCTGTCGCTCATAGTCCTCATCAGACGCATCCACGACTTTGAGAATTAAATCGGCACCCAACACCTCGGACAACGTCGATTTAAAGGCATCGACCAGACCATGCGGCAGCTTTTGAATAAAGCCGACGGTATCGGTAATCGTCATGCCGCGACCGCCAGGCAGGCGATATGAACGCGTCGTCGGGTCGAGCGTAGCAAACAGCTTGTCCTGCGAAAGTACCGTAGAGCCGGTCAGACGATTGAGCAACGTCGATTTACCGGCATTGGTATAACCGGCTAACGCGACGCGAAACGCCGGTGACTCAATACGACTCTTGGATTGAACATCACGACGCTGTTCAACCTGCTTGAGCTCACCACGAAGCGCAGCGATCTTATTACGAATGAGGCGACGGTCGACCTCGAGCTGACTTTCGCCCTGACCAAAGCGTGAGCCGATGCCGCCGCGCGTCTGTTCCTTGGCGAGATGGCTCCACATGCCGCGCAGACGAGGCAACAGATATTGAAGCTGCGCCAGCTGTACCTGTAGGCGTCCCTCACGCGTCTGAGCATGCAAGCCAAAGATATCCAAGATCAGTGCCGTACGATCGATAATCTTTACCGGCTCGCCCACGGCTTTCTCCAAATAGGATTGCTGCGAGGGCGTCAGGTCGTCGTCAAAAATAACGACATCGGCATCCATACGATGTACCAGGCCGCACAGCTCTTCAACCTTACCGGAACCGATAAACGATTTTGGATACGGCTTAACCAGACGCTGTGACAAACGCGCCACACACTGGGCGCCAGCCGTATGGGCAAGACGCTCCAGCTCATCAAGCGAGCGATCGAGCGGCCATACATTGTCGCGCCACTCGACACCAACTAAAATGGCACGCTCGGGCTCGGGTGCCGTGGGAACAAGAGGAAAACGGGCCATTAGGCAGCCTCAATACGATGCAGGATTTCCTCAACGACCTCATCGATCGTACATTCATCCATATCAAACCACACGATACGGTCATCGCGCTTAAACCACGAAAGCTGACGCTTGGCATAACGACGCGAACGCATCTTGATGACTTCGCGAGCCTCATCCATGCTCATCACACCATTGAAAGCATCGATGATCTCTTTATAGCCAATTGCCTGCATCGACGTCAGGGCATCTCCCAGCCCCTGGCCCATAAGACCGCGGACCTCATCGACAAGACCCTGCTCAAACATCAGATCGACACGCAGGTTAATGCGCTCGTAGAGCACCTCGCGATTACGCGTCAGACCAAACCACAGAGCGTGATAATGCTCGCGCGGAACACTAAACTGCGACTTTTGCTGCGCATAGGAGACGCCATCATCGTGCATTTCGAGCGCGCGAATCACGCGGCGAACATTATGGGGGTGGATGACCGCAGCGGACTCGGGATCACGCTCGGCAAGCAGGGCATGCAGTTCTTCCTCGCCAATACGCTCGGCAAGCTCCTGATAGCCCACACGGCGATCGTCCTCAAGTTCACCCGAGGGAAAGTCCATCTCATCAAGGGCGGCCTTGAGATACAGCCCCGTACCTCCGCAAAAAACAGGCAGGCAACCCGAACCAAGGAGACGTTCAACATGCGCGCGAGCGTCAGCCTGATAAAGCGCAGCAGAATATGCCACACCCGGCTCTACAATGTCGACGAGACGCAGTGGCGCCGTACACTCATTGGGCGCCATCTTTGCGGTACCGATGTCCATGCCGCGATAGATTTGCATCGCATCGCACGACAGCACTTCGGACGAAAGACGAGCTGCCAAACGGTCGGCAACATCACTCTTACCAACCGCCGTCGGACCGACGATCGCAACGGCGGAAAGACCTGTCCCGGGAGAAACCATTAGCGCGGCTCGCCCACAACGGAGCCGGACAAATACCAGGTCTTGGCAACGTCAACGTCAACATCAACGATCTTGCCAACAAGCTGATCGATGCTGTAACCCTCGGGGATAGGCGCATGAACGGTCTGATTCTTGGGGCTCTTGCCCAGCAGGACCGCGTCGTACTTTTTACTCGTTCCCTCAATGAGCGCCGGCACCACAGTATGAAGCTCACCCTGGTTATACTCGTGTGCCGTGGTCTCGATAACCTTAACCAGGCGGTTGAAACGCTCGAGAATAACCTCATGCGGCGTAGGATCGTCAATCTCTGCAGCCGGGGTACCGGCGCGCTTGGAATAGATGAAGGTATAGGCCTGAGCATAGCGGACCGTCTCGGCAAGTGAGAGCGTCTGCTCAAAGTCTTCTTCAGTCTCGCCCGGGAAGCCAACGATAATGTCGGTCGAGAGCGCGATATCGGGCATGCGATTGCGAATGCGATCGACCAGGCCCAGATAGTCCTCGCGTGTATAACGGCGATTCATCTCTTTGAGGATCCGTGTCGAACCTGACTGGACGGCCAGGTGCAGCTGCGGCATAACGGCAGGCGTCTCGGCCATGGCGTCGATGGTCTCGGGGAGCAGATCCTTGGGATGCGAAGACGTAAAGAAGATGCGCTCCACACCCGTATCGCCCACGGCACGCAGCAGATCGGCAAAACGCGGCTTGCCAAACAGATCGCGACCATATGAGTTAACGTTTTGGCCCAGCAGCGTAATCTCACGCACGCCCTGGCGCACCAAACCGGTCACCTCGTCGACAATCTCCTCGAAGGGGCGGCTTTTTTCGCGACCGCGCACGTACGGCACGATGCAATAGGTGCAGAAATTATTGCAGCCTGTCATGATGGGCACCCAGGCGTGATACTGGGTCTCGCGATGCCACGGCATGCTCATGGCATCCGTATCCTCATGCTCGTTGGTGCGGATATGACGCTTGCCGTCAAGGAACGCCTCGGCAATGAGCTCGGCCACATGTGCGATAGAATGCGTGCCAAAGATGACATTGACGTTATCGACGTTGGTGAGCAGGCCCTCGCCATCACGCTGCGCGATGCAGCCGCCCACGGCAACCACACGCTTGCCCGAAGGCGAAGGCGGCAGGCTTTTGCAGGAATTGCACTGACCGTACAGGCGAGTATCGGCGGCCTCGCGCACGCAGCATGTCATGAAGACAACGATATCGGCATGCGCGGGATCGAGCGCCATGAGGCAGCCATACGAATCAAGCAGACCGCTCACGCGCTCAGAGTCGTGCTGATTCATCTGGCAGCCAAAGGTGCGGATAAAGTAGGTTTTACCGGCAAGAATATCGCGTACGGAACGCTGGTCCATGTGCATAAGTCCTAACGATGGAGAGGGCGGGGCGAATCGAGGCAAGCAGAAGCTATGCCACAGGCTTAACATCATCCATGACGACGTTATCCATAGCAGCTCGATTGATCTGGTGAACGTAGATAGAAAGGCGGATGGCCGTGCGCGACTCCCCGTTAATAAGGATGTCGGAGAACACGGGCGCGCAGGAAATATCAAAACCGGTTGGAATCAAAAAACCGCGCGCGATAGCCACGGCCTTAATGGCCTGGTTGACAGCACCAGCGCCGACACACTGGATGTTGACGGGTGCACCATCCTTGACCATGCCGGCGATGGCGCCGGCAACGGACGCGGGTGATGATTTGCTTGATACCTTCAGGCAATCCATGAAGAAACTCCTGCGTTTAAAAGTACGTTTTAACTGCAATAACTGTATCGTACCGAGTGGACTCGGTAAAGGCACTATTCCTCTTTGGCAAGATCGAAAGTCACAGTGATTCGATCACGCGAAACACGGATCTTTGGGTCGCCGCAAAGGTTGAGATAGTACCGGGCGGCAAGATCATTAAAGTCGCGCTCCACAGCACGCGAAAACTGTGCCATGTCATCCTTGGCAATACGTAGCCCGCGACGATCCTTCGCGAGATCGACAGGAGCCGGCGCATGCGAGGACGAATCACGCTCGCGCAGCAGACGCGCGGTCACACCGCGAACGGGCTTAATCTGCCCTGCCAAAATGCGATGTGCCGTGCGCTCGGACATCTCAAGACCCAAACCCGAACAGATACGGATAAAGTCCTCGGCATCAGAGGCAAGGCCTAAACGGTCGACAACCGGAAGCTCGCTCTCGTCATCAATGAACAGGAGACGCGACGTATCGAGCCGACTTGACGCCTGAGCATAAAGGGTCGCGGCAATCTCAGACGGAGAACCAAGATAGACATCGCAACCACGCAACTCCTCGAGCGCAAACTCACAAGCAGCGCGAATAATATTATGAGGGCCGCGAGCACAGACATAACGTCCGTCCTCATCCTTGACGGCCTGGGGCCAGCTGGACTGATCGGCACGCTCACTGAGGCGGTCAGCCGCAACGCTCACCTTAAAGGCTGAACCAAGATCGACGCCGGACGAGACCACACGGGCCTCGTCGGTGTTCTGCTTGATCGAAAACAATGCCATGCCACGACCGTGAACGCCCCAACGGTCCATCTTCATGCTCTCGAGCTTTGAGGTAACGCGAGCATCAAAGATCCGCTCTTGCATATCCTGCGGAACGCCCGAACCGTTATCCAGAAAGACAAGCGTGCGGACGCCATCTTCCTTGGTCGTGGCGAGATAGACCTTGTCGGCGCCGGCATCGCGAGCATTACGGAGCATTTCGATGACGATATCCTCGACATGCTGAATGTCGTGCTTTGCCTGGCGCCGCTCGGCCTCCGAAACGCGAAGGCGGACATACCCCTCGCCAAGGTTCTCCTCGACGCGAAGGTTGCCCTCCCCCGACATCGACGCGATAAATGAGATGAGCTCGTTCGCGTCGCTCATGTTATTTAGCGATATCGACAGCGCGGCTCTCGCGAATCACGACGACGCGCACCTGACCGGGATACTCCATCTCTTCCTCGATCTGATGGGCGATATCGTGAGCCAGGACCGTGGACTGGGCATCGGAGATCTTGTCCGGCTGAACCATGACATGGACCTCGCGACCAGCCTGCATGGCATAGGTACGCTCGACGCCGTCATGGGAGTTGGCGATCTCCTCGAGCTTCTCAAGACGCTTGATGTAGTTCTCGGCAGACTCGCGACGGGCGCCGGGGCGAGAAGCGGAGACGGCATCGGCGGCCTGTACCAGGACATCGAGCACCGTGTTGGGGTCGACATCGGCATGGTGAGCCTCGATAGCGTGGACGATAACGGGCTTCTCGCCATAACGGCGGGCAAGCTCGGCGCCGATGACGGCATGCGGGCCCTCGACGTCGTGGTCGATTGCTTTGCCCAGGTCGTGCAGCAGGCCGGCGCGCTTGGCGGTCACAACGTCCAGGCCAAGCTCGGAAGCCATCACGCCGCACAGATCGGAAACCTCGAGGGAGTGCTGAAGCACGTTCTGGCCAAACGAGGTACGGTAGCGAAGGGCACCAAGGGTCTTGACGATCTCGGGGTGGAGGTCGTGGATGCCGGTATCGAAGGCAGCCTGCTCGCCAGCCTCGCGCACGCGCTGCTGAACCAGGTCGGCAGCCTTATGATACATCTCCTCGATGCGGGCGGGGTGAATGCGGCCGTCAGCGATGAGGTTCTCGAGGGCGACACGGGCGGTCTCACGACGGACCGGGTCGAAGCTCGAAAGAACGACGGTCTCGGGCGTGTCGTCGATCACGAGGTTGACGCCGGAGACCTGCTCGAAGGTCCGGATGTTGCGACCCTCGCGGCCGATGATGCGGCCCTTGAGGTCATCAGAGGGAATGTGCACGGAGGTAACGGTGACCTCGGCAGTGTGGTCGGCAGCGCAGCGCTGAATCGCCAGGGACAAAATCTCCTGGGCGGTCTTGTGGCACTCGGCGCGAACCTGCTGCTCGGACTCGCGAATGATCGTGGCGGCCTCGTGGGTGACCTCGCCGCGAACCTTATCGAGGAGCTCCTTGTGGGCATCCTCGCGGGTAAGGTCGGCGATGCGCTCGAGCTCGGAGGTCTGCTTTGCGCAGAGCTCCTCGAGCTCACGGGAGCGCTTCTCGACCTGACCGGCCTGACTGGACAGCTGATGCTCGCGCTTGTCGAGAGCGTCGTTGCGGCGATCGAGGGATTCCTCGCGCTGCATCACGCGGTTCTCGAGCGTACGAATCTCGCTCTTACGCTGCTTGTCCTCGGCCTCGGCGGCCTGCTTGTTCTTGATGATCTCCTCTTTAGCCTCGAGCAGAGCCTCTTTTTTGAGGGTCTCGGCCTGACGCTTTGCATCACCGATCAGGGACTCAGCCTGTGCGTGTGCCGACTGGATCTTTTCGTCGGCCTCGTGAAGACTACCCTGCTTGGCGGTGCGCATGTAGGCAATGGCGGCGATGGCACCCAAAACGATGCCAACGAGCGCTGCAATGATAGGCATGCTCACTCCTTTTTATGGATTCGTTACACAACAAAGCGAACCGTCCCTATGAACGGCTCGCGACATTTGAGTAATATGGGCGCAGCTTATGCGGGTCGGATACAGATAAACATATAAACAAACTCATCACAGATGAGCACATATCACAAAGCAAATGACAGTGTTTATCGTACGTTGAACCACAACAACTGTCAAATAAATGGCCCCAGTACGGCGGTTAAAACGCGGTGAACGGCAGGGCCACAAAACGCATACGACTAAAGCGCACACTCCTCGCGTTCGGCATCGAGACGTGCCTTAACGGCATCGGCGGCGATGTGATACGAGAAGCCCTTGCCCATCAAAAACCGAACCAGTTTTTCGAATCCGCGCGTCTCTGGAATACGCCGCTTGGCGAGCAGGGCTGACGCACGCGCCAAATCATCTTCGACGGCAAAATAATCCTCGGGATAACCGGGAATGTCATCGAGCACAACATGACGTCGCTTGAGCTCGGTCTCGATTTTGCGCTGTCCCCAACCGCGCCGCTTGCGTTCCTCGATAAAGTACGAGCAAAAGCGGTTCTCGTCTAAAAAGCGATACTCGGTGGCGCACTCGACGGCGAAATCGATCGCGGGCTGGCGAAAGCCGTAGCGAGCCAACTTGTCACGGACCTCACCCGTCGCATGGTCGCGGCGCGATAACATCTCGGTCACCATGGTAAGTGCACATTTACGCTCGATGAGCTGCACCGCCTCACGAAAGTTGTCCCAATCACAGGGAAGATCGGGGCGGTTTTTGACATACAGCCGCGCGACCCGCACGGGAATCCAAATGGACCGCTCAAAACCGCCCTCAAGCTCACAATCGATATGTGCGCAAGGCTTTTTGGACGCATACCCGCTCGAGAACGAGGAGGCCGCCTTCTTATCGGGAAAGACGACCGTGGCCTCGGTCACCGTATACGACATGAGCGTAACCGCTACTCGTCGTCATCATCGAGCATGGCGGAACCATCGATGGCGTAAAGCTCGTCAAACTCCTCAGGCGCAGGCTGATCGGTTAGCTCGACCTCGGACGGAGCATCGTCATCAAACTCAAGCCCGCAGGAAAGGCGGACCTTATGCTCAATCTCGTCAGCGCAATCGGGGTGTTCGCGCAGGAACGCCTTGGCGGCCTCGCGACCGTTGCCGAGCTTGTCCTCGCCATAGGCAAACCAGGAGCCCATCTTCTTGCAGATGCCGCACTCGACAGCCATGTCCAGAATCGAGCCCTCCTTAGAGATGCCCGTACCGTACATAATGTCGAACTCAGCAGAACGGAACGGAGCTGCCACCTTGTTCTTAACGACCTTAGCGCGCACGCGGTTACCGATAACCTCGTCCTTAAGCTTAATGCTATCGATACGGCGAATGTCGATACGCACCGAAGAGAAGAATTTAAGGGCGCGGCCGCCCGTCGTGGTCTCGGGGTTGCCGAACATGACGCCGATCTTCTCACGCAGCTGGTTAATGAAGATGCACGTCGTGTTGGACTTAGACAGCGAGCCGGCGAGCTTGCGGAGCGCTTGGCTCATCAGGCGAGCCTGAAGACCGACCGTAGTGTCGCCGATTTCTCCCTCGATCTCGGCACGCGGGGTCAGCGCGGCGACGGAGTCAACAACGATGGCATCGATGGCGCCGGAACGCACGAGCATGTCAACAATCTCGAGCGCCTGCTCGCCCGTATCGGGCTGGGAAATCAGTACCTCGTCGATATCCACGCCGATGCGCGCGGCATACGTGGGATCGAGCGCGTGCTCGGCATCGATAAATGCCACAACGCCACCCATTGCCTGGGCCTCGGCCAGGATCTCGAGCGAAAGCGTCGTCTTACCGGAGGACTCAGGGCCGTAAATCTCGACGATACGGCCGCGCGGCACGCCGCCGATACCCAGCGCGGCATCGAGGGCCAGAGCGCCCGTGGGAATGGCCTCGACCTCGAGCTCGGGACCACCGTCGCCGTACCTCATGATGGAACCCTGGCCGAATTTCTTCTCGATCTCGGCCTTGGTGGTGGCGATCATCTCATCGCGCTCTTTACCCGTCGTGCGAGCATGAACGGTACGTACGGGACCTGAATTCTTGGCCATGAATAGCCCTCCTCTTAACAACCTGCATCGATAATAAACGAACGGCTGTTCGTGGTCAACCGTTCAGGCCAATCATATGCAGGCGGTCTTTCCAAAACCCAACCAAACGCCGACCAAACACTGACCAAATGCTTGACCACAAAGGACCAAATATGAACAAGGCAGGCAAAAATACATCTACAACCAGCACAAACGCCAAATGAGCCTAAGGTCCCTATCTCCACAATTAAGGGGCTCGGAGGCCCCTTAAAACACGTCTATTCCATAGAGTTGAGCACAAGGGCAATGCGACCCAATGCCTCCGTGACCGCATGGGCACGAACACACGAACGGTCGCCCTCATAGTGGCAGCGCACAGAGTCCACGACCGGCACGCCCCCATCGGCGGAACGATGCGCCCAGCCAATATAGAAAGTGCCCGCCGGATCGTCCTCAGTGCCACCGCCGGGGCCGGCATAACCCGTTGCGCTCACTGCAATATCGCTCTGGTATAGCTCCAGCGAACCCGCCGCCATCTCGCGCGCGGTCTGATGCGACACCGCGGTATAGCGGTCGAGCGTCTCCTGCTCAACACCCAGAACGCAATGCTTGATCTCATCGCAATAGGTCACCGCACCGCCACGCAGCACCGCCGAGGCGCCCGGGATATCGGCAATCGTCGATGCGATCATACCCGCCGTCAGCGACTCAGCCGTCGAAACCGTCACGCCCCGAGCGCTCGCGCGCTCGACAATATCGCGCGCCAGCTCCTCGTTATGTGCGGAAATCTGCTCAAAAGAGTCCGTCATACCCACCAGGACCTAGACCGAAAAGACGATCTTGCGGCAGTTCCAGAAGTACTGGGCGCCCGAGATAACGGTCAAGACAACGGCAACGGCATACAGGAAGCGCGACACCGAGTAGATGCCGAGCGTCAGCGCCACCGGGCCAAGGTGCAAGCCGGCCATAGCAAAAACGCACAGGTAACCGCAGATGGAGACCATCGTGGTTGCCGTCTTGTACTTGCCGAGCTTATCGGCCGCAACGACCACGCCGGCCGCACTCGCAACCATGCGTAGGGCGCTCACCAGCAGCTCGCGGAACAGGATAATGAACACGGACCACACGGTCACCGCGCCAAAATCCAAGAACAGCAGCAGGGCCGAGAACACCAGCAGCTTATCGGCGATGGGATCCAAGAACTTACCGAAATCGGTAATCTCGTTGCGCGAACGCGCCAGATAACCGTCGACCTTATCGGTACACGACAGGATCACATACAGAATGAAGGCAGCGGCGGCGAGCGGGCCGTCGAAGGTGCTCCAATCCGTACCGGCAACACTCGTGTGAGAAAGCGCCGACACGATCATGAACACCGGGATAAAGACGATGCGAACGCACGTCACGATGTTGGCGGGCGTCCAGACACTCGTCAGTTCCTTATTGCTCTCGTTAGCCACGACGCTCTCCTACTCCACAACATGACCGATAAGCTCATAGCAGAAGCTATCGGTAAACTCGACGGTCAGAATATCGCCCACGGACGCCTCGCTGGCGTCCAGATGCACCGCGCCATCGGAATCGGGCGCCTGGAACCAGGCATGGCCGATCAGCTCGGCGCCATCCTCGGTCTCCTCGATGCCGTCGACGATCACCTGGGCGCGCTCGCCCACATGGGCGGCGGTGGCGGCAAAACCGAGCGACTCGGCCAGATCCATGGCCTCCTGGGCGCGCTCGAGCTTGACCTCTTCGTCGACCTGACCCTCCATCTTAGCGGCCAGGCTGCCCTCCTCCTGCGAGTAGGCAAAGACACTCGTGTAGTCAAAGCCGACGGTGTCCATAAAGTCGATAAGATCGCGGAACTCGTCGTCGGTCTCGGTCGGGAAGCCGACCATGGCCGTGGAACGAATCACGATGCCGGGGATGCGCTCGCGAAGGTCGCGGAACAGATCCTCGAGCTCCTGGCGCGAACCGGAGCGACGCATGGCCTTGAGAATGCGCGCGTCGCAGTGCTGCACGGGGATATCGATATAGGGCAGCACCTCGGGCGTATCGCGAATCGACTCGATGAGTTCGTCAGTCATGCCCTCGGGCTGCAGATAGAGCACGCGGACCCAAACGTTGTGCGGGCGCACGGCCTCGGCGACGGCACGCAGCAGCTGCGCCAGATTGCGCGGCGAGCCATCGGCGACGTCCTCGTCGGCAAAGTCGGTACCCCAAATGCCCGTGTCCTGACCGATCAGCACGATCTCGCGCACACCGCCGGCAACCAGGTCGCGCACCTCGGAGATGATGCTCTCGGCATTGCGCGAATGATAGCGGCCGCGGATGTAGGGAATCATGCAGAAGCTGCAGAAGCGGTTGCAGCCATCGGAAATCTTGACGTAGGCAACGGCACCCTCGACGGTACGCTTGACCTGAGGGATATAGGCCGCGATTTCACGCTCGACACCCAGCACGCCATCGATGACCGCCACGATGCCGTCCTCCTCGTCGGCCTTCACAAAGGCAGCGACCTCGGGCAGCTCGTCAGGCAGGTCGTCACCATAGCGCGACGGCACACAGCCGCACATGACGATGGGGCAAGAACGAACGCCGTCCTGAACCTCGTTGGCGAGCTCGAGCGTGGTCTCGATGCTCTCGGACGTTGCGGAGGCGAGGAACGAGCATGTATTGACGATGGCGATATCGGCATCCTGCGGGTCGAATGCCTCTTCGTAGCCTGCGGCGGTCAAAAGAGAACGCATGCGGTCGGTGTCAACCTCGTTCTTAGCGCACCCGAGGGTGATGTAGAGCACGGAGCCCAACGGTGTATCCATGTTGGAAAGCGGTCCTTTCGAATGATATTAGCGGTAGTTGGTGAACTGAAGCGGCTGGCCGTAGTCCTGGTCGCGCAGGAACTGGATCACGGTCTGCAACGCGTCCTTCGAAGCAGAGGAAACACGCAGCTTGTCGGCCTCGATGGTCACCTTGACCTTGAGCTTTTGGTCCTTGATGTCCTTGTTGATCTTCTTGGCGGTCGCCTGGTCGATACCCTCGACGATATGGCCGAGCACGCGCACGGTGCCGCCCGATGCCGCCTGCGGAGCATCCCACGAGACAGCCTTGAGGTCGATGCCGCGCTTGATGAGCTTGGAGCTCAGCACGTCGATAATCTGCTTGGAGACAAAGTCGGCCGGGGCGTTAATCGTAAAGAGCTTGTCGCCCTTCGAAAGCTCGATCGTGGCGCCGGAATCCTTAAGGTCATAGCGCTGGGAAATCTCGCGCGTGGTCTGCTGGAAGGCGTTGTCGACCTCTTGCATGTTGACCTCGGACACGACGTCGAAGCTGGAATCTTTAGCCATGATGTTTCCTTTCGCGTACGAGCGGCTTAGTAGCTATCGTACGAATAGTCGGTAGAATCGGTGGGCGTCTGACCGTCAGTTGAGGTATCGGCGCCATCCGTGGACTGGGCATCGGTACCGTCGGTGGTGTCGGTACCATCAGAACTTTCACCATTCTCGGAATCAGTCGTCTCCTTCTTGGGAACGGTGATCGTCACACGCGCCACGCCCGAGGTCTTGGTATCGTAACGGACCTTTTCACCGTTCTTGGTAACGGTGACATCGGAAGGCTTGGACGTGGTGATCTCGATCGAGGACTCGGGCGTGTACTCCTGCTCAAAGGGGCCAGTCGCTTGGGCGCCATAGACCGACTTGCCGTCGACCTTGACCTCAATCCACGCGGTCTTTCCCTTGGCAACGGAGACTTTGACCTTCGTGACCTCGTTCTCTTCCTTCTTGGCCGTCGTCTTGGTAGCGTCCGAGTCAGTCGACTCATCCGTCGCCTCATCGGTGTCTTCGTCCTCGTCGACCGTTTCGGTCTTCTTAGAAGACTTCTTAGTCGTCGTCTTGGTGGCAGTGGGCGTCTCGGGCGTGGTCTCGGGCGCCGAAGATGCGCAGCCGCGCAGAAGCACCACGATGAGCACGATCAGCAGCAACGCCACAGCACCGATGCCGGCGTAGACGATACGCGGATCGAGCCCGTTGTTTTGAGGAGTACGGGATCCGCCGTGTCCACGACCGGAACTGCTGCGGCCGCCTCCCTGAGGCATACGACCACGATTGCTATCGGAACGGCCGCGATAGCCGCCCTGGCCCTGAAGGCCGCGCTGACCCGAGCGGGGCGCAAGTTCACCGCGGCCTTGATAGCCACGCTGGCCCGAACGCGGAGCCGAAGAGCGCTGGCCATACGGCTGTGATTGAGAGCGAAGACGCGGCGTCACCTGCGTGGTATCGGCATCCGCATAGCCACCGCGAGAGCGTCCCGTAGAGGCACCACGGTAACCGCGATCGGAATAGCCGCCGTCGCCGTAGCCGGCACGAGGGTCACGCGCCACGCCGCGGGCAGCGGGAAGTGCACGGTCCTCGGGCATCGGCGTATTGCGGAACCGGTCACGCTGTGAGCGAATCTCCTCGCCCGAACCCGTCTCGGTAATATAGCCGGCCTGCTGAGGACGCTGTCCATAGCGGGTCGAACGACCGCCCTGAACCATCAGGAAGCGCCCGTTATCGACCGAGGAACGCGAATTGACGTAGCCGGCGGCGTCCTGAAAACGACCGCCCTGCTGCGACGTCTCGCGTTCGTATGCCATCAGGTCGTCAAAGTAGGCATTGACGACCTCACGCGGATTGAGGGCCAAAAAGCGAGCATAGCTCGAAATCATGCCCTGCGCATAGCCGCGCGGCGGCATCGAAGCAAAGTTACCGGTCTCGAAAAACTCGATGATCTGCGGCCTGATTTTGATGGTGTTGGCGACCTGCTGAATGGAAAGGCCCATTCGGCGACGCTGCTCGAGCAGCATGTCACCAAAGCGTGCAGCCATCAGAATCCTCCAAACTCACGATCTTCACGTGCCATCTCGGCATCGACAGATTCCAGCGCGGCAAGCCCCTCCTCGTCCAACAGGACCTCACGCGGCTTGGAACCGTCGGGCGGACCGACGACACCCTTTTCTTCCAGCATGTCCATAATACGCCCGGCACGCGCATAGCCAACCTTCAGACGACGTTGCAGGCCAGATGTGGAGCCAAGCTGAGATTCCACCACAATATGGGCGGCTTCCCAAATGAGCGGATCATCGTCTTGCGGCTCGGCGACTCCGGTACGGACAATGCCGCCACCACCCGCCATGGACATGGAAGCGGGCGCCACGGCAGACAGGATCTCCTCGTGGTAGTCGGGCTCGCTCTGCGACTTGACGAACTCGACAATCTCGTTGATTTCATCATCCGAGACAAAGCAGCCCTGGATACGGCGGGGCTTGCCCCAGTCGACCTTGGAGAACAGCATGTCGCCCAAACCGGTGAGCTTTTCGGCACCCATCTGGTCGATGATGACGCGTGAGTCGATGCCCGTGGCGACGTTAAAGGCGATGCGGTTGGTGATGTTGGCCTTGATGAGGCCCGTCACCACGTTGGAACTCGGGCGCTGCGTAGCCACGATGAGGTGAATACCGGCGGCACGGCCCAGCTGGGCGATACGCACGATCGAGGCCTCGACATCCTTGCCGGCAACCATCATCAGGTCCGAGAGCTCGTCAATGATGATGACCAAGTAGGGCATCTTTTGCGGCGGGTTGTCGTAATGCTCAAACTCGCCGGCGGCCTGCTTTTCATTATAGGTCGAAATCTTACGGACGTTGAGACGTTCGAAGACCTTCAGGCGGCGCTCCATCTCGGAAACGGCCCACTGCAGGGCGCTTGCGGCCTGCTTGGGCTCGGTCACGACGGGCACGTAAAGATGCGGCAGACCGTTATAGCCCGCAAGCTCGACGCGCTTGGGGTCGACCATGATCAGGCGAACGTCCTCGGGAAGAGCACGCATGAGCAGAGTCGTGATGATGGAATTGATCATCACCGACTTACCGGAACCCGTGGTACCGGCAATCAACAGGTGGGGCATCTTGGCAAGGTCGGCGACGACCGGCGTGCCCTCGGCATCGCGCCCGATTGCGAGCTCGAGCGGACCGCCCTTCACATAGGGCAGCACGTCGCCCAGGTTGACGTTCTGGCGCTTGCGATTGGGGATCTCGATGCCCACGAGCGAGGTGCCGGGGATCGGGGCAAAGATACGCACCGACTGGGCAGCGAGCGAAAGCGCGATATCGTCCTCGAGGCTCGAGATCTTGCTCACGCGCTCGCCCTCGCCAGGTTGCAGCTTAAAGGTCGTCACCGTGGGGCCGGCGACCCAGCCGACCACGCGGGCACTGCGGCCAAACTCAAGCAACGTGGACTGAAGCGACTCGGCAGTCTGCTCAAGCTCCTTGTCCGAAGACGCGGAGGACGCCGACTGCGGGTTGGCATGCAGGATTTCGAGTGGCGGAAGCTTAAGGCCATCCTCTTCTTCGCCCTCGTTATCTGCGGGGGCATTGTCAGCTCCCCCATCGCTAGAAGTAGGCGCCTCGGCAGCGCCCGCGACAGCCGTATCGGCAACCTTGGGATGCTTCAAGAAGTCGGGAATCTGAGGTGCAGACGAAACAGGATTCACGGCAAACGGCGGCTCGGACTCGTCAATCTTATCGGGGTCGTCTTCCATCGAAAGCTGGCCGGCTACCTGATCGCGCTTTGCATGGCGACGCGGCAGCAAAGTTGTCTTTGCGGTCTCAATCGGAGCCTCGTCGTCCTCGTCATCGCCCTCAGTGAGCTCAATCTCGCTATCGGACCAAGACGGGTCGGGCTCGCTTGTATTCAACTTGGGTGTGGCCTTGCCCTTCTTGGCATGGCGGCGCGGCAACAATGTGGTCTTGGCCCGCTCAGCTTCCACTGCCTCGGACACGTCGACAAACGGATCCTCGTCCTCGTCGTCATTGTCCAAAACCGGGTCCACATCGTTGCCCATGACCGTGGTCACGGCAGCATCGGAGCCCTTTTGACAAAGAATGCTCAGGTGCGGACGGGCAACGCCGGGCACCGACAGGGCTTCGTCGTCACCCCACGGGCTCGCGTTGACGTCGGAACGACGGCGCTCGGCAAAATCGGCCGCACGGTCGCGAGCAGAGCGCAGCACGCCACCCACCGAAAAGCCGATGATGACAAAACCAACGACGGCCAGACCCAACAGGACCACCATCGCGATAGGCTTACCCAGGGCATTCTGCAGCGCACTCGCAATAAACGCACCAATGTAGCCACCCGAGGCGGACAGATTTTGCGGCGTGAACATAAGGTCGCACGAGTCGCTCGTACCTGGCACCATCAACGAAAGAACGGAGACGACGGCGATAAAGACCACGGCGCCGCCCGCAACAGAGCGCGCGTTGAGCGGCGAGTCCTCGCCTAAAAAGAGCGTGGCGGCAAACAGCAAAATGACGATCGGCAGCACGTAGGCGCCCAGACCAAAGCCCAAGTGGTAGAAACCGGCAACCGCAGCCGTAACGGGCGCAGTCGCCGGCGAAATCACGGCAATAAAGGACGCAATCGCCAAAACAGCAATGACCACGCCGGCGATATCGCGGTTGGCCGAGGGCTCGACCAAGGGCTCGAAATCATCGAACTCGGACTCGTGACCCTTATTGGCACGCAGATGGGAACCGGCACCCTTAGCAGATGCCGGTTGGTTGTTGGCCTTATTGCCTTTGGCGTTTTGTGCAGATCCGCGCGCCAAACTAAACCTCCATGACGACCGGGATGATCATCGGACGAGTGCGCGTACGGCTCCAGATAAAGTTGGAGAGCGAGTCGCGCACGGCCTTGCGAATGGCATCGGAACCGCTGCTCGTAAAGCTGAACTTGCCCTTCTCGATCGTCTTCATAATGGACGCGGAGGCATCCTCGGAGAACTGGTCGTCGATGGCAAACGAGACGCCGCGGCCCGAGAACTCGATGGCCTCGATCTTCTTGTGCTTGAGCGAGACGATGGCAACAGCGGTAACCATACCGTCGTTGGCGAGCTTTTGGCGATCGCGCAAGACAATGGGGTCGGTATCGCCGATACGCAGGCCGTCGACGTAGACGACGCCGGACTCGACGGGCGTACCGCGCTTGACGATACCGCCGCGCATCTCGAGTGTGTCACCGTTATCGAGGATAAAGATATGGTCGTCCTTAAGACCCATCTTGCGGGCCAGCTGGGCATGGGCGCGCAGATGCACGGCCTCACCATGAACCGGCATAAAGTACGTGGGTTTGGCCATGGCCATCAGGAGCTTGAGCTCCTCCTGGCTACCGTGACCGGAAACGTGAACGAGAGCGCGGTTCTTATCCCACACGTCGCAGCCGAGCTTGGCCAGGCTGTTGACGACCTGCTGGACGGCTTTCTCATTGCCGGGAACAGGAGTTGCCGAGAGGATAACGGTATCGCCCTCGTGGATGGAGAGCGTCTTGTGCTCGCCATTGGCCATGCGGGACAGGGCCGACAGCGGCTCGCCCTGCGAACCAGTGCACATGACGACGATCTTGTCGTCAGGCAAATTATCGATATCGAAGGCATCGATAATATCGGCATCGTCAATGTTGAGGTAGCCCAGCTCACGCGCCACGCGAGTGTTAGTGAGCATGGAGCGACCGGTCACAACGACCTTACGGCCGCACTTGCGGGCGGCATCGCAGATCTGCTGCAAACGATGGATGTGGCTCGAGAACGACGCGACGAACACGCGACCCGGGGCGTTCTTGATAGCGTGCAGCAGGTTGGGACCAACCTCGGCCTCGGACTTGGTAAAGCCGGGAACCGTGGCATTGGTGGAGTCGGAAAGCAGTAGGTCGATGCCCTGCTTGGCAAAGCGGCTGATAGCGGCATAGTCGGGCGTGACGCCATCGATGGGCGTCTGGTCGAGCTTAAAGTCGCCGGTGTGCATAACGGTGCCCTGATTGGTACGGATGAACACGCCCAGAGCGCCAGGGATGGAGTGAGTCATCGAGAAGAAGTCGAGCGAGATGCCGCCGAGGTTGACATGGCTGCCGCCCTTGACCTCGCGGAACTTGGGGGCGCGGATACGGAACTCAGAAAGCTTGCCCTCGATAAAGCCAAGCGTCAGCTTGCTCGAGAAGATGGGCACCTTGTTGTTGAGGTCCTGCAGCAAGTACGGAAGCGAACCGGTGTGGTCCTCATGGCCGTGGGTGACGACGATACCGCGGAGCTTCTCCTCGTTCTCCAGAACATAGGTGTAGTCGGGAAGCACCAGGTCAATACCGGGCTGGGAATCGTCGGGGAACATGAGGCCAGCGTCAACGAGCACCATGTCGTCGCCGCATTCGAAGACCGTCATGTTCTTGCCGATGCCGTCAAGGCCGCCGAGCGGAATGATCTTCAAGGGAGATGATTTTTTAGCTGCCATAGGTTAGTGTGGTTTCCTTTCTTCGAAACGGGTCTGGAACAACCGACGGGGCGCTTCTGGCAAACCGACCGCCGGGAACGTACAACCATGCATCACAGAGTCGATGCAATAACCACAGTATGATACCCATTTGCACAACAACAGACCACCCATGCATCAAAGCCCCATCTGAACCTGTGTATCCCGCCGGTCTGGTCTCAGCGGCCCCGGCACGGGCTAAGTTTCCTGCTCCACAGTCCTGCGCAAGACGGAAAGCACATTAAGTGCTTTCCTTTGCGTGCGGAACTCGCGATAAACTTAGCCCGTGCCGGGCCCGCTGAGACCAGATCTGACAATAAGGGACAGATGTATTTTGGGCGGTTTTATCTGGGGCAATGCCGCGCATGCGATTATCTAAAGATCTGAATTCAGATAACTGAATAGACTATCTAACAAAATCGCAACCCGCACCAACCAGCCCTTTTGCTATTCCCGGCGGGGTCCGCGGATAAAGTTTATCGCGAGTTCCGCACGAACAGGAGGCCACTTAATGTGGCCTCCGTCGTGAGCAGGACTGTAGAGCAGGAAACTTTATCCGCGGACCCCGCCGGGAATAGCAAAAGGGCGACCCCTGTCCGGAGTCGCCCTTGTTGAGCTGCTTATGTGTAACTATTACTCGGCGTCGTGGTGACGGCGGGGCTTGCGGCCTCCGTTGTCGCCGGGACGGCGCGGACGGTCGCTGCGCTCGGAGCGCTCGCGACGCGGACGCTCACGGCGCTGGAAGTGCTCGCCGTCACCTTCGGAGGCACCCTCGGCACGAGCCGGGGCCTCGGGCTTATCAAGACGATCGAGCGAGATCTTGCCGCGATCGTCGACCTCGATGACGACGACCTTGACCTCGTCGCCCACGTTGAGGACGTCCTCGACCTTCTCCACACGGCCCTTGGCGACGCGGGAGATGTGCAGCAGGCCGTCCTTACCGGGCAGCAGGTTGACGAAGGCGCCGAAGGGCTGGATGGAGACCACGCGACCGGTGTACTCCTCGCCCGGCTCGGGAACCTTGATAATGAGCTTGATACGCTCGACGGCCTGGTCGACAGACTCGCCGGTGCCGCCGACAAAGACGGTGCCGTCCTCCTGGATGTCGACCGAGGCGCCGGTCTCGTCCTGGATACCGCGGATGACCTTACCGCCGGAACCGATGACGTCGCGGATCTTGTCAGTCGGAACCTGGATGGAGACGATGCGCGGGGCGGTGCTGCGCGTGGTGTGCCGCGGCTCGGGGATCACATCGAGCATCTTCTGCAGGATGAAAGCGCGACCCTCCTTGGCCTGCTGCAGGGCGCGGGCCAGGATGTCGAAGGTGAGGCCGGTAGCCTTGTTGTCCATCTGCAGGGCGGTGATGCCCTCGGTGGTGCCGGTGACCTTAAAGTCCATGTCGCCCAGGAAGTCCTCGAGACCCTGGATGTCGGACAGGACCACGGTCTTGCCCTCCTCCTGGATCAGGCCCATGGCGATACCGGAGACCGGGCGCTTAATGGGCACGCCGCCGTCCATAAGGGCGAGCGTGGAGCCGCAGGTCGAAGCCATCGAAGAGGAGCCGTTGGACTCCATGACCTCGGAGACGACGCGGATGGCGTAGGGGAACTCGTTCTCGTCGGGGAGCACCGGAAGCAGAGCGCGCTCAGCAAGGTTGCCGTGGCCGATCTCGCGGCGCTTGGGGCTGCCCATGCGGCCAGTCTCGCCGGTGCAGAACGGCGGGAAGTTGTAGTGATGCATGTAGCGCTTGCCCTCGGTAGGCTCGATGGTATCCAGACGCTGGCCCTCGTTGAGCATGCCGAGCGAAAGAACCGAGAGCACCTGGGTCTGGCCACGCTGGAACAGGCCGGAGCCGTGAACGAGCGGCAGGTAGTTGTCCTTCACCATGATGGGGCGGATCTCATCGGCGGCACGGCCGTCGACACGCTCACCGGTCTCGACGACCATGGTGCGCATGGCCTTCTTCTCGAGCTTCTTGAGCGCCACGGGGATCTCGCGCTCCCAAGCGGCCTGCTCCTCCTCGGTGAACTCGGCGCGGATGGACTCCTTCAGAGCCTCGACCTTACCGATACGGGAGAGCTTGTCGGCGTCACGAAGGGCGGCTGCCATCTCGTCGTAGTGGGCGAAGATGCGCTCCTGGACCTCCTCGACGGGCTGGTCGAGCGGGTACTCCTTCTTGACGATGGGGCCGTTGACCTGCTCCCACTCGGCGACGAACTCGTCCTGAGCCTGGCAGAAAGCGGCAAGGGCCTCCTGGCCAAACTTCATGGCGGCGAGCATGTCGTCCTCGGAGATCTCCTCGGCGCCGGCCTCGACCATCGAGATGAAGTCGGCGGATCCGCCCAGCTCCAGGTCCAGATCCGAGTTCTCGCGCTCCTCGTAGGTGGGGTTGACGATAAACTCGCCTGTCTCCACGTTACGGCCGATGCGCACGCAGGCAAGCGGGCCCTCGAAGGGCACGCCGCCAAGCGTCATGGCCAGGGATGCACCCATGACGTTGATGACATCGAAGGGGTTGACCTGGTCGGCGACGAGCGAGGTGGCGACGATGTGCACCTCGTTGCGGAAGCCATCCGGGAAGCTCGGGCGAATCGGGCGATCGATCATGCGGGCCGTGAGCGTGGCCTTCTCGCTGGGACGGCCCTCACGCTTGAGGTAGCCACCCGGGATGCGGCCGGCTGCGTACATCTTCTCGTTGAAGTCGACGGTCAGCGGGAAGAAGTCGTAGTTCTTGCGCTCCTTGGAGACGACCACGGTGTCGAGCATCGTAGTGTCGCCCTGCTTGACCAGGCAGGCGCCGGTGGCCTGCTTGGCAAGCTCGCCCGACTCAAAGGTGTAGGTCTTGCCGTACAGCTCAAAGGTCTTGGATACGAGTGTCATTGTTCTCCTTAACCCCGCAGACCCCTTGTCTGCGGGCTTCTCATGTGACGCGGGCCCCCTGCCCCCGCCACGCTTCAGAGCGTGATTGTTCGCGCCCTTACACAAAAAGAGCGCCCCGCTGCGCAGGACGCTCTTAGCATGTACAAATCCTACTGGATGTTGTCGCGGATGCCCAGAGCCTTGATGAGCTCACGGTACTCGACGATGTCGTTCTTCTTGATGTAGGAGAGAAGACGACGACGACGGCCGACGAGCATGAGCAGGCCACGACGGGTGTGGAAGTCCTTCTGGTGGGACTTCATGTGCTCGGTCAGCTCCTTGATGCGCTCGGACAGGATGGCGACCTGAACCTTGGGGTTGCCGGTGTCGACCGGGGTGTTACCGAACTGGGCAGTCAGCTCCGCCTTGCGCTCTTTGGAAACAGTCATTGTTTCACCTTTCGTTTTGCGTCGCCCACGGGCGACTCGATTCGCCTCGGACTGGGAAGCCGCCGGTGGAGCGAACAACCAAGGTCGAGGTACCAACAGGTCGGTATGTTACCACAAGCAGCCCGCGCCTGCGCATCATCACCGACCCAACATGAATTCCATCGCGCGGAGGCGCTGATCGGTGTGCGTCGCAGCCCAAACATGCGAAAGCCCGAGCAGGAATGCCGCCGTATGCGGGTCGATTCGCTCGGCCATGAGCGCATCGAAGGTCATGGACATGAGGGCGCGCAGCCATGCGGTCTCACCGGTCGACACCAGTTCGGCACCTGGAACGCTCGACGCGCACGACCCGCACATGAGACCGCCCGCCTGGGCTGAAAAATACGACAGCATGGGGTCTCCGCACAGCACACAGGCCGAAAAATCGGGACGATAGCCAACGTGCGATAGCAGCTTAAAGACATATGCCGCCACAAGTAGGTCCATATGTGCCGTGTCAAGCCCGCTGCCCACCAGGGCAAGCGCTCGCTGCGTTATGGCAAAGGTAAACGGGTCCTCGGCGTCCTCGAACGAGCACACGCGCGCGACCTCGGCGATCGCGCTTGCGGCGCAGGTCGTCTCGTAATCGGGCGCAGCGCCGAGCGGCGCCTCCATAAGCTCGGCCTGAGAAACCACGTCGAGTGACCGTCCATGTGCGAGCAGCATATCGACCGTACAGAACAGCTCGCAGCGCGCAGCCAGGCGTCCGCCGGGTTTGCGGGCGCCCTTTGCCACTGCACGAACCTGCCGTCCCCGCTCGTCAAGCATCGTCAAGATCAGGTCGGTCTCTTTGAGCTTCGTCTTGTCGAGGACGAGCACCTTGGTGCGATATGTCCGGGAGCCTACCATGCGTGCCGCGCGTCCTTAGTCCTCGGCGTTGTAGCCAAAGCGGCGAATCTGGGCCTCGTCGTCACGCCAGCCGGCTTTGACCTTCACGTCCAGCTCCAAAAAGACCTGCGTGCCAAAAATGCGCTCAAGATCGCGACGGGCGTCGATACCGATATGCTTGATCATCTCGCCGCCCTTGCCGATGATAATGCCCTTTTGGCCCTCACGCTCGACGTAAATGGTGGCGTGCACGCGCAGCACCTTCTTGGTCTGCTCGAGTGCATCGCAGATCACGCCAACGGAGTGCGGGATCTCATCACGGGTGCGGCGCAAGACCTTCTCGCGCACAAACTCGGCAACGAGCGTCTCGTCGGAAGCGTCGGTGCCCATGTCCTCGGGGAACCAACGCGGACCCTCGGGCAAAAAGTGCGCAACGGTCTCGATGAAGGCATCGACGTTGAAGTTCTTGACCGACGACGTCACGATCTCATCGTCATATTCCATGAGCTCGTGGGCGGCCTTAAGCTGCTCCATGACCTGTGCGGGGTCGGCCTCATCGGCCTTGGTGAGCACCAGGACCTTCTTGGAACGGGCGCTCTTGACGCGCTCGGCAACCCAGGCGTCTCCCCTGCCGATCGGCTTGGTGGCATCAATCAAAAACGCGACGACATCGACATCGTTCAGCTCGAATAGCGCGCTCTTGTTGAGCTCGGATCCCAGGCCGTCCTTGGGCTTGTGAATACCCGGAGTATCGACAAAGACCAGCTGGTAGCCGGGACGGTTGACGACGGCGCGCATGCGGCGGCGGGTCGTCTGGGCCACCGGCGAGGTGATGGCGACCTTTTTGCCATAGCAGGCGTTGAGTAGCGTGGACTTACCGGCGTTGGGGCGGCCGACCAGGGCCACGAAGCCGCTGCGGAAACCGGGCTCAACGTCGCCAAAGCCCGCGAGGCTGTCGTCCTCGTCGCACAGGGCGTCGAGCTCTTCGTCGCTCATGCCCTCAAACGGGTCAAACTCCTCGACCTCCTCGTATGCTTCGGCCGCTTCGGCATCCACCGCGTCCAGGGACTCGTCGTCCAGAGTTTCATCAATAGGCTGCATAGTGTCGGACATGGAAATCCCTTTCTAAATAAAGTCGAGCGCGTGGGCAAATACCAGAAAGCCCACAATCGCGGCGGTGATGGAAAGTACGTATACGGAGGCGGCGGCGATATCCTTCGCGCGCTTTGCCAGAGGATGGAGCTCCTGGGTCGCCAGGTCGACGATCGCCTCCATGGCGGTGTTGCACAGCTCGCCGTGAATCACCAGGCCGCAGCAAATGATAACCGTGGCCCACTCGGCAATGTCGAGCCCCACAATGCAGCCGGCAATGACGGTGCACACGCCCGCCACGAGCATAACCTTGATGTTGCGCTCGGTCTTGACGGCGGTGACGAAGCCCTCCATGGCATAGGAGAACGACTTTAAGAAGGACGGATGGTCCTTGTTCGATCCGGGAATCATAGAAGGCTCCTAGTCGTGGGCATGGTTGGTGATGGGGCCGACGTGGACCAGCTTGGGGTCCTCGCCGCGCTCGAGCGCCAGATCGCGCAGGATGGCGTCCTCGCGGGCCTCCATGACCTCGGCCTCGTCGTCCTCGATATGGTCATACCCCAGCAGATGCAGCATGCCATGCACGAGCATCAGGCGGCACTCGTCGGCAGGGCCATTGCCAAAGCCGGGGGCCTGACGGGCAATGACCTGCGGAGCCAAGATGATATCGCCGAGCTCGAGCGTCTCATCGGCGGGAATATCCTCGTCAAAGGCCGAGTCGCATTCAAACGAGAGGACATCGGTAGTACGGTCGATACCACGCCACTCGTGGTTGAGTTCGTGCATCTCGTCCTCATCGACATATGAAAGGGAAATCTCAACTTCACGCTCAACGCCCTCGGCGGCAAGCACGACCTCGCAGATGTGCTCTACCTCCCGCGCGTCGAGCAGCGTATCGAGCTCGGCATCGTTGCTGATCAATACACTCAACGGGACTCCTTTCGGTCGTGCACGCGTTTCTCGCGCGCATCATCATAAGCATCGTATGCCTCGACGATGCGTCCCACCAAGGCATGACGCACCACGTCGGCACGCTCGAGGTGAGAAAATGCGACATCGTCGACACGGCCCAAAATCTTCTCGGCATCCGCCAAGCCACCACGACGGCCCACCAGGTCACGCTGGCTCAGGTCGCCGGTAATCACAAACTTGGAGTTAAAGCCCAGGCGCGTCAGAAACATCTTCATCTGCTCGGGCGTGGTATTTTGGGCCTCGTCGAGCACCACGAAGGCGTCGCTCAGCGTGCGGCCGCGCATGTAGGCAAGCGGGGCGATCTCGATCACGCCGCGCTCCATAAGCTCATCGGTGCGCTCGCGATCCATCATGTCAAAAAGTGCATCGTAGAGCGGACGCATGTAGGGATCGATCTTTTCCTCGAGGGTGCCGGGCAAAAAGCCCAGGTTCTCCCCCGCCTCGACAACCGGACGCGTCAAGATCAGACGGCCCACCTCGTGACGCTTGAGTGCGGCAACAGCGAGCGCCATGGCCAGATAGGTCTTACCGGTACCGGCAGGACCCAGGCCAAACGTGATGGTATGTGAGCGGATGGCATCCACATAGCGCTTTTGACCGAGCGTCTTGGGGCGAATGACGCGACCGCGATGCGAAAGCAGCACGTCATCGCGAAGCGACGTAGCCTCGTGCTCACCGTCGCGCAAGACGGCCAGGCAGCGAGAGACATCGTCGGCAGAAAGCGTGCGCCCGGCAGCCGCCTCGCGAAAAGCATGCTCGAAAAAACGCGCCACAAGCTCGACCTCATCCGGGTCACCGCTCACAGCGATGCTGTCGCCACGGGCGACCACGTGGGCGCGAACTAAGCTCTCCAGCGCACGAAGGACGCCGTCGCCGGCACCCAAAACGCGCGAGGGGTCAATACCCTCGGGAACGGTAAGTCTAATCTTCGAGGCTTCCATGAACCTCCCTGCGTGCATGGACCAAGCCGGAATCATCGACTCCGATGATAGCAACATCGAGCAGGCACGGGGCTGTGAGTCCACAGGTATCGTCAAGACGGGCATGATGGAACGAGCCGAGCGTCAGGTTGTCACCATACTCGAGCACGGCACGCTCGACCGTGCCCACGCGACGACGAGCGTCGGCAATAGCGAGCTCCTGTGCGACGGCTCGCATACGACGGCTGCGCTCGGCCATAACCTCGGGCGGCACCTGGTCGGGCATATCGGCGGCAAGGGTGCCGGGACGCTTGCTGTAGCGGAACACGTGCATACGCGAGAAACCAACACGGCGACACAGAGCCAGCGACTCCTCGAACTCCTCGTCCGTCTCACCAGGAAAACCGACGATGACATCGCACGAAAGGGACGCCTGGGGCAAGTTGGCGCGAATCATACGCACCGTGTCCTCAAAGGCCTCCGCACTATAGGGACGGCCCATGCGATGCAGGGTCGCCGTGCAGCCGGACTGCACGGGCAGGTGCAAAAACGGGGCGATACGCTGCGGATAGCGCGCCATAACCTTAAGCAGGCGCTCGGAGATATCCATGGGCTCGACCGAGGAAATGCGCACATGCGGAATAGACGTGCGCTCCATGATGGCCTCGAGCAGCTCATCGATTTCGACGTGCTCGTCGGTCGCGCTCTTGCCATCGTAGGCACCCAGGTTCACACCGGTCAGCACCACCTCGGGCACGCCGGCCTCCTGGGCCTCGCGAACTTGTTCGAGCACGGACTCGACGGGCACGGAGCGCTCGGGGCCGCGCGCCTTCCACACAATGCAATAGGTGCAGCGATGGTTGCAGCCGTCCTGAATCTTCACGCCCAGGCGAGAGCGACCGAGCGCATCGACCACCTCACCATCGCTGCAGGCGGGAACGCTATCGGACTCAACGCCCAGCACCTCGCAGACACGATCGGCGACATCGATCTTGGACGGCTCGGCGATCACGCGATCCGAAAGCTCCAGCAGCTCCTCGGGATGCAAATTGACCACGCATCCGGTCACGAGCACATAGGGCTCGTTTGGATGGGCCAGCGCATGACGGACGGCCTTACGGGTCTTAGCCTCGGCCTCGCCCGTAACGGCACAGGTGTTAATGACGATCAAATCGGCATCCTGGGGCTCCACAATAGCAAAGCCCAGGCGCATAAGATCGGCAGTGATACGGTCAGACTCAACCCGGTTGACACGGCAGCCGAGGTTGACGACGGAAATATGGGGTGCGAGCACGCGGGCTCCTTAATCGAGGATATCGTCGAGGGCACTCTTGATACGGTCGGTCACCGACTTCTTACCGGAAGCGACGTCATCGCCCATCTCATCGGCAAAAGCACGGAGCAGCTCGCGTTGCTTATTGGAAAGATTGGTGGGAACGACCACGCGCAGTTGCACGATCAGGCGACCACGCGAACCGCCACCGCCAATGCGCGGCATGCCGTAATTATTGACGCTCACGGTGTCGCCGTACTGTGTACCAGCAGGGACCGTCACCTTGACGACCTCATCGGGCATAATGCCCTCGACCTCGATCTCGCAGCCGAGCGCTGCCTGCGCAATCGAAATATCGCTCACGAGGTACAGGTCGTCACCGTTGCGCTTAAAACGCTCGTGGTCGGCGACGCGCACGTTGACGATCAGGTCGCCCGAGGGCTCGCCGCGAAGGCCAGCCTCGCCAAAGCCGCTCACGCGCAGCTGGCGACCGGTCGAAACGCCGGCGGGGATATCGATGTCGATCTTTTCATGCGAAGGCGTGCGGCCCTGACCGTCGCAGGTCTCGCAGGGATGATCGATGACCGTGCCCTCGCCGTGGCAGTCGGGACAAGGCGAAGAGGACTGAACCTGGCCCAGGAACGAACGCTGGACCGTCGTGACATAGCCCGTGCCGTGGCAGCGGCTGCACTGCTTTTCCTGCGCGCCCTCGGCCCTACCGGTGCCATTGCAATCCTCACAGGGAGCAAGGCGGTCATAGCTGATCGTCTTTTTGCACCCGAGTGCCGCCTCCTCGAGCGTCACCGAAAGGGAGATGGCCATGTCGCGGCCGCGACGACGCTCACGGCGATTTCGGGCGCCACCGCCGGCACCGCCGCCAAAGAACGACGAGAAGAGGTCGTCCATGCCCATGCCGCCAAAGATATCGTTAATGTCGACGTAGCCCGAACCACCAGGGCCGTCGGCAGTGCCGTAACGGTCGTAGTTAGCACGCTTCTGCTCATCGGAAAGAACGGAATATGCCTCGTTGAGCTCCTTGAACTTGGCCTCGGCCTCAGGGTCGTCCGAAACATCCGGATGTACGGTACGGGCCTTCTTTAAAAACGCACGCTTAATCGTCCGCGCGTCGGCATCCCTGTCGACGCCAAGCACCTCGTAGTAATCCCTATTTTCCGACACGACCGAATCCTTCCGACTTTCATTATTGTCACAGTGCGTCCTATACCCAAGCTGGGGCGGCCGCAAACAGAGGGTTTGATGTTATTGCATTTGGTACGGCGAAAGCATGGCCCGTTGCGAGCAGCTCGCAAACCAAACCGACACGAGCGCGAACATGAAGCCGTTGGCAAAACCGTTGGCAAACTGCATCGCACCGCGCTTCCACCACAGCAGACTGCGATGAAGCACGCCGTCCGAAAGCACCATGAACAGGCCCATGGTAAACGGAATAAAGCACATCACGGCAAAGGCCGAGAACACGCCCGAGATGGCCGAGAGTACCAAAAACGGCGCCACGATGCCCATCAGGTAAAAACCGGTACGAGCTTTGCCTTCCAAGCGCTCGGCTTCAACATGGGCGCGACCGACCAGGTCGCCGCCCGCGGCACCGTTGGTGCCAGCATGACCCATGCCGCTAATACGGACCTCGTCGCCATCATGCGTGCCGGCAGGAAACTCAATCGTCTGCTCGGAGGTTACGCGAGTACGACCGCTGCCACCGCAATCAGGGCAGGGGTCGGCCACGACTTTACCGGAACCGCCGCACTCGGGGCAGACCGACTGGAACGTGCCCGCACCAAACAGGAAGGACAGGTCGACGTCGATGTGGCCGCGGCCACCGCAGCTCGGGCAGGTATGGGCATGCTCGGAGGAGACAGAACCCGAACCGCCGCAGTTGCTACAGGTATCGAAGCGCGTGTAGCGGACGGTCTTGCGGGCACCGCCCTTGGCCTCCTTGGCGTCGAGTTTGATATCGACGACCACATTGGCGCCGTTCTCGGGATTGTAGGCAGCCTGCCCGCGACGCTGCTGGCCCCAGGCGCCACCAAAGGGAAAGCCGCCCTCAAAAGGATTGCCATAGCCTGCGCTGCCGGCGTAGCCGCCACCATAAGGCGAAGCCGTAGGAGCACCGGCAAAGGGATTGCCAGAACGCATGGCGTCGTAGCGCGCACGTTTTTGCTCATCCGAAAGCACGGCGTAGGCCTCGGAAACCTCTTTAAACTTTTCCTCGGCATCCGGCTCTTTGTTGACGTCCGGATGGAGCTTGCGGGCCTTTTGCTGGAAGGCCTTCTGTATATCACGCGAGGTAGCGTCCTTGGAGACACCCAGAATCTCGTAATAATCTTTTTCGTTCATCGTCGCCATGCGCGGCAACCTCCTGCTCACAGCAGCGTATATATTCCGGTAATTCTACCCGAGCGTCCTAAGCTAGATCCCAAAACAGCTCGAACAGCATATTTCCATCGAGCCAGCCCAGGTGTGTCGGTGCTAAACGAGCTCGAACATGGCCCGCGACGACATCTGCCGAGGTAAAGGGTCCCTCATGGACCCCGAGCGTTTCGGGCACCCAAGTGGCAAGACCCAATTCGAGCGCGCGATCGCAAGCGGCTGTCAGCCCATCGGCCGGGATGACACGAGCCACGCGAACCAACAGGTCGGACGCGACACCGCGCGTCATACGACAAGCAAGCATCAGGTCTTCGGCCGCAGCCTCGCGCTGCGAGAGATATTCGGCCTCGAACACCGTCGCGTCATCGTCACGTTGCACCAGACGCACGCGGTACGCATCACCTCGAGAAGACGCGCCGGGGAACAAACCTGCAAGACGGTCGAAATCCTCGGCATCGAGCATGCCCGCGGCAGAACGCCCCAGGCCCAGGTAGCCCCGTCCGGTCCAGTAGGCAATGTTATGGGCGCACTCATGGCCGTCGAGCGCGTAGCTCGCCACCTCATACGGGTGATAGCCGGCGGCACCCAGGAGCTCGCGTGCCACGTCCATGCATGCGGCCTGAAAATCCTCATCAGGCTCGAGCGACTCGTCACGGCACGCCATGCGATAAAGGGGCGTCCCCTCCTCGAGCGTGAGCGGGTAGACCGACACATGATGCGGAGCCGCCGCCAGCACGCCATCGAGCGTGCGCTGCCAGCTTACGGCGGTCTGCCCGGGAAGGCCACACATCAGGTCACACGACACATCGAGCCCAGCGTCCTTAACCGTCGTGATGGCAGCGAGCGCCCGATCGGCATCGTGAATGCGGCCGATGGCGGTAAGTTCGGCGTTATCGAGCGTTTGCACGCCCAGAGAGATGCGTGTGACACCAACCTTGGCAAGCGCAGCGGCAAGCTCGGCGGTCAGCGATTCGGGATTGGCCTCGCAGGTAAACTCAACGGGGGCACACGACGCACGAATACGCCGCGCCAGCTCCACCAAGCGCTCCCCCGCCAGCGACGGCGTACCGCCGCCAACATAGACGGTGCGGATCTGGTCAAAGGCCCCAGCTTTGCCAAAAGCATCGAGGCGCGCGAACAACTGCTCAAAATAGGCATCGAGCGCAGCGCTCAGATCGCACGGAGCAAAACTGCGCGAGTCAAAGTCGCAGTACCGGCACTTTTGGGCGCAAAACGGCACGTGCACGTACAGCGCGGTAACGGCCACTATTAGGCCTCCAGCGGATGAGCAGGCACCGACTTGCCAGCGGCAAGGGCGGCCTCGCAGGCCACCACATCACGCTCGATCTCATCGACCAGCGCCATAAACTCCTCGTAAGTGGAACAGCGCACCACATGGGCACGCCAAGCGGCGGCATGGGGCATGCCTTTTAAGTACCAGCTTGCGTACGTGCGGGCACGCGACATGAGCGGTAAGAGTTCATGCGTCAGCGTAAGGTGCTCACGCAGGGCGTCCAGGCGCTCGACGGAGCTGCGTGCCGGCACCGGTATGCCATCGAGTGCAAGGGCGCGAGCATCGCCGAACACCCAGGGGTTGCCATAGATACCGCGCGCGATAAACACCGCGCTGGCACCCGAGCTGCGCAGATGCTCCGCGGCATCCTCGGCCGAGAACACATCGCCCGAACCAATCGCGGGAATCTCGACGGCATCTGCGACCTCATCGACGACCGACCAATCCGCCTGGCCCGTGTAGAGTTGCGTAGCGCAACGACCATGCACGGCGACTGCGGCAGCCCCTGCGCCCTCAAGCATCTGGGCAAATGTCGCGGCATTGCGGTCCTCGGCATAAAAGCCCTTGCGAATCTTGACGGTCACGGGCACGTGCGCCGCGCCCACCGTGGCCTCGACGATCTTCTCCGCAAGGTCGGGCGTGCGCATGAGCGCCGAGCCCTCGCCCTTGGTAACGACCTTGCGGGCGGGGCATGCCATATTGATATCGATGAGCGACAGGCGATCGCCAACGCGCTCCTCGACGGCGGCGACGGCGCTCGCAAACTGATCAGGCTTGGAGCCAAAGAGTTGCACGCAAATCTGCTGCTCTTCGTCAGCCGGTAGCACCAGGCGCCAGGTCTTGTTGCTGGCATAGGCAAGGCCCGCCACGCTCACCATCTCGCTGTAGGCAAGGTTGGCACCGCGGCGGCGACACATGATGCGGTAGGCAGGGTCGGTCACGCCCGCCATGGGAGCCATAAGGAACGGCTGCTCGACATAGGCGCCCAGCAGCCGCTTGCTGTATTCAGAAAGCGCCATAGGCCTACTCGTCCACCTTGAGAATCGCCATAAAGGCCTCCTGCGGGACCTCGACCGAGCCGATGGCTTTCATGCGCTTCTTGCCCTCTTTCTGCTTTTCGAGCAGTTTGCGCTTACGCGAAATATCGCCGCCGTAGCACTTGGCAAGCACGTCCTTGCGACGCGCCTTGACGGTGGAGCGGGCAATGATCTTGTTGCCGATAGCACCCTGGATGGGCACCTCAAACAGCTGACGCGGGATGATCTCCTTGAGCTTGTCGCACAGACCGCGGGCCAGGCCATAGGCCTTGTCCTTGTGCACGATAAACGACAGCGCGTCCACCTCATCGCCCGAAAGCAAGATATCGAGCTTCACAAGCTCGGAGGGACGGTACTCGTTGAACTCGTAGTCGAGCGAGGCATAGCCCTTGGTACGACTCTTGAGCTGGTCAAAGAAGTCCAGGATGAGCTCGGCGAGCGGCATGTCAAAGCGCATCTCGACCGATTTGCTCGTGAGATGGATCATGTCAGTCGTGACGCCACGGTGCTCGATGGCGAGCTGCATGACGGCGCCCGTGTACTCAGGCGGACAGATGATCTTTGCCTTGAGGTACGGCTCCTCAATGCGCTCGATACGCGTGGCCTCGGGAAGGTCCTGCGGGCTGCGGACATCGATCATCTCGCCGTCGGTCTTGTAGACGTGATAGTCGACCGAGGGACTCGTGGCAATGAGGTCCAAGTTGAACTCGCGCTCCAGGCGTTCCTTAACGACTTCCATGTGCAGCAGGCCCAGGAAGCCCACGCGGAAGCCAAAGCCAAGCGCCACCGAGGTCTCGGGCTCCCACACCAACGACGGGTCGTTGACGTGCAGCTTATCAAGCGCGTCACGCAGGTTCTCGTAGTCCTTGTTATCGATCGGGAACAGGCCCGTATAGACCATAGGCTTGGCCTCGCGGTAGCCGGGAAGCGGCTCGGGGCAGGGATTCGACGCCCACGTGAGGGTATCGCCCACGCGCACGGCCTCGGGGTCCTTCAGGCCCGTGACCACGTAGCCCACCTCGCCGACCGTCAGCGCATCGACCGGAGTCTCGGCGGGACGCTTGACGCCCACGCCATCGACCAAAAAGTCGCCCTTTGCCTGCATCATGCGCAGGGTATCGCCCTTTTTGATGGAACCGTCAAAGATGCGCACCGTGGCGACGACACCACGATACTCGTCGAAGTACGAATCCAGGATGAGTGCCTTGAGCGGCGCGTTCGCATCGCCCTTGGGCGGAGAGATCAAAAAGACAATGGACTCCAGCAGATCGTGGATGCCCTCGCCGGTCTTGCCCGAGACACACACGGCATCATCGGCAGGAATCGCCAAGTCATCCTCGATCTCGGTCTTGACCTCATCGGGATGGGCCGAGGGCAGGTCGATCTTGTTGATGGCCGGCACAATGTCCAGATTGGCGTTCATGGCGAGCGTCGCATTGGAGACGGTCTGCGCCTCGACACCCTGGGTGGCATCGACGACGAGCACCGCGCCCTCGCAGGCGGCCAGCGAACGCGAGACCTCATAGGTAAAGTCCACGTGGCCCGGCGTATCGATGAGGTTGAACTGATACGTCTCGCCGTCGTCGGCGTCATAGGACACGCGGACGGCGTTGGACTTGATCGTGATGCCGCGTTCGCGCTCGATATCCATAGTGTCGAGCAGCTGCGACTCCATGTCGCGCTCGTCAACGGTATGGGTGAGCTCGAGGATACGGTCACTGATCGTGGACTTGCCATGGTCGATGTGCGCAACAATTGAGAAGTTGCGGATGTGGGAAATGTCAATTGAAGTATTCATGCGGACTATCTTACCCGAGCGATACAAAAAATGGAGCCTGTTCCATAAAACAGGCTCCATTTATGCGCGTAATCTGTGTGGTGTGAAATTTACAACTTAGGCGTTGATGCTGTTCACGAGCTTGGCAAGACCGGACTTGCGGTTGGAAGCCTGGTTCTTGTGGATAACATGCTTGGCGGCAGCCATGTCGAGACGCTTGGTGACGGTCTTGAGGGCAGCCTGGGCCTTCTCGGCGTCGCCCTCGGCGACGGCGGACTGGACGTGCTTGGTCAGCGTCTTGAGCTCGGACTTGACAGCCTTGTTACGCATGCGAGCTGCCTCATTGGTGCGGATACGCTTCTTCTGAGACTTGATGTTTGCCACTTCTGGAGTTCCTTTCGAGTTCCTTGCAAAAAATGTATGACACCTCTGAGACACGGTGAGGTCATGCAAGCGCCTACTATAGCACGCTCCCCCTCAAAGGGATAGAACGAATTTGTCAAATAGGCAGGTATCATCACGATTTTCTCAAGATGTTCGTAATCCAGAGCAAAAGCGCGGTCTGAGAATCGGCCGAACCCTTCAGCGCGAGCTCCACATCGACCGCGCCCTCGAGCGCGGCAACGAGCTCTGCCATCGAAAAGCGACGTGCCCAGGTCAGGTGATTCTTGACCTGCCAGGACTGGAGCTTAAGTGTTGCGGCCAACTCACGACCCTGTCCGCGCGCATCGAGCGCCTTGGCAACGATAAGCTCGCGGATGCGGCCGCACAGCAATGTGTAAGTCCACACGTAGCTCTTGGCGGGCAGTAGATTGAAGAGCTCGAGAGAGCGTCGCATGTCACGGGCCGAGACCGCATTGAGAAAGTCCCAGGGTTGAACCTCGGCCGTACGTACAATCCAGCGCTCAACGTCGGCAAGCTCAATCTGCGGCGCCTCGACCATCTGGGCAAGCTTAGCCAAGTCGTTATCGAGCATGCGAGTGTTTTCACCCGAACGCGAGACGAGTTCCTCGGCGGCCGCCGTCGAGATCGACTTGCTGTGCTGCGTCGCCATCTGTTGCACGCGGCGCGGTAACTCCCAGCGCTTGGTGCCGGAGCAATCGATCACGGCCTTCTTGTCGATTTTGGCGATCGCCTTATACAGGCGCGTGTTCTTGGCAAGCGAGTCGGCGATGATGAGGCAGACCGTTGTGGGGTTAGGACTTGCCAGATACTCAACGAGCGGCTCCGAGACCGCCTTGGCGAGCTTTGAACAGCCGTCAAGGATTACCAGGCGAAACTCACTACCCATCGGAAAGGTGTTAAGCGATCCGATAATGGACTCGATATCGGGGTCCTTGGTCATGTCGCGCTCGTCGAGGTTGAACTCGACCATACCCGACTTTTCCAGACGCGCTTTCATACGCGAGACGGCGTGATCGCGCTTGACTCCGTCGGTACCGACGATCAGATATGCCGGCAGCAAACCGGTTTCGGACATTGCGCTCCCCTCCCGCGGGCCTTCGTATTCGTTCCGTGCCATTCTAGCCCAGGGGCCCACCACACGCCAACGACGTCGTCACGGTTGCTGGCATCGCATCGCAAAGCCATTCGCAGTCGGCGTGACGGTAATGTCACCGTGTTCGATAGTGCACGCGAAAACGCCGCCCGTTTCCTTAACGGCATCGATGCAGGCATCGGACGGATGGCCGTATCGATTCCCCTCGCCCGCGCTCGCGAGGGAAAGCTCGGGCTTCAGGACGTCCAGCAACTCACCATCAACTGAAACCTTAGAGCCGTGATGCCCAAGTTTAAGGACATCGATATCCCCCACCTCCTGCACGAATTCCCGTTCTTGGTCGAGCTCGGCATCACCGGTGAGGAGCATACGCAGGCCCTTGCCTTCCTGAACATAAGAGAGCAACAGGACAAGTGAGTCCTCATTTCCCTCGCCATCCACGGACTCGAATGGCCACACCACGCGGGCGCAAAAAGAGCCGATGTCGACCGTATCCCCACGGCACACCTGCCGATACTCCACGCCAGGTCGGTTCAATACCTCGGCAGGAGCATCATCCAGCGCATCCGCCGCCACGGCAATCGTTCCGACCGAAAACTGTTCGAGCACGGCAGGCAGACCACCCCAGTGGTCCTCATCCCAATGCGTCACAAAGACGGCATCGATATGGTGCACGTTATTGCGAACCAACGCCGCCACCACGCGCTCGTCGAGCCCGCAGTCGACGAGCGCCACTGCGCCGCCCTGGCGAATAAGAATCGCATCGGCCTGGCCCACATCGAGCACCGTCACCGAAGGCGGAGCGAATCGATCCCAGTAGACGTACGGAATCGCAGCCAAGAGCACCAGGCATGCAAGCCCCACCGCCATAGGACGTGCACGGGGACGCGGCCACCAGACAAGCAGAACCGCCAGCAAACACGGCACTAGGTAAATCCACATGCTATCGGGCGGCACGCTCACGGATGCACCCGGCACGGCGGCAAACAGCTGCTCAAAGAACAGCGCGCAACGGGCGGCAATCATGGGCACAACGAGCGCCCAAGTCCGCAACGGCGCCAGGAGCGAAAAGGGAACCAGCACGATCGACACGGCGAGCAGTGCGCTCACCACCGGACCGAGGACCGCATTTGCCAGCGGAGCAATGAGCGAGAACGTACCGAAGGCAGGAATGGTAATGGGAAGTGTCGCCAGTTGCGAGCACAGCGTGACGGAAAGCATGCTGGCAACGCCCGACGGAACACTCAGCTCACCCAAAGCGTAGGTCGCATAGGGGCAAAAGCACAGAATGGCTAAGACGCTGGCACATGAAAGCTGAAAGCCCATCTCGAACAGAACCGTCGGCCGCAGCAACACAAAGATGGACATGGTAACGAAGAGTGCCGATGCGCCGTGCCGGCGCCGCCCCGCGCCGTTTACGACAAGCGTCGCGAACACCATGCAGCACGCGCGCACGGCCGAGGGAGACGCGCCCGTAAAAGCAGCGTAGCCCACAAGCGTTATCGCCAATATCGCCCGTTGAAGACCGCGTGAGCACCGAGTCTTTTGCAATACACCCTCGATTACAAACCCCACGATTGCCAAATGGCTGCCCGAGACGGCGATAAGATGCGCCGTTCCCGTCACCGAAAACCAGTCGCCCGCCGGCTGGGCGCGCAGCTCGGCCGAACGACCGCAGACGACACCGGCTATGAGTGCACGCGCCGGGTCGGTCGCAGGCGCGATGGACGCAAGCAGCCCATTTCGCAGCCGAAGCAGCGGCCCCGGAGAACCCTCATCGATCGACACGATCCGAACGGCTTTTACCTTGCGTACCTCGCCTCGGAGCGCGCGCGATCGTCCAAACGCATCGTTCTCAAAACGTGAAACGCGACCGATAACACGCACGTGCGCCCCGACCTTGAGCTCGAGGTCGCACGATAGGCGAACCATTGCCAAGTTCTTACCGTCCGTGCGTGCCTCGCAGGTATAGGAATACACGTCGTCGTTTATGGATGGGTCACCCTGCACGACAAACTCAAGGCTGCTTGCCGCTCGACCGTCGAGCGCCTTCGAGGCGCTTAGCACGCCCACAGCCCACCACGCCGAGACGACCGCTCCCGCCACGAGACCGACGGACGCGGCATACAGCCACCGCTTCCAAGGGGCAAGCCGCGCACAAGATTGAGCCAGCACAACGAATACCGCCGCCGTAACGGGAATGGCCCATAGCGGCCCGACCGCCGAAGCCCGCTCCCGCAGCAGCGCATCGGCGGCCACGTTGAGCACCAAGGCGCAGCTCATGCACATGCCGGCACACAGGGCCATCGTCCACGTCATCAGAGGCCGCGGAGGCATCACATGCTCGCACTCGGTCGCACTCATACGCAGATGGAATCTTTGATTTTGGCAAGCTTCTTCTCGCCGATTCCCGACACACGCATCAGATCGTCAACCGAGGCAAAAGCACCGTTCTTTGTCCGCTCATCGATAATCGACTGGGCCATGGAGGGACCGATGCCCGAGAGCGTCTGCAGCTCTGCCGCGCTTGCCGTATTGATGTTGACTAGGCCCGTTGCGCCACTCACGCCCAATGATGCGGAAGCCCCACCATCAACACCGGCTTCCGCAATGGACGCCTGCTGCTCCCCTACCGTTGGAACGTGGATTTTTTGTCCATCAGTGACCTTAGATGCCCGATTGAGCCCCGTAACGTCTGCCTCGGGCGCCAGCCCGCCGGCGGCATCAATCGCCTGAGCCACCCGCGCGCCGTCCTTGAGGCGATATACACCGGGCGACACAACGGCGCCATCGACATCGACATAGACCTCTGCCGCGGCAGAAGCCTTAGTCGAAGAACCTTCGGATGTCTTTCCGCTCGAGGCATCACCGGATCCCGGCTCCATCAACGAGCCCGTACCGTCAGTGCGCTCAAACGACACACCGCCGGCACCGCCGCCAAGGTTCGCCATCGCCAAGCCGCTCGCCATCGCAATGACGACCAGTATCGCCATCACCACTGCCTTATGACCGAGCAGCTTGTCCGCCAAGCGGTCCATCCGTTTGACCCGTTCGTGTTGTTCGCGCTGCGCCATAGCAAAACCTCCCAACACCATCGTGTCAGGAAAGGAGCCCTGCAACAGCCACGCTCCAAAACCGGTTTTAGCGGTCAAACCAAAAACCGACCAAAACCTTGCACAAATCTGTCCATTTATTCAGGCACACGTCAGCAAATGAACACTTAGCCGCAAAATGCCCAGATAGCAAAAGACCGACGATGCAGGCGCATCGTCGGTCTATGCACAACATTACTCGTGATCTTGGTAAATCTCACGCGGAGCAAGCTCCGAATGTTTGCGTTTTAAGGTCTTAGGGGCCTTATACGTGTTGCTCTCGAAGTCGATGTACTCGGTCTGCTTGAGCAGGCGCTCAATCATCTCCTCGTGATCGAACAACTCCCAGGCCTCATGCACGGCATCGAGTTTAGCGTGCGTCTCGGGACGGCGCGGCATAAACAGCGTGCAGCAGTCGGGAGCGGCCTCAGTCGAGATATCAAACGTACCGATCTCCTCGGCGCGCGCGATGATCTCCTGCTTGTCCGAACCGATGAGAGGGCGGAACACGGGGATCTTCACGGCCTCGTTGACGGCCATGATGTTCTCAAGCGTTTGGGAGGCAACCTGCCCAAGCGATTCGCCCGTCACGATAGCCTTGGCGCCCTCGATGTGTGCAATGCGCTCGGCAACCGAATACATAATGCGGCGATACATGATCACGCGCAGGTTGCTGGGACAGGTCACCGAAATCTCGCGCTGGCAGTCGCCAAACGGCACAACATACAGACGGCCGATCTGGACACCCGGCTCAAGGGCGCGAATGATGTCCTGCACTAGATACTCGCTGGTATCTGGCGTCTGCGGACGACCGGAAAAATGCACCGGCACGCACACGGCTCCGCGTCGCGCGAGCATCCAGGTCGCCACCGGCGAGTCGATACCCGATGACAGCAGGGTCACGACCTTACCGGCAGAGCCCACCGGCAGACCGCCCACACCGCGCTCGGAGCGCGCGTACACATAAACGCTACCCTGAACAACCAGCACGTGAACCATCGCGTCGGGATCGTGCATTTGAACCTTTTTATCGGGGAACGCCTCGCACAGCACCTCGCCAACCTGTCGATTGATATCAATCGAGGTGAGCTCGTAGTCGGTATTGGAGCGCTTGGCGTGCACCTTAAACGAATCGAAGGGGCCAAACTCACGCAGCGCCTTCACGGCGGCGGCACAGTACTCCTGAGGGTCGCGATTGGTGTGATACGCCAAAGACACGCGAGCAACGCCGGGAACGGTGCGAATGACACGAGCCGCCTCGTCGGCCTGATGCTCGTTAAAGGTCACGAGGATATAACCGGAAATTCGAGACACGGCATTCACGGAAAAGGCGGCCAAGGCCGCCTTGATGTTATCCATGAGGATATGCTCAAAATGTGCGCGGTTCTTACCCTTAAGTCCAACCTCGTGATAGTGGACCAGGCAGACGCGAGCCGCCATTTAGGCTTCAGCAACCTTGTGGCCGAGCGCCTTCTCGTAACGGGCCTCGTCGTAAGAGATGTCGCCGTCGACAATCTCGTCCATAGCCATCGAGATGGTGTCGGCACCGGAAAGCCCGATGGTGATGTCATCGACATCCTGGACGGCAAGCACGCGGTTGTGCTGGCCACGCAGCATGCTATTGATGTCGCAGGCGCGCTTGGAGGCAAGCGAAGCGAGCAGGAAGCGGTTGTGATCGGTCTTCTCCAGAAGATCGTCAATGCAAGGCTTTACAACGGACACGGACCTCAGATCCTTTCATGCATATCGAGAACGCGAACGAGCTCATCGGTCGCGCGGTCGAGATCGTCATTTACCACGACTTCGTCGTAGCGGTCGGCAAGGGCAAGCTCATCGGCGGCGTTTGCCATACGCAGCTCAATCGTCTCGGGCGTCTCGGTACCGCGACCGACTAGACGCTCGCGAAGCACCTCGAGCGAAGGTGGCTTGATAAAGATCAGCACGGCCTCGGGGAAACGCTCCTTGACCTGCAGGGCACCCTGGACATCGATCTCCAAGATGAGAGACGAACCAGAGGCGAGCTTGGACTGAACCTCGCTCACCAATGTGCCGTAGCAGTTACCGTGGACCTCGGCCCACTCAACAAACTCACCGTTTGCCACGCAGCGGTCGAACTCCTCGCGCGTCAGAAAAAAGTAGTTGACGCCGTCGGCCTCACCTTTGCGTGGTGCTCGCGTGGTAGCCGAAACCGTCAGGCCCAGGTTCGAGCGGCGCTCGCGCACACGAGTGACGAGCGTACCCTTGCCTGCGCCTGACGGTCCAGAAATCACAAAGAGCTTGGAATCCTGAGCGCTCACTTATTTGGTCAGCTGCTCGAGGAGCTGCTCGCGCTGACGGACGCCGAGGCCCTGGACGCGACGGGTAGCGGAGATACCGAGCTCCTCCATGATCTTGGCGGCCTTGGCCTTGCCATAACCAGGAAGAGACTCGATGAGGGTGGAAACCTTCATGCGGGAAGCGATGGGGTCATCGGAGTTGAGCACGGACTCGAGGGACTTCTCGCCCTTCTTGATCTGCTCGCGAAGCTCAGCGCGGGCGTGACGTGCGGCAGCAGCCTTCTCAAGAGCCTGCTTGCGCTGCTCATCGGTAAGCTGAGGGAGTGCCATTCGTACCTCCAAATAGTTGGGTTATATCTGATTCAATAATTGGCATTTTAGCACGTAGAACGTACAAAATGCCCAATCGCGGCTCCATAGGTTAGACGATACCCGCAAAAAGTGCAATATACTGCGCCCAAAGTTAAGCCCCTGACCTGCGATTCCACACAAAGGATGGGAAAGATTACGCAGGCACAGGGGCTATTTTGTGCTAATGAGACCCAAAAGTGGTGACTTAGGGGAATCTTTTACGCGACGTTTTCGACCAGCTCAGCGACGATGGCGTCAAAGGCGGCAACCGGATCGTCGGCACCGGTGATGGGACGGCCCACCACAATGTGGCTTGCGCCACGCTCGATAGCCTGGGAAGGCGTCGCCACGCGGGACTGGTCACCTAAGGCGGCACCCACCGGACGCACACCCGGAGTCACGATCAGGGCATCAGGGCCCAGCAGCTCACGCATGTCGTGAGCCTCCATCGGCGAGCACACGATGCCATCGATGCCGTTGGCCTGAGCGAGCTTTGCCAGGCGGGCGGCCTCCTCGGCCACGGGCGACTCGACGCCGATCTCGCTCAAGGCATCCTGATTCATGCTCGTGAGCACGGTGATGGCGACGAGCTTGGCGCGGTCCTCGCGCGCCTCCTCGGCACCCTCGCGGCAGGCAGCGAGCATGGCGCCCGAACCCAAGCCGTGAACCGAGAGCAGGTCGGCACCGGCAAGCGAGGCCGAACGGGCGGCACCGCGAACCTGATGCGGAATATCATGGAACTTAAGGTCAAGGAAGACCTTAAAGCCCAGGTCCTTAAAGGTCTTGACGATCTCGGGGCCCTCAGCGTAATAGAGCGTCATGCCAACCTTGAGCCAGGCGGCATGGCCCGAAAGCTCGTGGGCGAGCTCGAGCGAACGTTCACGATCGCAGTCGAGGGCGACGATTACGCGGTCGCGGGCATCGGTCTCTAGCATTCGAAAGCACCTACCAGCTCGTTGATGTCCTTTACGCCCTGGGACTCGGCCCAGGCCTCGAGCTCATGCGCGATCTTGAGCGAAGCGCACGGATCGACGAAGTTGGCCATGCCGACCGACACGCAGGTGGCACCGGCCAGGATAAACTCAGCCGCATCCTCACCGGTCATGACACCGCCGACACCGTTGATGGGGATATCGACGGCCTGGGCAACCTCCCAGACCATGCGCACGGCGATGTGGTGGCACAGCGGGCCCGAAAGGCCGCCCTTGGGCTTGGCCACGCGGGACTTGCGGGTATGGACGTCGATGGCCATGCCCTGAATGGAGTTGATGACCGAAAGGCCGTCGGCGCCGGCAGCCTCGAGGGCCTTGGCGATCTCGGCGACGTTGACCGGCGCCATCTTCACGAACAGCGGCTTATCGGTCACCTTGCGGCAGGCAGCCATAACGGAAGAGGCGCCCTCGGGCGTGGAGCCCATGGCGGCACCGCCGGCGGCGATATTGGGGCAGCTCACGTTGATCTCGTAGCCGGCAGCCCAGGGGCACAGCTCGACATACATCTCGAGTGCGCGGACAAACTCGTCAACGGAGTGGCCGGCAACCTGACAGATGACCTGGCAGCCGTCCTTGGAGAGCTGCTCGAGCCACGGACCGGACTCGCGAGCAAAGGCGGCCACGCCGGGGTTCTGAAGGCCCACGGAGTTGATCATACCGCCGGGGATCTCGGCCATGCGGGGCGCGGGGTTACCGGGCCAGGGCTCGGCTGCGCAACCCTTGGTGGTGATGGCGCCCAGTTGGGAAACATCAAAGAAGTTCTGGAACTGCCAGCCGTAGCCAAAGGTACCGGCTGCGGTGTTGATGGGGTTTTGCATCTTGACGCCGCCGAAATCGACGGCCATGTTCACGGTACCCACTAGAAGACCACCACCTTGGAAGCATCGAACACGGGGCCGCACATGCAAGCGCCCTTCATACCGTCGACCGTCTCGACATTGCAGGTGTTGCAGGCGCCAAAGCCACAGCTCATCATGCGCTCAAGCGACACCTCGCAGTACGCACCGGCCTCGGCGGCAGCGGCGGCGACTTTCTTCATCATGACAGCGGGGCCGCAGCTGGCAACGTAGTCGTAGCCGCCCTCGCCGAGCAGCTCGGCGGCAGGATCGGTGCAAAAACCGTGCGAGCCGAGCGAGCCGTCGTCGGTGCAAACGTTGACCGTGGCGCCCAGCGCGCGGAACTCATCGACACCCACGGCCTTGGAAGCGGTGCCAAAGCCCAGGCACACGTCAACATCCACGCCCTGCTCGGCAAGCATACCGGCAAGACACAGCACAGGCGGAACGCCGATGCCACCGGCGACGAGCAGGGCCTTCCTGGTGCCCTCGGGTACCATCCAGCCACGGCCACCGGGGCCCAGCAGGTTAGAGGTGGAGCCAGGGCCCATCTGGGACAAACGACGGGTATCGTCGCCCACGACGGCGTACCACAGCTCGACGGTGCCGGCCTCGGCGTCGACGCGGTAGTAGCTCAGGGGCACGCGAAGCAGCGAGGACGCATCGCCGGGTACGGCGATGTTCACAAACTGACCGGGCTTGAGCGCACTTGCAAGCTTGGGGGCCGAGATGACGAGCGAGAAGATGCCATCGGCGATCTCCTGGTTCGAGACGACCTCGAAGTCGTGCATGCGTGCAGTGGAAGGTGTGGGCATAGACGCTCCAATCCCCCATGCGGTTGCATGGTCAAAACGAACAGAAAGCGCGGCACCGCAAGGGCGCCGCGCACAAAAGCGATAAGGCTATGCTAGCAGATGCAGCCGTCGGCAAGCGTCTGCTTACCGCCGACAAACACATCGGTGGCACGACCGGTGAGCGTGCGGCCGGCAAAACCGGAGTTCTCGGCGCGCGACTCGTAACCGTCCTCGCCAACCGTCCAGGTGGCGGACGCGTCGAACACGGTCAGGTCGGCAACGGAGCCCGCCTTGACCTGAACCTGGTCGAGGCCCAGGATCTCACGCGGCTTGATGGCCATGAGCTCGACCATACGGCCCATGCTCATCTTGCCCGTGTTGACCAGCTCGGTGAGTACGAGCGACAGCGAGGTCTCGAGGCCGATCATGCCAAAGGGCGCAAGCTCGAACTCGCGGGCCTTCTCCCACGGGGTGTGGGGAGCGTGATCGGTGACGATAACGTCGACGGTGCCGTCGATGACGCCCTGACGAATGGCCTCGGCATCCTCCTCGGTACGCAGCGGCGGGTTGACCTTGAGCGAAGTGTTGTAGGTCTCGTCCAGGTCGTTCTCGGTCAGGAACATGTGGTGCGGGGTGGCCTCGCAGGTAACCTGAACGCCAGCGGCCTTACCGGCACGCACGATCTCCAGACCATGGGCGGTGGAGATGTGCTGGATGTGCAGCTTGGCACCAGTCAGCTTGGCGATCTCGATGTCGCGGGCGATCTGGAGCTCCTCGCCGGCAGCCGGCCAACCCTCGAGAGCCAGACGGGTCGAGACCTTGCCCTCGTTGATCTGGCCGTGGCCGACCAGATCCTCGTCCTGGCAGTGGCTCATAAAGACCTTGCCGAACATCTTGCCGTAGTCCATGCAACGACGGAGCATGCCCGCGCCCTGCACGCCGCGACCGTCGTCGGTGAAGGCGACGGCGCCGTGGGCGACCATATCGCCCATCTCGGACATGGCCTCGCCCTTAAGACCGCGGGTCATGGCGCCCGACGGATAGACGCGGCAGTGACCGACCTCGGCAGCACGGGACTTGACGAACTCCACGACGGTGCCGTTATCGGTGACGGGATCGGTGTTGGGCATGGCGCACACGCCGGTAAAGCCGCCCTTGGCAGCTGCGCGGGTGCCGCTCTCGATGTCCTCTTTGACCTCGTAGCCGGGCTCGCGAAGGTGAACGTGCATATCCACCAGGCCAGGGACGAGGTACTTGCCGGAAAGATCGCGGACCTCGGCTCCCTCGACGGCGAGATTCTCGCCGACCTCGGCGATCTTGTCGCCGTCAATCAGGACGTCAACGACACCGTCAAGCTCGACGGACGGGTCGACGACGTGGGCATTCTTAAGAAGCAAGGCCATTATCGGCACCTCCAAGCAGCAGATACAGGATAGCCATACGCACGCAGATACCGGCGTAGACCTGCTCCAGGATGACGGAGCGTTGCGGGTGGTCGGCCATATAGGAGTCGAACTCGACACCGCGGTTGATGGGGCCCGGGTGGCAGATGATCGCGTCGGGCTTCATGAGCTTCTCGCGGTCCTTGGTCAGGCCGAAGAGCTTGTGGTACTCGCGAATCGTGGGGAACGGGGCACCCTCGAGGCGCTCCTGCTGCACGCGCAGCATGTAGACGACGTCCAGCTCGGGCAGGACGGAATCGAGGTCGCTCGTCACGTGGTCGCAGCCCAGGACCTCGGGCGCCGGCGGCAGCAGCGTGCCGGGGGCGACGGCGTAGGTCTCGCAGCCCATGATCTTAAGGGCGGGGATCAGCGAGCCGCAGACGCGGGAGTGCGCGATATCGCCGACGACGGCGACCTTCAGACCGTGGAAGTCACCCTTGTGCTCCCAGATGGTGTACAGGTCGAGCAGGGCCTGCGTGGGGTGGTTGTGCTTGCCGTCACCGGCGCAGATGACGCTCGCGGGCGAGTTCTGCGTGACGATGTAGGGAGCGCCGGCGTGCTTGTCGCGCACAACGATGCAGTCGATCTTATAGGCGTTGAGGGTCTCGACGGTATCGACGAGGCTCTCGCCCTTGACCGTGGAGGTCGAGGAGCCGCCAAAGTTGAGGCTGTCGGCCGAAAGACGCTTCTCGGCGAGCTCGAAGGAGCTACGGGTGCGCGTCGAGGGCTCGTTGAACATGTTGACGATGGTCTTGCCCTTGAGCGTGGGGACCTTCTTGATCGCACGCTCGTTAACCTCGGAGAACGCCTTGGCGGTCTCGAGGATGAGCTTGATGTCCTCTTCGGAGTACTCGGTAATGTCGATCAGGTGCTTATGGTTGAACGCCACGGTACTACTCACCTCCCAGCGGCGCGGAGCCCACGTGGGAACCCGGCGCGACGTCGTTAATCTCGACGGCGGTGTGGCCGTCGACTTCCTTCATATATAGGTGCACGTTCTCCTCATGCGACGAGGGAACGTTCTTGCCGACAAAGTCCGGCGAGATGGGGAGCTCGCGGTGGCCGCGGTCAACGAGGACAGCCAGCTCAATGCGGTTCGGACGGCCCAGGTCCATGACGGCGTCGAGAGCGGCGCGAATGGTACGGCCCGTATACAGGATGTCGTCCACCAGCACGACGCGCTTGCCGTCGACGCTAAAGGGAATGTTGGTGGCGTGGATCGCGGGAGCGAAATTGGTCGCATAGTCATCGCGGTAGAAGCTGATGTCGAGGCTGCCGAGCGGAACGTCGACGCCCTCGATCTCCTTGATCTCCTCGGCGAGCTTCTTTGCCAGAAGGTCGCCGCGCGTGACGATGCCGACCAGAGCGAGGTCTTCACAGCCCTCGTTGCGCTCGAGAATCTCGTGCGCGATGCGGGTCATCGCTCGATTGACGGCGGTCTCGTCCATGATGACCGCCTTGGGGGAAGTCGTGCCCATCGATCTCCTTCCTCACATGTCTTGACTGCTGACACAGTCAAAAAAATAGATGCCCGACCGCTTAAAGCGGACCAGACACCCACAGGAAGGGCTGCTCTTTGGGCAGCTATGTAATTCCATGTGGGTATCTCGTACCCCTTTAATGGTCATGGGATAGTGTAGCCAACCTCGAGCTTAATTGCGAGCATAAATACAGAGCAATCCGTAAACGGAGCCCAAAGCTCAATAAACCTATATATTTGTGGGACGAGCTTGAAAACGCACGCACGAGCTGGCATAATCCCCTCTGCTGCACGCAAATCGGATCTACGTCCAGGGCCGTGGCGTGAGCACTATCGCCAAAAGAGGAATATCTCTGTGTAGATTGCGCACAGGGAGCGACTTCTGTGCTATAGTTCAGGCTTGTTTGTTAACGCGACATGTTCGTTTGTCGCCCAAGGAGGGTCAGTTATGTCCAAAGTTTGCGAAGTTTGCGGTAAGCACCCCGTTGCCGGTCGCTCCATCAGCCACTCTCACCGCGTCACCAACCGTAAGTTCCGCCCCAACATCCAGCGCGTTTACGTCGTCGTCGATGGTCACCGTCGCAAGATGAACGTTTGCTCCACCTGCCTCAAGTCCGGCAAGGTTGCGCGCTCGTAAATAAGGTCTTACCAACAAGTACCTCGGACTCTCCGGGTCAAAGACCTCGCGTTCACATAGAACTTACCAAAGGCGCCCTCGCCAATGAGGGCGCCTTTTTGCACTCATTGGGGACAGACTTACATGAGTGTTTTCACGCATTTGGGACAGACATTACGCATGCCGGCAGCGGTTCGGCCCCTGCCTCACGCAGCCTCCCTCCAGCCTACGGTGGCCTTGGTCACGCTTGTAGCGCCGATGCCGGTGATACGGGCAATTTGCTTGACCGTGAGATGTGCCCGCCTGAGCCTCAGCAGACACGCATCACGATCGGGGCGTGGCAGGGCCTTGAGCAGCGCAGGATCTATGCTCGGAAGGACTTCGCGCGCAACGGAAAGAGCATCCTCATCGAGGATCCGTCGGCGTGGAAGAATCTCCTCTGACCAGATGCGCCCGGCAACTTCCTCGATATGCTCGCAATAGCAACGGGAACCTCCGACAATATCGAGCATAGGGGCCGCATCACAAATATCAAAGGGATCGTAGCCCAGCTGATATGCCTTGTAACTTGACCAGCGGTACGCCTCAAGTGAGTCGAGCGCACCTTTCACGGGATTGAGATGGATATAATCGAGCAGCTGCACCGCCTGCGTGTCCGACTCAACCGCGACCCGCGAATAGCGATTGTCAAAATGCTGAGCCTGTAACCTATTTATATCCAATGAGCGGCAATAACAGGCCCAGAACGGCAAAATGGCAAATCGATGTCTGTCCCAAATGAGTGAAAGCACTCATGTAAGTCTGTCCCCAATGAGCGGGGCGATACGCAAGGCAGATAGATTTAGTTGAAACGGTTCATTTGATTGAAGCGTTTTAGTTTGTCTTTTACGGGAATCTGCCCGTTCACCGAATTATTTCTTGCTATCATGCATCTTGTAGGGTAAATCTCCGATCGCAAGGAGACACAAATGGTGAAAAAGTCACCGGAAAACACTACTCCCGCCATCGTGGACAACGTGGAGGCGCTTGAGGCCAAACTCAAATCTATGCGTGAGGCCCAGGCTAAATTCGCTGAGTACACTCAGGAGCAGGTAGACAAGATCTTCTACGAGGCTGCTATGGCCGCCAACAAGGCTCGTATTCCTTTGGCCAAGCTCGCCATCGAGGAGACAGGCCGTGGCGTTCTCGAGGACAAGGTCATCAAGAACCACTACGCCGCTGAGTACATCTACAACGCTTACAAGAACACCAAGACCTGCGGTGTCATCGAGCGCGACGACGCTTACGGCATCACCAAGGTCGCCGAGCCGATCGGTATCGTTGGCGCTGTCATCCCGACCACCAACCCGACCTCCACGGCCATCTTCAAGACGCTCATCTGCCTGAAGACCCGTAACGCCATCATCATCTCCCCGCACCCGGCAGCCGCCAAGTGCACCATCGCCGCCGCCAAGCTCGTTCTCGACGCAGCTGTCAAGGCCGGTGCTCCTGAGGGCATCATCGGCTGGGTCGACAAGCCGTCCATCGAGCTGACCAACATGGTCATGCGCGACGTCGACATCATTCTCGCAACCGGTGGCCCGGGCATGGTCAAGGCTGCTTACTCCTCCGGTAAGCCCGCACTCGGCGTCGGCGCCGGCAACACCCCGGTCATCATCGACGATACCGCGGACATCAAGCTCGCCGTCAACTCCATCATCCACTCCAAGACGTTCGACAACGGCATGATCTGCGCTTCCGAGCAGTCCGTCACCGTCCTCGACTCCATCTACAAGGATGTCAAGGCTGAGTTCCAGCGTCGCGGCTGCTACTTCGTCAAGCAGGGTGCCGAGATGGACGCCCTGCGTGCCGCCATGTTCAAGAACGGCGCACTCGATCACCGCATCCCCGGCATGGCTGCCGCCAAGATCGCCGAGCTCGCCGGCATCGAGGTTCCCGCCAAGACCAAGATCCTGATCGCCGAGGTCACCTCCACCGATCCCGAGAAGGAAGAGTTCTCCCACGAGAAGCTCTCCCCGGTCCTCGCTATGTATCACGCCAAGGACTTCCAGGAGGCCGTTGACAAGGCAGAGCACCTCGTCCTCGCAGGTGGCCCGGGCCACACCGCCTCTCTCTACGTGCACCCGGCACAGAGCGAGAAGATCGCTAAGTTCCAGCACGTCATGAAGGCCTGCCGCATCGTCATCAACACCCCGTCCTCGCACGGCGGCATCGGTGACCTCTACAACTTCGGCATGAAGCCGTCTCTAACCCTGGGCTGCGGCTCCTGGGGTGGCAACTCCGTCTCCGAGAACGTTGGGGTGAAGCACTTGATCAACGTCAAGACCGTGGCAGAGCGCCGCGAGAACATGCTGTGGTTCCGCGCACCCGAGAAGGTCTACTTCAAGAAGGGCTGCACGCCCGTCGCACTCGACGAGCTCGGCACCGTAATGGGCAAGAAGCGCGCCTTCATCGTTACCGACCAGTTCCTCTTCAAGAATGGCAACACGCGTGCCATCGAGGCCAAGCTCGATGAGATGGGCATCGCTCACGACTGCTTCTACGACGTTGAGCCCGATCCCTCCCTGCAGTGCGCACGTCGCGGCGCCAAGCAGATGACGCTCTTCGAGCCGGATGTCATCATCGCCGTCGGCGGCGGTTCCGCAATGGACGCCGGCAAGATCATGTGGATGATGTACGAGCACCCCGAGGCGAACTTCGAGGACATGGCCATGGACTTCATGGACATCCGCAAGCGTATCTTCACCTTCCCCGAGATGGGCAAGAAGGCTTACTTCGTCGCCGTCCCGACCTCTTCGGGCACTGGCTCCGAGTGCACGCCGTTCGCCATCATCACCGACAAGGAGACCGGCATCAAGTGGCCGCTCGCCGACTACGCGCTGCTCCCCAACATGGCTATCGTCGACGCCGACAACTGCATGACCGCCCCGAAGGGCCTCACCGCAGCTTCCGGTATTGACGTCATGACCCACGCCATCGAGTCCTACGTCTCCATCATGGCTTCCGATTACACCAAGGGCCTCTCCGAGCGCGCCGCAAAGCTCGTCTTCGAGAACCTCCCGAGCTCCTTCACCAACGGTGCCAAGGATCCGCACGCTCGCGAGGAGATGCACAACGCATCCTGCATGGCCGGTATGGCATTCGGTAACGCCTTCCTGGGCCTCAACCACTCCATGGCCCACAAGCTCGGCGCTTTCCACCATCTGCCCCACGGCCTCGCAAACGCAGTCATCCTGACCCGCGTCATGCGTTACAACGCCGCCGAGGCTCCTGTCAAGATGGGAACCTTCTCTCAGTATCCTTACCCCAACGCGCTGCACAACTACGCCGAGATGGCTCGTTACTGCGGCATCGACGGCAAGGACGACCGTGAGGTCTTCGAGAACTTCATCACCAAGCTCACCGAGCTCTGCGACTTCATCGGTGTCAAGCACACCATCGCTGAGTACGGCGTTGACGAGAAGTACTTCCTCGACACCCTCGACGAGATGACCGAGCAGGCATTCAACGACCAGTGCACCGGCGCTAACCCGCGCTACCCGCTCATGAGCGAGATCAAGGAGCTCTACCTGGACGCCTACTACGGCCGAGAGCCTCAGGATTACGCCGTCTGCTAGTTCTAGCACGGTTTTTAACGGCGGGGGTGCACGGGTGTTTCACACACCCCCGCCGTCGCTTCTATCGCATCGTTGAAAGGATGCAACCATGCTGCTACCCGATTCCAAGACCGAGCTCGTCCGCCGTGGCAACAAGGTCGTTTACGACCTGGGCGACAAGATCGTCAAGGTCTTTAACGAGACCAAGCCCGTCTCCGACGTGTTCAACGAGGCTTTGAATCTTGCCCGCATCAATGAGTGCGGCATCCGCAGCCCCAAGGCTCTCGAGGTTTCCCAGCTCGAGAACGCCAACGGCTGGGCGCTCGTGACCGAGAAGGTTCCGGGCACTACCCTTGCCGAGAAGATGACTGCCGAGCCCCAGCGCTTTGGTGAGTACCTCGAGATGTTCGTCGACCTCCAGATCGAGATCCACGGCTACACCTCCCCGCTGCTTAACCGTCAGCGCGACAAGTTCGCCCGCATGATCGACAGCCTTGATCAGCTCAATGCCACCACGCGCTACAACCTTCAGGAGCGTCTGGACGGCATGACCAAGGAGTTCAAGGTCTGCCACGGCGACTTCAACCCTTCCAACGTCATCGTCGGCGACGATGGCCAGCTGTACGTCTGCGACTGGGCACACGCCACCCAGGGCTCCCCTGCTGCCGACGTTGCCACCACCTACCTGCTCTTTGCCCTCAACAGCAAGGATCAGGCCGAGGCCTACCTGGAGCTCTACTGCGACCGCGCCGACATGCCCATGCAGGTCGTGCGTCAGTGGACGAGCATCGTCGCCGCATCCGAGCTCGCTCGTAAGCGCAACGTGAACGATGAGTTCCTGAAGAACTGGATCGACGTCGTCGATTATCAGTAATATCTGAGCGATTCGCTTCGCATCGGAGGCACAAAGAAAACCCCGCAGCTCATTTGGGCTGTGGGGTTTTCTGTTACCCGTCGAGCTGATTCACGCAACAAAAAGGACTGCCCCGCTTCTCATCCTAAGAGAGATACGGGGCAGTCCTGTAATTGCATCTAATAGCAGAAACGTCGATTAGCGACGGGCAGCCTTCACCAGCTCGGCAACCTTGGCGACGACCTCGTCAATCGCCACGTCCTCACGCTCGCCGGTAGCACGGTCCTTGAGCTCCACCGTGCCATTCTTGAGGCCGCGCTTGCCCAGAACGACCTGATACGGGAAGCCCATAAGGTCGTTGTCCGCAAACTTAAAGCCGGGGCGCTCGTCGCGGTCATCCACGACAACCTCGATACCCTCGGCACACAAGCCCTCGACGATTTGGTCGCAGACGGTCGCGCACTCCTCCTTCTTGGGATCGAGCGGAATCACCGCGACCTCGTACGGAGCGACAGAGACCGGCCAGACGATGCCGTGCTCGTCATTGTGCTGCTCCACGACGGCAGCGAGCGAGCGGGACACGCCCACGCCGTAGCAACCCATGATCAGCGGTTTTTCCTTGCCGTCCTCATCCATAAAGGTGGCACCCATGGCCTCGGAATACTTGGTACCCAGTTGGAAGACCTGAGAGACCTCGATGCCGCGGGCAGCAGAGAGCGGCTTGCCGCAGTGCGGGCAGGGATCGCCGGCAACGACGGTGACCAGGTCGGCCCACTCATCGACGGTAAAGTCGCGCTCGGGGCAGGCGCCGGTAAAGTGATAATCGACCTCGTTGGCACCGCAAGCCCACTGCTTGGACTCGCGCAGGCTCTCGTCGCAGACCAGACGAATACCATCGGGCAGGTTAACCGGTCCGATAAAGCCCTTATGCAGACCGTAAGTCTGGAGCTCCTCGTCGGTCATCATGCGATAGCCCTTGCCAAAGACATGCTCGGCTTTGCAATCGTTGAGCTCGTGGTCGCCCGGAACAATGGCCACGACCGGCTTGCCCTCGGCGTCGATGAGTGCCAGCGACTTGCGCGTGCCGTTCTCGGGGAACCCAAAGAACTTAGCAACTGCCTCAATGGTGCCCATGCCCGGAGTCTCGACCTTGGCAAGCGTACCGTCGCCAGGACCCTCGGTCACGACGACCTTGGTGCTTGCAGCCTCGTCATCGGCGGCAAAACCGCAGTCATCGCAATAGACGAGCGAAGCCTCGCCAGCATCGGCCAGCGCCATGTACTCGACGGAGGTATCGCCACCGATCTCACCGGAGTCGGCAACAACGGGCAGGGCCTTGATATAGCAGCGCTCGCAGATGTTAGCGTAGGCCTGCTTCATCTTGTCATACTCCTCCTGCAGGCTCTCCTGCGTGGCGGAGAAGCTGTAGGCGTCCTTCATGATGAACTCGCGACCGCGCATCAGGCCAAAGCGGGGGCGGAACTCGTCGCGGAACTTGTCCTGAATGTGGTACAGGTTGACGGGCAGCTGCTTGTAGGAGCGCAGCTCGTTGCGCACCAGGGCCGTGACGGTCTCCTCGTGCGTGGGGCCCAGGACGAACTCGCGACCATGACGGTCGTCAAAGCGCACAAGCTCCTTGCCATAGGCGTCGATGCGGCCGGACTCGCGCCACAACTCGGCGTCGACCATGATAGGCATCATAAGCTCCTGGGCGCCGGCAGCGTCCATCTCGTCGCGCACGATATTCTCGATCTTACGGATCGAGCGCCAAGCAAGCGGCAGGTAGGAATACAGGCCGGCGGCCTCCTTGCGGATCATGCCGGCACGGAGCAGCAGGCGGTGACTGGCGAGCTCAGCGTCCGCCGGATCCTCTTTAAGCGTCGGCGCATAGAGCTTAGACATATACATTGCTCGGGTCATTTATTTCTCCTCAATAAGCTTGTCGACCTCTGCCATAAGCGCGTCGACAATTTGGTCCTCAGCTACTTTACCAATGATCTGGCCATGCGAAAAGAGCAGAGCCTGACCACGTCCGCAGGCAACGCCCAGGTCGGCATCAGAAGCCTCACCGGGGCCATTAACGGCACATCCCATGACGGCAATCGAAAGCGGCGCGGCATAGTTCTTAAGCCGCTCGGTGACCTCCTCGGCGATGGGAATCAGGTTAACCTGGCAGCGGGCGCACGTGGGGCACGAGACAATCTCGGGACCACGGCGGCGCAGGCCCAGCGACTGCAAAATTCCCCAGGCGACCGGCGGCTCCTCAACCGGATCGGCTGTGAGCGACACACGCATGGTGTCGCCAATGCCTTCGGAAAGCAAGATACCCAAGCCTACAGAGCTCTTGATAGTGCCCTGGAGCTTGGTCCCCGCCTCCGTCACGCCCAGGTGAAGCGGAACGTGGGAAATCTCACGCGACAGGGCTCGATAGGTATCAAGCGTCGTTTGCACGCTATGGGCCTTGGCAGAAAGCACAATGTTCGTAAAGCCGCGGTCCTCAAAGTGCTTGACGAAGCGCTCGCTCGACATCACGAGCTTCTCGGGCTGCGTAAGCTCGTCGCGCTCGGCGATATCCTGCTCGAGTGAGCCGGCGTTCACGCCAATGCGAATCGCGCACCCAGCGGCGCCCGCGGCATCGATCACGGCATCGACCTTGGCCCAATCGCCGATATTACCGGGATTGATGCGGAGCTTGGCGGCACCGGCCTCCACAGCGCCAATGGCCAGCTTGTGGTTAAAGTGGATATCGGCAACGATTGGCACCGGAGACTCGGCACAGATGGTGCGGAAACCCTCAAGCGCGGCCTCGGTGGGCACGCTCACACGCACGATATCGCAGCCAGCCTGCGCCAACGCGCACACTTGCGCAAGCGTTGCCTGGGCATCAGCGGTATCGGTGCAGGTCATGGATTGGACCACCACCGGCGCGCCGCCACCGATCTGCACACCGCCCACATGCACGGGGCGCGTCAACTCGCGAGGCAAAGGATGGGATAAAGACAATCCAAACACTCCCCTACAGAATAAATCGAAGGATGTCGGAACGAAGCATATAGACAAACAGCAGCGCAAAGAGCGCGATGCCCACATAGCTCACAATCGTCTGGACCTTGAGAGGTAGCTCGCGGCCCGCAATCTTTTGAATGATCTCGATGACCAGCTTGCCGCCATCGAGTGGTGGGATGGGCAGCAGGTTCATAAAGCCAAGCGAGAACGAAATGAGAGCGGCAAACGAAAGGAACGTGGCAGGGCCGGCAGCAGCAGCCTGTGAGGACATAACGCTAATACCCACGATCGAAGAAGACTGATCGAGAATCTCCATCGTATGCTGCGGCTGGAGCAGGCGCATCACGCCCTCCGCTGTCTGCACGACATAGGAGAAAGACAGGCGAGCCGACGTGATGGGGTCTAAACGGACCACCTGCGTAGAGGCATACACACCTAGGCGCTCCTCCTCCTTGAGTGCAACCGTGGTCGAATGCTGCTTGCCGTCACGCTCGTACTCGATGGCGATATCGTCCTTACCGGCGGCCTTGCCGATGGCATCGTAAACGTCCATCCAGGTAGAGCACGATACTCCGTCAACCGAAAGGATCGCGTCGCCGCCCTCGATACCCGCCTTGGCGGCAATAGAACCCTCGTCAACCTGACCGATCACGTTGGTATCCATCGGCACGGTGACACCCGCAATAGAGTAGATGCTCATAAGCAGCAAAAAGCCCGTCAGGATATTGACGAGAATGCCCGCGAGCAGCATAAAGGCGCGCTTGAGAAAACCCTGGCCCAGATAGGTATGCGAACGCTCTTGCGCCAAGAAATCAGCCTCGCCGCACGGCAGCTCCCACACATCGCCCTCGGCAGTCGCATGCTCTCGATCGAACCGGCGGCCGTCAAAGGTGGTGTAACCCGCAGCGTCTCGAGGCAGTGTCTGATACTTGGTGGGATAGTAGCTCGGTGAGGGCTTCTCCCCTTCCTCATACCAAGGTGCGATGGAGCCCCAACCCAGCAACAGAGCACAAGCCTCGAGCACATCCTCCTCGGAAAGCTCGAGCTCGACAGCAAGGTCGGCCACGGTCACGCGACCATGACGGTAGATAGCCGCGAGCACGCGATCGGCGCACGAGACATCGGTCGGATCCATACCGCAGATGGCAGCGTAGCCACCCAGCAGCAGCGGGGTCACGCCAAACTTGGTTCCAATGCGACGCGACGTGTAATGGATGTCAAAGCGGCATGGCAGGCCCAAAAAGAACTCGGTCACACGGACGCCGCAGGCACGCGCCGCCAAAAAGTGGCCGCCCTCGTGCAAAAACACGAGGACGGAAAGCATCAGCAGGCCCCAAAAGACCGATGAAAGAACGCTCAGAACAGTATCCATAAAACGAAAAAGCAATCCTTATGGGTTAGGAACGGGTTGCGGCGAGTACCTGCGCAGCCTTTTCACGCGCCCACGCATCGATGTCGCGAAGCTGCTCAAACGAATCGACAGCCTGCATATCGTGGGCATCCATGCAAGATTCCACAATGCGATCGATATCGGTAAAGCTGCAGCCATCGTGCAGGAAGGCATCAACGGCGACCTCGTTGGCGGCATTGAGCACGCACGGCATAGTGCCACCCGTCTTGCCGGCACGCTCGGCCAGTGCCAGACAGCGGAAGGTATCCATGTCGGCAGCATCAAACGTGAGCTGCCCCAGCTCGCGGAAATCGATACGAGGCGCCGGGGTATCCCAACGCTCGGGATACGAGAACGCGAACTGGATGGGAATACGCATGTCGGAAGCACCGAGATGCGCCATCACAGAGCCGTCGGCGAACTCGACCATAGAGTGAATCTTGGACTGACGCTGCACGACCACGTTAATGAAATCGAGGTCGCAGTTAAACAGATGCATGGCCTCAATACGCTCCAGGCCCTTGTTCATAAGGGTGGCGGAGTCGATGGTGATCTTGGCACCCATGGCCCACGTGGGATGTGCGAGGGCATCGGCACGCGTCACGCAATCGAGCTCGTCGCGTGTGCGGCCAAAGAACGGACCGCCCGAGCAGGTGAGCCAAATACAATGAGCCTCGCGCGGGTCCTCCCCCAGATAGCACTGGTAGATGGCGGAGTGCTCAGAGTCGACTGGAATAAGCTGGCCCGGTTGCGCCAACGGCATAAGCAAGTCGCCGCCGACGACGAGGGACTCCTTGTTGGCAAGGGCAAGACGCTTATTCGAGGTCAAGGCCGCATGGCTCGCCTCGAGACCGGCGGCGCCCACAATAGCGACGAGCACGCAGTCGACATCGTCGCGACGCGCGAGCTCGCAAACCGCCTGCGCGCCAACGCCGAGCTTCGTTCCCTCGGGCAACTCCTGCAGCACGGCGTCATCGCCATGAGCGACATCGGCCACGGCAACCGCCGGAACCGAGAACTCGCGGGCAGCGGCAACGAGCTCGGAGGTACTGGAGTTAACGGACAGCGCCGTCACCTGCAGGCGATCGGCATGCTGGCGGCACACATCGAGCGCCTGGGTGCCGATAGAGCCCGTACAACCCAGGATGGCAACACGGAGACGTCCATCGGGGCCATACGTCGTCTGGAAGGACATTACAGCACGCCTCCGATCATCAAAAGCAGCTGCGCGGTAATGCAGCCAAAGATAAGCGAATCGCTACGATCGAGCATGCCGCCGTGGCCCGGGATAAGGTTACCGGAATCCTTAACGCCCACACCGCGCTTGATGCGCGACTCGATGAGGTCTCCGATAACGCCCAGGACGGACACGACCAAGCCGCACAGCAGCGCATAGGGCAGGCTGAGCTTGTAGAAGTGCGTCGCCCACAGGATGAGCCAAATCAAAACCGAGCCCAGGATGCCGCCGACAAACCCCTCCCAGCTCTTTTTGGGAGAGATCTTGGGAACCATCTTGTGCTTGCCGATACGGCTACCCACGATGTAGGCAAACGAATCGGAGACCCAAAGGGACGCGCAAACGCCCACCGAAAGCAGGGCGCCGGCAAAACCGGGCACGGCATCGCGCAGCAGCACGATAGCCGACAGCATAAAGCCAGTGTAGATGGGACCCATGAGCGTCACGGCCACATCAGAGATGCGGGTACGCGGCGACCAAACATACCAAATGCCCACAGCGAGCATCAGGGCAAAAAGCAGGGCATTCAGCAACATCGAATCGCCCAACGCCGACAGCGGAAAGAGTACGGCGGCAGCGATACCCATGCGCTCGTTAGCCATCTTGCCATCGAGCCTCGTCATACGGAAAAACTCATAGCAGCACAGGCCGCTCATGACAGAAACAAAGATGGCAGTGGGCACGATACCCAAAACCAGACACAGGATAAAGACAACAGCGTAGACGATACCCGCGGCGGCACGGGTAATAAAGCCCGCCAGCCACGAACCGGTGCCGCTCTTCGCTGTAGGCGCTCCCGCAGCGGTAGCTTTGCGCGCAGGCGTCTTGGGAGCAGATGCCTTGGGACGATCGGACACGATTAAGCCTCCTCGGTCTTGCTCAGTCCACCAAACCTACGGTCACGGCCCTGATAGGCCAAAATGGCGTCGACAAGGCCCCAACGATCAAAGTCGGGCCAATAGGTATCGGTGACATAGAACTCGGAATAAGCCACCTGCCACAGCAGATAGTTCGAAAGGCGCAGCTCACCAGAGGTGCGAATCACAAGCTCAGGATCGGGAAGGCCGGCGGTATAGAGGTGGGAAGCCACCATGTCGTCATCAATTGCGGCAGGATCAATCTTACCGGCGGCAACGTCGAGCGCGATCTGACGGACAGCGCGGGTAATCTCGGCACGCGCGCCGTAGTTGACGGCAAGCGCCAGCGTCATACCGGTGTGATCGGCGCACTCGGCAAGACCGCGTTCAAAAACGTCGCGGGTCTTCTTGGGCAGCGCGGAAATATCACCCAAAAAGACAACGCGCACGTTTTCGCGCTTCAGAAGCGGCAACTCGTCGATGAACGTCTTGGCAAACAAGTGCATCAAGACGTTGACCTCATGCTGCGGGCGGTTCCAGTTTTCGGTAGAAAACGCATAGGCAGAAAGCACGTCGACGCCCAGGCGCACGCAGGCGGTAATGATCTCGCGCAGCGAGACGATACCCGCCTTGTGGCCCTCAGTGCGTGCAAGACCGCGCGACGTGGCCCAACGACCGTTGCCGTCCATGATGCACGAGATATGGTGCGGAATGTTATTGAGGTCAAGGTCGGAAAAACCGACGCCCGCAGGGGCGTCGGCAAAGTACTCGACCAGTTTATGCTCGTCGTATTGCACCTTAGATCTCCATGACCTCGGCTTCTTTTTCCTTCAGAAGCTCCTCGACCTTGGCGACATACTCATCAGTGTGCTTCTGGACCTTGGCCTGCTCGCGACGGACATCGTCCTCGGTGAGCTCCTCATCGCGCTCGAGCTTGTTGTTGAAGTCGCGACGGATGTTACGGATAGACACCTTGGCCTGCTCGGCGTACTCGCGGCACTCCTTGACGAGCTCGCGACGGCGCTCCTCAGTGGGAGCCGGGAACGGAAGACGAACGACGGTGCCATCGGAGTTGGGGGTAATACCCAGATCGGAAGCGCCGATGGCCTTGACGATAGCATTGATGAGTGCCTTGTCCCACGGCTCGATGAGCAGCATGTGGGCCTCGGGGGTCTTGACGGCGGCAACCTGCGTGACCGGCGTGGGAACACCGTAATAATCGACGGTGATGTCGGACAGAATGTTGGCATTGGCGCGGCCGGTACGGACCTTGGAGAAGTTATGCTTGAGGGACTCGAGCGACTTGTCCATATGGGCGGTGATGTTCTCTGCCATGCTTAATCCTCCTGATAGACGAGCGTGCCGACGGGCTCACCCGAAAGCGCGCGCTTGACGGTGTCCTCGCCATCGATGTTGAGGACCAAAATCGGCATACGGTTGTCCTGGCACAGTGCCGTAGCCGTGGAATCCATAACCTGCAGACCGCGGACGAGAACCTCGTGATAGGTAATCTTGTCAAAACGGACGGCATCAGCGCACTTGACGGGATCCTTATCGTAGATGCCGTCAACCTTGGTGGCTTTAATCAGAATCTCGGCGCCGATCTCACACGCACGAAGAGCCGCGGCGGTGTCGGTCGTAAAGTACGGATTGCCCGAACCGGCGGCAAAAATAACGACGTTGCCCTTGGAAAGGTGGTTGATGGCGCGACGGCGAATATAGGGCTCGCAGATCTCGTTCATCTGGATAGCGCTCATCACGCGGCAGGGAACATCGTTATGCTCGAAGGCATCCTGCAGGGCGAGCGCGTTCATAACGGTTGCCAGCATGCCCATGTAGTCGGCCTGAGCACGCTCCATGCCACCGGCAGCGCCTGCCATGCCGCGGAAAATATTGCCGCCGCCGACAACGACGCCGACCTCATGGCCAACGGCGAGCAGCTCCTTGACCTGCTTAGCAAGATGGTCGGTAACCTTGGGGTCGATGCCATATTGGCCGTCGCCCATCAGCGCTTCGCCGGAAAGCTTAAGAAGCACGCGTTTATATCGGATGTCGGACAAAGCGATCCTCCTTTAGATTGAACTCTCAACATTCTATCAAAGGCTCTAAGAAGAGCCATGAAAAAGCAGGCTGTGAGTAAAACCCACAGCCTGCTCATTACCAGCTACAAGAGCTTATTTACTCGCCACGGACCAGACGGTCAAAGGCAACGACGGTAATGGTGTCGCCGAGCTCCTTGGAGACCTGCTCAGCGTACTTCTTGATGGTGAGGGAGCTGTCCTTGATGAACTCCTGCTCGGTGAGCACGGACTGCTTGTAGAACTTCTCCAGACGGCCGACAGCCATCTTCTCCTGGATAGCCTCGGGCTTGCCGGACTCGGCAGCCTGGGCCATGTAGATCTGCTTCTCGTGCTCGACGGTCTCGGCCGGAACCTGATCGCGGGTAGCGCAGATCGGGGCGACGGCGGCAACCTGAAGGGCAACGTCGTGAGCGAAGGTCTTGAAGGATTCAGCCTGAGCGGTCTCAGCCTTCTCGAAGGCGAACTCGACGAGGACGCCGATCTTACCACCCATGTGGATGTAAGAAGCGAGCGCGCCGTTCTCAGCCTTGCGGGCAGCGAAGCGGGAGATCTTCATGTTCTCGCCCATGATGTGAATCATCTCGGTGAGCTCGGAGGAAACGGTCTCCTCGCCCATCGGCTTCTCGAGCAGAGCGTCGACGTCAGCAGGCTCGGTGGTAGCGACAACCTCAGCGACCTTGGAAGCAAAGCCGGTGAACTTGGCGTTAGAGCCAACGAAGTCGGTCTCGCAGGAGAGCTCGAGCAGAGCGCCGGTCTTGCCATCCTCGGAGACGAACGCGGCGACAGCGCCCTCGTTGGTCTCACGGCCAGCCTTCTTGGCAGCCTTGGCAAGGCCGTTCTTACGCAGAACGTCGACAGCGGCGTCCATGTCGCCGTCAGCCTCGACGAGAGCCTTCTTGCACTCCATCATCGGGGAGTCGGTCATCTCGCGGAGCTGCTTGACCATAGCGGCGGTAATCTGGGCCATTGTGGTTCCTTTCAAAGAGATGAAAAAGAATTAACTAAGACTGATTTACTCGGCCTTGGGCTCAGCGGCCATCTCGGCCTCGGAGACCTGCTCCTTGCCGGAGCCAGCGAGGCAGGCGTCAGCCATGAGCTCGCACATAAGGGTGACAGCGGAGATAGCGTCATCGTTGCAGGGGATGCCGTACTCGACCTCGTCGGGATCGGAGTTGGTGTCGATCAGGGCGACGACGGGGATGTTCAGGCGCTGGGCCTCCTTGATGGCGTTCTCCTCGCGCTTGGTGTCGATGACGAAGAGAGCCTGGGGCAGACCCTTCATGTCGCGGGCGCCACCGAGGTTGGTCTGGAGCTTAGTGAGCTCCTTGCCGAGAACAGCCTGCTCCTTCTTGGGCAGAACAGCCATGCGGCCGTCCTCGACCATGGCCTCGAGCTCCTCCATGCGGTTGATGCGGGAGCGGATGGTGACGAAGTTGGTCAGCATACCGCCGAGCCAACGCTGGTTGATGTAAGGCATGTTGGCGCGCTCAGCAGCGTTCTTGACGGCCTCCTGAGCCTGCTTCTTGGTGCCGACGAACAGCACGTTGCCACCCTTGGCGACGTTCTTGACGAAGGTGTAGGCCTGGTCGGCGTCGAGGATGGTCTGCTTGAGGTCGAGGATGTAGATGCCGTTGCGCTCACCGAAGATGAACGGCTTCATCTTGGGGTTCCAGCGACGGGTCTGGTGACCGAAGTGGCAGCCGGCCTCGAGCAGGGTGCGGATATTAATCTTGGTAGCCATGTTAAACCTCCTGTGGTTTGCCTCCGCGCGGGGTCATCCTCCAAAACCAACCCGGACATGTGCTACCAAAGCCCGGGCACCACGGTATGAAGTAGCCGCGCGTGCGTGATAAAAACATGTTGCCGTGAAGCAACCCGATGAATGATAGCAGGAATGCCTCTTCCTGCCAACCCGCAATCAAAACCACACACCTGAGTGCGGCGCGGGACGTGCCAGCCACTATTCGCCGCGGGGATGGGCTTGAGCCACAGCCCGCTTAAGCCGATCGGGTGTGAGATGCGTGTAGATCTGCGTCGTGGACAGGCTCGCATGACCTAGCAGCTCTTGAACCGAGCGCAGGTCCGCACCGCCCTCGAGCAAGTCGGTCGCAAAGGTATGGCGCATCGCATGCGGGGCGATGTCAGCCGGAATGCCGGCGAGCGTCGCCAGCGTATGGAACCGCCGCCGGAGCATCGCGGCGCTCATGCGATTGCCGCGCGCCGATATAAGCAGCGGATGCGGCCCGGTAGCGAGGTCGCGGCGCTTTGCCCGAGCGAGCAACTCCGGCCTCCCCTCTTCAATATAGAGACGCGTCACATCGAGCGCACGACGATACAGAGGAACGATGCGCTCCTTGCTTCCCTTGCCCCACAGGCGCAGCGTGCGCTCGGACCATGAGATGGATTCCACATTGAGCGCCGCAAGCTCTGAGATGCGGGCACCCGAGGCATAGAGCAACTCGAGCATCGCCGCATCGCGCAGTCCCGCGGGTGTTGAGGTATCAGGCGTCTTGAGCAGCGCCTCGACCTGCTGGGTCGTAAGGACGCCCGGCAGGTCACGCGGCAGCTTGGGCGACGCGATCGCCGAGACCGCATCGCCCTCGACAATCCCCTCGGCAGCCATCCAGCGATAGAGAGATCGAATAGCCGACAGGTGCGCCGCAAGCGTTCGGGGAGCCACCTGCTCACGCGAAAGCTCGGCAAGATAGCGACGAATGGTGCGCACGTCGGCAGCGAAAGCATCAATATCCTCGCGCTCGCACCAGGCAGCAAAGCGCTCTAGCCTCGAGCCATAGGCCGTCACCGTGTTGGGAGAAAGCCCCTCAACGCGTGCGATATAGGCGATAAAAGAGTCGACGGTGTCGTACAGGTCAAAGGCTATGACCGGTCGCCTCCAAACAAGTCGGAACGCGTGGCCAAGTAGGCATCGAGGGCCTCGAGCGCACGGTCCGCATAGGCCTGATAGCGGTCGCGCTTGCTGCGGCGCTTACCATCCTCGAGTGGCGGCACCAGGCCAAAGTTGACATGCATAGGCTGATAGCCCACGGTGGCAGGATCGGTCGCATAGCCCACGAGCGCACCCAGGGCACCCACACGCGGCAACTCGACGCCCGCGGCACCGATAGCCTCGGCATAGGTGTTGAGCGCCGCGAGCAGACCTGTCGCCACGGCTTCCATGTACCCCTCGGTGCCGGTGATCTGACCGGCCAGGCGCACGCCGGTACCGGGCACGGCAAAGGTGCCATCGAGCACGTGCGGAGCGTCGACAAAGGTATTGCGATGCATGACACCGTAGCGGAAGAACTCAGCGTTCTCCAGGCCCGGCACCATATGGAAGACGCGCTTTTGCTCGCCAAAGGTCAAGTTGGTCTGGAAGCCCACCAGGTTATAGGCGGTCTTCTCCTTGTTCTCGGCACGCAGCTGTATCGCCGCCCAGGGGCGACGTCCGGTACGCGGGTCGGTGAGGCCAACGGGCTTCATGGCGCCAAAGCGAATGGCGTCCTTGCCGGTGCGCGCAACTTCCTCGGCAGGCTGGCAGGCCTGGAACAAATCGCCGCCCTCAAAGTCTTTGAGCACCACGCGGTCGGCCGTGGTAAGCGCCTCGATAAAGGCCTCGTACTCCTCCTTATTGAGCGGAGCGTTGAGATAGTCGCCGCTCCCCTGCTCCTCGTAGCGCGACTGCGAGAACAGCACGTCCATATCGAGCGTGGAGGCATCGACGATCGGCGCCGCCGCATCGAAGAACGCAAGGGCGTCGCCACCGACGAGCTTCATGACCTCTTCGCTCAGCGCCGGTGAACACAGCGGGCCCGCGGCAATGACCACGTGACCCTCGGGAATCTGCGTGACCTCGCCGTGCACGACCTCGATATTGGGACGGGCGGCAACCTCGGCCTCGACAAGCTCGGAAAACTTGACGCGGTCGACCGCCAAGGCGCCACCGGCGGGAACAGCCGCGCGATGGGCGCAATCGAGCAGGACTGAACCCATGCGCTCAAGCTCGGCTTTCAGCAAACCAGCCGCGGAATCCGGACGGGTCGACTTAAACGAATTGGAGCAGACGAGCTCTGCCAGGTGATCGGTATGGTGGGCCGGGGAGCTCACCTGGGGGCGCATCTCGCACAGCTTTACGGCAAACCCGCGATCTGCCAGCTGGATCGCGCACTCCGACCCCGCCAGACCGCCACCGATAACTGTCACCTGATCGAACTGCATCTGCAAACACCTTTCTAATTGACACGTTTTCCATTGTGACCGAAGGGTGTCTGGGCGTGAAGGGCAAACTTGGAGGGCGCATACCTTCCATCCATCATGCGCTCGATAAGGCCCTCGAGTTCAAGCGAACCCAAGAGTTTGAGTACGCCGACAGCATCGAGCGAGACGAGCGCCGCGATGTCGTCGACCTTGAGCGGAGAGGCGATGAGCGCATGCATCACGGTCTGCTGCGTTGGATCAAGGTCGGCAATGCCGGGAGCAATGGGGCGCGAGTAGCGCAGGGTTCCGTAGATGCGTGAGATAGCCATCTCGATAGATTCCTCGTCGACGATGCAGCAGGCACCGTTCGCAATGAGGTAATTCGTGCCACGCGACTCGGGCGATAGGATCGACCCCGGCACGGCAAGAAGTTCGCGCCCCAAATCCATAGCAGCCTCGGCTGTAGAAAACGTCCCAGAAGGCATACCCGCCTCGGATACAAAGAGGGCTTGCGACAGGGCCGCGATCACGCGATTGCGGCGCGGAAAGGCAAACTTGCGCGGACCCATGCCCCACGGAGAGATCGACACGACCGCGCCACCCGTATCAAGCGTGCGCGTAATCAGCCCCGCGCTCGAACGCGGGTAGACCACGTCGGCGCCCGTCCCCAGCACCACAACGTGTTTGCCGCCGGCGTTGACCGCAGCCCAACCCGAGGCCTGGTCACAACCGACCGCACCGCCCGAAACTACCGTCACTCCCGCCTCAACCGCCACCTTCGCCGCAAGCTCTGCCACGGCAAGACCATACGGCGAGGCCTTGCGCGCGCCGATGATGGAGAGCGCGGGCGTCGAAAGCACCTCGGGGTTGCCGCGCACATAAAGCGTCTGGGGTAAATCTGAAAGCTCCAAAACGGTCTCGGGATACAACGCATCACCTGGATGCAGCTCGAAGGTCCCCTCGGCCATCATTGGTCCCTCCTTCCCTGGTACATCGCCGCCTCGAGCACGTGGTCCTGCGTCACCTGCTCGCTCTCGGCGACATCTGCGATCGTACGCGCAATGCGAACCAGGCGCACGATGCCACGCCCTGTGAGATGCGTGCGTTTGGATAGGCCGAGCACACACTTCTCCGCCGCATCATCGAGCTCGAAGGTCGAAACGACGCCGTCAATGGACCGTGTCTCGTCATCCTCGGCCTCGGCATCCGCATCGTCCATGCGGGATTCGCGCCAAGCGCGAAAGGCGCGACCGCGCACAACGTAGTCACGTAACTCGGCCGACGACATACCCTCTGCGCCCTCGATAATCACTTGAGGGTCGGGACGGGTCACATCGATCATCAAGTCGATACGGTCGGCCAAAGGACCGCGCAGTTTAGACCGATAGCGCTCGACCATCGCCGCCGAGCAGCGACACGGTACCTCGCGATCGCCCAAAAAGCCGCAGGGGCAGGGATTGCTCGCAGCCAGCAGCTGAAAGCGCGACGGGAAGGTAAAAGCCCCGTCGACGCGTACGATCCTCACGTAGCCGCGCTCGATGGGCTGACGCAGCGTCTGCAGCACGCCAGTGGGAAACTCGGCAAGCTCGTCCAAAAAGAGCACGCCGCCATGAGCAAGGCTGATCTCACCCGGGCGCACCGGGCGCCCGCCGCCGATAAGGCCTGCGGTCGAAATACTGTGGTGGGGACTGCGGAAGGGGCGGTGCCCCGCCAACAAGCCATCAATGTTCTCACCCAAAACCGAATGGATGCACAGTGCCTCCTGCTGATCCTCAACGGAAAGCTCGGGCAGGATGCCGGTCATACGGCGTGCGAGCATCGTCTTGCCCGATCCCGGAGACCCGATCATGAGCAAGCCGAGTTCTCCTGCCGCCGCAAGCGCCATGCCGCGTTTAGCGACTTCCTGCCCCAGCACGTCTGCATAGTCGAGCTCGGGCTCAAAGGTCGCCTCGACACCCTCGGAATCCAAGTAGTGCCGTGCGGCATCGCCCATGCCGTGAGCAAGCTGAGACAGATGCGCGATAAAGCCGCAATCCACGCCCGCGAGTGGCACATGCTGGTCGGACCTACCGGCGATAAAAGACAGCCCCATGTCGCGAGCCAATAGCTGAAACGCCACCTCGCCTTTGACAGGAAGCACCGTACCGTCCAAGCCGAGCTCGCCGGCGATAAGGCAGCGATCGAGGTTGTCGCGGGGAATCTGACCATCGGCCGCTAGGACCGCGATGGCGATGGGCAGATCAAAGCCGCTACCGGTCTTGCGAATATCGCCGGGCGCCAGATTGACCGTAATGCCCGAGCGCGGGATCTCGAACCCGGCGGAGCGCATCGCACAGCGAATACGACCACGTGACTCCATCACCTCCATACTCGGGATGCCGAGCATCTGAATGCCCGGAACGCCGCCGGCAAGCGAGACCTCGACCGTGACGTGAATCGCCTCGACGCCGCGGATGCAGGCCGCGTGAACGGCAAACGTCTCGAACGCCATCACGACACCTGCCAATCGAACGCGTTGTACTGATGCTCGATCTCGGCGATATGCCCGCCGCGAATGGTGACACCCACGGCATCGAAGCGGATCGCCTTGAGCGGATAATGCTCCATAAGATAGCAGCTTGCGATGCGGCGGTAGCGGCGTTGCTTTTGGGCGTCCACGGCCTCCTCGGGAAAGACCCGCGTGTTGCAATCCAGTACGACGCGTCTGGTCTTGACCTCGGCCATCACCACGACATCGTCGAGCTCATCGAGCAGCACCAGATCAGCCTCGCCCTCGGTGCAACGATAACCCTGCTCCAGCAAGGTGTAGCCGCGCTCGTTAAAGTAGTCGATGGTGATCAGCTCGCCCAGCATGCCCAGCTCGCGGGGACTGAGTCCCTTGATAAACTCGGGCGTCATCGCCCCGCAGTCGAGCTCGCCGTTTTCCCAACGCTCCTTGAGCTGCTGTGTCTTGCTCTTTTTGCTTGCGGCACTCATGGGGTCTCCTTTCCCGCACACTGCAGTGCCCCGATGATGAGGGCACCTTTCATGCGGGTAAGTACCGGAAGCTAACCAAAAGCTGACCAAATGCCGTCAAAAAACGGGCCGTACGCAACAATGGTGTTGCATACGGCCCGCTACCAGCAGGTTTATAAAACCCCAGAGGTCCCTGTCTCCACAATTGACCTAGAAAAGGCGCTCAGTCTGCAGAAAGTTTCCGCAAAAGCTCACACGATGCAGTGGACAAAGTCCATGTTTTCGAATGGCCTCGATGTGCTCGGGGCTCGCATAGCCCTTCGACTCGGCCAGATGGTACTCGGGATACTCAGCGTCGTACTCGACCATCATCTCGTCACGCGTGACCTTAGCCATGATGGACGCCGCGGCGATGCAGGCGATCTTGGCATCGCCCTTCACCACATCGCGCTCGTTAGGAACGGCGCCCAAGGGGTTGCCATCCATAAGCACGCAATCGGGCTCGAGCCCCGTATCGGCCACGGCGCCCGCAACGGCGGTACGGATAGCACGGGCCATGCCCATCTCATCGATATCCTTAGGCGCGATATGGCAAAAACCGATCGCCGTCGCCACCTCGGCAATCTTCACTGAGAGCAACTCGCGGCGCGCCGGCGTGAGCTTTTTGGAATCGTTGATGCCCCAGACGCGCGGCTCCATAGGAAGGCAGACAGCGCATACCGTCAAAGGACCGGCCACCGATCCGCGACCCACCTCGTCGACACCAACGACCACCCCATCGCCGCCAAGCTCATGCATAAGCTCGTACATGTCATTGACGCGCTCGCGCTCGGCAAGTTCCTTGGCATGGCGCTTAAGAGCACGCTCGCAAGCCTTGATCACCTGCTGGCGCGGGTCCTCGCGATAATGCTCCACGAGGGCGGGGATCTCCTCAAACGTTGCGCTCGCCAGCTCTCCGGCAACCTGCGATGCCGAAACCGAGCTCGTCATATTGGCCATACCAGGCCCTCCTTGCATGCAAATCAGATAAAAAGAAGGGCCACCCGAAGGTGACCCTTGTGTCCAAACGAGTGGACAGACGCTGCGATCTTCTTAGCGCTTCTCGGGGATGCGAGCAGCCTTGCCCACCTTGTCGCGGAGGTAGTACAGCTTGGCGCGACGGACGCGACCATGACGAACGACCTCGAGCTTGGCGATCTTGGGGCTGTGAAGCGGGAAGGTACGCTCAACACCGACACCGAAGGACATCTTGCGGACGGTGAAGGTCTCGCGGGCACCGGCGCCGGCCATGCGGATGACGTCGCCCTGGAAGACCTGGATGCGCTCGCGGTCGCCTTCCTTAATGCGGTAGTGAACCTTGACGTTGTCGGCGACGCGAACCTGAGGAATGTCCTCGCGGATCTGCTGACGCTCGATTGCGCGGATGTAATCCATGTGCAATTCCTTACTCTTCTAGAGGTGCCGTACCACCTTGGCCGGCACGTAGTTGAACAAACGTATTCGAGTATACACGCGCGGGTTTCTGCTGCAAGAACATTTTTTTACGCAGACAAAAAGACAAAACCCGCACATGATAACCGCCCGTCTCACGAATGAGACGGGCGGCATGAAGGGGACTACGCTAGGCGTCTAAACCCAAAACGTTAGGCGGAACGCTTGGCCTCGAGCTTGGCCTGAGCGGCAGCCAGGCGTGCGAGGGGCACGCGGTAGGGCGAGCAGGACACGTAGTCCACGTCGGCCACGTTAAACAGGCCCTTGATGGACTTGGGGTCGCCACCGTGCTCACCGCACACGCCAAAGTGCATGTCGGGGTTGGTGGCGCGGCCCTTCTCGACGGCCAAGCGCACCAGTTCGAGTACCGCCGTGTCGATGGTCTCGAAAGGATTGTCCTCCAAGATCTTCTTATGCATATACAGCGGGATGAACTTAGCCTCGGCGTCGTCACGCGAGAAACCGAAGGTCGTCTGGGTGAGGTCGTTGGTGCCAAAGCAGAAGAAGTCTGCGTAATGGGCGATCTCGTCGGCGACCATGCAGGCACGCGGCAGCTCGAGCATCGTGCCCACGGGAATATTGAGCTCGACGCCCTCTTCGTCGGAAACCTCTGCGATCACGCGCTCGATAACCTCGCGGGTCTGGACATGCTCCGCCGTGATGGAAACGAGCGGAACCATGATCTCGGGGCGCGGGTCGACGCCTTCCTTGATGAGGCGGGCAGCAGCCGTGGCGACGGCGCGAACCTGCATGAGCGGCAGATCGCTAAAGACGACAGACAGGCGCACACCGCGCAGGCCGAGCATCGGGTTGGACTCGACCATGCCGTCGATACGACGCAGGCGGGCGCGCAGGACGGCAAGCTCTTCCTCGCTGGCGCCAGCGGCTTCCTTCTTGGTGATGGCGACCTCAAGCTCGCGAGGATTATCCAGGAACTCATGAAGCGGCGGATCGAGCAGGCGAACGACCACATCGCGACCGGACATGGTCTTAAACATCGCCAGGAAGTCCTCGGTCTGAACCTTGAGCAGGTCGGCCAGGGCCTGCTGCTTCACGGCCTCATCCTCAGAAAGGATAAAGCTCTGGATGATGTTCTTGCGATCGCCCAGGAACATGTGCTCGGTGCGGCACAGGCCAATAGCCTCGGCGCCAAACTCGAGTGCGAGTGCAGCATCCTCGGGATTGTCGGCGTTGACGCGCACATGGTTGGCATGGCCACAGGTCTCGTCCAGGCGAATCTCGTCGGCCCAGGACAGGATGGTATCCAGATCGCCGGTGAGCTCGGCGGAGACCAGGTCAACGGCGCCGTCGACGACGATGCCCTGGGTGCCGTCGATGGAGATGACATCGCCCTCGCGCAGCACGCGGTCACTGCCCTCGATACGCACGACCTTCTCGGCGGCGTCGATATGGAAGCGCTCAACGCCGCAGACGCAGGGCGTACCCATACCGCGGGCGATAACGGCGGCATGGCTCGTCTTGCCACCGTGGCTGGTCAGGATGCCCTCGGCGGCGACCATGCCCTTCAGGTCGTCGGGGTTGGTCTCCCAACGAACCAGAATGACCTTGCGACCCTCGGCGGAACGCGCGACGGCGTCGTCGCTCGAGAACACGACCTCGCCCACGGCGGCACCGGGGCTGGCATTAAGACCGCTGGCGAGAGCCTCGTACTTCTTGGAGGCGTCAAACTGCGGGTGCAGGAGCTGGTCGAGTTGCGCGGGATCGATACGGCTCACGGCCTCTTCGCGTGTGATCAGGCCTTCCTCGACCATTTCGATGGCGATGCGCAGGGCGGCGGTGGCGGTGCGCTTGCCCACGCGGGTCTGGAGCATCCAGAGCTTGCCCTGCTCGATGGTGAACTCGATATCGCACATATCGCGGTAATGATCCTCGAGCGTCAGGAACACGCGCTCGAGCTCCTCACCTGCGGACTCGAGGCCCGGGGTGGTCTTGAGGTCGGCGATGGGCTCGGTGTTGCGGATACCGGCGACGACGTCCTCGCCCTGGGCATTAACCAAAAAGTCACCGTACAACTCCTTGGTGCCGTCGGCCGGATTACGCGTAAAGGCGACGCCCGTCGCAGAGGTCTCGCCCTTGTTGCCAAAGGCCATGGCCTGCACGTTGACGGCAGTACCGAGGTCGTCGGAAATGCCATGCTGCTTGCGGTAGATGCAGGCACGCTCATTCATCCAGCTGCCAAAGACGGCCTGGATTGCAAGGCGTAGCTGAAGCTCCGGGTCGTGCGGGAAGACGGGCTTGCCGTCAGCGACCTCGAGCTCGGGATACAGGGAGGCATCGACGTTCTCGGAGAAGATGCCCTTAAAGGTCTCGACGAGTTCCTGCAGGTCCTCGGCCGAAAGCTCGGAATCGACGCGAACGCCGGCGACCAGGCGGGCCTGGGTCAGGGCGTTCTCGAACAGGTCGGCGTCAACGCCCATGACGACGTTGGAAAACATCTGGATAAAGCGGCGGTAGCTATCCCAGGCAAAACGCGGATTTTGCGTCTGGGCGATGAGACCCTGAACGGAGTCGTCGTTGAGGCCCAAGTTGAGAACCGTGTCCATCATACCGGGCATGGAGAACGGAGCGCCCGAGCGAACCGACACGAGCAGCGGATCATTATCGTCACCGAGCTTCTTGCCGCAGCGGGCCTCGAGGTCTGCCTCGGCGGCAACGATCTCATCGAGTGCGCCCTCGGGCCACACGTTACCGGCGCCGGAGTACTCGACACAAGTCTGGCAGGTAATGGTAAAGCCACCGGGAACCGGCAGGCCGATACGGCTCATCTCGGCAAGGTTAGCGCCCTTGCCGCCAAGCACGAAGTTCATGGACTTGTCGCCCTCGGTGACACAGGTGCCCTGGGCGTCGGTTCCAAAACGGTAAACCCTCTTGCAATCGCTCACGATACTTCCCCTTCCATGCGCTCTCGCGCACGACCGTGGTAACGAATCGACCCGCCGGATGCGGGCCGTGAGGGTACTATACGGCGGGCATTGAGCGGGCTTGCGTAGAGGGCGCGGGGTTTGGTAAACGTGGTAAATGTGACGGTAAACGGTAGGTAAAGGTGGTTACCTTATGAAGATACCAATGCAAGAGAATTGCAGGTCAAATGCAAGTTCTTTGCTAAATCGCTTTACCAATATCGTGCATTATTTTTAGGTAGTCTTTTTGAGACGGTGCATTTTTAGCTACCGAAATGAGTTAACTTTGCTGGGCTCGGCGGGCGGCGCGGCGGGCGCGGGCTTCTTGGATTTCCTCCAAGTGGCTGATGATCTCGGAGGCGCTCTCCTCGATGGCCTTGCCGTCGGTACGCACCACAAAGCAGCCTAGGCGCTTCATGAGCGCACGGGCTTCCTCGAGCTCGCTGTGCACGCTCTCGGGCTCGGCATAGGAGCCGGCAACGGCACGAGCGTAGTCATCGCCCAAGCGGCTATCGCGAATTTCGGAAATCACATCGACGGTCGAAATCAGGCCGAACAGGCGCATCGGGTCGACCTCGTAAATCGACTTCGGCGGCTCCATGCCATGGGCCAACGGAACATTGGCAACCTTGTAGCCCTGATAAGCCAGATACATCGACAGCGGCGTCTTGGACGTGCGCGATACGCCCAGCAGCACGATATCGGCACCCGACAAATCGTCGCAACCGCGCCCGTCATCGTGCTCAACGAAATACTCCATGGCCTCGATACGATGGAAATAGCGGTCATCGGTCTTGTGAATCACGCCCGCAACGCCCTTGGGCGGCACACCGATGAGCGACGACAGCACGGCGAGCGTCGGGCCGATCAGGTCGACCGAACGGATATGCAGCATGCCCAGGTAATCGAGCACGCGGGCGCGAAGCGCCGGATCGACAATGGTGTGGAACACGGCAATATCGCGATGATCGGCATCGACGCGCGGACCCACAAACGACTTGACCTGCTCCACGGAGGTCACCTTGGGCAGGCGTAAAACGCGAAAAGCCCCTTCATCAAATTGCCCGGACGCCGCAAGCACCACCTCACAAGCGGTATCACCGAGCGAGTCGGAGATAACGATAACGGTGGGACGAGCGGTGACCGGGCAATCCATGCGGGGCTCCTTTTGCGCTTATGCGCAGGCTGGCTTACTTTTTGCGAGCAAGCTCACCGATGTTTGCGATGCCGGAGAAAACGGCCTCGAAGCGGTTGAGCAGCTTAAGGCGATTATCGCGAAGCTGCTCGTCCTTGTCCATGACCATGACCTCGTCGAAGAAGCGGTCGATGGGGGCGCGCAGGGCGGCGAGGGCGGCAAATGCGACCGGGTAATCCTCGGCAGCGAGGGCGGCGTCGACAGCGGTCTGAGCAGCCTCGGAGGCATCGGCAAGCGCGAGCTCGACCTCACCCATCAGGGCGCGGTCGTACTCCGCGCCCAGCTCGGGCTTGGAGATGTGCGCGGCGCGGGCATAGGCGGTCGCCAGGTTATCGAACGTCTCGGCGTCGTTCTTGCGGGCCTCGTCGAGGGCGGCGCAGCGGGCGAAGAAGACGGACGGGGCGATGATGTGCACCGCGGAGACGGCGGCAACGGTATCGGCCGGGATCTTTTCGTCGCGGGCCATGCTCACCAGACGGCCGTGGAAGAAGTCGCGAACCTGCTGGGCGACCTCGGCGGCGTCGAACTCAATGCCCTGCTCACTGTAGAGCTCGAGGGCGAAGTCGATGAGCGACGTGGGGTCGATCGGCAGACGGTCGCGCAGAATGTTGATGATGCCGATAGCGGCACGACGCAGCGCGTAGGGGTCGGAGGAGCCGGTCGGGGGCTCGCCGATGGCAAAGATACCGGCGATGGTATCGAGCTTGTCGGCGCAAGCCACGATGCAGCCAGCGGTGCCCTCAGGCAGCTCGTCACCGGCAAAGCGGGGACGATAGTGATCGCGGATAGCATGAGCGACCTCGTCGTTCTCCCCCATCGCGGTCGCGTAATAACCGCCCATCACGCCCTGCTGGCTCGTGAACTCGACAACGGCGTTAGACACCAGGTCGGCCTTGCACAGGTGCGCGGCGCGAGCGGCATCGGCGGCAAGGTGGGCGCCCAGATGAGCCTCGCGGGCGATAGCGAGCGCGAGCTGCTCGATGCGCTCGGACTTGGCGAGCACGCTACCGAGCTTCTCCTGGAAGGCAACCTTGGCCAGACGCTCGCGGAACTCGTCGAGGGAGATCTTCAGGTCCTCCTCGTAGAAGAACTTGGCATCGTCCAGACGGGCACGCACAACGCGCTCGTTGCCGTCGATCACGCGCTCGGCGTTCTCGGGCTTGCTGTTGGAGACGACCACGAACTCACGCGTGAGCTTGCCCTCGCCGTCATAGATCGGGAAGTAGCGCTGGTTGGTGAGCATGGACTCGCAGATAATCTCGTGCGGGACCTTGAGGAACTCCTCATCGAAGGTACCGACGAGCACCGTCGGCCACTCGCAGAGGTTAATGACCTCCTCGAAGACCTTCTTGGGCGTATCGACATGGCAGCCGGGACGGGCAGCCTCGACCTCGGCGATACCGGCGAGGATGGCCTCACGACGACGCTCGGCAGAAAGCACGCCGGCGTCCTCGAGCACTTGCTCGTAGACGGCGGGGCTGGCGACCACATGGTCACCGGGGCCAAGTACGCGATGACCACGCGTGGTGTTGCCACTCGTCACGTCGGCAAACGACACGGGCACAACATCCTCGCCCAGAAGGCAGCAAATCCAACGGACCGGACGAACAAAGGTAGCATGCTCGTGACCCCAGCGCTGGCTGCGGTAGTTGGGCCACTGCAGGCCGGCGATGGTCTTCTCGCACAGAGCGGTCAGAATCGGCGTAGCCGGTGCGGAGGGAATATTCTTCTCGGCGAACACATACTCGCGACCGTCAGTGTCCTCGCGACGGACCAGGTCCTCGGCAGCCACACCGCACTTGCGGGCGAAGCCCTGGGCGGCCTTGGTGGCGTTACCGTCAGCGTCGAAGGCAATGTTGGCCGCGGGGCCACGCTTGACCTCGTGAACCTCGTCGGTCGCGGTGGCGACATCGGCAACGAGTGCAGCCAGGCGGCGCGGGCTCGAGATCACGCGGACCTCGCCGTGGGCCAGACCGGCCTCGTCGAGACCCTTGGCGATCATGGTGCCAAGCTGCTTGACGGCATTGTTCAGCGGTGCAGAGGGCATTTCCTCCGTACCGATCTCAAACAGGAAATCCTTAGCGTCTGCCATGGCTTACGCCACCTCGCCTTCCTGGTCGGCATTCTCGTTGACTCCGGCGACCTCGGCCATGTAGGCCTCGCAGCACGCCTTGGCGACGGCGCGGACGCGCAGGATGTAGTTGGCACGCTCGACTGCGGACAGAGCGCCGCGGGCATCGAGCAGGTTGAAAGCGTGGCTGCACTTCATGACGCAGTCATATGCCGGCAGCGGCAGCTTGCGCTCTAGACAGGAATGGCACTCGGCCTCGTAGTCGTCAAACTTCTGACGCATCATCTCGACGTTGGCGACCTCAAAGTTGTAGGCACTGAACTCGCGCTCGTTCTCGAGGAACACGTCGCCATAGGTCATGGGCGTGCCGTCGGGCAGGTAGCTCCACACCAGGTCGTAGACCGAGTTGACGCCCTGGGCGTACATGGCGATGCGTTCCAGGCCATAGGTGATCTCGACAGGAACGGGGTCGACCTCGATACCGCCCACCTGCTGGAAGTACGTAAACTGCGTGACTTCCATGCCGTTGAGCCAGACCTCCCAGCCAAGGCCCCAGGCGCCGAGCGTCGGGCTCTCCCAGTCGTCCTCGACAAAGCGGACGTCATGGTCGTTGGGGTCCAGACCGATAGCGGCAAGAGACCCCAGGTAAAGCTCCTGGGCGTTGACCGGAGAGGGCTTGATGAGCACCTGGAACTGATAGTAGTGCTGCATGCGGTTGGGGTTCTCGCCGTAGCGGCCGTCGGCGGGACGGCGGCAAGGCTGCGCATAGCAGGTGCGCCACTCGGCGGGACCGAGCGAGCGCAGCGTGGTCGCGGTATGGAAGGTACCGGCACCGACCTCGGAGTCATAGGGCTGCATAATGACGCAGCCCTGCTCGCCCCAGTACTGCTGGAGGCGCAGGATGATGTCTTGGAAGGAAAGCGATGAAGCGTTCATGCCTCTAATATCCCCTCGTCGAAACGATTACACGGTTAGGTACTGTACTATAGCGGTTTTTAGTCGATAGCGCCGATGCGGTTGAGCGGCCAGTAGCGCACGAGTGCCACGGCGATCAAATCAGAGCGATCGACGGGACCAAAGTAGCGTGAGTCGGCAGAGTTTTCGCGGTTGTCGCCCATCACCCACACGCACCCGTCGGGAACGGTGTAGGGATAGCTTACCTGAGCACCGGGCGCTTGGACCGAAAGTGGCCAGCTCATGCCCGTCGTATAGTCCTCGTCGAGCGCTTGGCCGTCAACGACCACCTTGCCATCCTGCAGGTCGACCGTCTGGCCGGCCGTGGCAATAACACGCTTGACAAGAACATCATGCTCGGAGGTGCCATCGGGGTTGTGAAACACCACGATATCGCCCTGCTTGACGGGCTGACCGAGCTCGAGGCTCACCTTTTGCGCCAGGATCTGGTCGCCAATCTCGATCGTGTCCTCCATAGAACCGGTGGGCACCACAAAGGGCTCGACCACAAAGGTACGGATCAGGAACGTGGCCACGAGCGCGATCGCGATAACCGCGATCCACTCAAAAGCGCCCCTCAACGCGGAATGTTGCGTAGGAACCATACTCACTCCTCGCTCTGCGAATACGAAGCGTCAAGAATCTCCTGCGCGTAAGCGCGCTCCTCGGGCGTGAGCCGCGCAGTCTCGATCAGGTCGGGACGCCAGCGACAGGTGCGCTCGATGGCATTCTTGCGGCGCCAGGCATCGACCTTGGCGTGATCGCCGCTCACGAGCACCGGAGGAACGCCCTCGCCGTTGAACTCGGCGGGGCGGGTGTACTGCGCGTACTCGAGCAGGCCTCCGTCCTCGGCGGTCGAGAACGACTCGTCCACGTTGCTCATCTCGTCGCCCAGGGCGCCGGGAATGAGGCGTACGACGGCATCGGCAACGACCATCGCGGGCAGCTCGCCGCCCGTGAGCACATAGTCGCCGATCGACAGACGTTCATCGGCATACGCATACGCGCGCTCGTCGACGCCCTCGTAACGGCTGCACACAAACAGCAGGCGCTCACTTTTGAGCAGGCGCTCGGCCACATGCTGCGTAAAAGGCTCGCCACAGGGGGTAAAGAACACCACAGTGGGCTTAGGACCCTCTGCGCTAATGGCCTCGATGGCCTCTGCGATAGGCTCGACCTTCATGAGCATGCCCTGCCCGCCGCCGTACGGCTCGTCATCGACGGTACGATGGCGGTCGTGCGTCCAGTCGCGCAGGTTATACGCCTTAAAATCAAAAAGGCCGGCCTTGCGGGCGCGGCCCAAAATCGACGTGGACATGACAGGCTCAAACATCTCGGGAAAGACCGAAAGGGTCTCAATCAGCATGTTTTCCTCCCTACTTGTCCATATCGATAAGGCCGTCCATCACGTGGACGGAAATTGTTCCTGCATCGGGAAGATCGAGCACGACCTGCTCGATCACGGGAATCAGTACCTCGCCGTACCGATCACCCTCGACAACCCAAACATCGTTAGCGGGCGTCGACATGATCTCGACGATCGTGCCGAGCGAACCGAAGCGCTCGTCGACCACCTCGCGACCCATCAGGTCGGTATAGGCAGCGTCGAGCGAATCGAGCTCAAAGTCGTCGCGATTTGCCAGCACATAGCATCCCGTGATGCCCTCGGCGGCCGTCAAGTCGTCAATGCCCTCAAACGAGACCAGATCGCCATCGCCCGTATCGGTGACGGACACGACCGTGCAAAAGCGGTCGCGCTTGAGCGCCGGCGGCGTCAGGGCGACGCGCATGCCCGGCTCTAATACAGAAGGAAGCCCCCGCAGCGGCTGCGCGAGGACCTCCCCCTTCCTTCCGTGCGGCTTGACCACACGGGCGATGTTTTTGTACTGGGACCTCAAGGTCCTAGCCCAGAACCTCTACCTCGACAGCAGTGTCGAGGCGAGCGGCCAGTGCACGGGCGAGCGTGCGAATGGCCTTGATGGTACGGCCACGACGGCCGATGACCTTAGCGACGTCATCCTCGGCGACCGAAACCTCAATCGTGGAGGCGTCGTCACCATCGATGACCTCAAGGCTCACGGAATCCGGGTCGTCGACGATCTGAACAACGAGATATTCGACGAGATCGGCGATGCGATCTGAGAGCATTGCCTCACCCTCGAGCTGTGCAGCGTCAACCTCAGGCACGATTTACTCCTCGGCGCCCTCAGCGGCCTCAGCGGCAGCCTTAGCGGCCTCGGCCTCTTTGGCGAGCTGCTTCTTGGACTTCTTGACGACGGTCTCGGTCTTCTCGCCCTCGTTGGCGGCCTTGACCAGAGCGGCGACGGCGTCGGTGAGCTGAGCGCCCTTGGACTGCCAGTCGGCGATCTTCTCGAGGTCGAGGTTGATGGTCTTGGGGGCGGTCATCGGGTTGTAGCGGCCAACCTCCTCGATGATACGACCGTCACGCGGGGCGCGGGAATCGGCGACGACGACACGGTAGTACGGACGCTTCTTAGCGCCGTGACGAGCAAGGCGAATCTTGACTGCCAAAGGAAACTCCTCCAACCAAGCAGCTTTAGGCTGCAACTACAAACAAACAGTTGAACATAATACGCCATCGACGCGGGCAGGTGAAGTCCGTGAGACCAACTTCTTCGGTGTAGTCGAGGGCAAATCCATATCTTAGACAAGAATTCGGGATTTGCAAGCACATACACGCACCCCACATGAGCTGCGCGGTATACTCATGACATGGAAAGACGCGAACATACATACGGTTATGAGGATGCCATGGGCGTCACACCGCCTCCCTGGACGGGCCCGGCGGTGGGTCTGATGGACCTTGATGCGTTTTTTGCGAGCGTGGAGATGCTCGATCATCCCGAATGGCGCGGAAAGCCGCTCATCGTGGGCGGAGACGCCGATTCGCGTGGCGTCGTGTCCACGTGTTCATATGAGGCGCGTCGCTTTGGCGTGCACTCTGCCATGCCCTCGGCCGAGGCACGGCGCCTGTGCCCGCAGGCCATTTGGACGCATGGGCATTTTGATCGCTATCGTGAGGTCAGCGCGCAGGTCATGGCGATTCTTGCCGAGGAGACGCCGCGCGTGGAGCGCGTATCCATCGACGAAGCCTTTATCGATATCACACCGGGTCGCTTTGCGCCCGAAGACCCGCTGTTGGTTGCGCGGCGTATAAGCGACCGCGTGGCAGCGATGGGAGTGACGTGCTCCATTGGCGTGGGCTGCAACAAGACGGTTGCAAAGATCGCAAGCGAGCGGGATAAGCCGTTTGGGCTGACCATCGTGCGCCCCGGAACCGAGCAGCGCTTTTTGGCCGCGCTGCCGGTATCTGCCATGAGCGGCATCGGGCGCTCGGCCGAGGAGCGACTGCGCCGTATGCGCATCTACACCCTCGGCGAGCTATCACGTGCACCGGAATCCACCTTGGCCTCTATTTTTGGCGTCAACGGCGAACGCATGCGCCAGCGTGCGCTGGGACTCGAAATCTCCGAAGTCACGAGTCTCGATGAAGAGCGCGAGGTAAAGTCGGTCAGCAATGAACGCACCTTTGCGAAAGATTTGACTGAGCGTGGGGATATTGAGGCGGCGATTGCGCTGCTGGGCGAGTCAGTGGGACGCCGCCTGCGCCGTCAGGGACTAACGGGCGCCACAGTGACGCTCAAGCTCAAGTATTCGTATGGAAACGGTCGCTCGGCACAGCGCCGGCTGCCTCATCCGACCGACGATGAGAACATCTTCGTAGCAGTTGCGCTCGAACTGCTCGACAACATCTGGCAGGAAGGAATGCACGTTCGCTTAGCAGGCATCGGCATGAGCGACTTCGACCACCAAGGCGGCATCCAGACTGACCTGTTCTGCGAAGTCGACGACCGCGGAGCCCAATCGAGCGACCGTCGCGACCTCTCGGTCGCTATCGACGCCGTCCGAGACAAATTCGGCGACACCGCCCTTTCCTTCGGCCGCCAATCCCGCTTCAACGACTAACCGCCTTTGGGCAAAAAGAAAGCCGGGCAGGTGCGGAAAACCGCACCTGCCCGGCGATATGCGTGAGGGTAGCTAAACCCCGTCTCAAATGAGCTACTAGAGGAGGTTGAGGGGGAGCTGGGGGGCGTCTCCCCAGAGTTTCTCGAGGCGGTAGAAGTCGCGGGCTTCGGGAGTGAAGACGTGGACGACAACCGAACCATAGTCCATGAGCATCCAGGTCTTCTGCTCGCGACCCTCGATGGAGAACGGGTGCTCGCCGCAAGCCTCGGCGACCTTCTCCTCGATCTCGTCGACGATAGAATCGACCTGGCGGTTATTGGTACCGGTGGCAAGCACAAAGTAGTCGCATACGTCGGAAAGCTCGGTCAGGTCGAGCACCTGAACGTCCTCGCCCTTCTTGTCGTAGGCGGCCTGCGCGGCGGCGCGGGCGACATCCTCGGCGGCTACACCGCTCGCGGACAGCGAGGCGGCAGTGCGGTCGGACGTGGCGGCGAAGCTCTTGTGCTCCACATGTTCAAGAATCTGCTCGTCGGTCATGGTCTCGTCGGCCATGGAATACCTCTTTCTAGACAGCCCGAGCTAGCGCAGCTGGGCGTAATGGTTGTAAATCGTAATAGCCGTGGGATAAAGATAGCGCCCGGACTGGATCACATAGACCAGACCCTGCGCAAAACAGGAGAAGAACAACTCATCGAGCGTCGACTCCCCAACCATCTTGCGCAGCGCATGGGCATAGTCGCCGTGGCGGTTGGGCTCGATGGCATCGGCCACAAAGACCACCATATCGAGCGGCGTCATGTCGCAGGCACCCACGGTGTGACGGTCGACAGCCTGGAAAACGGCCGGCGACAACTCGGGGAAAAGCTGCGGAAGCTCATAGGCGGCAACAGGACCATGCAAAAGCGGCGTCGCGGAGGAAGGAGAGCCGGCAATCTTAATGCCGTAATGCAGAGCGCGCGTAACCAGCTCGTCGTCGGAGAGCACTTTGTCCCAGTCGTGGATCAGACCGGCAGCAGCGGCATCAAAGCGGTCAACGCCGTAGACCTCGGCCAGATGAAGTGCGGTCTCGGCAACACCCAGCGAATGCACATAGCGCTTGCGCTTATCCTTCATGCGAACATCGAGCAGCTCTTGAATGCGCTTGAGCAGCGCGCGCTCATCGCCCTCAAACTGATCCTCTACCGACAACGTAGACCCCCATCACTCAAAATCTTCTTGGCCCAATTCGGCATATAGCCTGCGTTTGCGAATGTAGCCGAGCACGGACTCGCTCGTAAGGTAGCGCACACTCATGCCGCGGGCAACTCGCTTACGAATGTTCGTCGAGCTGATCGCCAGCGCCGGAATCTGAATATAGCGCACGTCGAACGGCAGCCCCGACTCTTTAATTCGGGCACGCGCCGTATCGATATCAAAGCCCGGTCGCGTCGCCGCAATAAAGGTAGCAAGCTCAGCGATTCGTTCGGCATCATGCCAGGTCACGATATCGATAATCGCGTCGGCGCCCGTAATAAAGTAGAGCTTTACCTGCGGCGGGTAAAAGTCGCGAAGGGCATGAAGCGTATCGGCCGTATAGGTTACGCCCGGGCGGTCGATCTCGAACCGGCTCGCCAAAAAGGCCGGGTTCGCGGCGGTGGCGAGGACCGTCATGGCATAACGGTCCTCGGCAGGCGTCACCGGCTTGTCAAGCTTAAAGGCGGGAGACCCTGCCGGCATAAAGAGCACAGCGTCCAAGTCGAGCGACTCGCGCGCCTGCTCGGCAGTCACCAGATGCCCGTAATGGATGGGATCAAAGGTGCCACCCATAATGCCGAGCCTAAACTCCTGCCCGTCCTCTAGAGGAAGCTCGGGCAGACCGATTCCACCGCGCAGCGACATGGCTTACTCGCCCTCCGAGGTCTCGGCATCGCCCGCGGCATCCGCCGCATCGACAACCTCGACGCCTTCATCCGCAGCATCGGCCACGTCAATGACTTCAACGGCAACGTCCTCGCCAGCATCCTCGAGCTCCTCGTACTCCGAGAAGTCCTCAGCGCCCTCAAAGTCAAAGGCGCGCTGGCAAATGCGGACCTCGTCGCCCGCACGGCAACCGGCCTTCTCGAGCGCGTCGTCAACACCCATACGCGCAAACTTATGCTGCAGGTAAATGACGGCTTCCTCGTTTTCCCAGTCGGTCTGGATGACCATGCGCTCGATGGCACGACCGACCACGCGGAAGGCACCGGGCTCTTCCTGGACAATGCGGAAACGCTTCTCACGCTGCAGGCGGCGGCGCTCCCACTCATCGTCGCGCAGGTCGACCGGTTCATCGGAGACCGCCAGCTCGGCGCGGAGCTTGGCCACCTGCTCACCTACGGCAAGCATCAACGTATTGAGACCGGCGCCCGTCACGGCAGACACGGCAAAGAACATATGTCCATCGTCGAGCGCTGCGCGCTTAAGGTCGGCAATCTTGTCGGCCGTACCCGGCGCATCGCACTTGTTGGCGACGACGATCTGCGGACGCTCCGAAAGCTCGGCACCATACTGCTCGAGCTCGCGGTTGATGATTCGATAATCCTCGACCGGATCGCGATCCTCAAAACCACCCGTCATGTCGACGACGTGCATGATCAGGGCCGTACGCTCAATGTGGCGCAGGAACTGATGACCCAGGCCCTTGCCCTCGCTCGCGCCCTCGATAAGACCGGGGACGTCGGCAACGACGTAAGAATATTCGCCGGCACGCACCATGCCGAGGTTCGGCACGAGCGTGGTAAACGGGTAGTCGGCAATCTTGGGGCGGGCGGCACTCATGCGCGCAATGAGCGATGACTTACCCACCGAGGGAAAGCCCACGAGCGCGGCATCGGCCATAAGTTTCATCTCGAGCTCGATCCAGTGCTCCTCGGCCGGCTCGCCTAGCTGGGCAAAGGCCGGAGCGCGGCGCACCGACGTCACAAAGTGCGTGTTGCCCAGACCGCCGGCACCGCCGGGCGCCACGACGACGCGCTCGCCGTCGTGCACAAGGTCGGCAATCTCAAACATCGGGGTCTGTGTCTCGGGGTCGAGCTCGCGCACCACGGTACCCATAGGGACCTTGAGAATCAGGTCCTCGCCGCTCTTACCGTTACGACGGGCACCCTGCCCGTGCGTGCCACGCTCGGCGCGGAAGTGATGCTTAAAGCGGTAATCGATCAGCGAAGACAGCTGAGCATCGGCCTGGATGACGACATTGCCGCCACGACCGCCGTCGCCGCCATCGGGGCCGCCCTTGGGGACAAATGCCTCGCGCCTAAACGACATGCATCCGGCTCCGCCGTCGCCGCCGCAAACGTTAATGCGGCTGATATCGGTGAACTGTGACAACAGAATCGCCTCCTACAAAAAAGAGGGAGACCCTTGAATCCTAAAACTCAAGTGCCTCCCACATATGTGCTCTATGAAGGGTGAATTACGCGTTCGCGAGCGGGCGTACGCTGACCCTGTGCTTGATACCCTTGTGGAACTCAACGGTACCGTCGACCAGCGCGAACAGCGTGTCGTCCTTGCCACGGCCAACGTTCTCACCCGGGTGGATGTGCGTGCCGTGCTGACGGACGAGAATCGTGCCCGTGGTTACCGTCTGGCCGGCATAGCGCTTCGTGCCAAGGCGCTGACCGCGGGAGTCACGGCCATTACGGGAGGAACCGAGTCCTTTTTTGTGTGCCATTGTGTATACCTACTCTTTCGTTACGAGTGTAATCTACTCGGCGACGGGAGCCTCGGCAACAGCCTCGGCCTCTGCCTTGACAGCCTTCTTGGCGCGGGACGTAGCCTGGACCTTCACGATCTTCAGCTTGGTGAGCTGCTGACGGTGACCCTTCAGACGACGATAACGCTTACGCTTGTGGAACTTGAAGACCAGCTGCTTCTCGCCCTTGAACTGCTCAACGATCTGAGCGGTAACCTTGGCCTTGGCCAGCTTGTCGGGATCAGTGACGATCTTCTTACCATCGTTGAGGAAGATAACCGGCAGGGTGACCTTGTCGCCCTCATTGCCCTCGATCTTCTCGACGGTGATGACATCGTCGGTGGCGACCTTGTACTGCTTGCCGCCCGTGTTAACGATTGCGTACATGTTTACTTGCCCTTCATGCATCAGTTAGTGCAACAGCCGAATATAGTAGCAGGCGAAAATACCCCCGTCAACGAGTATGTGGAGCAAATCCACAAGTTCGCACAGGTATGGGGCTGACGAGTCGGCCCTCGTCGTCCTCGCATGCTTGATTCTGACGCTCGACATCGTAGGAGCAGATGGTCACGAGGTCTTGCATACCGGTGGAAACAATAGGTGCATCCACGCCCGGGGTCAAGCCCTGCAACAAAACATCAGCAGCGGAAAGCAAAATTTCCGGACGCATGGAGCCCTCGTTGTCGGCATGGGTGTCGAGCATGAGCACCAAATGGTCCGGGCGCTCCCCCGCCGTGAGCTCATAGCCCACGAGCGTGTGATCCAAATCCAATCGCTTGCTCTTTTTTCCGCGCGCGTAGTCGATGCCATGGTCCGCGCGCAGCGTGTCGATCGCACGACGCACCTCCTCGGCGCTTACGGGCGCCTCGGGATCTAAGTGCAGGTCGATGCGATACGACAGGCGCGTGAGCTGCGCCGTCAACGCCGGCGTGCGCACGTCGATGTACGCCGCCTCAATGGGCGCCAGATCGGCCGGAGACGCCGCAGCCAGGCGCCCAAACGCCTCGTCGAGCGCCACGAACTCGGTCATAAACAGGTCATACCACTCGCAGGTCGACGACGTACCCACCGGTAGCGCCGAAGAGAAGCCCACGCGCATGTGCGGAGAGAAGCCCTGAGTGACGGCATAGGGAAGTCCCGCACGGCGCACGATGCGCTCAATGGTATGGATTACTTCGAGATGGCCCAGGTACTTAAGGCGATCGCGCTTGCCATAGCGAACACGAAGTCTAAAGAGCGAGGGGTTGTCGGTCAGGCGCTCACTCATGCGCGATCACCCATCAATACATTCTTGGCGTGGAGCGTGGGGCAGATCCCGCAGCCGGTGCACGACGTGCGGGTGCAGTCGGGAGTCGTGACGCCCTCGAGCGAGCGACGGTACTCGCGCTCGAGGAAGCCGCGCGTGCAGCCGGGGCTCACGTGCTCCCACGGCAGGCGCCAGTCCAACTCGTAGGGCAGGTGCACGAGCTCATTGAGGTCGATGCCGTTTTTGGCAGCAGCCTCCTTCCAGTTATCGAGCGAGAAATGCTCTACCCAGGCGTCAAAGCGAGAGCCCGAGCGCCAAGCATCGATGATGACGGGCGTCATGTCACGACCGGCGCGGGACAGCGCGGCCTCGATGAGCGAGGTCTCGGCATCGTGGTAATGCACGCGGACGGCACGGTTGCGAACGCTCGTGACAAGCAGCTTCTGGCGACGCTTGACGTCGTCGTAGTCGAGCTGCGGGCACCACTGGAACGGCGTGGCAGCCTTGGGGATAAAGACCGAAACCGAAATGGACACCGAGATCGAGCCGCGACGAGCCTTGGGTACCACGGAACGACCGAGCTCCAGCACGTGATCGGCCAGATTGGCGATGGCCACGATGTCCTCGTCGCGCTCGCCGGGAAGGCCCATCATAAAGTAGAGCTTCATTCGGTTCCAGCCGGCCTCGAAGGCCGCCTTGGCCGCACGGTCCAGGTCCTCCTCGGTCACGTTCTTGTTAATGATGTCGCGCATGCGCTGGCTGCCGGCCTCGGGCGCGAACGTCAGGCCGCCCTTCTTTTCGCCGGCGACCGACTCGGCCATATCCACGCCAAACGAATCCAGGCGCTGCGACGGAATAGACACGCGAATACCCGTATCCTCCAGGCGACGGTTGAGCCTGCCGAGCACGTCGCGAATGCAGGAGTGGTCGGTCGTGGAGAGCGAGGTCAGAGACACCTCGTCATAGCCGGTCTTTTCCAGACCCTGAATCACCGACGAGACGATCTGGTCGGCCGAGCGCTCGCGCACCGGGCGATACGTCATGCCGGCCTGACAAAAACGACAGCCGCGGGCGCAGCCGCGCAGGATCTCGATAGACAGGCGATCGTGAACCAGCTGCGCGTAGGGCACGCATGACTGTGACAGCGGATTCGTGGCGCCGAAATCCTCGACGACGCGCTTGTAGACCACGGTCGGCGCATCCTTGCCCTCACGTGGCACGGTGTAGCCATGCGGCGAGCAGGGCTCGTCATGACGGGCCTCATAGAGCGACGGCACGTAGTTGCCGGCAATGGATGCAAGCTGCTCAACAATCTGTACGCGCGGGACTCCTTCATCGCGCAGGCGGCGATGCAGCTGGCAGGTCTCGAGCAGCGACTCCTCGCCCTCGCCGATGAGGATGGCATCGAAGAAGGCCGCGTACGGCTCGGGGTTGTACACCGAGGGACCGCCAGCGATGATGATGGGGTCGTCTTCGCCTCGGTCGGCCGCTAACAGCGGAATGCCAGCGAGGTCGAGTGCCTCGAGGAAGTTCGTCACCGCCATCTCGTGCGGCACATGCAGGCCGACGATATCAAACGAAGCGACGGGCGCAGCACCCTCGAGCGAGAGCAGCGGAATGCCTGCCTCGCGCATGGCGTCGCCCATGTCGGGCCACGGCACATAGCCGCGCTCGCAGGAGATGCCCTCGGCCTGGTTAAGAATGTTGTAGAGGATGGCGATACCCTGGTTGGGCAGACCGACCTCGTATACGTCCGGATAGATCAGACAACAACGGTAATCGGTATCGGCCTTGGAAAGCGTGCCCCACTCGTGATCGATATAGCGGCTCGGTTTCTCGACCTTGGCGAGCAGCGGCTCAATTAAATGAAAACAGTCTTGGTATGCAACGCGCAACGGAAAACCCCTAAGCAGCGAGATCGGATGCGTCTTGGTAGGACGCCATAGGACGGGTAGCGCCCGCGACCGTGGTCACCAGATCGCGAACGCGGGAGAACGTGGCAGTGACCGCCTCGTTGGCACGGCTGTAGTCGACATCGCGCTCGTAGAGCGAAACAAGCGCACGGCCCATGCCGTAGGTGCCCGCGGCAGCAGTGAGCGCCTTGACGGCAAACCCAATATGCGGCGTCTGTTTGACGAGCGCGCGGGTGACCGCGCGGATCACAAGACCGCCGGCAAGCACGCCCACGACCTCGTAGCCGCGCTCAGGCTTAATGCCGCGTCCAAAGACGGCAGCGAGCTCAAAGAGCATGCCCACCTGCGCCAGCGCCATAACGGGATAATCGGCGCCTGGCAAAAACACCAGTGCACCGGTCGCCATATTGGTGAGCGCGCACGAGGTGATGATACGATTGGCCGCCGCGATGCGCATGAAGGCAAAGTTCGCCGCAAAAGCCGTTTCCTTGTCGGTGCGGTCGAGAATCCAGCGGGCAAGCGTCTCGAGCAGATACGTCTTATCGGTTGCCGCTACCACGCCGAGCATGGGCGTGGACTCCTCGATAAACGGCACCTCCACAGCAGACTCGGCAAGCACGCACACGGGCGCGCCGGCGATCACGAGCTCCTGCACGGCACTCTCCAAGCGGTCGGAACCACACGAGAGCACCAGCACCACATCGGTATCGGTCTTTGGAGCAATTCGCTCCTCCCCCAGACGCTCGACGCGCACAATGCCCGAGGTCGTCTGCGGCACAAAGGCGTCTCGCACCGTCTCGGCCAGAAAGCGCGAGGCGGACGAATCCAGATAGACCGAGACGCGCACCGGCGTATCGGAATCCTTCTTAACGGACGCGCCCATCTTAAAAGCGCGGGTCAGCTTATCTACGGGTATTTTCATAGCAAACCCCTCCAGCGGTTACGCGGCGCCCGAACGATGCCGCCATATGGATTGTACGATACCCACCGTCAGCAGCTGAATCATCATCGAAGACGAACCGAAGCTAATAAACGGTAGCGGAATACCGGTAATCGGCATCATGCCGATGCACATGCCGATGTTTTCGAAGGTCTGGAACGCCCACATGCCAACGATGCCAACACACGAAAGACGCAAAAACAGCGACTCACACTTAAAGGCGACGCGAATCGTCGAAAAGATCAGCAGCACGTACAAGCACAGCAGCAAAAAGGAGCCGCAGAAGCCAAAGGTCTCGGACAAAAAGGCGAAGACGAAGTCGGTATGGAACTCGGGCAGAAAGCCGCCGGCAGACTGCGTCGCATGGCCCAAACCCTTACCAAAGAAGCCGCCCGAGCCAACGGCGATAAGCGACTGCTGCAGGTTGTAGGCATCGTCCGAATCGGCATTATCGGGGTCGATAAAGACCGTCAGACGGTTCATCTGATACTGCTTGATGAGCACATCGTGGCCGAGCAACGAATCAAAGACCGAATCGAGCGCCAGGACGAGGGCCACCAGGCCCACGAGCAGGGCCAGGGTCGACAGCACCCATTCGCGGCGTGCACCGCTCATACAAATGACGATGGCGCCCGAAACCAGCACGACCAGGCCCGAGCCCAGGTCTCCCATGGCGACGACGGCCAAAAACGGAATGGACAGCATGCCGCAGAGCTTGACGTAGTCGCGAACGGTATCGATGCGGCCGTTATACTGCGATCCAAGCGTAGCAATAAAGAAGATGGTGATGAGCTTGGCAAGCTCAACCGGCTGGAATGTCAAGCCGATACCGGGAATCTTGATCCAGCCCGTCATGCCCAGACCGCCCGTATAGGACAGACCCGGAATCTTGGGCGAGAGGATCACGATCAGGTCGATGACGAGCAACGCCGTCGAGAAATTGGAAATACCGCGCAGATCGGTACGCCAGACCAACACCGCCAGCACCGCTCCGATGCCGATTCCCAGCAGATGGCGTGAGAACGAAGCATCGGCCTTAAACTGCGAAGCCGACCAGATGATGATGGCACCGTAGGCGACGAGCGCCACAGTGGCCACGAGCACACCGATATGCACCTTTTGGCGAAACGTGCCGCGCGAGGCCGAAAGTTGCTTGTTGACGCGGTCCAGGCTGCTGCGAGAGCCGGTCTTGGTTGAACGGAACAGATCCGCCGGAGAAAAATCCATCGCAACCTCCTATCGAACCGAAGAATCGCCCGAGGCCGAAGAGGTATCGGGCTCGTCATAAATCACGCCGAGCACGTCGCGCACGACATGCATCGCGGTATCTGAGCCGCCGCCGCCCTGCTCCAGAACAGTAGCGATGACATACTTGGGATCATCGGCCGGTGCATAGGCGCAGAACCACGCGTATTCGTCCTCGCCACTTTTCTCGCCCGTGCCCGACTTGCCGTATACCTGCGGCGTCAGGGTGCCAAAGTGAGCCGCCAGGGACGTCGATGCCGTGTAAATCACGTCATGCATGCCGTTGCGAACAAGAGCCAAATCCGAATCACTGTTGATCTTGGCCTCCAGGCGCTTCTTCTTGCCCTTGCCGTTGTACTTATAGGCATCACCGTCGCCATCGCGCGACACGGCAGACAAAAACACGTGAGGCACGTACTGTTTGCCGCCGTTGGCAAGACCCATATAGGCGCACGCCATCTGCAGGGGCGTCACCAGGATGTCGCCCTGGCCGATAGCAATGTTAGTCATATCGCCGGCATTCCACTTGCGGTCCTCGGCAGATGCGTCGGTGAAGTACGACTCTTTCCACTCGGCATCGGGAATACGGCCCGCGCCCTCACTCGGCAGATCGATACCGCAGGTCTTGCCTAGGCCCCAGCGACGAAAGACCTCCTGCAGGCCCTCGGAATGTTGCTCGTCATAAAAGAACGCCTTGCCCATGTCATAGAAGACGGGGTCGCACGAGTTGGCGATACCCGACTGCAGCGTCATGGTGCCGTGGCCAGACGTCAGCCAGCAGCGCTTGCCCCAAGCCTTGCCCAGGCCCGTCCAATAGCCCGTGCAGTTGGTTGTCTGCGTTGAAGTGTAGGTTCCAAACTCAAGACCGGCCAGTGCCGAGAGCGGCTTGATGGTCGAGGCCGACATGTACTGTCCGCTAATGGCGCGGTTGAGCAGCGGGTGCGAACCCTTGTCATCATTGAGCTCGGTCCACACGTCATTTGAGACACCACCGATAAAGACAGACGGATCGAACTTGGGCTGGCTCGCCATGCCCAGGATCTCGCCATTGTTGGGATCGAGACACACCACAGCGCCGTTGCCGGCATTACTGTAACCAGTGGTCTTGGCAAGCTCGATAGCGCTCGCCAGCGCCGTCTCACAGGCCTGTTGGATCTTAAGGTCGAGCGTGAGCTTAATGTCGGAGCCGGCCTTCGCGGGCACGGCACCGGCCTGACCGGTCACATTGCCCGAGGCATCGACCTTGACGGTCTGCTCGCCACGAATACCCTGCAGCAGGTTTTCGTAGTAGCTCTCAACGCCCGCCTGGCCCACGATATCGCCCGACTGGTACGTAATCTTGCCAGCAGAAGCATCATCATCGCCAGAGGTTTTCTTATTCTGAGCCTCGAGCTGCTCGGAGGTAATGGTGCCGGTATAGCCCAAGATATGGCATGCCGTCTCGCCATACGGATACTGGCGCTCGGTACGCTCGGCAATCTTGACGCCCGGGAACTCGCCGGCGTGCTCCTGAATATAGGCAACCGTGGAGCGGCGGACGTCCGTCGCAATGGTATGCAGGCTCTGGGCGCCCTCTGTATTGTCCTGGATATTGCGCAGAACCGCCACGTAGGGCATACCGAGCACGTTGGCAAGATGGCGAACTAAAACCTCATCCTCGGCAAGGTCGCGGTAGGCCACGACAGCAAGTGAGGGACGATTCTGGACAAGCGCCACGCCATTGCGGTCGAGGATGCGGCCGCGCACAGCGGGTGTGGTAACGGTACGAGTCTGATTACTATTGGCCTGTTTCTCGTAATAGTCCGACGAGACCATCTGCATGCCCCACAGCTTGATGGCAAGCGCCGCAAACATCGCGCCTACGCCCGTGGTGAGGATGGAAAAGCGGCCCTTAAAGGCGGTCGCCGCGGTATTGCCCTCGCCCTCGGTGGCGCGCGGGGCCGTTCCATGCTGCGTATCGTAGGTAAAACGGGAATCGCCACGACGCATGATGACCAGCGCGACCACGATGGCCACAACCAGCACGATACCGGCGATAATAACCGTCAACTGGGAAGACATCTACGGGCCTCCCCTATTTGAGCTTGCGGGTCTTGGGCTTAAAGCGCATACCCGTCTGGCGTCCGCCACGTGCGGAGAATCCATAGCCGGACTGCGGCACGACACCGGACATCAAAAACGGAATGGCAACCAGACCCGTCAGGATCGAGGACGGCAGCGCATGGCCGAAGATCGCCACAACAAAGCTCGTCTCCAAACCCATAAACAGCAAGATGATGCTGTAGATCACATTAATGACGAGCGCGAAGGCGCCCACAGTGACGCCGCGCGCACTCGGGGTACCGCCCGTCTGACCGACGGCGCTGTGCACCAGGGCAAAAGAACCCACGGTCAGCAGGAGCGACATAACGCCCACCGGCACGGCAGCGGACAGGTCATAAAACAAGCCGCTGCAAAAACCGCACACGACGGCACGGGTCGGGTCGCCAGAGAACACGCTTAGGCACACCAAGATAATCATGAAGTTGACGCGACCGCCCGCAATGGAGATCTGCGGTGCCAGGCCTGCCTGCAGCAGCACGCACACGATGGCGGCGATTACAAACGTGCGGGAGCTCATCCCCTGCTCGTGTAGATCCATGGACATGCCCCCTATTCGCTCGAGCCGGAATCGGTCGTCTCGGACGCGTCGGAACTGTCATCCGAGCTCTCGTCCTTCGTCTTGGTTGCAGCATCGCGCGACGTTCCCTGCGGCGTGCTGTTGGCCGTGCTCACGTCCTCATCCGAGGCCGACTGTTCATCGGTCAGCGAGGTAATGACCAGCACTTCCTCGTTGTTCTCGGCCGTTGTCTGAGCGCGCACCACAATGGTGTAGTACACGTCGTTTGCCGATTTCTCAACCGACGAGACGGTGCCAAGCGGAAGGCCCTTGGGGAACACACCACCGATGCCCGAGGTCACGATGATGTCGCCGACTTTAACGTCGGAGTCGACGCTCACGTACTCAAGACGCAGCGTGCCGTCAGCCTGACCCTGCAGCATGCCCTGAGCGCGCGTGTCCTGCACCATAGCGGACACGCCCGAGTTCTCGTCGCCAATCAGGCGCACGGTCGACGTTTTGGCCGATACCTCGATAATCTGGCCGATAACACCGGCAGAACTCGTCACGGGCATGTTGATGGTAAGGCCGTCGGCAGAGCCCTTGTCGATGGTAACGGTCGAGGTCCAGGCATCGCCGGAGGCACCGACAATACGAGCTGCGGTCGATTTAAGGTTGTAGGTCGACTGCAGGCCGACCAGCCCCTCCAGACGCTCAGCGGTCTTTTGAGCCTCGGAGAGCTCAGCAACCTTAGAGGTCAGTTCCTCGTTTTGCTTCTTGAGTTCGTCGAGCGTGTCCTGCGACGCCGTAAGGTTAGAGAACACGTTGCCGATGGCATTGAAAGGAGCCGCCACAGCCGAGCCCACAAAACGCACCGGCGAGGTAATCGTCGTTACGCCCGAACGCACGGCATGAATCGGCCCTGCCTCGCCCTCGCGGATGTAAAACGTGAGCAGCAACACCGAAATCAGGCTGAAAACAATCAACGGGCGCATACCCGTTGATTGTCGCTTGGTATTCAGATTTGTGGAGAAACCCGAAGATCGTGCCAAATGGAATCCACCTTTTGGAAATTAAGCATTGGTCTGGACGAAGCCGCCATCAAACGCATTGGCCTCGAGCACGCGGGCACAGCCGTTAACGACGTTATCGAGCGCCGTGGGGCTGACGTTGACCGAAACGCCGGTCTCATCGCGCAGACGCACGTCGAGTCCGCGTAGCAAAGCGCCACCACCGGTCAGCAAAATGCCGTAGTACATAAGGTCAGAGGCAAGATCGGGCGGCGTGGCATCGAGGGCGTCCTTGACGGCCTTGGCCATCTCGTCGAGCGGCTTGTTGAGCGCGCGACGAATCTCCTCGCTCTCGATGCGCACGGTCTTGGGCAGACCGGTGATCACGTCGCGACCGTTGACCTCGACGTCGAGCTCGTCCTTGAGCGGCACAGCGGAGCCGACCTTGATCTTGATGTCCTCTGCCGTACGCTCGCCGATGGCAAGGTTGTAGGCATCACGAACGTGCGTGAGGATGGCCTGATCGAACTCGTCGCCTGCAATACGGATGGACTGCGAGACGACGATGCCGCCCATGGCGATAACAGCGACCTCGGTGGTACCGCCACCGATGTCGATGACCATGGAGCCGGTGGGTTCCTCGACGGGCAGGTCGGCGCCGATAGCGGCGGCCATAGGCTCTTCGATCAGATAGGCCTGGCGGGCACCGGCCTGGATCGTGGCCTCAAAGACAGCTCGCTTCTCGACCGACGTGACGCCGGAAGGAACGCAGACGACAACGCGCGGACGCGGGGTCCACGGATAGCGCTTCTCGGACGCCTTGTCGATAAAGTAGCGAAGCATGGCCTCGGTAACATCGAAGTCGGCGATGACGCCGTCCTTCAGGGGACGAACGGCCACGATGTTGCCGGGCGTACGGCCGAGCATGCGCTTTGCCTCGATACCGACCGCCAGGATGCGCTCGTCGTTCTTGTCGATGGCGACAACAGAGGGCTCGCGAATGACGATGCCCTTGCCGCGCACGGAGACAAGCGTATTTGCGGTGCCGAGGTCGATGGCAAGATCGCCCGCATAGCTACCGAAGAACATATCCATCAAAGAAAACAACGCAACTCCTGATGTGTTGGATGATTGCTGGAAAACTACTAGCTCATCATACTAGCGCAAGCCCGGCACCTCACTTGCGGTGAAGCGCCGGGCAAAGCTAAATCCCATAAGGTCACTACTGGTTGTCAGCAGCCGAGAAATCCATATCGAGCGAGGAAACGGCCCAGCCGATATGGTTGTCGGAGCGCACGAATTTGACGGTGTACTCCTGCTCGCCGCCCTTGGACAGCGATGCCTTCACCTTAGCGGTCGTCTCGGTCATGGACTGATCCATGCCCTCGACGGACACGGTGGCGCCCTGCGGAATCGAAGAGATGATCATCGACTTGGCGTCCTCGGACAGACTCGAGGCCAGGCAAGACTCGGCCTTTGCGGTGTCACCGTCCCCGGCAGCCTGGAACAGATCGGAAACGATAGACTCCTGAGACGGGAACCCAAAGCCGCGCGTGTAGGCAAAGCCCAGACCGCCCGCGGCGATCAAAATGAGCAGAAGCAGCACGATGAAGACTTTGAGACCCGTGTGGCGATGGCGACGACGGACCTTGGCCTGCTTACGATCCTGACGGTCCTGCTGGACCATCTCGGACTCGGACAGCGTAAAGAAGCCGGTGTCCGAGGGATCGGGCATAAACTGACCGGTCGCGCCCGTAGGATCGAGCGGATCGACGGCAGGAGCGTCCATCGCGGGCGCCGGAGCCGTGGCCATAGCCGTCTGGGCAGACAGTGCGGCAAGCGAATCATGCACGCGGGCAAGCTCATCGGCCTGCTCGGAAGTGAGCTGGTAGATGCCATCGGCAGTAGCGGCGTTAAAGGCGCCGAGTGCGTCGGAGGGACGGCCGGCGGCAGAAAGCGCCTGACCCATGCCGGCATTGAGCGCACGCGTGTCGTCGCGGGGGCCGGCAAAGTCGATAGCCGTGCGGTAGGTCTCCACGGCATCCGCCGGACGGCCGAGCTTAATGAAGCAACGACCGAGCTCGCCGAGTGCGGCGGCGGGAGCCGGATTGGCGCCGTCGATGGCAGCCTGACGGAAGGCAGTACCCGCGTTGGCATAATCGCCCGACTGGAACAGCGCATTGCCCAGGCCCAGATAGGCCTTGAACGGCGTGGCATAGGAAGCATCCTGCGTAGCAGCAGAGAACGCCTGGGCGGCCGTCGTGTAGTCGCCCACGGCGGCGAGCGCCTTGCCGCGGTTGGTGAGCAGCGCGCCGCGCTTGCCGTAGGTGCCGTCGTTGAGGGCGGCAGCATAAGCCTCGGCGGCCTCGGCATACATGCCCAGGTGCATCAAGGCGTTGCCACGAAGGTGGTCGGCCTCACCCATAATCTCATCGGGAGTCTTTGCCGCCCCAAGCATCTGGGCTGCAGCGGAAAAATCACCCGCGCGGTAAGCGGCGCGGCCCTGTTGGATCAGCTGGCTATTCAAGGAAGTCCCCTTTACTCGTGAACGATCTCGACATGGACGATCTCGTCGCCGGCACGCAGCTGCGAAATCACATCGAGACCCTCGACCGTGGTACCAAAGACGGTGTAACCGGAATCGAGGTTATGCTGGGCACCCAAGCAGAAGTAGAACTGCGAACCCGCGGAATCGGGGTCCATGGAGCGTGCCATGGCAAGGGCACCATCGACATGGCTGTTGCGCGGATTGGTGGCAAACTCGCCCTTGATGCAGTAGCCGGGGCCACCGGTACCGGGCATGCCGTCGGGGCCCTCAAGGCCGGCAGCGACGTCGGCGCCGGACATGTCGCGGGTATTGGGGTCGCCACCCTGAATGACAAAACCGGGCACATAGCGATGGAACTTAAGGCCATCATAGAAACCCATTGTGGAAAGCTCGCAGAAGTTCGCGACATGAATGGGAGCGCCCTCGCCGTCAAACTTGACCTTGATGGTACCCTTCGACGTCTCGATAACGGCGCACTCGTCGCCGGCAAGCTGATACTCGGGCGTGTAGAGCTCTTTCTTAAAACCAAACATGTGGTTCCTTCCTCGTGCGTTTAAAGCATATTTGTACGAATTGTAGCAATAAGCATGCGCTTACATCAATTGCGCACGTAGGTTATGCCGACTATGGCGAACTAATTTTAGGAACGCTGTTGCGGCTTCCAGGAACCCACATTGGCGTCGTACTGGTTCAGCGCGCTGTTGCCGCCCTGCGCGATGGGCGCCAGGATCTCGCTTTGGTGGGAACTCATCGACTCGCCATCGGGAATGGCCAGCGAGATATCCCAGCTCTGGCAGATCACGTCGACGCGCTCATACATCCACTCGGCAAGCTGCTTTAAGTGGGCGATGTCATCCGCATAGACCGTATCGTCCTGATACTTAAGGTTGTTGAGCTCATCTTGCGTCTTTTTGATCTGGTCGCGCAGGGCGTAGGCACTCTGCGACAGCTCCTGACGGGTGGACAGCGGCGTTCGGAGATAGCCGTTGTTAAAGGAATCGATGACCTCGCCGATCTGGTCCTCGTCACCGTAGGACACGATGGTCTGATACAGACCGTCGAGCCTGGTATAGAGCTGATCATCGGTGAGCACGGTTTCTTCCTGGACCACCTCGGCAGAATCGTCCTGCTTGGTATCGTCCTCAGTCGCCTCGCCCTTTTGGCGCGTGGGGAAGGTCGTCTGCGCGGCCTGGCCAAACTGGTCGTAGAAGCCAGGCATGACACCCATGGGATCGGCCGTCACGAACCAATAGGCACCGCCGCAAACGACAGCAAGGACCGCGATGACGATGAGCGGCTTAGGGATATGACGCTTGTGCTTGTGATAGGCGTCCTCGTCGGGATGCACCTTGCGCTTGGGTTTTTGAGCATCGTCACGCAGGGAAACGGGCGTGGGGATATCGACCTTAGGAATACCGAAATCCTTATCGAAAGCCGGCAGCACGCAGGTCTCATTGGGGTCGGCGGCGTCCGAAAGCACCGCAGCGGCAGAGGCCGGCGCATGAGGCACCTCGGTATCGATCTGCTCTTGCGTTAGGCGCGGAAAGCCCGCCGTGCGGCCCGCTGCCAGGTCGGATGCGGCCGCGTCCTCGGAGAGGATACCCGGAGCGGGGCGTCCGCATTTGGGGCACGTACGATCATGCGGAGAAAGACGGGCACCGCAGCCCTCACAGAACACGAACTCGGTGTGCTCGGGGCCATCGCCCGGACCCACATAGGCGTTGCAGTAGGGGCAGAACGAGGCGCCGTCCTCGATAGTCTTAAGGCAATGCGGGCAGATCACGGCATCCTCTTTTCGAAGCAATTCAAACAATCGAGGTTAGAGCATAACATCGCCACGGCCCCACAGGAGCAAGGCACCAATTCAACATCGCCAGGGCGCGTAGTTACTTCTTCTTTTTGCTTGGCATCGAGACTTTGATGCCTTGGGCGGACTTGGTCACGCGGGAGCGCTTGGCTCCCGTGGACTTCTTTTTCTTGGGCTGGGCCTGGGCCACGCCCTCGAGTGCGCGGGCCTCGGCCTCGCGAGCGGTGCGGTCTTCGCGTCGCTGCGCCATATCGGCGGCGACGCGCTTGGCAAAACGCTCGGCCGTCGAACCCGTCGAGCTCACCTTGCCGCCACCGCGACCCAGGCGGACGCGCACACCGCGGCCAAAACCAGTTGCGGCATGACGACGACGCGGCTTGAGCGAATCCATCATCGTGGCGAGCTTAAAGAACACCGAGCAGGTAAAGACCACGATGACAGCCAAGATAACCATCTGGCCCATCGACAGGTTGGCAATAGACAGTAGCTCCGGGAATCCGATAACGCCCACCAAGATGCCGACGACTACAAACACAAAGAGCACCACACGTAAGGGCGTGAGAGGCTGCGAGATACGCCAGATCAGGCTGACGCTCGCCGCGCACGACGTAAGCAGGCACATCGTAGACAGCGTGAGCTGGTTAAAGCCAAACACGCGCGCCACAAAGATATCGAGCGCCGCGGCCAAAATGACCGCAATCGACGCCGGCAGTGCCCGCTTGAGCACGTTCGTCAGGAACGACCCTTTCACGCGAGCATTGTTGGGCTCCAGGCCCAACACAAAGCCCGGCGCGCCGATGCAGAAGAAGTTGATGAGCGTCATCTGGATGGGCTCGAAGGGGTACGGCGGCAACGCGATGCACAGCGCCGCCAGGCCCATCGAGAACAGCGTCTTGGTCAGGAACAGTGAGGCCGAACGCTGCAGGTTGTTGATGGAACGACGGCCCTCGGCCACCACGGCGGGCATCGAGGCAAAGTCGTTGTCGACGAGTACGATCTCGGCCACGTTGCGCGCGGCATCGGAACCGGCCGCCATGGCGACGGAGCAGTCGGCCTCCTTGAGCGCCAGCACGTCGTTGACGCCGTCGCCCGTCATGGCCACGGTGTGCTCGCGGCGTTTGAGCGCCTGCACGAGCTCGCGCTTCTGCTGCGGGGTCACACGGCCAAAGACGTGGTAGCGATCCACTGCGGCATCGAGCTTGGCCGGCGTATCGAGCGTCGTAGCGTCCACATAAGCGTCCGCCCCCGGCACGCCCACCACGCGCGCGATCGACGACACCGTACGCGGGTCGTCGCCACTGATCACGTTGAGGGTCACGCCCTGCTCGTTAAAGTAGCCGATGGTCTCGGCCGCCGAGGTACGAATCTCATCGCGGATGGTCACAAAGCCCACGGGCTCGGCCTCGCCCACCATATCGCCATCGGGCGTAAAGCCGTCCACGCGCGCCACCACGAGCACGCGGCAGGTATCGGCAAGCTCAGCGACACGATTCTCGACCTGAGAAAACACACGATCAGAAAGCACAAACTGCGCCGCACCCATCACATAGGAGCCCTGCGCAAACGACGCGCCGCTCCACTTTTTGGAGGACGAGAACGGAATGACCGAAAGCGGCTCGGACACCTCGACCGGGCGATCGGCGTAATAGTTGAGAAGCGCCTGGCAGGTCTCGTTGGCATCGGCCGAAGTCGCACGCGCGACGTTAGCCAGCGCAAAATCGAGCACCGTGGTATCGACGGGAACGGTCGCCTCGTCCGAGCCGGCGCCTAGGCTCACGCCCTCAACCGGCAGCGGATACGTGCCCTCGACCTCCATACGACCCGAGGTAATGGTGCCCGTCTTGTCCAGGCACAGTACGTCGACGCGAGCGAGCGTCTCGATGCAGTAGAGCTGCTGCGCCAGCACCTTGCGGCGGGCCAGGCGCACCGTGGCGATGGCGAGCACCGACGAGGTCAGCAGCACCAGGCCTTGCGGGATCATGCCCAGCAGGGCGCCCACCGTGGACAGCAGCGCCGACGAAGGCACATGACCAGCCAACAGCTCGGAGAAGCACCATGAAAGCGCACTATCGCCCGGGGTTCCCGCGGCATCCCACAGCTCGCTCACACTCGAGGCAAACAACGCCAAACCGAGCGGGATCATGATGATGCTCGCAAAGCGCACGATGGCGTTAAGCGCGTTCATGATCTCGGAATTGACCTTTTTGACGTACTTCGCCTCGTTATTAATTTTAGCCACGTAGTTGTCGGCGCCGACATGGATCACGCGGGCGCGCAGCAGGCCCGAGTCGATAAAGCTGCCGCTCATGAGCTCGGAACCGGGCTGTTTCTTAATAAGGTCGCTCTCGCCCGTCAGCAGACTCTCGTTCACGAGCGCCTCGCCCGAAACCACCACGGCGTCGGCGGGAATCTGGTCGCCGCGCCCCAGGCGGATGATGTCGTCGAGCACGATCTGGTCCAGGTCGAGCTCCACCTCGGCGCCGTCGCGCACCGCGATGGCCTTCTTGGAGGTCAGCAGCGTGAGCTTATCGACCATCTTCTTGGAACGCATGGACTGGATGACGCCAATAGCGGTATTGAGGAACACCACGAACAGGAACGTCAGATTCTTAAACGAACCGGTCAAAATGACCAGGAACGCCAAGATCACGTTGATCAAATTGAACAGCGTGCAGAGGTTCTCGATGATGAGCTCTTTGACCGACTTGGTCTTGAGCTCCATGTTGCGGTTGATCTTACCGGCGGCGATGCGCTCCTCGACCTCGGCGGTCGAGAGTCCGCGCTCGATATCCGTTGCTGCCATACCACGTCCCATCACGTCGCGTCGGTATAAGAAAAACCGCCCGGACCATGCGAGGTTCGGACGGTCTTACGTTCGATGGTGCCCCATGTTGGATTCGAACCAACGGCCTTCTGCTCCGGAGGCAGACGCTCTAATCCCCTGAGCTAATAGGGCGAACGACTGGCATTATACCCAAGTGCACCACGGGCTATCAAAATAAAAGAAAAAGCTTTGCAATTCCGAGGAAGACGCGGTGCAACGGCCCACTTTAGAAGGCAAAAGCGAGTCAGATAGTATAAACTCTCATGCACCATATATACACGGCTCGCAATGCGGGCCGTTTTTGCAAAAGTTATCCATCGAGGTGAGAGGCACACCATGATTGCAATTCTAAAGCAGAGCGCTAGCGACGAGGCCGTAAGCCATATCGTCAGCTGGATTGAGAAAAAAGGCCTGAAGACCGACGTCTCGCGCGGCGAGAACGAGACGATCATCGGCCTGGTGGGCGATACGACCAAGATCGACCCGTTCCTGCTCGAGTCCATGGACGTCGTCGAGCGCGTGCAGCGCGTCTCCGAGCCGTTCAAGCGCGCAAACCGCAAGTTCCACCCCGAGGACTCCGTCATCGACTGCGGCCACGGCGTCAAGATCGGTGGCGACCAGTTCCAGGTCATCGCCGGCCCCTGCTCCGTCGAGGGCGAGAACCTCATCCGCATCGCACGCCGCGTAAAGGCCGCCGGCGCCACGATGCTGCGCGGCGGTGCCTACAAGCCCCGCACCTCCCCCTACGCCTACCAGGGCATGGGCCCCGCCGGCCTCGACCTGCTGTGCGAGGCGTCTGCCGAGCTCGACATGCCGATCGTCACCGAGATCATGGACCCGCGCGACGTGCAGGTCTTCCTTGACAAGAAGATTGACGTCATGCAGATCGGCGCCCGTAACGCCCAGAACTTCCCCCTGCTCAAGGAGGTCGGCAAGACCAAGACTCCGATCTTGCTTAAGCGCGGCATGTCCGGCACGATCGACGAACTGCTCATGGCAGCCGAGTACATCATGAGCGAGGGCAACGACAACGTCATCCTGTGCGAGCGCGGCATCCGCACCTTCGAAACCCGCACCCGTAACACCTTCGATCTCAACGCCGTGCCGGTGCTGCACCACCTGTCGCACCTGCCTGTCGTTGCCGACCCCAGCCACGCCACCGGCTACACCCGCTACGTTGAGCCCATGGCGCTCGCCGCGACCGCCTGCGGCGCCAACGGCCTGGAGATCGAGGTCCACGACGAGCCCAGCCGCGCATGGTCCGACGGCGCTCAGGCCCTCACCCCCGACCAGTTCGACGACACCATGCGCCGCATTCGCGCCATCCGCGAGGTCGTCTGCCAAGAGACCATGGAGTAGCCCATGGGTACGGTGAGAAACGCGCGCGTTAACCAGGGCGGTCCCAAATGCGCGGGCATCGTGGGCCTGGGCCTCATCGGCGGCAGCTTTGCCCGCGGCTATGCGCAGGCGGGCGTTCGCGTGCTGGCCTGGGACCCCGATGACGATGTCATGACAGCCGCCAGCATGGGCACTGTCGCCGGAGAGCTCAACGACGAGACACTCGGCGAATGCGACATCATCGTCCTTGCCTGCTACCCCGAGGCCTGCATCGAGTGGCTCGAGGCGCATGCCCGGGCACTCGCCGACGCCACCGACACCGAGGCCATCATGGGCCCCGTGGTGATCGACACGGTGGGCGTCAAGGGCATCGTGTGCGAGCGCGCCTTTGAGCTTGCCCGCGAGCACGGCTTTTACTTTGTGGGTGCGCACCCCATGGCGGGCACCCAGTTCTCGGGCTACGCGCACTCCCGCGCCGACCTGTTCCAGGGCGCCCCGCTCGTGCTCGTGCCACCCGCGGTGGACGATGCGCTCAAACTGGAGCTCTTGGGGCAGGTGCGCGAGATGGTGCGCCCCTTGGGCTTTGGCAAGTTCAGCGTGACCAGCGCCGCCGAGCACGACCGCGTCATCGCCTTCACGAGCCAGCTTGCGCACGTGGTGTCCAACGCCTACGTAAAGAGCCCGACCGCCCAGGTCCACCACGGCTTTTCGGCCGGTAGCTACCGCGATCTCACCCGCGTGGCGCACCTCAACCCGCAAATGTGGTCCGAGCTCATGATCGACGACGCCGACGCGCTTGCCTTCGAGATCGACCACCTGATCGACTCGCTCGGCGCCTACAGCCGTGCGCTCAAGGACCGCGACCAGCGCTATCTGGAGAATCTCCTTGCCGAGGGAGACCGCATTAAGCGCGCACTCGACGACGAGGCCTCCCACTAGACCACCTATCACGCCAGGTCGAAAGGACCATAGCTTATGGCGATTACCATCGATATCGACACCGCACGCCCCTACCAGGTGCATGTTGGCACGTTTTTGCTGGAGCAGGCGGGACCGCTCGTGCGCGCCACTGCCGGCGGCACCAAGGCCGTCATCGTGACGGACACCAACGTAGGCCCGCTCTACCAGATGCCCGTTAAGCAGAGCCTGGAGGCATCAGGCTACGAAGTGAGTATCTGCACCTTCGAGGCCGGTGAGGCACACAAGCGCGCCGAGACCTACGTTGCCATTTTGGAGTTTGTGGCCGAGCACGAGCTTTCGCGCTCCGACGTGATCGTGGCACTCGGCGGCGGCGTCGTGGGCGACGTGGCGGGCTTTGTGGCCGCGACCTACATGCGCGGCTGCAAGTTTGTGCAGATCCCGACGAGCCTGCTCGCCATGGTGGATTCGTCGGTGGGCGGCAAGACCGCCATCGACCTGGCTGCCGGCAAGAACTTGGCCGGCGCCTTTTGGCAGCCGAGCGTGGTTATCGCCGACGTGGGGTGCCTGGCCACCCTCACGCCCGAGCAGTTCGCCGACGGCTGCGGCGAGGTCGTCAAGCACGCCGTGATCGCCGACCCGGAGCTTTTCGCCGAGCTGGAGAAGACCCCGCTCACGCTGGAGCTGCTCAACCGCGATGTGGCCCGCGTAGCACTCATCATCGCCCGCAACATCGACATCAAGCGCGCCGTGGTCGTCGCCGACGAGCACGAAACCAACCAGCGCAAGCTGCTCAACTTTGGACACAGCGCCGGACACGCCGTCGAGGCCTGCGAGCACTTTGAGCTCGGACACGGCAACTGCGTGTCGATCGGCATGGGCATCATCACGCGCGCCGCGGCCCTGCACGGCGTTTGCGATGCTGCACTGCCCGGCCGTATTGAGGAGCTCTGCGCCCGCCACGGCCTCAAGACCCGCTGCGACCTCAATGCCGATGCCGTCTTTGCCGAGGCGCTCCATGACAAGAAGCGCGCGGGCGACACCATCGACCTGGTGATTCCGCACGGCATTGGCCGCTGCAGCATCGACCGCACGCCGCTTTCCACTTTCCACGAACTCATTGCCGAGGGCCTCGGCCAGAAGGGAGACGCATCCGCATGCTAGCCCGCATCACCCCGTCCCCGCTTAAGGGCACCGTTCCCGCCATCGCGTCCAAGTCGATGGCGCATCGCCTGATCATCTGCGCTGCGCTTGCCAACGGCGAGACGCACGTTACCTGTAACACCACCTGCGCCGACATCGAGGCCACGGTGCGTTGTCTTACGGCCCTGGGTGCTCGCATCGAGACCGTCGAGGACGGCTTCCAGGTCCACCCCACCATGAAGAGCATTGAATTTGGCCTGCTCAAGGCCCTAGCCGGCGGCACGCTCGACTGCGGCGAGAGTGGCTCCACGCTGCGCTTTATGTTGCCCGTCGCCTGCGCGCTGGGCGCAGAAGCAACTTTTGTGGGTCAGGGACGCTTAGGCGCCCGCCCGCTGTCCCCGCTCTCGGACGAGATTATCGCCGCCGGCTGCGACCTACAGGGTCTGGGCGGTTTTCCGCTCAAGACGAGCGGCCGCATGCGCCCGGGCACCTTTGTGCTTCCGGGCAACGTGAGCTCGCAGTATATCTCCGGCCTGCTGCTGGCGGCCCCGCTACTGGCCCAGCCCTCCTGTGTGCAAGTGACCGGCCTCATCGAGAGCCGCCCCTATATCAACCTGACCATCCAGGCCATGAAGGCCTTTGGTGTCGAGGTCAACGTCGAGCGTATTCCGGCCAAGGACGACCAGCCCGAGGTCACGAACTTCCGCGTAAACAGCGGATCGTACCGCACGCCCGGCAGCGTAGCCGTCGAGGGAGACTGGTCCAACGCCGCCTTTTGGCTGTGCGCCGGCGCCATCGGCACCGACCCCATCACCGTCGAGGGTGTATCGCTGAGCTCCGCACAGGGCGACCGCAACGTGCTCGCCGCGCTTTCGCGCTTTGGCGCCCGTATCGTGCGCTCCACCAACGCCGCCACCGTGCAGTCCGACAAGCTCGCCGGCTTTGAGATGAGCGCCCACGACATTCCGGACCTGGTGCCCGTCATCTCGGCCGTGGCATCGCTGGCTCAGGGCCGCACCTTTATCCGCGATTGCGCCCGTCTGCGCATCAAGGAATCCGACCGCCTGGTCACCACCACCCGCGAGCTCACCGCGCTGGGCGCGCAGGTGCGCATTGCCGGCGATGACCTCATCATCAAGGGTGTCGATGCCTTCACCGGCGGCGAGGTCGATTCGCACAACGACCACCGCATCGCCATGATGGCCGCCATCGCCGCGAGCCGCGCCACCGGCGAGGTCGTAATCCACGGCGCCGAGGCCGTCAACAAGTCCTATCCCGATTTCTTCGACCACTACCGCCTGCTGGGCGGCAAGGTCACACTCGAGGAGGAATAGCATGTCCTCGACCTTTGGCAACGTCTTGCACTTAAGTATCTTCGGCCAGTCGCACTCCCCCGCTATCGGCTGCTCGCTCGATGGCATTCCGGCAGGTATCGCCGTGGACCAGGAGCAGCTGCAGGCCTTCCTTGACCGTCGCGCCCCCGGTCGCGACGAGACCGCAACCAAGCGCCGCGAAGCCGACGCCGCGCATATCATTGCCGGCGTTGTAGATGGACACACCACTGGCGCGCCCATCGCCGCGATTATCGAGAACACCAACACGCGCTCCAAGGATTACTCCGAGTTGCGCCGCAAGCCCCGTCCCGGACATGCGGACTTCCCTGCGCGCGTGAAGTATCACAACATGCACGATGTCGCCGGTGGCGGGCATTTCTCCGGCCGCCTAACGGCACCCTTATGCATCGCCGGCGGCATTGCGCTGCAGGCACTCGAGGCCCGCGATATTCAGGTCATGGCGCACGTCGCGCAGATCGGCGGCATCTCCGACCTGCCGATGGACGATATGGTCTATCGCGAGGCCGACCGCAAGGCGATCCTTACGAACGATCTGCCGTGCATTGACGCCGCCGCAGCCGGTCGAATGCGTGAGGAGATCCTAGCCGCGCGCGACGAACTCGACAGCATCGGCGGCATCGTGGAGTGCGGCATTTACGGGCTTCCCGCGGGCATCGGCGACCCCATGTTCGACGGCATCGAGAACCGCATCGCGCAAATCGCGTTTGGCATTCCCGCCGTAAAGGGCGTGGAGTTTGGCATGGGCTTTGCCGTGGCCGCCATGCGCGGCAGCGAAAACAATGACCCATATCGAATCGACGCCGAGACCGGTGAAATCGAGGTCGAGTCCAACAACGCCGGCGGCATCTTGGGCGGCATCTCCACCGGCGCGCCCGTCATGTGGCGCATGGCCGTAAAGCCGACGCCCTCGATTGGCCGCGAGCAGCAGACCGTGGACATGGACGCCATGGAAAATGTCGAACTCTCGGTCCACGGTCGTCACGATCCCTGCATCGTCCCCCGAGCCGTCCCCGTTGCCGAAGCAGCCGCGGCGCTCGCCATCTGGGACGCCCTCCTCGAGGACGCCGCCCAGCTCTAAAAATCTCTGGGGGCCAACTCCGGCCCCCACGCCCACCCAGTGATTTTTCTGGGACGGGGATTAAAAAATCATTAGGTACACAATGATTTTTTAATCCCCGTCCCAGAAAAATCACCGAAACGTGAAAGGGGTCCCTATGGACCTTGCTGACATCCGCCAGGCCATCGATGGCATCGACACCACGCTCCTCAACAGCTTTGTCGAGCGTATGGACATTGCCACCGAGGTCGCCAAATCAAAGATCGAGATGGGCAAGGCCGTCTTCGACCCCGCCCGCGAGCGCTCCAAGCTCAATAACCTCGCCAGCCGCGCGCCCGAGCGCTACGAGGCGCAGACCATCACCCTGTTCCGTCTCCTCATGAGCATGAGCAAGGCCGAGCAGCAGCGCTACATCAACGAGCTCAAGGGCATCACGGTCTCGCAAAAGGCCCATGCCACGGCCGCAGCCTGTGACACGCCCTTCCCCCAGACGGCCACTGTCGCCTGCCAAGGCGTCGAAGGCGCCTACAGCCAGATCGCCGCGTGCAAACTCTTCGACGTGCCCGACATCGCGTTTTTCGAGACCTTCGAGGGCGTCATGCGCGCCGTGCGCGACGGCTTTTGCGAGTTTGGCGTACTGCCCATCGAAAACTCAACCGCCGGCTCGGTAAACGCCGTCTACGACCTGCTCGCACAGTTCGACTTCCATATCGTGCGCTCGCTGCGCCTCAAGATCGACCACAACTTGCTCGTCAAGCCCGGCACCAAGCTCGCCGACGTGCGCGAGGTTTACAGCCACGGCCAAGCCATTGCCCAGTGTGCGGGCTTTATCGAGTCCCACGACCTGCACGCTACCAAGTACCCCAACACGGCCATGTCGGCCGAGATGGTCGCCAGCTCCGAGCGCACCGATATTGCCGCCATCGCATCGCGCAGCTGCGCGGCACTCTATGGCCTGGAGGTGCTGGAGCCCAACATCCAGGACTCGGACAACAACTACACGCGCTTTGTCGTCATCAGCCGTGAGCCGCGCGTCTATCCCGGTGCCAACCGTACCTCGCTCATGATTACCACGGCCAATGAGCCGGGCGCCCTCTACCGCGTGCTCGAGCGCTTCTATGCGCTCAACATCAACCTCATCAAGCTCGAGAGCCGCCCCATCCCCGGCCGCGACTTTGAGTTTATGTTCTACTTTGATCTGGACTGCCCCTTTGGCAGCAAGGCCCTCGACGACCTGCTCGATTCCATCGACGACGTGTGCGAAAGCTTCACCTACTTTGGCAGCTACACGGAGGTGCTCTAGATGACCGATACCGCCGCAACCCGCCCCTACGGAGTGCTGGGCCGCGTGCTGGGCCACAGCTACACCCCGACCATCTACAAGGAGCTCGCTGGGCTCGAGTACGTGCGATTTGAGCGCGAGCCCGAGGACCTCGCGGCCTTTATGACGGGCGACGAATGGGAGGGTACCAACGTGACCATCCCCTACAAGCGCGCCGTCATGGAGTACCTGGACGAGCTGAGTCCGCTCGCCGAGCGCATGGGCAACGTCAACACCATCACACGCCTACCCGACGGTCGCCTGCGCGGCGACAACACCGACTACTTCGGTTTTCAGTGCCTGGTCGAGGAGCTGGGGGTTGAGGTTGCCGGCAAGAAGGCTCTCGTACTCGGCGCCACTGGCGGCGCCGGTACCACGGCAAGTATGGTGCTGGGAGACCTAGGCGCCATCGTCGTACCCGTGGGTCGCACGAGCGAGGTCAACTACGGCAACATCGCGCAGCAGTCCGACGCCGCCCTGCTCGTCAACTGCACGCCTGCCGGCATGTTCCCCCACTGCCCCGACGCGCCCTGCACGCTCGAAGGGCTCGATGCGCTCGAGGGCGTCATCGACATTGTCTACAACCCCGCCCGCACGGGCCTGATGCTCGAGGCCGAGCGCCGCGGCATCCCCTGCATCGGTGGCCTGCTGATGCTCGTGGCCCAAGCGGCACAGGCCGTCGAGCGCTATACCGGCCAAGTCACCCCGCGCAAGCGCATCTTAGACGTAACGGAGCGCCTGTCACGCCGCGAACAGAACATCGCGCTGATCGGCATGCCGGGCTCGGGCAAGACCCGCGTGGGCGAGCAGATCGCCCAGCTCACGGGCCGCGAGCACATCGATCTCGATCGCGCCCTCGAGGAGCGCCTGGGCATGCCCTGCGCCGACTTTATCATCAAGTGCGGCGAGGCGGCCTTCCGCGAGCAGGAGACGGCAGCGCTGGCCGACATCTCCAAGCGCAGCGGCTTGGTGCTCTCCACCGGCGGCGGCGTGGTTACGCGCGACGAGAACTACCCGCTGCTGCACCAGAACAGCCAGATCGTGATGCTCAACCGCAAGCTCGACGAGCTCGCCCACAAGGGCCGCCCCATCACCGCGCGCGACGGCATCGACAAGCTGGCCGAGCAGCGTATGCCGCGCTACCGCGCCTGGGCCGACTACATCATCGACTCACGCGACTGCGCCGCCAACACCGTCCATGCCCTCCTCGACACCCTCCCACCCGCTCTCTAACCAAAACCACCACAAAGGGGGCAGGCACCTTTGTGGTGGTTTTTCAACTGCAAAGGAAGCAACCATGAAAGCACTCGTCATTAACGGCCCCAACCTCAACATGCTCGGCATTCGCGAGCCAGGCATCTACGGCAGCGACAACTACGATCGCTTAGTGCAGATCTGCCAGGAAGCGGGTGCCGCACAGGGCTTCGACGAGGTCGAGGTCTTCCAGTCTAACCACGAGGGCAGCATCGTCGACAAGATCCAGGAGGCTTACGGAAAGGTCGACGGCATCGTCATCAACCCGGCCGCCTACACGCACACAAGCGTGGCCATCCTGGACGCGCTCAAAGCCGTCGCCATCCCGGCTGTGGAGGTCCACATTAGCGCAGTCGAGACCCGCGAAGACTTCCGCCAGGTGAGCTACGCCCGTCTGGCCTGCTTCGCCACCATCACCGGAGAGGGCCTGAAGGGCTACGCCCACGCGTTGGAGCTGCTGAAAGAGCATCTCGAAAAGTAAAATGCCAACCCCAACAAACAGCAGCGGCTTGCTCGCGCTCGGCTCCAGCAACACACAAGATGAAAAAAGCCCAGACCACCAAGCGGTCTGGGCTTAATAAACGATGGTGCTCCATGGCGGATTCGAACCGTCGACCTTGGGATTAGAAGTCCCCTGCTCTATCCAACTGAGCTAATGGAGCAAATAACCGCACGCCCAAGCAAGCACAAGCCTGTCAGGCGCAAGTAATTATAACCTAGTTGAACTGCTCGCGGTACGCCTTGCAGACCTCATCGACCGGGCCGTCCATGCGAAGGTCACCCTTCTCAATCCAAACGGCACGCCGGCAGATGCGCTCAACCTGCTCCATAGAGTGCGAAACGAACAGAACCGTCACGTCGCCGCTCTGGATAAAGTGCTGGATGCGGGCCTCACACTTTTGCTGGAAGAACACATCACCGACGGACAGCGTCTCGTCAACGATCAGAATATCGGGCTCGGTAATCGTCGCGATTGCAAAGGCGATACGCGCCACCATGCCCGAAGAGAAGTTCTTAAGCGGCATATCGACAAAGTTCTGCAGCTCAGCGAACTCGATAATGCCGTCAAAGTTGGCGTCGATGAACTCCTTGGTATAGCCGAGCAGGGCGCCGTTCAGATAGATGTTCTCGCGGGCGGTCAGCTCGGGGTCAAAGCCGGCGCCAAGCTCAATCAGCGGCGCGATGTTACCGTGCACCTTAACGCTGCCCTCGCTAGGCTCAAGAACGCCAGCGATAATCTTGAGCATCGTAGACTTGCCGGAGCCATTGGTGCCGACCAGACCCACAACCTCGCCGCGATGAATATCAAACGAGATGTGCTTAAGCGCCCTAAACTCCTCAAAGAACAGCTCGTGCTTGGCAAGCTTAATGAAGTACTCCTTGAGGTTGGTCAGCGACTCGGACGCCATGTTAAAGATCATGGTGACGTCGTCGACCTCGACAGCCAGAGGCTGCTCGCTGTAATCAACAACAGATTCAGTCATCACAGCACTCCTTAGATGTAGAGGATAAATTTGCGCTCGGACTTATGGAACACGGTATAGCCAATAATAAGCGCAAGAACCGCCCAAGCGACGCACATACCAAACGTCATAAGCGAGGGCGTAGTCTGGAACAGGAAGATATCGCGCATAAACTGCAGGTAGTTGAACATGGGGTTCGCATACATCAAGATACGCACGAGATGCGGCATTTGCGCAATATAGTCAGTCGTCCAGAAGATGGGCGTAATGTAAGTCCACGCCGTAATGACGACGCTCCACAGATGCATAACGTCGCGGAAGAAGACCGTAAGGGCAGAGAGCATCATGCCCAGGCCCATGCAGAAGCACATAAGCAGCAGCAGGCAAACCGGCAACAGAATCAGGTGCCAAGAAGGCATAACGCGGAACCACAGCATGACGATGGCGACGGCGACCAGCGAGAAGGCAAAGTTGACCAGCGAGAAGAGCACCTTCTGCACCGGGAAAACCCAGCGGTGCACCTTAACCTTCTTGAGCAGAGGGGCAGCGCCCACGATCGACGTCAGGGCCTGGTTAGTAGACTCAGACATGACGGCAAAGGTGATGTTACCCACGATCAAGTACAGCGGGTACATCTCGGGCGTCATTGAGCCATTGCGGCCCTGGCCAAAAATCGTCGAGAACACGATGGCCATGACGATCATCATCAGCAGCGGGTTGAGCACCGACCATGCGACGCCCAGAACGCTACGGCGATACTTGATCTTAAAATCCTTGGTAACCAGCTGACGAAGGATAAACGCGTCCTTCTCAAATTCGTTCTTAGCAAACGTCGCAGGCAGACTGCGAGTTTCTTGTTGCTTTGTCTGATCCGACACGGATGCAACTCCTTTACTCGTAATCGTTGACAAACGAACAGTATAGACCCGACGGCCATGCAAACGATTCGCGCAACAAAACTGGAGAACTAACCCACATCTTAGGATGCCAGGCCCAAACGGCTATACTTTCTAGGATTGAATGTATAAGGAGCATTAAGTGAATTCTGAATCCATCGCCGTCATCATCCCTTGCTACAACGAAGCGCTCACGATCGGCAAAGTCATCGACGACTTTCACCGCGAGCTTCCGCAGGCGACGGTCTATGTCTATGACAACAACTCGTCGGACGATACCTCACGCATTGCCACCGAGCACGGCGCCACAGTCCGCTTTGAGCCCCGTCAGGGAAAGGGCAACGTGTGCCGCCAGATGTTTCGCGATATCGACGCCGATTGCTACCTGATGGTCGACGGAGACGACACCTACCCCGCCGAGGCGGCCAAGGCCCTCTGCGAGCCCATCCTTAACGGCACGGCCGACATGACCGTAGGCGATCGCCTTTCCAACGGCACCTACGCCGAGGAGAACAAGCGTGCCTTCCACGGCTTTGGCAATAATCTGGTCCGCGCCATGATCAAGTGGATCTATGGCTACAGCTTCGATGACGTCATGACAGGCTACCGCGCCATGAGCCGCCCGTTCGTTAAAACCTTCCCAGTGCTTTCCGAGGGCTTTCAGATCGAAACCGAGCTCTCGATCCACGCCGTCGACCACCGCTGGCGCATCAAAGATGTGCCCATCGAGTACCGCGACCGTCCCGAGGGTTCCGAGTCCAAACTCAACACCGTGAGCGACGGCATTAAAGTCGTTGCGATGATCGGCACGCTGTTCAAGGACTACCGCCCGCTGAAGTTCTTCAGCCTCGTTGCGCTTCTGTTCGCGGTATTCGGCCTCGCCCTGGGCATGCCCATCGTTGTCGAATATTTCCAGACCGGCCTCGTCCCGCGCTTCCCCACCGCTATGCTCGCCGCCTCGTTTATGTTCCTGTGCGGCCTGAGCCTTGCGACCGGCTTCATCCTAGATTCTGTAGCAAAGGTCGAAAAAAAGCAGTGGGAGGTCAACGTGTACAGCAAATACGCCTACGACGACCAGCCCGGCCACCCTACTTCCATGCCAAGCGAGAGGTAGATCTTCCGCAAAATACTATTGGCACCACTGCGCAGATAGCCACCAACAAGAAAAGCCGCCGTTAAAGAACGGCGGCTTTTACTCTCGAAAAGATAATAGCGGCTAGAGCGTCTTGATGTACTCCCCCAGCTCTTCCTCCCAGTCGGGCATGTGGAAGCCGGCAGCCTCGAGCTTGGACAGGTCGAGCGCGGAGTGGACCGGGCGCGGGGCGACGGGGCCCTCGGCGCTCGCGTAGTAGTCGGCGGTCGATACCGGCACGACCCTGTCCCCGTTGCCGTTGGCGGCCTCGAAGACGGCGCGGGCGATATCGGCCCAGGACTTGACGGTGCCGGAGCCGGTGCAGTCGTAGGTGCCGTAGGGGGCGTGCGTCCCCAGCACGTGGAAGATGGCCTCGGCCATGTCGCGCGTGAAGGTCAGGCGGCCCAGCTGGTCGTCAACGACCGTGACCTGCTCGAGCCCGTCCTCGGGGTCGGCGACGCGGTCGGACAGGCCCTTCATCGTCTTGACGAAGTTGCGGCCCTCGCCGATGACCCAGCTGGAGCGCATGATGTAGTGGCGCGGGCACCCGGCCACGGCGATGTCGCCGGCGGCCTTGGTCTGGCCGTAGACGGACAGCGGGCTGAGGGGCTCGTCCTCGTCATGCACCTCGGCGGTGCCGTCGAAGACGTAGTCGCTGGACACGTGGACGAGGGTGATCCCGTGATCAGAGCATGTGCGGGCGAGGAGGGCGGGGCCGGTCGCGTTGGCCTTCCAGGCGGTCGCGCGGCCCTCGGCGGTCTCCGCCCTATCCACGGCGGTGTAGGCGCCGCAGTTGATCACGGCGCCGTAGAGCGACCAGTCGTACTGTGTGTAGGCGTCCGGGTCTGACATATCGAAGGTGTCGATGTCGCAGAAGTCGAAGTCCTTGGCGACGCCGCGCTCCTCCGCCAGCCTGCGCACAGCATGGCCCAGCTGGCCGTTGCAGCCGGTGACGAGCGTCCTCTTGGGCGCCATTGGGACGACGTCCCTGAGCATCGGGTGGTTGAGGTCGGCCTCGGAGACGGTGGCCTCATCGAGCGGGATCGGCCACTCGATGGCGAGCTCGGGGTCGGCGAGGTTCACGAAGGTGTAGGTCTTCTTGAGCTCGAGGGACCAGTGGGCGTCCACCAGGTAGGTGTAGGCGGTGCCGTCCTCCAGGGCCTGGAAGGAGTTGCCCACGCCGCGCGGGACGTAGATGGCCTTGGACGGGTCGAGCGTGCAGGTGAACACCTTCCCGTAGGTCTCGCTGCCCTCGCGCAGGTCCACCCAGGCGCCGAAGACGCTGCCGCGCGCCACGGAGATGAACTTGTCCCAGGGCTCGGCGTGGATGCCGCGGGTGACGCCGCGGCTGTCGTTGTAGGAGATGTTGTTCTGGACGACCCTGAGGTCCGGGATGCCCAGGGCGGTCATCTTGGCGCGCTGCCAGTTCTCCTTGAACCAGCCGCGCGAGTCGCCGTGGACGGCGAGGTCGACGACCTTGAGGCCCTCGATGCCGGTCTCGGCGACGGAGAGGTCCTTCTCGAATGCGATGTCTGCCATGTGGGAAAAGCTCCTATCGAAGAGGTTGTATAACCGGGGGCGCCCGCGGTGCGGTTCGCCGGGATGCAGTCTTACTGGCCCTGCGCGCGGTAGCGGGCCTCGGTGGCCTCCTTGGCGGGGCGCCACCAGGACTCGTTGGCCACGTACCAGTCGATGGTCTGCTTCAGGCCCCCGGCGAAGTCGGTGTGCGCCGGCCTCCAGCCCAGCTCGCGCTGGAGCTTGGTGGAGTCGATGGCGTAGCGGCGGTCGTGGCCGGGGCGGTCGGCGACCCAGTCGAAGTCCTCGGGGTCCTTTCCCATGGCCTCGAGGATCATGCGCAGCACGGTGATGTTGTTCCTCTCCCCGTCGGCGCCGATGAGGTAGGTCTCCCCCATGCGCCCCTTCGTGAGGATGTCCCAGACGGCGCTGGAGTGGTCCTCGGTGTGGATCCAGTCGCGGACGTTCTCGCCGCGGCCGTAGAGCTTGGGGCGCACGCCGTCGACGATGTTGGTGATCTGCCTGGGGATGAACTTCTCCACGTGCTGGTAGGGGCCGTAGTTGTTGGAGCAGTTGGAGATCGTGGTGCGAAGCCCGTAGGTGCGGGTCCACGCTCGGACGAGCATGTCGGAGGAAGCCTTGGTCGAGCTGTACGGAGAGGACGGCTTATAGGGCGTCTCCTCAGTGAACTTGGCGGGGTCGTCGAGCGCCAGGTCGCCGTAGACCTCGTCGGTGGAGACGTGATGGTAGCGGACGCCGTACTTGCGGACGGCCTCCAGCAGGCGGAAGGTGCCCTCGACGTTGGTGCGCAGGAAGGGCTCGGGGTCGGCGATGGAGTTGTCGTTGTGGGACTCGGCGGCGTAGTGCACGATGGCGTCGTGGCCCGGGACGATGCGGTCCAGGAGCTCCGCGTCGCAGATGTCGCCCACGACGAGCTCCACGCGGTCGGAGGGCAGGCCCGCGATGTTCTCGGGGTTGCCGGCGTAGGTCAGCTTGTCCAGGACGGTGACGTGCACCTCGGGGTGGTTGTTGACCACGTAGTGCACGAAGTTGCTGCCGATGAAGCCGCAGCCGCCCGTGACGATGATATTCTTGGGTTCGAAAATCTCAGACATGAAAATCCAATCTGAAGCATGTACAGCTTCTTTAGTATGCCGCAGGAAGTGACGCCGCGACGCTATTCAACAAAACTATCGGACATTTCGGCATGCGATAAGAGCCATAACCTTCGCAGAATTACCTCCTGTACAAAACGCCTCCGAAATGCAGTCTTTGTCGTAGTGAAAAACCGAATCCCCAGTTATTTCACGTAAGTACTTATAGAAGAAATCCTCCCAGCTTTTAAACTTCTCACTGTTTACAAAGGCTTCTGGGGTTTCCAAAACCGTCTTAACATCTAGCCCTGAAATTACGCCGGAGCTCAGCAGAAGCCATTCGAACGACTCGGGAAGACAAACCGTAACAGTATCGCGGTGAATGTCTTGCAGCTTAAGGACGCGGTCCGCATAGCACCCAAATGCCGCCCCGTCCGCGACAACAAACACGCGATCGTCGAGATGCTGATCCAACCAGCCCAAAATCGCGCTGTTCGTCATGGCCGAAGTACAGGTAAGCTCACTGTCAGCAAAATGCCGTTTAAAGAACTGGAAACCAGACTTACTGTCCTCGCATAGAAGGATAGAAAAGTCCTGTTTTGGCGCCGACCGGGAAATAGCATAACGATGATTCCCGCGATCTTGATAAACAGGGACGAAAGAATGGTATTTTCCGCTCGTCTTAATCTTGTAAATCTCATCCACGCTATACGGAAGATTGGGGAAATCAGCCCTTGAGATCAGCACGAAATAATTCGAGGAATACAGCACATGATGGGCAAACTCATCAGAATGGATCTCTTTTAAGCCCTCATCGACAAATACAATCGAGTCATGAACGGACGAAAGCTGGTTTCGCCAATCATAATCGGTCAGGGCGACACAGGGACAATCGCATTGCAAGGAAACACCCGACTGCTCGCCCGTTCGCATGTAGTCTGCGACCATGTCAAACAGTGTCGTCTTACCCGTGCCACTATCCCCACGCACAATAGTAATGTTCCGTTTAATGGTAAATGTGTACTTGGTTCCCCTGCGGCGGGAAATCTTAACGAGATGCGAACCGTTCATAAGCAGCACCTACAGATACGGAATCGACTCGTGAATCAAATCGGCCATGTTGTGAACGATTCGGCCGCTATTCACGACTTTAATTTTAAAATCCTCGCGACCAAAGTCCATCACATGATAGAGATTCACAACGAGCTTGCGGTCTTTCGCCATGTCGAGAATCCACTTGGCACAGTTGTCACCACAGGTAGAAGCGTTAAAAATATGCTTACGATCAAATCTCATAAGCAGCAGCGTTTTCACGCCACCAGAAAGCTGGAGTGGGGAGATGGATCCAAGCACAGGGCTTTCGATGACGTTTTCGGAGACAACAACCGATCGATCGACATCTTTAATTATCGAGACTGCATAGGGATCCGTAATCCAAGAAGACCGGTAAGAGTTTTTGAAATATGTCGCTGTGTTGTAAATCGCTTCTGGCATATCGCCAAAGTAGACGCTTAACACATCCACTCCCAATCATATTGTCTTTATGGTCAACGTAATCATAACGAAAGGGGCCACCAGATAAACGGTGACCCCTAAAAGAAAACAAGCTTGCGCTAGTACTCGCGTGGGCTATTGACGATCTCGCCGGCGGCGACCTTCTTCAGGTGCTGCCCGTAGACCGACTTGCCGTAGGCCTTGGCGGCCTCCTCCAGCTCGGCGGTCGTGATCCAGCCGTTCTCCCAGGCAATCTCCTCGGGGACCGAGACCGGCAGGTCCTGGGAGTGCTCCACGGCGCGGACGAACTCCGCGGCCTCGTGCAGGCTCTCCATGGTGCCGGTGTCCAGCCACGCGTAGCCGCGGCCGAGGGTGACCACGGACAGCGTCCCCTCCTCCAGGTACATCTGGTTGAGCGTGGTGATCTCCAGCTCGCCGCGGGCCGACGGCTTAACCTCATGCGCCTTGGCGGCGACGTCGCCCGGGTAGAAGTACAGGCCGGTGACGGCGTAGGAGCTCTTGGGGCGCTCGGGCTTCTCCTCGATGGAGACGGCCCTGCCCTCGCCGTCGAACTCCACGACGCCGAAGCGCTCGGGGTCGTCCACGTGGTAGCCGAAGACCGTGGCGCGGCCCGACTGCGCGTTCTCGACGGCCTTCTTCAGGTGGCGGCTGAGGCCGTTGCCGTAGAAGATGTTGTCGCCGAGCACCAGCGCGCAAGGCTCGCCGGCGATGAACTCCTCGCCGATGGTGAAGGCCTGGGCCAGGCCGTCGGGGCTCGGCTGCTCGGCGTAGGAGAGGTTGACGCCGTAGCGCGAGCCGTCACCGAGCAGGCGCTCGAAGTTGGGCAGGTCGGTCGGCGTGGAGATGACCAGGATGTCCCGGATGCCCGCCAGCATGAGGGTGGACAGCGGGTAATAGATCATGGGCTTGTCGTAGACCGGCAGCAGCTGCTTGGAGGTCACGAGCGTGAGCGGGTATAGGCGGGTGCCGGACCCGCCGGCGAGGATGATGCCTTTCATAAAAATCCTCTCGATTGACAATCGTTGAGCAAAAGCCGCTGATTACAGATGCATAGTTAATTAAATTATACGCACCGGCAGCAACCTCCCCGTCTTCTTATTTAAATCGGACAGCAGAAACACGCAACTCTTTCTGCATTTCTAGCGAGGCAACAAATGAAAAAGTACAATGAGCAGTGTCCAACAAACGAAAGGCAAACAATGCGAGTCGAAACAACCGGAGTATGCAGAGGAAACTGGAAAATCTACCAGCAGCTTAAGATTGAAGGCATCCATAAAGGCTCCAGCGTAACAGCCCAGGCGGCTACAGACGATAACCGCCGCTCACCTTTATCCCTCCTAAAATTCCGGGACAATAGTTGTGACTCGAACTCATACGTCCTTGTAGTCCCCGATCCCGATGCTCGCACCATCAAAATTGAGTTTAGCGAAATCGGCCAAGACGGTCGCACCCTGAGCAACGACTCCCTTTCGCTCAATTGCAAGAACATCAAATGGGAGTCGCGCCTTAACTACAAAATTAAACCTGACATGTGCAGCAAACTCCGAAACTACGATGACGTTTCAGAGTTTGACATGGCAACGATTGATTTCTGGCAGTGCATCGAAGATTCAAGCGACTATATCCTTAGGTGCACGGTGAGAACTCCTTATCGTAGCGACTCGCAAATCAAACTTCGTTGTTTCGATCGAACCCTTAATGAAGTTAATTTGAGCATCGTCAATTTCGGCTCGAATGTAACAAGCGTTGGATTTACGGCTGAGAAAAAGCAGCTTGAAACGCAGCTCTCAATTCGAATGCCAAAGGCGTTCGATCGTTACTACTTTATTATTGACGATCAAAATCACCCATCATTCAGTGCATTCGACTGCTTAACACCCGATAAGCTAGGCTTGCTTCTTGAGGAGACCAACTTTCTCTTTACCCATGCGCAGTTTGACCCTGAATACCCCGAATGGTTCACGGATCATAAGGCAACTATCGGCGCTCTGGAGAAGCAGAGAAAAATCGTCTTCAACAGCGCTCCGAAGTTCAGCATTATTGTCCCTCTATACAACACACCCATTTCGTTCTTTAACGATATGGCCGAATCCGTAAAAAACCAGTCTTATGCAAACTGGGAGCTCATCCTAGTTAATGCAAGTCCTGACAATCAGGAACTAAAGGCTCGCGTTGAGCAGGAGACGGCCCACGACAACAGAATTAAATCAATTAACCTTACCGAGAATAAGGGCATTTCCGAAAACACAAACGCCGGCGTTGCCATCGCTTCGGGTGATTTCGTTAGCTTCTTTGACCATGACGATATTCTTGAACCGGACTTGTTGTTCTCATATGCCGAGGCAATTGAAAACAATGATGACGTCGATCTTCTTTATTGTGATGAAGATAAACTCATGCCCGATGGAATGCTAGCGCAGCCGTTCTTTAAGCCGGATTTCAATATCGATCTGCTCAGAAACAATAACTATATCTGCCATATGCTTACCATCCGTAAGTCTCTGCTTGACACTCTAGAACCGAACACGAAAGAGTTCGATGGAGCACAGGATCATAATCTGACTCTCCACGCCGTGGAAAAGGCAAGGAAAGTTCATCATGTTGCAAAGGTTCTATATCACTGGCGCCTAAGCGAGACCTCCACCGCAGCAAATGCCGATAGCAAGCCGTATGCCACTATCGCAGGTATCAAAGCGGTCCAGAGTCATTTGGACAGGCTTGGGCTCAATGCGAAGGTCGAACAAGCGCGTCGTCCCTTTACATATAAAGTAACCTACGCTGTGCCAGATTCCCATCCACTCGTGTCAATTATCATTCCAACTAAAGACCACGCCAACATTCTGGACAACTGCATTAAGTCAATTGTTGAGAAATCAACGTACGACAATTTCGAGCTTGTCATAATCGAAAACAACAGCACAGAAAAGGAGACGTTCGATTATTACGATAAGTTGCAAGCAAAATATCCTGACATCGTTCGTCTTGTAACTTGGAAGCACGAATTCAATTTCTCCAAGCTCATGAACTTTGGCGTTGCTCACGCCAAGGGCGACTATCTCTTGCTGTTGAATAACGATACTGAGGTAATTACGCCCAATTGGATTGAGACTATGCTTGGCATCTGCGCACGTGAGGATGTTGGCGCAGTTGGTGCAAAACTCTACTATCCCGACAACACCATCCAGCACGCGGGCTTATGCGTCACTGGTGGCGTGGCAGGACATCTTTGCCAAAGCATGCCAAGGGATAACTGGGGCTACTTTGCACTCAACGATGCACAACAAGACTTCAGCGCCGTCACCGCAGCTTGCATAATGACCAAGCGTGATGAATATGAGAAAGTCGGAGGTTTCACGGAAGAGCTTCAAGTTGCATTTAATGACGTTGACTTTTGCTTAAAGCTACGCGAGATCAACGACCTAATTGTATACACACCCGAAGTCGAGCTCTATCACTACGAGTCGATTTCTAGAGGCGTTGAAAACAATACGGAGAAGCAGATTCGCTTCCACAAAGAGGTCGCGTACATGAATTATCGATGGGCTAAGTATTACGTCAAAGGCGATCCTTATATGAATCCAAACTTCACCGTCGGGGAACCCGCGAATCGTTATTATCATTTATAGATAATGAGTATTTACTCATTTGGGCGCTGTTGAATATCGCGAAACTGCGCCGTCGATATCGCGCTTGGGCACCGGGCCCGACATGGGCTCCGGTGCCGTTTTGCTACCTGCGGTCCGCCCCGCGGCACGGCCTCATGTTGGCCTCTCGCATGCCAACCCAGCGCTCGGTCAAAGTCTCTGCTTGGCTTGGAAAAGCATAGCTTTCGGGGACCCTGCGGCGTCCGAATCATCGCCTGCTATCTAAACTGTTAGATAGCAGAAAAAACCCGAGAGCATTACGCAAAGGCCTACACACAGGATGCAATACTAATAAAACGAATAAGATATAAACAATTCATCACGCACATGCCAAAAGAGACGACAGAAAGCGAAGATGAGTTGAATTTAAACAAGCGCGTTCTCGACCCAAACAACAAAGCTGGTAGAACAGGAAGAAAATATCGTCCTTGAACACCCTGTATTACATTCTCGTAATTGAACGTCCAGCCCAACCACATAGATACAATGGAACCAAGGGCAGCCAAAGCAAAAGCGATAATAAACAGAATGGAACAAATGGGGCTGAGAAAAGAGGGCTCATCTTCGGAATCCAAACAACAAATAAACCCAAACAACAAATAAGGAATCATAAAAAAGGCTGGAAACTGCAAGTTTTTCTGGAGCCATCCAAGCGAATAACCTAAGGTGGATCCCCAATAGAAATCTCCTAGGGAATCTAATGTCCTAAAAAAGACCTCGAAGCTATTCTTTGGATGCATGATGATGTCACTGAGCGTATAAAACCGCCCGATCTCTTGGCCACGAGAGGCATCTGAAGACTGAGACACCAATGTACTCATTGATGCTATGCGCAGCACTAGAACGGAGGCTATAACAGCAAAGATCAGTATGCACTTACCGATACGTCCGACTTTCACATCTTGGAACTGCGAAAGGGGCACAAGCAAACCAAGTAATATCATCCCAGAATAAACAACCTTACACGGAGCCAAAAACGCCGAAATAATTAAATAAATGACGATTTCTTTACAACCTATTGATTTCTGCTCTCCAAAAAAACCGCGCATTAGACAAGCGAATACTAAAAGCGAGTACGCAATAATTCCTGAATCATAAGAGTATGAAGCAGCCAAGTGAAGCGTCATAGGCAGAAGCGAAACAAAAACAATAACCGATTTGCCCTTAGGTGCAATCCTGTATGCCTGGAACGCACAAAAGCAAAAAACCAGAGCCGAACCAATGCGCCCCATATAGAACACAGGATAGGCACCAAGTCCGAAAAACAGACCGATTTGCAGCCCAACGATAGATCCTATTTTCGCAGAAACGTTCTCACTACTGACGCTAAATGAGAACTCATTGAATGGAGTCCACTTCCCATTCTCAAACAGAGCATAATTCTGAATAATCGAATCAAATGAAGAGGAGTCAATGGCGTTACTCTGGCGACCCTTATAAAGGGAAAGATCGATATCCCGTACTAGAAAACCACCATCATTTGTCACATGCGCATTGAATGGAAGACTATCAACTATCCAATAAGTTGAAAAAAAATGATGGCCTTCATCCGGAACCGTAAACGGAGGAAAGATAAAGATAAAAATAATTAGAAATGCTATAAGCAGCGCCAAGAATACCCATTCACTTTTAAGACGATGGTACACCTTAGCATATGCAGCGCAAAGGCCAAGAATTAGAATCAACGAGATGGTAATTGTAAGCAGTACAAGTAATCTCGGATTATTTAGATACCAATAGACTGAATAGAATGCGAAAAAAACGGCAAACAAAACAAATAAAGGCTTACATCTTATGGAACTTGTCATAAAAATCCTTATAATCGAGAAACTAATAGAACGCAATTAAAAATACTGGTATCAGTATACTAGCAAGCACATTGGCATCCAAAAAGAATGGCGGAATTCAATCTCATGGATCGCGCCGAAAATGTTGGTGCAAGGGTGACCCCTTAGTGCCCGTTTAACGAAAAACGGCCTTCGTCCCGGAACCAGAAATCACCACAACAACAGGTTCCGGGAAAAGACGAAGATCGCTATGTAAATCTTGTCAGACCCGGCGCCGGACATACTCGCCATGCCCCGTTTCAGCGACGGCGCCATCGACATGCGGGAGCTGCTCCCCAGACTCGCCAAACAGGTCGTGAACGCCGCGATGGACGCCGAGGCCGACCAGCTGAGCGGTGGCGGGGCGAACAGCCGAAACGGCTACCGCGAGAGGTCGCTCGCACCTGCGCCGGCACGCTGACGCTGCGCATCCCGAAGCTCCGCTCCGGCAGCTTCTTCCCGGACGACGTGATCGAGCGCCACCGGCGCGTGGACCGCGCCCTCGTTGCCGCCGTCGCCGAGATGTACGCCACCGGCACGAGCACCCGCAAGGTGCAGAGGGTAGCCGAGAAGATAGGCGTCTCCAGGCTCTCGAAGGACCAGGTGAGCGCCATCGCCTCGAGCCTGGACCAGGCATCGAGGATCTGTACGGAAGGCCGCTCGAGGGCTCGCCAGTGCCCTACGTCTGGCTCGACGCGACCTACGTCAAGGAGCCCACTCTTCTTCGAGATTATTTTCCGCAAGATAGCCAAAGCAATATCATTCCAAAGGCGTATTTAAAACCCAGCCCCACTGGGGCGTAGCGGTAGTGTGGTAGTAGTTCAGCCATCAGGCCAGTGATATCGTCCTAATAAATTTAACGGGTTAAAGGGCTAGCAAAAACCGATACATCATCTGCATTATGCATTACAAAATGATGCGTAACTACACACCACATCGAAATTAACCCAAATGGCTCGATAATGGAATTACGCTCTTTTGTAATGGAGTCCTCCGGCTGATTCTATTATCTGTTCTACATTATTAATACAAAACTATTCGACCACGACATAACAGCTGAAACAACATTGCAGCCGGAGCAGGGATATCGCCTCCATTGACAAGCAAATGGCAACCCGCGATGAGAATCATCGGATTTGGTACCGATCCAGACCTCAGCAAAGGGTATAAGCAACGTTTGTATAAGGCAGATTTCCACTTTCCTCAACTAGCAACATTGAAGAACTAAAAGTAAACTGAATCAAATAATTGTATCAAGCTCAGTCATAATAATCCAACCGATTCTCAAGCTCTTTTTCGAGCAAGGCAATCCTTTGTGTAAGGCTTTTGATTGCCAAAACATGACGGCTCACCGCAACGCTAAGGGATAGAGAGATTGCAAGCAACAGCACAATTGCACCCAGGAAGAGGAAATTGGCCGGGTTAACAAACCCAATAGCCGTGGAGCAATAAAAAATAAGCTGAGGGAATAAATCACAAAGCAAGGCCGCCATGCACATTAAAATCCAAAGCAAAGAATACTTAAGAAGCATCTTTCCTTTGGATACGAGTCGAAGAACATAAACGAGGAACCCACCAAAAAAGATGGCTGCCCCAATCCTTAGAAAAAAATTCATTATTGGTCTCCCCTATGGATCCAACACACAAGGACAATAGCAAGCGTAACTTTAATCATGTAGTAGACGGAAGAGAGAACCCCAATGGATGAACGCCCGCCCTGGCGCTCATTCATCTTTACAGGTGCCTCCATAACGGGGAGACCAAGCTTCATAGCCAAAGCTATCGATTCCGGCTCCGGATAATCATCAGGATAGCTCTTGCAGAATAAGTCGATGGCGTCTTTATTGCAGGCTCTAAAGCCAGAAGTGGGATCGGTGACCGCCTTACCTGTAAGCAACTTAAGCAAAAAAGAGAGCCACCTGATTCCAACACGACGCATAAAGGTTGATTGGAAACCGTCGGTCTCGACCAAGAATCGAGAGCCTATCGCCAGACTCGCCCCACCCTCAATCAGCTTAACAAGCTCAGGTATATAAGAAGGATCATGTTGGCCATCGCCGTCAACCTGAATGTCAATATCATAGCCAAATCTCTGAGCATACTTATGCCCCGCCTGGACCGCCCCACCGATACCAAGGTTCTGTGGGAGATCCAATATGTTGACATCATGCTCTCGACAAAGCCTAAGTGTCCCATCCTGTGAGCCGTCGTTAATTACGACATAGTCATATCCAGCAGCCTTAATAGAAGCAACGGTATTGAGAATGCATTCCTGCTCGTTATAAGCGGGAATAATTACCAGAACACGCGGATATCCTTTTGAATCTTTTGTTAAAGCAAATGACAATCGAGTTTCATCCATTCCAAATAATAGTTGGCCCTTAGCGACGCTCGAAGAAAATGCGGCCCTTACAGTCCAACGCACTGTCTAGTAATGAATAAAGTTTACAGCATCCGGACTAACCATCGCGAAGTTACATCTCAAGCTTGGATATTTAGTTTGCACGGCTGGCATACAGCTGACGTTCACCCGGAGCCCCCATCTGCCATCGCGAGATACAAATCCGCTGCGGCTCTCGCCCAATTGCGCGGTGCATAAGACTTCGACGCCATTCTAATCGGACAAAACTGCTCCAACTATCCCCCCCCCATCCCAACGATAGCCTTAATCTTTGGCACTAGCTTAAGGAAACGCGGTCTGGGTTGATACAGGCGAGGCCAACATGCAGCAGCGACGCGACGCCGGACGCTAGCAATAAATAGGCGCCGAGACCCATGTCGGCCCCAAAGCCAGGCGCAATAACAGCGGCGTGCTTCTTGATATTCAGCGGTGCTCAAGCGAGCAAATATTCATGAAATAGGAGGAATCGACAATACCAAAATCGGCACTTATATCCAACTTCACGCAAAAGCCGAACAAAAGCCCTTGATTATCAACTTCATCCGAACAAAAGCCAGCCAAGTATCACTTAGCAAATACAAAACGCCTTCTCGACATCCATAGCAGTGGCATCCCAGTTATATCGATTTTCAACAAGCGCCCTAGAGTTTCGAGACTGAAGAGAAAGCAGCTTTCGATCATCAAAAAGCCTGCATAATGCCGAAACCACCTCATCAGATGCCATGGACCGAATTATTGTGCCGTAGCTATCATCTAAGATAAGCTCGCGTGCCCCGCCCACGTCTGTTACCACTGCAGGCGTTCCGCAGGCTGAAGCTTCAAGAAGTACCGTTGAAAAGCCTTCGGAACGAGTTGGAAGACAAAGCACATCTGCTTGCTGGAGTAAGGAGGAAATATCCTCTGTGTTACATCTCCCAAGCCAAAACAAGTTAGACGAACAAGCTTCCTTGACCTCATTAGCCAGCGGACCATCCCCTGCAAGAACAAAACAAATATCACGCTTGGTAATATCTTTTGTGCGAGCCGCCTCAATAATTGAATAAATTCCCTTTTCAGGAATAAGCCGCCCGACAAAAGATACAACCAAAGATGACTGAGGGATACCTAATTCAGATCGGAAATCTCTCCCCGAAGAAATACTCCTATAGAATGAGGCATTGATTGAGTTTGAAATTACGCCTTTTGCAGTGATATTAAAGTGCTGAAGCCATTCAACACTTTTAGAAGAAATCCCATAGAAATCAGGTTCAAACGACTTTACGCGATCAGTAATCCAATCTTCATATCGGCGAACAAAATAATCAAGAAATGGCTGATTGAAAGAGAGATACGCTGAGCCGTGGTCGAGAACAACAGCCTTAGCACTATGATCCGCAGCAAACTTCAGCCCTTCGAGCGAGAGAGGGAAAAGTCTCGTGTTTATCAGAACACCATTCCACTCATAATCATCAAGGGTTTGCAGGAGTCGGTAATAATCACTGGTTTTTTTGGGAAGAGGAAGTCTTCCATCAAGTAACGGAATGCAAGGAAGACGAATTACCTCCAGGCCGTTTTCGACTGAATGACCGACTCCCACGCGCATCGAATCATTAGTAACGATAACCACCCTATCGCCGCGTGCAGTCAAGGCGTGAGCGAGACCATCGACAAAATTACCAATTCCACTAAGTTGCGGGTGATAATGGTGAGTGAAAATACAAATAGAGGAGCTCATCACATAACCTCATCTGATATAGATGTCATATCCTTAATTCTGTGCCGTCCAGACTTCCCCATCTCCAAAGTCGAGCAAGAGCGGAAGATGGGTATGTCGATTATCCGGTGACGGTATTTTTTTCCAATCGCCATACATCGTTGTAAGATATTTATCCGTCATACGAGGAACAGGGAATTCACTGCCTTCGAAAACCGCACTGCTCAGAGGGAAAATCTCTGAAATAGGCACTGGCGCCATATTCGGCCAGCTTAACGTCAGACAGTAATCAGAGACCTCACCCGTATTTGAGTCGGCAATACAGGAATCGAACAAATCCTGGTAAGAGCATGCGCCTCGAGAAACCAGTTGTTCCACCACGTGCATAGCAGAACAACCAATTTGCTCGAGTTGACCAAGGAACCCTTTATGAGGGACAACAATGGAAGAAGAATGATATAAATAGGCTCTTTTCTGTGCAATTGATGCAGTTCGGACTTGCTTTGCACGAAGGCGTTTATCTGTATAGAGCTGGTCATATGGAAAGATGTCGACAAAAATGCCCATCGAACTGGAAGCCTCTCGAGCCTCTTGATTCTCGAAGCGAGTTCCATCGCGATACACCTTAGCAAACATCGCAGCATAGCCAGTAGTATTCCGCGATGTATGGAGCGAATATCCTTCCGGTAACCCACCCTCGGCTAAAGAGCAAAAGCGGTCATAATCTGAACGCATCATTCCGATATCTATATCATCATCCCAAGGGATAAACCCCCTATGACGCATTGCTCCTAAACATGTTCCACCGTCAAGCCACCACCTGATGCCGTGCTTAGAGCAGAATGCGGCGACAACCTGAAGGATATCCAATTCAGTGTTTTGAAGCTTTAATAGCGCGTGAGCTTTAGACATCATCGGCCTATCTCTTTTCCCCGAACCATTGTTGCGTCTGTTTCCCCAAAACAGAAGACTGATAAATAAGGCAAATGGCATTGGATATAAGCGCCGATACAGTAGGGCCATTTAAGCCAAACAGCATTTGCGCAGGAGCCATAACAGCGGCAGCACTAATTAAGGACAGCATGCTGCCAACAAATACCCCTCGGTAATTATCAAGAGAAACCAACAAATCGTTGACAAACCAAGCGATGCCAGTCAAAAAGGCACAAGCCAACATAGGCTGAAGGAGATCGGTATGTTTAGCTATTCCAGCGCCATAAAACAGTGACAGCAATAATTTACCGAAAAAGAAAAGGGCAACTGAAGATATGACACCGACAAAAAAGATGCCAGCAAGTATTTTACCTATGAGCGAAAAAAAGGACTTTTCTCTAGAATGGTAACGCTCTACTAGATAACCTAATAAAGGATTATAAATATAGGTCGCACCCATTTGGATAATTGCCACAGGTGCAGCAACTGATGCATAAATACCCAGAGCAGAATCTCCGAATGAATAAGATAAATACTGCCTGGGAATATTCGGCGCCGCAGAAGCAGCAATGCCGCCCAGAACGATGGGCAAACAGCTACATAGGAAGGCTCTGACCTTCGCTCGGCTAATTCCAAGCTTGATTGCAGAAATCCGATTTGATCTTGGATAATCGTAAATAACTCCGATGCCTATTGTCACTACCGTCATAAGCAACAGTGCACCTTCGAGGCTATTAAAAAATCCAAAGACAAGAATGAATGAAAGGAGAGAGCCGATGCCCTGCATTATGAGGGATTTCCCAATATAGTCCATCCTATGACCAACCTGATCATTAGCATGCATGACATCAATGACTAAGCCAGCGGTTTTATAGAGAGCATACAGAAGAATAGCGGGCACCGTACCAATACGACACGTTGCAATGGAATAGACGGCTAACATTACAAACGCTATAAAAGTAGTAAAGAAACGAAAAGTCAGGTATTCACCAGCAGAGTTTTTCCTTTCAACATCTGCAATTTGCACCGTGTACATCCTGTATTGGGCTAATTGAGAAAACATGTTGAAAATAGACATAGCCAGCGAATAAATGCCTGCAGCACTATATCCATCAGACAGCCGAACGACCAAAATGGTGATAAGCCACTGACAGCCTAAATTAGTCAACGAACCGACGGTATTCCAGAACATATTATGTTTAATCGAAAGAGTCTTCTCTGTGGCCTTCACAAATATAAGCGCCCTTCTAAACCTGTCGAAATGAGGATACGGAGCTATCTCGCAGCTTTAAGTTCTTTTAAAATCAAAATAAACAGCCAATTCGGCATAAGACGTATAATAATATCTGCTTTAGCGATAGACGGGCAAGCTCGTCGGTATTTAAGTAAACCAATTATGGAGCGCCGCTCCCTTGCTTCAGCGAACCCCAATATTTCCTTTAGATGCGGTGAATCGGGAAATCTATCGGCAAATCGCCTAGCAGTATCAACCCTGTTTTTAACTCTTGTCGAATACCAATCATCTTTTGAAGAAACACCTGCAAGGAATCCAGTTTCGTTACCACCATGTCGACGATACTTAACCAAAGGAGTCATAGTAAAGCTGCACTTCCCCAGTTCACTGCAACCCAATGTCAACCACAAGTCATGTGCAGTCGATTCCGGAAAGGGAATCATCGACTTCGCCGCACTCGCATCTAACATGAGAGCCATACCAATGCCGTAACATACGCTTGCGGCCTGTACAGTAATATCCTCTCCAGAGCACCAATTTACTTCCGGCGAATTAGGATGAGCTTTCCTATAACTCTTTACCAGAATATTTCCGTTTTCGTCAATTACCGATCTATCACAAACATCTAGAATTGAGCCTTCTTCAAGCATATGGTTGAGCGAAACTTCAACTCTATTAGGCTCCCAAATATCATCCTGATCGCAAAGTACTACGTAATCCCCTTCCGCCAAGGAGAGCAGCGCCTCGAACGATTTGACATAACCGAGATTATTATCACCGTGATAATACCGATAGGCGTTTTTCGTTATATGCGCTTGGATAAACCGCTCTAATGAATCCGATTCAGGGCAGTCATTTCTAACTAGAAGCGTAAGCGGAAACGTTTGTTTATCTATCGAATCAAGTTGTTCCGCGAAAAACTTAAGATCGGGTTTATAAGCTGAGAGAAGTACGCATACGCCAATATCATTTCCCATTTCTATTTCCAAAAATCCTCCCAAATTCATTGCTTAAAGATTATCAAAGCACCCTCAGTTAAAAGAAACTCTTTTAAAAATAGAGTATTTATCCCTGTCTCTTAAAACGAGTGCCTAATATCAATAAGTAACAACCTTTGTTCCATAAGGAATGTTATCGTAAATCCATTTTGCATTCTGAATCTCAAGGCGTACGCATCCAGCAGAGGATGGAACGCCCATCGTGGGATCCATCACGCGGTTGCTGTTGACGTAGTAGGGTGAGGAATGGAATAAGTAATCACCATAGAACTGCGTGTAGTAATAGCAAGTATATCCATGCCCAAAGGAGTATCCCTTACCGTAGACTTGATACTCCCCTATCACCGTAGGCGTGCTAGCTTTTCCCGTCGAACATACATATCGACGGTTTAAGGACCAGTTATTCCAGGATCCAGTGTAAATACTCGTAACGCAACGTGACGTATCGACAAGTATCAGCCAATTTGTATTGCTTGAATAACTTTGAGCCTTAGCATCCATATAGTCTGACACCCACGCGCCGTTAGCCATAAAGAAATTCCAGGATCCGTCCACAACGCGCCAGCCAGTAGCCATAGCTCCACTAGCATCAAGCCAATACCAGGTGGCGCCCAGATTGAGCCATCCTGTCTGCATATAACCAGACGAATTCAAGTAATACCAAGATCCGTTAACGGCAACCCAACCGGTTTTCATAGCATAAGTGGACGGATCTAAATAGAACCAGGAGCCATCCTTGTACAGCCAGCCAGATCGTGCATAGCCAGCGGTCTCATCAAAAAAGTACCATTTTCCGTTAACGTTCTTCCATCCAGCGCAGGGGGAGCCATCGGTTGAATCAGCATAGAACTTACAGCCTCCAAGCATCACAAACCCGTGAGCTTCAGCCAATTCGCCATCGCCGTTTGATGTAAACAGTTTTCCATTACGCAATGCTCCACACAATGAGCAATCAGAACCAGCAAAAGCCTTAGATGGCTCATCCTGAACCGAGTCCTGGACATCTACCCATTCACGACAAGCAACAGCGCCTGAAGCTTTTGCATAATAGCTTTTCCCATTTACAGAAAAATGACCAAGAAGCATTTTACCGTCGGCGGCAGGATCGAGATAATAGTATTGACCACCGTCCTTCAGCCATTCAGTCTTTATAATGCCCGACGCTTGAGAAGGCTCAGCGTAATACCAGTCTCCATCGCTCATAAACCAGCCAAGTGACAACGCTCCCGTTGAAGAAAAATGATACCGGTTGGATCCGATGACATAAAAGCCGGTAGCCATTCTATTGTCATTTGCGACATCGAGCCAATACCAAACGCCATTCACCAAACGCCAGCCCGATGCAAGTGCGCCGGAACCGTCAGCGTAATACCAGTCCGTCCCATCAAACGCCCAACCAACAGCCATTGCGCCGGAATCCGATAAATAGTAACGAGACGAACCGACAGAAACGATTCCTCTAGACATAACACCATCATTGGCGGGATCAAGCCAATACCAGTTATTGCCAGTTTGAAGCCAGCCGGTTAAGACTTCACCATTGCTACCCCAATACCATAAACCGTTATCAAGGTACCATCCATTAATCAGTCCATAGGTTCCAAGAAGATAAGGGTGCCCATCAATAACACGTCGACCAGTAGCCATAGAACAGCTGTTAAGGGAGTCAAACCAGTACCATTGGTCTCCAATAAACTGCCAGCCACTTGCCAAAGCGCCTGACGGACCCGCGTAATACCACTTATTTTCAGTAAAAATCCAGCCGCAGCTCATTGCGCCGTCACGAGCGGGGTCCAAGTAGTACAGCAAGTCGTCAATATTCTGAATTCCGGTCAAACGACAGCCATCTAGATAGTAATACCAGGACAAACCGTTCCATTGCCATCCAGATAGTTGTTCTGTAGTCGACGGGTCATGGCTTTCGACAACCTGTAGGCTCGAATCTTCCGTTGTTTTGCCGGCACAATCGCTGGAGTCTTGAGAGCAACCGCCACCGACCAATGCTCCCGGCCCTCCTGTCGAGTCACGCTCTACGACACCGTTATCCGCCCCCTCTTCCACGGCATAAGCAGTGCAAGAAAATGCGGGGGCTGTAACTGAAAGTAAGGCGGAAAATAGCATCAAGCCAATTACTCGCCAGCAAATTCGATGATCAATCCGAGCATTCATTTCAAGCCCCCAACCGGTACCGACTGTCTTGCAGGGAATCTATTAAATAAACGGACGAGCTGCGCCGATTACATTTCCCCTTGCGCTAATAGGATGAATTCCGACACCTTGATGAGGCCAGGAATCAATCATCAAGCCGCCGCCAAGTGCAATTGCAATATGACCGCGGTAATAAATCACATCGCCGCGTTGAATCGAGCTCGTGCTCACGGGCATAAAGATATTGCTTCGATACCAATTCATGGAATTGTAGGTTTGGCTTGGATCCCAGCGATGGTTATAAGGGTTGTAAACACCCATATCCATGCCAGTAGCATAAAGGCACTGCAAGACAAAACCAGAGCAATCAACAGCTCCACCGGGAGCGGTAGACCAAGGCTCAATATATTGCGTACCGATATACTCATAGGCGCGCTGGATAAAGGCGTTCACGCAATCTTCCCGCGTTGCTTCGACAGAAATGCGAGAAGGGGTCACATAGGTAAAGTATCCGGTGCAATAGCTAGGCAGCTGAACAGTCCAAGAACTGACCTGAGGATACTGGGATGGATTTTGCCAGCCAACTTTGTCGCACTGGCCATCGCTCCAGAAAATTCGGCGAACACCGTCGATGGTCCTTGCGCCCGTTGCCATAGCGCCGCTGCCGTCTAACCAATACCACTTACCCGAATCTTTAAGCCAGCCAACATGCATGCTTCCATTGGACTCAAGGTAATACCATGTTCCATTCAGGCATTTCCAACCAGTTGCCATTTTTCCGTCAGCGTTTAGGTAATACCATGAACCACCAGTAAAAACCCATCCGGTCTTCATCACGCCAGAATTGGCATCAAGGCAATACCAATCGCCGTCAATCTGCAGCCATCCAAGATGAATGGCACCCGTTCCGGGCTCAGCGTAAAACCTTAGATTTGCGACATTAACCCAGCCGGACGCAACCTGCCAACCATCAGCTCCAGCGGTTTTTAGAATAGCGCCGTTTTCGCGAATCACATCCTTGCAAAGATATCCATTATCATCGGCATATCTTTCAACGCCATCATTAACGGTAACCCAGCTTGAAACCACGAGCCTACCGCTCTGGTTTGCAAAACAATCGTTGCCGCTCACCTCAAATAAGCCCGTTTTCATTAGATGGCTAACAGGGTCCAGGTAATACCAGCTAGCGCCTTCTTTATACCAGTCAGAAATAAGCGCACCAGATTGAGAGGCTAGATACCAGCCGTTCTCGGACTGAGCCCAGCCAACAGCCATAACCCCATTGGGGTTCAAATAATATGCTGCATTGCCAAGGTCTAAATACCCAAGGGACATCTTACCATCGGAGGCTGGGTCGAGATAATACCAAGCGCCGTTAACGAGTTTCCAGCCAGTGGCCGCAATACCGTTAGAGCAGTAATACCAATCTGCTCCGTCTTTGTACCATCCATTTGCGAGGCCATAGTCACCAAAAATGTAGGTTCTTCCATCAATCTTTTGACGACCCTTAAACATGATGAACGTCTGTGGGTCAAAATAATAGCGAGCCCCACCTATCGTTTGCCATGACGAAGCAAGGGCACCCGATGAATAAGCCCAGTACCAATTCCCGTCAACGAGAATCCAGCCGGTTTTCATAGCACCAGTGGCATCTAAATAGTATTTCCCGCTCCCGAGGTCGACAAAACCAACCTGCATTATATGGGTGGCAGGATCCAGGTAATACCATGTGCCGTCTTGATAAAACCAACCAGCAGCTAAATCGCCTCCAGCATTGGCATAAAACCAATTTCCATCTGAGTTACGTAGCCAGCAGTTCTGATATAGCGCGCCAAAAGGCGTTGCGGCATTGCCGTCATTCGCATAAAACGAAGCAGTCGATCCGCCAGCATCGGTCACATTGAAATAACCTGTCTGCATTGCACCATCATTGGCTGGATCAAGCCAATACCAATAGCCCCCGCTTTGCAGCCAGCCAGTTTGGTGTTTACCGTTTTTTCCGTAATACCAAACTCCAGACGACTCGTCTCGTTGCCAGCCATCTTTTATGACGGAAGAATTATCAGGTTGCAAATCATCGGAAACCACAGAAGAAAAATCCGCTTTTGACTCAATACTCTGAGCCTCAACGGAATCCTGTGCAAACGCGACATTCGCACTCAGGGGCAAGCAGCAAGCAGTGATTAATGACGCAGCAGCACAAACAAGCGTGGCCTTCTTTTCGAATCAATACATAAGCGACCCTCCCAGATATCTCATTTATTTATTTTAATCCACATTCCAGGATTGATTTTCGTTACTGTCTGTTCAGTCTATGTAGATAAATGTATTAAATTGAACATAACGTTCAATCATTCTATTCTTTCCCTAAGCAATGAACATCTTAATTGGAGGCCTGCAGTGGAACTGACCAAGCGTAACTTTACTGTTCTGTACGAATACCTAAAGAACCCATATGCCAGCCAGCGAGAAGTTGCCGAGCGCACTGGCCTCTCACTTGGATCGGTAAACGCAGCAAATAAAGAGCTTACGAATGAAGGCCTTCTCGAATCGGACAGCCTAACCGACAACGGTTACGAAGCACTTCACCCCTATAAGGTTGAAAACGCAGTGATATTGGCTGCGGGGCTTTCGAGCCGCTTTGCTCCCATTTCGTATGAAAAGCCCAAAGGCCTTTTAAAGGTACGTGGTGAGATTCTCATCGAACGTCAGATTAGGCAGCTGCAAGACGCAGGTATCAGCAATATCACCGTCGTTGTCGGCTATAAAAAAGAGTATTTCTTCTATCTCGAAAGCAAGTTCGGCGTTTCGATTGTCGTCAACAACGAATATGCATCCAAAAATAACCACGCATCGCTTATGTGCGTAAAAGAGCGGCTTGGCAACACCTATATTTGTTCAAGCGATGATTACCTTCTAAACAATCCGTTTGAAGCATACGTTTGGAAAGCATTTTATTCTGCTCAATATGCTGAAGGCGCCACCAAAGAATGGTGCATTCAAACCGGAGCAATGGACAGAATCACCAATGTTACGATTGGCGGTTCCGATGCTTGGTATATGCTCGGACATGTCTACTTTGATAAAGCCTTCTCGCTTGCATTTAAGCAGATTCTCGAAACGGAATATAACAAGCCCGAAACAACGGACAAGCTTTGGGAAGATCTATATATCGAGCACATCAAGGAGCTCGATATGGTGATCAAAAAGTATCCTGAGGGCGAGATCAACGAATTCGATTCTCTTGATGAACTGCGTGCCTTTGATCCGCATTTTATCGAAAACGTTGACTCCGATATTTTCGATAACATCGAGCAAGTGCTCGGCTGCTCCAAATCAGAGATTCACGACGTTTATCCCCTTAAACAAGGTCTTACGAATCTATCGTGCCACTTTAGAACCAATGACGGAGAGTACGTTTACCGCCATCCGGGAGTCGGGACCGAACTGCTTATTAACAGAAATGGAGAAGTAGCCGCACTTAAAAAGGCCAAGGAACTCGGCCTTGACGACACGTTCATTCATGAGGACCCAAAGCGCGGTTGGAAAATTTCGAAGTTTGTACCCAACGCAAAGCAGCCTGATCCGCATGATGATGCCCAAATGAATCGAATGATGCAGATGTGTCGTTCGCTTCACGAGAGCGGTGCAAATGTCGAAACCGAATTTGACTTCTACCTCGAAGCGAAGCGCTACGAATCACTTCTTCTGGAAAAAGGCCCTATCGACATTCCAGGCTACAGGGAAATGGCCGCCGAAATCGATGAATTGGAGCACTTTGTCCAGGCCGACAATGCGCCAAAATGCCTTTGTCACAATGACTTCTTTTACCTCAATTTCCTTATCGATGAAAACGACAAGTACTATCTCATTGACTGGGAATATGCTGGCATGAGCGATTATGCAAACGATTTTGGAACGTGCAGTGTCTGCTGCGAGCTTTCCGAAGATGAAGTCGACCGCGCGCTTGATGCATATTTTGGGCGCAAGGCAACAAACAACGAAGTTGCACATAACTATGCGCACATTGCCCTTGCAGGATGGTGCTGGTACCTCTGGTCTCTTCTGAAAGAAGCCGAAGGCGACTTCGTAGGCGAATGGCTCTATATCTACTTCAATTACAGTGCCAAATACCTTAAAAAGGCACTGGAGATCAATCGAAAAGGTGAGTAACGATGCAATTCGGCTTTTTTAGCGGTCTTCTTTGGGGCCTTGATACAGTAATACTTGGAATCGGTTTGGCGCTCGCGCCCTATATTGGATCGGCGGAAGCGCTTGCATGTGCCTCCATTGCGGGATCTTTTCTCCATGATGCCTTCTGTGCGATCTGGCTCTTTGGGTACATGGGAGTTCGAGGCAGATTAAAAGACACGCTCGCTGCACTTAAAACTCGTTCGGGCAAGGTCGTCATCGCCGGCGCACTGCTCGGTGGACCTATCGGAATGACCGGATACGTATTGGCGATTAATAATATCGGAGCAGCCTACACGGCAATTATATCCGCCTTCTATCCCGCTGTCGGAGCATTCCTTTCTTTCGTGCTGCTGAAGGAGAAAATGGGCAAAGGACAGATTCTTTCCCTTCTCGTTGCTCTTTGCGGCGTAATGACGATGGGCTATCTATCGGCCGGATCGAGCGAGATTGCAAATGCCCCCCTCGGCTTACTCGGCGCGGTGCTTGCTGTTATCGGATGGGGATCCGAAGCGGTGCTGTGCGCATGGGGAATGAAAGATGATGCCGTTGATGACGAAACGGCTTTGCAAATCCGCGAAACTACAAGTGCGCTTGTTTATGGAGTGCTTGTACTCCCCCTCTTCGGAGCATGGCATTTCACGCTGGGTGCCATCCCGAGCATGCCTACATTGATTATTGCACTCGCCGGACTCGCAGGAACTGCATCCTATCTGTTCTATTACAAGGGGATTGCGGCAATCGGAGCAGCGCGTGCGATGGCTCTGAATATCTCCTATTCGGCATGGTCGGTGGTCTTTGGCCTGATCTTGCTTGGAACAATTCCCGATATGGCATCCGTAATCTGCTGCGTTGTAATTGTATGCGGAACAGTTTTGGCAGCTAGTAACTGGGACGAACTATTTGGACGTAATAAGACGGCGTAGCTTGATTAACAATATAGTAAAAGGGGAGAGCTCGACGAGCTCTCCCCTTTTAGCATCATGGCTATTCAATTACCACAGCCTGGCTATCCATCTGTTGCCACGTGCCGAAGAACACCTGGGCATTTCGCGTAACATTGCCGTTAATCGAATCCGAAAGATAGACAATTCCCTGCTCGTCATCATAGCCTTTAAGGACTACGGCATGATTACCGCCCCACAGACCATAGGAATGCCCGTTATACCAACGAGCAGCATAACGGCCTCCTGGCCAACTTCCCCATTCGGTATTCCACATCTCAACAGGTTGTCCACAGGTCAGTCTGTTCTTAATGGAAGAAATTGACGAGAAAGAAACGTCTTTTGCCTGCATGATACTTCCCGCAGCGCGCAGAAAGTTATTACCAGCAATAGTAATCGCAGGGGCGACGCATCCCATGAGACCCCCGCTGCTACGCCTTGGGTTGCCATCAAAGGCGGTAACAAAGTTGCCGTTGCTTCCCTTGGGCAAGTAATAATCCGCAATAATCGTCTTACCTAAACCGAAACCATAGTAGTTAAGCAAGTTTGTAAGGGCAACCGACTCACAGCCAGTAGGAAGTTCCGGGTACTGCAAATAGCACGGGACATCGACCCAAGCGCCAACCATTGCGCCGGATGAACTGAACTTGTAGTCAGTAGAGCCGATCCAATACCAACCGTTGCTCAACATTACTCCCCCACGTGCGGCATCAAGGTAATACCATGTGCCCCCAAGGGAAAGCCATCCCGTTTTCATCGCGCCAGAAGCGGAATCCAGCCAGTACCAGTTGCTGCCATCGTTAAGCCAGCCGGTCGCCATTCGACCATCCGGGTTAAAGTAATACCAAGACCCAGCAATTTGCTGCCACCCAGTCAGAATTACTCCACTAGCAGAACAATAATATCGAGCACCCTGACTCTCAATCCAACCAGTTCTGGCATTACCGTCGTCGTCAATCAGCTGGATTCCCGAATCGGTCATGATGCCTTTAAGGTCAATTGCGCCGCTGGATGACGAATGATACATCCAAGACCCATCACCGTTTGACCAGCAATTAGCCATCATCTTGCCGGTACTATTAAATATGTATTCACATGATCCGATAGTTTGAACGCCCGTGGCCATGGCGTGCGTCGAGGGATCGAGCCAGTACCACGCACCGTTTAGGTTGAGCCAGCCGGAGGCGAGGGCGCCGGAGCCAGTCGCGTAGTACCAGGTCCCGCCGTCGAGGACCCATCCGGTCGCCATTGCGCCGGAGCTGTTGAACCAGTATGCGGAACCGTTGCACGAATGGAGGCCCGTCGCCATGGCGCCGCCCGCGTCGGGGTCGAGCCAGTACCAGGAGCCGCCGGTGTAAAGCCAGCCGGTCGAGGCGATACCGTCAGCGAACCAATACCAGGAGCCGTCGACGAGGCCCCAGCCGTTAAGAGGGCCGCAGCTGCCGAAGTAGCGGCGGACGCCCTGCGCATCAGTCTGGTAACCCGTCAGCATGGCCCCCGTCCGGGCGTCGAAGCAGTAGGGCACGCCGCCGACGGAAACGGGGCCGCGCGCCAGCGCGCCGGAGCCAGTCGCGTAGTACCAGGTGCCGCCGTCGAGCACCCAACCGGTCGCCATCGCGCCGGACGAATTAAACCAGTACAGGGAGCCGTTGCACTCGTGAAAGCCCGTCGCCATGGCGTGCGTCGAGGGATCGAGCCAGTACCACGCACCGTTTAGGTTGAGCCAGCCGGAGGCCAGCGCGCCTGAGCCCGTCGCGTAGTACCAGGTCCCGCCGTCGAGCACCCATCCGGTCGCCATCGCGCCGGAGCCATTGAACCAGTATGCGGAGCCATTGCACTCATGGAGCCCGATGGCCATGGCGTGCGTCGAGGGATCGAGCCAGTACCAGGCCCCATTGGTATAGAGCCAGCCAGAATGCAACGAGACCGGATTGACTGAATCCACATAGAACCAGTTGCCGTCAAACGAATTCCAACCCAGATTCCATTTAACGGATTCTTGAGCAGGACCATCATCGATTGAATCGGAAGGAGAAAGAGTCGAGGGGACGGATTGCCTCTCAATATCAGTAGGGATAGAGGAGCTTATGGGTTCTGCGTTCGCGATATCAACCACACCGGGCCCAGCGAGCAGTAGGGTTGAAAGAATGATTAGGATTAATATTATTCGCTTTTTCCTTGCCATGTGCAGCCCCCAGTAGTAACCAATTTTTACATAAACATAGTCTACAAATGGATGGCTAAGAGCAATATGTAATTAGAAAAAAGCAATTAAAGAAGAGCTGCTAGCCAAGCCATACACCATTGCTAGCAAAAGAGTATTGCACCCCATCGATTTCTTGAACACCCGTAGTCATTGCGTGCGTCGTGGGGTCAAGCCAGTACCAGGCGCCGCCGACGTATGCCCAGCCGGAGGCCAGCACGCCTGATCCCGTCGCGTAGTACCAGGTGCCGCCGTCGAGGACCCAACCGGTCGCCATCGCGCCGGAGGCGTTGAACCAGTACGCGGAGCCGTTGCACTCGTGGAGCCCAGTGGCCATGGCGTGCGTCGAGGGATCGAGCCAGTACCACGCACCGTTTAGGTTGAGCCAGCCGGAGGCGAGGGCGCCGGAGCCAGTCGCGTAGTACCAGGTCCCGCCGTCGAGGACCCATCCGGTCGCCATTGCGCCGGAGCTGTTGAACCAGTATGCGGAACCGTTGCACGAATGGAGGCCCGTCGCCATGGCGCCGCCCGCGTCGGGGTCGAGCCAGTACCAGGAGCCGCCGGTGTAAAGCCAGCCGGTCGAGGCGATACCGTCAGCGAACCAATACCAGGAGCCGTCGACGAGGCCCCAGCCGTTAAGAGGGCCGCAGCTGCCGAAGTAGCGGCGGACGCCCTGCGCATCAGTCTGGTAACCCGTCAGCATGGCCCCCGTCCGGGCGTCGAAGCAGTAGGGCACGCCGCCGACGGAAACGGGGCCGCGCGCCAGCGCGCCGGAGCCAGTCGCGTAGTACCAGGTGCCGCCGTCGAGGACCCATCCGGTCGCCATCGCGCCGGAGGCGTTGAACCAGTACATGGAGCCGTTGCACTCGTAGAGCCCGGTGGCCATTACACCGCCCGCGTCGGGGTCGAGCCAATACCAGGCTCCGCCCTGGCGCAACCATCCGGTATACGCTTTGCCGTCAGAGGTTGCGTAATACCAAGTGCCCTCTTTTAACTGCCAGTAATAAAGAGAGACATCAACATACGCGTAATTCATATCAACATTTCCGCTAATACCAGAAACTTTTCCGCGGCTTGTATACTGCCAAAAGCTGTAACTGGCGGTATAGTGACATTGGGAGTTGTATTGAGCAATCCAATGATCCCAAGAACCGCTCTTAAATACAGGGTCGGTCAATATATTGTTAAACCAATTTAGGTTTGCATAAATGCCTGGCTTATATCCAGCACTAGAAATCTTATTACAGAATGTCTGAGCTCTAGATGCAATTCCGGATTGACGACCATCTGCAATAATTGTCTTGTCCTCAAGATCGTAATACACCGGTAGCCTAGGATTGTGCCCCGATAGGCAGTCAATCACCATGGACGCCTCATCGGCTGCCTGTTGATTATCAAAAGCATATGAATAGACATAGACGCCGTAGGGAATTCCGAGTCGCTCGCACTCAGAAATATTTCGATTAAATTGATAGTCAACTCGACCGCCGAAAGACGGAGCGCCAAACCCAACGCGCAGAATAGCGAAATCGATGCCAGAAGCTTTAACTGCGTCCCAATCAATACGCCCTTGGTGCTCGCTGACGTCAATGCCCTGAGCTGTAACCCCATCGGGAAGAGCGTCCATAGACAATAAAGCTATTCCGTCTTCTTCGGAAGAAGCATCATCTGAAACTAATTGTCCACCCTCATAACGCCAAGAATTCTCAACCAGAGTCTGAGCAGCCTCTGCATCCGCAGGGCATACAAACATAGAAACGGGCGCAAAGAGCATCAGCACCAACAATGCCGAAAACAACTTAAGATGTTTGTTCATGTAAACCTCGTCATTCGCTCTTGATTGCGTCTAGCTTACAGCATAGCTATGAAAGATTCCCGAACATCTAACAGGACAAGATGCCATCTAGGACAATAAATAGTTGGGCGCAATGCTGCAAAGAAAAGAAGAACTTACCGGCAGGGTTGAACCCGCAGGCTCATTGCCCCCTCCTCTTGCCCCCAAGAATACCGACTTCAAATAAACTTTCAAACCAGATGTCAAAAAGGTAGGGGGCCCAGAGAGTCCCCTACAACTCGGAATTCTAACGAATCAGTATTACTTTCGATGGGCCCAAAGCGGTCAAACCGGAGATGCGATTTCCATAACCATCACTATGCCAGAACAAATTTTCGCTCGGCGAATTGCCCCAGAAAAAGCCAACGTGGCTATCGTCCGCATATGGGTTGTAAGGATTGAAGAACACAATGTCCCCCTTACGAGCCAAACCACTACGTAACAACTCATCAATAGAGTTGAAATAAGTCACGTTCGCACACGTATCGATAGCGTAGCCGTACCAACGATAAGCGTTTACGCAGCCGCCCCTTCCGGGACCTCCACTCCAAGGGGAATGGCTCTGCTCGGCGGCAATGGGAGCTAAATTCCCGCCCGCCTTCATATATGCATGCGATACAAATCCACCACAATTCATGCCCGTATAACCGTCCCAACGCGGATCACCCTTTGGGTACATGCACGTTTCCTGGCTGAGATGCGTGTCGTAGCGTGTTCCACGGTAATAGCCGTCGTTTTCGTGGCTCATAAGCCAATTGACCAAGCTGGACCTATTGACCCCCAAAACAGAACCAGACGTATTCAACCATGCACCACTTGCATTGAAGTAATAGTCAACGCCATCGATTTTCAGCCACCCGTTAGCAAACATGGCACCCGAAGGCTGGAGCCAGTACCACGTACCGCCGTCATTAAGCCATCCAGTTTTCATCTTGAATGTGGAAGGGTCCATCCAATACCACGCACCGTTGACATATTGCCAACCAGACTTAAGGACACCATTGGAAGATGCGTAGTACCAAGTATTGCCACTTTCGTCAGAAGCGTCTTTCGACATAATCCAACCAGACGCCACGTTAACGACACCATTCGCATCCGCATAGAAAACCGCATCTCCAATATGAATCACACCTGGCAATGAAGACGAGTCAGTACGATCAGCGACTACAGGAGATCCATCAGATGAAGTAGGCAACGGCTCGCTCAGTGCTCCAGACGAATTCGCCCATGCCATACCATCGTTCAAGTTGATCCAGCACGAAGATGCCATTGCACCGGAATCATAAGAAAAATAGCGCTTGCTTCCTACCGCAAATTCACCAGTACGCATTGCGCCGGATACATCATCAAGGTAATACCAGGCGCTTCCGGACTTTATCCATCGCCCTCGTTGAATAGCTCCGTTTGATGCGGCGTAATACCAAGTACCATCAGCAAGTGCCCAGCCTGTTGCCATGGCACCTGAGCTCGTAAGGAAATAGGTGGACGAGCCCACTTGCACAAAGCCCGTGAGCATAATATGGCTTCCTGGATCCAGGTAATACCAAGAATTCCCTAGAAGTAACCAACCTCCATGCAGTAAGCCGTTGGAGTCAGCGTAATACCAGTTGTTGTCAATAAGTGCCCACTGGGAGGATAGCATGGCCCCTGAACTGTTAAAGATATAAGAGGTGCCATTGCATTCATTCAGCCCGGTGGCCATAGAACCGTCTGCAGGATCAAGCCAGTACCAACGACCCCCATCCGAGAGCCAGCCCTTTACCAGAGCGCCAGAGCCGGAAAAATAATGCCAGACAGAAGCATCAAGATGCCATCCGATAAGCATTGCACCAGAAGAAGAGAATCCATACGTAGCTCCCCCAATCTGCAGCATCGCATCGTGGACCATCTTGCCCTCATCATCCAGCCAATACCAGTTGCTGCCGTCTGAAAGCCAGCCTTTTACCATGGCGCCAGAACCGGAGAAATAACGCCAAGCAGAAGTGGAGCCCGTAGAATCTAGGTACCAGCCGACACGCATTGCGCCCGAAGAGGAGAAGGCATACGTCGCACCCCCGACTTGAACCAACCCATCCTGAGCCATTCGACCTTCGTCGTCGAACCAGTACCAGCTACCGTCTATATGTCTCCAAGAAGAAACAGCGATTGTTCCGTCGGACAAGCCCCAACGCCAAAAACCAGCCCCTTCTTCGGGTGATATCCACCCCTGATGCCAAATAATTTGATTCGAAACCTCGGAAGGGGTCTCATTATCCACCTGAGAGTTCTGCTCGACAGCGAAGGTCGATTCGCGCTGAGCATCAACGCCTGACTCGACAGAAGCAATAGCAACGTTAGATGCGGGACCTTCGTCAGTGTTATTCGAATCAAGGGCGTATAACATCGAGGGCGAACCCAAAAGGAGCCCAAAAGAAATGAGGCCCGAAAAAGCCAGCACTCCGAATGACCATTTCTTCATAACAGCACGGTATCCAATCACGCAGCGGCCCCGTCGCTTCAGGGCAACGGGGCCTCAATCAAAACTAGCTCAGTAATGTGCTAGCCAATTTGCTGGCAGTTTTTGCACTCTCGTGAAGCGCCACGCCTCTGGGCCTCCTGAATAGAGATCTGCGAATAGCCCTTTGCGTCCTTACCAACGGTACGGCACTTATGCGTATGGTAAACATCGCTACCGTTCTTATACCAAACTAAACCGTAGCCCGGAATCCACTTGCCGTCCTCGCCGACATAGTAGGAGCCAACCCAGGCATTCGTAGCCATGGCACCGGAAGACTGGAGGTAGTAGTCGCCGACCCAGGCGTCGTGAGCCATAGCGCCGGAACCGCTAAAGTAGTACCAGGCGCCGCCGACCTGACGCCAGCCGGTGGCCATCGCGCCGGAATCGTCGAACCAGTACCAAACTCCACCAACGTTAGCCCAAGAGTTAGAGGCCATAGCGCCCGAACCTCCGAGCCAATACCACGTGCCGCCATTGCTGAGCCAGCCGGTTGCCATGGCGCCCGAACCGCTCGCATAGTACCAAGAGCCGCCTGCCAAGAACCAGCCAGTGGCCATTGCACCGGAGTCGCCGAACCAGTACCAGGAGCCGCCGAGGCTGCGCCAGCTGTTAGCGACCATGGCGCCCGAGCCGTCGAGGTAGAACCACGTACCGCCGATGTTGAGCCAGCCAGTGACCATCGCACCGGAGGCATTAGTGTAGTACCAGGTACCCGAATCGTTGATCCAGCCAGTCAGCATGACCCCAGATTCGTTGAAATAGTACCAAGCCCCGCCGAGATTATGCCAACCGGTCAATAGCTCACCGTCGGAGGTCGCATAGGACCACTTTCCGTAGATGGAGTCGTAGAACCAGCCACTATGCTGCATGCGGCCATCGGCGTTGGCACCAGGGGTGTTCAGGAAGTAGTTCTTGCCGTCAATCTGAACTCGGCCGTATGCCATATCATGGTTTTCGGGATAGAAGTAATACTTGTCCCCACCGATAGACTGCCAGCCCGACACCGCGGTCCCGTCAGCGCCAAAATAGTACCAGACAGCTTCGTATTCGTTATGCCACTGGTTCGTGACCATGGCGCCAGTTTCGGGATCGAAATAGCGAAGGTTGCCGTCCTCGCACCGAACGAGTCCAGTCTTCGGACGACCGTCGGAACACCATTCCGTAATCGGTCCACCGCCTCCGCCACCGCCAGCAATATCAGCAAATGAGGGCGCCGGGGCAACCGTCATGCAGGCAGCAGCAAATGCAACAACTCCCAGCACTGTTAGTCCGTGCCATCTTTCTCGAAGGTTTTTCATACGACATCCTTTTTCCGAGATTTAAGGCTCTCTTAAGTTATTTTTAAACTATCAATTCAGTATTTCAACGGGAAATCGATAAAAGGTGTCTTTGTGACTGCAATTTAAATATGAGTCGCCACACCTCAACCGTTACGCTAAATAGCTTCTAAGGCAAACTTAGCGCATGAGCGAACTGATTAAACGAGTGAACTGAATAATAAAGCAACAAAATACAAACCTTGGTCATCAATCACATCTACCGCGGGCCGATAACGCCCGCCTCATGTGCTGCGATATAATCAATCTCACTAGATGCCAAATCAGCAAGCCGAAGGAGCTGACGTGCTAACAATTCACTATGGTGATATGGAAAACGTTATCTACAACACGTCCGTTTACTTCGATAACGTATATTCGCCCCAGTGGTTTCAAGACTCCTTTGCCCAAAGGGTCATAAAATCCATCGACAAAGGCACCGTGGTAGGCCCCAATGCAATCGATACCAAGATTCTAGGCATCATTCCTCCCGAGAAACTATCCAGCGGCACCAAAACGCTACTGCTTATGTACTTTATGCCGCAGAATATATATAACGCCTCAAATTGCGGTGATAATTGCGCCTACTGGATTCTGAGGATCGCCGCGCAAAAGGATCTAACAATCAATCTCTACCACATAATGGATTTTGGAAACGGCAAATTCACGGTAACCATTGCAAATACGGGCGATATAGTCCACACAATGTTTGACCTTGTCCCCATAGCTGGAAAATGCCTAAGGGAGAACTCCTGATGCGCGGATCATACAAGGTAATTATTCAAAATAACCGGGTTCAGTTTAAACTGACCATCAATAGAAATCTGACCATCATCCAAGGTAACAGTGCTACAGGCAAGACAACTCTGCTTGATATGGTGGCAGCTCACGAAGAGCTTGGGGCACAAAGCGGCGTAACAGTAAGTTGCAAAGTGCCCTGTAAAACAATATCTGGAAAATATTGGCGTAGAGATCTCCAAGAGATTTCCAGCAGTATTGTTTTTATTGATGAGGGCAATACTTTTGTTCGATCAAGAGAATTTGCCCATGAAGCAAAGCGTAGCTCAAACTACTACGTAATTGTCGCCAGAGAGTCACTGCGCCAACTGCCCTATAGCGTTGATGAAATCTACGGTCTTAAGAACACCAACCGAACCACAACGAAGTATCCCGTTTACTCTCGTGTCTACACCTCTACATATCGTATTTACGGTGATACTGATTTTAGAGGCGAGAGGCCCGAGCTTGTCATTGTCGAGGACACAAATTCGGGCTACGAATTCTTCAGTTTGCTATGCAAAAAGAGCAGCATTAAATGCATCAGCGCGGGAGGCAAATCAAATATTTGCAACTGCATTATGGACGCACCGGAAAACGACATCCTCGTGATTGCCGACGGTGCCGCCTTTGGACCAGAAATTGCGGAAGCAGCTGCTCTATTGCGCCGAAAGAACATCAAGCTATTCCTACCGGAATCGTTTGAATGGCTCGTGTTGAAGTCGGGATTATTCAACAGCAAACACATTAAGGACATGCTGCTTAACCCCGCTGAACATATCGAAAGCTCAAAGTTCTTTAGCTGGGAGAAGTTCTTTACTGCAGAACTCATCGAATGCTCACGAGACACACGTTTTCGATATGACAAGAGCTGCTTGAACGAGGAGTACCTGAACCCCACCGCTCTTGCAGCTCTGGAGGATACTTTGCCGGACCTTGGCATTACTTCGCACTAAAACGAGAAGTACTCACTGTCGGAGGATAGGTTTGGTCCGAGCCACGGGTCGCCATCGAGGAAGAACTCAGGCCAGTGCTGCATGAACAGCGCCTGCTCACGCTTCCAGCGGCGCAGCTTTTCCTCGTTGGCCTCTTCCCTGCCGCGCGAGGTGAACTCGTAGTGGTACAGCTCGGCATAGGGCGTAAAGATGGTGCGGTAACCCGCCTCCCACACGCGCAGGCAAAAGTCTGCGTCGTTAAAACCGACGGCGAATTCCTCGTTGTAGCCGCCGACGCGCTCAAATACGTCGCGTCGCACCATCTGGCAGGCACCCGTCACGGCGCTAAAGTTGCCCGGGCGCACGGCACGGGCAAGATAGCCCTCGCGCTTTGCCGAGAAGTCCTGGTTGGCATGGGCAAGTGCGCCACGCACGCCAATCAAAATGCCGGCATGCTGCACCAGATGATCGGCAAAGTAGAGTTTGGCGCCCACCACGCCCGCATCGGGACGCTGCAGATAGCCCATCATCTCTTCGATAAAGTCCGGGCTTATGACCTCGGTATCGTTGTTCAGCAGCAGCAGGTAGTCACCCTTGGCGTGCTTCACACCAAAATTGATGATCTGAGAGTAATTGAACTCGCCCGGCCAGTACACAACGCGCGCGATGCCCTTGCCTTCGGATGCTGCAGCCACGCGCTCTGGCAGGGTTTCGTAATACGCAAACGTCTCCGGGGCTTCACTGTTGTTCTCCACCAAGACGATCTCGTAATTGGTATACGTGGCCTTCTGGGCGATCGACATCACACAGGCATCGAGCGTCTCAATGTGATCCTTGGTGGGGATCACAATGCTCACCAGCGGCGCAGGCTCCGGCAGCGCATGGCGCATGCGGTAGACAAACGGCGTCTCGGTCTCCTCGACCGTTCCGTGAACGCCCAGCGCGTTAAAGTGGCGCTGCAGCGCAAGACGACCCGCTTCAATGGCATACGGCTTGCTATCGGCAGAGCCATCGGCGGTCGATCCCGGATGCACGCGCCAGTGATACAGCACATGCGCAACGTGCTCAAAGCGCGCGCCGGCTGCAAGGCAGCGAAGCGTCAAGTCGTAGTCCTGGGCGCCCGCAACGTCTTCTGGGGACATACCAATGTGATCGATGAGCGCCTTCTCCACCATCAGGAAATGCGTCACGCAGTTATGGCTATAGAGCAGGTCGACGTTGAGTACGGTCTTAAAGACCGGCTGGCCCCACTCCCCCGTTTTCTGGAACATGTCCTCATCACAGAACAGGACCTGGGGACGCTCGCCCTCGGCCGCCTTGTTCAGCGCGGAAACATACTGGAATAACGCGTCCGGTTCCAGAATGTCATCGTGGTCCAAGAAAGCGATGTAGTCGCCTGTCGCTTGCTCGATACCTGCGTTGGTGTTGACCACAATGCCGCCGTTGCCGGGAAGCTCGATGCGACGGATGCGCTCGTCGTTGGCACCTGCCGCAAGGGTGGCCACCGCGTCCCATTCGGGCGTGGCGTCCATAAGCAGCAATTCCCAGTTGTCATAGCTCTGGGCTTGCACCGATTCCAGCAGCTCGCGCAGGTAGACCCGATCAGTCTTGTAGCACGGCACCACAATGCTCACGAGCGGTCTATAGGCAAAGGCCGCCGAAGCGACACGCTGGCACGCCAAATCGCCCGGCTTTGCGCGATGCTGCTCAAACCAACGTCGATAAGCTGCGTCGTCTGCACGCGCGTCCTTCATACGGTTCCAGCTGTCGTCGACCATGCCGTTGTACAGGCGACCATCCATGGCGCAAAACCCGCTTTGGATCCGCTCTGTGGGATCGCTCACGATCGCGACAAAATCTCGTATATCCTGAGGCATCTCAACACTCAGATACGATTTATTGATGCGGCATCCGTTCTGCTGCGGAACATCGACCTGCGATTCAAACACATGCACGGTAACATCGATGGCATTCATATGCGTATCGAAGATCTGGAGCTCAGGCGCGCACTGGGGGTCTCCCGCCCAGGTAACCTCATAGCGCCACACCGCGCCGACGTCTGCCGGCAAATAGCGAATGGCATCGATCTCGTAGCGGCCGCAGTGTTCGCCACGCTGCGCATCGCGGATAAGCGCGCACAGCGCAGGCTTTGCTTTGTAGTTAATCTTGGATTCCAATTTGGCCACGCGGCTATCGAGACGAATAGAGCCCAACCTTTGGCCACCGGATGCAAAAACGGCATCCATCGACGAGCCATCCAAAAACGGAAGCACCAAAACGGCGAGCTCGCGCTCGTAATCGGAAACAGAAGGGCATAGCGCCAGCACACGGCCATGATCGACCGGGAGCACCAGTGACGGCAAACAAGAACCGCTCGTAGTCGCATGGGCAAACGCCTGAGAGGCCTCCCGCTCAATAAGCGCGGCGACATCCTGACCGGCAAAACGAAGCAGCACAAAAAGACGGCCCTGGCTGCGGCAAAGTGCCAAACGCTTGATACTCATCTACACTTCTCGCTTTCCCAGGGCGTTCGCTGCCACGCGCTTGCAGGCACCCAGGCGCCCAAACCTCAAGACATCGTAATCGAACATGAGCTTTTTGCACGCACGGACATTGGGGGCCTTGCTGGTAAGCGCCGCACGCACCATAGCAGCAACAGAAGGAGCGCATTGTGCGAGCGCAGCATCGCTGCCCACGGCAGAACCGGCAAGCGCCGTGGCAACGGCAGCAAACACCTTGCCGCAATCCGTACTCAACAGCCTGAGCGCATCGTACAGCACCAGATCGCAGAGGAAGTACGCCAGGTCATCGGCATGCTGAGCATCGAGACCGTCGCGCTGCCAGTCAGCCAGCACCGCAGAGTAAATCTTCACGTGCTCCAGCAGACGCGTCTCGTCGTCGTAGCGCATGGTGTCCATGAGCGAACCCTTGCGCGCCACGCGGTAATCATACAGCTTGTTCGAGATAAGCGCGGTCTTGTGCGAACGACCGTACACGGCAAAATCGAAGACCTGGTCCTCGCCATACTTAACGGTTTCGTCGAACACGATCCCGTTGCCCAGCAAAAACTCACGCTTGCAGGCGGTGCGCCATGCAAACGGGCGAGATGCTTCCTTAAACAGTAGGTCGGAGCTATAGCCTTCAAACGACACATCGCGCGGGCTCAGCACATAGTTAAGCCACGGATACCCCGCCTCAAGCGGATACGGATTCGCGCCAAAGGTCAAAACGTCGCAGTCCTCGCGCTCAAAGGCATCGACGATCACGCGGCATGCATCGGGCGTAAATCGGTCGTCGGAATCCAAAAACGCAACGATAGGCGCCGTGGACGCGGCGATGCCTGCATTACGCGCACTCGACAGGCCGCCGTTCTCCTTATCGACCAGCGTAAAGCGCGCGTCCTTTTCGCAATAGGCAGCCGCAATATCGCGCGAGCCGTCCGGCGAGCCATCGTTGACCAGCACGCCTTCCCAATCGGGCATGTCCTGCGCAAGCAGGGAGTCCAGGCACCAGGCCAGGCACTCCTCCACTTTATAGATGGGAACGACAACGGAAATCTTGGGGGTAGCCATAGTCACTCGCTCCTACTGTGCGGCCGGAACGTCATCGGGGTGCGGGTTGTCGCCGTAGGTGCACTGATATGTCAGCACACGCCAGACCAGCGGCAGGCCGCCAATCTTAAAGTAATGCTTAAACGTATTGAGCTTGCCCGGCTTCTTAAAGTCAAAGCGCGAATCGATATAGGCGCGGGGCGACTTGACCATCAGGCGCAAGTCGGTCTCGCCACGCGGATCAAACAGCGACAGATCAAAGCGACCGGCATCCCAGTCGGCCTTGAGCTCGGACGAGGCTTTCTTCCAAAACTGCTCACGCAGTTCATCGACCAGGCGCTCATCGTTCCAACGGTACGTATCGACCTTCATGCGCATTAAAATACCCTGAAGCTGAGCCTTAAGCTCGGGGCGTTCATCCAAAAAGCGCTGCATCTCGGCGTATTCGTCGCACACGCAAAATACCTTGTTGGGCGAATTAACGGAGCTCTTCTCGTTGTCTTGGCGATAGCACAAAATGGGGTCCGCGATAAACGCAGCACGCTCGGCGCATGCCCAGACCTTAAAGTTAAAACCCGCATCCTGATACGAGGCACCCGGCGTGGGAAGGAAGCGAATCTGATTGTCGTTGAGGAACGCGCGCCGATAGATAGCCGACCAAATGGAAGGTTTGCGGTAGAAGATGCCCGGGCGATCGACGGGGCGATACGCGGCGCCCGTCATATGCTCGTCGATAATCCCAAACAGCTCACGTCGCTCGCTGGGCGTGGACCAATACAGATAAAAGTCGCCCTTTACCGCATCGGCATGCTCAGCATCGGCCTTGGCGACCAGCTTTTGAAGCGAATCCTCAAACATAAAGTCGTCGGACTCAAGGATGCCCACGTACTCACCGCGCGCCATCTCCAGGCCACGGTTCATCGAGTCGCCGTAGCCGCTGTTGGCCTTGTCGATCATCTTTACACGGGGGTCGTGCTCCATGTACTCGCGGATGATATCCGGCGAGCTATCGGTGGAGCCGTCGTTGATGCAGATGATCTCGATGTCATTGAGCGTCTGCGCCACGGCGGAATCGAGGCACACGCGCAGATAGCGCTCGACATTGCAAATGGGGACAAGCAGCGAAACTTTAGGGGTATCAGAGTTCTGCAAGAGAACCTCCCGTTGAATAGCGTGTAACAGGGTTATTTTAGCAGCCGAGTTGCGGCGGGCGGCAGCGCTTGGAATTATAGAAAGCGCTCCAGGCAGGCTTTGAGACCGCGAGTCGAAAGATAGAACAGCGTGGCGTCTGCCATCGAAACGCCCGAGGTCGCCGCAACGAGCTTGTGGGCAACATGGCGAACGGCACCCTTAGCAGGCATATCCGCCCACTCCGTTCCCAAAAACGTCGTGAGGTCCATGTTGACGCGAGCCGCCACGCGATGGAAGTCATCGGCATCCAAGCGCGCCAGATCGAACACAATTAGGTCCAAAAACCAAGTTATCAGCTCGCCGGGACACAGGTCCAAAAGACCATAGGCCGCCCAGTCTTCCAAGACCTCCTCGAGCATCTTCATGTGGGCGTCAAGCTTTTTGGCGCGCGCCTCGGCACTGTTGAACTCGTGCGTCGCCGATTCGCTCTCCATCACGTAGTGGTAGAACTTGTCAGGCATGACGACGGTCCTGCGGGCAAGCGCATAAGCCGCAAATTGGAAGACGACGTCCTCGCCCAAAGCCAAACCGGGGGCGAAGCGAATGCCTTCGCGATTGAGCAGCTCGCGCGAAAAAGCCGCACGGCAGGCATAGGGCTGCGCATTCGAATGGAACAGCAGTTGAGGATCGCGGGCGCCGAAGGTACCAGCTTTGGGGCTCATGAGTTGCTGGACGCGTTTGGGGGCAGCATCGGCAGGTTCACAGACGCCGCCAAAAACGGCGGCCTCGGCATCCGCAGACTCCATGGCATGCAGCACGCGCTCGACCGTCTGGGCATCGATGTAATCGTCGGCGTCCACAAAAAAGACGGTCCCGCCCACGGCGGCATCGATGCCGGCATTTCGAGCACACGAGACGCCCGCGTTTTCCTGGTCAATCACCAGTACGCGATCGTCGGCCTGCGCGATCCGACGCAACACGTTCAACGAATCATCAGTCGAACCGTCGTTGACGCAGACAACCTGAATCGAACGCTCAGACTGGGCCAACAGCGAATCGAGGCATCGCTGAATGGAGCGCGCAGAGTTGTAAACGGGGACGACAATGGTAGCTTTAGGACACGAGGCCTCTCCCATGCCGACCTACCCCCTCAGCGATTCGATGAGGAAGGCGGCGACCACGCCTGGGCCTCCAACCGAGGCGTAATACTTAGCACGCCCCAAGGCACCATCCGTCGCAAAACTCGGATGCTCGTCAACCCAGCCCTCAGGATCTTTGAGGATGGCAGCGAGATTTGCGCGCTTCCACGGCTTGAGGTCGTCAAGCGAAAAGTCCCCGACGTCCAAGGCCGTTTGGAACTCCTTGGCCATCTGAACCAGGAACTCCTTATAGAACTTAGGCGCCAGGCGCACGTAGTTCCACATGTACGAATCGTACTTAATGAGTTGATTGAACTTGAGCATGCGCGCGACATCGCCGCTTGCGTGGTCGCGGGCATAATCCTCTCGAATCCAACGCTCAATCTCGGCATACTCGGAATTGACGCAAAAGACCTTAGCCGAAGAATTGACCGAGGAATTCTCGTTGTCCTGGCGATAAGACAACACGGCATCATGCAGGTAAACAGCCTTATCGGCGCACGCGATCACCTTAAAGGCGAATGACGTGTCCTGAAAGGATGCCCCCGGAGTCGGCAGGAACTTAATGCCGTTGCGCTCAAGAAAATCGCGACGGTACACGGCCGACCAAATCGACGGCTTTTGCTTAAAGAACTGAGTCGTATCGCTCGGGTGCACCGGCTTGCCGCAGTCCTTGGCCTTAAACATCTCGTGCAGCGAACGGCGCTCCTCGGGCTTAGACCAGTAGAAATCAAAGTTAGCCTTCGCAAAGTCGGCATTATTGCTATCGGCGGCCGAGACAAGCTTTTCGAGTGCGTCGGGCGCCATAAAGTCATCGGACTCCAAGATGCCAACGTACTTGCCACGCGCCATCTCCAGACCGTGGTTCATTGAGTCGCCGTAGCCGCTGTTGACCTTGTCGATCATCTTGACGCGCCCATCGCGCTCCATATACTCGCGGATAATCGCCGGCGAGTTGTCGGTCGACCCGTCGTTAATGCAGATGATCTCAATATCCTTGAGCGTCTGCGCCATGGCGGAATCGAGACACTCGCGCAGGTAGCGCTGAACATTGTAAATGGGAATAAGTAGCGACAGAACAGGGCTGCCAGAGGCGTTAGTAGACAAATGTGCTCCTTAGGAAATACCTGTCGTTTCATGGTATCAAAGGGTCAGCGCGCCAGCGGGCGTTTATATAATCTATGGAGCCTCTTGCGGGCAAAGCAGCCCCACATCATGCGGCGGGCCCATGGCAGGTTCCTGCGTTTTATTCAAAGCTTGCCGCCAAGGTGCGCCGAGCCTTTACAATAGGACAGTCCCAAGGACGTATTCGATAGCTTCCGTGCAGCGCTCGCCCGCCGCGCGTGAAAGGATATATTGCCCCATGCCTTCAACCCTTCCCGCCCCCATCGACAAGCTCGCCATCGTTGTCGTCACCTATAAGCGCCAGGAACTCCTGGCCAACCTGTTCGACTCTATGACCAAGCTCACTGCCGCGCCCTGGCGCATCGTGATTGTCGATAACGAAAATTCGCGCGAGACCGAGGCCATGTGCGCCGCATTTAACGAGCGCCTGGCCAACCTGTGGGGCATCGACACCGAGCAGCCCGACGCGCAGGGCGGCACCGACCGCGTCATCTACGCCCCGCAGCTCGAAAACGGCGGCGGTGCGGGCGGCTTCTCCGCCGGCACTAAATGCGCCTACGACCTGGGCGCCCAGTGGTTCTGGGTGATGGACGACGACGTGCTCGTCATCCCCGAAGGCATCGAGCGTCTTGCCAAGTGGACCGACCGCTACGATGTCATCCAGGGTTCGCGCCTAGACTTTGACGGCGGCGCCTTCTTTTGGCAATACCAACTCATCCTTTCGCTCGGCATTCCCAACCCAGTCGCCAAGTGGGATCTGGGTCCCGAGGGCTACCGCACCATGAACCAGCTGTGCTTTGAGGGCGGCATGTTCTCGCGCCGCGTGGTCGACAAGATCGGCCTGCCCGACGCGCGCTTCTTTATCTACGGCGACGATGCCTGCTATGGCTACGTGGCCAGCCAGCACTTCTCCGCCGCCGTTGTTGCCGACGTGGTTCTCAAGCGCGCCCGCGCCGTCTCTAACTGGGATATCGCCGGCAAGCGCCAGCTCAACTCCACGAGCGACACCAACCGCTACTACATTATGCGCAACCGAGGCTTCCTCGCCCGCTACATGCAGATCTACGGCGACTATCACCCCGTGCTGTTCCGTCTGGGCAACGTCGCGACCTTCTGCAAGGAATTCATTCGCCTGGCTGCCGTTGACAAGTGCTTTAAGACCGGCATCCCGGCGCTGCGCCGTGGCATGAAAGACGCCCGCAAGATTATCAAGGACCCCGACTGGGAGCCCATGCCGCCCATGAAGGACGCAGAGTAACGGAAGCCGGAAACACCTCAGCGCTTAAAGCCGCTGGCACACCGTAGCCACATGCTGCCCATCAAAACCGAACCCCCAGCGCATGCGACCCACGCCGGGGCGCGGCACACGGATTTCGTCGATGCCGTCGCGCTCTATGTCGAGTAGCGACTGCACGGCCAGCAATTCCAGGCCCAGCGCATCCACATCGGGGTCATACATCAAGTTAATCGTTATCAGCGGGCGCTCGTCCAGCATGCCAATCGTATCTGCTACGTCGAACACAGCACCCGTAGGGAAAACCTGGATGTCCCAGCGACCCGCGCCACACTTTCGCCTCGAGGCAGGATTGGCATAGCCCGGCAAGCCAAAGCAGAGCCCCTGCAAGAGCAGATGATATGGCAGCGGCGCATCTGGGTCGGTCGCACCGATTCCCGCATCTCCCAGGATGCGGCTTAGCGCCCGCCTCACCGTATCCTCGTCCCCACGGCACAACCCGTCGCGAAACGCATCGACGTCTCGAATGTCTTCGGCAGCACACTCAAACCACTCAATAATCACTAGACGCAAGGCCTGGCGAAGCTCGTTATTGGGCAATCGCAAAGCACGGAGGCGATCGCCATGTTCTGGCTCCTCAGTCATATCCGTCGTGAGAAAACCGGACAGATACAGCGCTGTCCACATGCCATCGTCAGGCGAGACATCTGGCTCTGCAGTGCCCAAACAAAGCGGGACCTCAGCGCACCCATGGGCCTCGAGCAAATCAAACAAGACCGAAAGGCGGTCGAGATTCCACCCGGCAACTACCCTACTCAGGCAATCCGCATACCCATACAGATCGGCGCGCACAGGCGCCGTGCAGCCTCGGTCCAGAAAACCGATCACGCGCGCCGGACTCGAGCAATAGACCCTGCCAAACCGATATCCCTCGAGCCATTCACGCGCATCATCAAGGTTTTCCTCGCGCCCAGCACGATTCAACAGAGCCTGGACCTCGGCATCCGAAAAGCCGAACCAACGGTCACACCACGTCGAAAGCGGCGTCGACAGACAATACGAGCAACTGCGCGACGAAAGCGCCGCTTCGGCAGGACTGGGACGCTCCCCCATCAGACACGTCAGCCGCAACGAATCGCGCGCAGTGGCAATGGCGTCGAACAGCACACGATCGAATAGCCCTGCCGGATCGGCGCCGGAAGCGCCCCTCGCGCTCGCACGGCCCAACCACGCCGCGTCGTACCCATCAACGAGCAATACAACCTGCTCATCGCAGGCCATCTCCAGCAGCCCAATGAGCACGCCAAGCACCGAGGCGACCTCATCCTCGCTCGCCGCGCCACGCGCAACGCGTTCGATGTGACGCACCTTGTCTCGAGCTAAATCCGGAGCCTCCAAGAGCGCCAACAATCGAGCGCACTCGCCCGAAAGGGCATCGCGCACGGCGCCGGCAACAGCGGGGCCACGCCTCGCAGCGCTAGAAAAGTCCAGCGATATCACCGGATAGCAAGCGTACTCATCCCGATAGCGCCCGCCGTCTGCATCCCAAATCTGAGCATCGGCAAACAAACGCTGACCAGCGCGACCGACCGCTGGACGCTCCAGAAAAGCCCTGAGCATCGACAAGTTCATGCTCTTGCCAAAACCCTCGGGTCGACAGCACACCACAACGGACGCGTCGCAGTCCAACACATCGGCAATAAACATGGTCTTGTCGACCAGCATGCAGCAACCAAGAGCTTCCGCATAGTCGTGCATGCCAATGGGCAAAATCGCATCGTCATCACAGCCGATCAAACGCACGCCAAAGCCGGCAGCACAACCATTATTTGCCTGTTCAGACACCAAAACGTTCCCCCCTAAATCGCAGCACGATGCCAATTGTAATGACCGCCTCGCGCGTACCGATGTCGCCGCGCGAACATATCGGGCAACGGTAGCAACAAGAGGTGTGAGGGGGCACAACTAATCGTTGCACAACAAAAAACGGGGCCCGATGCATTCGCACCGGACCCCGTTCCGACTCTTTAGTTATCTGGCAACCGAGAGGCTACTCCTCCGAGCTGTCCTCCCCAGAAGCTTTCTTCTGCTGATCGAGCTTATGCTTACCGCTCACGATGGACGTAGCGCCCAGCGTAGCCAAGCTCGCACTGGCAAGGCTCGCCATCACGATCAAGTCGCCCGTCTTGGGCATATTGCCGCCAGATGACTTGGTCGTTGTAGTCGTCGTGGTTGTAGTGGTCACCGTCTTGGAGTCATTTTGCTCCTGAACCTGGTTATCAGCGCCGCTCTTGTCGTCGTCTTCGGACTGTTTCTTTTCGCCCTCGGTCTTGCTCTCGTCCTTCTTCTCAGATTCAGACTTCTTATCCTCGTCCTTCTTCTGAGCGGACTTGTCGCCCTTCTCATCAGAGCTAGGACCCTTATCGGATTCAGCCTTCTCGGAAGCCTTGTCCTTTGAGTCGCCCTTTGCGGCCTCGGTCTTTTCCATGGAAACCTGATCAGAGTTGTCCTTGTTCTGAGTCGAGCCATTATTGACGCCAGCCATCAGCGAAGAGCCCAACGTAGAACCAAGCTGCACGGAGAAAGAAGGCTTCTTGTCCGGCGAAGCAACGGGAGCGTCCGGCGCCTTATTCGAGTCGTCCTTGGAAGCATCGGAATCAGGGGTTGCGTCAGAGCCGAAGCCGTTGTTAGAGCCGGTGCCAACGGACGAATCGCTCGAACCAGTGGAAGAATCAGAGGAACCAGCGTCGGTCGAACCAGAGGCGGCGCTGTCCGTATTGCCGGCAGAGCTTGAAGACGAATCGCCCGCAGCAGAGCCGTTCAAATCGGAGCCGTTCGAGGTAGAGCCGTCGTTGGTAGTGCCGCCAGCAGAGCCATTACCGTCAGCATCGGTCGAGGGCGCATCCATCCTGTCATCGTTGACATCGTCACTCGAGTCGCCATTCGAATCAGGTGTCGGCGAGGGCGCCGGTGTGGGCTCGGGCTGCACGGGCGTCGCAGCGGCAGCCTCATCCTCGGCGATAAAAACCAAGCAGTCCTTCAGCTCATTTTTATAACGATTCTTCCAGCCCTCATGATACTGGGGCTGACTCGAAAACTTAGTGGCGACATTGTTGACCACGCTATTGGAGAGCGCCGTCACAAACTCGCGGTCGGACATATCGTTGGAAAGATTCGCCCAGCGGAAAAAGTCCCTGCAGCCACCGGTGCCGCACATGTTGGTGATGCTCCACACCATGCCCTTGACGCAATCGGCGCGGCCCGAAATATCAATGCCCAGGCCGCTCTTGAGCCACGCCTCGGTCACCGCATAGTACGAGTTGTACGCATAGGCATCTTGAAGTGCTGAGAACTCAACAGGATCGGTGTTGTACGCACCTTGGAAGGCATCCTGCGCGATATGGCCCAGCTCGGTAAATTGGCCGTTCTCGTACATGGCATTGCTCGCGTTGGAAATCTCGCTGCCGCGATCAATCGCATCCTTGAGCATGCTGTATTTTTCGGGGTTGTAGTTGTAGGCCTGCTTCATAAACGGAATGAGCGACCAACGGCGGTCGAACTGGTAATAGCCCAGCGCGTTATAACCGTCGCCATACGAAAAGCCCTGGTTGTAGTTGCCATGGCTCTCGTACTTGGTAAAGTACTTCATCTCGGGAGTCACGTTTACAAACGAAACGCCCTGGACCGACCTCAGCACGCCCGAGAAGGACTGCTGGGTGTAGAGGCCTTTGTCGATATCGGTGGCATCCGAGGCAACGCCCGGCGTGGGTTCCTCGGCAGCGGCGGGCGCGGGCGCGGTAACGGCGCTAAACGAAAGCGCCAGCGTCAGGCCCGCGACAATAGCAGAATGCTTGGGCTGCATAAGATCCTCCCTGCATTGGTGTAGTTAAAGTGCAGTTTGCAAAGATAAAACTAAGTATTGCAGCTCGCCCGTTGTTGCACAACAACCCCTCGGTAAACGGCAACAACCCTCCGCGAAATCTTAAGGAATTGCGCTCAACCTACAGCTTAATGTCAAAGTTGATCTCGGGGACGGCGGCCAAGTCGGCCAACGTCACGCCGTCGACGTACTTTTCGATCACGTCGTCCAGACCGCGCCAGAACTTGACGGTCGAGCACAGATCGCTGCGGGCGCAACTGTTGTCGATGCCGTCGCACGCCACCGGAGCCGTGCTGCCCTCGACGGCGCGCAGGATGTCGCCGGCACGCACCTCGGCCGGGTCCTTGGCCATCATGTAGCCGCCGCCCTTGCCGCGCACGCTCTTAAGCAGGCCCGCCTTCATAAGCGGACGAACCAGCTGCTCCAGATACTTTTGCGAGATATGCTCGCGGTCGGCAACCTCGCGCAGGGCAATCTTGCCCTCGGCGTCGCCCAGCGCCGCGATATAGATCATCAGTCGGAGGGCATAGCGGCCCTTAGAAGAAATGAGCATACCTACCCTCCCATCGTTACTGGGACAAAACCAGGCTTGTTTGCCCAAATCCTATGCACGCGGGGCAAACAAACCTGATTTTATGTCCCTCATCTAAAAAGTCGAGTGGATTAGTCGGGTTTTCCCTTGACTAACGCCGAACCCATAGTAACTTTATTCCGAGAAGATTCCTAGGGTTTAGTACACCTATGAGTACACCATATACAGAGAGGGACAGCATGAGCGCAAATCCGCTGCTTTCCATCGAAGGTCTGACCGCCTCCGTGGACGAGAAGACCATCCTCCACAACGTCAACCTTAACGTCGCCGCCGGCGAGACCCACGTGCTGATGGGACCCAACGGCGCCGGCAAGTCCACCCTCGGCCACCTGGTCATGGGCGACCCCATCTACACGGTCAACGACGGCCGCATCGTCTTTGACGGCCAAGACATCACCGAGCTCACCACCGACAAGCGTTCGCGCGCCGGCCTGTTCCTGAGCTTCCAGGCTCCGGTCGAGATCCCGGGCGTGCCGCTGTCGAGCTTTTTGCGCGCCAGCATCGCCGGCCGCCCCGGCCTGGAGATGAAGGGCAAGGAGTTCCGCCGTCGCGTCAAGGAGCTCGCGGCCGAGCTCAACATGGACACCGCCTACCTCAACCGCGAGCTGGGCGTGGGCTTCTCGGGCGGCGAGAAGAAGAAGGTCGAGATGCTCCAGCTCCTGCTGCTGCAGCCCAAGCTCGCCATCCTGGACGAAACCGACTCCGGCCTGGACGTCGACGCCCTGTCCACCGTCAGCCACGGCATGGACGCCTACCGCAAGAGCTGCGACGGCTCCATGCTCATCATCACACACAACACGCGCATCCTGGAGCACCTGGATGTCGACCGCGTCCACGTTATGGTCAAGGGCCACATCGTGCGCGAGGACGACGCCTCGCTCATCCCCTGGATCGACAAGAACGGCTTTGAGACCTTCGAGCGCGAGGCCGCCGAGCAGCGCGCCCAGGCCGAGTCTGCCGCTGCCGAGCAGCAGGCGTAAAGGGGCGACGCAATGACCAAGAACCGCACCGAGGTCGCGGACATCGACCGCAGCCTCTACGACTTCACCTATGGCGAGGAGGGATTCGAGCGCCTCGACGCCGGCATCACGCCCGACATCGTGCGCGAGATCAGCGCCAAAAAGGACGAGCCGCAGTGGATGCTCGACCTGCGCTTAAAGTCCCTCGAAATCTTCAACCGCTTCCCGGATCCGACGTGGGGCCCCTCCATCGAGGGCCTGGACATGGATAACATCGTCACCTACGTCAAGCCCAACACCGACCAAAAGCACGACTGGGAGTCGGTGCCCGACGACATCAAGAACACCTTTGAGCGCCTGGGCATCCCCGAGGCCGAGCGCAGCTACCTGGCAGGCGTCGGTGCTCAGTACGACTCCGAGCTCGTCTACCACAACATGCAGGACACCGCGTCCAAGATGGGCATCGTGTACTCCGGTATTGAGGAAGCCCTGCACGACCCGCAGTGGGAACCGCTCATCCACGAGAAGTTCATGACGCTCATCCCGCCCACCGACCACAAGTTTGCGGCCCTACACGGCGCCGTGTGGTCGGGCGGCTCGTTTGTCTACGTTCCCAAGGGCACCAAGTTGGACTTCCCGCTGCAGAGCTACTTCCGCCTCAACGCCAAGGGCGCCGGCCAGTTTGAGCACACGCTCATCATCGTCGAGGACGATGCCGACCTGCACTTTATCGAGGGTTGCTCCGCGCCCAAGTACAACGTGGCAAACCTCCACGCCGGCGCCGTCGAGCTCTTTGTGGGCAAGCGTGCGCACCTGCGCTACTCGACCATCGAGAACTGGTCCAAGAACATGTACAACCTCAACACCAAGCGTGCGCGCGTGGACGAGGACGGCGACATCGAGTGGATCAGCGGCTCCTTCGGCAGCCACGTGGGCTACCTCTACCCCATGAGCGTGCTCAATGGCCGCCGCGCCCGCTCGAGCTTTACCGGCATCACCTTTGCCGGCGCCGGTCAGAACCTCGACACCGGCTGCAAGGTCGTGCTCAACGCGCCTGAGACCTCGGCAACGGTCGAGACCAAGGGTATCTCCAAGAGCGGCGGCATCCAGACGTTCCGCAGCTCCATCGTGGCCACGCCCAAGGCCGAGGGCTCCAAGGCAACCGTGAGCTGCCAGTCGCTCATGCTCGACGACCAGAGCCGATCCGACACCATCCCGGCCATGGACATCCGCGCCAAGAACGTCGACATCGGCCACGAGGCCACCATCGGCCGCATCGGCGACGACAAGGTGTTCTACCTGATGAGCCGCGGCATCTCGGAGGAAGAGGCCCGCACCATGATCGTCAACGGCTTTGCCAACCCGGTCTCCAAGGAGCTGCCGTTGGAGTATGCCGTCGAGATGAACAACCTGATCAAGCTCGAGATGGAAGGAGCGATCGGATAATGAAACAGACCACCAACACCGCTGCTACCACCCTTGAGCAGGTCAATGCGATGCCGGCTGCCACTTGGGGTTGGCTCAAGATGAACCAGACCAAGCTCGAGCTCTCTGACGAGCTTGCCGCCGCTCCCACCGAGGCCGTTGAGGTCGAGGGCTTGGACGAGCAGTTTACTGGCGTGGCAGACGCGTTCGAAGCCGCCATGGACACCATGGCCGAGCGCTTCCCCGAGCGCCGCGCCTCCGCCCCCGGCGACGCCGCCGACCGCGCCCGCATCACGCCCGAGACCGAGCTCGACGTGCCCGCCACCTCCATCTACCAGGCCGGCGCCATCAAGCTCGAGGAGGAGCTCTCCCCTGCCGAGGCCTTCGAGACTGGCATGGGCGAGGCTGCCTACACTTACCTGGCCGACCACGCCACCAAGCGCGTCGTCATCGATGTGCCCGCATACAAGCACGCCACGGTTACCGTGCGCGTGAGTGGCGTCGACGCTGCCGCGGCCATCGCCGCCATCGATGTCGTCGCCCGTCCGCAGGCAACGCTCGACCTGCGCATAGCCCTGGACTCCCCCGTTGCCGGCCAAGGCGTCGTGGGCTCCGCGCTACGCGTGTGCGCCCACGAGTACGTCACCGTCAACGTGACCTGCACGCAGACGCTCGACGATAGCTGGATCGCGCTCGACGACACCGGCCTGTTCCTGGACGAGGGCGCGCGCGTCAACGTGCAGCACACCGTCCTGGGTGCTGGCGCCAGCGCCACCGGCCTTGCCGGCGACCTGCTGGGCGATACCGCCAAGGTGACGATCGATACCGATTACCTGGGCGCCCGCGAGCAGGTGCGCGACTTTAACTACGAGCTGCGCCACCGCGGCCGCAAGACCGAGTGCGAGATCGACGCCAACGGCGTGCTGACCGGCACGTCCAAGAAAGTCTACCGTGGCACCATCGACCTCGTGCACGGCTGCAAGGGCGCAACCGGCACCGAGCGCGAGACGGTGCTTTTGGCCAACAAGGGCGTCGACAACAAGACCGTTCCCGTCATTCTATGCGACGAGGACGACGTCGCCGGCAACCACGGCGCCACCATCGGTCATGTCCGCGACGAGCAGCTGTTCTACCTCGCCTGCCGTGGCCTTGACCAAAACGCCGCCGAGGACCTGTTCATTCGCGCCAAGCTGGAGGACGCCGCGCTTTCCGCCACCGACGAGCGCACCCGCGCAGCCGTCGTCCGCTTGGGCAACAACCTGATCAACAACTTTGAAGAGGAGCTCGCATGATCGACACCGAGCACGTTAAATGCGATACCTGTACCGCACCGGAGCCTATGGAGCTCGACGCCAGTGACGAGGCCTCGCGCGGCTGGCCTACCGTCGACATCGAGACCAATCCCTACAAGGCACAGTTCCCGCTTTTCCAGCAGCACCCCGAGATCGCCTTCCTCGATAGTGCCGCCACCGCGCAGCGCCCCGCCTGCGTGCTCGACGCCGAGCATGACTTCTATCAGCGCATGAACGCCAACCCCCTGCGCGGCCTGTACTCACTGTCCGTCGAGGCCACCGGCGCCATCGCGAAGGTCCGCCAGCAGATCGCCGACCTCATCGGCGCCTCACAGGCCAACGAGGTCGTCTTCACCCGTAACACGAGCGAGTCGCTCAACCTGGTCGCCAAGAGCTTTGCACCCACGGTGCTCGAGCCCGGTGACGAGGTCGTCATCACCATCATGGAGCACCACTCCAACCTGATTCCGTGGCAGCAGGTCTGCCGCGAGACCGGCGCCAAGCTCGTCTACCTCTACCCCACCAAGACTGGCCAGCTCACCACCGAGGAGGTTCTTGCCAAGGTTGGTCCCAAGACCAAGATTCTGGCCGTGGGTCAGGTTTCTAACGTGCTGGGCGTCGAGAACCCGGTCAAGAACCTCGGCAAGCTCGTCCACAAGTACGGCGGCTATCTGGTCGTCGACGGCGCGCAGTCGCTGCCGCACATGCCGGTCGATGTGGCCGACCTGGGAGCCGACTTCTTTGCCTTTAGCGCACACAAGGCCATGGGCCCCATGGGCATCGGCGTGCTGTGGGGCAAGATGGACCTGCTGAACGCCATGCCGCCCATGCTCACCGGTGGCGAGATGATCGACTCTGTCACCGAGCAGGACGCCGTCTGGGCGCCCGTCCCCGAGAAGTTCGAGGCCGGCACGCAGGACGCCGCCGGCATCTTCGCCACGGGCGCCGCCCTTGATTACCTGGTCAACACGGTGGGTTACGAGAACATCCAGGCCCGCGAGCAGGCACTCGTCCACTATCTGATGGGCGAACTCATGCAGCTCGACTTTGTCCAAATCATCGGTTCCATCTACTGGGACAACCACCACGGCGTTGTGAGCTTTAACGTCAAGGGAATTCACCCGCACGACGTCGCGAGCATCATGGACATGGACGGCGTCTGCATCCGCGCCGGCCACCACTGCGCACAGCCGCTGCTCACCTGGCTGGGCGTCGAGAACCTTGCCTGCTGCCGCGCCAGCGTGGCCTTCTACAACGACAAGGCCGACATCGACAAGTTCATCGCCGGCCTGCATCACGTTTGGAGCACGTTCAATGGGTAATCTGTACACCTCCACCACGTTTATGGAGCACAACTCGCACCCAGACTATAAGTACGAGATGGATGCTCCCACGCACGAGCACGACGGCATCAACCCCAGCTGCGGAGACGAGCTCACTCTGCAGCTGCGTGTCGAGAACAACGTGATCGAGGAGGCCTCCTTTACCGGCCACGGCTGCGCCATCAGCCAGGCCAGTGCCGACATCATGGCCGATCTCATCACCGGCGAGACCGTCGAGGAAGCTCGCCGCCTGGCAGAGCTCTTCCTCGCCATGATCCGCGGCGAGAAGCTCTCCGAGGAGGACCTGGAAGACCTGGACGAAGCCGCCCAGCTCCAGGACATCTCGCACATGCCCGCCCGCGTCAAATGCGCCGAGCTCGCCTGGCGCACCCTCGACGGCATGCTCGAGGGGCGAAATAATCAGTAGTACTTGTCCCAAATCTTAGGATTTTTGTTGGCCGAATCGCTTGACAAGAGTGGTTCGGCCATTTTCTATTCCGAGAGCTCAGTCTGTGCCTTCACCCGCGCATAAGCGCGCACGATACGAGAGACGGTACTTTTGCCAATCCCGGTATACCGCTCAATCTGGCGCACCGTAAAGCCGGCATTGTTCAATCCAACAATAACGGTATCGCGCTGCGCCGTCGGTGCAGTTTTAACCCCGTTGAGCGGCACGCCCAGGCGCTTCGCCATCTTGTCGGCAAAGGCGTGGCGTTCCCACTCTGTCTCTTTCATATCGCGCAGCGCCGGTTCGCCGCCGTCGGGCGTCGAAAGCGAATAGGCAATAAAGCCCTCGGCAGAACCAAAAAGCTCAAGCACGCAAGAAGGATCAGAAAATCCCCTCGCGACATCGGCCGCGTCACCGTCGTAAGCGCACAAATGCTCCGGAAAGCTGCTCCAGGGATAACGCTCAATAAGACTGATGCCCGCCTCCTGCGGATCGGCGTGAACGGAGCGAATAGCCTCCATCACCTGCCAGTCGGTATCGAGCGAGCGCCGGTCAAAACGGTTCTGGAACAGATGCCCTGTGCGCCCCGTGCGTTTATTGAACCGCCGCGCGTACGTCAAAAGCAGCCGGTGCATCGCCGCGCTCATCGCATCCTCGTAATCTGCAAGCACCAGACGCACGTGATTGCCCATAAGGCACCAGGCGATAACCGTCACGCCCGCCTTGCGGCAGCACTCACGCATCAGCTCCAAGAACTCCCACCGGTCTTCATCGCCCTCAAAGATGAGCTGCTTGCCCGTACCGCGGGCACAGACATGGTAAAAGCCGGTAACCGTTCTCCAAACGCGCTGCATGGCGCTCCCTTCGCCGGGATCTGCTTGCCATCCAATACAGCACGATTGAAGCGTGCCATCAAAACATTCACGCAAAACAATTCGCTCGCGCGGCCAAAGGCAGTAAACAGGCGGCGAACGGCACCGTTGCAACAGGTCAACCCCTGCAACGCTTACAAAAGCTGACCAAAAGCTTGCCCAAGACGGACCCCCTCTACGGAAGTGCACGACCACAGAATATAGAGTTAAACCGTTTCAATTGAAAGTTCCGCGCATCTCGCTACGAAAACTGAGCCGTTCGCCGAATATTCCGTGCATTTCGCGGTATTATAGGGGCTGCATGTCATGTCCCTTTCGAAGGGTCGCCCGGCAATCGCCAGCCACGGCCCCCAGACGGGACGCCAACACGATAGAGAGGAGAGGCATGCAGTACTCACAGGAAGTGGAGAACATGTGCCCCGTTGCCAAGGGTGCATACCACGGCCCCGCACCCATCCCCGAGGAGGGCAAGTGGGTCCAGGCTAAGGAGATTTCCGACATCTCCGGTCTTACGCACGGTGTGGGTTGGTGCGCACCTCAGCAGGGCGCCTGCAAGCTCACGCTGAACGTCAAGGACGGCATCATCGAGGAGGCCCTCGTTGAGACCATCGGCTGCTCGGGCATGACCCACTCTGCCGCCATGGCTTCCGAGATCCTTCCCGGTAAGACCATCCTCGAGGCCCTCAACACCGACCTCGTCTGCGACGCCATCAACGTTGCTATGCGCGAGATCTTCCTGCAGATCGTTTACGGCCGCAGCCAGACCGCGTTCTCCGAGGGCGGCCTGCCCGTGGGCGCCTCCCTCGACGACCTCGGCAAGGGCCTTCGCTCTCAGGTCGGCACCATGTTCGGCACCAAGGCCAAGGGCGCTCGTTACCTCGAGCTCGCTCAGGGCTACGTCACCCGCATGGCTCTCAACGACAAGAACGAGATCATCGCATTCGAGTTCCTGAACCTCGGCAAGTTCACCGACGCCGTCAAGGCCGGCAAGACCCCCGAGGAGGCCATCGCTGGCGCTATGGGCCACTATGGTCAGTGGGAGAACGCTGCCAAGTACATCGACCCGCGCACCGACGAGGAGACTCACTCCGTCGCCAGCGTGTTCCCGGTTCACGAGTAGAAAGGGAGGGAAATAACTATGACTGTTACGTTCGAAGGTTACGAGCGCCGCGCTGACAAGATCAACAAGTGCCTCGCCGACAACGGCATCGCCTCCCTCGAGGAAGCTCTGCAGATCTGCACCGACAAGGGCTTCAACCCGCGTGAGATCGTCAACAACACCCAGTCCATCGCCTTCCAGAATGCCGAGTGGGCCTACACCCTCGGTTGCGCTCTCGCTGTCAAGCGTGGCGCCAAGTCCGCTTCTGAGGCTGCCGCCATCATCGGCGAGGGCATCCAGGCCTTCACCGTTCCCGGCTCCGTCGCCGAGGACCGCAAGGTCGGTCTGGGCCACGGCAACCTGGGCGCTATGCTGCTCTCCGACGACACCGAGTGCTTCGCCTTCCTGGCCGGTCACGAGTCCTTCGCTGCCGCTGAGGGTGCTATCGGCCTGGCTCTGAACGCCAACAAGGCTCGCAAGAAGCCGCTGCGCGTCATCCTCAACGGTCTGGGCAAGGACGCTGCTCAGATCATCGCCCGCATCAACGGCTTCACCTACGTGAAGACCCAGTTCGACTACTTCACGGGCGAGCTCAAGGTCGTCGAGACCATCCCCTACTCCGATGGTCCCCGCGCCGCCGTCAACTGCTACGGCGCCGACGACGTCCGCGAGGGCGTTGCCATCATGTGGCACGAGAACGTCGACATCTCGATCACCGGTAACTCCACCAACCCCACGCGCTTCCAGCACCCCGTCGCTGGCACCTACAAGAAGGAGCGCCTCGAGGCTGGCAAGAAGTACTTCTCCGTCGCTTCTGGTGGCGGCACTGGCCGTACCCTGCACCCGGACAACATGGGCGCCGGCCCTGCCTCTTACGGCATGACCGACACCATGGGCCGTATGCACTCCGACGCCCAGTTCGCCGGTTCTTCCTCCGTGCCTGCGCACGTCGACATGATGGGTCTCATCGGCATGGGCAACAACCCCATGGTCGGTGCCACCGTCGCCTGCGCTGTCGCCGTCGAGGAGGCCCTCAAGGCCTAATCGCGCCCGCGCGATGCTCATATAGTTGAGCTTTGGAGCCGCTACCCACCCGGGTAGCGGCTCTTTTTGTTTGCGCTGTCGCAGGGTAGCTAATGCCGATATATCAGCTGGGGCGAAATACAAGATGTGATGAGATGGAGCGTCAGAGCGTCCATGACACCCACCTGCCATATTTGCCCTTTACCGATTTGCCGGGTCTTTGCGGCCCCATTGCCGATCACCCGTGCGACAATGCGCCGGACGAGAAAGGAATCCGATGGAATCGACTGATGTACTGGTAATTGGATCTGGCATTGCGGGCCTTTGTGCCGCCATCGAAGCGGCACGCACGGGTGCAACCGTCACTGTGGCAAGCGCCGGCAAGACCATGAGTGGATCGAGCTTCTTCCCGGGTACCTGGGGCCTCGGCCTCATCGGTCCCGTCGACGAAGACGACGAGCAGGACCTCATCGACACCATCCTGGCCGTCGGCGGCGGCGTTGCCGACCCCGAACTCGTCCAAACGTTCGTCCACGGCATTCCCCAAGCGATTGACTGGCTCGAGCAAGACCTGGGCGTTGAGCTCCAGCGTCCGCAAAGCGCCAAGAGTGCTCAACAAAAGCAATTTATCCCCTGCTTTGACCACAAGACGCGCATGTGGCGCGGCCTCACCCGCAAGCCCCTTGAGGACGCTCTGACGACCAGGATCGAGTCGCTCGGCATTCGCCTGCTCCCCCGCCATGAGCTTATTGACCTTGTTGAGGACACGAACGGCAGAGTAACCGGAACCGTGCTCTACGACCTCACCAAAAATCGAATCGTGCCCTTTGCTGCCAAGGCCACGATCATCGCAGCCGGTGGCACTGGCGGCCTGTTCGAGCGCAGCCTTACGTCGGCTGATGTGCTCAGCTCCTCGCAGGCCATCGCACTCGCGCACGGCGCAACACTTACTAATATAGAGTTCATGCAGATGATGCCCGGCTTCATCGAGCCCAAGCGTAACTTGGTCTTCAACGAGAAAACCTGGCGCTACGTACATGTAGACCAGCCAGTAGATATTGCCGACGACAAGCTGGACGACCTGCTCGAGCAGCGCTCTGGATATGGTCCCTTCACGTCACGCTTGACCTCCCGCGCTATCGATCTCGTCATTGATCAGGCAGGTGCCGAAGGTCTGGCACTCCACTACGACTTCCCCCGCGAGGATGTCCCAGAGTTTGTGCAGACCTTTGCCACCTGGCTGCAAGACGAGCACGGCATCGCTCCGACTGACGAGATGCGCGTTGCGATGTATGCCCACGCCGCTAATGGCGGCATCAAGATCGATAAGACCGCGTACACGGGCGTTGAGGGTCTCTACGCTTGCGGCGAGGCGACAGGCGGCATGCACGGAGCCGACCGCATTGGTGGCTTGTCAAGCGCCAACGGCATCGTGTTCGGGCGCATCGCAGGCGCATCGGCAGCCCTTGCAGCGCAGAAAGAGCCTAAGACAGCCCTGAAGGCGGATATCACCCTCCCCCAGTACGGCATTGCCACAACAGATGCCGAACGCCTGACACACAGCCTTAGGCACACGATGAGCACCTTTTGCATGATCAACAGGACCGAAACAGGCCTATCCGAGGCCCTGCAACAGCTTGAAAGCCTGCAAGACGAAGCCACGGCTCTAAATAAGCCACATGCCAACGACAGCGAAATCGCTGCCCTCGCCCGCCTGCAATCGCAGATTCGACTAGCACAGGAAATGGTCAAAGCCATGCGCAAGCGAACCGAAAGTCTCGGGTCGCACTATCGAGCGGATTAAACCGGACACCTATCTAAAGCAGAACACAACCAATCGATATCCATGGGCCCCGTGAGCTCGAAGCAGCACGGGGCCCATTCGTGTCCGCACGACAGCGTATCCTTATTCTGAATACAGAGCGGGCAAAGCCCGCATAGAAAATAGACCAGCGAGGAGGAGATATGGACAGTAGAGATATCGAGAAGTGGCGTATCGAACTTGATAGCTACGCCAATGTGGAAGACGGCGTTGAGTATTGGCTCGCACGCGATTTAATGGAACCCATGGGGTACACTCGATGGGAGAACTTCGCCGAAGTTGTTAAGAGGGCAAAAGTCTCATGCGAAACAAACAAAACTCCAGTTGATTCCCATTTTCGTGACACCACGAAAATGGTAACTGCCGGTGTCGCCGCTCGCGCGGTTAAAGACTACAAACTTACGCGCTATGCATGCTATTTAATCGCGCAGAACGGAGATTCAAACAAGCCAGAGATCGCGCTCGCCCAGGCATTCTTTGCCGTGCAGACGCGCCGCCAAGAGCTCATAGAGCAGCGCTTCGCAGAGATTCAGCGCTTGCAGGCGCGTCACTCGCTATCCGATTCAGAGAAACAGCTCTCGGGTATTGCGTTCAAACGCGGCGTGGACTCCAAAGGATTCGCGATCATCAAGTCGAAGGGCGATGAGGCGTTATTCGGCGGCAGAAGCACGGCGGAAATGAAGCAGCAGCTCGGCGTACCCAAGAGCGCGGCATTGGCGGACAGGTTAGCCGATGTCCTCATCAAAGCAAAGGACCTTACGAACTCGATGACGGCCTTCAACGCCGAGGAACACGACCTGTACGGCCTGGACCAGATCAAGCAAGAGCACGTCGAGAACAACACAAGCGTGCGTGGCAGCCTCATCGACCGCGGAATTGTCCCCGAGAACCTACCGCCTGCCGAGGATACAAAAAAGCTCGAGCGTCGCGTGAAGACAGACGAGAAGAAACTCAAGGAGGGTACTGACGGTTTTACCGATCCCCAGGGTAGGCTCGATCTGTGAAAGCGGCTGTGCCCTTTCGGGTTCGACCCCATGCGAGGTCAACAAAAAAGCGACCAGCCTGAGCCAGTCGCTTTAACGATCTTTGGGTGGGCCGTCAGGGGGTCAGCCTGCTGCGCAGGCGGTCGCTGCGGCGCTTTGCGCCTTGCGCGCTGCGCTGGCAAATGCTTACGCATTTCCTCAGCTCCGCGCCCCAACGGGTTCGACCCCATGCGAGGTCAACAAAAAAGCGACCAGCCTGAGCCAGTCGCTTTAACGATCTTTGGGTGGGCCGTCAGGGGGTCGAACCCTGGACCTTGGGATTAAGAGTCCCCTGCTCTACCAACTGAGCTAACGACCCAAAGCTAAAGTCCGTTGTGGCGGACTTTAGAGGAGATATCGTGTGGTGGGCCGTCAGGGGTTCGAACCCTGGACCTTGGGATTAAGAGTCCCCTGCTCTACCAACTGAGCTAACGACCCGATATCAACACAAAGCAAGAACTGGGGTGGGTAAAGGGACTCGAACCCTCGACCTACGGGACCACAACCCGTCGCTCTAGCCAACTGAGCTACACCCACCGTGTCCTGTGCGCTTCGCGCTCGACTATTATTGCAAGGAACGCCACACGATGCAAGCCCCAATTTTCAAGAATTTTGAAAAGAGTTTTTCGAGACCATTTCGAACAAATCCCACCGGTTTCATAGGAGTAAACTTGCCCCACTGCAAATCCTCGAAAGGACCGTCATGAAAGAACTCTCCAACCGCACGGCAACGTTTACCGATTCGGTCATCCGCCGCATGACACGTATCTCCAATAAGTACGGCGCTGTCAATCTCTCGCAGGGCTTCCCCGACTTCGATCCCCCGGCGCAGCTGCTCGATAGCCTCAGCGCCATCGCCAGCGACCCCAAGCCGCTCTATCACCAGTACTCCATTACCTGGGGCTCCCAGGCCATGCGCGAGGCGCTCGCCGCCAAACAGGAGCACTTTATGGGCATGCCGGTAAACCCCAACGAGAACATCGTGGTCACCTGCGGCTCCACCGAGGCCATGATGGCCGCCATGATGACGGTTACGAACCCCGGAGACAAGGTCGTCATCTTCTCGCCGTTCTACGAGAACTACGGCGCTGACACCATTCTCTCGGGTGCCGAGCCCATCTATGTGCCGCTCAACCCGCCCACATTCGACTTTGACCGCGAGGCGCTCGAGGCAGCCTTCCGCGACAACGACCCCAAGGCCATCGTCCTGTGCAACCCTTCTAACCCTTGCGGCAAGGTCTTTACGCGCGAGGAGCTCACCTTCATCGCCGACCTCTGCAAAAAGTACGACGCCTACTGCATTACCGACGAGGTATACGAGCACATCGTCTACGCGCCCCACGAGCACGTCTATATGGCCACGCTGCCCGGCATGTTCGAGCGAACCATCAGCTGCAGCTCGCTGTCTAAGACGTACTCCATCACCGGTTGGCGCTTGGGCTACACCATCGCTCCGTCCCAGATCACCGAGCGTATCAAGAAGGTCCACGACTTTCTCACCGTGGGTGCCGCCGCTCCCCTGCAGGAAGCCGTTGTCACCGCCCTCAACTTCGACGACAGCTATTACGATGAGGTCCTCGACCTCTACACCGCCAAACGCGACTTGTTCTGCCAGGGGCTCGATAGCATCGGTCTTGAGCATAACGTGCCGCAGGGCGCCTACTACGTCATGATGGACATCTCTGAGTTTGGCTATGACAGCGACCTCGAATTCTGCGAGGACCTCGCATCCAAGGTGGGCGTGGGCGCCGTGCCCGGCTCGAGCTTCTTCCGCGAGCCCGTCAACCATCTGATTCGTTTCCACTTTGCCAAGCGGGACGAGACGCTTAACGCGGCACTGGAGAACCTCAAGTCTCTACGTGATAAAATCAAGCCGCGCGGGTAAGGACGGCCCGGCAGCTAAAGTAGCCAAAGAAGCCTCGCACCGCCCGCCACGTTGCGAGGCTTCTTTTTATAGCGCTTTCTTAAATGGTTTAGAGCCCTATACTTTAGTCACGGAGCAACTCGTCCCAGAGAGAGGAATACTATGGCAGAACAGCAGCTTATCGGAGCGCTCGAGGCCGGCGGCACCAAGATGGTCTGCGCCACGGGCTATGCAGACGGTACGGTCCTGGAGCGTGAGCAGATCGCGACCACGACCCCGCAGGAGACCGTTGAGGCCGTCAATGCATGGTTTGCCGACAAGGGCATCGCCGCGCTGGGCATCGGCGCCTTTGGCCCCACCGCAGTCAACCCTGCCTCGCCCCAATACGGCAAGATCCTGGAGACGCCCAAAACGGCATGGCGCTACTTTGACCTGCTGGGCACTATCCAAAACGAGCTCAATATCCCCTGCGGCTACGACACCGACGTCAACGTCGCCTGCCTGGGCGAGGTCACCTTTGGTTGCGCCCAGGGCCTCACTGACGTTGTGTATCTGACCATCGGCACCGGCGTGGGCGCCGGCGTGCTCTCGGGCGGTAAGCTCGTACACGGCATGATGCATCCCGAGGCCGGCCACATCCTGGTCACGCGCGACCCGCGCGACACCATTGGCGAGCACAGCGCCTGCCCCTTCCACGACAATTGCCTCGAGGGTCTCATCGCCGGCCCCGGCGTTAAAAAGCGCTGGGATGGCAAGAGCGCCGGAGACATGGCCGATGACCCGGAGGCCATGGACCTGCTCGCAGGCTATCTGGCACAGGCGCTCATGACCTACACGCTGTGCTACGCGCCGCAAAAGATCATCATCGGTGGCGGCGTGGCCGACCACACCCCCATCGTGCCGCTCGCGCGCAAGAAGTGCGCCGAAATGCTCAACGGTTATATCGTCACGCCCGAGGTCAACGACATCGATACCTATATTGTCAACAACAGCCTTGAGGGCAAGCAGGGCATCATGGGCTGCCTGGCCCTGGGCGCGCAGGCGCTTCAGTAACAGACGCACCCACAGGGCGTGGCGCGCCCGGCAAATCCAACCTACGGAACGACGCCACCACGCCCTATATAAGCCCTCTAATAAAAAAGGCCGCCTAGCACCAAGCATACGTCCTAGGCGGCCTTTTTGGCACATATGAGCGATCGTAGTAGATATCGGAGCACAACGCCCGTTGCCGCTCCACAGCAGTCGATCATCACATCGGTGATCATGCCGGCGCGTCCCGGCACAAAGAGCTGAATCGTCTCGTCGATCGAAGGAATCAGCAGCAGGAACACCGCCGTGGGCAGCAGCACGTCAAAGGTGCGCCGGCCCTCAAAATCAAAGGCGTGCGTTGCCAAGATGCCGAGCACCATATACTCGGTAAAATGCGCGCACTTGCGAACAACAAAGTTGGTCACCCATTCATATGGAAGTCCCACGCCGTGCAGGAAACCGCGGATAGCTTCCATGACCGTCAGGCTCAGCGAGCCCGACCCCGAGCCGGGAACCAGCGAATTGCCCCAGATCAAGAGCGCCATCAGGCAGGTCACGACCGCCCATTTTCGATTGATCTTAACCATGCAGAAGTTATGCCTCCGCGCGGAGCGGCGCGAAGCTGGCGGTACCGCCCTCGATAACGCTCAGGTAGGCACGGCCCGTACGCTTGGCGGTAGAGGACTGCAGGCGCTCGATCTCCTCCTCGAGGATCTGATTGACGCGCTCGTGACGACGGTTTTCCATAATGCCGGCGGCAATAGCCTCGGCCCGCTCGATGCTCTCGCGCGAGATACGTGCAGTATCCTCGGGGAACACAGCGCTGTGACGGCCGACATAGGCGGGGGCAGCAGGCTGAGGGGCAGCGACGGGAGCGGGGGCTGCAACAGGAGCGGGCTCGTCAATCTCATCCAGAATCGCGGTGGCGGCGGCCCACATGCCCTCGTGGCCCGAGTAATCAGCCATGGGGACATCAACCTCGAGCGAGGCATCCGGAAGGTCGCCGGTGTCGATGCGATCTTGGGCATCAATCGATGCGGTGATGGCTGCAGGCTCATCGAGGTCATCGAGATCGATGTCCGCGGCACCGGAGATGATAGGCATGCTGGCGAGGTTTACATTGTACGGCGCAGCCTCAGCCGCCTGCTGCTGGGCAGGAGCGCCCCACAGCGAGCTTTCGGCGGCACGGCGGGCGGCAACGGCCTCCTCGTCCGCGGCCATGGCTTCATCAACGTACGAATTGTCGGCAGAAGCGTTCGCGTCCGCCGAGGTAGCGCTGTAGGCGTTATTGGCTGCCGCGTTGGCGACGAGTGCCACGAAAGCCGCCGTGCTGCCCGCAGGGGCGGCCTGGGAGCCAGACACGGCGCGTGCCGCGGCGGCGATGTCGTCGCGATTGAAGGAGCCGGTCTGCCCGCCGTTGGTGAGCTCGTCGATGGCGACTTGATAGACGTCGCGCGAGTGTGCAGGGTCGCAGCTCACCGGCGAATCGTCGTCAAGCATACTGTCGATCATGGACCAAGCCTCGTCCTCGTCCATAGCATCTGCGGCTCGAGCGATGGTAGGGACACCATCATCGGCATGACGGCGCTGGAACGCACCAGTCAGGCCGGAAAGGAATGCCGAGGTAGACTGCTCCGCCTGAGCCTGAGAATCAGAAGCCGCAGCGTAAGGAGTCGCATCCTGCTGCTGAGCTGAAATCGAGGCGGTCTTGAACTCGCTTTGATGCTGATTGAGATTGGCGGCACCGCCCATGGCATCGGGCTGGAACAGACGCTCTTCACGCTGCGCACGATACTCGGAGATGCCCAGCGAGGCGGCATAGATGCCCACGCCCGCCACCGCGCCCACGGCGAAGGGAACCGCACCCGCCACGACCGTCTCGTTCACAGACGAAAACGGCAGCGTCGCGGCATACATAACCACGGGAGCGGCAAGGCCGATCCCGCACGAAAGTCCGGCAAGGACTGCTCGTTGTGTTGCATCAGAAGAAGCCATGAGCTCTCCCCATCTTCCAGCACCCAAATCGCATCATTCAGTTGGCTGCGCGAGAGAAGATGAAGCGGGGCTATGCCCCAAAGCAACGGTATATGGTTCGTTTCATCTGCGTTATCCGTCGCGAAGCTTAAAAGCTATTATGCGAAACCGCCCTGTCGATTGCAAGCGACGATGTCGGATTGAAACGGGAAACCTGCTGCTTGCCAGTCTTATGGTCAAAAATAAGCGCGGAGCGGCGATATAGAAAAGGGCCGAGGCTCAAAGCCCCGACCCTTTATTGCATTGATGACTATCGCTGCGTGTGGATGACAACCTAGAACGTCTGCTCGTAGTCGCTGTGCTTTTTGGCCGAACGCACCAGGAACTCCTGGTTGGTGTTGGTGCCCTTAAGACCCTTGATAAACGACGCAGCTGCGCGCTCGGTGTTGTTCATGCCGGCAAGAATGCGACGCAGGCCAAAGACAAACGGACGCATCTGCTCGTCAACCAACAGGTCCTCGTTACGCGTACCGGAGGCAACGGGGTCGATGGCCGGGAAGATGCGGCGGTCGGCCAGGTCGCGGTCGAGCTTGAGCTCCATGTTGCCGGTGCCCTTGAACTCCTCAAAGATGACCTCGTCCATCTTGGAGCCGGTGTCGATGAGGGCAGAGGCCAGGATGGTGAGCGAGCCACCGTTCTCGATATTGCGGGCTGCGCCCAGGAAGCGCTTGGGCGGATACAGTGCCGCCGAATCGACGCCGCCCGAAAGGATGCGGCCTGAGGCGGGCGCCGCCAAGTTGTAGGCGCGGGCAAGACGCGTGATGGAGTCGAGCACCACCACGACATCGCCGCCCAGCTCCACGATGCGCTTGGCGCGCTCGATGACGAGCTCTGCCACACGAGTGTGGTTGTCGGCGGGCATATCGAAGGTCGACGCCACAACCTCGCCCTTGATGGAACGCTGCATATCGGTAACCTCTTCGGGGCGCTCGTCGACGAGCAGGCAGATGAGGTGCACCTCGGGGTTGTTAATCGAGATAGACTGGCAGATCTTCTTGAGGATTGTGGTCTTGCCGGCCTTGGGCGGGGACACGATCAAGCCACGCTGACCCTTGCCGATCGGCGACACGATGTCGATGGCGCGACCGGTAATGGAGTCCTTGCCATGCTCCATGCGCAGCGGCTCGTTGGGATAGACCGGGGTGAGGTCACCGAACTTGGGGCGGTTGCGAATCTGCTCGGGGTCTAGACCGTTGACGGTCGTGATTTTGGCGAGGCCGGCGCGCTTGTCGCCGCCGCGCGAAGGACGAAGCGAGCCCTCGATGACGTCGCCCGTGCGCAGACGCGCGGAGCGGATGAGGTAGGCGGGCACGAAGGCGTCGTCGTTGGACTTCATGTAGCCATGGGCATGGATGATACCGGAGCTGTCCGGACGAATCTGCAGGATGCCCTTGATGTCGCGGAAGCCCTCGGCCTTCGCGGCGGTGACGTAGATCTCCTCGACGAGCTCGGCTTTCTTCTTGCCGGTCGTCTCAATCTCGAACTCCTTGGCCTTCTCGCGCAGCTCGGCGACCTTCATGGCCGCGAGCTCCTCGCGCGAAAGCGTGGGCTCGGTGGGAGCGGCATTACGCTCCTTGTTGCGCTGCTTGCGATCGCGCTGGCGGTTGCGGCGGTCGTTGTTGCGCTCGTCCTTGCGCTCGTTGCGCTCGTCGTTGCGCTTGTGCTGGCGACGGTTGGGGCGAGCGCCGTCTTCGGCCTCGGCGGGCGCGGCGCCATCGGTTGCGGCGGCATCGGCGTTAGCCGCAGTATCATCGCTGGCCTCGGCCTTGGAATCGCCCTGCAGCTCGGCCTCGGCCTGCTGCTCGGACGCCTTGGCCTTAGCGGACTTCTTACGACCGCGCTTGGGCTTCTCGGACGCAGACTGTTCGACGTCTTGGGGCTCGGCGGCATCAGTCGATGCATCGGCGGTCGTCTCGGCGGAATCCTCGGACGCACCCTTCTTGGCAGTCTTGGCCTTGGACGTGCGCTTAGCAGCAGTACGATGGCTGCGACCAGGACGGACGTCGGCGGGCTCGACATCGGCGGGAGCGGCCTCGGAAGTCGTAGCATCCTGGACGGGTGCATCGGCAGCGGTTGCAGACTCGGCGGTCGCCGCAGCATCCCGAGCGGCTGCAGCTGCGGCTGCGGCCTTCTCTGCCTCGACGAAGGCCTTGGGCTTGCGACCGCGACGGTGCGGGCGCAAAGCCGGATCGACAACGGGAACTTCGCTGGCCTCGACAGGCGCAGCGGACTCAGCAGGCGATGCGCCCTCCCCTGCCGCGGAACGAACCGAAGCCTCGGTGAGCTCGAGGGTTACCTGATCGGCAACCTGCTCGGCCTTAACAGCCGTGCGACGGCGTGTGCGCGTTGCCGGCTTCTCGGTCGGCAGGTCGGCGGCAGGGGTCTCGGTGGCGGCAGGGGTCTCGGGCACAGACGGAGCTGCAAGCTCGGTCAGAGCCGCGGCCTCGCGCTCGGCAGCACGACGGCGGGCGCGCACCACCTGAGCCTCGCTAATCTGCGCCAACGCACGTGCCTGCGCGACCTCATCGGAAATCGACGCCGAGGAGTCAGCTGCAACGGTGCGCTTGGCGCGCGTCGTGCGCGTGGTACGGCGCTTGGGCTTGGTGACCTCCTCGCCGTCAGCGGCAGGCTTGGCCGTGCGGCGCATGCGCTTGGGCTTTGCCGGAGCAGCCTCCTCACCAGTTGCAGGCACGGCCTTCTCAGCCGCTACAGGCGTAGGCGTCGAAGCAGCCTTAGGCGTCACAGGAGCCGAGGCTTGCGCGGGCGCCGAGACCTGGTCCGACGCAACCGGTGCAGCGGGAGCGGCTTGCGTCGTCGTTATTTCGTTTTCTTGCTGTTGATCAGACACAGTGTTTGCTCAACTTTCTTTTCAAGCCCTGTGATCACATGCTCCCTGCATAAACCTTCAGGGCGGCTAAACAATCTAGCTCCGTCAAATACCGACGGACATCATTGATCTGTATCGAGATATTTGCGTCATATACGCAGCGTTAGTGTAACACAACCGCAACCACCTGCAACTTAGTCATTGAGGACGTTCTTAAACGACTAGTCAAAAGGGACAATCTTTGGTTTAACACCCACAAATCTGACTGCCTCCGCCAAAACTGTGGCGGTTTACTACGATGAATCGCTCAACCGCGATCACTCCGAAACTTGTTGAACTAAAACCGCAGGTAGATGCCTTGCACTTTTTTGCGAAAAGCCGGCGTAGTTGGAATTTCTCATTTCATCGTAGTAAACCGGCATAGTTTCGTATTTCCAGCAGTTCCAAATTCGTCAATACGTCGGCGTTTGCAAAAAGCCCGACCTCCGTGGGAGATCGGGCTTTCAAGGCTTAGTTAAACCAAGTCTGTACGGTCAAATGACCCGTAGCTTACATCTGCTCGGGCGCGGAAACGCCAACGAGGGTGAGCACCAGAGCGAGCGTCACGCGGACGGCGTCGCAAGCGGCCAGACGGGCGCGCGAAAGCTCGGGGTCGACGGGACGGCCCTCACTCGGCAGAACCTGGCAGGCAGCGTAGAAGCTATGGAAGTCGCCGGCGAGTTCCTCAGCAAAGTGCGTCAGACGGAACGGGGCGCGGTCGCGAGCGCAGCTGGCGATGAGGTCGGTGAGCTCGTTGAGCTTGCGCGAAAGGGCGAGCTCGGTCGGGTCGGTCAGCAGCGAGTAATCGACGTTCTCGCCGATGGCCTTCTCGGCGACGTCCTTCATGCCCATCTCGTCAGCCTGCTCGGGCGTAACGTCAGCGGCACGGCGCAGGATGGAGCACACGCGGGCGTGAGCGTACTGCACGTAGTACACCGGGTTGGAGTTATCGCGCTTCTTAACAGCCTCAATATCGAAGTCGACCATCTGGTTGGAGCTCTTGGAGATGAGCGTGTAGCGAGCGGCATCGGAGCCGACCTCGTCGACGAGCTCCTGCAGGGTCACCATGGTGCCCTTGCGCTTGGACATACGGACGGGCTTGCCGTTACGCAGCAGGTTGACGAGCTGGCCCAGCAGAACCTCAAACTTGCCGGGATAGCCAAGAGCGTCGCAGACGCAGCGGACGCGCTCGATGTAGCCGTGGTGGTCGGCGCCCCAGATGTCGATGACGTGGTCGACGCGCTGGAACTTATCCCAGTGATAGGCGACGTCGGAGGCGAAGTAGGTGTACTCGCCGTCGGACTTGATCAGAACGCGGTCCTTGTCATCGCCCAGGTCGGTGGAGCGGAACCACAGGGCGCCGTCCTTGGTGTAGAGGTAGCCCATCTTGTCGAGCTTCTCAAAAGCGCGGTCGACGGCGGAGGTGCCGGCGGTCTCGCCCTCGGTGTCCTTCACATACAGCGAGCGCTCGGAGAACCAACGATCGAAGTCGCAATTGACGGCGTGGCAGAGGTCGCGCATGTTGTCGACCATCTTTACATAGCCGCGCTCGCGGAAGCTCTCCATGCGCTTCTGCGGATCGGCGTTGACCCACTTATCGCCGTCGGTGCGCCAGAACTCGGCGGCCTCGTCGATGATGTAGTCGCCGCCGTAGGAGTCCTTGCCCAGAGTCTCGGCAAAGTTGTCCTGATACGGATGGGTCTCGGGATGCTCGTCGTTCTCGTCGGCAACAAAGGCGTCGCGGTCGGCGATCAGCAGCTTGTGAGCCTCGTCGATATCCACGCCCTGCTTGGCGATGATGTCGGCAAGCTGCATATAGCGCGTGCTGATGGAGTTGCCGAAGGTGTTCATCTGAGAGCCGTGGTCGTTGATGTAGAACTCACGCTGGATGTCGTAACCGGCGTGATCCATAACGCGGCAGAGCGAGTCGCCCAGCGCGGCCCAGCGGCCGTGGCCGATGTGCATGGGGCCGACGGGGTTAGCGGAAACGAACTCGACCTGGGTCTTCAGGCCACCACCGACGTTGGACTTAGCGAAGTCCATACCCTTCTCGCGAGCCTCGCCAAAGATGGCATTCTTGACGGCAACGGAGAGGTAGAAGTTGATGAAGCCGGGGCCTGCGATCTCGACCTTCTCGATCGCGGGGTCCTCGGGCATATGGGCAACGATGGCCTCGGCGATCTTGCGCGGGGCGCAGTGGGCCAGCTTGGCGGACTTCAGGGCCATGGTAGAGGTCCACTCGCCATGAGAAGTGTCAGCCGGTCGCTCGATAGCGCAATCGTCAAGTTCAAATGCGGAAAGGTCGCCGGCCTCCTGGGCCGCAGCAAGCGCAGCGCGTACCAGCTCTTCAATCTTCTCGGGCATAGATCCTCCTTGTGTTAAAGCCCCCGAGCTCTTGGTCACTCGTAGGGCAAAAGCCAGAGTTTGTAGCACTCTATCACAAGCGACGGGCACTGTCGCAGGGTAAAGCTAATAGATATTGCATATGCACAAAAATGACTACAGCTTGTATGGAGTCACTCAAAGATGCCAGTCTGCCTGCAGATTATGCAGGCGTTGAAAATGCATAAAGGTGTGAATGAGCTGCGTCTGTTATCGAATACTCTTACCTATCAGAGTTGTGTGCTTTTCCTGCATAAAGTACGGGTTTGCGCACGTCAGCGTGTTATTCTAGACATACGTAAATTCGTATAAGTTGGAGGTAGCATGTTCTCAATCGGTCAACACGTCATTCATCCGGGCCAGGGAGTCTGCACCGTCGTCGGTTTTAGGGACGACACACCGCAGCCCATGCTGCTGCTCGAGACCAAGCAGGGACATGCGCAGACGATCCTCATGTACCCCGTGGCGCAGGCCGACCGTCTGCACGCCGCCATCTCTCAGCAAGATGCCGAGCACCTGCTGAGCCACTATGACGAGCTGGAGTGCGACACCTTTACCGAGCGCAACAGCTCGCTCGAGGAGACGCACTTTAAGCAGCAGCTCAAGCTGGGCGCGCCCGAGACGGTCCGCGTGGCAAAAACCATGATGCACCGAATTCGCCAGGCCGAGGAAGCTGATAAAAAGCCCAGCTCCTACTACATGCGCGTACTCAAGGAAGCCAAGCGCCGCTCCATCGAGGAGTTCGCCGTGGCCCTGGGCGTCACCGAGGAGGACGCCGAAGCCCGCCTAGCCCAAGCCGCCCTCAACTAACCCATCCGCGCCAAAAACCACCACAAAGGGGACAGGCACCTTTGTGGTGGTTTTCTTGTTCTAGTAGTATTCATTCTTATCGATACCCACGAGCACAAGGAGTCTCTTATGGCAGAGCCGCTTACCGCCGGAATCACCCGCGACCGCGCGTTCGAACTGCTCAACGAGCACAACAAGGACCCGTTCCACATCACCCATGGCGAGACGGTCGAGGGCACTATGCGCTACTTTGCGCGCGAGTTCGACCCCGAGAACGAGGAGTTTTGGGGCATCGTCGGTCTGCTGCACGACCTGGATTGGGAGGAGCATGAGGACGACCCCATGAACCACACCATCTATGCTGCCGAGATTCTTGAGGGCGAAGGTGCGTCTCCCGAGCTCATTCGCGCCATCCAGACGCACACGTCCGACTTCAACACCTCGCTGCCCAAGCCCGAGCTGCAGATGGAAAAGATCTTGTTTGCCTGCGATGAGCTCACCGGTCTGATCGGCGCTGCAGTCATCATGCGCCCGAGCAAGAGCGTTATGGACTTTACGACCAAGTCGCTCAAGAAGAAGTTCAAGGACAAACGCTTTGCCGCCGGCTGCTCGCGCGACGTGATTTCGCAGGGCGCCGAGATGTTGGGCTGGGAGCTCCCCGAGCTCTTTGACCGCACGATCGCGGCCATGCAGTCCTTCGCCCCCGACCGAGATACCTTCCAGGCCTAACCGTCAACGCCACCTAAATCCACCACAAAGGGGACAGGCACCTTTGTGGTGGTTTTTGTTTGCGCGGGCGTTAGGGGCGGACCTGGCCGGTGCCGCGGAGCTTGTATTTGTAGGTGGTGAGGGCCTCGGCGGCAAAGGGGCCACGGGCGTGGAGTTTTTGGGTCGAGATGCCGATCTCGGCGCCCAGGCCAAACTCGCCGCCGTCGGTGAAGCGCGTGCTGGCGTTGGCGTACACGGCCGAGGCATCGACCGCATCCAGGAAGCGCTCGCAAGCATCCGTGTCCTCGGCAACGATGGCCTCGGAGTGCATCGTGCCGTAGCGGTTGATGTGTGCGATGGCCTCGTCCTCGTTTGCCACGACCTTCACGCTCATCTCGAGAGCCAGGTACTCGCGACCCCAGTCCTCCTCAGTCGCGGCGACGTAGTTGTCGCCCTCGGCAAGCCCAGCGTCGGCGCATGCGGCGCACGTGGCCTCGTCGCCGTGAATGAGCACGCCGTGGTCGTGCAGCACGGCAACGACCGCCGGCAAAAACGAATCTGCCACGGCACGGTCGACCAGCAGCGACTCGGCGGCATTGCACACGCCTACGCGCTGGGTCTTGGCATTAACGATAATGTTGAGCGCCTTATCAAAGTCGGCGGATTCATGCACGTAGATGTGGCAGTTGCCAGTGCCCGTCTCGATCACCGGCACAAGCGACTCGCGCACGCAGCGCTGGATCAGGCCTGCACCGCCGCGCGGAATGAGCACGTCGACGACACCGCGGAGCTTCATGAGCTCGCCAGTGGCCTCGCGGTCGGTGGACTCGATCATCGACACGGCCTCACGCGGGAAGCCCTTGGCCTCAAGCGCATCGGCCAGCAGCTCGGCGATCATGGCACACGAGTGATAGGCCAGCGAGCCGCCGCGCAGAATGCAGGCGTTGCCGGTACGGATGCAGATGCCCGCGGCGTCGGCCGTCACGTTGGGGCGCGCCTCGTAGACCATAGCGACCAGGCCCAGCGGCACACTCACACGGGTCAGGTCCACGCCGCTTGCAAGCACGCGGTGGTCGAGCACGCGGCCCACGGGATCAGGCAGCTCGGCGAGCTTTTCCAGGCCGGCGGCCATGCCCTCGACGCGCTCGGGCGTCAGCAGCAGGCGATCGAGCAGTCCGGCCGAAGTGCCCGCATCGCGCGCGGCGGACATATCGAGCTCGTTAGCGGCGACGATGGAGTCGACACCGTTGCGCAGTGCTGCGGCCATGGCGCGCACGGCCTCCTGACGCTGCTCATCGCTCGCCGTGGCAAGCGAGGCCGACGCTGCCTTGGCGGCAACGGCAAGATCGTGGACATACGTGGCTATATCGACCGACATGGGCGGCCCTTTCTCCTAGAAGTTTGCAACCATGGTAGCCGATTTGCGCATGGCCTCGCCCACGGCGGTAGAATTGGTCAACCCGAAACACCGCAACGAACGGAAGACTCACATGGCCCTTATCACTTCGTACCACGTCCCCGGCCTTTACGTCGAGGACCACAGCATCGACGTCCCCCTTGACTGGCGCGGCCTGGAGCCGATGCTCCTGGCCGTCGGCAGCACCATGCGCCGCGGCGCCATTCCGGCACCAATCGCCGGCGCGCCCGAGAGCATCAAGCTCTTCTACCGCGTGGTTTGCGCGCCCGACCGCATCAACGACGATCTGCCGCTGCTCCTGTTTTTGCAGGGCGGTCCCGGCGGCGAGAGCCCGCGTCCGCTGTCGCCCACAAGCGACGGCTGGATCGAGGAGGCCGTCAAGCACTTCCGCGTGGTCCTTCCCGACCAGCGCGGCACCGGACGCAGTAGCTGCATGGACGGGCGCACGATTGCCGCACTGGGCGAGCGCGCGACGGCGGCCGGCTCCGATGCCGCACGCTCGCAGGCTGACTTCCTCAAGCGCCACCTCGCCAGCTCCATCGTGCGCGATTTTGAGTACCTGCGCCTGGTGGGCTTTGGCGGCAAGCCCTGGGTCACACTCGGGCAGAGCTACGGCGGCTTTTTGACGTTGAGCTATCTGTCGCTCTTCCCCGAAGGCGTGGCGGCGAGCTTTACCTGCGGCGGCATTCCACACGTGCCAGCGAGCGCAAGCGAGGTCTACGCGCACACCTTCCCGCGCATGGCCGCCAAGACGCAGCAGTATTACGACCGCTACCCCGCCGACGTCGAGCGCGTGGCGGCACTGGCCGATGCGCTCGAGGCCCAGAAGCCCGTGCTGCCCGACGGCTCACCGATGACGGTCGAGCGCCTACAGCTCATGGGCAGCGACTTTGGTATGAAGCCGAGCTTTGAGCGCATGCATTGGATTGTCGATCACGCTTTTGTTGACGGCGACGGCACGCTGGCCTACGGCGCCTCGCTATCTGACAGCTTTTTGATGCGCGCCTTCGAGCGCACCAACACGCGTACAAACCCGCTGTACTGGACACTGCAGGAGTTCATCTACGCCGACGGCGACACTATGCCCATTGGCTGGGCCGCGGCTGAAGAGAAGGCACACCGCGCCGAGTTCGACGCGCTCGCGCGCCCGCTCATGTTTACCGGCGAGGCAATGTTCCCGTGGATGTTCGAGCAGATGCCCGAGCTTAAGCCGTTTAAGCCCGCCATGGACCTGCTGATGGAAGACACCAGCTGGGACAAGATCTACGACCCGCAGCGCCTGGCCTGCAACGAGGTGCCGCTCCAGGCCGCGGTGTATTTCGACGACATGTACGTGGATTCGGGCTTGCAGCTCGACACGCTCAGCCGCGTGGGCAACTCACATGCCTGGGTGACCAACGAGTTTGAGCACGATGGTTTGCACGGTAGCGTGGTATTCAAGCACCTCTTCGACGAAGCGCTCAACCGCGGAGACCTGCGCCGGATCTTCTAGCTAAGGAGTGTCCCAAAGTGCCGGCACAAAAGGAACGTCCCCAAGTGCCGGCAGTGGGACCCCGCCGCCTCAACGAGTTGCGGTGAAATAAGGACTGTTAAAGGCTTTAAAGCCGCCAAACCATCCCTATTTCACCGCAACTTACGATATGCCGGCGTTACGGCCATCGCAGGTAGAGAACGGAAAGCGAAAACGCCCCTAAGCGAGCAAGGTGACGTGAATGAGGAGGGCATTGACCTTTTGGTCATGCCCGACGATTGAACGTCAGATTGCCGCTTAGGGGCGTTTGCAGCGTCAATTGGTTAAGCGAAGACGATTAGGTTATCCCTGTGTATCGCCGGCTTCTCGGCCAAGTTAGCGAGCAGGCGGTTGCTGGCGATCTGGTCCTGGCGGCGGCCGGCAGCAAGCTCCAGCACGTCCGAATCGGCCTCGGCGATACCGCGGGCGACGACCATACCGCTCGGATCGCACACATCGAGCACATCGCCCTCGGCAAACTGGCCATCGACCTCGCGAATACCCACCGCAAGCAAGGAAGAGCCACGGCTAACCAGCGCCTTCGCAGCACCATCATCGACCGTCACCGAGCCATGCGCCTTGTCGCCCAGTGCGATCCACAGCTTGCGGGGTGCGATGTCCAGACGCTCCGCCGGCGGATCGAACAGCGTGCCCACGCTCTCGCCGCGGGCGAGGCGCACGAGCGCATCGGGCTCCTCGCCTGAGCAAATCACGCTCTGAATGCCCGCCGTCATCAGGATGCGGCTCGCGCGGATCTTGGTAATCATGCCGCCCGTTCCCACCGATGTGGAAGAATCGCCCGCCGAGGCAATAATCTTGGCATCGATCTTATGCACGACAGGAACAAGCTCGGCCGTGGGGTCCTCATGCGGATTGGCAGTATAGAGACCATCGATGTCCGAGAGCGTCACGCACAGATCGGCAGAAACCAGGCAGCTCACAAGCGCCGCCAGTGTGTCGTTGTCGCCAAACTTGATCTCATCGACAGTAACGGTATCGTTCTCGTTGACGACCGGCACCACGCCAAGCTCCACCAGGCGCAGCAGGGCGTCGCGCGCGTGCAGGTAGGACGTACGGCGCGCCGTGTCGTGACGCGTGAGCAGCACGAGCGAGGTGAGCAGGTCGCGCGCATGAAACTCCTCGTCGTAGGCCGACGAGATGATGCACTGGCCGGCCGAAGCGCAGGCCTGCAGGCTCGGCAGGTCGCCGACCGGCTTACGGTCGAAGCCCAGCACGGGATAGCCACAGGCGATAGCGCCCGAGCTCACCACGACCAGACGCCAGCCGAGCTTGCGCAGCGCTGCGGCCTGATCGGCAAGCCCGCCGATAAAGGCGCGGTTGACCTTGCCGTCGGCGCCCACCACCGTGGACGAGCCGATCTTTACCACCATCGTTTTATAAGAAGTCGTCATACGTCAAACCAATCGAGTGTTGAGCAGGCGGGCGAGCTGGAGCAGCCGGGGCACCCGGTGCGGGACGGACGAAAATGATCCGTTTCCCTCGTCCCCTTCGGATCATTTTGCCCAGGGGAAAGCCGAGGCCGCGGCCATGTTCTTGCGCACGAGCTCGTCGCGCACCTGAGCCAGGCCCTGCTCCATGCCCACAACATAGGTCTGCGGGTACAGGAAGCGCTTGAAAGCTGTGTCCAGATGATCGAGCGCCCAAGCACAGCGCTCGCGCGCGTCCTGGATGCTCTCACGCGGAGCCACCGCACTGCCATCGCGCACGATCGGCACCAGCAGCTCGCGATACTCAAGTTCGGACACGTCGGTCACCAGGGCAGCATCATTCACGGCCACGAGGGTATTGCCGCGCGCGGCGCCCTCCCCCGCCAGATGGTCCTCGTCGTAGATCATGTCGCAGACCGGGCCGCCAAAGCCGTCGTAATAACGGCGCACGCGCTGTACGCCCGGGATCGTGCGCTTATAGGGCTGCTCGGAGAGCTTGACCACCGGCGTCCACGGGTCGGCCTCGCTCGCACGGCGGGCGGAAAGCTTGTACACGCCGCCCAGCGCCGGCTGGTCGTAGCAGGTCGCGAGCTTGGTACCCACGCCAAAGCTATCGATGGGCGCGCCCTGGTCGAGCAGCGACTGAATCGTGTACTCGTCCAGGTCGTTGGACACCGAGATACCCACATAGGGCAGGCCCTCGGCATCAAAACGGCCGCGAACATACTTGGAGAGCTTGGCAAGGTCGCCGGAGTCGATGCGAATAGCCGACAGGCGCTCGCCCACCGCCTCCATCTCCTTGGCAACCGTAATGGCATGCTCGCAGCCCTCGCGCACGTCATAGGTGTCGATGAGCAGCGTACAGTTCTTGGGGCTCGACTTGGCAAAGGCGCGGAAGGCCTCGAGCTCGGAATCGAAGCTCATCACCCAGCTGTGCGCATGCGTGCCAAAGACGGGAATACCGTAGCGGCGGCCGGCGAGCACATTGGACGTAGAGGAGCAGCCGGCAACGTAGCTCGCGCGCGCAACAGCCAGGCCGCCATCGGGACCCTGGGCGCGACGCAGGCCAAACTCGGCAACGGGACGGCCGTCCGCCGCCAGCACCACGCGCGCTGTCTTGGTGGCGACAAGCGTCTGGAACCCGACGATGTTGAGCAACGCCGTCTCGAGCAGCTGGCACTCCAACGCGGGGCCGGTGACGCGTACCATGGGCTCGCGCGGAAAGACGAGCTCGCCCTCGGGCACGGCGTCGATGTTTACATGCGCACGAAAATCGCGCAGGTAGTCGAGGAACGCAGGCTTAAACATCGCGCCGCCGGCCGGGGCCTGGAGCGAGGCGAGGTAGTCGATGTCCTCGGGCGTAAAGCGCAGATTCTCGACCAGCTCGGGCAGTTCGGCGGTGCCGCACATGACGGCATAGGCACTGCCAAAGGGATGGTCGCGGTAAAACGCGGTAAAACAACCCTGCTCATTGGCCTTGCCGCTCTCCCACAGGCCCTGGGCCATAGTGAGCTCGTACAGATCGGTGAGCATTGCAATGTCGGTGGGATGAGAGATGTCGGTCAAAGCCATGGGGCGACCTTTCGGATGTGTGGTGCAGAATTTGAGGGTTGAACGAGAGCAGAGCATGCGGACATGACGCCCGATGCAAATCGGTTAGAGCAGGCCCATGCTGGTCAGGATCGTGTAGCCCATAAAGACGACGAACGCGATGAGGGCAAGGATAATGATGATTTTTTGAGCCGGCGCCATGCCAGGGATCTCGTTCTCGCCCGTAGGCTCCTTGGAGGTAACCATGCGCTGGGCAAAGGTCATCTCGTCACGGCTCGGCTTGGGCTCGACGGACTTGGGACGAGCGGCCTTTTTAGGCTGAGGTTTGGGCGCGGCAGGTGCAGGCTTCGCAGCAGTGGGCTTGGGCGCGGGCGCCGGTGCGGATGCGGCGTTCGCGGCGACCTCCTCGGCCTTCGCACGCTCGGCACGCAGGGCAGCCAGCTCCTCACGCTCGCGACGGGCCTCTTCCCGAGCCTCGCGGCGGGCCTTCTCAGCGCGGAGCTCTTCCAACTCAGCGCGCTCCTCGTCGGACAATGGTTGGGACTCAAGCTCGGCCATGGTACAGCCCTTTCTTTTAAAAAAAGCCGCCGACACAATGTCAGCGGCTTATCAAATCCAAGGGTGGAGACGAAGGGAGTCGAACCCTCGGCCTCTGCCATGCGACGGCAGCGCTCTCCCAACTGAGCTACGTCCCCAGGACAAGTCGATATTTTACCTACGGCTCGCCAACTGTCAACGCCCAATAACCAGTCTTTTTGGGGCGCGGCTATTTTGGCAACTTTTCGAACAGGCGATCCTCTCGATGATTTTTTATCCCCGTCCCAGAAAAATCATCGACGAACGCACTACTTTGCGCTGGTAAGAACACCGGTGGTGTCGAAGGCCGGGGTGAAGCTCTCGTCTACCGCGCCGCCCTCTTGCCAGAACATCGTCGTAAAACCCAGGTCGTCGGCATGGTCGAGCACCTGCTCGTACTCCTCACGCGTCACGGCGCGTGCCAGGTCGCCGCCCTGCTCGCGCATGAGCGCATTGGGCGTGTACTGGTTCATAACCGAGATCGGCACGTCGCCCACCGTCTGCCACACCAGGTCCAGCACGCGACACGAATCGTCTGCATGCCCCGGAAGCACCAGGTGACGCACGATCATGCCACGCTTCATAAGCCCGTCCTCGTCCACCAACTCTCCCCCGCGGCGCTCGATCTCGCGCGCCATCTGGGCCAGACCCGACACGGCCACACGCGGGTAATCCTTTATATGGGAGAGCGACTGCGCAAGCCCGGCATCGGCATATTTAAAGTCGGTGAGCCACACATCGACCAGGTCGCCCAGCGCCGCCACGGCACTCGCGCGCTCGTAACCACTCGTGTTGTAGACGATTGGGATAACCAGTCCGCGCGCCCGTGCCGCGGCAATCGCGGCAGGCAACAGGTGCGCATAGTGCGTCGCCGTCACCAAATTGATGTTGTTGGCACCCTGGTCCTGCAGTTCCAGCATAATCTCGACCAGGCGCTCAGGCGAAATCTCAAGGCCAAAATTGCCGGTCGAGATCTCGTGGTTCTGGCAGTAGATACATTTGAGCGAGCAGCCGCTAAAGAAGATCGTGCCCGAACCGGCCTCGCCCGAGATAGGCGGCTCCTCCCACATATGAAGCGCGGCGCGGGCCACCTTGAGCGTGTCGTTAGCACCGCAGACGCCGTGCGCGCCCTCATCGCGCGCCGCACCGCAACGGCGCGGACACAAATGGCAGGCGGGCGAAAAAAGTTCGGTCAACGACGTCGGCATAAAACCATGCTCCAAAACAACGATTCAGCAGCTCAAACGTAAAGGGATCAACCCCACAGACGGCTCGAGCCCAAGGCGCCGTAATCGTCCGACACGATTTTTGTAATGTCAAGACTGGAATCGATAAAGTGCCGCTTTATGATGTAGGTATTCCGCCCCCCGCGGAGCAACTGGGTGAACCGTCGCGTTTATTTAGGGAGCCCACACAGTCGTACCTAGTACAGGTATCCTTCGTTGTTAAGGACGCTGGAACAGTCGATGAGGGCACCCACCTGTTTTAGGTGGGTTCATTTTCGTAACGTGGGGGGTGGTTTTCTTTTGCCGAAAATCACCATTACAGTCCATATGGATCCCCGCCGGCATCCCGACAAGCCATCGACAACATCCCAATATCTGGTAAGCGCGTGATTATCGCTGCGTGCAATTCCATGCACCCCCCTTGGTCGAGTATTATGGTTCGGCTATGCCCTTTGCGCATGGCGTTCTTCTGACCTTTTCCTTCGACGCTTGGCGGTTTTTAGATTCATGGCTTCATCCCCGAGCTACATACCGTACCTATGCGTGGCAGCGGCGGCCTTTATCACGACCTTCCTCACGGTACCCCTGGTCAAGCGCCTGGCAATCAAGCTCGACGCCGTCGACTATCCTTCTAAGCGCCGCATCAACACCAAGCCCATCCCGCGTTTGGGCGGAACGGCGGTGTTTTTGGGCCTGGTCGTCGCCTGCACTGTGCAAATCCTAGGCACCTGGTACCTGGGTTGGCCGCCCGTTTTGGTGCCCCACCCCCGTCTGCACATCAGCTACCCCATACTTGCGCTTTCTTTTACCGTTATCTTTGCGACCGGCGCTATCGACGACGTCTTCCAGCTCACGCCCAAGCAAAAGCTGGCCGGACAGGTCCTCGCCGCGCTTATCGCCTGCATGGGCGGCCTGCGGATCGGCGTCATCGTCAACCCGTTTGCTCCCGGCGAGATCATGCTCGGATGGCTCGCCTACCCCATTACCGTGATCTATCTGGTGGCATTCACCAACATCATTAACCTCATCGACGGCCTCGACGGCTTGGCCACGGGCATCTGCGGCATCGCATCGTTCACCATGTTTTCGATGGCTGTTCTCTCGGGCCGCATCGACGCCGCCGCGCTCTCCATTGCGCTCTTTGGCGCCTGTCTGGCCTTTTTGCGCTACAACTTCAACCCCGCAAGCATCTTCTTGGGCGACTCGGGGTCGTTGCTTCTGGGCTTTGCGCTGGGCTCCATCTCGCTGCTCAACGTGAGCCGCACCGCCGCACTCACCTCGCTTATCATCCCGCTCATCGTTGCCGGCGTGCCCATCATCGACACGTTTAGCGCCATTGTGCGCCGCAAGCGCGCCCACATTAGCATCGGGCAGGCCGACAAGGGCCACATCCACCACCGCCTGATCCAAGAAGGCTACAACCAAAAACAGGCCGTGCTGCTCATCTATGCCTGGTGCATCATGCTTTCGGCCGGCGCCGCCGCGATTAACCAGGTCGAGGTGCCCATGCGCGTGCTCATCTTTACCGTGCTCGCCATTGGCTCGGCGGCCTTCGCCAAGCATCTACATCTATTTGAGCCCGTGCTGCTCCACCATTACAACAAGCGCACGCACGAAGATGAGCTGGTCACCCCCGACGACCCCGCTTTTAAGCAGGAGGAGCAGGCAGCCGAGGAGCGCAAAGAAGAGCGCCACCACAAGCTCTAGGGCAAGCTGCCGAGGATGTGCCAAGGCACCGTTGGCCAAGCGCGGCCACGCCGCGCCCATCGCACAAGCCACCCCTCTCCCGCCCCTCGCCTACTTACGCCCCGCCCCTCCAATAAACGCGTTATCATCAAAACCTGCGAACGAACGTTAGGAGCAATCATGCCAAACGAGAACAGCTACGAAGTCGCGCTGCAAAAGAGCAACGCCATTCGCGAGGGCCTGGCCAAGACGCCCGAGAAGTTCACCATGCTTACCGGCGACCGCCCCACCGGCCGTCTGCACCTGGGTCACTACTTTGGCACCCTCAAGGGCCGCGTGGAGCTGCAGAACATGGGCGCCAGGACCAACGTACTCATCGCCGACTACCAGGTCATCACCGACCGCGACACCACCGAGCACATCCAGGACAACGTGTACAACATGGTCATGGACTACCTTGCCTGCGGCATCGACCCCGACAAGACCATGATCTACGCGCACTCCGCCGTGCCCGCCGCCAACCAGCTCATGCTGCCGTTCCTGTCGCTGGTGTCCGAGGCCGAGCTGGCGCGCAACCCCACGGTCAAGGCCGAGATGGAGGCCTCGGGGCACGAGCTCACCGGCCTTCTGCTCACCTACCCGGTGCACCAGGCCTGCGACATCCTGTTCTGCAAGGGCAATGTGGTGCCCGTCGGCCGCGACCAGCTGCCGCACATCGAGCTCACCCGCACCATCGCCCGCCGCTTTAACAACCGCTACGGCAAGGTGTTCCCCGAGGTCGACGCGCTGCTGTCCGAGACCCCGCTGCTGCCCGGCCTGGACGGTCGCAAGATGAGCAAGAGCTACGGCAACGCCATCAACATCTCGATGACCGCCGAGGAGACGGCCAAGCGCATCAAGAAGAGCCAGACCGACTCCGAGCGCATGATCACGTTCGATCCCGAGAACCGCCCCGGCGTGTCCGGCCTGCTTTCGACGGCCGCCATCTGCACCGGCCGTTCCGAGGTCGAGATTGCCGAGGAGATTGGCCTGGGCGGCTCCGGCCAGCTCAAGAAGTACGTGACCGAGGCCGTCAACGAGTACTTCGCACCGATCCGCGAGCGTCGCCAGCGCTACGAGAACGATCTGGACTATGTGAAGGACGTCCTGCACGAGGGCAACCGTCGCGCCAACGAGATCGCCGATCAGACCCTGGCAGAGGTTCAGGACGCCATGGGCATGGTGTACTAGACCGATTTGCTGGCTTGAGCTTTCGATTGCTTTAGGGCGGGCACTACGACGTCCGCCTTTTTCGGAGCCGGACTGCTTCGGCTCCGCCCATTGCACTCCCCCGATAAACAGGAACGGGCCCGCCGGCAGTCAGTTGCCGGCGGGCCCGTTCCCGAAGTACACCGTTGAATCGCACAGAGGGGAGGAATGCGAATCAAACTCAACAGGGCAGGCTTTTTCATCGCCTATTGCCTGCTCCGTTGTTGAATACAATATAGTTCACCGTGGTTTACTTTGCAGCATCAATATTCGCCGCCATAGCTTCTCCATAAGTTAGCCCCGGTAAACCTGCAACAGAAAACCACCACAAAGGGGACAGGCACCTTTGTGGTGGTTCTGGCCACGGCAGAGCTGTTAGAGTCCGGCAGGCCAACGACAGACGGCCAGGTCGACGTGCATGTCGTCCTTAAACGCCACACCCTCCCCTAGCAAAAGCTCACGTTGAGCATCGGGACCGCCAAAAGCAAAACCCTCGCATATGCGCCCGTCGGCAAACACCACGCGGTGACAGGGAATCTCGCCGGGGCGCGGATTGCTATGCAGGGCATACCCCACATACCGCGCACTTCGTGGTCGACCGGCAAGCAGCGCCACCTGACCATACGTGGCGACCATCCCCTCGGGGATCTGCTCGACCACCTCGTACACCCGTTCAAAAAAGTCCTCAGACGCCATTGCTCGCTCCCTTCCACCCGGAAAAGCATAAACCACCACAAAGGTGCCTGTCCCCTTTGTGGTGGTTTATGGCAGGTCGGTTAGTTGGCGGGCTGGAAGAAGGCTACGGCGACGGCGCCGGGGCCTACGTGGGTGCCGATGGTGGCGCCGATGGTGTGAACGGGCAACTCGCCCTCGGTGTGGCCAGCCCACAGTGCCGCGCTGTCCTCGACATACTTCTTGAGCACCGCATCCGAAAGGCCCGTATAGCCCAGCGCCAGCGGCATGGAAAAGTCGATGCCGCCTGACTTTTCGACCTTTTGGTTCAGCAGGTTGCGGCCGTTCTTGGAACCGCGCGCCTTGCCCAGCTGCACGATAAGGCCGTCCTCGACAGCCACCACGGGCTTCACGTTGAGCAGCGTGCCCACGGCGCCGGCCGCAGCAGATAGACGACCGCCGCGAACCAGGTACTCCAGCGTCTCGAGCAGGCCGATGACGGCCACGCGGTCACGCACGGCCTCGACGGCCGCCGCGATCTGGGCCGCACTACGGCCCTCGTCCACCAAGCGCAGCGCGTACTCGACCAGGACGCGCTCGCCGAGGGTGACATTGTTGCTGTCTACCACGAACACGTCGCCACCTGGTGCCTCGGCAAGTGCGGTACGGGCACTCTGGTTGGTGCCTGATAGCTTAGCGCCCACGGTAATAATCACAGCCTCATCGCCGGCCTCACGCGCCTCGGCAATAGCCTGCGAAAACGCGTACGGGTTGACCTGGCCGGTCTTGGGCAGCTCATCGCGCTCCACGAGCATCTCGTAAAAGCGCTGGTGATCGATGTCGACGCCATCCATGTACACATCGGTGCCAAAGGTGACGGACAGCGGCAAAACAGCCAGCGCCGGGTGTTCCGCCGGAGACAAATCGCTTGCGGAATCGGTAATAATGCGGACGGACATAACGAATCCTTTCTTGCGCAGGTCCCGCGCAGGGAATTTTGACAACAATGCCCCGGCACGGTATACGCGCTTAAAACGGGACGATGCAGTTGTTAATGGGTAGCAAATGCCTTAGCGGCCTTAGATCTCGCGCAGGGTGTTGAGAATCGTGCGCAGCGACGCATACATCTGCTCGCGCTGCTCCACACCCATAGCCTTACCGGTGGTATCGAGCACCTCGCGAATGATGCGGTCCGCCTCGCTCATGCTCTCGCCGCCCAGAGCGGTCAGGCGCACCGGAGCACGATACTTAACGGCGGCATCGCCCGAATCATCGACCTCGACGTAGCCACCCTCCTCCAGATGCGCGAGCGTACGCGAGACGGCGGCGCGGGTCACGCCTGCCATGCGAGCCAGGTCGGCGCCAGTCAGGCCATCCTTGCTGCGCTCAAGATAGTACAGGCACATAACGTCGGAGCCCTTGAGACCCAGCCTAGCGCCCTCAGACGTCTTAATGCGCTGGATCTCCTTGTAGAGTCCGCTGATCAGTCCGACAAAGTCCTCGAAACGTGTCTCGTCGCTCTGCTGCATGGGAGACGACCGCCTTTCGCTTGCATAATGCTAACGGGTAAACATCTTAGTCGCATAAGGCGACACCCGTACCCAAATACCCCATTTGTTAACCCATCAACATAAAAACCACCACAAAGGGGACAGGCACCTTTGTGGTGGTTTGGGGCATCAATAGGTTCTAGGCGCCGCTACAGTTCCACGCAAGGATTGTCGCGGGTCACAAGCGTCTTAATGACAACCGTCGCTCCCAGATAGCGCTCAAGCAGCTCGGCTAAGCGATCGATCGCAGCCTGGCAATCCCCCATCCGCTCGGGCTCCACGCACTCAATCGCCAGGAACGCATCGGCCGAATCATCGGACAGCGCCGTGCGAACGCCGTCGCGCCAGTTCCAGCAGCGGCACACAGCGCCCGCATCGTCGATGTAGGCGAGCTCGCCGGGCAGCGTCGGATCGTCCGCCTCCTCGCCAAGCGGCAAGAACGCATCGCCACCGTCGGTCACCTTCAGGCGAAGGTCCCCCTCGATCGCATGCAGATCCTCGCCTCCCACGGGCAGCGCGTAGGTCAGCGACACCGTGTTGTAAATATCCACCGCGGGCGTAATGTGGCCCACCGGCTTGCCTTTGAGCACGCGTTTGAGCAAGTTCTCGATCGAGCAGCGCGCGCCTTTCTTGGTCTTGAACAGACGATAGGCCTCGCGCCATGCCTTGACCGGTGCGTTCTCGCTGATAGTGTCGCTGGTCAGATGACGCTCCGCATCGATATTGGCGCGGTCGAGCAACGCCGCAATCGCATCCACGTCCTCTTGAGGAATCTGAGCCGTGGGCTTCATGCCCTCCACGACCACAACACCGACCGCTGCCTGCGGAAACAGCTCCCAGAATGAATCCTCGGCAATAAAGCTCTTCATACGCTCTCCCTTCATTGTGCGCGCCCGAGTGAGGGCGCCTAAACAAAAAGCGCCCTTACAACGGCCACCTTCAAAGTCCTACGGTGCCGTCACAAGAACGCTTGCGCTGTCCCCATCCGGAGAAGGGGACGATATGTCAGGCGTATTGTAACCCGAGTCATCCACGCGAGCAAAACCACCACAAAGGTGCCTGTCCCCTTTGTGGTGGATATGGACTCACGGCGAAGCTAGTGGCGGAGTCCCAGCAGGCCGCGGCCGCGATGACGGGCGTCGGCGTGTACTTGAGCGTGCGGACCGGCGGCTTTGACGGACTCGGGCAGGTGCGAGTACTTCTTCTCGAAGTTCTCCTCGAACATCACCGCCAGGTTGTGCGCGGCCTCGTCATAGCGCGCGGTGCTCTGCCAGTATTGGCGCGGCACCAGGATGCCATCGGGCACGCCGTGGCACGTCGTGGGAATGTCGACGTTAAAGATGTCGTCGTGCACGAACTCGCTGTCCTCGATGGTGCCGTCGAGGGCGCGCGCGACCAGCGAGCGCGTGTAGGCCAGCTCGATGCGATGGCCCACGCCGTAGCCGCCGCCAATCCAGCCGGTGTTGACCAGGTACACGCGCGTGCGGCCGTCGGCAATGCGCTCGCCAAGCATCTTGGCGTAAACCATGGGGTCGAGCGGCATAAACGGCTCGCCGAACAGCGAAGAGAACGTGGGCGTGGGCTCGGTGACGCCGACCTCGGTGCCGGGAATCTTAGCCGTAAAGCCCGTCACAAAGTGGTACATGGCGGCATCGGCCGTCAGGCGTGAGATGGGCGGTAGCACGCCAAAAGCGTCGCAAGTCAGGAACAGCACGACACTCGGAGTGGTGCCCATGCCCTTAGTCCACGCGTTAGGAATGTGCTCCACGGGATAGGCCACGCGCGTGTTGTGCGTGATCGAGATGTCGTCATAGTTGGGCTTGCGGTTCTCGTCGAGCACCACGTTTTCGCAAATGGCGCCAAAACGGACGGCGTTGAAGATCTCGGGCTCGTGAAAGGCGTCCAGGCCCTCGCATTTTGCGTAGCAGCCACCCTCAATGTTGAAGATACCCATGTCGGACCAACCGTGCTCGTCGTCGCCGATCAGCAGGCGCATGGGATTGGCCGAAAGCGTGGTCTTGCCGGTGCCGGACAGGCCAAAGAACACGGCGGTCTCGTGCGTGACGGGATCCATGCTGGCCGAGCAGTGCATGGGCAGCACGTCGTCCTCGACGGGCAGCAGGTAATTCATAACGCTGAAGATGGACTTTTTGATCTCGCCGGAGTAGCCGGTACCCGCGACCAAAATCACGCGCTCCTGGAAGTTGATGACCACGGCGGCGCTGGAGTTGAGGCCCTTGATGGCAGGGTCGCATTGGTAGCCCGGCGCGGCGAGCACGCAGAAGTCCGGCTCGCCGGTGCGCGCGATTTCGCGGGCGAGCGGGCGGGCGAGCATCTGCTTAATGAAGAGCGCCTGGCTGGCACGCTCGCAGGCGACGAGCAGGCGGCGCGTATGGTTGCGGTCGGCGCCGGCCATGCCGCGGGTGACGAACACATCGCGCTCGTTGAGATAGTCGACGATGCCGGCTTTGATGACCTCGTAGCTTTCGACGGACAGCGGGCGGTTGACGGCGCCCCAGGCAATCTTGTCGTGGACATCGGGGGTGTCAACGATAAAGCGGTCGTTGGGCGAACGTCCGGTACGCTCCCCCGTCTCGATCACCAGCGCGCCGTTGGATGCCATGCGGCCTTCGTTGCGGCGGATGGCATGCTCGACGAGCTCGGCTGCCGGCAGGTCAACCAGCAGGCGGGGCTGGTTCTCAGCGGGGTCTTCGACCAGCGTAATGCCAAAATTGGACAGAACTTCTGCAGGGGTAACACCAGGCATGGGGCCTCCTTTAAAAACGCGGCACGTGGACGCGGCGCGCACTTTACTCACGTAAAGCCCGTTGTACCCGATATGCAAAAACGTTTTTGCGGCAAGGGCGGCAAGCCCGCCCAACGGTCAAAAATCGCAGGCAAGCGGCCCAGTCATTGGGGACGTTCTTAAACGACTAGTCATTGGGGACACTCTTGAACAGGCAACATTCAAGGAGCGTCCCCGGATGCCGGCACTTAGGGACGTTCCCAAAGTGCCGGCACATAAGGAACGTCCCTAAGTGCCGACTACTGAATGGCGCCGCCGAAATTATTGAACAACCTGTTCAAAAACACGAATGGATACCACCGCGACTATACTAGAGCGCAGCAATAGAAAGGACCCCGCTTTGAGCATCACGCCCCTCGATAGCATTCGCCGCGCCATCGCCCGCCGCAACGGCATCTCCAACCCCGCTGCATTGAAAGACGGCGCCGCGAAGGCCCAGGGCGGCCGCATCGAGAACGGCCTCTTCCCTGCCTCCCACACGGCCGAAGAGCTCGCACGCATCCAGGAGCTGAGTCAGCGCAACGCCGGCGGACCCGATAGCAGCCAAGCCACACGTCGCCGGCGCGAACGCGATCAGGAGCCCGGCCCCGTCCGCCGCATGGTCAACGCTTGGTGGAACCGCCTGCTCGGCGCCATCTACGGCGGCGGCTTCTCCATGCAGGAAGCGGAATACGAGGAGCACGCCACCCGCCGCGACTATCTCTGGAATACCCTGGGCACCGCCGTGTGGGGCATGGCGTTTCCTCTGCTCACCATCGTGTCCACACAGCTCGTGGGCGCCGAAGAAGCAGGCAAATTCTCCATCGCCTTCGTCACCGGCACGCTCATCATGATCGCGTGCAACTACGGCGTGCGCAATTTCCAGGTCTCAGACATCGACGAAAAGACGTCCTTTGCCTCCTACCAGCTCAACCGCTGGCTTTGCGGAGCGCTCGCCCTAGGCTGCGGCCTCATGTACAGCAGCGCCCGCGGCTATGACGCGCATATGGCGACGATCGGCCTGGGCGTCTACCTCTACAAGGTGATCGACGGCGTCGCCGACGTGTACGAAGGCCGCCTGCAGCAGGCCGACAAGCTCTACTTGGCTGGCATGAGTCAAACGCTACGCTCCGTCGGCGTCATCGCGGTCTTCAGCGTGGCGCTGTTCCTCACGCGTAGCATGCCCATCGCGGCCATGGCCATGGGCATCGCCGCGATCGCCTCGCTCGTGCTGGTCACCGCGCCGCTCGCCCTGCTCGAGACCGAAAAATCGCGCCGCGTAAGCCTGCGTGAGGTCGGCCACCTGTTTGTCCAGTGCGCCCCACTCTTTGGCGCGCTATTCCTGTTCAACCTAATTGAGAGCATGCCCAAGTTTGTGATGGAAGGCAAGCTGGCATACAAATATCAGCTGTACTTTAATGCCCTGTTCTTTCCGGCGCAGGCTATTCTGTTGAGCATTGGATTTATCTATAAACCGCAGCTCCTGCGCTTGTCGAGCATTTGGGCTAATCCTCGCAAGCGTCGTCGCTTTGACCTGATTATTGTTGCCGTTATGGCGCTGATCGTGGCCATCACCGGCGTGTGCGCCGCATTTATGGCAGGTCCCGGTATTCCCCTCATGAGCTTTATGTACGGCCTCAGCTTTGAGCGCTACCGTACGCTGGCGTTGCTGATGGTCGTCGCCGGCGGCGTCACCGCGGCCATCGACTTTATCTACGCCATCATCACGGTGCTACGCCACGCTGGAGACGTCACCAAGATCTACCTGATCTGCTTCGCCGTAAGCGTGGTGCTGCCGGTGATCTTGATTAAGCTGCTGGGTCTGATGGGCGCTGTGGTGAGCTACCTAGCCATCATGGCCCTACTCCTGGTGCTACTGATAATCGAGTACGCCCACATCCGCCAGCGCATAGAACGCGACCGCAACCCATACGGCGCCTAATTAGCTGCCCGGTCACCGGAATTTGCGATGGAATCACCCCGTCTGGGGTCTCGTTGCGGACAATATTCATCACGCAAAACTAAGTGAGTAGACTTTTACCGAATCTCCGACCACACCAACAGAGCACAAGTCTGTGACCTGCGGTTTTATTGAGGCAAATATGTTGGGTGCTCGGCATTTCCAAAAAAGTCTACTCACTTAGCCAGCGGGCAGCCAAATGATTATTTAATCCCCGTCCCAGAGAAATCAATTAGCGGGCAGAAGGGCAAAAGTAGTCAAAAAAGCCCCGTCCCAAATTAGCTACCCCTTGCACCGATTATTCGCCCGGGTTGATGTTCGCGTAGAACTCCGCCCCGTCGTCCAGGCGCAGGATGCCCACGCGACCGAACTCGGAGCCGGTGGCGGCAGCGCAGTCGATGTCGATGCGATCGGGCACACCGGCGGCATCCTCGCCGCCCAGGCGCACGATCTGCCCGCGGCCCGACTCCTCATCGAGCCCCGCAAGACCACCGACCTCGCAATAACGCCCGAGCGACACCGTTGGCGTGTGACCGCTCACCACGACCGGACCCTTGCCCTCGGCAGAAAGCAGCCCGGTCGGCACATCCCAATAGCCGTGACGAATCCAGAGCAAGTCATCGGACGACTGTACGGCGAGCATTTGCTGCAGCAGCTCGCGATCGGCATCGACCGCTCCCCTGCCGTCGCCGCAATCGACACCATGCTCAAGCAAAAACGCACGCGCCGCCTCGGTCTGAATGCCGGCGTGCACCAGCAGGTACGGCCGCTCGGCAGTCTCGACCACCGCGTAGAGCGGCAGCGCGGCCATCCATCGCACGAGTTCCTCGTATGCCTCAAATTCCATGTCGTTGAGCTGCTCGCGCGTCGTCCAGCCACCGTTGATATCCCAGGTCTCGGCATCGAGCGGATCCTGGCCAATGATGGCATCGAGCATGATCTGCTCGTGATTACCCTTGAGCACGCGGGCGTTGGGCAGCGAGCGCACGAGCTTAATAACACCGACCGGATCGGGCCCGCGATCGATCATGTCGCCCAGCACGTACAGTGTGTCGTCGGACGTCAACGAGATCTTAGACAGGGCCTCGTCAAGCGCACGCACGTGCCCGTGAGCGTCAGATGTCACATAGATCGCCATGGTACGCCTCTCCTTGCATTGCGGCCGAAGCCCGGTGCCGCAACTAAAACTTCAAGTTGAACTTAAACGTTACCCATTGTACTCCGTTGCAATAAAGCTGGAAAGGGTTTCCGAGCAGAGGCAAAGACGGCAGCCGTCTATGACGATATCGCGCACGCCCGCAATCCAACCCCATAAACCCACCATCTTTGGGTACAAATAACCGCAGACAACTGACCGTGCCACGCCAACCACCCAGGAGCGGACACCATCTATGAACCAGATCCTTCTCTTTATCGGCCTCGTCATCATTTTGTGCCTGACCATCAAACCCGTCGGCAAAAAACTCCCCTTCCCCACCCTGCTCATCTTTATCGCGCTCGGCATGCTGTTGGGCGTCAACGGCCCGGCGCATATCGACTTTAGCGACTACGCGCTCACCGAAACCGTCTGCAGCACGGCGCTGCTGTTCATCATGTTCTACGGCGGCTTTAACACCAACATCGACCGCGCCAAGCCCGTCGCCGTGCCCGCGGTGCTGCTGAGCACGCTCGGCGTCGTCATCACCGCAGGCATCACCGGCGTGTTCGCCCACTTCGTGCTGGGCTTCGACTGGATCGGCGGTCTGCTGCTGGGATCAGTCGTGGCATCCACCGACGCGGCCAGCGTCTTTAGCGTTCTGCGCGAGCACAGCCTGTCGCTGAAGGGCGGCACCGACTCGCTGCTCGAGGTCGAATCGGGCTCCAACGACCCCGTCGCCTACATGCTCACCGCCGTGCTCGCCACACTCGCGGCCGGCGGCGACATCAACATTCCCGCACTGCTGGCCAAGCAGATTATCCTGGGCGCGGGCCTGGGCCTTGCCATCGGCTGGGCGGCGGGCCGTCTGATTGAACGCGCACACGCAACGGCCGAGGGCGCGCAGACCATCTTCTTGTTCGCCGTGGCGATCGTCGCCTACGCGCTACCAAGCTATCTGGGCGGCAACGGCTTTTTGGCCGTATACCTGGCCGGCATTGTGCTGGGTGCGAGCGACATCACCGGCAAGGTCGAGATGGCGCACTTCTTTGACACCCTCACCGAGATGGCCGAGATGACGATCTTCTTCTTGCTCGGCCTGCTCGTCACGCCCGCACGCCTGCCGCAGATGCTGCTGCCGGGCCTGGCGCTCATGGCGTTTATGCTCTACGTGAGCCGTCCCATCGCCGTCGGCGTGCTCCTGGCGCCCTTTAAGACGAACCCCCGCCAGGTCGCGCTCGTAAGCTGGGCGGGCCTGCGCGGAGCAGCTTCGGTCGTGTTTAGCCTCTTTGCCGTGGTGGCCGGCGTTCCCGGCGGACACGACCTATTTGACCTGGTGTTTGTGATTGCCGTGTCGAGCATTGTGGTGCAGGGCTCGCTGCTGCCAGCGGTGGCGAAGAAGCTCGATATGATCGATGCGACCGGCGACGTGCGCCGCACCTTTAACGACTATCGCGACGAAGACGGCATGTCATTTGTAAAGCTCAAGGTGGGTGCTGGCCATCCGTTTGCCGAGCGCTCGCTCGCCGATATTGGCAGCGCGACGGACATGCTCGTGGTCCTGGTGCTGCGCGACGGGGCGCACCCGGTGCTGCCCAACGGCGATACCGTGATCCAGGAAGGCGATCTGCTGGTGATGGCCGCCCCAACGTTCGAAGAGCGTGCCGAGGTTACGCTGCGCGAGGTCACCGTAACCCCCCACGGTCGCCTGGCCGGCCAGCGTCTTCGCGATGTGCCGCAGGGCAAGCACCCCTTTATCGTGGTGATGCTCAAGCGCGACGGCCAAACGATCATCCCCGACGGCAACACCCTAATATACGCCGGCGACGAAGCCGTCATCGCCACGCTCGCGTCGTAGCGGGCAGGAGGTAGCTAATTTGCGACGAAGAGATCAAGCGCCTAGAAAGCCTCATGCCTTCGCTCGCAGATTTGGATTTGCCTGAGGAGTAAAGCACCCCTCCCCCATGTAACCATCCTGTAAATCATAGCGGCGCACTCGGGTTTTGCTGTGATACGGTCGCGCCTAGCGCTCCACTGTGCTAAAGTATCCCGAACGTTCAAACGACTACGAGGGAGACTAGAAGATGGCACGTGTGCACAACTTCTCAGCTGGCCCGGCCGCGCTGCCTACAAGCGTGCTCGCCGAGATCGCCGACGAGATGATGGACTACCGCGGTTGCGGCATGTCCGTGCTCGAGATGAGCCATCGATCTAGCATGTACCAGCAGATTATCGACGACGCCGAGGCAACCCTGCGCCGTCTGCTGAGCATCCCGGACAACTACCGTGTCCTGTTTTTACAGGGCGGTGCCACGCTGCAGTTTGCGGGCATCCCCATGAACCTCATGCACCGCGGCCGCGCCGGCTACATCGTGACCGGCAACTTTGCCAACAAGGCATACAAAGAAGCCGCCAAGTACGGTGAGGCCGTGTTGCTCGCGAGCTCCGAGGACACCAACTTCGACCGCATCCCCGACATGGCCGACATCAATGCGCGCATTGCCGCCGAGGCCGCAGGCGACGGGCTCGACTACGTCTACATCTGCCAGAACAACACCATCTTTGGCACCATGTACCACGAGCTGCCCAGTTGTGGCGATGTGCCGCTGGTCGCCGATGTCTCGAGCTGCTTCCTGTCGCAGCCGCTCGACGTTGAGCGCTACGGGCTCATTTACGCCGGAGCGCAGAAAAACGCCGGCGCCGCGGGCGTGACCGTGGCCATCGTGCGCGACGACCTCATCGCAGATGGCCCCGCCTTTGCGCAGACGCCGCAGTACCTGGACCTTAAGACCCAGGCCGCCAAGGGTTCCATGCTCAACACGCCCAACACCTTTGGCATCTACGTGTGCGGCAAGGTGTTCCGTTGGGTTGAGCAGACCGGCGGACTTGCCGCCATGGCCGAGCGCAACTGGGCCAAGGCCAACCTGCTCTACGACCTGCTCGAGCACAGCGTGCTGTTCCATGGCACCACACAGGCCGACAGCCGCTCCATCGCCAACGTCACCTTCCGCACCGGCGACGCCGAACTCGACGCGGCCTTTGTCGCAGGCGCGGCAGAGCACCAGATTCAAAACGTCAAGGGCCATCGCCTGGTGGGCGGCATGCGCGCTAGCGTCTACAACGCCGTAACCATGGAAGATGTGCAGGCACTGGCCTCGTACATGAAGGACTTCGAAGCGCAGCTTAGTTTGAGCCCGCGATCTAACTAGCCCGCAACGCGCGGGCCGATCAGCCATCTCAGACCACCCTATATAGATCAAAACCTGCTAAGGAGTTTTCCATGCGCAAGATTAAAACCATCGATGACATTACCAAGGACGGCAAGGTCGAGTTTGGTGAGGGCTACGAGTTTGTGAGCACCGCCGAAGAGGCCGACGCCATTCTGATGCGCTCGACCGACCTGCACGGCTACGAGCTGCCCGAGGGCATCCGCGCCATCGCCCGCTGCGGCGCCGGCGTCAACAACATCCCCGTCGAGGAGTACGCCAAGAAGGGCGTCGTCGTCTTTAACTCCCCCGGCGCCAACAGCAACGCCGTTAAGGAGCTCGTCCTAGGCATGCTGGTGCTCTCGAGCCGCGGCGTGGTGCAATCAATGAACTGGGTGCGTGACAACGCCGACGACCCCGAGATTCAGGTCGATGCCGAAAAGGCCAAGAAGGCCTTTGTGGGCCGCGAGCTCAAGGGCAAGCGCATCGGTGTCATCGGCCTGGGCAACGTGGGCTCCAAGGTCGCCAACGCCTGCGTCGATCTGGGCATGGACGTTTACGGCTACGACCCGTTCATTTCCGTCGAGCACGCGTGGGTGCTGAGCCGCGAGGTGCAGCGCGTGGGCACGCTCGAGGATCTCTGCCGCGGCTGCGACTACCTCACCGTGCACGTGCCCAGCAAGGCCGACACCATCGGCATGATCAGCACCGAACAGATTAACCTGCTGGCACCGGACGCCGTGCTCATCAACTACGCGCGCGAAACCATCATTGACGAGGACGCCGTCGACGCCGCCCTGCGCGAGGGCAAGCTCAGCTGGTTTAGCTGCGACTTCGCCACGCCCAAGACGGTCAAGATGCCCAATACGTTTATCACCACGCACTCGGGCGCCGGCACCGGCGAGGCCGAGGCCAACTGCGCCGACATGGCCATCAGCGAGCTCAAGGATTACCTGGAGAACGGCAACATCGCACACAGCGTCAACTACCCCGCCTGCAGCATGGGCAAGGCGCGCGCTGCAAGCCGCATTGCCTGCCTGCATGCCAACGTGCCCAACATGATCGGCCAGATCACGGCCATCCTGGCCAAGGACAACGCCAACGTGCAGCGTATGACCAACGAGTCCGCCGGCGAGAACGCCTACACCATGTTCGACACCGACGAACACCTAGACAGCAGCACCATCGAGGCGCTCAAGCAGATTCCGTCGATGTATCGCGTGCGCGTGATCAAGTAGCGCCGACTGACCTGACGGGCAGTTCCCCATGTGGCCTGCCCGTCGCTGACATTGAATGCCCGCGGGGGCGCCTTTCGCACGAGAGGCGCCCCCATTTTTGTGAGCGCTCCATTAAATGCACTGAGCCGCTTCTTGGCATACAATCTGTATGTTGACCTAACTATCTGTGAGGTGCCTATGGTTGATACAGATTTTGCTTGGCGGCTTACGCAAGGGCTCGTGCGGATCGACAGTTCAGACCCGGGTGCGTATGAGGACGAGATTGAGCGCTATATCAAAGCGTTGGTTGAGGAACGGTTGGCGCAGCTGAGCTATCCGGTACTCGATGCCGTGCAGATTGCAGAGCACGAAGTACTCCCCGGACGCCGCAATCTAATGGTCACCGTGCCGGGCCAAAGCGACGAGCCACGGCTCGTCTACATCTGCCATTTGGATACCGTCACCTTGGGCGATGGCTGGGACGCGGACATTCCGCCGCTCGGAGCGATCGTGCGCAACGATAAACTCTACGGCCGTGGTGCCTGCGATATGAAGGGTGGCCTGGCCTGCGCCATTGCCGCACTGGTCCATACGCTCGAGCGCGTGGCGGCAGAAGGCGAGCTGCCCCACCGCGGCTTTTCACTCATCTGCTCGGTCGACGAGGAAGACTTTATGCGTGGTTCAGAGGCAGCTATCGATGCCGGCTGGGTCGGCTCGCGTGAATGGGTGCTGGACACCGAGCCCACCGACGGACAGATCCAGGTAGCGCACAAGGGGCGTACGTGGTTCGAAATTGAAATGACTGGCGTGACGGCGCATGCGAGCCAGCCCTGGAAGGGCGCGGATGCCGTCGCCGCCATAGCCGAGGTCGTGTGTTCGCTCCGTCGCGCGTTTATGGCGCTGCCCGCGCACGATGAGCTGGGGCCTTCGACCATCACGTTTGGCCAAATCGAGGGCGGATATCGCCCCTATGTCGTGCCCGACCGCGCCAAAGTCTGGGTCGACATGCGTCTGACCCCGCCGACCGATACGGCCGCCGCGACGCGCATGGTAGAGCAGGCCATCGCCGTCGCCGAAGCCGCCGTTCCCGGTTGCCATGGCAGCTACACCGTGACGGGCGACCGCCCCGCCATCGAGCGCGACCCGAACTCTCCCCTTCTAGCAGCGCTCATGCGTGCCGCCGATGACGTGACGGACGTGGACACGACCGTCGGCTTCTTTACCGGCTACACCGACACCGCCGTCATTGCCGGCAAGACAGGTAACCGCAATTGCATGAGCTACGGTCCCGGGTCGCTCGCGCTCGCGCACAAGCCCAACGAATATGTGCCCCACGCCGATATCGTTCGTTGTCAGCAGGTGCTAATCGCGCTCGCCGATAACGTGCTCTGGGACGCGAGCGGCCAAGTTGGGGCATAATAAGCCGCGAACAAACCGACTCGTGCGTTAGGACCGCCCATGAAAGCACTTCCGCTTCCCTGCATCCGCCCGGCTCAGGACCGCGTGCTCGAGGCGCTGCCTGCAATGGGCAGCATCCTGAGCGGCAACGATGCTCTGCGCGGAGCCATTGCCGATGGTCTGATGCTCAAGGACCCGGGTGCGGCGTATTACGTGTACGAATGCTCGGGCGAGCCGGGACGTGTGACGGGTGTCGTGGCGATCTGCCCGACGAGTGTACTTGCGGGCGGCAAGGGCGATGCCAGCGCCGACGTGGCCGCCGCTGCGCACGCGATCGCCGAACTCAAAGTTCAGCCGCGCCCCGTGTCGCTCGCCTACGAGGCGTCGCCCGTCATGGACATCATCCTGGGCGCTGCCAAAGAGGGCGCCTCGCTCTACGCCGTCACCGACCCCGCGGGCATTACGCACCGCGTGTGGGAGGTCAAGCGCGAGGACGCCGTCGGCGCCATCCGTGCCATGCTCGACCAGGCGCCGGAGCCGGCACTGGCCGACGACCCTGCCTACGCTGCCGCACTAGTCGAGGCATCACAGCTCCTGGCCGACGATGCCCATGCTGCCGGCACCTACACGGGCAAAGAGCCGTTCAACTTTGCTGTAGCCGCACTGTTCCCCGCCGCGCAGATCGCCGGCGCCGCGCCGCAGGTTCCGACGGGTCTGCTCACGCACCAAGTCGCGCGGTTCTAGCAAGACCAGACCACGCAGCACAAAAATCGGCAGCTCAACAAACAGGGGGCGGAGATGCAGCAGGTACATGTATCTCCGCCCCTTTTGCGTCGAGAAGTTATGCCGGCGACCCGAGCCGCCACGCTCGCGTTATCCGCGCTGCGGACCTGCAGTAGCCACAAGCGGTTCAAGGCCCAGCTCGCGTGCGTAATCCTCCTGCGTAAAAATCTCAATCAGCTCAAACGTGTCGGATTCGTCGTCAAACGCAAAGTGCAGCACCGAGCAGTTGCCCGGCACACGGTCGCGCTCGTCTGCCGCCGCGCCCTTCACGTGATCCATAAACTCCTTGATAGCCGAGCCATGACTTACCGCGAGCACGCACGCATGGTCCGGACGTTGCATAAGCTCGGTCAGCGTCGCCACCATGCGCTCGCGCACCTGCATCTGGCCCTCGCCGCCAAACTGACGATAGAAATCGCGCCACGGGCGCTCGGGCATAAGCATCACGCGCTCGGCCTCAAAGTCGCCAAAGAACCACTCGCGCAGTCCGTCCAGACGCTCGTACGCCAAGCCCGGCCACAGGTTGGCGATAGTCTGCTCGGTGCGATGAAGTGTGGAGGTGTAGGCATGATCGGGCTCAATGCCGCGCGCACGCAAAAACATGCCGGCACGCGCCGCCTGGTCGCATCCCAACTGCGTAAGCGGCGAGTCACTCCAGCCCTGAATAATACGCTTAAGGTTGAATATCGTCTGTCCATGACGGACCAGATACAGATCTTTATTCATAGGGGTCCTTTCGTTCGTTACCAACCCAAGAGCGAAAACGCCCCGTCGCAATAGCCAAAATGAAGCACGGCACCGTTGTCGGGTAGTTCTCCCTCGCCAGTCACATACTCAAGAAACTCCTGGCAGGCTGAGCCGTGGGAAACCGCCAGCACGCAGTCGTGCTGCGGCCTGGCCATGATGCGGGACAGCGCCGCGACCATGCGCGACTGAAGCTGCACTTCCGACTCGCCGCCAAAGGCCACCGGATAATCGCCCCAGGGCTGCGGCGGCATCTCGCGATTTGATGTACCCTCCAGCGAGCCCAAATGCCACTCGCGCAGGTCATCGACCAGCTCTATCGAGCGGCCCTCACCAGCAATTAGCTCAGCCGTACGCCGCGCCCGGCCCAACGGGGAGGAATACACATGGTCAAAGGCCACGCCGCACGCCTCAAACGCCGCGCGCGTCGCCAGCGCCTGCTGACGCCCGCGCGCCGTAAGCGGCGAATCGTGCCAGCCCTGCAAAATGCTCTGCACATTGAGCTCAGTCTGCCCATGCCGCACCAAATACAGATCGGCCACATGCCCTCCCCTCGTACCACCACAAAGGGGACAGGAGTCTTTGTGGTGATTTTGCCGCCGGATTGCGCCGCAACGACGCACAACTACAGCAGCACGTCGGCAAGCGGACGCTTGGGTACGTGGTGCACCCGCGCCTCGTCGCGCCAATAATTGATGGAGCCGTCGGGGTTGGAATCGATCGCATCGATCACCTGTGTCTCGGCCGGAACGCCAAACGCCATGATCAGCTTGAGCTCATATTTGTCGTTATCGAGTCCCATGACATCAATCGCACGAGGCGGAAAGGCCTTGAACATGCACGCCGCCACCTCAGGCGTAGCGCTACGGGCGGCGAGCATCATCGTTTGCGCGGCGATACCCGCGTCTGCCTCGGTAATTGGCGCGGCAGGCTTGCCCGGAGCGGGACGCTCGGCAAGGATCGCGATATAGCCGGTCGGGCGCTCGCCCTCGACAGGACCCGACCAATCCTTGAGCGCACCAGCCCATGCGAGCTTTTCAAATAAGCTCGCACACTCCTCGGCATCGCTTATCACATGAAAGCGCAGGCGCTGAGCATTGGCGCCACAGGGAGCCAGGTGTGCCAGCTCTGCCAGCTCGAGCAAAAACTCGCGCGGCACGCGCATGGACTCGTCAAAACGGCGGCATGTGCGGGCGCGACGGACCAGCGCATCAAAGGTTTCCAAGCCAAGCTTTTCGCAGCCTTGCTTTGCCATCGACTCCGCGTTCGACGGCGCCGCGGGAACAGCTTCGTTCATAGGGACCCCCAATAAAAGGCAATTGTTCTTAGGAAAATCTAACCTAAAACGTAGGCAATAACGAACAGAGCCGCAATGTTCTACACCTGTTGAATAGAAAATCGCGACACAGGGAACAACGGAAACAAATCGGGGCCTTTGGGTTACGTTTCGCCCTCCCCGACCCATACGCCAGCGCCTTTAGGCGATACTGGCTGTAACGATCAAGGCTTACGCCGCACGGAAAGGAGACATTATGGGCATCTTTAAGAACGATGACAAGCAATCGAGCGCATTTGGATTTGACGAGAAAAGCATGGCAGGCAAGGCAATCAAGGCCGTGCGCTGGATCTACGCCGCCACGGGCGTCATCGCACTGCTTGCCGGCATCGCGTTGCTGTTTGCGCCCGCCAAGTCCCTCGTCTTCCTGACGACCGTCCTGGGCTTCTACTTTGTGATCACGGCTGGCGTCAGGCTGTTCACCGCCATTTTTGAGCCGCTGCTGCCCGCCGGCTGGCGCGTAACGAGCATCATCTCCAACCTGCTCATCATCCTGGGCGGCGTCATAATCCTGCGCAATCAGGCGTTTTCGACCGCGACGCTCACCACGCTCGTGGTAGTCGTGGCTGGCTTTGGCTGGATCGTCGAAGGTGTCATGTCCATCCTGGAGTCCGAGCTTTCGTCTAACCGCGCCCTCGCCATCCTGAGCGGTGCGCTCTCCATCATCGCCGGCATGTTCGTGTTTATCTATCCGCTGTGGTCGGCCAAGATGCTCGTCATCTTTAGCGGCGCCGCGCTCCTGGTGTTTGGCGTGACGCTGATTGTTCGCGCTATTCAATTTGGCAAACTGGTGCACTAGATGCCGCGAACGCTCTTTATTGATGCCGACGCCTGCCCGGTCACGCGCGAGTCGATTGACTGCGCGCGGCGGGCGGGCGTCGCCGTTGTTATCGCCGGCAACAGCACGCAAAACTTGGAACGGCACATTCGCCGCGACGACCCGCGCGATGCCGAGCACGCGCGACGCGGCTTTTGGGTCACGACGCTCGATGTGAGCGTGGGCGCCGACAGCGCCGACTTTGCCATTGTCGAACGCCTGCAGGCGGGCGACGTAGTCGTGACGCAGGACATTGGCTTGGCGAGCATGGTGCTCGGCCGCGATGCCGCCGCAATCGGTGTGCGCGGGCGCGTCTACGACAAGGCGACCATCGACATGCAACTGTTTATTCGCCACGAGGAAAAGAAGGTGCGCCGCGCCGGCGGACGCACTCGCGGACCGGCGGCATTTACCAGCGAAGACCGCGCTCGCTTTAAGCGCAACCTCACCGAGCTGCTGCGCTAACCAAGGTAGATTTTTGGGACATGTCCGGAAATCTGCTTTTTTGCTTTGGGCGGTGTGAGCGCTCAAAATCCATGGCTCAACAAAAAAGGGGCTTCAAAATGCCATGCGTCGCCGCATTGTGCAGGCGCCGAGCATGGCTATTTTGAAGCCCGTTTTGTTAGGCCCACTTAGAGGCCGAAGGCGGATAGGATGAGACCCCAGCCGGCACCGATGACGTACATCATGATCAGGAACAGGACGTTTTCGCGGGCGCTGCGGTTGGTGCGGAACAGCACCAGATAGCCCACACCGGCAGAGATGAGCGTGCCGGCGAGCATCGGGGCCAGCTGCAGCGCGCCTTCCAGGTACAGTTGTGTGATGACGACGCTGGCCGAGCAGTTGGGGATCAGCCCAACAAGCGCCGAGCCCAGGACCGCAAGCGTCTCGTTGCCGCGCAGGAACTGCTCGATTGCGGACTCGCCGAAGGTCTCGAGTACGGCGACTAGGACCAGCGTCACCAGGAAAATAAAAATCGATACCTGCACGGTGTGCGAGATCGCGCTGCGGATAATCGACAGGACGGGCGCACCTTCGTGTGAGTGGGGGTGACCGTGGCCATGATGGTGTTCATGATCGCCCTCATGACCGTGATCGTGGCCATGTCCGTGTCCGTGTTCGTGCTCGTCCTCGTCTTCATCACAACCGCAATGGTCGCGCTCGCACAGCTCGTGGATGTGGTCGGCGCTCACGCCCGCCTCGGCCACCTCGTCGATGATGTCACCGCCAGTGTGGTCGTCGTGCGCGCAGTTCACGTGGGCCGGGTTGGCCGCGGTTCCCAGCACGGTACGGCGAATCGCCGCATGCGCGCGAGCGTTACGACGCAGGCCGCGAATGGCGGCGTCCACGATAAAGCCCGTGACCAGTGCGATCAGTGCCTTCGAAGCCAAAAGCATCGCCATAGTCTGCACGGGCACCTGCTCTGCGAGCAACAGCGGCAGCATCTCATCGGAGGTCGAAAGGAACACCGCCACCAACGTGCCCAAGGTCACGACGCGACCGGCATACAGCGTGGCCGCCATGGCCGAAAAGCCGCACTGCGGCACCATGCCCAGCAACGAGCCAACCGCGGGGCCCGCGGCACCGGCACGCTTGATGGCGCCGTTAACGCTGTCGCCCGCAACGTGCTCCAAGGTCTCGAGGGCCAGATACGTCACCAACAAAAACGGCACCAGCGACAGCGTGTCCTTGCCAGCGTCGAGCAAAATATCAATCAGCAAATCCATGAAGGATGGAACCTTTCGTGTCTTTCGGCAGCATTGTAAAAGTCCTAGCGGTCAACTAGGGTATTGTAGTTGTCCTAGGCGCGATGCCAATAGTTGCCCATGGCAAACTATCATCTCGCCATAACTCAATGCCACCGAGCCGCGCGACGCGGCCCGTCCAAGGAGCAGTCTATGAACGTTTCACAAGCACTCGAATACGAGCGCCAGCCGTTTATTCCCATGTTTATCTATGGCGATCACGGCGCCATGGAATCCGAACGTCAGAAAGGCGAAGAGGCCCTCAAGGTGCTCGAGACCGAGTACTTTACCGCCGAGGGCGACCCCGGCTTCGACTTTGCCACCGTGCGCGACCTTGCCGATCGCAACCGCGACCTGTGCGACCAGATTGGCGAGGCGCGCCTGCGCAACGTGACGCCCGCGACGCTTTCGCGCGGCCTGTCCGACGCCGACACCTGCGCCGCCATCGGCAAGATGCAAAAGCGCACTGCCGCGTCCGTCATGCGCGAGATCCGCGGCGACCGCGACGCGCTCGGCGTCGCCTACGCTCGCAAGCCCATCCAAGGCACGGTGCTGGGCATCGACATCGAGACCACCGGTCGCGCGCCCGAGCGCGGCTACATCATCAACGTGGGCTGGGAAATCATGGAGCTCACCAGCGACGCCGTGCCGCATGACGCCGAGGCACACTACTGCGGCCTGCCCGACATCTATCGCGGCGAGGACGTGCCGCTGTCGAATATCCACCACATCACCTGGGACGACATCGACGGCAAAACGCCCTTCCGCGAGAACAAGGAACTGCAGAAGCAGCTGCTCAAGCTTATGAAGAAGTACCCGTACATGGCGCATAACGCCGCGTTCGAGGACAGCTGGTTCAAAATTCATCTGGACGGTTACGCCGAGGCACGCCGCGCCGGCAAGATCATCGTCATCGACTCGCGCCAGATCTGCCGCAGCCTGGATGCCGACGTCCGCTCGCTCCCCCGCGAATCCGCCCCCGCCGCGCTCGAGAACTGGGCGCGCCGCCGTGGAACCCTCGCCGCCGACGCCAACGAGCAGCATCTGGGCCTGGACGACACCGACCTCATGCTCCGCACCGTCCAAGCCGAGTTCAACCTCAAGAACCTATTCGCCAAGTAGAAACGCCTGCGACAAACCCCGGCGTAGATCACGAGCGGCCTTGCAGCGGGAACCCCCCCCCGCAGCGAGGCCGCCCTACGTTCCACAAATAAATCTGCCATCACAAATTCTGAACCCTCATTTTGAACGATTTCGGCCAATTCCCGACACGTAATTCGTTATCGGATGGTGATGCATCACTATCAAATGTGCGGCAGTTGAGTAGTTATATGCTATAGCTAAGCTGCGAAAACTTTTATCTAGGGCATACCAACTCATAATTGCGTCAAGTTTTTGGACAGCATTTGGTTAGACCTCTAAAACGACTTTTTCACTCAGCGCCATCAACACGGCATTAGCTGACACGATATATACCATGAGTATCGTATTGTCACATACCACTGCAAAAGCGGTCTACCAGGCCGCGCATTCGGTGTCTGCGAAAGGCATCGAGTCCTGTAACCCTGCCGCGATTTACGGATCATGTCCCACCGGAACGCTCCTTGACGCAGCCGCAGAATGGCTCACCAAACATGATGTTTCCCTCGACGCAAATGATTCCCTCGAGGTGATGGTGTTTCATCGCAGGAATGCGCGCTATGCAGTGAACTGTCAATGCCACGTTTCTTCAAAACGATTCTCGAACTCACGCTTTATAGAGCTTGAAGATGGCATCTTCATTGTTAGCGTTGAGCTTTGCGCACTTCAGGCCGCCACCTATCTCCCTTTTCGCGAACTGGTGGAGTACTACTTTGAATTGTGCAGCGCTTACTCCCTTGGAACCGGCTCTTCCAGCTCTTATAGCGAGCGTTTCGCGCTCACCTCGACCGAGAGGTTAAAGCAGTTCTTTAATTCCATTACCAGATGCGACGGTCTGGCCCTTGCCCGAAAGGCGATCCAATGTGTGCGCGACGGATGCCGGTCTCCCATGGAAACGGCCTTTGTCATGATGCTAACGCTGCCCAAAAGCGAAGGAGGGCTTGGTATTAAGGGAATTGAGACCGATTACGAGGTGCAGGTCACCGCCGCCGCAAAGAATCTCACGAGACGCAAGAAGTTCTTTATGGATGCGTATCTAAAGAAATCTCGCACAGACATTGAATACAACGGTTTTTATCATGACGCGGAAGAAGACCGCGCCATCGATGAGGAACGCAAGAATGCGCTTGCGTCCATGGGATACGGAATCATCACCGTCAGCCGTTATTCCTTTATGCATGCCAGCGCTTTCGTTAGGGTCATGGAAGCGATCCAACGGAAAGAGGGCATACGCCCCTCGCGTCTGCCAAAAGACTTTCAAATCATGCAAGAGGACCTGAGACAGTTTGTGCTCAGAAGGTTTATAGAAGAGAAAAAGCGAATTCAGAAGCAGCTTCGCCAGGATTCCGAAGAGCGCCAACGAATCGACCTCGAAAAAGCAACACTCGAAGGCATCACGCTGGATGACCCGACAATTAATGAAGTTCCGGCAATCGATGACATGCAGACTGTCGAATCCGACAGCCCATCATTTGCCCAAACAAGCAGCCTCGCGCCCGAGGGCAGGGTCTTCGGGGCCGGAGACTAGGCCGGCTAACAAGGTAGGTACCCTAGCGACGTGCAAAATTGCGAATATTCAGCAGGGTCGGCCCTCCAACACCCACAAGTTAATCCAAATGAGAAACAAAAACGCTATCGAAGGGGAACGTTAGGCAACATTTGAGGAAGATCTTGTCTGTTTACCGCCCTTGGATAACTCTTGAGCGGCTTTATTTGGCCGGGAATAGATAAACAGACCCCCAATAATTGCAGAATACTCCAATTTTTGCACGGCGCGGGGGCACCCACCTCGGCATCGACTATCAAAACCGCTCAGTCCGGGGTCTCGTCCACTATTCCCCATCATTTTGTCCGATGAATTACTTAAACGTTATTGACATATGAACATGCGCTCATATAATCGGAAGCAAGTTTTATGAGCGCATGTTCATATGAAAGGATATTGCAATGAGCATCCGCGTTGATGAAATGAAACCCGACACCGAGGCCACCGAGCCCGCGATCCCCACCACCTGCTCGCCCGAGGACCTTCCCGACGAGGAGCTTCTCTACGACCTCGCCGACCTGTTCAAGGTCTTCAGCGACACCACGCGCATCAAGATCCTCTATGCCCTCATGGGCCGCGAGCTCTGCGTGGCAGACATCGCCGAAGCGACCGAAACCTCGCAGTCCGCGGTGTCGCACCAGCTGCGCACACTCAAGCAGTCGCACCTGGTTAAATTCCGGCGCGACGGGCGCAATATCCTCTACTCGCTCGCCGACGACCACGTCTACACCATGCTCAACCAGGGCATGAGCCACATCTGCGAATAGCGACCAACCACGGTACCAGCGCGGCCTGCACCCAAGCCGCAAATACAGAGAAAGGAACCCACCATGAAAAAGCAGTTTAAACTCGACGAGATCGACTGTGCCAACTGCGCGCGTGAGCTTCAGGACGAGCTGGCCAAGCTCGAGGGCGTCAAATCCGTGTCCGTCAACTTTATGACCCAGAAGTTGACGCTCGAAGCCGATGACGCCGAGTTCGACGAGGTACTCAACCGCGTTGTAGAGTTTACGGCCGACGCCGAACCGGACTGCGAGATCATTCTCTAGCCCGGGTTTACGCCAACCTGCAAGGCCGCGCTTGCCGCGGCCTTTGCTCGCGAAATTATATGAGCGAGTGTTCATTCATTCAAATGGGAGGATACGAGTCATGACCACCGCCGATCCCAAAAAGAAAAAGAAGAAGCGTAAGAAGAAAGAGTCCCTTGAGCATAAGCGCAATCGTATCCTGGTAGCGCTAGGCATTTTTGCGGTGGTGTACGCCCTCGACGAGCTCGGTACCCTTACCGCCGCATTCGGCACCCCGGGCGACATCTACGCCAGCTTCGCACTGTTCCTCGTGCCGTTTTTGATTGCCGGCTACGACGTGCTCCAAAAGGCATGCAACAACATCCGCCGCGGCAAGGCGTTCGACGAGAGCTTCCTCATGGCCGCCGCGACCATCGGCGCGTTTGCCATGGTGCTCTTCCCCGATACCGACCCGCACATGGCCGAAGGCGCCGCCGTCATGCTGTTCTACCAGGTCGGCGAGCTGTTCCAGGCATACGCCGTGGGCAAGAGCCGTAAATCGATCAGCGCCATGATGGACATCGCACCCGACTACGCCAACGTCGAGCAACCCGACGGCTCACTCGAACAGGTCTTCCCCGATGACATCGCGGTCGGCACCGTGATCGTGGTCAAGCCCGGCGAGCGCGTGCCTATCGACGGCGTCATCGTCGAGGGCGAAACCCAGCTCGACACCGCCGCCCTTACCGGTGAGTCGGTCCCCCGCCCGGCTAAAACCGGAGACGATATCATCAGCGGCTGCATCAACATGACGGGGCTCATCCACGTGCGCACCACCAAGCCATTTGGCGAATCCACCGTCGCGCGCGTCCTGGAGCTCGTAGAAAACGCCAGCGAAAAGAAGGCGCGCACCGAGAACTTCATCACGCGCTTTGCCCGCATCTACACGCCCGCCGTCACCGGCGCTGCCGCGGTGCTCGCGCTCGGCGGCGGCTTGGTCACCGGCGCCTGGTCCGACTGGATCCTGCGCGGCCTGACCTTCCTGGTCGTCAGCTGCCCGTGCGCGCTCGTGATTAGCGTCCCGCTCAGCTTCTTTGGCGGCATTGGCGGCGCATCCAAGCTGGGCGTCCTCATCAAGGGCTCCAACTACCTCGAGACGCTCGCCGATGTGGACACCGTCGTCTTTGACAAGACCGGCACGCTCACCAACGGCACGTTTTCGGTCGTGGCGGTACACCCCGAAGCCGGCTATACCGAGCAGTCGTTGCTCGAGGTCGCCGCCCTTGCCGAGTCGTTCTCCGACCATCCCATCGCGCAGTCCGTGCGTGTCGCCTACCAGGGCGAGGTCGACCCCAAGCGCGTTAGCGACTCCGCCAACGACGCGGGCCACGGCGTGACGGCAACCATCGACGGCAAGCACGTCGTCGTTGGCAACGCAAAGATGCTCGCCGCGGCCGGAGTCGAAGCGCCCGATTGCGAGGTCGTCGGCACCATCCTCCACGTGCTAGTCGATGGCATCTATGCCGGCCACATTGTAATTGCCGACACCATAAAGGCCGATGCCGAGCAGACGATTCGCGACCTGCACGCCGCCGGCGTCAAGCGCACCGTCATGCTCACGGGCGACCGCGAGGAGGTTGCGGCGTCTGTGGCTAAGCGGCTGGGGCTCGACGAGTTCCACGCGCAGCTACTGCCGGGCGACAAGGTCGAGCGCGTCGAGGCATTGCTCGCGGGCGAAAGCGGCAAGGGCAAGCTCGCTTTTGTCGGCGACGGTATCAACGACGCACCCGTGCTTACCCGCGCAGACGTTGGCATCGCCATGGGCGCTATGGGCTCGGACGCCGCAATTGAGGCGGCGGACGTCGTGCTCATGGATGACAAGCCGTCCAACATCTCCCGCGCGATCCGCGTGGCGCGCAAGACCATGTCGATTGTTTGGCAGAACATCATCTTTGCGCTGGGCATTAAGCTGCTGATTTTGGTGCTGGCAGCGCTCGGCATCGCCAACATGTGGCTTGCTGTGTTCGGCGATGTGGGTGTGGCGATCATCGCCATCCTGAACGCCATGCGCGCGATGGGTGTCAAGAACTTGTAGCATACGTGGCTGTCCGGCCGGGGCCGGGCTTGGTTTTGAAAACGTCCTCGCGCATGAGGCCCGTCTTTCCTGCTCCTGCGGAGCAACGGAAAGGCGGGCCTCGCGCTGCGAAGTGTTTTCAAAACCAAGCCCGGTCCCGGCCTGCGATGACGTTGCTGGCGGTTCTTGGGCATCGCTTGCTGGCGGGGTTCCTTGTCTGAGTTGGACTTAGTTGGTGGGACCACTCGTCTCGGTCGCTGTCCCGCACCGTTCCGGCGCGGGAGGCGCGCCGCTGCGGGAGTGCTAGTCGGTCATTATTGGCGCCGAAGCACCGTCCCGTCCCAGCATCGCCCGTAGCTTCTCAAAGCTCTCCTCGCTCAGGCAGTGCTCCATGTGGCAGCCCTCTTGCGACGCCACCTCGGCCGATACGCCTGCATCCTCCAAAAGCCCCACGAAAAAGCAGTGGCGCTCCCACATTTGGCGCGCGACCTCCAGACCGCGCTCTGTCAGATGAACATCTCGTTTGCCCATTTCGACATAGCCGTTGCTTTCCAGCGTCGCCATGGCCTTGGAAACGCTCGCCTTGGTTACGCCGAGGTACTCCGCAACGTCGATCGAGCGCACGATGCCCTGACGTTCCGACAGAACGTAGATCGATTCGAGATAGTCTTCTCCGGATTCACGTAGGGCCATGGGCCGCCTTTCGCAATGATTGCTAGTTAGCCTTTGGATACTTTTCACAGCTTACTTTACCGCAAAAGTTGCCCATGTCTTACTACTTTGCCTAAAAGTTAGCCGTGTTTCACAAAACGTGCGGGACGAAAACAAAATGGGGACGCCCCGCAAGGGGTGTCCCCAGGTGCCGGCAGATAAGGAACGTCCCCAAGTGCCGAGCCGCAGCTATAACAGTCCAAAGTACTTCGCGGCGTTGTAGATGCCGTCGTCGTCCACGGCAGTCGTCACATAGGTCGCCGCGGCCTTCACGGTATCCTGCGCGTTGCCCATGGCCACACTTGTGCCCACGGCCGAGAACATCGACAGGTCGTTCTCGCCGTCGCCAAAGGCAATCGCTTCACTCGCGTCGATGCCCAGGCGCTCCAGCGTCGCCGCCACACCCAGGTCCTTGCCGCCGTTGGCCGGAATAATGTCGCAGAACAGGTCGCACCAGCGCGTGGTGAGCGAATGCGACACGGCATCGGTCACGATGTGCTCGTCAACTGGGTCAACAAAGGCACAGAACTGATAGACCGGCGCGTCAAAGGCATGCTCAAACGGCTCCTCGTGGTAGACGATTCCCGCGTTGCTGCCAGCCGTCACCACGCGCTCGGACAGGCGGTTCACAAACGAGTTCTCGCCCTGCATGCACAGTGAGTCGTAGCGCCCCTGCGCCACCTGGTCCACAATCACCGCAACGTCGTCCGGATCGATCGGGCAGCTGCGGTAAACCCCCTCGGAATCAAAACAGTGCTGGCCCGAAAGCGTAATGTACGCATCCCAACCCAAGTCGAACAGCCAATCCGGCATCTGGTAGGTCGGGCGACCCGTGGCGATTACGCACGCAATCCCCTGTTCGTGAAAGCTATCGAGCACCCGCTGCGCCGACGCCGGAATCCGATGGGTCTTAAAGCTCAGCAACGTGCCGTCGATATCGAAAAACGCAGCCTTAATCATCCTCGCCTACTCCTCGCCCTCGAGCTTCTCGCTCGCCTCGAGCCACGCCATCTCCAACTCGTCCATGGCGGCGTGGGCCTCGTCGATCTTTGCCTGCTGCTCGCCCAGCGCCGTGTAATTGGTGGGGTCGACCTGGGTCATCGCGGCCTCGGCCTCCTCCACGCGTGCGCGCTGCGTCTCCATTTTGCGCTCGAGCGAGCTCACCTCGCGGCGGAGCTTCTGGCGTTCGGCGTTGGAAAGGCCGTTGGGCTGACCGCTCGACTTGGGCTTTTCGGCCGCAGCCGCCGCGGCACCGGTGTCAAACGTGCCGGTCTTGGCACTCGGCGCACCCACGGGCTCGCCCTCGGCGGTGGCGTTGCACAGGCGCAGGTACTGGTCGACGCCGCCGGGCATATGCGTCAGGTGACCGTCGATCAGCGCCCACTGCTGGTCGGTCACGCGCTCCATCAAGAAGCGGTCGTGTGTCACCAGGATCAACGTGCCGGGCCAGCCGTCGAGCAGGTCCTCGACAATCGCGAGCATGTCGGTATCCAGGTCGTTGCCGGGCTCGTCCAGGATGAGCACGTTGGGCTCGTCCAGGATCGTCAGCAGCAGCGACAGGCGACGGCGCTGGCCGCCCGAAAGATCGCCGATGCGGCTCCAGAGCTGCTGCGTCGTAAATCCCAGGCGCTCGCAGAGCTTCTCGGGCGAAGTCTCCTTGCCGTCGATGACGTAGTACTTCTTATAGTTGCTGAGCACCTCGCGGATCGTGTCGCCCATGTAGGGCTCGAGCTCCTCGAGCTGCTGCGACAGCACGCCAAAGCGTACCGTCTGGCCAATCTTCACGCGGCCGCGCGTGGGCGCAATTTTGCCCTGGATCACATCAAGCAGCGTCGACTTGCCAGCGCCATTCTCACCCAAAAGACCATAGCGGTCGCCCGCACCAATGAGCCAGGTCACATCGGTGAGCACCTGCTTGGGCACGCCATCGGTATCCGCATAGCCGGCATCCACGTCGACCACATCGATAACCTGCTTGCCCAAGCGGCTCACGGCGAGGCGTTTGAGCTCCAGCTCGTCACGCACGGGCGGCACGTCGGCGATCAGCTCGCGGGCGGCATCCACGCGAAACTTGGGCTTGGTGGAACGAGCCTGGGCACCGCGGCTCAGCCACGCGAGCTCCTTACGTGCCATGTTGCGACGGCGCTCCTCGGTAACCGCGGCCATGCGGTCGCGTTCCACGCGCTGCAGGATGTAGGCCGAGTAACCGCCCTCGAAGGGGTCGACCTGGCCGTCGTGGACCTCCCACATGCTGGTGCAGACCTCGTCCAAGAACCAACGGTCATGCGTGACCACGAGCATGGCGCCCTGGCCACGCTGCCAGCGGGCCTTTAAGTGACGCGCGAGCCAGTTGATGGTGCGCATGTCCAGGTGGTTGGTGGGCTCGTCGAGCATGAGCACGTCGTAGTCGCCGATCAGCAGGCGCGCGAGGTCCACGCGACGGCGCTGGCCGCCCGAAAGCTCGCCCACCGTGCCCTCCCAGGGCACATCGCTAATAAGGCCGGCCAGAATCTGGCGTGTGCGGGGGCTCGACGCCCACTCGTACTCGGGCGTGTCGCCCACGACGGCATGATGCACGGTGTCGGTATCGACCAGGTTGTCCTTTTGGCCGAGCAGACCGATCGTGGTGCCGCGACGGTGCGTCACGCGCCCGTCATCGGGCTCCAGCGTACCGGCGAGCACGCTCAGCAGCGTCGACTTGCCGTCGCCGTTTTTGCCGACAATACCAATGCGGTCGCCCTCGCCCACGCCGAGCGTCACGCTATCGAAAATATGCTTGGTGGGAAACTCTAGGCTGACGGAATCGCATCCCAAAAGAATCGCCATATGCCCTGCTCCTTCGTAGAAATTCAACGTTGTCCATGATAGCAGCGAGCCCCACCCCAAACCACCACGAAGGCGCCTGTCCCCTTTGTGGCGGTCGTTTCGGTCGCAGAGCAAAAAGGCGGGCCATCTCCCAAAAGAGATGACCCGCCTCTCCAATCAGTCCCGCGGCAACCGTGGCCGCCGCGGGCCTCAAGCATGTCCCGGACTAGGAGAACATGCCGGTGAGGTAATCATTCAGCCGCTTATCCTTGGGCCGTTGGAAAATCTCGTCAGTCTCGTCGTACTCGACCATATCGCCCATGTAGAAGAACGCCGTGCGGTTGGACACGCGCGACGCCTGCTCCATGTTGTGCGTCACGATGACAATGGCGCGGTCGGCCACGATCGACGACATAAGGTCCTCGATCGCCAACGTCGAGATGGGGTCGAGCGCCGAGCAGGGCTCGTCAAACAGGATCACGTCGGGGTTGAGCGCCAGCGTGCGCGCAATGCACAGACGCTGCTGCTGGCCGCCCGAAAGCGCGTAGGCGCTCTTGTCGAGCTTGTCCTTGACCTCGTCCCAAAGCGCCGCGCCGCGCAGGCTTTCCTCGACCATGCGGTCGAGCTCGTCGCGGTCGGTGATGCCGTGGCGCTTAGGCGCAAACGTGATGTTGTCGCGAATGGACTTGCGGAACGGGTTGGGCTGCTGGAACACCATGCCAATGGAACGGCGCAGCTCGTAGGTGTTTTCGGTCTTGGTGTTTACATTGCGCCCGCGATAGTTGATCTCGCCCTCCACGCGGCAGCCGCGAATCTCGCGATTCATCAGGTTGAGGCTGCGTAAGAAGGTCGACTTACCGCAGCCCGAAGGCCCGATGAGCGCCGTGATCTCGCCCTTGTGGAAGTCGAGCGACGTATTGTGCAGTGCATTGTGGTCGCCATAGTACACGTTGACGTCCTTGGTGGAGAGCACAACCTCGTCGCTCACGGCCTTGCCGCTCACGCGCACGCGCTTCTCGCTCTCCCCCACGCTCGACAGGAAGTCCCGGGTGTCGGACGATGCCGCTTCGGTTGCGGGCGTTACATTCATCTCGCTCATTCGGCCGTCATCTTCCTTGCCAGTTGCTTGCCCACAATGCGGGCGATTACGTTAAACAGCAGCACGCAAATCATCAGCAGTGCAGCGGTGCCCCAGACGATCTGCTGGGCCTCGGGGCTGCCCTCGCCATAGATCTTGTAGATGTGCACGGCGAGCGACTCGCCGGGACGGAACACGTTCCAAGCGCAGGTGGGGCTCGACAGGTTAAAGCTCAAGAAGTTCAGGCGAACCGGCGAGCTCATACCCGAGGTAAAAAGCAGTGCTGCGGCCTCGCCAAACACGCGACCGGCCGAAAGCACGATGCCCGTCACGATGGCAGGCATGGCCTCGGGGATCAGGATGTGCAGCGTGGCCTCCCAGCGAGTGAGGCCCATGGCCAGGCACGCATCGCGCTGGGCCTGTGGCACGTCCTCGAGCGCCTGCTGGATCACGCGCACCAGGATGGGGATGTTGAACATGGTGAGCGCGACGGCGCCGGAGATGATGGAGTACTTCCAGCCCAGCTGCACCGAGAACACCAGAAAACCGAACATGCCGACGACGATGGAAGGCAGCGAGGACAACGTCTCGATGGCGGTGGAGGCGATGTCGCGGATGGGTCCGTCCGGCGCGTACTCAACCAAAAAGACCGCGCCACCCAGGCTGATGGGCACCGAGATGATCAGGGTGATCAGCAGCAGGTAGAACGAGTCGAACAGCTGGTAGAGCACGCCGCCCTGCGTTCCGTTGGCGCGCGACGGCTCCGTGAGAAAGCCCGGCTGGAACAGCGTCGAGATGCCCTCGAACAGGATATAGGCCACCATGGAGACGACGATGAGCATGACGATGGCGACGATCGCCGTCAACACGCCCGTGGCGAAGCGGTCCTGCTTTTGGACACGCCCGAGCCTCGCCTCGTCGATGTGGATACGCGTGCTAGCCACGAGCCTTCGCCCCCTTGCGGCCGATAAGGTGGATGATCAGGATGAAGATGAGACTCATGCCCATCAGCAGCAGGCCGAGCGCCCACAGAACATCGTCTTGGGCCGAGCCCTCGGCATAGACTGCCATGGACGTGGTGAGCGTGGTGGTGATGGTGGACGCCGGCGACAGCAGCGACGTCGGCATGGCCTCGATGCCGCCGATGACCATGCGCACGGCGAGCGTCTCGCCAAAGGCGCGGGTCATGCCCAAGATAACCGCGGTCATGAGCGACGGCATGGCGGACTTGAGCACCACGTGCCAGATGGTCTGCCAGCGGGTGTAGCCCAGCGCGAGCGAGCCCTGGCGGTAGCCGTCGGGCACGGCGCGCAGGCCATCGACCGAAAGCGTGGTCATCGTCGGCAGAATCATGACCGCCAGCACGATGGCGCCGGGCAAGATGCCCAGGCCCGTGCTCACGTGGAAAACGCTCTTCATAAGACCGACGACCACGTGAAAACCGATCAAGCCAAAAACGACCGAGGGAATACCGGTCAAAAGCTCAATAAGCGGCTGAAAGATCTTGGAGCCAAATTTTGGTTGGATCTCGACCGCAAAGATGGCAGAGCCGATGGCGATGGGCAACGCGATGAGCGTGGAGAGCACCATGACCGCAAACGAGGTGACGATCAGGGGCAGGGCGCCGGTGTAGGGCAGGCCGTTTTCGGCCGTGTTGGCCAGGTCCCACTTGGTGCCGGTGAAAAACTCGACGACCGAGACGCCGTCTTTGACAAAAGCCGAGAGGCCCTTTTGGGCGACCATAAAGATGAGCGCGGCAACGACAAGCGTCACGAGCGCTACGCACGCGCCCGTGACGCCCAGGCCCACGTTCTCAAGGTCGCGCTTTGGCAGCTGTTTTGCCATTACAAACCTTTCCGGGGCGATTACTTATTTAGCGGAGACCTTGCCGCTGGCGTCCTTGACGATCTTCATGGCAGAGACGGGGATAAAGCCCTGCTCCTCGACGAGCTTGCCCTGCACGTCGTCGGAAAGCATGAACTCCAGGAAGGCCTTGGTGGCGTCGTCGGCGTCCTTTGCGCAGTACATGTGCTCGGTAGCCCAGATCTTGAAGGAGTCGTCGGTGACGTTTGCACTCTTGGGCTCCACGCCCTCGACCTTAATGGCGTTGAACTTGGAGTCATCGAAGTGCGAGAAATCGAGGTAGGAGATGGCGTTGTCGGTGCTGCCCATCTGAGTCTGGACGTCGCCGGACTTGTCGAGCTCGGCATCGCCCTTAAAGTCGACGGTCTCGTCGCCAAAGACGGCGGCCTCGAAGGTGGCGCGGGTACCGGAGCCGGCCTTGCGGTTGAGGACGACGATGGTGGCGTCGCCGCCGCCGACCTCCTTCCAGTTGGTAATCTGACCGGAGAAGATACCCTTGAGCTGCTCGAGGGACAGGTCGTCGACCTTGACGTTCTTGGAGACAACAGGACCCATGCCCACGACAGCAACCTCGTGGTCGACGAGGTTCTTGACCTGGTCGGCCTCGAGCTTGGTCTCGGCGAAGACGTCGGAGTTACCGATGGTAACGGTGCCGGCGGCGACAGCGGTCAGGCCCTTGCCCGAACCGTTGCCCGAGCCGGAGACGGAGACGTCCGGGTTGGCATCCATGAACTTCTCGGCAGCGGCCTCGACGAGAGCCTGGAACGAAGAGGCACCGTCGTAGGTCACCTCGCCGGAGACGGACTCGGCAGCAGCGGCGCTACCCTTGTCGGCGGCGTCGGATGTGCCGGAGCCGCCGCAGCCAACGAGACCGAGACCGACGATGCTGACAAGACCACCAGCGAGGCCGAGGAACTGACGACGAGAATAAGCCTGATCGAGCATGATCTTCCTTTCATACATGCGACTCGCGGGCACCCTGCCCGCTTTGCTGTTTGGAAAGATACGACCCCGACCGGGCAGCGCCCGCGCCAACTGCGGTTTTTTACGGGCATCTGATAGACCCTTACCGCAAGCTCTGTCCAGCCTTTACAAACGGATAACAATCCAGCGCCGAACATGGCGCACCTTTTACACCAATAAAAACAAAGTTGCGGTGAAATAGTTCCTGCTTGGCCATCAAATGGCCCATTCTAGGAACTATTCCACCGCAACTTAGATTAGGAAACCGCGCAACCTTAAAGCTCCAGTTCGTTTAGACGAAGGATTGCCACGATATAGATCTTGAGCGCTTGCTTGAGCTGTTCCTCGTTGGCGCACTCATTGGGGCCGTGCATCTGGCCGCCCCACGCGGGCAGCTCCAGGCCGGTCTCTTCGGGGCCAAACGAGACGGCGCGGGCAAAGTTGCGCGCGTACGTGCCGCCGCCCATGGCAAAGGGCTCAGCATGCTTGCCGGTGAACTCGTTATAGGTATCGATAAGCGCCTTCACGGCCGGATCGTCGGCAGACACCGAGAACGGCACCTTCGCGCGACCCAGCTGGCACGTCACGCCAAAACGGCCCACGAGCGGGTCGAGCTGCTCGCGGATGGTATCGGCACTCGTACTGTCGGGGAAGCGCACGTCGATGACCTGCTCAATATGGCCATCCGCCACGCGGATGACTCCAGCGTTGCAGGTAAGCGGGCCAAACGCCGGACTCGTCGCATCGATACCTAGGCCGCGGCCATAGGCATCCGCATACACAAAGGCCAGGAACTTGACGAACTCATGCTCGGCAGGCGTCAGCAGGCGCTCGTCGCGTGCACCAAACGCGTCCTCGGCCTCGCGCAGATACGACACGATCAGGCCGACGGCATTGATCGTTCCCTCGGGCATCGAAGCATGGCCACCGATACCGTGGGCGAAAATCTGCGCATGGCCATTATCAAGCGCCGTGATCTCCAGACGATCGGCGTTCTCGACCGGCGCCGGCAACTCATCGGCGGCAATCGCAAGCTCGCAGATGGACTGCGACGGAATGGCATTGCTCGCCTCGGAGCCGCTCCACGACACGATGCGCCCGCCGTCGATCTTGGGGCTCACGAACGTCGCCCCAAACTGGCCCTTCTCGGCATTGCAGACCGGGAACTCGGCATCGGGCGTAAACAAAAAGTCGGGGTCTGCGTGATTTTCCAGATAATGGTGAACGTCGGACATGCCCACTTCCTCATCGCAGCCCAGCAGCGCGCGGAAGGTATAGCGCGGCACAATGCCGTGCTTGAGCAGGTAGGCACCGGCGTAGAGCGACAACACCGCCGGACCCTTGTCATCAATCACGCCACGGCCGAGCAGCCAGCCCTCGCGACGCTCCATCGCAAACGGGTCGGTGTTCCAGCCGGGGCCGGCGGGCACCACGTCCACGTGGCAGATGGTCGCGAGCTGCTTGTCGCCGCGACCCGGGATATCGGCAATGCCCACATAGCCCTCGTCGTCGCTCGTCTGGTAGCCGAGCTTTTGCGCAATGCCGAGCGCGCAATCGAGCGCATCACGAACCGGGCGGCCAAACGGCGCGCTAGGCTCCGCATCGGCAGCAACGGCTACGGACGGATAACTCACCAGCTGCTCGATATCGGCGACGACATCCTCCCAGACCTCGTCGACATACTCAGCGACGCTCTGCTCCACCTGATTCATGGACTGCCTCCTTACCAATGAGCGACGGGTACGCCCGCCCCTCACATCAAGTACTTATATAGCGAAAAGTTTAGCAAGCTCGGCCACCGAGTGCACCACTGCATCGGCACCCGCCGCCTCGTGCTCGCCCGGCGCCGCCGCGCCCGAATAGATACCGATGCACGGTACGCCCATTGCGTGCGCGCCCTCCACATCGTTGAAGCGATCGCCGATCATCACGGCATCGCCCGCCGTCATACCGAGCTCTGCCAGGGCATCGCGGACCGAATCGGCCTTGGTCTCGCGCCCCTGCAGCGGATTCATGCCAGCCACCGCCTCAAACTGAGAAAGACCCAGCTCATGCACCATGTCGATACACTTCGCCTCCACGCGCGACGTCGCCACGGCCAAACGCTTACCCTGAGCGGCCAACCCATCCAGCAGCTCGGGGATCCCATCGAACACGGGGTACTCTTCCGGTCCCAGCTCATCAAAAAAGGCGCGGTACTCGTCGGCCACCACAAGCGACTCCTCGCGCGAGAAGCCGTAAAAGTCGTGAAAGCTCTTCCACAGGGGCGGCCCGATCATACGGCGCAGGTCACCCATCTGCGCTTCCGAAAACCCGCGTGCGGCCAGCGTCTTGCGCGTCGAGGTCATCACCGCCCGACCCGTATCGGCCACCGTGCCATCAAAATCAAACAGCACGACCGGCCGCCTGCTTATCTCCAGTGCCTCCATCGGCATCCCTCTTCCCCAGTTGACGATTTCCACACCGACACTTCAAACTGTTGACTATTCAACAATTTAACCTAGCAATGTAGAGCAACTCCACTATACTTGTCGCACTTTGCTCTCAGAAGGCGGCGCCGTCGCGCCCCAACGAAAGGTGCAATTATGTCTTTTGCCATCATAACCGACTCCACGTCGGACATCTCCCCCACCCGCGCCCAAGAGCTCGGCATTTACGTGATTCCGCTGCATGTGATTATCGAAGGCGAGGACCTGCTCGACCAGGTGCAGATCACCGCCGAGGAGTACGTCGCCCGCATGGCAGGCTCCGAGCAGCTACCGCACACCTCGCAGCCGAGCGCCGGTGAGTTCAAGGAGCTCTTCGATCGCGTGCGCGCCGACGGCCACGACAGCGCCATCTTTATCTCGCTGTGCAGTGAGTGGTCTGCCTGCTACGCCAACGCGTGCCAGGTTGCCGATACCCACGAGCTCGACGTGCGCTGCATCGATTCGCGCACCGGCTCGGGCGCCGAGGGCCTGCTGGTGGAGTACGCGCTCGCCATGCGCGAGGACGGCCGCAGCCTGGACGAGACCGAGGCGCAGATCCGCACGACGCTGTCCGACGCCCACCTGCTGCTGATTCCCCGCACGCTCGAAAACCTCGTTAAGAACGGCCGCGCACCTAAACTCGCCGGCCAGCTCACGCAAATGCTCAACATTCGTCTGGCCGTTTCGCCTGAGTGGCAGTCAGGCGAGATCAAGGCCATCAAGAAGGGCCGCGGCGCCAAGCGCATCGTCGCGAACACCATGGCCGACTGCCTCGCATTTTTGGCTGAACACCCGGGTTCAAGTGTACGCGTGCTCACGACCGGCGCCGCCGAGGAGCAAGAGCTCGTCAACCAGGCGCTCGCGGGCCAGGACTACGTAGACGCCGGCACCGGCCCCATCGGCTGCACCATCGCGACCCACGTAGGCGTCGACGCCATCGCCATCAGCTACTGCCCCCGCTACCAGCCCATTCACTAGGGGCACCTTTACCACTTGCGGTGGAATAGGGACTGTTTTTGGCTTATCAGCCGCAAATCAATCCCTATTCCACCGCAACTTAGAAGCAGTTCATTTGGGACGGGGCTAAAAAGACTGATATCAAACGTTTCAGACCAGTCTTTTTAGCCCCGTCCCATTTTAGCTACTCTACATCAGCCCGCTCAGGGCGATGTCGACGGCCTCGTTGAGGTCGTCGGTGATGTGCACCAGCTCCGGATCGAGCGGGCTGATCATACCGGCGTCCATCACCGGACCGTTAAGCCAGTCGAATAGGCCCTGCCAGTACTCGCTGCCTACCAGCACAAGCGGCATGCGCTTGACCTTGTGCGTTTGCACCAGCGTGAGCACCTCAAACATCTCGTCGAGCGTGCCAAACCCGCCGGGAAACACAATAGCGCCCGAGCTGTATTTGACGAACATGGTCTTGCGCACAAAGAAGTAGCGGAAGTCCATACCGAGGTTCACGTATTTGTTGAGCCCCTGCTCGTGCGGCAGCTCAATGCCCAAACCAACTGACTTGCCGTTGACGCTCGCCGCTCCCTTGTTGGCCGCTTCCATGATGCCGGGGCCGCCACCGGTGATAACCGCCACGCCGCGCTGGGCAATCTTACGCCCGACGGTGCGCGCCGCCTTGTAGAGCGTATCGGTCTTGGGCGTGCGGGCGCTACCGAAGATGGTCACCGCAGGTCCGAGCTCGGCAAGCGCGCCAAAGCCGTCGACAAACTCGGCCTGGATGCGCAGTACGCGCCACGGATCGGCATGCAACCAGTCGGTCGACTCCTCGGGCGCCAGCAGGTTAGCGTACGTATTGTCCTTAGGAATCATCGGGCCGCGCATGACCACGGGGCCGCGGCGGTACGTCTCGTCGTAGGAAGGCTCGCCCTCGACATTCTCGTTCTTAATCATGGGTACTCCTATCGAGAAAAAGAAAAACGGGCGGGGTCGACGCCATGCGCCAAACACCCGCCCGAACATCAACTATTCGGTATGGTACCCACGATGTATCAAGTGCTTGCAAGCTATCGGTTAGCGGTCGCGCAACCGACGCCGGCGAATGCGATGCCCGGCGACGGCTGCGCGCGGTCGATTGGCACGCGGTCTCGACATCGCGCGAGTGCCTGCAAGCGCCCGCGCCGCCCTTAGTAATCCACCGCGGCAGGGCTATTCATCCAATCGCTCACGAATGCACCATAGCGACCCTCGATAATGGCCTGGCGAGCACGCTGCATAAGGTTGAGCAGGTAGTAGATGTTGTGCATCGAAAGCAGGATGCCGCCGAGCATCTCCTTCTGCGTGACCATGTGGCGAATGAGCGCGCGGCTGTAGCCGCCCGTGCACACCGGGCAGGTGCAGGTGGGGTCGATGGGGCCGTCGTCGTGCGCAAAACGCGCGTTGCGGAAGTTAAGGCGACCTTCACTGGAGAATGCCGTGCCCATGCGGCCGGTGCGCGTCGGCAGCACGCAGTCGAACATATCGATGCCCACGCCCACGCCGCGCACGAGCGTCGTCGGGTTGCCGACGCCCATCAGGTAGCGCGGCTTGTGCTTGGGCATGTACTCGCTCACAAGCGGCGCCAGGGTCTCGAACATGGTCTCGTGGTCCTCGCCCACCGAGTAGCCGCCGATGCCGTAACCGGGGAAGTCGCCGCACTCCTCCAGATGGCGCAGAGAGCGCAGGCGCAGATCCAGATGCATGCCGCCCTGGACGATGCCAAAGAGCGCCTGGTCATCGCGGGTGTGAGCCTTGTAGCAGCGCTCGGCCCACATGCTCGACAGCTCCACCGCGCGCTCAACGTAGGCGCGCGTGGCGGGATAGCCCGGGCACTGGTCCAGCTGCATGCAGATGTCGGAGCCGAGCTTCATGGCGATTTCCATGTTGTCCTCGGGCGTCCAGAACACGTGGCGGCCGTCGTAGTCGTTGACGATAAAGCGCACGCCCTCGTCGGTGAGCTTGACGGCGTCGTTGTGGCTGAACACCTGGAAACCGCCCGAGTCGGTGAGGATAGGACCGTGCCAGTTCATAAACTTGTGCAGGCCGCCCAGCTCGGCGATAGTGTCCTCGCCGGGACGCATGGACAGATGATAGGTGTTGGCAAGCACGATCTGGGCGCCGAGCTGTTTGACGGTCTCGGTGGGGATGCCCTTGACGTTTGCCTTGGTGCCCACGGGCATAAAGATCGGCGTCTCGATGTCGCCGTGCGGGGTGTGCAGCACGCCGGCACGCGCATGCGTCGTCGGATCCTCGGCGATCAGGTCGAATTTAAAAAGGCTCTGGTCCATAAACTGGAACTCCTTGGTTGCGGTTCATACGCAAACCATTATACGGGCAACCCGCAAGAAGCACCGACTCGACAGAAACTAGTGCATTAGGATCAGGTTCCCGAGCTAGTCGTTGGGGACGTTCTTAAACGACTGGTCGTTGGGGACGGTCTTCAGCGCCACCTTGCAAAGGAGTGTCCCAATCTGCCGGCACTTAGGGACTGTCCCCAAGTGCCGGCAAGAGTGTCCCTTTCAACTAGTCATTTAAGAACGTCCCCAACGACTACATCCAACAGCCAAGGGAACGCCGATGCTTTGGCACCGACAGACACTATGACCCAATCCGAGGGCACTAAAAAGATAGGAGCCCCCGCTCGTGACCGCGGGTCGGGGCTGCGACAATGATGTTGAAGTGCCATAGGCGCAGCCGCGCCGCAACGAGGTTGGGAGGCTCCCATGCCAAAGTATTCTACCGCGTTCGGGATGGACGTCCACCTGAGGTCGACCACCGTCTGCGCCCTCGACGCGGACACCGGCGAGGCCGTGACGAGGAGGTTCCCCGGCAACCCCTGGGGCGAGATCGCCGGGTGGATGGATGGGTTCCCCGGGCCGTCGCTCGCGGCCTACGAGAGCGGCTACCTCGGCTTCGCCCCGCAGCGGGAGCTCGCCGGGCTCGGCGTCGAGTGCGTCGTCGCCGCGGTCTCGAAGATCCCCAGGTCGGCCGCCGACTCGGCCTCCAAGAACGACAGGAACGACGCCGCCAGGATGGCCAAGGCGATACTCGCCCACGACATCTCCCCCGTATGGGTCCCCTCCCCCGAGGTCGAAGGCATCAGGTGTTAGCGCTAATCTAAAATTGACCACTTTCGCAAACGCATCTCGCCGAATGCG
>CATZLI010000004.1 GCA_958421275.1 uncultured Collinsella sp.
CCGTGGGTTATACCCTAAGAGCAAACCACCCTTTTTAAGGGTGGTTCTGATTTTGGGACATGTTTTGGACCCTGTGGTCAAAAAATGCCAAATATGAGTACTGTTGCAAAAGAGGTGTCATATTTTTCGGCCTGCTCTGAGCGAAAATGGGCTCAAAATCAATCTATCTAACCCCCCCTTAAAGGGCGTTTGACGGCTTTCAACCTCTTCGAATCGCTCAAAGTAGGCAATTTGCTCTCGATTTTGCTGCTACTAAATTGGTGACAGTACTCATATTTGCCACTTTTTGACCACGGGGTATCCGGAGGGGCCCTCGACAAGCATCTAACGCTACAATAACTACCACGTGGCTGGGTTTGCCGGCCGAATGTGCGATGTCGTGGGAGGGGACATGGTCGAGTTTACAAAGACGATTAAAGATCCGTTGGGACTGCATGCCCGCCCGGTTGCGTTGCTCTATGACATCATTGCCAAGCATCGTAGCGACGTGTCGGTCAGCATCAGCGACCGCCATACCGACGGTCGCGACGTTATGGGCCTCATGGCTCTCTACGGCGAGTGCGGCGAGGACATCGTGTTCCGCGTTTCGGGCGTGGATGAGGCCTCCTGCGTCACGTCGATCAGAAACCTCTCGCTCTAATCTCAACAATGCAACAAAGGGGACAGTCCCCTTTGTTGCATAAATTGGTATGACAAGGCACCGCAAAGAGATGGTCTTTGCGGTGCCTCTTTTGTTTCGTATAGGAAACTTTTTCGAAATCTGAATGGGGACCCTTTCCAAAAAGTTAACCACGTGCTAGTTTACTAAAGCGAACATAGACGTGGTTAACTTTTATCGCGTCGATGTTGAGGACGAACTGACGTTAGGAGCCACTCATGTCTTGCGGACCGCAGATGCCGGCCATGCCGCTTTCGATGGTAAAAGCGGGCGAAACCGTGCGCGTGTCTCGTGTAAAGGGCAATGAGGACATGAAGCACCACCTCAAGGACCTCGGCTTTGTCGAGGGCAACGAAATCCACGTGGTGAGCTCGAGTGGCGCCAATATCATCGTCACGGTGCTGGGCGCACGCTTTGGCATCGATTCCAAAGTTGCCATGCACATCATGACCGTCGGTTAGTCTGCAGCATTTCATAAAAACCGAAAGGGGGACAAGAGGATGAAGACGTTGGGTGACGTTAAGGTGGGCGAGAGCTCTACCATCGTCAAGCTTCACGGTGAGGGCGCGCTTCGCCGCCACCTTATGGACCTGGGGCTCATCAAGGGCACTTCGTTCAAGGTCGTGAAGGTTGCACCGCTCGGTGATCCGGTCGAGATCAACGTGCGCGGCTACGAGCTTTCCATCCGCAAGGAGGAGGCGGCCGTCGTCGAGGTCCAGTAAGGGCTTGCGGCGCATATTTCTGCAGATAAAGTTAGGTTTTTCTAACTTAATGCAGCAACTTTGAAGCACATTATCCAGCCTGCGCGGAGAAAGCAGCGCAGGCACACAAGGAAGAAGGATTGAATGGCGGATTCTCAGATCCATGTCGCGCTGGCGGGTAACCCCAACTGCGGCAAGACCACGCTTTTCAACCTGATCACCGGCGCCAACGGCTACGTTGGCAACTGGCCCGGCGTCACGGTTGAGAAAAAGGAGGCCAAGCTCCTAAGCGACAAGAACGTTACCATCACGGACCTCCCTGGCATCTACTCGCTTTCCCCCTATAGCCCCGAGGAGCAGTGCTCGCGCGATTACCTCATGAGCGGCGAGCCCGATGTGGTCGTCCAGGTGGTCGACGCCACCAACCTCGAGCGCAACCTGTACCTGGCGCTTCAGGTTATCGAGACCGGCCTGCCCGTGGTCGTTGCCCTCAACATGGCCGACTTGGTCGAGAAGAACGGCGACAAGATCGACACGGACAAGCTGTCCAAGAAGCTCGGCTGCCCGGTCATGATGATCTCCGCTCTTAAGAACAAGGGCATCAAGGAGCTGTTCGAGCAGGTCAAGAAGTCCGCTGCTTCCAAGGGCCAGGTGCCGGAGCACAAGTTCGATTCCTCCATCGAGGACGTTCTGGACCACATCGAGAACAACCTGCCGGCAAGCGTTCCCGCCAACAAGCGCCGCTACTATGCCGTCAAGCTGTTCGAGCGTGATGCGGATGCCTGCAAGCTCATCAACCTCACCAAGGAGAAGGCCGCTCGCGTCGAAGAGCTGGTCGCTCAGTGCGAGCAGGATTGCGATGACGACGCCGAGTCCATCATCACCGGTGAGCGCTATGGCGTCATCGCGCACATCATTGACGAGTGTCTCACCAAGGCTCCGGCAAAGATGAGCACCTCCGAGAAGATCGACCGCGTGGTTACCAACCGTATCCTGGGCCTGCCGATCTTTGTGGTCATCATGTTCTGCGTGTACTACATCGCCGTTTCCACCCTGGGCGGCACGGTGACCGACTTCACCAACGACCAGCTCTTCGGTACCGACGGCTGGTATGTGCTCGGTCAGGGCCGCGACGCCTACGATGAGGCTGTCGAGGCCGCGGGTGACGACGCCGACTCGGTCGACCCGGCGCAGTATGGCCCGTATGTTCCGGGTATTACCACCATGGTCCACGACGCACTTGTGGCGGGCGGCACTGAGGACGGCGGTCTGGTCGATTCGCTGGTCTGCGACGGCATCGTCGGCGGCCTGGGCGCCATCTTCGGCTTTGTGCCGCAGATGTTCCTGCTGTTCGTCATGCTGTCCTTCCTGGAGGACTGCGGCTACATGGCCCGCGTCGCCTTCATCATGGACCGCGTGTTCCGCCGCTTCGGCCTGTCCGGTAAGTCCTTCATCCCCATGCTCGTGTCCTCGGGCTGCGGCGTCCCCGGCGTCATGGCCACCAAGACCATCGAGAACGAGAAGGACCGCCGCATGACGGTCATGACCACCACGTTCATCCCCTGCGGCGCCAAGCTGCCGATTATCGCCCTGCTCATGGGTTCCATCATCGGCGATTCTTCCACCACCGCCGCGTGGATCAGCCCGCTCTTCTACTTCCTGGGCGTCTTTGCCGTCATCGCCTCGGGCCTCATGCTCAAGAAGACCAAGCTCTTCGCCGGTCGCCCGACGCCGTTCGTTATGGAGCTTCCTGCCTACCACTTCCCGGCGATCCGCTCTTGGGCGCTGCATGTGTGGGAGCGCTGCTGGGCCTTTATCAAAAAGGCCGGTACGGTCATCTTCGCGTCCACCGTCGTGGTGTGGTTCCTCTCCAACTTTGGTAGCTACAACGGCGCCTTTGGCTTCCTGCCTGCCATGGAGGGCATCCCCGAGGAGTTCATGGACTACTCCGTGCTCGCCATGCTGGGCAACCTGGTCGCTTGGATCTTCGCCCCGCTCGGCTTTAGCACCTGGCAGGCAACCGCGCTGACTGTCTCTGGCCTTGTCGCTAAGGAGAACGTCGTCGCCACCGCCGGATCGCTGCTGTCCGTCGCCGACGCGGGCGAGACCGACCCGAGCCTGTGGACCGCGTTTGCCGGCATGTTCCCCACCATGGGCGCTTGCGTTGCCTTCGGCGCGTTCAACCTGCTGTGCGCTCCGTGCTTTGCCGCCATTGGCACCATCCGCAACCAGATGGACTCTGGCAAGTGGACCGCGATTGCCATCGGCTACGAGTGCGCCTTCGCTTGGGTCATCGGCCTGTTCATCAACCAGTTCTACAACCTGCTTGTTCTGGGGCAGTTTGGTATCTGGACGGTTGTGGCCATTGTGCTGCTGGTTGCGATGCTCTTCCAGATTTTCCGCCCCATGCCCAAACATGCATGGACCGACGAGGACGAGACCAACACTGCTTCCGCTGCAGTTTCCGCTTAAGTCCGAATAAGGATTAACCCCTTTCCACGAGCCCGGGTGTCCCAGCGACACTCGGGCTTTTTGGTGGGGGAGATGTGATGTTTCCGCAGATAAAACCGACCAAAATAAACCTGTCCCTTTTTGGTAGGTGGAGAATGGGGTAAAGTAAGTGGTGGTTAACTAGAGGAGGCTTGCTATGGCACCTATCGATATTGTTGTACTGGCTGTTATCGGTATTGCGTTTGTCGCGGTATGCGTGCGCATCTACCGCAAGGGCACTTGCGCCGACTGCGCCCAGGGTGGCGTTTGCACGGGGCATTGCTCCAACAAAAAGACGTGCGCCGCGCTTAAAGGCGTAGACAAAATCGCCGAAGACTTGGGCCGCGGTATCAAATAAGGTCCAGACATCCAAGCGCCTCGCGAGCATCCGTTCGCGGGGCGCTTTGCGCATTTGGGCGCGAGCGCGGTGAGTTGAAGAGTATTTTTGGGGTATCGTTAACTATGTGGTCAACGGCCTGCTCACGGTCGTCCATGCCGCGGCCGGTGCCAAACTCGCGTCGAAGGCATGACCACCTACCTGGGTCTCTAACTCCATCCCACCCATCAGTTGCGGTGAAATACGGACTGTTTTGGCTGTCAAAAGCCTCATCTACTCCGTATTCCACCGCAATTTTTTGTGGGGTGGGCTAGAGACGCTGCATGCGGTACCCGACACCCATGTGCGTCTGAATCATCTTGGGGTGAGAGGGGTCTGCTTCGATCTTCTTGCGCAGGGTGCGCATGAACACGCGCAGACTCGCCAGATCGCTGTCCCAGCTCGTGCCCCATATCTCGCGGGTGATGAAAGTGTGGGTGAGGACCTTGTCGACGTTTTTCGCCAGAAGGACGAGCAATTTGTACTCGGTTGGGGTGAGCGAGAGCTCGCGTCCGTCTTTCGTCGCGTATCCCGCGGCGTAGTCGATATGCAGCGGACCGTTGTCGAACGTGCTCGCTTCTGTCGACTCGCTCGACGCCATCGAGGAGCGCCTCAAATTCGCACGGACGCGCGCGAGCAACTCATCCACAGAAAAAGGCTTGGTGAGGTAATCGTCTGCCCCTGCGTCAAGTGCTGCAATCTTGTCGGAATCTTCGGTGCGCGCCGAAATGACGATAATGGGGACTGCCGACCAGCTTCGGATCTTCGTGATGACCTCGATACCGTCAATGTCGGGAAGGCCGAGGTCGAGCATGATGAGGCTGGGGCCGTGCGACACCGCATCCATGATGGCGGCCTGGCCGTTGCATACCTTGCTCACGACGTAGCCGTGGAGGTCAAGCGCGGTCGAAACGAGGTTTTGAACGGTCAGGTCATCTTCGACCAGGAGGATACGTGGCTTAGCGGTATTATTCATGAATCTCGATCTCCTCGGCGGGCAGGGTAAAACGGAAGACGGCCCCATGGGGGTGGTTGTCGCGAACTTCGATGACGCCGCCATGCGCCTCCACGATGGAGCGGCAGAGCGACAGCCCAAGGCCGATGCTTCGACGCGAATCCACGGGCCGCGTATTGCTTGAGGTGAAGAAACGCTCAAAGATATGAGGCTTGTCGCAGTCTGCTACACCCGGCCCATCGTCTGCGACGTCCACCACGATGAACTCACCCTCGCGACGTGCGCTAATGGTGACAGTCGAGTCCTCGGGCGTGTATTTGAAGGCGTTCATGATGAGATTCGTAAGCACCTGCATGATGAGATGGACGTCGATGCGTACCAGCAGGATGTCGTCAGTGTGCTCGATGGTGACGGCACGTCCATGCGATGCTTGGGCGACATGGCTGAGGGCGGCCTCGATGACCTCGTCGATGAGCTCGGATGTTAAGTTGAGGCGAATGGTGCCGTCCTCGACGCGTGTGATGGCGAGGAGGTTTTCCACGGTATCGATAAGCCAGAGGGAGTCGTCGTAGATGGCATCGGCAAGATCGCAGCGTTGTTCGAGGCTGAGCTTCTCGTCGCTCTTCCGAAGGATTGCCGCAGATCCGGATATAGCCGTGAGGGGTGTCCTCAAATCGTGGCCGATGGAGCGCAAAAGGTTGGCGCGCAGCTGCTCGTTTTTCGCCAAAACCGCAGCCTCTTCGCGCTCTTGCGCCGCCCGGTCACTTTCGAGCGCCAAGGCGCATTCACCTACGATAGATAGGACGATCGAATGCTCGAAGGCTTCGATCTCGCGTCCCTCCAGGGCGATGCCGATGACACCGAATACCTTGTCGCCGGTGCGAACCGCGAGGTAGAGACAGCGCGCCTCAGGCAGGGTCCGCGTGCTTGCGCCCGCGCGCTTGTTGTTGGTGTAGGTCCAGGTTGCAACGGCGCGCTCGTAGTCGGTGAGCAGCGACGCGGATCGGTTTTCGGTGCCAGCGGACTCATAGAGCGCCTTGCCGAGCGTGCCGTGTTCGGCGGGGTAGAAGACCACGTCGAGTTTTAGCAGTTTGATGAGTTGGTTCATGGCGACGCGGGCGCACTCCTCCGCGCTATGGGCTTGCTGCAAGAACTGGTTCGTTTCGAGGAGTACGCGCGTTTTGAATGCGTTCTCGGCGGAGGTACGGGCGTTGTCGGCGATGCGCGCAGTTAACTCGCCGGCGACCATAGCGGTAGCGAACATGATGCCGAACGTGACCAGATAGCTTCGGTCGTAGCTGGCGAGCGAAAACAGAGGCGTGACGAAGCAGAAGTTGTAAAGCACTACAGAGAGCACGCTCGATACAATCGTGCAGATACGCCCCGTCGTGGTGACGGCGGTCAGCAGGGCCGTGAGGATATAGAGGGATATGATGCTGGAATCGGCAAATCCCAGATGGCGGAAAGCCGTGCCGATCGCCGTGGCGACAAGAGAGAGGGCCAGCGTGCGAAGCACGTTTCGGCTGCTGGGCGGCTGCAGGGCGAGTGCACGGCGGCGTCCTTTGGGCCGGGAGGGCGGAGTCGACTGGTCTGGAATGATGTAAATGTCGAGGTTCGGGGCGAATGTTATGAGCTGTTCTACAAGAGATTTGCGGCCAAAGAGGGCCTGACGGACGCTGCTGCGCTCGCCCGTGCGCCCCATGACGATCTTCGAAATACCCGACAGGCGCGCGAACTCGGAGATCTGAAACGCGATGTCGTCGCCATAGACGGTTTCCATATGTGCTCCGAGCTGCTCGGCTAGGGCGATATTGGCTGCAAGCTTGGTGCGCTCATTATCGCTCATGGCTTGCGTGTGCGGGCTCTCTACGAACAGGGCGACGAGCTCGCTGCGAAACGCTTTCGCCATGCGCGCGGCGGCACGGACGATGCGGGGATTGGTCGGCGCCGGGGAGACACAGACTAAGATACGCTCCCTGGTGTAGTAGTCACGGTTTCCCAGCACGCGTGCGGCGTCTGTGAGGTGGCCGGTGCGATCGGCGCAGCGGCGCAGCGCGATTTCTCGGAGTGCGGTGAGGTTCTCGACGGTAAAAAAATGCTGTTGCGCTCGGTCGGCTTGTGCGGGACGGTAGACGAGGCCGGCGCGAAGGCGCTCAAGTAGGTCTTCGGGCTCTATGTCGACGAGCTCGACCTGGTCGGCATCATCGAAGATACGGTCGGGGATTCGTTCGCTCACGACAATGCCGGTGATGGATGCAACCATGTCGTTTAGGCTCTCGATATGCTGAACGTTCACGGTCGTATAGACGTCGATGCCCGCATGTAGAAGTTCCTCGACGTCTCGATAGCGTTTGTCGTGGCGAGACCCCGGCGCATTCGTATGGGCGAGCTCGTCGACAAGGATGAGCTGAGGGGCGCGTTCGATAGCCGCATCTAGATCGAACTCGCTGAGCGCAATGCCGTTGTGCTCGATGAGTTTACAGGGCACGTTCTCAAGCCCTTGTGCAAGATGGGCAGTTGCCGGACGTTCGTGCGGCTCGATGTATCCCGCGACGACGTCGACACCTCGCCGCTTGGCGGCGTGGGCGGCTTGAAGCATCGCATAGGTTTTGCCTGTGCCAGCAGCGTAGCCAAAGAAAATCTTGAGGTGTCCCCGGCTGGTTCGAGCGTCATCGGCGACCTCGTCTTTCTCAATTGCCTTGAGGATGAGGTCTGGATTGACGCGAGTGTCCGATGCGTCGCGCTGCATAGCGTAGCCTTTCTGAAGCGTTGTCCATGCGTGCATACGCGGTGAGGACGCCACTGTATGCTCGCGAGGTCGAGTATAGGCGCACTGCAGCCGCAATAGTGCTTTCTACCTGCATCTTTACGGCATCTTAAGGACGTGAGCCCCGGCCCTCACGCCTCTTTAATCCCTAGAAGCGTTTACTGTCCCCAGGCGCTTGCGAGAGCAGGCGTCCGAGACATCGGACCGCGCGTGAAAGGGGCGGTAAATGGACATCCTCATTCCCATCATCGGAGTCGTCTGCATTGGACTCTTTATCTATTACATCTACATTCTGATGAGGAGTGATTCGTAAACTATGGACGCTGCGATTCAGTACATCTTGTACTTTGCCGTGCTCGTCGTCCTGGCCGTTCCGCTCGGTCGGTTCATGGCCCATATCATGGATGGTGAGCATACGTTCCTGTCGCCTGTGATTGCTCCTGTGGAGCGTGGCGTCTATCGTCTGCTTCGCATCGACGCGGCAGAGCAGATGGGGTGTAGGCGCTATCTGGCAAGCGTGCTGGTCTTTTCGGGGATCGGCCTCGTGGCTCTTGTGGCACTCCAGGCACTTCAGTCTTTCTTGCCAGGCAATCCCCAGCACCTGCCGGGTGTGTCATGGGACCTGTCGTTTAATACGGCTGCTTCCTTCATAACCAACACCAACTGGCAATCCTATTCCGGTGAGACCACCCTGTCCTACTTTGTGCAGTTCATGGGTCTCACCGTGCAAAACTTCTTGTCCGCCGGCACCGGTATTGCGGTCATGTTCGCGCTCATCCGCGGTTTCCGTCAGGTCAAGCAGCAGGGACTCGGCTCGTTTTGGGTCGACCTCACCCGCACCGTCCTGTACGTGCTCATCCCGCTGAACCTCGTGTTCGGCATCTGCCTGGCTGCCGGTGGCGTCATCTCCAACTTCCAGCCGGCTCAGAAGGCTGAGCTCGTAGAGCCCGTCGCTGTCCAGCCTAATGCAGACGGCGGCTGGAGCGTCATCGATAGCGCCCAGATCGAGGGCGACACGGTCAAGCTCGACGGCAAGGTTGTCGAGGGCGCGCGCGTGGTCACCGAGCAGTTTTTGCCCCAGGGTCCTGCGGCCAGCCAGGTTGCCATCAAACAGTCCGGCACCAACGGCGGCGGCTTCTTCGGCGCGAACTCTGCGCATCCGTATGAGAACCCCAATGCCTTCACCAACATCATCGAGATGACCAGCTTGCTGCTGATTCCGGTCGCCTGCTGCTTCACCTTCGGCATCGGTGTCAAGAATGCCAGGCAGGGCAAGGCCATCTTCGCGGCGATGCTTATCCTGCTCGTGGTCTTTACCGGCATCATCGCCGTTAACGAGCATATGGGTACGCCGCAGCTGGCAGATGGCGGCGCGGTCAACATCGAGATGACCGATGGCCAGGCGGGCGGCAACATGGAGGGCAAGGAGAGCCGCTTTGGCATCGCCTCCTCTTCCACCTGGTCCGCTTTCACGACGGCTGCTTCCAACGGCTCGGTCAACTCCATGCACGACTCCTACACCCCGCTCGGCGGGTTTGTCCAGATGCTCCAGATAGCGCTGGGCGAGGTGGTGTTCGGCGGCGTTGGCTGCGGCCTGTACGGCATGATCGGCTTCGCCATCCTCACGGTGTTTATTGCCGGCCTTATGGTCGGCCGCACGCCCGAGTTCCTGGGCAAGAAGATCGAGCCGACCGAGATGCGCTGGGCGGTGGTTCTGTGTCTCGCCACCCCGTTCGCCATTCTGGTGAGCTCCGCTATCGCCTGCATGGTGCCCGGTCTTGTCGACCAACTCAACAACGGCGGGGCGCATGGCTTCTCCGAGGTCCTGTACACCCTTACTTCGGCTGGCGGCAACAACGGCTCCTCATTCGCCGGCATGAACTGCAACATCCCGTGGATCAACGTGCTGCTGGGTATCGAGATGCTGTTCGCGCGGTTCCTGCCGATTGTGGGCACGCTCGCCATCGCGGGCTCGCTGGCCGGGAAGGGCAAGGTCGCCGAGAGCGCCGGCACGCTTTCCACCACCAATGCCATGTTCGTGTTCCTGCTGGTATTCGTCGTTCTGCTGATTGGCGCCCTGAGTTTCTTCCCGGCGTTGGCGCTTGGTCCCGTTGCCGAATTCTTCCAGATGGTTGCGTAAAGGAGTCGCAGATTTATGGCTATGCAAAAAGACATGATGAGCCGCGCGGTGCGCGATTCATTTGCCAAGCTTGACCCCCGTGTCCAGGTCCAAAACCCGGTCATGTTCCTGGTGTGGCTGTCGGCCGCCATGACCTCCATTCTGGCCATCGCCTCTATTTTTGGGGTACAGGACGCCGACGTCCCCACGTACTATGTGATCGCCATTGCCGTCATTCTCTGGCTGACCGACCTCTTTTCAAATTTTGCCGAGGCACTTGCCGAGGGCCGCGGTAAGGCGCAGGCAGACTCCCTGCGCGCGGCGAAAAAGGACGTCGAGGCCCATCGCATCGAGTCCGTCGAGGATAAGGACCGCTTCGCGGTCGTTCCCGGTACCGAGCTCTCGCGCGGGGATCTGGTGGTCGTGCGCGCCGGCGAGCAGATTCCGGGAGACGGCGATGTCATCGAGGGTGCCGCCTCGGTTGATGAGTCGGCCATCACCGGCGAGTCTGCACCCGTGGTTCGCGAGGCTGGCGGCGACCGTTCTGCCGTCACTGGCGGCACCACCGTGCTTTCCGATTGGATTGTGGTGAAAATCACCAGCGAGCCTGGCCAGAGCTTCCTGGATAAGATGATCGCCATGGTCGAGGGCGCCGCCCGCAAGAAGACCCCCAACGAGGTCGCGCTCGAGATCTTTCTGGTTGCTCTGTCCGTCATCTTCATCCTCGTGACGCTCGCACTGTACTGCTACTCGAGTTTCTCTGCAGGGCTCAACGGTATGGCGAACCCCACCGCTGTGACCACGCTCGTTGCCTTGCTCGTCTGTCTGGCGCCCACCACCATTGGTGCGCTGCTGTCCGCCATTGGCATCGCCGGCATGAGCCGACTGAACGAGGCCAACGTACTGGCCATGTCCGGCCGCGCCATCGAGGCCGCCGGCGACGTCGACATCCTCATGCTCGATAAGACCGGTACCATCACCTTGGGCAACCGCCAGGCCGCTGAGTTCATTCCGGTCGACGGCGTCGATCCCGCGGAGCTGGCCGATGCCGCGCAGCTGTCCTCTCTGGCGGATGAGACCCCTGAGGGCCGCTCCATCGTCGTGCTCGCCAAGGAGCAGTTTGGGCTGCGCGGCCGCACACTCGAGGATAAGGGCATGGAGTTCATCCCCTTCACCGCGGCGACCCGCATGTCCGGTGTGAACTACGCCGACAGCGAGATTCGCAAGGGTGCGGCCGATTCCGTTCGCGCTTATGTGGAGGCTGCCGGAGGAGTGTTCTCGAAGGAGTGCGACGAGGCCGTCGAACGCATTGCGAAGGTGGGCGGCACCCCGTTGGTCGTGGCAAAGGACCGACGTGTGCTGGGTGTCGTCTACCTTAAGGACATCATCAAGTCCGGCGTGAAGGAAAAGTTCGCCGATCTGCGCCGCATGGGTATCAAGACCATAATGGTGACGGGCGATAATCCGCTGACGGCCGCCGCCATCGCCGCCGAGGCCGGTGTGGATGACTTCCTGGCCGAAGCGACGCCCGAGGGCAAGCTCGATAAGATCCGCGCGTTCCAGCATGAGGGCCATCTGGTCGCGATGACCGGCGACGGCACCAACGACGCGCCGGCACTGGCGCAGGCAGATGTCGCCGTGGCCATGAACACGGGAACCCAGGCTGCCAAGGAGGCCGGCAACATGGTCGACCTCGACTCCAGCCCCACCAAGCTCATCGATATCGTGCGTATCGGCAAGCAACTGCTCATGACCCGCGGCTCGCTCACGACCTTCTCGGTCGCCAACGACGTCGCCAAGTATTTCGCCATCATCCCGGCGCTATTCTCGCCGATCTACCCCGGGTTGGACGCCCTCAACATCCTGGGGCTCACCAGCCCGTTGACTGCCGTGCTGTCCGCCATTATCTACAACGCGCTGGTCATCGTCGCGCTGATTCCTGCCGCCCTGAAAGGCGTGAAGTACCGCGAGCTTTCGTCCGGCCAGCTGCTGACCCACAACCTGCTGGTGTGGGGTCTGGGCGGTATCGTGGCGCCGTTCGTATTCATCAAGATTATCGACATGCTGCTGGCCTTGTTCGGCATTGGCATGATGTAGACGGAGGTATGTATGTTCAAAGGTATCGCATCGCGCGCACTCGGCGTGTTCGCGCTGTTTACCATCGTCTGCGGCCTGGGATACACGCTTGTGGTGACCGGCGTCGCGCAGCTTGCGTTTCCGTACCAGGCGAACGGATCGCTTATTATGGTCGACGACAAGGTTGTGGGTTCCGAGCTCATCGGCCAGAACTTCGATGACGAAGCCCACATGTGGGGTCGTATCCAGAACGTGTCAATTGTCGAAGGCGAAGACGGCGAGCTCATGGCGTATGGTGCCCCGTCCAACCTGTCCCCGGCGAGTGAGGAGTATCGGCAGCTTGTGGACGCGCGCGTGAAGAAGATCCGCGCCGCCAACCCCGATGCCGATATGGACGCTGTGCCCGTCGACCTGGTGACGTGCTCTGGCTCAGGGCTCGACCCCGAGATCTCTCCCGATGCCGCCGAGTACCAGGTACCGCGCCTGGCGAAGGCCACGGGCAAGAGCGAAGGCGAGGTTCGCGAGATCATCGCCCAGTGCACCAAGGGCCGATTCCTGGGCGTCTTCGGCGAGCCCACGGTCAACGTGCTCAAGGTGAACCTTATGCTGGACGGCGCGCTGTAGGTGAGGGAGTGGCGGATGAGGGCATGACTGACTATCTGAGCCCTTAATTCCACCCCGCCCATCAGTTGCAGTGGAATACGGACTGTTTTGGCTGTCAAAGGCCCTATCTACTCCGTATTCCACCGCAACTTTTTTGTGAGGGTCGGGATTGAAGGTGGAGAGTGCGAGCGAGTGCGAATGCGGCGGATACTGATACGATAAGTACGTTAGCAACTGCCGCCGAGCGGCTCAAACGAAAGGAACCCTGTATGGAGTCCTCCGCCTACCCGATGCTCTTTAGCCCAATCAAGGTCGGTACGACCGAGGTCAAGAATCGCGTCTTTATGCCGCCGGTGTCCACCAACCTGGCCGATCATGGCTACGTGACCGACGACTTGGTCGATCATTACCGTGCCCGTGCCAAGGGCGGCGTTGGCCTGATCATCACCGAGGTCGTGACGGTCGAGCCTACCTATACCTATCTGCCGGGTGACATGTGCTGCTACGACGACACGTTTATCCCTGGCTGGGAAAAGCTCGCCGCGGCCGTCCACGAGTATGGCTGCAAGATCATGCCGCAGCTCTTCCACCCCGCCTACATGGCCTTTAACATTCCGGGCACGCCGCGCCTGATCGCTCCGTCCTTTGTGGGCCCGTCCTATGCCCGCGAGGCGCCGCGCCCCATCACGGTCGACGAGATTCACGAGCTTACGCACCAGTTTGGTGACGCTGCCGTGCGTATGCAGAAGGCCGGTGTCGATGGCGTTGAGGTCCACGCAGCGCACGCCCACGGTATGCTCGGCGGCTTTTTGACTCCGCTCTACAACAAGCGTACCGACGAGTACGGCGGCTCGCTCGACGCCCGTATGCGCTTCTTGCTCGAGGTCATCGCCGAGATTCGTGAGCGCTGCGGCAAGGACTTTATCATCGACGTCCGCATTTCGGGCGATGAGTACACCGATGGCGGTCTGACCCTCAACGACATGATCTACGTCTCGCGTCGCCTGGAGAAGGCCGGCGTCGACATGATTCATGTGTCGGGCGGCACCACCATCAAGCGCGGCTCCGCGATTCCCGCCGCCGGCACGCAGCAGGCCTCGCACGCCGCCTGCTCGCGCGAGATCAAGAAGCACGTCAACATTCCCGTCGCCACCGTCGGACGTATCAACGAGGCCTGGATCGCCGAGGAGCTGATCGAGGACGGCGCTGCCGACATATGCATGATGGGCCGCGCCAATCTGTGCGATGCCGAGTTCTGCAACAAAGCCGCTGCCGGCAACGCCGACGAGATCCGTCCCTGCATTGGCTGCCTGCGCTGCCTGAACGGCATTATGTTCGGCAAGCGCATCTCCTGCACCGTTAACCCGGACGTGGAGCGCGACGAGGCTGGCTACGAGCCTGCCGCCGAGGCCAAGAACGTACTGGTTGTGGGCGCTGGTCCTGCGGGCATGGAGGCGGCGTTCATTGCCGCCAAGCGCGGCCACAACGTGGTGCTCGTGGACAAGCAGGACGAACCGGGCGGCGAGATGCGTATCGCAGCCGTTCCGCCGGCAAAGCAGGAGCTCACCCGCGTGATCAAGTATCAGTATCGTCGCCTGGCCGAGGCGGGCGTGAAGTGCATATTTGGCACCGAGCTTACTGCCGAGGACATTCAGCGTGACTACGCGGGCTACGAGGTCGTCCTGGCTTATGGCGCCGAGCCCATCGCCCCGGCCTTCATGCAGGGCTTTAAGCAGGTTATGACGGCTGACGACCTGCTGGGTGGCAAAGCTTTCCCGGGCAAGAAGATCGTCATCGTGGGCGGAGGCACCGTCGGTTGCGAGACGGCCGACTACCTGGCCCCGTTGGTCAACGACCTGTCGCCGGCCAACCGCGATGTCACCGTCATCGAGATGACCAAGACGCTCGCCGCCAACGAGGGCGGTGCCGGTCGCGCGGTGCTCATCACGCGCATGCTCTCCAAGGGCGTCCACGTGCTGACCGAGGCCAGGGTGACCGAGATTACCGAGGACACTATCAGCTACGAGAAGGACGGCGAGGTCCACACCATCACCGGTGCCGATACGCTGGTGCTTGCCATGGGCTATCGTCCCAATACCAAGTTGGCCGACGACCTTGCCGCTGCCGGTGTTGCCACCCACGTGTTGGGTGACGCCAACAAGTGCGGCAACATTCGCGACGCCATCGGTGACGGCTACAAGATCGCCTGCGAGCTCTAGTCAACCCCTTGGTCCATGGGGGCCAGGTTACTTTGCACTAAGCTGATGCATGTAAACCTGACCCCATTGCACCAGTCGATAGCAAAACACGGCGGCCGTCCCGTTTTGGGGCGGCCGCCGCTCGCGTTTTATCAAAGAAAGATCATTGTCGAGCCTTAAATGCCTTTTGTCTGTGTGCCTTCCACAATCATGTTGCGGTTATACACCAGGTGCAGATACATCGCGTCGTGCGCGGCGGTGGGATTGCGTGAGGCGATGGCGTCGGCCACATCGCGGTGCGTGCGGATAGTTTCCTCGACGAGCTTTTTGCCGGTCACGTCGATAAAGAGGGGGACGGATGCCTTGAACACGCCCATCAGGCGGGGAACGACGAGGTTTCCGGAGCTCTCGGCAATGGCATTGTGGAACGCGGTGTCGGCGGCGGAGTAATCCTCACCGGCCTCGGCCAGGCGCTCGGATTCGTCGCAGAGCTCTTTGATACAGACGACCTGGTCGTTGGTTGCGTGCTCGGCCGCCATGCGTGCCATCTGCGGCGGTGCCACGGCCCTCTCGCACGTCAACGATGCCGGTTTTTGGATGTGCTCCTCGTTCCTGGAGATTGACGAGAAGACAACCCTCAAGTCCTGGACCGTTATGGAGACGCTCATCGGCCTTTCGGGTCTTGCCTGCGCCCTGGTGATTTCGTTCTTCGCCTAGTTCGCGTAGCTAAGCATCTTCCGCCGAGTGCATCGCTCGGTACCCATTTCACCTGATTCATTAACCAACGATTGGTACAACCGTTCAAACCAAAAGAGGAGAGCATTATGGACGAGAAGACCAAGGCACAGATTCAGCAGGAGGCAGCCGACTTGGTTGCCAAGCTGCAGCCGCGTTCCGGCAAGTTTCGCACCATCAGCCCCGAGATGGACCCGCTGCGTCTGGGCTCTGGCTGGTCCATCGAAGATCTGGACAAGCCGCAGGTCATTATCGAGTCGACGTTTGGCGACTCGCACCCGGGTTCTGCCGGCCTGTTTGATCTGGTCGAGGAGGTCCGTGCCGGCGTTGACGAGGCTGGCGGTCACGGTGCCCGTTACTTCTGCACCGATATCTGCGACGGCGAGGCCCAGGGCCACGACGGCATTAACTACTCGCTGCCCAGCCGCGACATGATCGCCAACATGATCGAGATTCATGCCAAGGCCACCCCGTTCGACGCCGGCGTCTTTGTCGCCAGCTGCGATAAGGGCCTGCCTGCGAACCTCATGGCCATGGGCCGCATCAACATCCCCTCCATCGTCGTTACCGGCGGCGTCATGGATGCCGGCCCCGATCTGTTGACCCTGGAGCAGCTCGGCGCGATTTCTGCCCGCTACGAGCGCGGCGAGATCTCCCGCGAGGAACTTGAGTTTGCCAAGCACAACGCATGCCCCAGCTGCGGCGCCTGCTCGTTTATGGGCACCGCGTCGACCATGCAGGTTACCGCCGAGGCCCTGGGCCTTATGCTCCCTGGCACGGCCCTGCTGCCCGCCACCAGCTCCGACCTGCGTGAGTTTGCGCGCGCGGCCGGCCGTCAGTCCGTGTGGCTCTCCGAGCACAACCTGTGTCCGCGCGACATCGTGACCAAGGAATCCTTCGAGAACCTCATCATGGTCCACGGCGCCATCTCCGGTTCCACCAACTCGCTGCTGCACATCCCCGCGATCGCCCGCGAGTTTGGCATCGAGATGTCCGCCGACGACTTCGATCGCCTGCACCGTGGCGCCCACTACCTGCTCAACGTCCGTCCCGCAGGCGAGTGGCCGGCGCAGTTCTTCTACTATGCGGGTGGCGTGCCGCGCATCATGGAGGAGATCAAGTCGATGCTTCACCTCGATGTCATGACCGTCACCGGCAAGACCCTCGGCGAAAACCTCGAGGACCTTAAGAACAACGGCTACTACGAGAAGTGCGGCCGCTACTTGGAGAAGTGGAACCTCAAGCGCGAGGACATCATTCGCCCGTTTGACCAGGCTTTCGGCACCGATGGCTCCATCGCCATCCTCCACGGCAATCTTGCCCCCGAGGGCGCCGTCGTCAAGCACACGGTTGTTCCGCGCGAGATGTTCCAGGCCACGCTTAAGGCACGTCCGTTCGATTGCGAGGAGGACGCTATCCACGCCGTCCTGGCGCACGAGGTCAAGCCCGGCGACGCCGTCATCATTCGCTATGAGGGCCCCAAGGGCTCCGGCATGCCCGAGATGTTCTACACCACCGAGGCTATCGCCAGCGACCCCGAGCTGGGCGCGAGCATTGCCCTGATCACTGACGGCCGTTTCTCCGGCGCCTCCAAGGGCCCGGCTATCGGTCACGTTTCGCCCGAGGCTGCCGTGGGCGGCCCGATTGCCCTGATCGAGGAGGGCGACCTTATCCAGATCAACATCCCCGAGCGCTCGCTGTCTATCGTGGGCATCGCCGGCAAGGAGATGGAGCCGGCCGAGGTCGACGCCGTCCTGGCCGAGCGCCGAGCCGCTTGGAAGCCCAAGGCTAATCGCTATACCTCCGGCACGCTCAAGTTCTTTACCGAGCATGCAGTTTCCGCCATTCAGGGTGGCTACATGGAGTAGCGCCCATGCGCATCGATTCCCTCTCATAGATGTGCGGCACAAAGAGCCCCGAGCTCACACGAGCTCGGGGCCTTTTTCGTCTGGATTGGGGACGCATGGCCGGACGAAAGCGTGTTGCGTTTGGCGTAAAACCATACGAAAGTGCAATTTGCGTCTTATTTCCGAACGTAAAACAGACGAAAACCGTTTACGTCTGCTTTAAATCCGTACGAAAACGGTTTTCGTCTTGCAGGGCAGTTGTTGTTTCTACAGTTCAGCTTCCAGTTCGGCTTTGTGTTCGTAGAGGTAGTCGCGCATGTAGGGGATGGCAAATGAGACCTTGCCGTACGAAGGAGCCTCGATAATCGATTCTCTTAACAGGCGGCTGCGGACGGAGCTCACCTGTTGAGGCGTTTTGTTTAGGGTATCGGCAACCATGCTGGTCGAGCTCGTCTGCCCCAAAGACGCCATGCTCAGCAGATAAGCGATGCACGTGGGCGGAATGCGCTGCAGCGCGGGCTCAATCACCATGGCGCAGAAGCGTTCGCGTGCCGTTGCAATGCCGCGCTCGGCTTCTTCTTCTCCAATAATCGGTGTATGTGCGCGTTTTGCCAACTGCCATGCGTAGTATCCAACGAGTTGGATCATGAAAGGATAACCTTGCGTTGCCTCGGCAAGTTGGCCGGCAATACCTGGCTGCAACTCCATGCCAGACGCTTCAATGGTTTCCTCGAGGGAGTACGACACTTCGGTTACTGCCACAGCCTTCAGGTCAAAGGGGAGGGCACGGCGCAAAAACGTAAGTGTCTTTCCGTTGATGATGCTTTCAATCATCGAAGGCAGCCCCGCAAAAACAAAGGCGATATCAAGGTCTTCGCCGATAACCTGCTGAATCGCAATGGAGAGCGTTCGGACCTCATCGAGCTCTGCGTCTTGAACCTCGTCGAGAGTGATGAGCAGGCCATTTTCATTCTTGGATATTGTCTGTCTCATGGCGTCGCGTAGCGATGGACCGATTCGCTCAATGTCTATGCTGCCGATGGATATGCCAGCTACGGTGGGCTCAAATCTGGCGTGTTTGACCTGGAATTTGGGCTGCAGCTGTTCGAGAATGCGCGGGCAAAGTCCCTCGGTTGCGACCTCTTTTATGACCGTCCAGCCACGGCTTTGCGCCAAACGTGAGCACTCGTCAAGGAGGACCGTCTTGCCCGTTCCACGGACGCCGGCTATGCGCATTAGGCGCCCCGGGGCACCAGGCCCGTTGATGAGGCCTTCATTGAATTCTTCAAGTACATCTTCGCGGCCGATAATCGTGGGGGGTGTTTTACCTGCTGTGGGCTTAAAAGGGTTTGTCTGCATGTGAGCCACCTTTGCTCAAGATATAGCAAGATATAGCAAGATATAGCAAGATATAGCAAAGTATAGCAAGATATAGCAAAGTATAGTGAGATATAGCAAAGTAAGTGCTACTCGCGGGTTTTGCGGTGATGCTATTTTCCAAATGCTGCGCGGATAAAGCGCTGGGCGAACAGCTTGTTGGCAACTCACGAGGGCTCGGGGTGCCAATTTGGGGTGCAGTAGTGCTGCGCCACGAAAAGGGCCTATCTACTACGTTTAAGCCGCAGGGGTCAACCATAGTCGGCTTTTTCGAAAATCGACAAGCTGTCTACCTGCGGTTTTGTTTTCACGGTTTTCGGTATGGCCGAGGCTATCCGTGTTAACGTAGTAGATGGGCCACTTTTGTGGCAAGGGGGCCGATCTGCGGGCCAGGGTAGCTAAAAGAGCCCCGTCCCAAAAAGACTGATTGGGAGCTGGGGCGTGTCGATGCGATAGTATTGCATGGTGGTATTCGACTAACCGAGGGTTTATCCGAGGGCTTTATGGAACAACGCCAGCATAATCAGAGCCTGCAAGACCAGGCATACAACGCATTGCGCTCCAAGATTATCTATGCCGAGCTCAAACCCGGCACGCGTCTTTCGGCGATTGGTCTGGAAAAGGAGACGGGAATCGGGCGCACGCCCATTCGCGAGTCCTTTGTGCGCCTGCGTGAGCAGGAGCTGGTGGAAACGCGTCCCAAAAGCGGCACCTATGTCTCAAAAATCAGCATGGAGCGCGCCGAGAACGCCTGCTTCTTGCGCGAGAAACTCGAGCGAAGCGTGCTTATTAAATGCTGTTCGGCCGCCTCGCCCGAGCAAAAACAGCGGCTCGAGCAGATTCTTGCCGAGTCCGAGTCGCTCGACCATAGCGAAACGCGTCGCTTTTTCGATCTGGACAACCTGTTCCATGAGACGTGTTTTGAGATTGCCGGCCGTCACATGTTGTGGGATTGGATGAAGAGCGTCAACACACATTTTGAGCGATACAACTGGTTGCGTATGGTGTCGCAGGACCTGGATTGGGAGCCGATTCGTCGGCAGCATCGCCGGATTCTCGAGGCCATTAAGAGGGGCGATACCGATGCGGCGAGCTATCTGGCAGAGACGCACTTGCACCTGATGCCCGAGGAGCAGGGCCCGGTTATCGCCTTGCATCCTGACTATTTTGAGCTGTCTAAAGACTCGGCTATCTAGCCCATTATCGCATCTGCTCGAGACGCAAAAACGATGCTGCTCACCTACAGCGTTTTGCAACTGAGATTTTTAAAAAATGCCTAAAATGGCTCAGGCTGCCGACAATGGGGAAACGGGGTGCGCTATGGCGCAGATGAGAATCAAGGACATTGCCGTCGAGGCGGGCGTGAGTCCGGCCACGGTCTCGCGCTATCTCAACAACCGTCCCGGGCAAATGACCGAGGAGACCCGTGCCCGCATTGCCGAGGTCATCGAGCGCACCGGCTATCGCCCGCGTGCCGCCGCACGCAATCTGCGCTCCTCGCGCACCAATCTCATCGGCGCGATCTTGGCCGACATCGCCAACCCATTCTCGAGCGCCATGCTCGAAGGACTTTCCGCCAGTGCCGCCGCGCGCGGCTGCTCGCTTATGACGGCCATTAGCGGCAACGATCCCGCTAAGGAAGCAGAGTCGCTCACCAGACTTATCGATGCCGGCGCGGACGGCCTGGTCGTCAACACCTGTGGAGGCAACGACGAGGCAATCGCCGCGGCAGCGGGGCGCCTGCCCGTTGTGCTGCTCGACCGCGATGCTGCCGACGGCGGCGTCGATCTGGTGACATCTAACAACCGTGAGCTGGTCGCCGGCTTGGTAGACGCCTTGACCGCCGCTGGCAGCGAGCGTCTGTGCCTGCTCACCGAGGCAAGCGACGACAGCCCCGTCCGTCGCGAGCGCGCCGAGGCCTTTACCGACGAGCTTTCGCACCGCGGCCTTGCGGGCGAGGTTGTCACCCTGGCCGATGGCGGCGCCACGGGCGTTGGCCGCTTGGACGAGACTATCCGCGACTATGTAGGCAAAAAGCTCGGCCTCATTGCCGTCGACGGCCTGGTCTTTCTGCGTCTGACCGAGGCGCTGACGCAGCTGGGACCCTCGTTGCCGGCGGGTCTCAAAATCGCGACGTTTGACGATTGCCCCTGGAACCGCGTGCTCTTTGGCGGTGTGACCACGGCCGCGCAAGACACCCTCACCATTGCCGAGCGCGTGGTAGAGCGCCTCTCAGAGCGCATCGACGTTGTTACCACCACCGTGGGCGAAGCCGCAAAGCTGGCGCCTAAACGCATCGAGGTTCCCGGTCACATCGAACACCGCGCTTCGACCTCGCGCTAACCGCTCGTTCGCGACTGCCTGTTCGCGCACGTTTTTTGAGCGCCTGATACGCTTTAACCCTGCGGAAACATTTTTCTGCGATAGTATCTGCGATATAGACCAGTCGAAACCCGCCCGAAAGAAAGGGGAGCGACATGAACCAGCAGAACATCGATTACGTACTCCGCTCCGTAGAGCAGCGTGACATCCGCTTTGTGCGTCTGTGGTTTGTCGACATTCTCGGCCGCCTCAAGAACTTTGCCATTAGCCCCGAGGACCTCGAGGTCGCTTTTGAGGAGGGTATTGGCTTTGACGGCTCCGCCATCGAGGGCTTTGCCACGCCCGAGGAAGCCGACATGCTGGCGTTCCCCGATGCTTCGACCTTCCAGATCCTGCCGTGGCGCCCGAGCCACAACGGCGTCGCCCGCGTGTTCTGCGACGTGTGCACTCCCGATCGCAAGCCGTTTGCCGGCGACCCGCGCGATGCCCTGCGCCGCATGTTCCGCAAGGCCGAGAAGGCTGGCTATCTGCTCAACGTGGGCGCCGAGCTAGAGTATTACTATTTCCCCGACGAGCACACCCCCGAGCCGCTCGACAACGTGGGCTACTTCGATCTTTCGGTGAGTGACGCCGCCCGCGACCTGCGCCGCAACACGGTCCTCACGCTCGAGAAGATGTCCGTGCCCGTGGAGTACACCTTCCACGCCGCCGGCCGCTCGCAGCACGGCATGAGCCTGCGCCATGCCGAGGCCCTGAGCATGTCCGACGCCATCACCACGGCCAAACTCATCATTAAGCAGCAGGCTTACGAGAGCGGTTGCCACGCCTCTTTTATGCCCAAGCCGTTGGCGGGCGAGGACGGCAGCGCCATGTTTTTGCATCAGTCGCTGTTCGACCACGACGGCAACAACGTCTTTTGGGGCGAGGACGACGAGAGGTACCACCTTTCCGATATCGCCAAGCACTACATGGCCGGCATCTTGGCGCACGCGCGCGAGATCAGCGCCATCACCAACCCCACGGTCAACTCGTACAAGCGCATCACCACGGGTGGCGATTCCGTGCCGCAGTACGCCACGTGGGGCCTGCGCAATCGCGCGAGCATGATCCGCATCCCGGTCTACAAGCCCGGCAAGCAGCTGTCCACGCGCATCGAGCTTCGTAGCCCCGACCCCATGGCCAATCCGTACCTGGTTAACGCCGTCACGCTGGCGGCTGGTCTCGATGGCATCGAGCGCAAGCTGGAACTTCCGCCCGAGGCAACGGCCGAGACGCTCAAGCTTACCGACCGTCAGATGCTCGAGGCCGGCTACACGCCGCTGCCGCGCTCGCTCAAAGAGGCGCTCGACGTGTTTGAGGACTCGCAGTTTATGAAGGATGCCCTCGGCGAGCACATCCACGGCTTCTTCCTCAAAAAGAAGCGCGACGAGTGGCATAAGTTTGAGTCCACGATCACCGAGTGGGAGATCAAGCACTACCTGGCGAACTCCTAATCGCACTGGCTTGTTCCAGTACGATTGAGCTCATTTCTTTGGAGGCCGATATGTCCGAAAAGAGTGCCCTGTTCATGGCGCGCACGACGCGCTTCCACGAGTTTGCCCGCAGCTTGACGACCACCCTGGGTGTCGAGGTGAGCCTGGCCACCCCCGATTCGCCGACTGCGGCGCACGACTTTGACCTGCTGATCCTCGATTGCGATGGCATCCGCAGCGACCGCATCGATCAGATTGCCAAGTGGCTTGACGATCGCGGCGGCGTCCCCATGTTGGTGATCGTCGATGACGAGGCGCTCGGTACCTTGCGCCTGCCGAATCACGCGCATGCCGACTTTGTATGTCCCACGGCAACGCCCAACGAGCTCAAGGCTCGCGCGCAGCGTCTGATGGGCGAGGAGGAGACCGTCACCGCCGACGATGTGCTCAACATCGATAACCTCGAGATTAACCTGGCCACCTACCAGGTGACACTCGATAACGAGCCCATCGACCTGACGCTGATGGAGTACTCGCTGCTGAGCTTTTTGGCGACGCATCCCAACCGTGCCTACAGCCGCGAGGTGCTGCTGCACCGCGTGTGGGGTTTTGAGTACTGCGGCGGCACCCGTACCGTCGACGTGCACATCCGACGCATCCGCTCCAAGGTGGGCCCGCAGATTGCGGCACACATCACCACCGTCCGCGGCGTGGGCTATCTGTTTAAGGACTAGCTTTTCACCACAAAGGGGACAGGCACCTTTGTGGTGGTTTTGACGCATGCGTGGGTTCCTTTCGGGTCCGCAACAGAACTTAAGCCTTCCTAAAAGATTGCGTTCTCATACACGTGCACCCGCATATTGGGGTACAACTCAACGTGAACAATGATGGCCCGCCACGTGTTTGGCGGGCCTTTGGTTATTTGACGAAAGGATCGCAGCTATGAGCGAGAACGATTCCCAGCGCCCCCAGGATCCGGGTAATGCCGGCGAGACTCAGCAGCAGCCGCGCGTACAGGTGGAGTCGACGCCTGCCGACAGCAACATTCCCTACGTTCAGGCCTACGACACGCAGACCGGCAAGCCGCTGGGCGGCCAACAGGTCGTGAACAAGCACACGGTGGTCAAGACCAAGACCAAAAAGCTGCCGATCTTTATTACGGCACTCGCCGGTTGTGCCTGCGGCGCCCTGCTGGTCATTGCGCTCATTATGAGCGGCACGCTCGATATCGGCGGCGGCAGGAACGCCGTGACGGCGGGTGCTTCGGGTTCATCGACGCAAAAGATCACCATCGACTCCGAGGACACCACGCTGGCCGAGGCCGTCTCTGCCAAGGCCCTGCCCTCTGTCGTTTCCATTACCGCCACTTCGAGCGGCAGCCAAAATGGCTCGCTTTCGCAGTCTGCCGACGAGTCGGATGGTTCGGGCAGCGTCGGTTCGGGCGTTGTGCTCGATACCGAGGGTCACATCCTCACCAACAACCATGTGGTCGATGGCTATGACCAGTACGTGGTTACCATGGATGACGGCACCACCTATGAGGCCGAGTTCGTGGGCAACGACGCCTCGAGCGACCTGGCCGTCATCAAGCTCAAGGATGCTGACGCCTCCAAGCTCACGCCGATCGAGATTGGTGATTCCTCCAAGCTCAACGTGGGCGAGTGGGTCATGGCGATTGGCTCGCCGTTCGGCAACGAGCAGTCTGTCTCCACGGGTATTGTGTCGGCGCTGTATCGCTCCACGGCCATGAGCTCTACCAGCGGTAACACCATCTACGCCAACATGATCCAGACCGATGCCGCCATCAACCCGGGCAATTCCGGCGGCGCGCTCGTCAACGACAATGGCGAGCTGGTGGGTATCAACTCGCTCATCGAGAGCTACTCGGGCTCCAGCTCTGGCGTGGGTTTTGCCATTCCGGTTAACTACGCCAAGAACATTGCCGACCAGATTATCGACGGCAAGACGCCGGTGCATCCATACATGGGCGCTACGCTTTCGAGCGTCAATGCGCTCAACGCCCGCACCAACAAGCTGAGCACCGATAGCGGCGCGTATGTGGCAAGCGTCGTCGAGGACGGTCCTGCCGCCAAGGCTGGCATCCAAGAGGGCGATGTCATTACTAAGCTGGGCGACGATGAGATTACGAGCGCCGATGGCCTGATCATCGCGCTACGCAGCCACGAGGTGGGCGAGAAGGTCGAGATCACGCTCGTGCGCGGCAAGGAAGAGAAGAAGGTCACGGTTGAGTTGGGCTCTGACGAGGAGCTGCAGAGCCAGCAGCAGGACGACAGCGCGACCGACACCGGCAACGGCGGCATCACCGACGAGCAGTTGCGCCAGTACCTGGAGGAGCTGTTGGGCCAGCAGGGCCAGGGTCAAGGCTACGGCCAGGGTTACTAGCGAGCCGTTTCGCACATATCGAGGCCAGAGGGGCTGTCCCATCAACGTGGGACGGCCCCTCTTTTCTTATTGATCCGTTGGGGACGGAGGAAAACGGATCATTTAGAGTTGATAAGAGCATGGTTGGATCGCGCGATCAACCCCGGTCTGGCGGCTGCCGATTCGGTGCGGTTCGAAAGGGTTATTCGGCGTCATGGTGACCGGTGGTACTCTAGTATCCGTTTGAAATCGAGCGAAGGAGTGCCGCTATGGAGCAATCGAGCCTGTTTGGTGACGGTGTGGACATCGATACCGAAACGCCCGCGAGCGCGGATGTCGCTGCACCGGCCGATGCCCGTGCCCAGGCGGCAGCGCGCGCGGCCGAGTTGCGCCACGAGCTCGATTACCACGCCTATCGCTACTACATGCTCGACGCGCCCGAGATCACAGACGCCGCCTTTGACAAAATGCTCGTTGAACTGCAGGAAATCGAGGCGACCTACCCTGACCTGGTGACGTCCGACAGCTATACCCAGCGCGTGGGCGGGTACGTGAGCGAGCAGTTTACGCCGGTCACGCATATGGCGCGCATGTATTCCATGGACGATGCCATGGATCTGGACGAACTCGACGCATGGCTCCAGCGGGCCGAGGATGCGCTCGGTGCCGGTAGCGTCACCTATACCTGCGAGCTTAAGATCGACGGCCTGGGCGTGGCACTTACCTACCAAAACGGCACCTTCGTACGCGCGGCCACACGTGGCGATGGCACCACGGGCGAGGACGTGTCGCTCAACGTCCGTACCATCAAGGATGTGCCCATGCACCTGTCCGAGCCGGCGCTCGCTCACATGGGCGCCGACCGCGACCGTGCCATCGAGGTGCGCGGCGAGGTCTACATGCCTAAGGGCAGCTTTGTTCGCCTGAATGAAGAGGCCGATGCCGAGGGGCGCGACCCCTTCGCCAACCCGCGCAACGCTGCCGCCGGCAGCCTGCGTCAGAAGGATCCCAAGGTCACGGCGCGCCGCGACCTAGCCACCTTTATCTACGCCATCGCCGATACCGATCCGCTGCACGTTCACAGCCAGCGCGAATTTCTCGACTGGCTGCGCAACGCCGGCTTTAGCGTCAACCCCAACGTGGCTCGTTGCGCCACGCCGGCCGAGGTTCACGAGTTCTGTGCCCAGGCGCTCGAGCACCGCGGCGACCTGGATTACGACATCGACGGCGTGGTCGTAAAGGTCGACAGCTTCCAGCAGCAGCTCGACCTGGGCTTTACCGCCCGCGCGCCGCGCTGGGCCATCGCCTTTAAGTTCCCGCCCGAGGAAATGCAGACCGTCCTGCGCGAAATTCGCATCCAGGTGGGCCGCACCGGCGTGCTCACGCCGGTCGCCGAGTTCGATCCGGTGACGGTTGCCGGCTCCACCATCGCGCGCGCCACGCTGCACAACATCGACGAGATCCGTCGCAAAAACGTGCGCGAGGGCGACACCATCATCGTGCACAAGGCGGGTGACGTGATCCCCGAGGTCGTGGGCCCGGTGCTCGACAGGCGCCCGGCCGATTCGGTCGACTGGCAGATGCCCGAGGTTTGCCCCGTGTGCGGCAGCCCCGTGGTCCACGAGGATGGCGAGGTGGCCTACCGCTGCGTGTCCATCGACTGCCCCGCGCAGCTCAAGGAGCGCCTGCTCCACTGGGTGAGCCGCGGCTGCATGGACGTCGACGGCCTGGGCGACGAGATTGTCGACAAGATGATCGCCGCTGGCCTGATCCACGATGTCGCGGACTTCTACCAGCTCACGGTGGACGACATCGCAGACCTGGACACGGGGCGCACCTATGCCAGCTCCAACAGCAAAAAGGGCGTCAAGAAGGGCGACCCCATCCCGGTGGGCCTCAAGACGGCCGAGAAAATCATCGCCGAGCTCAACAAGTCCAAGAGCCAGCCACTCGGTCGCGTACTGTTTGCCCTGGGCATCCGCCACGTGGGCAAGAGCGTGGGCGAGGTCATCGCTGAGCGATTCCTGTCGATTGACAAGCTCATCTTGGCGAGCGAAGAGGACATCGCCGAGTGCGAGGGCATCGGTCCCAAGATTGCGGCGAGCGTCAAGCAGTTCCTGGCCGTGCCCGAGAACCTTGCCGTGCTGGAGCGCCTGCGCCAAGCGGGCCTTTCGCTCGAGGTCGACTTGGGCGCCGCGCACGCGCAGGCCGCAGCCGACGCTGGCGTGGCAGGCGAGCTCGCCGACGCACAGCCACTCGCGGGTCTGACCTTCGTGCTCACCGGCACGCTCGTCAACCGCACCCGCGACGAGGCGGGTGCGGCGCTCAAGGTACTCGGTGCCAAGGTTTCGGGCAGTGTGTCAAAGAAGACGAGCTACCTGGTCGCCGGTCCCAAAGCGGGCTCCAAGCTCACCAAGGCCGAGCAGCTGGGCGTGCCCGTGCTGGACGAGGACGCACTCGAGCAGATTCTTGCGACTGGTGAGGTGCCCCAGGCTTAGCGCATTGATAGCCAAATTGAAGAACCGCCCGGAAGCACGATGCCTTCCGGGCGGTTCTTATTTGGACGGAGCAACGGGCACCGTGATCTGCGTCACGTAGGTTGTGGGGTTATCGCTGATGATGTCGTCGATCAGGGCGATCCTGCGAACCAGTGCCGTCCCGGAGCGATAAGAGATTCATGCAGGGCAGAGGGACCTCACAATGATGGTTGTCTCCATTGCGGCGGTCTTTATATATATGAATATTAACATTAACGTGTATACTTAGCAGTGAAGATATATGTTGAGAGGAGCAGTTATGGTTACGGTCGCGTTTTCGGAGCTGCGCCAAAACCTTACGCAGGTGGCCGAAAGGGTTGCCAATGATGGCGAGGAGGTTGTGGTCTTCAAGCGGAGCAAGCCGTTGTTCAAGATCGTGCCGCTCGACTATGAAAGCCCCGTTGCGGTGGAATATGACGCTGCTCAGGAGCGTGGGGGCGCAAAGCCGGCGTGCGGCACGGACAAGCCCAAGCGCGACGTGGGTACGATGTGGCATCCCAAGATCACCTGGAAGGAGATTCGCGAGATGCTCGCGGAGAATGAGGACTACCAGGAGTATCTCGATATCGTGGCTAACATGCCAAAGGGAACGCCGCTCGATACGATGACGGTTGAAGACGAAAAGCGCGTCGCGAGGGAGCGCTACCTATGAGGGCATTTCTCGATACCAATTTTCTGCTCGATTGCGTGCTGCCGGGCCGGCCGGAGCATGGGGCGGCGCAAACGACCAAGGGGCTCGTTGACGTGGGACTTATCGAGGGTGTTGTTTCGGCCTGCTCTCTCAAGGACGCGTACTACATTCTCACTAAACAGGCAGGCGAGGCGCGCGCCCGCGAGGTAGTGCGCGACTGTCTTAAGAGCTACTCGGTAGAGCCTCTCGACCAAGAGGCTTGTTTTACCTCCGCCTATTCCGATGAGCCGGACTTTGAGGACGGCTGTATCCGTGCGATGGCCGAGCGTGCCGGCGTGGACTTTATCATCACGCGTGACCGCGCCGCTTTTGTGCGCTCGACCATCAAGACCTTCTCGCCTGCAGAGTTCATCCGTGCGTTTCCGATTCCGGAGGAGTAAAACTGCCATATCGGGGACTGTCCCCGGCGTTTAGCGAGCTTGTTGGGAGGCTCCTGGTCCAGTGACTGTTACAAAAAACGGCTATAGCAAATTTGTTGTACTTCGATCCGAGGACTACGACCTCATGGTTCAGGAACAGGCTAAGGCTCGTCTGATGGCTCGTATAGCTGTGGCCGAGCGGGAGCGTGCTGCTGGCATGGCGCGTGATGCCTTTGAGGCTCTCGATGACCTTGAGGCAAAATATGGCCTATAACGTCAAGATTCTGCCTTCAGCCGAACGTTTTCTGGGCAGTTCTTATTTGGACGGGGCAACGGGCACCGTGATCTGCGTCACGTAGGTCGCTGGGTCGTCACTGATGATGTTGTCGATCAGGGCGATCTCGCGTTGCCCCGCTACGCTGCCAACTTGTCAAAAGCCCCGCGCCGGTTGAGCACGGTAAACGCGACAACACAGATGACCGCCGACAAAATCGATCCGCACGGCGAGGCGATACCCATGGGAAACAACGTATCGGAATAGGCGTTCGACAGCAGCCACGCGCCCGGCACGCGAATGAGCGCCACGGCCAGCACGTTGTGCGCAAAGCCGATGTAGCTCTTGCCGTATGCAGCGAAAAAGCCGCTAAAGCAAATGTGGATGCCGGCAAAGATTGCATCGAAAATGTAGCTGCGCATATAGCCGGTGCCGGCAGCGACCACCGCGGCGTCCTTGGCAAAAAAGCCGATAAACGCCGGCGCCACCAGCCACATCAGTACCGTGATCAGACAGCCGTACACCACCGAGATCGTCATGGCGTCCTTGAGCACCTGACGCGCGCGGTCGCCCTTGCCCGCGCCGGCGTTTTGCGCCGTGAGCGCGCTGACGGTGGCGCCCATGGAACTCGGCACAATGAACAAAAAGCTGATCATCTTCTCGACCAGGCCCACGGCGGCGGCGTCGACGAGCCCTCGGTGGTTGGCGATGACGGTGATAAACATAAACGCCACCTGGATGCAGCCGTCCTGCACGGCCACAGGCACGCCGATCTTAAGAATGCTGCCGAGCACCTCGGGCTGGGGGCGCAGGTCGCTGCGCTTAACGTGGATGTTCGTGCGGCGGCTCTTGAGCCACACAAGCGCGAGGGCAACGCTGGCCGTCTGCGCGGTCACCGTGCCGAGCGCCGCGCCCACGGGGCCGAGCCCCATGTGGCCGATAAACAGAAAATCGAGCGCGATGTTGATGATGCATGCCACGCCGATCACGTACATAGGCGAGCGCGAATCGCCCAGCCCGCGAAAGATGGCCGAAAGAATGTTGTATGCGGCGATAAAGGGAATGCCCATGAAGCATATACGCAGGTAGGCGGCGGTGCCTTCGACTGCCTCGGGCGGCGTGCCAATGAGTGCCACGATCTGCGGGCACAGTGCGAGCAGGATAGCGGCCAGCACCACCGAGACGCCCATAAAGAGCGTGATGGTGTTGCCGATGGCGGTCTCGGCGCGGTCAAACCGACGCGAGCCCACAGCGTGGCCGACGATAACCGTCGTTCCCATGGCCAGGCCCACGAGCGTCACAGTGATGATATAGAGCGTCTGCGCGCCATTGCCCACGGCGGTGATGCCGGCGGCACCGCTGAACTGCCCCATCATGTACAGGTCGGCCATGCCGTAGAGCATCTGCAAAAAGTACGAGAGCATATAGGGCAGGGCAAAGACCGCGATGGTCTTAAGGACATTGCCGCGTGTGAGGTCGTGTTCCATGGGCGGGGCTTTCTGGCTGGGTTTGTTTACGTACCAGTGTAGTGAAAACCCTATAACGATTGTAGAGTCAAGGTTTGTGATGACGCCGGAGCGAAAAAGTCTCGCGCACCATTATTCCGAGTGAATATGGACACACATCACGAGAACTCGCCGCCGGCGCTAACCTTGCAGAAAACGATTTCGGAATACTTGACACCATTATTCGGCGCGCAATAATACGTGCGTTTGCGAACAACGTTTGATGGGGGTTGAACCTGCGTGCGCAATCTCAAAATACTGTTTTCCTATCTAGGGGCATACCGTCGCGATGCCATCCTCGGCGTGTTCTTTGTGTCGGTCGAGACGGTGCTCGAGCTGTTTATCCCGGTCATCATGGCCAACATCATCGATGTGGGCGTGCCTGCGGGTGATATCAACTACATGCTGCTGCAGGGGTCGTACATGTTGGTGTGCGCTGCGCTTTCGCTGGTACTGGGCTTGGGTTATGCACACACGTCCGCCCGCGTTGCCTCGGGCCTAGGCGCTAACCTGCGCGAGGCTGAGTACAAAAAGATTCAGACGCTCGCTTTTGGTAACCTGGACAACTACGACGCCAGCTCACTCGTCACCCGCATGACCACGGACATCACCGTTATCCAAAATGCTGTGGGCAACGGCTTTCGCCCTATGGTGCGCGGCCCGGTGACGCTTATCGTCGGCCTTATCTACGCGCTGATGCTGTCGCGCCCGCTCGCCACCGTCTTTGCGATCATCTTGCCCGTGCTGGCAATCGTGCTGGGCGTCATCACCTATCGCGTGAGCCCGCTCTACCGCCAACTCCAGACCTCGATGGACCACCTCAACGGCGTGGTACAGGAAGACCTCACCGCCGTGCGTGCCGTCAAGGCCTACGTTCGTACCGAGCACGAGGAGGCCAAGTTCGACACCGTCAATACCGAGCTCGCGCGCACTGCGACAAAGACCTTTGGCAGCGCGGTGCTCAACCTGCCGGTGTTTCAGCTGTCGATGTACGTGGCTGCGCTCTCTATCCTGTGGATTGGCGGCCGCATGATTCTCGCCGGCAAGCTGGGCGTGGGCTCGCTCACGGGCTTTATGAGCTACGTGCTGCTGATCATGAATTCGCTCATGATGATTTCCAACGTGTTTTTGCTGCTCACGCGCGCTCTTACGAGTGTGGGCCGTATCGCCGAGGTGCTCGATGAGGAGCCCTTTATCGCCAACCCCGCGGGAGACCTCGCGATTGCGGCGCCAGCGGACGGCAGTATCGAGTTTCGCGATGTTTCCTTTAAATACCGCGCGGATGCAGCCGAGGATGTGCTCGAGCATATCGACCTTCGCATCGAGAGCGGCTCGACGGTGGGCATCCTCGGCGGCACGGGCTCGGGCAAGAGCTCACTTGTGCAGCTGATTGCGCGCCTGTACGACGCCACCGAAGGCGCCGTGCTTGTGGGCGGACGCGACGTGCGCGACTACGACCTCGCCGCCTTGCGCGACGCTGTGGGCATTGTGCTGCAAAAGAATGTGCTGTTCACGGGCACCGTGCGCGAGAACCTGCAGTGGGGCAATCCGCAGGCGTCGGACGATGAGCTCCTCGCGGCTTGCCGCGCGGCGTGCGTGGACGAGTTCCTTGATCGCATCGGCGGGCTGGACGGCGAGTTGGGCCAAGGCGGCGCCGGTGTCTCGGGTGGCCAGAAGCAACGTCTGTGCATCGCGCGCACGCTGCTCAAGCATCCGCGCGTGCTCATTTTTGATGACTCCACCAGCGCGGTCGATATGGCGACCGACGCAAAGATTCGCGAGCACATCGCTCGGATTCCCGATGCGACCGTGCTCATCATCGCCCAGCGCATCGCGAGTGTCATGGATGCCGATCGCATTGTGGTGCTGGACGACGGTCGTGTCCACGGCGTGGGCACGCACGAGGAACTGCTGGCGGGCGACAACATATACCAGGAGATTTACGCCTCGCAGATGGAGTTTGCGGGGAACGCGGACGCCGGCGATGGCAACGACGGTGGCTGCGCGAATGATCCGTTTTCCTCCGTCGCATGCGGATCACCCTTGGAAGGGGGTGAGCGCCATGCCTAAGACCGCAGCCCAAGCACGCCCGGCCGACCTCAAACGCACTGTGCGCCGCCTGCTCTCCTACATGGGGCATGCCAAGTTCTCGTTGCTCGCGGTGGGCGTGCTCGCCTCCGTCGCCGCCATCGCGAGCCTCGCCGGCACCTACATGGTGCGCCCCATCGTTAACGGTTTGGCTACGGGCGGGGAGGAACTGCTCGCCAAGCAGGTCATCCTGACGGCGATCATCTACGCCGCGGGCGTGCTTTCGGCCCTGGGCTACTCGCAGATCATGGTGCGCGCGGCCCAACGCGTGGTGTCCGATATTCGCCGCGACCTGTTCGCGCACATCCAGACGCTGCCGCTCAGTTATTTTGACAGCACGCGCTCGGGCGACATCATGAGCTTTTTCACCAATGACGTCGACACCGTCTCCGAGGCGCTTAACAACAGCTTTGCCAACGTGATTCAGGCCGCCATTCAGGTTGTGGGCACCACGGCCATGCTCATCATCCTTAACTGGCAGCTCACGATTATCACACTCGTGTGCGATGCGGCCATTGTGCTGTATGCGCGCTACTCGGGCGCGCGCTCTAAGCGTTTCTTTGCCGCCCAGCAGGCATCGCTTGGCGACCTGGACGGATATATCGAAGAGATGGTCTCGGGTCAAAAGGTCATCAAGGTCTTTAACCGCGAGGCGGCGAATGTTGCCGGCTTCACCTGCCGCAACGACGAGCTTCGCCGCACCGGCACCGCCGCCGTGAGCTATGCCAACTCCATGGTGCCCATGACCGTCGTGATTGGCTACGTCAACTATGCCATCGTCGCCGTGGCGGGCGGCATGCTCTGCATCAAGGGGCTCGCCGATGTGGGCGCACTTGCAAGCTACCTGGTCTTTGTGCGCCAGGCCGCCATGCCCATCAACCAGTTTACGCAGCTCGGCAACTTCTTGCTCAACGCGTTGGCCGGTGCCGAGCGCCTGTTTGCCGCCATGGACCTTGAGCCCGAGGTGGACGAGGGCTGCGTGGAGCTGGTGCAGACGGGCGACGCCGCGTGGGCGTGGAAAATTCCCGAGGGCCAGGGCGTGGGCGTCTATGGGCACCTGCATGACGTGGCAGCCGTTGATGAGTCGGGCCGCGCGGTGGCCGCCGACGGTACCGAGCTCACGTGCGGCTTGGTCCCGCTTGCCGGCGACGTGCGCTTCCATGCCGTGGATTTTTCCTACGTGCCGGGCACCCGCGTGCTCACGGACCTCAACCTGTTTGCCAAGCCGGGGCAAAAGATTGCGTTTGTGGGCTCCACGGGTGCCGGCAAGACGACCATCACCAACCTCATCAACCGCTTCTACGAGGTCGATGACGGCGAGATCACGTACGACGGCATCGACGTCAAGCACATTGCCAAGGCCAGCCTGCGCGGGTCGCTCGGCATTGTGCTGCAGGACACGCACCTGTTTAGCGGCACCATTGCGCAGAACATCCGCTTTGGCAAGCTCGACGCGACCGACGAGGAGGTACGCGCCGCTGCCGAGGCCGCCTGCGCCGACTCGTTTATCCGCCGTCTGCCGCGGGGCTACGACACACCGGTCACGGCCGACGGCGCCAACCTGTCGCAGGGTCAGCGTCAGCTGCTCGCCATCGCGCGCGTGGCCGTCGCCGATCCGCCGGTGCTCATCCTGGACGAGGCCACGAGCTCCATTGACACGCGTACCGAAAAGCTCATCGAGCGCGGTATGGACCGCATCATGCGCGGTCGCACCACGTTTATGATCGCGCATCGCCTGTCCACTGTCCGCGACGCCGACGCCATCATGGTCCTCGAACACGGCCGCATCATCGAGCGCGGCACGCACGAAGAGCTGCTCGCCCAGCACGGCGAGTACTGGCAGCTGGCGCATGGCTTAAAAGAGCTGGATTAACCCGTTCGAGCACGATGCTTGATCCCTCCGTGCCCCTCGCCTCGACTCAAACCATCACATCATTCGACGTTTTTTGCCAAAATCGGGAAAAGCATCGAATGTTGTGATGGTTTTTCTGCCGCTCGACCGGGTGGAATCGCTTTCTTGCGCACGAAGGTGTGCGGACCCGTGGGCAGGGGAATAAGGTTGGTTATCCGACTCCATTGGAGGGCTCATGGACCTGCCGATCGTCCTGTCCCATAAGACTGCCTGGCTGTACCACAACGTGGCGCGCCCGTCCGAGCCGCTCTCGCGAGCAAGCAGCCTATACGATGAGGACTCGCCTGCTAACGAGGCGGAGCCGACCGCGAGCCTGCCCAAATTGGGGCTCGATGCCAAGGGACTGAGGGCTTCAACGGCAGTTGAGATCGTTACCGACTATCTGGTTTCGCTTGGTATTCCACGAGAAGAGCTCGATCATATCGATACGCTCGTCAACTTTGATTTTGAGCGCTCGACGCCGGCTGGATTTAGGTGCCACGTGTTTGGAGCGCCGGTACCTCCAGGCCATCTTATCGAGGTGGCGGAGGGCCTTCTGGTGGTTGATGAGGCCATGTGCTTTGTCCAAGCGGGTTCGTGGATGAGCGAGCTCGAGCAGTTGGAATATGGCTACGAAATCTGTGCCCGATACCATTTGAATCATCTGTCGACAGGCGATTATATCGAGATGGGGCAGAGGTATACCGTTGCCGACTTGATTGCCTATTGCGATGAGAACCGATCTCGTCAGGGGGCTATACGCGCGGCCGCCGTGCTTAAGCGCGTGCACGATGGCGCGCGGTCGCCCATGGAGACGGCCACCGCAATCATGGTCGTAGCAAAGCGTTCCCAGGGAGGGCTGGGATACGCCAAGATCGAGCTCAACCATCGGGTCGATGTTCCCAATGAGTTCAAGTATCTTGCAAAGGCCGGGTATTTCGAGATCGACGTATATGCGCCTGCGAGCGGTACGGGGATTGAATACAACGGCTCGGACCATCTTGATAAACAGCGCAGCGCGTCGGATGCGGAGCGTATGACCGTGCTGAGCGCGCTGGGCTTTAGGATGATCGTCCTCACCGGGACTCAGTTTGCCCATCAGCTGCAATTGCATCGGGCGATGAACGCCATCGCGCTCGCTATGGGCCTTAAGTGCGATCGAAGCGAGGTGTTCCAGAAACGTCAGAACGATCTGCGAGAATTCGTGATTCGGCACTGGGACGACGGCCTTTAGGGACGTTTTGGTCCCTCTACGGGGTGCCGTGGGCAGGCAAACCGTCACAACATTCGACGTTTTTCGCCAAAATCGGGAAAAGCATCGAATGTTGTGATGGTTTGCGTGCTGAGGATGGGCTTGGGAAGCCGGTCTTGCTCGAAGCGACCTGTCCTGTCGTACGGGTGTCGGCATGATTCTCTCGTGGGGTATTATGTTTCCCGAAGAATAAATCGCCGCGCGAGGGGAGGGCTGCGTGGACGGGCACGTGCAACATGACGGCTTTGGCCGCGATATCAACTACCTGCGCATTGCCGTTACCGACAAGTGCAATTTCCGCTGCATTTACTGCATGCCGGCCGATGGCGTGGCACCCCGCGCGCACGACGAGTTGCTCAGCGCCGAGGAAATCGCCCGCTTTGTGCGCCTGGTGGCGGGAGAGGGCATTCGCCGCGTGCGCCTGACGGGTGGCGAGCCGCTGGTCAGCCGCCGCATCATCCCGCTTATTCGCGACATCCGCGCGATTCCGCAGATCGAGGACATCTCGCTCACCACCAACGGTGCCCTGCTGCCCAAGCTGGCGCCGCAGCTCAAAGATGCCGGGCTTAACCGCGTCAATATCTCGCTCGACACGCTCGACCCTACGCTCTTTGGAAAGATCACGCGCCTGGGCCGGCTCGAGCAGACCATGGTTGGCATCGACGCGGCACTGGCCTGGGGCTTTGAGCCCGTTAAGGTCAACTGCGTTGTGGTGCGCCGGCTCAACCAGGATGTGGCGGCCCTTGCGCGCCTGACCGTCGACCGCCCTATCCACCTGCGCTTTATCGAATACATGCCCATCGGCGACGAACACACGAGCTCGCATTGCGCTGTGGACCCGCATGCGCCCGCGCTCAATCCCGAGCTGTGGGACGCGAGCGACACCGTGCCGAGCGACGAGCTGCGGGCGCGCATCAATGCCGGGGCCGCCGCGGCGGGCCTGGGCGAGCTCGAGCCGCTCGACATCAACGACGCCCCTGCCGGTGCGGGCCCTGCGCGCTATTGGCACTTTCCGGGCGCGGCGGGAACAGTTGGCTTTATTAGCGCTATGTCCAACCATTTTTGTGCGAATTGCAACCGTCTGCGCCTGACGGCCGATGGCAACGTGCGTCCGTGCCTGTTCAGCGATGCCGAGTATTCGGTGCGCGACGCCCTGCGCCGTGGTGATGATATGCAGGTACTTTCGATTTGGCGCGATGCCGTGGCCCACAAACCGCAGGAACACGCGATAATTGAGGGCACGCAACGCTTTATGTCCCAAATCGGAGGATGATCATATGGCCAAGAGCAGGTACGCCGATGCCACCAAGGCCGCTCGCAGGGCCGCGATGTCTGCCCACAAAGCCACGGCCGCGGCGAATGCTGGCAACGTCGACGCGTCCGCGCAGCCGACTGCCAGCGCTGCCACCGAGCCCGCCCGTGACGCCCGTCGCGACGAGCTGACGCACGTGGACGCCAAGGGCGAGGTACGCATGGTCGACGTGTCCGACAAGGCCGAGACCCATCGCATTGCCATCGCCGAGGGCGCCATCCTCATGCATCCCGAGACGCAGGCCATGGTGCTGCAGGACCGCGCCAAAAAGGGCGACGTGCTCGCCTGCGCGCGCGTCGCGGGCATTATGGCCATCAAACGCACAAGCGACATCATCCCCATGTGCCATCCGTTGCTCATTACCAAGAGCAAGTGCGACATTGCGCCCATCGCTGCGGCGGGGACGCCGGCCGAGGACGTGCCCGAGGGCTGGGCACCGGCGCGCGCGGACGGGCAGGTTGGCTTTCATGTACTGGTTACGGCCGGCGTGACGGGCAAGACGGGTATCGAGATGGAGGCCCTGACCGGCGCGAGCGCCGCGTGCCTAACCATCTACGACATGTGCAAGGCAGTCGATCGCGGCATGGAGATCGTCGACGTGCGCCTGTTGCACAAGGAGGGCGGCCGCTCGGGCGTGTGGGATCGCGCAGAGCGTCAGGCCGCTGCCGTTGAGTCCGTGGCCGCTGACGGTGCCGCGCCCGCGAGCGCGCCCGCTGCCATCGCGCCCGCAGCTCCGGCACCGGCCGTCCCCGCGATCGCGTTTATCGGCTACCAAAACTCGGGCAAGACCACGCTCGTCGAGAAGGTTATCGCCGAGCTCACCCGCCGCGGCCTGCGCGTGGGCTCGCTCAAACATCACGGGCATCATGGCTTTGATATCGATGTGCCCGCTAAGGACACCTGGCGCCATCACCAAGCCGGATCCAAGCACGTGGGCCTCATCTGCGCTACGCGCTGGGCGGAGTACGCCGACACGCGCGAGGAGGACGAGATGCCCGCGCGCGAGCTGCTGTCGCGTTACAACGATGTCGACGTGGTGATCATCGAGGGCTACAAGACCGAGGGTTTCGATAACATCGTGGTCGCGCGCTCCGGTGTCGACCGTCTGCGCGGCAAGAGCTCGCTCGACCTGGTCGACGGTCACACGCTGGCCCTTGCCTGCAACGAGGCCCTGGCGCGTCAGGCCTTCGACGCCGGCTTTGCGACCCGAGCCATCAACATCAACGACGCCCGCGCCATCTGTGATCTTATCCAAGATCACCTTCAGGCTTGACGCTGCGCCGGCCCCAAGCACCCCATCTCGCCCCTCAAGCCGTCGCTCGCGTACCAAAGTACGCGTCGCTCCTCTTTCGGGGCGACCTGGGGCACTTGGAACCGGCTCGCTGCGTTGCCATAACATGCCAAATAGGAACAGGTTTATTTCGGCAGGTTTTATCTGGGCAAACGCCATTTCCACCACAAAGGGGTCAGGCACCTTTGTGGTGGTTTTTGCTTTGGTAGATGTGTGGGACATGTCTTACAATCTACCAAGTAGTTCATGACGGGCGAAAAACGGAGAGAAGGGGCTTGATGCGTCCTTAATGTTTCATGCGGATAGATTGATTTGACAGACGGTGGCGAATGCCCACCGTCCGCATTCGTATGAAACAAGGAGTCTCTATGCTCGCCCCTCTTTTCTCAAAGCCTCAATCATCGTTGTCCGTGCAGGCCAAGCGCCTGGTGGCGATGCGCTTTCTCATCTACACCGGTTTTCAGACCAGCTACTTTATCGGCGTCATCGGAACGCTCACCTATGCAGACGATGCCTCGGTTGTGGCGACATCGCTGGCCGTTCTGTTTATGAACGTATTCGTGATCTTGGGATCCTTTGCGGGTGGCGCTGCGCTCGACGCCTGGGGTCCGCGCCGTCATTTCCGGGCGAGTATCGTCGGCACGTTGGCAACCGGCGCGGCAATTCTCGCCTTTGGCAGCGCGACCGAAACAGTCCTTGCCGGCGCGGTACTCCTGGGCTTTGTGATGGGATTTGCCCAGCCCATTGCCACGTCCTATCCGGCGTATCTCACCGACGACCCCGTCGAGCTCAAAGACATCAACTCCGCCATCGCCATGTTTTCAAACGTGAGTATCATCGTTGGCCCCACGCTGGGCGGCTTTGCCGCGGCGGCTGCGTCGTCGCGCGCGGTGTTCGTGCTCATGATGCTCTTTACCGCGTTGGCGCTCATTGCCGGTTGGGGCTTTAGGCCGCAGACCAGCCATGTCGCCGGGCATGCGGATGCCGATTCGGCAGAGGAAGGGGAGCGTGCGGGACAAAGCTCCAACCCCAGCACGTCCACCCGCGCAACCTTCGCGACCAGCATCAAGACGGTCTTTACCAATAGCATCCTCGCCCTGCTGTTCTGCATTATTTTCCTTTCAAACTTTGGCTACGGCGCCTTCGATCCGCTGGAGTCATTCTTCTACTGCGATGTTCTGCATGTCGGTGTCGAGTGGATGGGCTGGCTCTCGTCGGCCAGCGGCGTGGGCGCAGTGCTGGGCGCCGTGGCCGCGCTCCGCTTGCCGCCGCACTTGGTTAACCTTAAGACGCTGCTTGTGGCGCTTATGTCCGTGGGCTTGGGAAGCCTGCTCTATGTGGGGACGCCGTACGTGGGTGTGGCCCTTGTCGGCCAGATTGCCCTAGGCGTGGCCTGGGGCGTCGTCAACCCGCTCCACAACACCATCGTGCAAACGACGGCCCCGCTCGAGCAGCTCGGTCGCGTGAACTCGGTCATGGGCTTTGGCAACATGTTCGCCGGCGTGGCGCCGCTGGCGATTGCCCCGTGGCTGGCGGCGACGTTTGGTGTGCAGCAGACGCTCGTAGGGGCGGGCATGGTCGTGACGGCAGTTCCCGCGGCGTTGCTGCTGTTTTGTCGCCGGCACTTGGATCGTGCCGCAAAGCAGTAAAAACCATCACAACATTCGATGAAAATCGCGATTTTGCCGAAAAACGTCGAATGTTGTGATGGTTTGCGTCCCGAGCCAGGCCATCCTGCGGGTCCGGCCACCACAAAGGGGCCAGGCACCTTTGTGGTGGTTTTTGCTTTGACGGGCCGCGCCTGCGCCTTGGTATACCATGTACGCCGTTCACGAATACACCCCACACCGCCGCACAACCCAGAAAGGCCCCCATGGACACCACCTTCAGCCACATCAAAGCCGTGTTCTGCGATATCGACGGCACGCTGCTCACGAGCCAGCACGCGGTGTCCCCGCGCACCGTGGCGGCGATCCGCGCCCTGCGCGAGCGCGGCGTGCTCTTTGGCCTGTGCACCGGGCGCGACGCCCACGCGACCGAGGCCATGTACGAGCTCTGGGGCATCGAAGGCCTGGTAGACGTGATGGTGGGCTGCGGTGGCGCCGAGGTCATCGACCGCGCGCACGACATCAACGAGCTGAGCTATCCGTTGCCGGGCGAGACCATCGCGCGCATCTGCAAACACATGGCGGACCTTCCGGCAACACCCGTCTGCCCCCGAGACGGCGTGTTCTACGTGCCCGAGAGCAACGCGTGCGTCGAGCACCTGTCGCGCGTCGACGGCGTGCCCTACCAGGTGGTCGATTTTGCCGAGTTCTTGCGCGAGCCGCAGCCCAAGGTGATGTTTACCATGGCGCCCGAGGTAATGCCGCGGGTGATTGAGCGGGCGTCGACGTTTGCCGATGACACTGTTAAGGCGGCGGCTCTGCAAACCACGCAGCGGCTCTACGAGTTCATGGATCCGCGCGTGTCCAAGACGCGCGGCCTTGTGCGCGTGGCGGAGCTCAACGACATGGAGCTCCAGGACATCTGCGTGTTTGGCGATGCGGACAACGACACCTGCATGGTGGCTGACGCCGGCGTGGGCGTGGCCATGGCAAACGGCAGCGACGCCACCCGTGCCGCCGCCGACTTTGTAACCGCGAGCAACGACAAAGACGGCATCGCGATCTTTATCGAGGAACATCTGCTATAACGCCGGGGGGAGAACCACCGCAAAGGGGGCAGGCTCCTTTGCGGTGGCCTCTGGCGATTTGGGTGAATTGATACCTAAAATCTGCGCGAAAATTCAAATAACGTTGGCTGAACATCATGCTTCTAACCACCGATGAATTAAAGATATTCCCATCAATTTGGTAGTCTATTCCTCACGGTTAATGATTTACCGTTCACGGTCGATTTTCGACCGTTCACAGGACGCATGCTCTTGAGCAAAATGTTGTGCAAATAAATAAAATGCTATTAAAAAATGATAACTAGCTTAATTACCAGTAGAAATAGATATTTCATAGCGAATAAACGGAGGTAAATCCGAGCAAATGTCAAGAGAATTGAGAACTGGCTACAAAAATGTCGGTTTTGTTGCCCGGATGTTTAAACAATAGTTACAATAGTATTACTAAGCGAGCGCAATTACAGATTGCGCAGATACGTTTGATAGTGAAAGAGCAAGATCGCGGTCTCTTGGGGAGGAGACATCGATGAAAGCGAATTCAGAAAAAACTAAGCAGAGTAAAAAAGCGACGCGCCGTGTACTGGCAGGCGTTTTGTGCGGAGTCTCCGTGTTGAGCCTGGTACTGTCGCTCGTCATGCCTCCGATCTCGCAGGCCATTGCCAACGATGCCCAGACGGTTTCTACCGAAGAAACTGTGATGGGGGGGGGTTCCTCAAGTGAGTCTACTGATGTAGAAAACACCAACAATGGGGATACCGAAAACCAGAATAGTGACGACGCTGAGGGTGGCGAGACCGGAGACGGCGCTGCCGAGATGCCCCCGTTGTCTGATGACACGGAAGCCGAGAGCGCTGCGCAGCCCGCGGATGATGGGCAGTCTGTCTATAAGGCCGCTACTGTTGCAAATGAAGGTGAGGCTCGGAAACTTGAAACAGATAAGGACGGGTACGCGCTGCTGAAGAGTGACGAAGACCTGTCTACGTACCTTGACCTTCCCGCGGCGGAAAAGCCCGCAAAGCTGCGTCTGGCTGCTGATATTAGTTCGAGCGAGCCGATCACCATCAACAAAGACACTACGAACAACAAAGACACTACGATCGACCTTGCGCATCACAAGCTTTATTACAGCAGCGGTAACACGGGCATAGGCGAAACTGGTTGTACATTTATCACAATTTCAAAGGGCTTTACGCTAACTGTCGAAGGTAAGGCGGAGGACTCGCCGACTGAAGTTACCAGTGTTGAACCTGGTCAGCTAGCACAGATGCAGTTCACTGGAAGTGTTCCACAACAACTCACATACTACGTAACTAAAAGCACGCCTAACGGTGTTGGTACTAGCGAAAAGACCTACCTGCACACTGTTACCAATTTCGGCGCTATCGTTGCATGCAAAGAGGGCTATGTAAATCGAGTCATTTCCGTTGGGGAAGGGGGCACGCTCAACCTTAAGGGTGGCATGATCACAACGCCTCGTAACCTGGGCAACGACGGTCACGTTTTTTTCTCTCAGGGCGCTGTCAATATTTCTGGCGGTTACGTCACCAACGGCAACGGCGGTGGCTGGGGCGGTGGTCTGTGCATAACGGGCGCGAAAGCCAGCCTCGAAATGACAGACGGCGAAATGACAGACGGCGGTGTGGTCGCGGGAAACAAGGCAGCTTCTGGCGGCGGCGTCTACGCTGACAATGGAGCCACCTTGAAGCTTACGGGTGGAATCATTTCTGGCAACGCTACGTATTCTGATTCGGTTGGTCTCGGTGGCGGCATCTTGGTTTCGGGCGGTAGTGTGACCGTTTCTGATGGCTACATCACTAACAATAAATACGCCAAGTTTTGCGGCGAGGATGGCCAGGGTGGCCATGGCGGCGCTGGGCTTGCTGCCAATAACGGCGCCCATGTCGCCATTTCTGGTGGCCAGATTACTGGCAACTATTCCGAGGAAGCTGGCGGCGGCGTTTACGTTACCAATTTTGGCCAACAAAATAGGGCATGGTTCAACATTACGGGAGGAAATATTGCCTCTAACGTGAGCTACCGATCTGAGGGCGCTGGCATTCGAGTGGGCCAGAAGGTTGACGCGATGATAAGTGGAGCGTCAAAAGATAGCCCAGTCTACATCACTAATAACCACTGCATGTCTCGCTTTGACTGGGGCGGAGGCGGCATCTTCGTTCAGGGCGATTCGGATAACGACGCATCTAATGCTGGCAGGCTGTTTGTCTATAACTCCTATATAAGCAGCAATACCGCCGGTGGCTACGGTGGTGGCGTTGCGGTTTGCCCGACGGGTAAGACCTTGGTGACGAATACCGACGGCACAGCGATTTTCGGGAATACTTCTGCCGAAAGAGAGCAAAGCTATGAAAGTTATGTAGATGGCAACAACGGCACCCCTCACCTATCTGGTGGCGGACACAAAAAAAACCAAGACTATGACGCGTACTGCAGCGATACATTTCGCAACAACGGTCATGCTGATTTCTTTCTTGCGGCGAAAGAGCACAATGAGCCAATCGCGGCGGTGATTGGCAAAATGCTCGGTGGCGGTGATGCCGAATACTCGGGAAGTAAAGAGCTTGCGCAAGCCATTACTATTCCCGCCAACGGTGGCGTGCAGGTATATAAAAGCATCGGTTTGAGCTCGCGTGTTAAAGCTGGAGACACTGCGGCAGGGGATGCGCAGAGAGCTGCGAAAACCTTCATCACGGGCAATTATTCCTGGAATCATGGCGGCGGCATCATGTCGAACGGCGACCTGTACATGGGCGCGCCTGAGGATACGTATGTCTATCCGAGCCTTAAGCTCAAGGCGACCAAGGCACTAATTAATTCAAAGACCAACAAGACCAAGGCGCTCGTCGATGATCAGTTTACCTTTAAGGTCTACCGCAAGAATTCAGACGACCCTTTGGCTGGTACGACATTCAATCGTGACGTTTGCACCGAGGTTGGAACAGCAAAAAATGATGCAAGCGGCAATATCACGTTTGACCTTGGTGAACAGTTCGCAACGGGTGGCACGGGTGACAAGATCACATACTACTTGGTCGAAGATGCCGGCGCTGGTTTAGATATCACGTACGACTCCAGCGTGTATGAGATTGTGGTACGGACCCAGGATAAGCCGACCAAGCTCATGACTGTTCCGAGTAAAAATAATCCGAACGAAGAGAAGGAACTTCTCATCCATAACTACACGATTACAGACGTCAATGTAATCAAGAACGTACTCGATAAGTCTGGGGAGTGGGTAACAAAAACGTGGAGTGTCGTGAAGAATGGCGACGGCTATTATCCAATTATCTGTAAGGGTGACTCAGCGACTTTCACTAACAAGTTCACTCCGTACGACTCGGAGGGTTCCTGGACGCCTGCGGCGACTAAGGTCGTTAAGGGTGGCGAGATGAAGGAGTTTACGCTCGAGTTTGCGGATAACGAGAAGTTTGAGGGTGGTAGCGTCAGGACCGTGAAGACTGATGCAAAGGGAGACGCGACTCAGACGCTTCCGTTCTTGAGCGCTTCTGGCGAAGGGGTCAAGTATTCACTTTCTGATATCACTAAGAACCCCTACGCTGTTGGTGACCCTACGGGTCGCGGTGCTTCCAAGACCTTCACGTACTATGTGCACGAGAAAGACGAGAGTTCGCCTCTCTCGCACTACAAGTATGACAAGTCGATATACAGGTTCGACGTTACCATGACGGACCAGAAAGACGGCTCAATCGTTGACACGAAGGTGACCTACACCCAGATCAAGGACGCTGACGGTAAGGATATCGATTCCAATAAGCAGGTTCCCGTCAACTTCGACGGTAGCAAGCCTGAGTCCACCCCCACCTTCACCAACACCTACTCCACCTCTTTGCCCCTTTCTGGTATGTCGGGCGTCACTCTGACGTACCTTGCCGGCGCGGCGGTGCTTTGCGCTGCTGCGGCCTGGATGCACATTCGTCGCAAGGCGAATGCGAAGGGAGGTAAGCGTCGTGAATAAGAAAGTTTGCTCCTTCCCGATCCTGTTTGCGCTGCTTGCCCTCCTGATCGGCACCTGCGCGGTTGTGTTCCCCGCTTCCGCGCAGGCCGCGCCGACCTCGACCGGTTCCATCACGGTGAGCGGCACCGTGGCGCGCAGCTACGACGCCTACCAGATCTTTAGCGCCAACGTCGTCGACGGCGACAGCGACGCCAAGATCGCCACCGACCTCGCCTGGGCAAGCGACGCCGTGCGCGACGCCGCGCTGCCTGTGCTGCACAGCGCCGGCATGCCCAACTCCCAGACCACCGCGCAGGAAGCTGCCGAATGGCTCAACGCCGATTCCCACCTTACGAGCGCGCTGAGCGCACAGCTCGCTCGTTCCCTCCAGAGCTCTGACGCCGTGCCCCTTAACGCGGGCACGGCGTCAGAGCTGCCCTGTGGCTACTGGCTCATCGTCGCCGACGACGACTCCATCGCCCAGGGCGAGGCCGGCACCGCGCCGGTCATGGCCCTGGTCGGCGGCAGCGTCGTCACCGTCAAGCCCAAGGCCGCGACGCCCAAGGTCTCCAAGCATGTGCTGGAGGACAGCACCGGCGCCTGGCAGAAGGCCGCCGACGCCACGGTCGCCGACGACCTGTACTGGCGCCTCTCTGTCACGGTCCCGGCGGGGCTCACGACCTACGACACCTATACGGTGCAGTTCGTCGACACCATGAGCGCGGGACTCGACCCCTCCAAGGTCACCGCGAGCATGCATGTATACGTGGCGGCAGGCGCGGACGGCGACTTCGATGCCGTCTCGACTAGCAAAGACGGGCGCGTAGGCACCGACCCCGCGAAGGGCTGGACCGACATCACTGCCCAGTGCAGGGTCTCGGTCGACGGCAAGTCCTTCACCGTGCGCACCGGCGACCTCATCGCCGCGCTCGGCGGGGCAGACGCCTTCACCGCGGGCGCCCGCGTGGTCGCCGTGTACAATGCGCCGCTCAACAGCGCATGCAACCACGGCATCGCGAAGGGCAACCCCAACGAGGTCTACCTGCGCTACCCGCGCTCTCCCTTTGCCGACCAGTCCGGCGACGCCGGCTTTACCCGCACGCCGAGCGACGATGCGTGCGCCTACACCTGGGATCTCGCGCTCACCAAGCGCGGCAGCGACGGCGACAAGCCGCTTGCCGGGGCGGTCCTGAGCATCGCCGACGACCGCGGTCGCACGCTGACGGCCGACGTTACGTGGGATGCGGAGGGCAAGGCCACCGTCACCACGGGCGAGGACGGTCGCGTGACCGTCTCGGGCGTGGACTCGGGCAAGCTGGAGGTCCGCGAGCTCAAGGCGCCCAAGGGCTACACCGCCTTTGAGGGTACGCGCTCCGTGACGGTCAAGGCCAAGGGCCTGGACGTCGACCAGGTGGCCGCCGCCAAGCCCAAGCTCACCATCACGGCTGAGTCGCCCCTGCGCGCCGACAGCGCGGACGGGTCGACGGGCAACCTGGAGGCGTCGCTCATCAACACACCCACCGGCACACCCCCTAGCATTACCACCGGAGGCTTTATGCCCTCGACTGGCGATATGGCAATGTACGCCGCGGCCGCCGCAGCGGTCGCCGGAGCCGCGCTCATCGTGGTCGCGCTCTTGGTCAAGCGGGGAGGTGGCAGCCATAAAGAGTAGCTGGCAGCCCCACCGAGAGCGGGGCGAAACGTAGCGAAGCAGATGCTAAGACACAGACAGATGATGACCGATCGAATGAGAACCAACCGGAAAACGGAGGAAAAGAAGATGAGCATGAACAAGAACATCGCACGCCTGGCAGTAACCGCCGGCCTCACAGCAGCGCTGAGCTTCGGCGGAGTTATGGCCCCGGTGACCATGGCGTTTGCTGCGGAGGGCGACGATACGATCACGATCACGCAGAACGAGAACAATGGAGCCACCAAGTTCAAGGCATATCAGATCTTTAAGGCCGATGTCGTGGACAAGGACGGGCAGAAGGTCGCGTCCAACGTCGACTGGGCGAGCGACCAAGCGAGGGATGCCGTTCGCGGCGTCCTTACGTCTGAAAACGCGCCAGGCATCACCAATTCGTCGACCGCGCAGGAGGTCGCCGACTACCTTTCTGAGGCGATCATGGATACCACTCCTACCGCGGTCGTGAAGAAGGACGATCTTCTCAATAAGATTGCCCTGGCCGTCGAGAAGGACGTGCCCGCGACTGGCGTGGGTTTTGATGCTGGCACCCCCTTTACTGCCACGAGCAAGGGCTACTACCTCTTCCTGACCGATACCTCTTCGATTGGAACCAAGGACGATTACGCCGATAAGAAGCAGACCGGCACCTCGCCGATCTTTGCGGTCGTGGGCGGCGACGCAGTGAGCGTTACCGAGAAGACGAGCATCCCGACCGTGACGAAGAAGATCAAGGACGATGCTACGAGCGTCGGGTGGGCGGACAAGGCGGACTCCCAGATGGGTCAGACCGTTCAGTACAAGCTGACCGGCACGGTTGCAAACAATGTCGACACGTTCGGCACCTACTATTATGAGTTTTACGATGAGCCGTCTGCCGGTTTGACTGTTGATAAGTCCTCTGTCAAGGCCGTGATTGATGAGACTCCTATCACGCCTACTTCTGTGACCGTGTCTCCCGATTCAAATGGCAAGATGGTCTTGAGCGTAAAGTTTGACGATCTTAAGGCTGCCGCCGGGAAGGCCGGTGTCACTCTTGGCGTGAACACAAGGGTCGTTGTCACGTACAGCGCCAAGCTCGACCCGAAGAAGTCCCAGCATGTTGCTGTCGGTGGCACGGGCAACTCCAACACCGTCAAGCTCATCTACTCCAACAACCCTGGCCACGATACCAAGGGTGAGTCTGTGTCCGACACCGTGCGCGACTACACCTATGCGCTCAAGCTCGTCAAGAAGGACGCGACTGATGAGAATAAGGCGCTTACCGGCGTAAGGTTCACCATCTGTGCCACTACTCCCGACGATACTGGATCCAAGGACAAGTATGTCCAGGATGATGGCTCCCTCGGTGCTATGCCTTATGAGTTCACGACCACCGACTCCGGTGAGATTAACGTCGAGGGTCTCGATGCCGGCACCTACACCGTCAAGGAAACCCATACGCTCGCCGGCTACAACACCATCCCCGATTTCACCTTCAACATCAAAGCCACTGGCCTCGACAACGCAGAGGGTGTGGGAGAAAACAAGCTCACGGTCAAGACGAGCACCATGGGTTCCAATTTGGTCAAGGTTGACACGACCAACACGGACAACGGTACTGCTGTTTTGATTGTCAAAAACAAGCAGGGCAATGGCCTCCCCCTCACCGGTCTCAACGGCGTGACCTTCACTTGGATCGCTGGTGGCGCGGTGCTGTGCATCGGCGTGGCGCACCTCATCCGCAGCCGTAAGCAGGCTGAGGAGTCCGAGCAGGAGTAGCGCTCGCTCACCCATCCCTTTGGCGGGTGGAATGTGGTGGCCATGAGACTTGCGGACACCTTTCTCGTCCATCGACATTCTTGCTTTGCCATTCTCTTTTCGGGGCAGACTCCGCACTGGAGTTTGCCCCGTTCTTTTTGAACAGCGCAGCCGGGGCGCCGTCGCTCGTATGATTGAGCGTATGATTAGCGAACAAATGTTTGCAAATATTGCGTTTACCAGCTGTAAGTGCGAGTGCTCGCAGTAAAATACCCTTACGACGCATTCCGTGCGCGGGCGGCCGACGACTCGATCGGAGGTCCCCAAATGCTGAAATTCCTTAACGCGCTCGCCGCCCTCGCGGCGGTAGGCTCGTTCGTCATCGCGTTTCTTGACTCGTATGAGGTTCGGTTTAAGGTCCGTAGGCGCACGCGCGGTGCGGACGGTAGAAGGCATTTGCGCTGCAACAAGCGCAAATAAGAATGCCCGGGGTTAGAGGCCCGGGCATTTAACAAAACCAGAAAACTAGGCCGCCCGCGCTTTCGAACACTTACGCGGGGTGCGTCGTTTCCTGTAGTTATTGTATCCCGAATCGCTTCGCCGATTCGGGACATTTTGAAAACGCAAACACGTCGGGCAAACCCGGACAATGCGGCCAGGTTCCGCTGGATGAGGAATCGTGTTTATAGCTATCGAACAAATGTTTGTCAAAATCGCGTTTACCAGCTGCGGGTGCATACGCTCGCAGTAAAATATCTTTGCGACGCATCCCGTGCGCGGGCGGCCGACGACTCGATCGGAGGTCCCCAAATGCTGAAATTCCTTAACGCGCTCGCCGCCCTCGCGACGGTGGGCACGTTCGTCATCGCGTTTCTTGACTCGTATGAAGTTCGGTTTAAGGTCCGTAGGCGCACGCGCGGTGCGGACGGTGGACGGCATTTGCGTCGAAAGCGCAAATAAGAATGCCCGGGGGTCGGATCCCGGGCATTTAACAAAAGCTGAAAACTAGGCCGCCCGCGCTCTCGTACACTTACGCGGGGTGCGTCGTTTTCTATTGACATTGTATCCCGAATCGCTCAGCCGATTCGGGACATTTTGAAAACTCAAATGCGGGCCCATACTCGCACTGCGCAATGCTGCTAGGCTGCGTTGTCCGGCGTGGAAGCTCGCTAATCGGCTATTATTTGTTTAGACAACTTGAGTTGTAGAGGAGTGACCGGCGATGGTGCAGGGCGCCAAACATATGAAGAGCAATAACGCCGCGGCCAACGGTGGCTCAAGCCCTCAGCCCAAACCTCAACCAAAGTCCAAACGCCGTCGCAAGCGACTGCCGCGCTGGGCCGATCGGCTCATCACCATCGTTATCATCCTTATTGGCGTGGGCCTTATGACCTGGCCGTGGATCTTGGACCGGCTCGAGGCCTCGGGCGTGTTCAACCAGATCAGCACCGTGTCCAGCACCGTGGACGCGCTGTCTGCCGAGGAGCGCGAGCGCATCCTGCTCCAGGCGCGCTCCTTTAACGAGCAGCTGGCGGGCGAGGCTACCGAGCTCCCCGCCGACCAGATCGAGCCCTACGCCCAGCAGCTCATCTTTGACCGCGACCCCATGATGAGCTGGGTCGAAATCCCCTCCATCGACGTGAGCATGCCCATCTACCACGGCACGAGCGAGGAAGTCCTTATGGCGGGCGTCGGCCACCTGGAGGGCACGAGCCTGCCGGTGGGCGGCACCTCGACGCATTGCGTGCTCACCGCGCACTCGGGCATGCGCAACCTGAGCATGTTCGACGACATCCATTCGCTGGAGCCCGGCGACCTGGTGCTGCTGCACACCATGAACAAGACGCTCGCCTACAAGATGGTGGACTCCGAGGTGGTGCTGCCCGAGGAGATGGAGTCGCTGACCATCGAGCCCGGCGCCGACAAAGTGACGCTCGTCACCTGCACGCCCTACGGCGTGAACGACCATCGCCTGCTGGTGCATTGCGTGCGCACCAAGTACAACAAGAAGGACGTCGACAAGCAAAAGTCGCTGGCCGGTCGCCACTGGGGCAAGCGCGAGTTTGCCGTGCTTATCGTGGTCGTGGCCATTGTGCTGTTGCTGCTGGACATCGTGATCCACGCGGTCCGCAAGCGCCGCAAGGCCAAGGCCTCGGCATAGGACATCGTTCAGACCCACCACAATGGGGACAGGCGCCTTTGTGGTGGTCGGGGGCTTCTAAACCATCACAACATTCGCTGAAAATCGCGATTTTGGCGAAAAGCGCCGAATGTTGTGATGGTTTTCGCTGCGGGCGGGACGGTTTTCGTTGCGGGCGTGATGCTCTTCGTTGCGGACAGGACGGTTTTCGCTATGGACGGTGCGGTTTCGTTGCAGAACCGCCAGCCCGCCGCCTGCCAGCCCGCCGCCCTCGTTACGTTTTCGCTGCATTTGGGTAAAGCACCTGCTCCAAGCGGCGTTGCCTTGTATACTAGAGCGGTTTATCTGTTATGCGGAAGGGAGCGCCTATGGCACTCAGCGAGAAAGACGTGCGCGGCATCGCCGAGTACGCAAAGATCGCACTGACCGATGACGAGCTCACCCAGATGACGTCCTACCTGAACGACGCCGTCCAGATGCTCGAGCCCGTCTTGCAATATGACTTACCCGACGTGGAGCCCACGTTCCATCCCATCGGAAGCCTGTCCAACGTGATGGGCGATGACCTGCGCGAGCCCGAGCGTGACCTGCCGCTCGACGTTGCGCTGGAAAACGCCGGCAGCGCGCGCGACCGCTACTTCCGCGTGCCGTCCATTTTGGGAGAGGGGGAGAGCGAGTAATGGCGCAGAGCTTCGATTCCCTTACCGCCGCCCAGATCGCCGCGGGCGTTGCCGCCGGCGACTTTACCGCTACCGAGGTGGCCCAGGCCTCCCTTGCCGCCATCGAGGCGCGCGAGGGCGGGGTCCAGGCATTCCTACAGGTGGCGCCCGAGCTTGCGCTCGAGGCCGCCGCGCGCGTGGATGCCGACCGTGCCGCAGGCAAGCCGCTGCCCCCGCTTGCGGGCGTGCCGCTGGCCATTAAGGACAACATGAACCTCGTGGGCACGCGCACCACCTGCGCTTCCCGCATGCTCGAGAACTACCAGAGCGTCTACACCGCCACCTGCGTCCAGCGCATGCTCGATGCCGGCTGCCTGCCCATGGGTAAGGCCAACATGGACGAGTTTGCCTTTGGCAGCTCCACCGAGAGCTCGGCGTTCCACCGCACCAACAACCCCTGGGATACCGAGCGCGTGCCCGGCGGCTCCTCGGGCGGCTCCGCTGCCGCCGTCGCCGCGGGCGAGGTCGCGCTCTCGGTGGGCTCGGATACCGGCGGCTCCATTCGCCAGCCGGCGTCGCTGTGCGGCGTGGTGGGCTTTAAGCCCACGTATGGCGCCGTGAGCCGTTACGGCGTGGTTGCCTTTGGCTCGTCGCTCGACCAGGTGGGCCCCTTTGGCCGCACGGTCGAGGATGTCGCGCTGGCAATGAACGCGCTTACCGGCGCGGGCCACGATCCGTACGATTGCACCAGCCAGGATTGCGCCGTCGACTTTACCGAGCATCTCAACGACAGCATCGAGGGCAAGCGCGTGGGCATTATCCCTGCGTTTATGGAGGCTGAGGGCCTGACGCCCGAGGTCAAGGCCGCTGTTCAGCGCGCCGCTCAGGAGCTGCAGAACCAGGGCGCCGAGCTGGTCGAGGTCGACCTGCCGCATCTGGATGCCGCCATCGCCGCCTACTACGTCATCGGCCCGGCGGAGGCGTTCTCCAACCTGGCCCGTTTTGACGGCATTCGCTACGGCTATCAGGAGGAGGGCTGCGCCAACCTGTCCGACCAGAGCTCGCTCTCGCGCGCCCACGGCTTTGGCGCCGAGGCCAAGCGCCGTCAGATGCTCGGCGCCTACCTGCTGAGCTCGGGCGTGTACGACAAGTACTACTACGCAGCGCAAAAGGCCCGCACGCTCATCACGCAGGACTACGACGCTGCGTATGCCAAGGTGGACACCATCCTCATGCCCGCCTCGCCGCGCACGGCCTTTAAGTTTGGCGAGATTAGCGATCCCACGCAGATGTACCTGTCGGACCTGTACACCATCTCGCTCAACATTTGCGGCAACGGTGGTATCTCGGTGCCGCTGGGCCTGGGCGAGGACAGCAAGCTGCCCGTTTCTGCCCAGCTGGTGGGTCCGGCGTTTAAGGACCGTCAGCTGCTCACGTTTGCCCGCGCCCTTGAGCGCGGCTTTGCCGATACCGCCACGGGTGCGCCCGTGCTTTCCGTCGCGCCCGATTTTGCCGGGAAGGGAGGCGAGCTGTAATGAAGGAGCTTTCCGAGGTCCTGCAGGATTGGGAGGCCGTGATCGGCCTGGAAATTCATACCGAGCTCACCGCACTCGATACCAAGATGTTCTGCAACTGCAAACTCAGCCACGATGACGAGCCCAACGCCAACGTGTGCCCGGTGTGCCTGGGCCTGCCCGGCGCCCTGCCGGTGCCTAACAAGCGCGCCATCGAGAGCATCGTCAAGGCCGGTCTCGCCACCAACTGCGAGATTCAGCGCCACTCGATGTTCTACCGCAAGCACTACTTCTATCCCGACATGGCCAAGAACTTCCAGACCACGCAGGGTCCGGTCGCCTTTGCCATGTACGGTCACCTGGATCTGGACGTGACTGGTCGCGGTGCCGCCGAGCGCCCCGATTGCGCGTTTGGTGAGGCCGAGGCCCAGAGCCTGGCGAGCGCTTCGGCCAACGCCGAGGGTCTGTCCACGTCAATGACGTCGACCATGCGCGAAGGCAATCAGCGTGCCGGCCATCTGGCCAGCTATGACGCGTCCAACCTGCAGATGCCCGAGCGTCGCGAGGACGGTTCCTACACGGTGCCCATCCGCATCCTGCGCATCCACATGGAGGAGGACGCCGCCAAGATGGTCCACGTGGGCGGCGCCGAGGGCCGCATCACCGCCGCGGCCGAGTCGCTCGTCGACTACAACCGCTGCGGCACGCCTTTGATTGAGCTCGTGACTGAGCCCGATCTGCGCACGCCCGAGGAAGCGCGCCTGTTTATGGAGAAGCTCCGTCGCATCTTTGTGACGCTGGGCATTTCGGACTGCTCCATGGAGAAGGGTTCCATGCGCTGCGACGGCAACGTGTCGCTGCGCCGCCGCGGCGAGACCAAGCTGGGCACCAAGACCGAGCTCAAGAACCTCAACTCGTTTAAGAGCCTGCATGACGGTCTAGCCTACGAGATTTGCCGTCAGGCCGAGGTGCTCGAGGAGGGCGGCATCATCTATCAGGAGACCCGCCACTGGGAGCCCAGCCGCAAACGCACCGTGGTCATGCGTGTGAAGGAGACGGCCGACGACTATCGTCTGTTCCCCGATCCCGACTTGGCGCCGTTCGATCTGGACGACGAGTTTATCGACCGTTGCCGTGGCGAGATCCCCGAGCTGCCCGATGCCAAGCGCGTCCGTTTTGAGGCCGACTTTGGCATTAAGGCCGCCGACGCCGAGCAGATTGCCGGCGACCCCGAGTTTGCCGAGTTTTTTGAGGCCGCTGCTGCCGGTATGGCCGGCAAGGAGGCCCAGACGGTCGCAAACCTGCTGGTGAACGAGATGATCGCCTACCTTAAGGGCGCGGGCGTGTCGCTCGCCGAGTCCGGCATTGCGCCGGCTCAGGTGGCAGCGCTGGCTAAGCTGCTGGCGACCGATGCCATTAGCTCCAACCAGGCGCACGAGGTCTTTGAGGCCATGGCCCAGACCGGCGACGATCCCAACAAGATTGTCGACGAGCGTGGTATGCGTCAGGTGAGCGATGCCGGTGCGTTGCAGCCGATCGTGGACGAGGTGCTGGCAAACTGTGCCGATCAGGCGCAGCAGTATCGTGACGGCAACCAGAAGGTCATCGGCTTTTTGGTGGGCCAGTGCATGAAGGCGAGCCGCGGCAAGGGCAACCCGAAGCTCTTCAACGAGTTGCTGAGAACGTCGCTCGCGTAAGCGGGAACCCGGGAGCCCCGGCAGGGCGGGTGCTTCCTCAAAATTTCGAACAGTCCTGCGCAAGACGAAGGCCACATTAAGTGGCCTTCTTTGCGTGCGGAACTCATTTTGAGGAAGCACCCGCCCTGCCGGGGCTCCCGGGTTCTGTGACGACTCGGCCGTTCGGGTCAGGTAGGCTGAATGGAATAGAGTGAATGAGGTCGCCGTTGGCGCCCTCATTTTTTGTGGATGTGGCGCCGGGGCGGTCCCCTGGTCGCATCGCGCCCCAAGATTTCCAAAAAGTTAACCTTTGTTGAACTTAATAGTTAGATAAACTAAACTATTTTCCAAAAGTGTGCTCGAGCAAACTTGTTTACTCGGGTGCTGAGGCACCGTGCCGCGTCCAATGCGGCAAAAGGGAGAGGCAACATGAAGAAGTCGACGTTCAATACCCTGCTTGTCGGTGGCGGTTTTCTGCTTGGTACGGCCGGCATCAAGCTGCTCACCAGCGCTCCGGTAAAGAACGCCTGCGTGCAGGGCATCGCGTGCGGTATGCGTGTCAAGAACTGCTACCAGGACATGGTCGAGCAGGCCAAGGCCAATGTCGATGACATGGTTGCCGAGGCTGCCTACATCACCCAGAGCGAGGCCGCTGCTGACGAGGCAGCCGAGTAACGCTCCCAGGCACAAACTATGAGATTCTCGATTATCAGCGAGATCCCTGGCAGGACCCGCCTTCAGTTGGCGGGTCCTGTGCCAGAGAGCGATCTCGATGCGCTTCTAAAGCTCAGCGGCGAAATCGATGGTGTGCGCAAGGTGCGCGTCTACGGCCGCATCGGCCAGATGGCGCTGGAGTACGACGAGCCGCGCCGCGCGAGCGTGCTCGACGCCTTGGGCGCACTTGATGCTCAAGCTATCGCCGATGCCAAGTCGGGCTACGTGATGCAACTCGAGCCGCGCAAGCACAAACTCGTTATGGACCTGGCGACACTCGTCGGTGCCCATTACGCACGTCGCTGGTTCTTGCCGACGCCTCTGCGTGCGGTGTTTGTCGTGGCCGGTTACATGGCATTTTTGCGCGCTGCCCTTCATGAGCTGGCACAGCCGCGCCTGACCGTTCCTGTGCTCGACGCTTCGGCCATTGGCATTTCGTTCGTCAAACGTGATGTCGACACCGCGGGTCAGACGATGTTCCTGCTCAACGTGGGCGAGCTGCTCGAGGACTACACCCGCGCCATGAGCGAAAACGAGCTCATCAACTCGCTGCTCGATGTGCCCGACAAGGCGCAAAAGGTCGTCGGCGACACCGAGGTAAGCGTTGCCGCGACTGAGCTTGAGCCCGGTGACTTGGTGGCCGTGCGCACTGGCATGTCCATCTGCATCGACGGTGTTGTCGAGCAGGGGAGCGCTATGGTCAACCAGGCGACCCTGACCGGCGAGCCGTTGGCTGTCGAGCGCAGCGTGGGCGACGATGTGTTCGCAGGCACCGTCGTGGAAGACGGCAGCATCTTGGTGCGTGTGCGCGCCAATACGGCGCAAACCAAACTGCGCTCAATTGTCTCGCTCGTGCAGACGGCCGACTCGCTCAAGTCCGAGGGCCAGTCGCATATGGAGGACCTTGCCAACAAGATCGTCCCGTGGAACTTCCTGCTCGCGGGCCTTGTCGCTCTCACCACGCGTAGCCTCATCAAGACCTCGGCGGCGCTGATGGTCGACTACTCGTGCGCACTCAAGCTCACGGGTTCCGTCGCCGTCATGACTGCCATGAGCGATGCTGCCAAGATGGGCGTCATGGTCAAGGGCGCCAAGTACTTTGAGTCGTTTGCCAAGGCCGACACCATTGTGTTTGATAAGACTGGCACGCTCACCGAGGCCCAGCCGCGCCTAGCTTGCGTGCTCACCACCGATGGCTGGAGCGAGGACGAGATCCTGCGCCTTTCCGCTTGCTTGGAGGAGCATTTCCCGCATCCGGTGGCGCGTGCCGTGGTCAACGCCGCCCGCGAGCGTGGGCTCGAGCACCGCGAGCGTCACGCTGCGGTCGAGTACATCGTGGCGCACGGCATCGCTTCGTCCATTGAAGGGCGTCGCGCCATCATCGGTTCGGCGCATTTTGTGTTTGAGGACGAGGGCGCGCAGCTCGAATCCGACATCAAGGAGCGCATCGAGTCCCAGATGCAGGGCTTGTCGCCGCTGTACCTGGCGGTCGACGGCACGGTCGTGGGCGTGCTCGGCATCGAGGATCCGCTTAAGCCCGGGGTCCGTGAAGCCATCGCCGACCTGCATGCGCTGGGCGTCAAACATGTCGTTATGCTCACGGGCGATTCTGAACGCACGGCCGAGCGCATTGCGTGCGAGGCGGGTGTCGACGAGTTTAAGGCCGAGCTGCTGCCCGAGGACAAGTACGCGTATGTGGAGCGCATTAAGGGCGAGGGGCGCCACGTTGCCATGGTGGGCGACGGCGTCAACGATTCGCCGGCGCTCGGTTTGGCCGACGTGGGTCTGGCCATGGGCGGTGGAAGCGACATCGCCAAGGAGGTCGCCGATATCATCCTGACCGATACTGATCTGGCCGCGATCGTGCGCCTGCGCCGTATGAGCCAGGGTCTCATCGACCGTCTGACGAGCTCCTACTCTAAGGTGATGCTCACCAACTCGGCTCTGCTGGCGCTGGGCATTACCGGCGCGATTACCCCGCAGGCGTCGTCGCTGCTGCACAACGGCTCGACGATCGCCTATAGCCTGAGCAACGCAAAGGCTTACCTGCGTTAGCTGACGTGTTCGCCCACGTTATCTGGCCTGCGCCCAGACGGCATCAGTGTCGTCCGGGCGCAGGCCTTCTTTTGTTTGACGAGATGTTAGCTTAGATATATGCTCGTGCTAGCACTGCTAGCAAACGCTGAAGGTGAGGTTGAGATGGCTACCGTTAGCAGCATGGCGCAGGTGAACGTTCGCGTGGATCGCCAGGTCAAGAACCGTGCCGAGGAGGCGCTGCAGCTTTCGGGCAGGTCACTGCCCGAGCTCATCAAAAAAGTCGTGGCCAAGGTCGCACAGGGTGGCGGGCAGTGCGAGGAAGTGCTTGCGGCCGTCGACGACCGGCAGCAGACCGTCGCGCCCGATACTCCGTTCGCCGCATCGTGGGCAGCGGCAGACCGGCTTTATGCAGATTTGGGCATCGCCACGTCGCCCGTATCCGACAATCGCGATTGGGACACAATCTATTCCGAAGCCATGGACGAGCGCTATCGCCAAAAGGGGATGATCCAGTGAGTGGGGCGCCTCTCAAGATCATGGTGGACGCCAACGTATGGGTTGATTCGTTTTGCGTCGACCATGCCGAGTCGCTTGCCGCGCGTGCGTTTATTGGGCAGGCGACAGAGACGGGGGCGTTGCTGTTCTTCCCGGTGCATATCGCTAAGGACGTGCTGTACGTTGTCCAACACGAACTGAAGCGCAGCGTTCTTGCCAGCGGGGGAGCGCTCGACGAGGCATCTGCCCGTGCAATTGGCGATGCGGCGTTGGCGTTTGTTCGGAACATGACCGAAAACGCCACGGCCGTGGGCGATGATGTATCCGATCTGTGGCTAGCCGACAAATATCTGACGCTCCATCGCGATTACGAGGACAACTTAGTGCTCGCCGCATGCAAGCGCGCGCAGGTCGATTACTTGGTGACCAACGATCGTAAGCTGCTCGAACATGCCGATCTTGCAGCAAAGACCCCGCACCAAATGATGCCGATTCTTGCTTTGGCCGAACGTGGCGGCGCGGCTATCGGTTGACGCGAACTGTTTGCGGGCCTCTTGGATGACGATGCGCCAAGGGAACCGCGTCTGCTATTTACAAAAGCTCGGCCTTGATGGCGGGACTTTTTGTGAGCTGCTCGGCAGCCTTTTCGTCGGAGCTGTCGAGTGCTGCCAAGCTGCGGTAGACCCACTCGTTGACCTGGGTGTTCTTGACGCCTGCGGTCTGCATAAGGGCGCCTACCTCGCGGATTGCTGCGAGCAGATCGGCTTTGGGGCCCGCGAGCTCGACCTCGATGCCGTGGTAGGCGGCCACGCCGCGGTTTTCGCTCACATGGTCGATAAAGCCCTCGACGGTCTCAAGCTGCTGGGCGAGAGCGGCATCATCGTCAGCGTCCAGCGTAACAAGGGCGTTCGAAACCGTGAGGGCGGGATGTCCGCAGGGGACAAAGCCTTCGATGACATCCATAGCTTCGGTAATGGTTGAACCCAGGCCTGCGAGGGCATTGACGAGTTGCTGTTTGGTATCCATAACGGTCCTTTCGACGGGTCAATTTTGCTTGGCGAAAATATACGTGACGCGATCGGTAACAAAAGTGCGAAGTGCGGTGCACATTGGGGTCTTCACAGCTCGTGCATAGAACAGCTGTCTGCCTTTAGAACGTGGTAAGATAACACTCCACAAGCGGGGCTCACCCCGCGTGTTCCTTGAAAAGTCGACGGTTATCGGGTGTTTGCAGGCCCAATGCCATCCAGACTTTCCCGACATTCGGGGGCGACTGGTTTCGACACGATAGCTCTGAGAGAGGAAGCAAGCCGAGGTCTCCTCGCCTCGTTAAACAGGGGTACCGTCAAATTGAATTGACAACAACTCTTCTTTTGAGCCTATGGCTCTCGCTGCTTAATTTATAGCGGCGCGTCAACCCGGTGATTTCCCCGACACCGGCGCGACGTCATTTTAGGGGAATGCTCCTGCGCACGTAATCGGTATGGCGCAGGCTAAGACCGAACCGGTTAGGACGCCGCGAGCGTGTCGCTGCGCGCAAAGCGTCCGAGACTAAACCAGCGACTGAGCTTGGAGATGCCAATCAGGGGGCTTTCGTGGACCGGAGTTCGATTCTCCGCGCCTCCACCAATAGTTACAGGCAGGTAGATACTTATATCTACCTGCCTTTTTATTTCTAGTCCGTACCGCGGAGAATCGAACTCTATGCAGGGCGCGGGCGTAAAGAAAACGCGTGAGCGTTTTTAGCCCGCGGGCGAGGGCGCCGGCAGGCGGCCGAAGCCGGTGCGGGTTCGCGAAGCGAACACGCGGATTCTCCGCGCAATGCCTCAGCCCAAAACAGATGCGATGTCGATCGGATGACAGCCGACAATGCCCCCGCGCCAACGTCATCTCTACCCGCGGAGAATCGAACTCTATGCAGGGCGCGGGCGTAAAGAAAACGTCGCAGCAGCGCAGGTGGGACGCGCTTTCCCAATGGCGGCCCAGGCGGAAAGCACGTCCCGGAATCCGCATTCAGACTGGGACGTAGTTTCCGGATGGCGCCTCAAGCGGAAACTGCGACCCGGAATCGAGCCGTAGAGTGGGATATGCTTTCCCAATGGCAGCTCAAGCGGAAAGCGCATCCCGGAATCTAAGCTCGGAATGGGACTCATTTTCCTGATGGCGGGCTCAGCGGAAAATGCGACCCGGAATTTGCTCTGAGAACGGGACGCGCTTTCCCGCCGACCGCCCCGCCCTCCTCAACTCCAAAACCTGCGCTCTCGCCATCCCAAAACTGGGTAGAAGAAAGCCAAAACGCAATCGCAGGAGGTCAATATGACTGCAGAAGATAAGGCAAAGAACGCCGGCAAGGTCGCGCTCGTTTTGGAGGGCGGCAGCTTCCGCGGGCAATTTACCGCAGGCGTGCTCGACGTTCTTATGGAGGCCGGCGTCGAGATTCCGGCTGTCTACGGTGTATCGGCCGGCGCCCTCAACGGCGTGAACTACAAATCGCACCAGATCGGCCGTGCCAACCGCATCAACCTGGCTTTCTGTAACGACAACCGCTTCATGGGCGCCGCATCGTTTGCGTCCACGGGCTCCATTGTGGGTTACGACTTTATCTTCAACGATGTCCAGGACCGCCTGGATCCCTTTGACAACGAGACGTTCGACGCAAGCCCCATCGAGATGTACGCTGTCGCGACGGACATGCTCTTTGGAACCGCTGCCTACCTGCCGGTCAAAAGCGCCGTGCTCGATCTCGACGCCGTGCGTGCCTCGACCTCGTTGCCGCTGGTGACGCCGCCGGTCGAGATTGACGGGCATAAATACGTCGACGGCGGCGTGGCCGATTCGGTCCCCATCGAGCATGTGCTCGAGGAGGCGGGCTTCGACCGTGCGGTCGTCATCGTCACGCAGGACCGTTCGTATGAGAAAAAGCCCTACGAGTTTTTGCCGGCCGCGCGTGCGCGTTATGCCGACTACCCCTATCTGCTCGAGGCTATCGAGACGCGCCATGACCGTTACAACATCCAGCGCATGCACCTGTGGAAGTATGAGCGTGAGGGTCGCGCGCTGGTCATTGCTCCGCAAAAGCCGGTCGAGGTCGGCCACGTTGAGCACGATTCGGCAAAGCTTTTGGACCTGTATATCCAGGGCCGTCAGGAGGCAAAGCGCCTGCTCGCGGAAATCCAAGAGTTCGTTGAGCGCTAACGACGGCGAACTATCAAAAAATGACAACAGCTCAAGAGCTGGAAAATCACAGCTCGTGGATGACATGTGCAGAAACTCTGGTCGGAGCCAAAATACCTGTTGACTCGTACGGCGAGCGGGGTAATATGGACGGGTTACTTGCAGAGCCCCGTGAATCTCTGTAACAACACGTACTGTACATGGAGGAGTCTAAGTGATTTCGAAATCGACTCACTACGCCAAGCAGGGCGAGGTCCAGCGCAACTGGGTTCTCGTCGACGCCGATGGTGCTGTCCTGGGCCGTCTTGCCACCCAGATCGCAATGATCCTGCGCGGTAAGAACAAGCCCCAGTTCACGCCCAACAGCGACTGCGGCGACTTCGTTGTCGTCATCAACGCCGATAAGGTCCAGCTTACCGGTAACAAGGCCGACACGAAGACCTATTATCGCCACAGCGGCTACAACGGCGGCCTCAAGGCTGAGAGCTTCCGCCAGGCTATGGAGAAGCACCCGGAGAAGGTCATCGAGCGCGCCGTTCGCGGTATGCTGCCCAAGACCACCCTCGGCCGTGCCCAGATGACCAAGCTTAAGGTCTACGCTGGTGCCGAGCATCCGCATGCTGCCCAGAACCCCACGAAGATTGAGCTGGAGGCTTAAAGATGGCTGAGAACACCGTTGTCTACCAGGGTACCGGCCGTCGTAAGAACGCCGTCGCCCGCGTCCGTCTCGTCCCCGGCACCGGCAAGGTGACCATCAACAAGCGTGACGCCGAGCAGTATTTCGGCCGTCATCAGCTCGTTGAGAACGCCCTTGCTCCCTTCAAGGTGACCGACACCGCCGGTCAGTTCGACGTTATCGCTCTGTGCGATGGCGGCGGCATCTCCGGTCAGTCCGGCGCTCTGCGCCTGGGCATCGCTCGCGCTCTTCTGAACGCTGGCGACTACCGTGCTGACCTCAAGAAGGCCGGTTTCCTTACGCGCGATGCTCGCGTGGTCGAGCGCAAGAAGTACGGCCTCAAGAAGGCCCGCCGCGCTCCCCAGTTCTCCAAGCGCTAAGGTTTTATCTCCTTTCGAGATACAATGTATAAGCGGGGCCTGCCGATTCCTCGGCGGGTCCCGCTTTTCTTTTTCGACTAGGGTGGGCGGTTGCATATCGCCTGCTAGGGAAGGAGCGATCCTATGCCCCAGAACATCTTCGGTACCGACGGCGTCCGTGGCGTCGCCAACGCCGATCTTTCGTGCGACCTCGCGTTTCGTCTGGGCCGCGCGGCGACCAAGTTTCTTGGTCCGGACATCTGCATCGGCCGTGACACGCGCCTTTCGGGCACCATGCTCGAGAGCGCTCTGACCGCCGGCATCATGGCCGAGGGCGGCCGCCCGCATTGCTGCGGCGTTATCCCCACGCCCGCCGTGGCGCTGCTCACTGTTCAAAACGAGCTCGATGGCGGCATTGTCATCTCCGCTTCGCACAATCCGCCGGAGTTCAACGGCATCAAGTTCTTTAGCCGCAAGGGCATGAAGCTTCCCGATGCTGTCGAGGAAGAGATCAGCGCCTGGGTCATGTCCGAGGAAGCCATGGCTGCCGACACGCTGCCGACTGGCGCCGGCGTGGGCCACATCATCAAGATGAAGGACGCTCGCAAGGCATACGTCGACCACGCCATCGATACGCTCGATGGCCTGAGGCTCGATGGCCTGGTCGTTGCCGTCGACTGCGGTCACGGTGCTTCCTGCCAGACTACGCCCGCCGCGCTGCAGCGCCTGGGTGCCACGGTCCATGCCATCAACACCGATTATTGCGGCACCGACATCAATGTCGAGTGCGGCTCTACGCACCTTGAGCCCCTGCGCGAGCTCGTGCTGCGCACCCATGCTGACATCGGTCTGGCCCACGACGGCGACGCCGACCGCGTACTGTTCGTGGACAGCGAGGGCAACGAGATCGATGGCGACTACATCCTGGCTATCTGCGGTTCTGACCTCGCCGCTCGTGGCAAGCTCGCCAACTCCGAGATCGTCTCGACCGTCATGTGCAACCTGGGCTTCTCTATCGCTATGAAGGAGCAGGGCTTCGAGATGGTCCAGACCGCCGTGGGCGACCGCTATGTTCTGGAGCGCATGCTTGCGGACGGCGCCGTCATCGGCGGCGAACAGTCCGGGCACATCATCTTCCTGGAGCACAACACCACCGGTGACGGCTTGGTGACGGCTCTGCAGCTGCTGGCCGTGCTCAAACGCACCGGTCGTACCCTCACCGATCTTGCCGGCATCATGAAGAAGTACCCGCAGGTACTCGTCAACGTGCATTCCGACAACAAGGCCGGTCTGGACGATTGCCAGCCCATTTGGGACGCCGTCGCTGCTGCCGAGAAGGAGCTTGACGGCCGCGGCCGCATTCTGGTGCGCCCGAGCGGTACCGAGCCGCTGGTCCGCGTGATGGCCGAGGCCGAGACGCACGAGCTGACCCAGCGCGTTGTCGACGACATCGTCGAGGTTGTCAAGCGCGAACTTCCCTAATGGTCAAAAACCGTTGCCAAGTGGTAAACTGATAAGGTTATTTTGATTGATTGGTATGTCCGAGGGGGAGCATGTTCACTAAAGTCCTAAGGTCTTTTGGTATGCGTGGTCGAGTCCTTACGCTGGATGCTCCCATCTCGGGCGACGTCATTCCGCTTTCCGAGGTAAACGACCAGACGTTTGCCACCGGCCTTTTGGGCCAGGGCGTTGCCATTCAGCCCACCGGAACGCGTGTGATTGCACCGGCTGATGCCAAGGTCGAGGCCATTTTTCCCACGGGACACGCCGTAGCGCTTAACACGGTCGATGGCTTGGACGTGCTCATCCATGTTGGTTTGGACACCGTTCAGCTCGAGGGCAAGCACTTTACCGTACATGCGCAAGTGGGCGACATCGTCCATAAGGGCGATGTGCTCATTGAGTTCGATCGCGAGGCAATTGCTGCCGAGGGCTACGATGTGACGGTTCCCATCTTGGTGTGCAACTCCGTTGAGTTCTCGAGCATCAAGGGCTCCGTTGGCGTGCATGTCGAGGAGATGGATCAGCTCATCGTTGCTCGCGAGCGCTAGCAAGTGCACGTGGCCATTAGCCTACAATTCAAACACGTTTACGGAGGGCGCCCTTGAAAGAGGGCGCCCTCCGTGGCAAGATGGGAAACGTCCGAGGCTAAACAGCTTTGGGTCACCGTGGACGGGCAGGGGCCTCGACGCGGCTAGACACGAGACACATACATTACGCGACCTCGCCCTGGTGGCCGCACACGTTGGTTGCGGCCGACGCGGGCCGCGGGCAAGTGCTTGTAAGGGGACCTTGCCTCTCTTGTACGAGAAAGGACGCGTAATGAAGATCATTAAAGCTAAAGACTACGAGGATATGAGCCGCAAGGCCGCCAATATCATCTCGGCCCAGGTTATCCTCAAGCCCGACTGTGTACTGGGCCTTGCCACCGGCTCCACCCCGATCGGTGCCTACAAGCAGCTCGCTGCTTGGTACAAGAAGGGTGACGTCGACTTTGCCGAGGTCAGCACCTACAACCTGGACGAGTATCGCGGCCTTTCGCACGACGATCCCCAGAGCTATCACTACTTCATGCGTGAGAACTTCTTCGATCACATCAACATCGACCTGAACAACACGCATGTGCCCGACGGTTCCAACCCCGACGCCGCCGTTGCCTGCTCTGAGTACGACAAGATCGTCGCCGCCGCCGGTTACCCGGATCTGCAGCTGCTCGGCATTGGCAACAACGGCCACATCGGCTTCAACGAGCCCGATGACCACTTCTCCAAGGGTACGCACTGCGTCGACCTCACCGAGAGCACCATTCAGGCCAACAGCCGCCTGTTCGACAGCATCGACGATGTTCCCCGTCAGGCCTACACCATGGGTACCCAGACCATCATGTATGCCCGCATGATCCTGGTCGTCGCCAACGGCGAGGCCAAGGCTCAGGCCGTGCATGACATGTGCTATGGTCCGGTTACGCCCGAGTGCCCGGCTTCGATCCTGCAGCTGCACACCAACTGCGTTGTCGTTGCCGACGAAGCCGCCCTTTCGCTCTGCGAGTAGCGCGAATCCTGCAGCTCGACATAGCCTTGCCTAAGGCCTCCGCTTTGCGGGGGCCTTTTTGCTATCCCTTTCCGCCCACTTGACCAAAAACTTGCCGCAAGCTTGACGAATGCCGGATATCCAACAGCCTGATTCATTCTATACCAGATTCTATGCAAAAATGCCACTAGAAGGTCGTAGACGGTAGCGGGTGCTAGGCGAGTTGAATGACATAGCTGAACCTTGTTCATCTGCGTTACACTGCCGCTTAGATGGGACAAGCTGACAAGCTCATTTACCTGCTTAAAGACCGATTAGTCGGGGGATTAATAACAATCGGCCCTCGCTGTACAAAAACTTGCCGCTTGCGTACCAAAAGACAACCTAAAACACAAGGTCGCTCTATTCATAGCGCGGCTTGTATGGTCTTGCGGCTACAGTGTCCATACGGTCGAGTTGAGGAGCGGGCATGGTAAACGATTTGAGCAGTATGGACGACCTCGAGCTGATGCCGCTGGGCGGAGGCTATATGGTGCGACGCGAACGCTTGATGAATGAGCTTATCGCCAAGGGCCGAAAGGCCGGCATTGTGGTTCTTTATGCGCCCGACGGGTTTGGGAAGACCTCGGTGCTGCTGCAGTACACCCATGAGGTTAAATGCGACCCGACGCGAGGCCCCGTGCGGATTATCGAGGCCGATCGCGCCATTGGGCGCGAGGTGTTTATGCAGCTCGAGGTGGTTACCGAAGAACTCAAAGACAAACCGCACTCCCTTATCGCGATTGATAATGTGCCAAACCTCGATCAGCACGATACCGAAGACCTCATCGACAGGATTCGCGGCCTGCGCGCTATGGGGGTAGGGGTCTTTATCTCCTGCCGTCCTTCAAATCGTCAGCTGATTCATGGGCTGGGCGATTCGGTTAAGATCAATGCGCAGATGCTCAAGGTGCATGCCTATGAGTATTCGGCGTGGGCATCGGCGTTTTCGATCAGCACATCGCTCGACTTTTATCAGCTCACGCAGGGCGTGCCCGAGCTCGTTTCGGCATTGCAGACGGGTCCGTATGGCCAAGGTGACGTAGCCGGTCTGCTCGAAAACGAGATTGTCAACGTATATGGCGCGGCACTTGTCGATCTGGCTTCGCTCGACAATAATGCGCTGTTTTGCGTGGCATGCCTCATGGTTTTGATGGGCGAGGGCAATATCGCAGAACTCGAGGCTTGTGGGGTGAGGCTGTCGATGGTCGACCAGTCCTACTTTGTACGCGACTACCCGATCTTTGGCTTGGATCCCGCCGAGCGGAGTTTTACGTGTCTGGGCACGGAGGATAACGGACGCCTGCGTTTGCGTAAGTTGGTGGCCGAGGTTCGCCCCGAACTTGTTCCGAGGGCGGCCCGGATTTTGCTTAAGGCGGGCCGATGCGATGCGGCGATGGACCTGGCGAACGCCTTTTTGGACCGTGAAGCGGTCCTTGAACTTGCTGGGCAGTATGGGGTCGATCTTGCTCTGACGGGGCACGGGGCCGATATCTGCCGAGCAGCGCTGGGCACGATCGATGATGACGATCCGGCTCCAGAGCCAACGCCTGCCGAGGCGCTTGGCGTATATCTGGCAGCGGTCAGCGTGTCCAATACAAAGCTCGCTCGCTATATGGCATCGGTTATCGAGCGCGGGGGCGAACGGGCGGTCTGCGAAATAGATCCTGTTTCATGGAGGGTGGCCCAGACACTGACGGCTGTTTGCTATGGGGACAACGGGCTTGGGCTTCCTGCGAACCTGGCCGTGCCAGAAATCGAGACATCCCATACCGCACTCGATATGCTGTCTGCGCATATCGAGGTCAAGCGATGCCTGACCGAGCGGGGAGATGACGGCGGCGTCCTACAGCAGCTCAAAACGAGCAAGGCCTACGACTGCGAGCTCGACATCGCGGGGATTGTTATACGGGCCGATAGCATGCTGGTGGAGCTCTTTGACGGGTCGTTTGCGGGAACCGACGAGCGCGACGACGAAATGACGGTGGTGCGGGAGGCGCTCGACGTACGTGGACTTAAGGCGATGGCTATCTGGGTGCGCATGGTGTTGGCGGCACGGCGGCTCCTTTCCGGCTTGCCGGTAACCGACGATGCGGCGTTCAACGAGCTCGATCGTTTTGCCGTGCGCATGCGCGACAACCAGATTCAGCTGTTTGGCCTGTTGCTAGAAGGCTGGCAGTCGCTGGCAGAGGGACGGCCGGTTAATGCAAAGTTCCGTGCGGTCCAAGTGCTCAAACTTGCCGAGGAGTCGATTGCGTACATGCGCGATAACGCATTGCTGCTGGAGCGTGCGGCATATCTGCGTAACACCTCAATGGTTTCGGTTCGCGAGGAAGCGGAGCTACTCGATATAAGCCAGACGCAGGTTGGTGGCGCAGAAGCCTGGATGGTGGCGCTGCATTTGGCCTGTGCGGGCCGAGACAGCGACCTTGCGGCCTGGATGTCCATGAATCGCGCGGGGATTCTAGAGCCATCGTATCGGCTCTTTGCGCGCCTTGCCATGCATTGTCTGGGCGAGCCGGCGGCCAGGATACGCAAGAAGCTTCCCGTGCGCGAGCTATCGCGGTACTCGCTGCGCGATGATCTGGAAGGGGAGGGCGAGCGCCTGTTCCAGGCCGGCGAGGTTGAAGCCGTTGATACCATCGACCATATCGAGATTCGCATGTTTGGTGCGTTTCGCGCCGAGCGCGACGGGTTTCCCATCACGGACAAAATGTGGCGGCGCAAGAAGGCGGCGACACTTGCCGAGCGGCTTGCGCTGGGCATGGATGCGCTCGTCGATCGTGAGACGCTGGCCATGGAGCTGTGGCCCCATGCCGAGTTCAATAGCGCCCGCAACAACCTGTACTCGACGATATCGCGCTTGCGGTCGGCTTTGGGATCGACGCCGGATGGCAAGTCGTGTGTGCTCATCCAAAATGAATGCATTGGACTCAACGGCGACTACGTCAAGACCGATGTACGGCTGTTTGACCAGATAAGCCGCGAGGTTTTGGGAAATCGCACGGGTGCGCGCGGGCCCCATTTAGTTGAACTGTGCCTTAAGATTGAGCAGCTTTATGCCGGACCGCTGTATGTTCCCAATGGCTGTAATCCCACCTACTTTTTGCGTATGCGACGCATTATGCAGTCAAAGTACATCGATTGCATGATTAAGGGGGCCAATGCCGCTCTAGAAGAAAACGATCTGCAGTCGGCGATTTGGCTGGCGGAGTCGGGGCTTCGGCAGGAAACGGCGCGCGAGGATATGGTGCGCTGCGCCATGCGCGTCTACAGTGCGGCGGGGCGGCGGCGCGATATCGTCGAGCTATACAGCGGGCATATGCACCATCTGAGGGAGCAGGTCAATGGCGTGCCCGAGCCCGAGACGCGGCGTCTATACGAGCGCTTGGTGGAGGGACGGCTCAATCGCGTGCTGGTCGAGCGATAAAAAAACGGGCGCCCGAAGTACTTGGGCACCCGTAAGCTTGCTACGTGTTGGCTCGCCGGACCATTGGCTCTTAGACGAGCTTGATCTTCTCGATGTCCTTGCGCGAGGACTCGCGATACAGCGAGAACTTGCGGCCGATGACCTGGACGACCTCGGCGTGGCAGCGCTCAGCGAGCTCTTCGGCGGCCTCGCGGGCGGAAAGACTGGAGCCATCGAGCACGGAGCACTTAACGAGCTCGTGCTTCTCCAGGTAGGCGACCGTCTGCTCGACGGTGCCCTCGTTGACATCGGACTTACCGATAATGATGGCGGGGTTGAGGTGATGGGCCATGCTGCGAAGCTGCTTGACCTGGGCTCCTGTCAGTGCCATGGGTTCTCGCTTTCTATGTATGGGGCGCCCCACGATGGGGCCTTAATCTACGTGAGCTGTCCCACGATAGCGCAGGAACGGCGCGGTGTGGAGCGCGTTTGCCCAGTTCAAAAAGAATGCGGATGCCGAGTGAGTGGGCGGCGTGGGCTGCGAACAGGCTATGAGCTGGGCGCAGAGACCGGCTCCCATGCAATAAACGCCCAGCGAACCTTGCGGACATGATCGAGCATATAGCGCCCCTGCGGCACGCCCTTGGAGCCCGGCTCGCCGGCATGGGGGTTCTCGATCATGTGCTGAGCGATATAGTCGCGCAGGCGGTCGATTTTATCCTCGTTGCCATGCTCGAGCATACGGGAGAAGTCCGTCACGCCTGCCTCGAGGCTATCGAAGGTATCGCGACGAGGCGATTCAAAGTACGTAACCTGCGGCAGGGCACCCATCTGAATGAGGATATTAAAAGCATACACAAAGCCATTACTGCAGGTAACCGAGGCGCCGATAGCGTTCATCAAGTGCAGGTCATAGCGCGGGCTGGAGTTGGCGACCATCGTGACAGCACAACACCGACGAGCCGTACGATCAAGCTTGGCAAGCGCGCCTTTTAGGTTGGTCGTCGTAACCGACCGACTGGCAAAGGCAACATCTACAGCCTTGGCAACCGGCCCAACCAGATCCCAATCGTCATCCCAAGCAAGCTCAAGCGGTGTAATAAGATCCTCGAGCCCGTAATACTCAATGCCGGCATCAAGGGTGCCCAACATGGCAGGAGAGAAGTCGGCAGCAATCACGGAATGCCCAGCCTGAGCAAGCGGAATAGCAATCGACCCAGCCCCACACCCCATATCGAGCACCGACTCGCCGGGCTCAAGCGCCAACAGCTTTATAAAATCCTGAGCATACGGAGCAGTTTCCAGTGGACGAAAATGCCGAGCTCGCTTATCCCACTCAAAAGAATCATCAGCCCGCCGCCGAGCAGCTTGCAGACGCATCCATTCGCCATTCCAATCCGCAGCAAGCAGCTCAGATTGAATTACACTATCAGCCACGGGCTATCCCCCTCACAACAAAAAAGCGACTCCCCCCAAAAGAAGAGCCGCAACCAGCATATATCAGAAAAAGAACCGTTCCAACGCCAAACCGCCGCACCAGCCAAGTGGTGCAGGAGCGAAGCAACTGCAACCGGGATAGAACCCAACTGAGGTCCCGTTGTGCGGGAGCCCCGGGGAGGGCAAATATATAAGGTCGATCGCGAGTTCCGCACGAGCCGGAGAGCACTTAATGTGCTCTCCGTGCGAGTCAGGACTGTCCGAGCAGGCGACCTTATATATTTGCCCTCCCCGGGGCTCCTCGCCCGAACCCCTCAGCTAGTTCTTCAGCGAGTTCAGCGGTGCCGGGAAGCGTCCGCCACGGTGGGCAAGCACGGTGCCGGCGTTGGGGTTCACCGGCATGATGGGCGCACGGCCGAACAGGCCACCGTACTCGACGCAGTCGCCCACGCCCTTGCCGATGGCGGGAATCACGCGGACGGCCGTGGTCTTGTTGTTGATGACGCCGATGGCCATCTCGTCGGCGATGATGCCGGCGATGGTCTCGACCGGAGTGTCGCCGGGGATGGCGATCATGTCCAGGCCAACGGAGCACACGCAGGTCATGGCCTCGAGCTTCTCGAGCGAAAGCGCACCGGCCTCGACGGCGGCGATCATGCCGGCGTCCTCGGACACGGGGATGAAAGCGCCCGAGAGACCGCCCACGCTGGAACTGGCCATGACGCCGCCCTTCTTGACGGCATCGTTGAGCATGGCGAGCGCGCAGGTCGTGCCGGGGCCACCGCAGGTGCCCACGCCGATGATCTCGAGGATGCGCGCGACGGAGTCGCCGATGGCAGGCGTGGGGGCCAGCGACAGGTCGACGATGCCCTTCTCGACACCCAGACGATGGGCGGCCTCGCGGCTCATGAGCTCGCCGGCGCGGGTGATCTTAAAGGCGGTCTGCTTGATCTTCTCGGCAACCTCCATCATCGATGCGGAGTCGGGCAGCGTCTCCAGGGCTGCGGCCATAACGCCGGGGCCCGAGACGCCTACGTTGATGACGGCGTCGGCCTCGCCACCGCCGTGGACGGCGCCCGCCATAAACGGGGAGTCCTCGACCATGTTGGCAAAGCAGACAAACTTGGAGGCGCCGACGGAATCCTGGTCGGCCGTGAGTTTAGCGGCATCGATGATGGTCTGGGCGGCCATGAGCACGGCGTCCATGTTGATGCCGGCGCGCAGGCTGGCGACGTTGACGCTGGAGCAGACGCGGCTCGTGGTAGCGAGCGCCTGGGGGATGGACTGGATGACGCGGCGGTCGGCGTTGCCGATGCCCTTCTGGACGAGTGCGGAGAAGCCGCCCAGGTAATCGATGCCGAGCGTCTCGGCCGCGCGGTCGAGGGCATGCGCGATGGGGGTGAGGTCCTCATCCTTGCAGCACGCGGCGATCTGCGCCACCGGGGTGACGGAAACGCGCTTGTTGACGATGGGGATACCGTACTCGCGCTCGAGGTTCTCGGCGGTCTCGACCAGGTGCTCAGCCGTGTGCGTCACGTGGTCGTAGATCTTCGTGCACATGCGGTCGAGGTTCTCGTCACCGCAACCCATGAGCGAAACACCCATGGTGATGGTTCTGATGTCGAGGTTCTGCTCCTCAACCATGCCGCGGGTTTCCGCGATTTCTGCGGGCGTGATCGCCATCCTTGCGCTCCTATCTGCCAAAACGAGCATAGTCTTGTCTATTCTAACGTGCCGCACGTGCCAAGTGGCGCATGCGGCACGTTTTGGTGCTCGGTTGTTTCCGTTGTGTTACTGCCCAAAGACCTCTTCGGCGATGCGCGCGCTTTCGGCGGCGTCTTTGGCGTAGTAGTCCGCGCCGATCTGTTTGGCGTATTCGGGGGTGAGTACGGCGCCGCCTACGATGATCTTGACGCCCGGCACCTCGGCATGAAGCAGCTTGATGGTCTCTTCCATGGCCACGACGGTGGTAGTCATAAGCGCCGAGAGGCCGACGAGCTTGATGTCACGCTCCCGTACGGTCTTGAGCACCTCTTGCGGGTCGACGTCGCGGCCTAGGTCAAAGACGGTATAACCGTAGTTATCGAGCAGCATCTTGACGATGTTCTTACCGATGTCGTGGATGTCGCCTTTAACGGTGGCCACGCAGATCTTGCCCTTGTCGGCGATCTCGCCGGCGGGCATCAGGCGCTTGATGGTGTCGAAGCCCACGCGCGCGGCCTCGGCCGAGGCCATAAGCTGCGGCAAGAAGAACTTGCCCTGGTCAAAGAGGACGCCAACCTCGTCGAGGGCGGGGATAAAGTGATTGTTGATGAGGTCCATGGCGTCGTGATCTGCCAGCAGACGCTCGGTCTCGGCCGCGATTTCGCCCTTGCGGCCCGAGACGACCATGTGGCGGATGGGGTCGTCATCGGCGCTTGCGGTGGTGCTTGCGGCAGGCGTGGCATCGCTCGATGCCGACTGAGCGGCCGCCGGGTTGGCGGCAATCTTGTACGGGTCGGTCCAGCCGGCGTAGCGCTCGATGTATCCGGTCGAGCCCTCGTCCTCAACGCTCAGCACGCGATAGCTGTAGACGGTGTCCATAAAGCGCTTGGAACCCGGGTTCATGATGGGGGCGTCCAGGCCCGCACCAAAGGCGGCGGCCAAAAAGACCGAGCCCAGCAGCGGGCGGGCAGGCAGGCCAAAGCTGATGTTCGACACGCCGAGCGCGCATTTGACGCCCAGACGCTCCTTGCACAGGGACATGGCGCGCAGGATCTGTTCGGCCTGGCGCTGGTTGGTCGAGGCGGTCATGACCAGGCAGTCGATGAGGATGCGGTCCGGGCCGATGCCGTAACGGGCGGCCTCGGCCACGATGCGCTCGGCGATGGCGAAGCGGGCCTCGGCGGTATCGGGGATGCCGCCCTCGTCGAGCGTAAGGCCGACGACGTTGGTGCCGTAGTGGGCCACCAGCGGAAGGATCTCATCCATGATCTGTTGTTTGCCATTGACCGAGTTGATGATGGGCTTGCCGGCGTAGCGGCGCACGGCGGCCTCGACGGCTGCGGGGTCGGTGGAGTCGATCTGCAGCGGCAGCAGCGTGGAGCCCTGGAGCTGCTCGGTGGCCTGCTGGATGACCTTGACCTCGTCGATCTCGGGCAGGCCCACGTTGACGTCCAGGATGTCGGCGCCCTGCTCCTGCTGGCTGATGCCCTGGCTCACGACGTAGTCCAGGTCGCCGTCGCGCAGGGCCTGCTGCAGGCGCTTTTTGCCGGTGGGGTTGATGCGCTCGCCGATGACGGCGATCTTGTGGCCGTCGCAGGGAAGGTCCACCACGGTCTGGGCGCTCGTGACCGACATACTGGGCTTGCGGCGGCGCGGACTGGGCGTGTGGTTGTCGATAAGCGTGCGCAGGGCCGCCATATGCGCGGGCGTGGTGCCGCAGCAGCCGCCCACGACGCTCACACCGTCGGCGATCATGCCGGCGACGGCCTCGGCGTACTCGGGGGCTTGGATGTCAAAGACGGTATTGCCGTCGTCGTCCACGCGGGGCAGTCCCGCATTGGCCTGCACCATAACGGGCTTGTTGGTGACGGTGAGCATACGCGCGGCGAGTCCTCGGAGCTCGGCCGGGCCCTGGCTGCAGTTGATGCCCAGGACGTCGGCGCCGATGGCGTCGAGGGTGATGGCGGCGACCTCGGGGCTCGTGCCCAAGAAGGTGCGACCGTCTTCCTCAAAGGTCATGGTGGCAAAGACGGGCAGGTCGGAATTCTCGCGGCAGGCGAGGACGGCGGCCTTGATCTCGGCAAGGTCGGTCATGGTCTCGATAATAAAGAGGTCCACACCCGCATCGACGCCGGCGCGCACCTCCTCGGCAAAGAGGTCATAGGCCTCGTCGAAGCTGAGGGTACCCAAGGGGCGCAGCAGGGCGCCGATGGGGCCGATATCGCCGGCAACGTAGCGGGCGCCGGCCTCGCGGGCGCAGGTGACTGCCGCGGCAAAGACGTCTGCCACGGTGGCGGCGCCGTCGAGCTTGTGGGCGTTGGCGCCAAAGGTGTTGGCGGTGATCACGTCGCAGCCGGCCTCGACGTATTGGCGCTGAATGTCGGTAATGACCTGGGGCTCCTCAAAGTTGAGCAGCTCGGGCAGGGCGCCGGCCTTCATGCCGGACGCCTGCAGCATGGTGCCCATGCCGCCGTCAAACAGCAGGTGTCCCGTGCCCTCGATGGCGGCACGCAGGCGGTCATCCTTAATGCGAAGGTCGTCGATCGTGCGCGTCTTGTATGCAGCGCCATTACGGCGTGCGGCATCAACGGGTGCCGCCAGCGCGGCGCCGTCCAGATCATGAGTGATAAGCGGAGTAAACATCGATGGCTCCTAATGGCTGGAATAGCAGGTGGTGTGGGCGGCGCGGAGGCGGCAGTGCTCGCGCATGCGGCAGATATTGCAGGTGGGGCGGCTCTGGGCGTCGTGGACTTCGCCGTCGAACAGACCAATCACAGCGGTCACGCTCTTGGTGGGCATGAGCAGGCTGGTGGGGGTGACGGTAAGTCCAATGAGGCGCGTGGCATTGAGTGCATCCACGATCGAGCGCTGGGCAGAGAGCGGGCAGTCGCCATAGCCGGGACTGAAGCGCCAGTTGCCGGCGAGCCCGTGTGCAGCGGCTGCAGCCTTGACCCGCTGGTCCATCTGCTCGACGGCGGCCTCCACATAGGCAGAGCATGCGGCGTCGAGCACGGCGCCTTCCAGGGGTTGCTGGGCTCCCGTGGTGCGCAGACGGCGTTCGGCAGACATCCCGAGGGTGCAGGCCATGAGCGCCGCCAGGCGGGCGTCTTTGAGATGTCGATAGATATCACGACCCCGCAGCTCAACATTGGTGCCAACCAAGCGGATGCAGGGCTCGCCCTGCTCGTCGACGCCCGTGGCATCGACGGCAAACACGCGTCGCACGCCGCGGGGCTCGATATCCAGCTCTAGGCGCTCGACTACAAGCTCAATTCGTCGTGACAGCTCGGGCTCAATCTGCTGGCCGCCGTAGCCCAGATACCGCAGCATCTCGGCACGGTCGACACGAGGGTGGTGGGCAGCGTCGATACGGTAAAGCGCCGGCGACGCAAGGTCGGCCGGCACTTCAACAACGGTTGTATCGACGTGCGGTTTTTCCATTACCCCAGGCGCCCCATAATGGTCGCGGCGATTGCAGGACGGTTCATAGTGTACAGGTGCAGACCGTCGGCACCGTGCTCCTTAAGGTCGCAAAGCTGACGAGCAGCATAATCTACACCGGCTGCCTGCAGGCTCTCGGGGTCGTTCTCGTACTTGGCGAGGATCTTGATGACGGGGGAGGGCAGCGACGCGCCGCACATAAAGACCATGCGGCTGATCTGCGACTTGCCCATAAACGGCATGATGCCCGCGGTAATGGGCACGGTGATGCCGGCCTTGTCGGCAAGCTCGCGGAAGCGATAGAAGCACTCGTTATCAAAGAAGAGCTGTGTCACAAAGAAGCTCGCGCCGGCGTCTTGCTTTTGCTTGAGGTGCTCGACCGAGAGGTTGAGATCCTCGCAGGCAATGTGGCCTTCGGGGTAGGCTGCGGCGCCCACGCAAAAGCCGGCGTCGACGAGCTCGGGGATGAGGTCGCGGGCGTAGGCGTAGTCGGAGGCAGGCTTGTCGTCCTCGGTCGCGCCGGCGGGCAGGTCGCCGCGCAGGGCTAGCACGTTTTCCACGCCGGCAGTGCGATACTCGTCAATCTTGGCGGCGATGTCGGCGTGGGTGCGGCCCACGCAGGTGAGATGCGCTACCGAGGGCGTATCGAATTCGCTCGAAATCATATGCGCGATGGGGGCGGTGGTGGCACCGTTACCCGAGCCGCCGGCCGAGCAGGTGACCGAGACAAAGCTCGGCGAAAGCTTACACAGATTGCCTGCCACCTCGCGAGCCGTGTCGAGGGTAAGCTCGCCCTTGGGCGGGAACATCTCAAACGAAACGGGTGCGGTGCCCTGGGATGCTGCCTGCTTAAAAACCTCGTCGACGCGCATATCGTGCTCCTTTAGATACTTAATAGTGTGATGTGTAGTAAGGATTCTACAGCACCACTGTGTTACGGTGGAGTTTCACTCGCTATTTGGGGATACCAATCGAAAATGCTTTGCTATCGGCATTTCTTATAACAGAGCGGTCAATCTAGGATGGGGCTATAAAGACTGGTATCTTATACGAAATACCAGTTAATAGAGCCCCATCCCAAATTGACTACCCTTAAACTATGGGGAGAGGTCTGCAATTTATACAGTTGATTGGCCATTAAGGGCGGCAGCGCCGCTGTGATGCGGTAACCTCATTGATTGGTTTCGCGACAGCAACATAACGGTAATGTCGCGGAAACACGGCGAGTCTAAGCTATGACTCGTTCGTTAGTAATCAACACCGCTTCTCACGCGGTGCCGATACGAAGGGAGTTCCGTATGGCCGATCTTACTGACCGCTTCGGGACCATGGTGTTCTCTGAGGAAGTCATGAAGGACTACCTCCCCAAGGACATTTGGAAGCGCCTTGCTGCAACCCTCGAGGACGGTGAGCCGCTCGACCTGGATGTGGCCAACGCCGTTGCCCACGCCATGAAGGTCTGGGCCATCTCCAAGGGCGCGACGCACTACGCGCACTGGTTCCAGCCGCTTTCGGGCATTACTTCCGAGAAGCACGACAGCTTCCTCGAGCCCAACCACGACGGCACCGCCATTACCAAGTTTACGGGCAAGAACCTCATCCAGGGCGAGCCCGATGCCTCCAGCTTCCCCAACGGCGGCCTGCGCGCCACCTTCGAGGCCCGTGGCTACACCGCTTGGGATCCCACTAGCCCCGCCTTTATCAAGGACGACGTCCTGTGCATCCCCACGGCTTTCTGCTCCTACACGGGCGAGGCCCTGGACAAGAAGACCCCGCTGCTGCGCTCCATGACCGCGCTCTCGCGTGAGTCTAAGCGCGTTTTGGCGCTGTTTGGCAAGACCCCCAAGAAGGTCGTTCCTTCCGTGGGCGACGAGCAGGAGTACTTCCTGATCAAGAAGGACGCCTACCGCAAGCGCAAGGACCTGGTCATTACCGGCCGCACCCTCTTTGGCGCCGCTCCCTGCAAGGGCCAGGAGCTCGAGGAGCACTACTTTGGCGCTATCCGCCCCACCGTCTCGGCCTACATGAAGGACCTGGACGATGAACTGTGGGCGCTCGGCATTCCCGCCAAGACCAAGCACAACGAGGTTGCTCCCTGCCAGCATGAGCTTGCTCCCGTCTATGGCGAAGTCAACGAGGCCATCGACCAGAATCTGGTCATGATGGAGAAGATGAAGCTCATCGCCTCCCGCCACGACTTGGTCTGCCTGCTGCACGAGAAGCCCTTTGAGGGCATCAATGGTTCGGGCAAGCACAACAACTGGTCGCTTGGCACCGAGTCCGAGAACCTGCTCGATCCGGGCGACACCCCGCTCGACAACCTGCAGTTCATCGTCTTCCTCACCGCGGTGATCGAGGCCGTCGATAACTATCAGGAGCTCCTGCGTGCCTCCGTTGCCTCGGCCGGCAACGACCATCGTCTGGGCGCCAACGAGGCTCCTCCGGCGATTATGTCCATCTTCCTGGGCGACCAGCTTACCGAGGTCGTCGAGAAGATCATCGATGGCAAGGCTTCCGTTCATGCCACGCGCGGCGTGCTCGACCTGGGCGCCGATACCCTGCCCAAGCTGATGCAGGACAACACCGACCGCAACCGCACCTCCCCGTTCGCCTTCACCGGCAACAAGTTCGAGTTCCGTGCCTGCGGCTCCGAGCAGAACGTCTCCGACTCCAACCTGGTGCTCGATGCCGCCGTGGCCAAGTCGCTCAAGTCCTTCGCCGACGCGCTTGAGGGTACGCCCGAGGATGAGTTCCAGGACGCCGCGCTCGAGTACTGCAAGAAGGTCCTGACCGACCACCAGCGCATCCTGTTCTCCGGTGACGGCTACTCCGATGAGTGGCCCGTCGAGGCCAAGAAGCGCGGCCTTGCCAACAACAAGACCACGGCCGACGCCCTGCCCGCCTTTGTTTCCGATAAGGCCATCGCGCTCTTTGAGGAGACGGGTGTCCTGACCAAGGCCGAGGCCCAGTGCCGCTACGACTGCAAGCTCGAGAAGTACAACAAGCTCATGAACATCGAGGCCACCACGATGGTTCGCGAGGCGCGTCGTACCTATCGCCCGGTCATTACCGCCTATGCCACCAAGGTCGCTAAGGGCCTTGAGACTATTCGTGCTGCCGGTGCCGAGGCCGCCATGCAGTGCGAGCAGAACACGCTCAACAAGCTCTGCAACGGCATCACCACCATCAACGACTCCATCAAGGCGCTTGACGCCGTGCATCAGAAGGCTGAGGCCCTCGATGGCCAGGAGCAGGCCAACGTGTACGCGCACGAGGTCGTTCCCGCTATGGATGCGCTGCGTGCCGCCGTGGACGCCATGGAGGAGATCGTGGCAGCCGACTACTGGCCGGTCCCGACCTACGACGACATCCTGTTCTACGTGTAGGGCGTAACTGACATATCGTCACGGTATTGAGCCGGGGTCCGCATCATGCGGGTCCCGGTTTTTGTTTGCGAAGGACGCTTTGAAGCCCGTTTTGCCGCCGACTTGCCTAGGTATAAAGGGTTGTGGACAAAAAACGTCAAATATGAGTACTGTCACAAGTCCTGTAGCATTATTTATTTACAAAATATGGGTTGTTACGCAACATATGTCCAAGTACATAGCTGATAAACGCCTGCAATTCTTCCGCCGTAGGACCCCTGGCGTCTAAATCGCCTTCTGAAGGCATGAAATTGCTGTTACTAAAATGGTAACAGTACTCATATTTGCTATTTTTTGCCCACAGGCCTTGCGATGATGCCGCGGTTCGCACCTTGTCGGGTTCGAACCGCGGCGTTTCGGTAGCAAAAAGCCCGCTACCGCGAGGGTAACGGGCTTCTCGTTTCAAATGGTGCCCCCAGCGGGATGTCCGCGTGCGGCTGACGCCGCCCGCTTTCGCCGCGTCGCTTCGCTCCTTGCGTGCTGCGCTGGAAAACGCTTCGCGTTTCCTCAGCTCCGCACCCTGTCGGGTTCGAATCCCGGCGCATGGGTAGCAAAAAGCCCGCTACCGCGAGGGTAACGGGCTCTTCAATTCAAATGGTGCCCCCAGCGGGATTCGAACCCGCGATATCCACCTTGAAAGGGTGGCGTCCTTGGCCGCTAGACGATGGGGACAGCGGGAAAGAGTATAGCAGACTTTTTTAGCCGTTCACATATCGTTGGCAAACTGAAAAACCACCACAAAGGTGCCTGTCCCCTTTGTGGTGGCGAGGCGTTAGGGGAGGAGCTTCATCGCGGCGTCGTGGGCGGCGTGCTCGTAGGTGTCGTCGAGGGGTTTGAGCGGCAGCAGGGCTGTGGCCTGCGCATCGCCGCGGCGCTCGAGGGCATGCGCGATCAGCCAGTCGGCGAGTTCGGGGTTTTTGGGCAGTGCCGGTCCGTGTAGGTACGTGCCGATGACGCCCTTGTAGATCAGACCCTCAAAGCCGTCGTCGCCGTTGTTGCCGGTACCCGTGACGACGGACGTTCCGAGTGGCGTGGCGTCTGCGTCGAGCAGGGTGCGACCTCCATGGTTCTCGAATCCCACAAAGGGCTCGGGTGCCAGGTCGGTTTTGACGGCTACGTTGCCGATCAGGCGGTCGGAGCCGCGTACGGTTTCGGCGGCAATGACCCCCAGACCCTCAATGCGATTCTCACCCATATAGTACGAACGGCCGAGCAGCTGATAGCTGCCGCAGATGGCGAGCAGCGAACCGCCATCCTCAACATAGGCCGCGACCTTGTCTTTTTGAGCGAGCAGCTCGTGTGCCACGGCTAGCTGGTCGCGGTCGGAGCCGCCACCCATCATGACGATATCGGCATCGGTGAGATCGAGTGACTCGCCCATACGGACCTCGTCCACGCGAACGGGGATGCCGCGCCAGGCGCAGCGACGCTCGAGGGCGATAACGTTGCCGCCGTCGCCGTAGAGGTTGAGGGCATCGGGGTACAGGTAGACGATGCGCAGCGGGCGCGAAAGCTCGACTGGCGCGATGCCGACGGGGACGGCACTGCCATCGGCACACGTTGCAGCGCGGGCAGCAACCGTGGCTGCATCGGCACCCTTCAGCCCATCGAGTTCTTTGACCAGCGGCGGGAAGGCCGTGTAGTTGGCGACGGCATAGAAAGTGTCGCCTGCGGCTTCATCCGCAACGGCGCCAATTGCCTGCGCGACGTCCGAGATAATCGCGGCATCGATGCCGGCGTACTTGAGGCGTACCTGCATGTCGTGCGCACGCGTGCCTCCGGCAAAGGCGACAAGACCCGGTGTGTCGGCGATGCGCTCGAAGTCGACGTCGTAGATCCACGAGACATCGTGGCCGTCGGCGTCGTTGTCGTTCAGGAAGAAGGCGCAGAGCCTGCCGCCTGCCGTTTTAATGGACTGGATCTGGCGATCGAAGCCTACGGGATTCTTGGCCAGGTTTGCCTCGACGATACGGCCGGCGATCTCCCAGCGGCCCATACGTCCGCCGGCGGGGACGTAGGCATCGAGCGTAGGCTGTAGAAACGCCGTGTCCACGCCCAACTCGCGTGCGGCAAAGAAGGCGGCGGCAACGTTATAGACCATGTACAGACCGTTGTAGCGTGTGGCGATGTGTACGGCAGCCGCGTCGGGCGCAGATCCAAAGACCAGGTCGAAGCCGTAGCCGTCGCAGCCGAGCTTCACGCCCGTCACACGGCGGACCAGTGCGGGGCGTGCCCAACCGCACGAGGGGCAATGGTATGCGCCAAGCTGGCCGTATTGCACGTAGTCATACTCCAGCGGCGCGTTGCACTGTGAGCAAAAGCGCGAGTCGCTAATACGGTCGGACTCGGTGTTGGTGGCGCCGTCGATGCCAAAGGCGATGCTTGCATTGGGAACGCGTGCGGCGATCGCGGCACACAGCGGGTCGTCTGCGTTGTAGATGAGCGTTGTTGCCGGCGAAAGCTCCAACGCATGGGCGATGACCTCCTGGGTGTGATCGATCTCGCCATAGCGATCTAGCTGGTCGCGGAACAGGTTGAGCAGCACGAAGTACGTCGGCTTGAGCTTGGGCAGAACGCGTACGGTGTAAAGCTCATCGCACTCAAAAACGCCCACGCGCTTGCCACCGGCTCGCTTGAGGCCGCTGCGCGCCTCGAGCAGTGCGCCCACCACGCCCGGCTCCATGTTGTTGCCGGCGCGGTTGCATACCACGGTGGCGCCGCTGGCGGCAACGGCGTCGGCGATGAGGTTGGAGGTGGTGGTCTTGCCGTTGGTGCCGGTGATCACCACGCTGCGGTCGACAAGGGCAGCGAGGTCGCTCAGCAACTCGGGGTCGATCTTCATGGCGATGCGGCCGGGAAGCACGCCACCCTGGCGCTTAAGGACGGAGCGCAGCCCCCAGCGAGCGATATCGCTCGAGGTGCAGGCAAGAGATGAGCGGAGGTTCATGAAACCGTTCCTAACGTAAACGACATGGTCGGGTCGAGTGCGTCACTAAAAACCGTAGCGGCGCGCAAATTCCTGGGCAAGCTGCGACACGTCTTCGCAGGCATTGGCCCAGGGGGCAAAGTCGGGAGTGTCCGAGATAATACCGTCCGCTTCCCAAACGGCCTGGTGCGAAAGATCCCAGGGATCGTGTGGCTCGGGCCGGCAGGGAAGGTACGGTGTCTGGTACATGGGGTTCAGTAAGAAGAACGCACCGCCCTCGCAACGGTTGGCAAACTCACGCAGCGCGCGTGTCGCCGGGCGCATCTTGTTTGTTTTGAACAGCAGAATCGTGCGGGCGAGCAGATACCAAGGAGAGTTCTCGAGCGCGTCAGCCCCGATCTCTTCCTCGAGCTGGTGGGCCAGGGCAAAAAAGCCGTCCTGGTCTTCCAGGCGAGCGAGGGCGAGCAACACGGTGCCTGCGGCTCGGGTGGGGTAGCCTTCCGCCTTAAGAACACGGCGGGCGTAGTTGGCGGCAGCACGGTAGCGAGCGCTCGCCATGCACAGCTGCGAGATGGCCTCGAGTGTGTGAAGCCACCCGATAAGAGCCGGCTCGCTCACGGTGAGCTCTGCCGCCGTCACACCGTCCGTCAAAACCTTATTGGCCCAGTAGTGCGGGGCTTCCATGTCGAACCCGGGCACGCTTTGCTGCAGGTAATCGGTTGTGGTCGCCTCGAGCTTCATCAGGTCGCCCAGGCAGGCGTCAACGGGCGTGTCAGCCAGGATGATGGCGAGCAGCTGGGCATCGAGGACATACGCATCGACGCGGACAATCTTGAGCAGCTCATCGCGCATGTCGTCGAACAGACGATTGCGCGTCTGCTCGAATTCCTCGTCGCTGCCCATGTCCTCGATGCGATGGAGCTCGTCGAGCAGGTGGCGATGAACACCGGCATAGGACAGCAGCGCCTGGGCATGCTCGGACTGCGCGTACTTTTGGGGATTCGCGCTAATGTCGTTATGGACAAGCTCGCGTGCTGCATCGGTGAGCTCGGGGTGCGACGCAACGTAGGCGCGCTCCAGGTAGGCGGGGATGTAGACGCTCGGATCCATTAGAGGTCTCCTCCCTTAAACGGCAAACCCTGCTCGGCCGCCCGCAGTATGCGCTCATCGATTTGGGAACGCACGATATCGTTGGTGGCGACCCAGGCGGCAAAGCTGGCGTTGTCGGGGGCGCCCAGGCCCTCCTGCAGTACCGGCGTCGCCTCGGATAGCGCAAGGACAAGCTCGTCGGTGGAGCCCGCACCCACGTTGACGCGGGCATAGACGCCATCGGGAAACTCGGTTTGGAAGTAGAGCGCCTCGGCCGCGTGCGGACACGAGCGTGCAAGGATACGCAGGTAGTGCTCGGCGCCCTCGTAGTCCAGCTCGCGCCAGGCTGCGCTCATCAGTGCGATGAGCGTCCACGGGTCCAAGTCGCGCTCTGCATCCTTGGGACGGCGGCGCAGCGGGGTATTCGCGAGGTACGGCACGGAGTGTGCGGAGCGAAAGCGCTTGAGCTCCTCGGCGGGGTATTCGAGCTTTGCCATGGCGAGCATCGCGGTGTGGCGGACACCAGCGGGGTCGTTGGGCGCAAAGTCCAAGCTGCGGTTTGCGGCTTCGAGCGACATGCGGTAGCGGCCGCTAATGAGGGCGCGCGACGCAAGGGCGGCAAGCCAGCGCAGGTAGGGACGGCGGGTCAGGTCGCCTGCGGCCTCACGCTCGTAGGGGTCTTGCGCCGAGGCGATCTTGAGCGCCAGGTCGTGCTCGACCTCATCGCACTTGGACACCAGGTACTGTACGTATTCCTCGTTGGATTCGGCGGTGAGTGCCGTCAGCATGCGCTGGGCGTCCCAGTTGGCCGGATCGAGTGCGGCGGCCTCGCGAAGCATGTTCTCGGCAGCGGCCTCTTCCTGCTCGGCCTGGGCATCGTCGGGGATAAAGGGAATGCGGTAGTCGACAGCCTCGACCACCTTGGCAATGAGGTGCCCGGCGCGGTCGCGGTCGTGCACGATGAGCGGTGCGGGGTTGCGGGTGAATTGTTCCATCAGACGCTCTACGGCGGCAGCGTCGGTGAGCGGGATATTGTCGCGGCGCAAGGCCTCAAGAACGAGGCGATGGCAATCCTCTTGAATGGGATCGAATGCCATGGGGCCTCCTTTGCTGCGGTTAGGGTTCAAATATCTCTATATAAGGTTCTAGTTTACCCGCATGTGGCACACCGGGGGTGCCGCACTTGGACATGCACCTTTGCACCACGAAGACGGATGTCGCACAAATGTCGGCACCTTGGACGACTGAGTGGTATCACTGTGCCGCAAACGGTCGATTTTTGGCGGCGAACGGGGCGCATTTTGGAGGGGCACAGTCCTGCCCGGGATATGTGGTCAACCTTGATAAAACGTTTGCCCAGCTTGGGAGTATGGATGCCGCACAAGGGTCTTCAGGGATAGAAAAAACGTTTCATCATTGTTGGCTTTAGGTGAATAACTGACCAACCAGAACGGTAAAATAGTGTTTGTCTGAGCGTTGAGACGTTTAGACATCGCGCATTGTCATCGCCGGCAACGCGCAAACCGGTCCTAACGGAGCCAATTGGGTGCTCCGTTATATACGCAAGTCTAAGAGGGGCTTGTTTAGGAGGCACAGTATGGGACGTTTTACCAATCCTCGCGATCTGTACTTTGGTGAGGGCGCTCGCCACGAGGTGAAGAACCTCAAGGGCAAGAAGGCCATCATCGTTTCTGGCGGCAGCTCTATGCGCCGCGGCGGGTTCCTGCAGGACGTTGAGGCCGACCTCAAAGAGGGCGGCTTCGAGGTCAAGCTGTTCGAGGGCGTCGAGTCCGACCCGTCCATCGAGACGGTCATGAAGGGCGCCGAGGCCATGCGCGAGTTCGAGCCCGACTGGATTATCGCCATCGGCGGCGGCTCGCCCATCGATGCCGCTAAGGCCATGTGGGTCTTCTACGAGTATCCCGAGGAGTCCTTCGATAACATCATCCAGCCGTTCAGCTTCCCTGAGCTGCGTCAGAAGGCTCATTTCTGCGCCATCTCCTCTACCTCCGGCACCGCTACCGAGGTCACCGCGTTCTCCGTCATTACCGACTACGCCAAGGGCATCAAGTACCCGCTGGCCGACTTCAACATCACCCCTGATGTCGCCATCGTCGACCCCGAGCTCACCTACACCATGCCCGCCAAGCTGTGCGCTCACACCGGCATGGATGCTCTGACCCACTGCATGGAGGCCTACGTTTCCACCTGCGCCTCTATGTTCACCGACGCCAACGCCCTGCACGGCATCCGCGAGATCGTCGAGTGGCTGCCCAAGTCCTATGCTGGCGACCATGAGGCCCGTCAGCACATGCACGAGGCTCAGTGCATCGCCGGTATCGCCTTCTCCTCGGGCCTGCTCGGCATCGTTCACTCCATGGCTCACAAGACCGGTGCTGCCTTCGAGAACGGCCACATCATCCACGGTGCCGCTAACGCCATGTACCTGGGCAAGGTCATCCAGTGGAACTCCAAGGATCCCCGTGCTGCCGAGCGTTACGCTTACGTGGCCAAGGAGATCCTGCACCTTCCCGGCGAGACCAACGAGGAGCTCATCGCTGCGCTCGTCCAGAAGATCCGCGACCTCAACGACCAGCTCAACATTCCGCAGTCCATCAAGGATTACGCGAATGGTGGCGTGAAGGTCGACGCCGAGAACCCGCAGATGGTTTCCGAGGAGGAGTTCCTCGCCAAGCTGCCCGAGATCGCCGCGAACGCCGAGCAGGACGCCTGCACGCCCGAGAACCCGCGTGAGACCAAGGCTGCCGACTTCGAGAAGATCCTCAAGGCCTGCTACTACGACACCGACATCGATTTCTAATCGACTCTTGTTATCGTAACGAGGGGCTCCGCACGTATCCGTACGGAGCCCCTTTCTTTTTTAGAGAATGGGATAGTTATGGCTGCAATTTTCAATAGCCCCAGCAAGTACATCCAGGGTCCGGACGAGCTTGCCAAGCTCGGCTCCTATGTCGAGCCGCTCGGCGCTAAGGCCCTCGTCATCGTGACGCCTTCGGGCAAGAAACGCGTCGGTGCCAAGATCGAGGGCGGCTTTGCCGAGGCTAAGGCCGAGCTGCTGTTTGAGGACTTTAACGGCGAGTGCTCCAAGGGCGAGGTCGATCGCCTGGTTGCGCTCGCTCGCGACAACGGTTGCGATATCATCGTCGGCGTCGGTGGCGGCAAGATCCTCGACACCGCGAAGGCCGTCGCCTATTACCTGGAGTCCCCGGTTATCATTTGCCCCACCATTGCTTCGACCGATGCACCGTGCTCGGCACTTTCGGTGCTCTACACCGATGACGGCCAGTTCGATAAATATCTCTTCCTTAAGGCAAACCCCAACATTGTCCTGATGGATACGACGGTTATCGCGGCGAGCCCGGTGCGCCTGACGGTTTCCGGTATGGGCGATGCGCTCGCAACCTATTTCGAGGCCCAGGCGACGCACGATGCCGACGGCGGCACCTGCGCTGGCGGCAAGGGCGGCATGGCCGGCCTGGCGCTCGCCAAGCTCTGCTACGAGACGCTTATGGCCGATGGCGTCAAGGCCAAGGTCGCGCTGGAGAAGGGTGCGCTCACGCCCGCCGTCGAGCACATCATCGAGGCCAATACGCTGCTTTCGGGTATTGGCTTTGAGAGCTCGGGCCTTGCTGCTGCTCATGCCATCCACAATGGTCTGACGATGCTGCCCGAGTGCCACAGCATGTATCACGGCGAGAAGGTCGCCTTCGGCACCATCGTCCAGCTGGTACTCGAGGATGCCCCGACCGAGAAGCTCGAGGAAGTCTTGGGCTTCTGCATTGAGCTGGGCCTGCCGGTCACGATGAAGGAACTTGGCGTTGCCGAGCTTACGCGCGAGCAGGCCATGATTGTTGCCGAGGCTGCTTGCGCGCCCGAGGACACCATGTGCAACATGCCCTTTGAGGTGACGCCCGAGATGGTCGCAAACGCCATTCTGGGTGCAGACGCACTGGGCCACTACTATCTCATGGATGAGTAAATCAAGCTAAGGAAAGGGCAAAGCCAACAGATGGCTTTGCCCCTTTTTGCTATGGTGCAAAGGGGCAAGGTTACTTTGCACCAATCGTTGTTTGATGAAGGGCGGATTCTCGTATGGCGCTTCCTATGGTTTACGGCGGTCCCGGCCGGTATGTTCAGGGGCCGGGCGAACTGTCGCGTCAAGGCAGGTATTTGTCATGGTTGGGCTGCGCTGCCTATGTCTTGTTTGACCAGGGCACCGAGGATTGGCTGTGCAGGCAGATCGTCGATGGATTTCTGGACGAAGATCTAAGCGAGCCGTTCTTTAAGATTTATGACGGTCCGTGTACGGAAGAGGCCGTTGTCGAAATGGCTAAGGAAGCCCAGGCCGAGTATTGCGACATGGTGGTGGGTATTGGCGGCGGCAAGATGCTCGATATCGCCAAGGCCGTTGCGTTTTATGCCGAGTTGCCGTTGTGCGTATGCCCCACGGCGGCGTCGATGGACGGTCCGTGCAGCGTGATTTCCGATGGCGATCTGCAGGGTGTTGCAAATGCGGTCTTTAGAAACGAGCGTAATATGGCCAACGAGCAGGTCAAGGTGACCGAACAAAAGCTCGTGCAGCTCATGTGCGAGGCATAGCTTGGCGCTTGATCGACCTTGTGCAATCGGGGCGGCGATAGGCCATGGGCTATTTGCCGCAAAGATGCTCCGCGTGTAATTTGCCCGAGGCGTGGGCCGATGGCGTATCATTATCTCTTGCTTGTTTGCACTGCTCAGGGAGGGGCCGCGCATGGCGCAGGAACACGATCTGTTTGATGACATTATCGAGATCAGCAAGGGTTTCGACTTTCTTAAAAACCCGCTTGGCGGTGTGACCGATGCACTCGATCCGTCGGCGCCTCAATGGAATCCTGCTGACTACAAGGAGCGCCCGCGCGGCAACACCATTCCGTGCCTGACCTGCAAAAACGAAAAGAGCGGCTGCACCGCGTGCATGGACGTGTGCCCGGTCAACGCTATCGAGGTCGAGGAAGACTCCATCGAGATCCTCGACTCCTGTCGCAAGTGCGGCCTGTGCGCCGCTGCCTGTCCGACCGAGGCGATCATCTCGCCGCGCCTGGCGCCCAAAAACGTCTACGACGACATTGTCTCGGCGGCTACGAGCCACGAGACCGCCTACGTCACCTGCACGCGTGCCCTTAAGCGCATGCCGCGCGAGAACGAAGTCGTCGTTGCCTGCGTGGGCGATATTACGGCCGAGACCTGGTTCTCGGTACTGGCAGACTATCCCAACGTGAGTGTGTACCTGCCGTTGGGCGTGTGCGATAAATGCCGCAACACCGGCGGTGAGGACATTCTGGGCGAGGCGATTGCGAAGGCCGAAGAGTGGTCTGGCACGGGTATGGGCCTGGAGGTCGATCCCAAAAGCCTCAAATGCCATAAGCGCCGCGAGTACGAGCGCAAGGAGTACATGGAAAAGATTGCCCGCACCACGGGCCTGACGGTGACCAAGCTCAACCCAGCGACGGCGGCGCTGGCCTCGGTGACGCAGAAGCTCAAAGCCCATCGCCATCAGATTACCCAGCTGGAGCGCACGCTCAACACCATGTGCGGCACCACGACGACCAAGCGTCGCCGTTCGCTCACGCACGGGCGGCAGCTGGTGCTCTCGACGCTGCAAAACCACCCCGAGCTTGCCCAGAACATGCAGGTGAGCACGCCGGAGTGCGATTTTGACAAGTGCACGTCGTGCGGCGAGTGCGTCAATGTATGCCCCACGTTCGCCTGCGATTTGGTGGGAAGCGGTCGCTTTGCACTGGAGTCCACGTATTGCCTAGGTTGCGGAGCTTGCGTCAAGGTGTGTCCCGAGCATGCGCTTAAGTTGGTTGAGCATGATGCATCCAACCTGGTGGTCGTCGATCCCGAGGCCGAGGAAAAGGCCGCCCAGAAGGCGAAGGCTCATGAAGAAGCTGAGAAGGTCAAGGCCGAAGCAAAGGCCAAGCTCGACAAGATGCTCGATCAGGTGGAGAAGCTCGCAGACTAGCTAAAAGAACGTAAATGATGGCCGGTGGGACAGGTACTGCCCCACCGGCCAAAAAAGTTGCGGTGGAATAGTTCCTGTTTTGCCCTTAAGCTGGCCATTCTAGGAACTATTCCACCGCAACTAATAAATGGTTAGTTCATGCTGCTTTGGTGGCCGGTTCGACCGGTACCGTTGCGCGTCACGGTTTCATGGAGCAAAAAGAACCCGGGGACCTGTTTTGTCTCGGTGTATTCCATAAGGATGCCGTCGGCGTTGTAGGTCTGCCCGCGTATAACGGCGAGTGCGTTAAAGTCGTCGAGATCGAGCACGCGCGCATCTTCGGGCGTGGGGTGCTCAATCGTTACATCGCGTTTGCCCGTGGCAATCTTAATGCCAAGGTCTTCTTCGAGGTAACGATAAATCGAATCGTTGACAATCTCGGGTGTCAGTCCCGGTACCTGTGAGCTTAGGTAATAGGAGTCGTCGGAGCACACGGCATGTCCGTCTGCATAACGAATGCGTTTGGCGCGTGTGAGCTCACAGCCTTCGGGAAACCCGGTAATCCCGGAGAGTGCCTTGCTACAGATGAGGAGCTCAAAGACGGTGGTGACAGTCTTGAGCTCAAAGCCTCGGCTGGTCGCGATTTCCTTAAAGGTCTCGAGTCCGCCGCCACCACGACTCTTCTCGTCACTGATGTTGCGAATGACGCGCATGCCTTTGCCTTGCTGGGGGAGCACGTAACCATCTGCCGCAAGCATCGAGATGGCGCGACGGACCGTCATGCGCGAACAGTCAAACAGCTGCGTGAGCTCAGTCTCCGAAGGCAGATAACTCTGATAGGCGTATGTGCCGTCGTCAATCGACTGCTTCACGTTGTCATAAATAGTTTGGAAGATGGCTCGCGCCATGACGGTCTCCTAGAGCTGGGCGCGTGAACGACGGATGAGGGCCGCCCGCGCAGGTGTCAATCGATTTACTTGCTGGGGTCGATTATATATTTGCCCATGGCACGCAGGGCCGGGTCTGACAGGATGGCGCCGAGTTCATCGAGGGAAGCTACCTTTGCGACCATCGAGGATACGTCGAGCCTGCCAGAGTCGATGAGCTCGAGCGCACGACGCTGCGTATAAGGGTTAATGTAGGACGAGGTAAGCACAAGCTCCTTCTGGAAGACCTCGAAGGGCTTGACGGTGATTGTCTCATCGGGCTTGGTGAGGCCGAACATCATGACCGTAGCCTTGTGGCCGGCGATCTGGATGGCCTGCTCGATGGTGACGGGCTTGCCAACACACTCGATAACGACATCGACGTTGCCGACGCCCTCCTGCTTCAGGCGGGCCGGGACGTCCTCGTGGATGGAATCAATTGCCAGGTCGGCGCCGAGTTTGAGCGCAACCTCGCGCTTGCCTTCGACGGGCTCGAGCAAGACAACCTTGGTGGCGCCGGCGTTTTTAGCAAGCTGCATCATGAGCAGACCGATCATGCCACCGCCGATAACGACAACTGTGCTGCCGGGCTTGATGTTGCACATATCGATGCCGTGCAGGCAGCAGGCGACGGGCTCGGTCATAGCGCCCTGCTCGAAGCTGGTGTGATCGCCCAACTTGTAGACTTGCTGCATATCGACGGAGCAGTACTCGGCAAAGCCGCCGTTAACGGTGGTGCCGTAACCGGTCATATGCTCGCAGTAGTGGTTGATTCCGTCGCGGCAGGGTTCGCAGCAGCCGCAGGGATGGTTTGGGTCGATGCACACGCGATCGCCCGGTTTAAAGCCAGCGACGTCGCTGCCCACGGCCTCGACAACGCCCGCAAACTCATGACCAAGGATCGTGGGCGGGGTAACGTCGGCTGCACCCTTGTCGCCTTCATAGATATGAACGTCGGTACCGCAGACGCCGCAAGCTTTGACGTTGATCAGAACGTCGCGCCTGCCCACGGCCGGCTTTGCCGATTCCTCGACTCTGAGGTCGTGCTTTCCATAGAAGACCGCGCTTTTCATGGTGACTCCTTAACGTGGCGGTGAATGTTGTAATGAAGTATAGGCATGTCTATAGATATAGACAAGCACATCTAGACAAGTAGAAAAGAAAATTGAAATGCAGCCATCAGCTATGTCAGATTTAACAGGCGAAATACTGGACATATACCGTTTACGGCCAATAATCAACCGTTTACCGACCGTAGTATTTATGCTAACTTGTCTAGATAAGTGATATGATAAAAATAGAAGCGCAAGAAGTCAGGGAAGCGGGCCCACCCGTCCTATTGCACGAGGTACACGCAAACGGCGCGTCTGCGGTCTCGAGTGAAGCCAAAACCGCAGCCGCTCCGAATGAAGAGAGGGGGATTCCCCGTCATGATGCAAAAGATACAACGTTTCGGCGGTGCAATGTACACGCCTGCAATTCTTTTCGCATTTTCCGGAATCGTCGTCGGCCTGGGTACGTTGTTTACCACCGAGGCGATCTTTGGCGAGATGGCCACAGCGGGTCATCTTTGGTTTGATTGCTGGAATGTGCTGCTCCAGGGTGGTTGGACGCTCTTTAACCAGATGCCGTTGCTGTTTTGCGTAGCGTTGCCAATCTCGCTCGCGAACAAGCAGAACGCTCGCTGCTGCATGGAGGCTTTGGCCATCTACCTTACCTTCAACTACTTTGTAAGCACAATCTTGGGGCAGTGGGGCCCTGTCTTTGGGGTCGACTACTCTGTCGAGGCGGGCAGCGGTACTGGTCTTGCCACTATCGCAAGCATCAAAACGCTTGACATGGGCATCATGGGCGCGCTCATTATCTCTGGTATCGCCACGATGCTGCATAACAAGTTCTTCGACACCGAGCTCCCCGAGTGGTTGGGCGTGTTCTCGGGTTCCGTGTTCATCTATATGATCGGTTTCTTCGTTATGGTTCCGGTCGCTCTTATCGCCTACCTGGTGTGGCCGCATGTTCAGGCTGCTATCTCCGCCTTCCAGGGATTCATCCTTTCCGCCGGTACGTTTGGCGTGGGTGTCTTTGCTTTCTTCGAGCGCGTGCTGATCCCTACAGGCCTGCACCACTTTATCTATACGCCGTTCTATTACGACAACGCGGCGGTCAACGGCGGCATCTTTGCTGCTTGGGCCAACATCCTGCCCCAACTGGCTGCCGATCCGAGCATTGCTCTTAAGGATGCCGCACCCTGGGCTGCCTATACCTGCCCTGGTTGGACTAAGGTCTTCGGCTCGCTTGGCGTCGCCATTGCGTTTTATATGACCGCCAAACCCGAGCGCAAGCAGCGCGTCAAGGCTCTGCTGATCCCGGTCACCCTTACCGCTATGCTTTGCGGTATCACCGAGCCGCTTGACTTCACCTTCCTGTTCATCGCGCCCGGCCTGTTCGTCGTCCACTGCGTGCTCGGAGCGCTTGGCTGCATGGCTCAAAACCTCCTTGGCGTCGTGGGTATCTTCGACGGCGGCATCATCTCGATGCTCTCGTGGGACTGGCTGCCCCTTTGGGCCGCACACGGTCTGCAGTACGCCATCTCCATCCTTGTCGGTCTGTGCTTTACCGCTCTTTGGGTTGTGGTCTTCCGTTTCCTGATCGTCAAGTTCGACTTTAAGACCCCCGGTCGCGAGGATGACGATGTTGAGGTCGAGCTCAAGTCCAAGGCCGACTACAAGCAAAAGCAGGGCGGTGCTGCTGCTGGCAAATCGGCCGCCCAGAGTAAAGATGATGAGCGCTTGGTGCTTGCCGAGAACATCCTCGATCTGCTCGGTGGCACGGATAACATCATCGATGTAACGAACTGCGCTACCCGTCTGCGCGTTAACGTCAAGGACAAGAGCGTCGTTGCACCCGAGGCTTCCTTCAAGGCGATCGGTACGCATGACTTGGTGGTCCAAGGTCAGTCAATCCAGGTCATCGTCGGCCTTAGCGTCCCGCAGGTTCGCGAGAAGTTCGAGAGTCTTCTGAAGTTCGAGACTCTTCTGTAAACCATCGTCCATCGAAACAATCGGCCTTGCAGAGCCGGTATGCACCGCAAGGCCGATTCTAGAGATAAAAAACTCCACTTCTAGGTAACAATTCCAAACCGTGCAGGCCGCGTACGGGGATGGATTGAGCAAGCGGCCAGAATGAGGAGGACATCATGTCCAAGAAAAACTATGCCGTGACCATTGCCGGCGGTGGCTCCACCTTTACTCCGGGCATCGCCCTGATGCTGCTTGAGGAGCGCGATCGCTTCCCGGTCAACAAGGTGACCTTCTATGACAACAACGCCGAGCGCCAGGAGATCGTTGCCAAGGCCTGCGAGATCTACTTCCACGAGAACGCTCCCGAGGTTGAGTTCAACTACACCACCGACCCCGAGACCGCTTTTACCGGTACTGACTTCGTCCTCGCTCACATCCGCGTTGGCCTGTACGCTATGCGCGAGCTCGACGAGAAGATTCCTCTCAAGTACGGCTGCGTTGGCCAAGAGACCTGCGGTGCCGGCGGTATCGCCTACGGCATGCGCTCCATCGGCGGCGTCATCGAGATCCTCGACTACATGGAGAAGTACAGCCCCAACGCTTGGATGCTCAACTACTCCAACCCCGCAGCTATTGTTGCCGAGGCCTGCCGCGTGCTGCGCCCCAACAGCCGCATCATCAACATCTGCGACATGCCGATTGACCTTATGGATAAGATGAGCCGTATGTGCGGCATCAAGGATCGTCGCGAGCTGCAGTATAGCTACTACGGCCTCAACCACTTTGGTTGGTGGAGCAAAATCTACGACAAGGAGGGCAACGACCTCATGCCGCAGATTAAGGAGCACATGGCTAAGAACGGCTACCTGGACGGCATCGAGCACGAGGCCGGTAAGGAGCAGCATGTCGAGGAGAGCTGGATTCACACCTTCGGCAAGGCCAAGGATGTCTATGCTGTCGATCCCGAGACGATTCCCAATACCTACCTCAAGTATTACCTGTACCCGGACTATGTCGTCGAGACGTCTGACCCCAACTACACTCGCGCCAATGAGGTTATGGATGGCCGCGAGAAGAAGGTCTTTGGCGCTTGCCGCGACATCATCGCCAAGGGTACTGCCAAGGACGGCGGCTTTGAGCCGGATGTACATGCCAACTACATCGTCGACCTTGCCTGCGCACTGGCCGAGAACACGCTCGAGCGCTTCCTGCTGATCGTCCCCAACGATGGCGCTGTGCCCAACTTCGACCCGACGGCCATGGTCGAGGTGCCTTGCATCGTCGGTTCCAACGGCTTTGAGAAGATCTGCCAGGGCCCGATTCCGCAGTTCCAGAAGGGCCTGATGGAGCAGCAGGTTTCCGTCGAGAAGCTCGTTGTCCAGGCTTGGGTCGAGGGCAGCTACCAGAAGCTCTGGCAGGCACTCACGCTCTCCAAGACCATTCCTTCGGCAAGCGTTGCTAAGCAGATTCTGGACGAGCTCATCGAGGCCAACAAGGATTTCTGGCCCGAGCTTAAGTAAGAACTACTGTCTAGAACTCTCACGCATCTCTGCTTCATTTGCGCCGCCGCGGTGTCCGGATTCGCCCGGATGCTGCGGCGGCGCTATACTTATGAAGTTTGAAGTACCTGTACCAAAAGGAGCTGTCGTGTCCCTTTCCATCGGTATCGTGGGCCTGCCCAACGTGGGCAAGTCGACGCTGTTCACCGCGCTTACCAAAAAGACCGGCCTTGCCGCCAACTACCCGTTTGCCACGATCGACCCCAACGTGGGTATCGTCGATGTGCCCGATAGCCGCCTGCAAAAGCTTGCCGACATCGTCAACCCCGGCCGCATTGTGCCGGCTACGGTCGAGTTTGTCGACATCGCAGGTCTGGTGAAGGGCGCTAACGAGGGCGAGGGTCTGGGCAACCAGTTCCTGGCCAACATTCGCGAGACCGACGCCATCTGCGAGGTTGTGCGCTACTTTAAGGACCCCAACGTCATGCGCGAGGTGGGCCGCACCGGCGAGTTCGTCGATCCCGCCGGTGACGCCGACACCATCATGACCGAGCTCATCCTGGCCGACATGGGCACGCTCGAGAAGCAGCTGCCTAAGCTCGAGAAGGAGGCCAAGCGCGACAAGGAGCTCATGCCCAAGTTCGAGGTGGCTAAGCGCCTGCTTGCCTGGCTCAACGAGGGCAAGCGCGCCGCATCCATGGAGATGACCGACGAGGAGCGTGCCGCCGCCAAGGGCCTGTTCCTGCTCACTATGAAGCCCATCCTGTATGTTGCCAACGTGGACGAGGATATGCTCAACGACGATCTGGCGCCCATCGATGGCGTCAAGCCGCTGCCGATCTGCGCCAAGATCGAGGCCGAGCTTTCCGAGCTCGATCCCGAGGATGCGGCCGACTACCTGGAGAGCCTGGGCCTGGAGCAGCCCGGTCTGGACGTACTTGCGCAGGCTGCCTACAAGCTGCTTGGTCTGCAGTCGTTCTTTACGGCTGGCGAGATGGAGGTCAAGGCCTGGACGGTTCGCCAGGGCGCGACCGCCCCGCAGGCCGCCGGCGTCATCCACACCGACTTTGAGCGTGGCTTTATTAAGGCCGAGGTCATTGGCTATGACGACTACATCGAGCTCGGCGGTGAGCAGGGCGCCAAGGCCGCCGGCAAGCTGCGTATTGAGGGCAAGGACTATGTCATGGCCGATGGCGACGTCGTGCACTTCCGCTTTAACGTGTAAGGGCGACGCATATGTTTAAATACGGCAAAAAAGCTGGCTACATGGGCATTGCGCTGCTCGTACTTGCGGTGATTCCGTTGGTGGTCGCAGCGTTTGTGATCCCCAACATTGGTCCTGAGGTGGCAACGAAGTTTAACGCAGCCGGCGAGGTGACGCGCTGGGGCAAGAGCTACGAGCTGCTGGCACTGCCGGTGCTCAACCTACTGCTGAGCGTGGCGACGTACTTTACGGCAGGACGCCAGGCTAAAAACAATGATGACTCCGCCGCCATGGCACGCATCGTGTGCGAGCGCTACCTGCGCAACGGTTGCATCACGGGTGTATTCCTCAACGTGATCAACGTTTACTTTATGTACTCGGCTATTACCGGAACGGGCTTTGGCTTTGGTTTCTAGCTTGTCCTTTTAGGCAACGAGCCTGCACGCATATTCAATGGCTGCTGCGAGGCCGCCGCTCGATCGTGGTTTAAAGACCATGTCGGCGGCGGCCTCGTTTTCGTATCCGGCGCCGCGAAGGGCGAGTGCGATACCGGCTTCTAAAAGGAGCGGTAGGCCGCGCTGGCTGGTTGCGATTACGGCAGCCTGATTGAGTGAGCAGCTATGCGTTTGGCATTGGATGGCAAGTTCACCTTGCGCCGGGCAAGGGACCAGAACGGCGGCGACGCGACTTGATAGCAATGCAAATGCTGTGCGCTCATCGGGTGAAAGGCATTCGGCTTCAACGACGACGAGCTTGGGTGGTGCGCTGTTTGTGCGAAGCGTGGTTCGGTACGTGCGGACCGAAGAACCCGACATAGAAAACTCCTGTGTATTCGGCAAAACGTAAACTATAGTTTACGTTTATGTTCGGCCCCATTTCAAACTCGTCTGCATGGACGAACGTGCGAAACAGATTCTTGGCAGGCGGGTCGAAGAGACACGCAGAGACCTTGGTATCTCCAAGGTTGATTTTTGTGTGGCGACAGGAATCAGCCGACCCTATCTCGACCGAATCGAAGACGGGACGGCAAATTTCACGCTCAAGGTTCTATTTAAGATCGCGCCCGCACTCGGCATGACGGTATCTGAGCTTCTCGAGGGTATTGAATAGAGGACGCCTATTGACCGGTGGTTACGCCATCGGGATGCGGTCGTGGTTGACTTGGCTGTAGAACAGGCGCTGGATCTCGGCGGCATCGCGTGACTGGCCGAGTGCCCACATGGTCTTGGCCACGAGCGTCTCGGTGGTCATGTCGTCGCCGCGCAGAATGCCCGGATGATCGGCGTAAGCACGGCCGACCTCATAAACGCCCAGATCGAGGCCCTCTTCGGGGACCTGCGTGGTCATAACGACAGTGCGGCCCGAATCGACCCAGCGGAAAATTGCCTCTTGGAATGACTCGCCGGACTCGCCAAACTCGGGGATACCGCCAATGCCAAAGGTCTCCAAAATCACGGCGTCGTAGCTATCGGCAAGGGCGTCAAGGATACCCGGGTTTACGCCGGGCGTCAGCTTAAGGACAAACACGCGCGGGTCGATGCTGTCGTAGAAACTCACCGGGTTTTCGCCCTGATGCGTGCCGTGAAGCCCGTTGCGCACGATGCGGTCGTTGCGGATGTAGGCAATGGGCGGATAGTTGACGCTAATGAACGCGTTAAAGCTCATGGTGCGCTGCTTGCGGGCGCGCGTACCGGCAATGGCGACGCCGCCAAACACGATAGAGACGTCGTGCGAATGCTCATCGAGCGCATAGAGCAGGCTCTGGTACAGATTGAGTTTGGCGTCAGTAAAAGGGTTGCCCATGGGCTTTTGCGAGCCGGTGAGTACGATGGGCTTGGGACTGTCCTGAATCAGATAGGAAAGCGCTGCCGCGGTGTAGCTCATGGTGTCGGTGCCGTGCAGAATCACGAAGCCGTCGTGGTCGGCATAACCCTCGACGATGACGTCGCGGATACGCATCCAGTCACTCGGGCGCATGTTGGTGCTGTCGATGTTCATGGGCTGCACGACGTCGAGCTCGCAGAGGCCCGAGATCTCGGGGACGCTCTGGGCGAGCTCCTCACCGGTCAGGGCGGGGGAGAGGCCGTTGCCGTCCTCGGTCGATGCGATGGTGCCGCCCGTGGCGATGAGAAGGATGCGCTTCATGCTGATATTCCTATCGTATTTGCCGCCGCAGAGGCGGAGTCGTTCGGCAGTATTGTGGCACAGGGCGTCCAATGTTCAAACGTATTACATCATCTGTAACGTCTGGTAACACTTCAATTGCCGTCAAATAGGGGCCCAGGTCGTGCGTTTGCCGTGCGCTGATGGCTGCGAGGGACGAGAAACCCCATATAACGTGTACACTATGGAAGTTATTTTCGTTCATTCACGCGGGTGGGCACCGGCTCCCCGCCAACAAGAGGGGGAACCATGGATCAAAAGGCTTCCGCAAAGGTCCTCGTACTCGACTTTGGTGCGCAGTACGGTCAGCTCATTGCCCGTCGCGTCCGCGACCTCAACGTGTATTCCGAGATTGTCCCCTGCGACATCTCGGCCGACGAGATTCGCGAAATGAACGCCTCTGCGCTCATCCTTTCCGGCGGCCCGGCCTCTGTGTATGCCGAGGACGCTCCGTCCATCGATCCTGCCATCTTTGACCTGGGCCTTCCCGTCCTGGGCTTTTGCTACGGCCATCAGATCACGGCCGTGACGCTCGGCGGCAAGGTCGGCCACTCCGAGGTGGGCGAGTACGGCCGCGCCACTATCACGCGCACGGCCGGCGCCAAGCTCTTTAACTCCACGCCCATGGAGCAGACCGTGTGGATGAGCCACCGCGACGCCGTGTCCGAGGTGCCCGAGGGCTTTACCGTTACCGCCAGCACCGACGTGTGCCCGGTTGCTGCCATGGAGTGCGTCGAGCGCAAGATCTTCACCACGCAGTTCCACCCCGAGGTCAAGCACTCCGAGTATGGTCAGCAGCTGCTGAGCAACTTCCTGTTTGAGATCTGCGGCCTGGAGCCCAACTGGAGCATGGACAACCTGGTCGAGACCATGACGGCTGAGTTCCGCGAGAAGGTCGGCAACGACCGCGTGATTCTGGCCCTGTCCGGCGGCGTCGACTCCTCCGTCGTGGCTGCGCTGGGCGCCCGCGCCGTGGGCAAGCAGATGACCTGCGTGTTCATCAACCACGGCCTGCTGCGCAAGGGCGAGCCCGAGCAGGTGGAGGAGGTCTTCACCAAGCAATTTGACGTCGACTTTATCCACGTTCATGCCGAGGACCGCTACGCCGAGCTTCTGGCCGGCGTGACCGAGCCCGAGGAGAAGCGCCGTATCATCGGTACGCAGTTCTGGAAAGAGTTCTTCGCCGTGGCGCAGCAGCTCGAGACCGACGGCAAGCCGGTCAAGTACCTGGCTCAGGGCACTATCTACCCCGACATCATCGAGTCCGGCGCTCGCAAGACGGGCGGCAAGACGGCCACTATCAAGAGCCATCACAACCTGATCCCGTTCCCCGAGGGCGTGCACTTCGACCTCATTGAGCCGCTCGACCACTTCTTTAAGGACGAGGTCCGCGCGCTTGGTCTGGCGCTGGGCCTGCCGGGTCACATCGTGTTCCGTCAGCCCTTCCCGGGCCCGGGCCTGGCCATCCGCATCATCGGCGCGGTCGACAGGGAGAAGCTCGAGATCCTCAAGAACGCCGATGCCATCGTGCGCGAGGAGCTCGACGCCTACAACCAGCGTCTGTTTGAGCAGACCGGCGAGCGCAACTCCGAGCACAGCTGCTGGCAGTATTTCGCGGTCCTGCCTGACATCAAGTCCGTTGGCGTTATGGGCGACGAGCGCACCTACCAGCGCCCGATCATCCTGCGTGCCGTCGAGTCCAGCGATGCCATGACCGCCGACTGGGCCAAGCTGCCCTACGACGTGCTGGCCCGCATCTCCGGCCGCATCGTGGCCGAGGTTCCCGGCGCCAACCGCGTATGCTACGACATCACGTCCAAGCCGCCCGCGACCATCGAGTGGGAATAAACGATATTCGTTGATTTCAAGCCTCTGACCTGCGAAAACAGGTCGGGGGCTTCTTATTTTGCAACCTCTGTGCAACCTTTGCGGTTTCGCGCCCCGTGAACAGGGGACGTAGCGCTGTTCACGTCTGGGCCCATGTCGGCACCGATCAATGCCCGCGCTGCTTCTGCTTGCGCTTCAGCTTCCGCTGCTCGAAGCACGTCGCCCGGGGTTCCTCGCCAGAGGAGAACCGACCGTTCCTTGCGAAACCGCGAGACCAGCTATATCCGCTTGCTGCGGGCTTGCTTGAGCCAGTTCCTCTTGAAAGAGCCTTTACCTCCGAAGAACTTGTTGTACGTCTCACCGTTCTCCTTGGCCTCGCACTTGACCAAGGCAAGTTCGATGGTGCAGAGGTAATCCGCCACTTGCTCGAGGCGGTAGTCGGTCATCGAGGTCTTGCGGCGTCGGACGACCCCTTTTGAGAGGACCTTGCCCACCGAGCCGTCTCGCCCACGGAACAGAAGGAGCGCATCCTCGCGACCTTCGGCGACCTGTGCTGCGAGATGGAGGGCTGCACCATCGCGCAGGGCCCTTTCCAAAGCGAAGTGTCGAGCCGAAGTGTTGAGCGTCGGCCCTGAATGTTCAATGGCCGTTGTTTTCTGCCCCTCAAGTGGTGAACTTCTCCTCGGGGCTGTTGATTCCCCCACGCGCCCCCTTCCGTTCTCTGTGTTCCCCTTATACTCCTTGTACAAGGAGGTAAGAAGTCATGGACAAGACCGCACAGGACAGCTTGGCAAAGAAGCCCGTCGACATGAGGGACAGGATTCTCGAGCATCTCGAGGCCCTCACCTCTGCCGTCTCGCTCGACGACCTTGCCCGTCTGTCCACCTCCGACATCGCCGAGACACTCATCATCTCCAGGAGTCTGGCGAGCCAGTACCTCAACGACCTTGTTCGCGCCGGCCTTGTGGTTAAGGTGGCGGGCAGGCCTGTCCGTTATTTTCATCGCCGCGCGTTCCAGAAGCGTTTTCAGGTAAAGCTCTCTGCAAGCGAGTACGCCTCGCTCGCCGACCTCATCCAGGCGACGGGAATCGCCGATCACCGCGACTTCGCGCGTGCCGTGGGCTTCGACCTGAGCCTCAGCTCCGTTGTCGAGCAGTGCAAGGCTGCGGTTCAGTACCCTCCGTTTGGCCTGCCCATCCTCTTGAGCGGCGGCGTGGGTGTCGGTAAGTCTTTCCTTTCTCGCCTTGTGTACGAGTACGGCAAGAACCAGGGCTTGCTGTCCCGCGACTCCTCCTATGTGCGCATCGACTGCGCCGGGGTCCCGGACGCCGCCTCGTTCAACGGGCTTCTTGACGAGTCGATCGCGAAATCGCGCGGGGGTGTGGTCTTTGTCAACGGCATCGAGGCACTCTCTCCCTCTGCGATGGAGCACTGCCTTGCGACGGCCCTCGGGCTCGATGCCTCCCAGGATGCGCCGCGCGCTCGCCTCGTTCTTTCGACGGCGCTTTCCGCCGATGACCTGAAGGTTTCCTCGGCCTACAGCAAAATGCCCATCTGTGCCCGCGTCCCCTCACTCAAGGAGCGGACCCCCGAGGAGCGCGAGGATCTCATCTTGAGCTTCCTGCGCAGCGAGGGGTGCCGAATCGGTTCTGATGTGAAGATCAGCCGCGGCGCATACCGTTGCCTCGTGAACGCGGACTTTTCCGATAACATCGCCGGCTTGCGCGCCTGCGTGACGAACTGCTGCGCCAAAGCGTTCCTCAATCGCGAGGGCGACTACGTCGTCGTTCGCCCGTATCTTCTTCCCAGCGGGCTCCTCTCCTCCGCGCAGATCGATCAACAGCCCGACGATGGCGCTCTGATCGACGCGTCCCTGGATACCGCCGAGAGCACAGGGCCGGTCGAGCAGGCGCTCGATGCCCTGTGCTCTCTCGATGAGCGATTCTGCGCCGGGGAGCTCTCTGTCTCCGAGCTCGTCTCGCAAGCTGTCTCCGCTGTGCGCGGCGTTGAGGATCACTTGATCTTCGGCCACGGCGTCGCCTCATCGAGGTCGCGCGCCTTCGAGCGCGTCGTGGGCGCGGTCCTTGCCGACGCAGGCTCTTCTTATGGCATTGAGCTTTCGAGGAAGGTCACTTTTCTACTGGCCCAGGAGATTTGCCTGCAGTTGTGGCCGGGCATCGGCCTGGCTAAGCGAAAGTCTGCCTGTGCGGAGCAAATCTCCCATCTCCTCGGTGCCGTGACCTCCGAATTGCCGTTTGCCTCGAGCGTCTCCGATCAGGTCGCCGCAGACATGGAAGGGGCACTCGGAATCTCGCTCGATCACTTCACGAAGACGCTTCTGACGCTGTGCGTCGCATCGGAGTCTCGCGACGCGAAGGCCCTTCGGACGCTCTGCGTCATCTTGTCACACGGCTACTCAACGGCGACGAGCATCGCCGACGCGGCGAACCGTATGCTCGGCGTGCATGTGTACGAGGCGGTCGACATGCCCTACGACCAGCAGCTGAAGGACATTGTCGGTCCGCTCCAGCGCCTCGTCGACCGTCACTCGTACTGCACTGGGGTCGTGTTTCTTGTTGACATGGGCTCTTTGGAGGAGGCCTATAAGGCCCTCGAGAACGTTACCGACTCCACCATCGGGGTGGTGAACAACGTCTCCACCGGGCTCGCGCTCGAGATCGGGTCCGGGCTGCTCGGCGGCAAGTCCATCGCCGAGGTTCTTGGCGATGCGACCGCCGTGTGCGTGACGCACTGCAAGGTGATCGAGCGCGTCAACCGTGAGGACGCCATCGTCTTCTGCTCCGAGTCCGGGGTCGACGCCGCGGAGAGGATACGCCAGCTCGTCTCGCAGAGCCTCCCGCGCACCATAGGCGCACGCCTGCTCACGAGGCCCTTCAAGCAGCTCGTCACGAACGGGTCGAACGACGCCGTTTTCTCCGAGCACCGCGTCTGCGCCGTCATCGGCACGGGAGACCCCGGGATTGCCTCCGTTCCCTTCGTCGCCCTCGAAGACATTATGTCGACGGCGTCCGCCTCGAAGGTCGATGCCGTGTTCGGCAGGTGGCTTGACGCTTCCGAGCTCTCTTCTTTCCACGAGAAGCTGCTTTCGAACATGACGCTGCAGAACGTTATCCGCTCCATCACCATCCTCGACCCGGAGCGGCTATTCCACGAGATCGAGAGCGCCGTGCACGAGCTTCAGCGCAGAACGGGCGAGAAGATCGGCAGCAACGCCATCATCGGGCTGTACGTTCACCTCTGTTGCCTCGTTGAGCGCCTCGTCACCCGCAACCCCATCGAGACCTACGTCGGCCAGGATCGCTTCGAGGAAGAGCACACCGACTTCATCGAGTCCTTCAGGCAGAGTTTCTCGAGCATCTCGACGCGCTATCGCGTGGAGGTTCCTGTAAGCGAGATCGCCTACGTCTTCGACTACATCAGCGTGAGCGCCGCCCCGGCGCGAGAGGAGCGTCTCGGCTCCTCGAGCCTCCTGTTCGACGAGTGACCCCCGCGCCGTCACGAGCTGACCGCGCGCCTTCAATAATCCGATAACCCCTTGCCCGGCGCGAATCCGGATAGCGCCGAGGCAGTACCGAACGTAAAACTTCATTTGATAGGAGCAAACATGAGTGTTGTTATGGCACGAATCGACAATCGCCTGCTTCACGGCATCATCGTGACGCAGTGGGCCCCGGTGTCGGGCGCGACCCGAGTCATGGTCATCGACGACAAGGTCGCCGGCGACGAGGTCCTGAAGTCCACTATGAGGATGGCTCGCCCCGCGGGCATGGCCGTCTCGATCATCTCCGAGGAGACCGCGCTCAAGAACTTCGCGGCGGGCAAGTACGACCGCGAGAAGGTTTTCGTCATCGCGAAGGAGCCCGAGACGATGCTTCACCTGGCCGAGTCGGGCGTCGAGTTCCCGTCGCTGATCGTCGGCGGTTCTCTTGTCAAGGAGGACGGCGTCCAGCTCACCCAGCGCGCCTATGCCTCCGCCGAGAACGTCCAGAGCTACAAGGCGCTCATCGCCCGCGGCGTCAAGGTGACGGCACAGTTCGTGCCCGCCGACAAGCCCGTCTCCGTCGCCGACCTCATCTAAGGAGGGATCATGGTCAACTTTACTATCCTGCAGGTCGTCCTTTTGACCCTACTTGCCTTCATCAAGCACGTGGACTACTACGGCATCCCGATGATCTTCGTCAACTATGCCGTCTTCTGGGGCCTTATCACCGGCGTCGTCATGGGCGACTGGCAGACCGGCCTCGTCATCGGCGGCACCATCCAGCTCATGCAGCTCGGCGTCGCGGGCTTCGGCGGCTCTTCGATTCCCGACTACGGCACGATGGCCATCATCGCCACCGCCTACGGCGTGACCCTGGGCTCGGACACGGGCCTCGCCATCGGCCTGCCGGTCGGCATGCTCGGCATCCAGCTCGACGTCATTGCCAAGATCCTCAACGGCTTCGTCGTGGAGAAGTCCCAGAAGCTCTGCAACGAGGGCAAGTTCAAGCAGATGAACGCCATCCTGTGGGTCTGCCCCGCGCTCTTCGGTCTGTGCGCCGCCCTGCCCGTCTTTGTTTCCGTGACGCTCGGCCAGCCCGCCGTCAACTGGCTCCTCGAGGTCATGCCCCAGTGGTTCCTCTCCGGCCTCACCCTCGCCGGCAAGATGCTCCCGGCCGTCGGCATCGCCATGCTGCTTCGCTACATGCCCACCGCTAAGTACTTCCAGTACCTGCTCGCCGGCTTCTTCCTCTCGGCCTTCCTGAACGTGCCCATCATCGGTGCCGCCATCGTCGGCGTTGCCCTCGCGATCGCGTTCTATCAGCGTGCCGAGAAGGACGCCGAGCTCACCGCCCACGCTTTCGCAGACGCCTTCATCGGAGAGGATGAGTAACCATGGAAAACGAGAACATCACCGCCGCCGAGGGCAAGCCCTCCGGCTATAAGGTCACCAAGAAGGACCTGCGCAACGCGAACTGGCGCTGGCTCATGAGCGTGTGCACCTTCAACTACCAGACCCAGCAGGGCGCCTCGGTCGCCTACGCCCTCTCGCCGATCCTGAGGAAGATCTACACGAACGACGAGGACTATAAGCAAGCGCTCAACAACCACTTCCGCTACTACAACACCCAGCCTTGGCTCGCCGCCATCATCCTCGGCGCCTGCGTGGCCATGGAGGAGCGTGACGGCCTCGCGGCGGCGGACGCCGTCCAAGACCTGAAGATCGGCACCATGGGACCGCTCGCCGGCGTCGGCGACTCCCTGCTCATGACCATGATCCCGACCATCATGGGCTCCATCGCCGCCTACATGGCCATCGAGGGCAACCCCGTGGGAGCCGGCATCTGGTTCGCGCTCATCCTGGCCATCTTCTGGGTCCGCATGCACGCCCTCGAGTTCGGCTACAAGCAGGGTGTGAAGCTCGTCACCGACTTCAGCGAGAAGCTTCCCAACCTCACTGCCGCCGCCTCCGTGCTCGGCTGCCTCATCGCCTCGGTCATCGGCGTCACCTGCCCGATTAGCTTCAGCTTCGGCGACGTCTCGATGGAGATTCAGCCGCTGCTCGACAAGATCCTGCCTGCCATGATCCCCGCCGCCATCACGGGAAGCGCGTATTACCTTCTTACCAAGAAGAACGCGAGCATGACGGCCCTCATCCTCGTGGTGATCGTCCTCGCGATGGTCGCCTCCGCCGCCGGCATCCTCGCCTAGCTTCGACCCAAGAGATTGGTGAATCAATGAGAAAGATAGTTGTGGCGAGCCATTCCCTTCTCGCCCAGGGCTTCAAGGATACCCTCGAGTTCCTTACGGGTAAGAGCGACGCCATCAACGCCGTGTGCGCCTACGTGAACGACAACGGCGAGGGGCTCGACGCGGCGGTCGAGGCGGCGCTTTCGGGCACTGACGAGGTCGTCGTCCTCACCGACGCGCTCGGCGGCAGCGTGAACCAGCGCTTCTCCCGCTTCGCCTCCGACCGGATCCACGTGATCGCGGGTGTCAACCTCCCGCTCGCCATGACGGTCGCGCTCGCGCGCCCCGACGAGAAACTCGACTTCGACGCCCTCGTCGACGAGGCGCGCCAGCAGATCGTCTACGTGAACGGTGCCAGTTCCGCCGAGTGCGAAGACGACGAATAGAGGAGGTCGACGATGAGAGAGTTCCTTAAGGACGTGTGGATGCACGGCGGTGAGGAAAGCCGCGCCATCACCCCCGAGAACATCACGGGCGAGAAGGGCCGTGCCGCCATGTCGGCCAGCCACCTCGGCGTCGGCCGCAAGGGCTCGTGCTGCGTGCCCCTTGAGTCCGGCGAGACCATCACGCTCGCGGACATCGAGGGCCCCGGCATCATCCGCCACATCTGGATGACCGTTCCCGACAAGACCGCCGCCGGCAGCTTCGTCATGCGCGACCTCGTGCTGCGCTTCTACTGGGACGACGAGGAGACCCCCTCGGTCGAGTGCCCTGTCGGCGACTTCTTCTGCAACGGCTTCGGTGAGCGCGCCATCGTCAACTCGATGCCCATCTGCGTGAACCCGACGGGCGGCATGAACTGCTACTTCGAGATGCCTTTCAGGAAGCACGCCAAGGTCACGCTTACGAGCGAGCACCCCGGGTTCATTAAGTACATCTTCTACACGTTCAACTACGCGCTCACCGACGTGCCGGACGACGCCATGTACTTCCACGCCCGTTTTAACCGCGAGCGCAGCACCCGCAGGGGCGTCGACTACACCGTGCTCGACGGCGTGCGCGGTAAGGGCTACTACGTCGGCACCTACATGGCCCTGTGCGCCCTGGAGCGCTATTGGTGGGGCGAGGGCGAGATGAAGTTCTTCCTCGACGGCGACGAGGAGTTCCCCACGGTCACCTCGACGGGAGCCGAGGACTACTTCGGCGGTGCCTGGGCCTTCCTCGACAGGCCGCCCCACGCGCTGCCCGAGGCGCAGTGCTTCAACACGCTGTTCGCCGGCTACCCGTACCGCTCGACGCGCGACGCCACGCGCGACCGCTTCAGCGCGGGCAAGCCGAACCCGAACCCGATGCTCGCGACCAACGACGACGCGCTGCCCAGGCACGGCCTCTACAGGTGGCACCTTCCCGACCCGATCTCGTTCAAGGAGGACCTGCGCGTGACGTTCCAGGACCTCGGCAACGACGACATCAAGCTCTACGAGCGCGAGGACGACATCTCCACCGTCGCCTACTGGTACCAAAGCGAGCCGCACGCCGTGCTCGCCCCGTTTGCCGCAAGGCAGGACCGCGTGCCCAGGTAGGGTCGCCTCGAAACAAGCCAACGTTATGGGCGCCCGCGGTTGACCATGACTGCGGGCGTCCCTTTGTAAGGAGGATCACATGAGCGAAAAGCAAATGAGGCTCGGCGCCCTCGAGGCCGGCGGGACCAAGATGGTCTGTGCCGTGGTGTCCGGCGACGGCGAGGTTCTCGACCGTATGGAGACCCCGACGCTTACGCCCGCCGAGACCGTCCCACAAATGGTCGAGTGGTTCACCGCCCGCGATGTGAACGCGTTGGGCATCGGCGCCTTCGGCCCGACCTGCGTCGACCCCAACGATGAGCGCTACGGTTCCATCCTCCAGACGCCCAAGCTCGCGTGGCGAGGCTATGGTCTTCGCGCCGCGTTCGCCGACGCCCTCGGGATTCCGGTGACCTACGACACGGACGTGAACGTTGCCTGCCTCGGCGAAGTAGTCTTCGGCTGCTGCAAGGGGCTCGAGGACGCCGTCTACGTGACCATCGGCACCGGCGTGGGCGCGGGCGTCATGTGCGCGGGCAGGCTCCTTCACGGCATGCTGCACCCCGAGGCCGGCCACATGCTGGTAAGGACCCGTCCCACCGAGGAGGGACGCTGCGTCTGCCCGAGCCACGCGAGCTGTCTCGAGGGCCTCGCCTCCGGCCCCGCCATCGCCGCGCGCTGGGGAAAGCCCGCGGCCGAGCTCGCGGACAACGCTGAGGTGTGGGCGCTCGAGGGGGATTATCTGGGGCAGATGTGCGCGAACCTCGTGCTCATGTACTCGCCTCGCCGTATCGTCCTCGGCGGCGGCGTGATGCACCAGGAGCAGCTCTACGGCATCGTCCGCAAGAAGACCCTCGAATATCTGGGTGGCTACATCCAGACCGCCGAGCTTAAGGACATAGAGAGCTACATCTGCGCCCCGGGCTGCGGCGGCGACCAAGGAATCCTTGGCGCGGCCGAGCTGGCAAGAAGGGCGCTCGCGTAACTTGCGCTCTCTCCGCCATACAACGCGTTAAGAAAAGACGAGCGCTTCTTGCCAATTGGGCGGCAAGAAGTGCTCGTCTTTTGCATTTTTGCCTCTCAAAATCTTATTTTCACGATTTGCATTTTCATCCCGTTGTCACCGACCCTTGCGAGAAACCGGAAAAAGCCGCTGACAGAAGGGTCTCTCAAATCGTTGTAACCCAGCATATAGTCGCGACTTGTGACCTGCAGACGGCTGTCCCACGTGCCGATTTCCTTGGCGGCATCCGAAACCGCAAAATATGCCCCCACATCTTTGATTTTTGCAGTCTTAAGCCATGTTTTTGCGATCATCTTTACTGCCGTCCGATTGGCAGCATCAAAGACCAGCACACCGCCGGGGAAAGCGTCCGCCATCCCCCGCACCAGTTCCCGGACCTGCTGGGTCAGAAAGTAATAGAACACCCCGGAGGCAAAGAACACCGCCCCGCCGGAGGCATCGATTTTGCCAAACCATGCGGTGTCTTTCAGGTCGCAGGGGATATTTTGTTCTCGATCCCCGGCGGGCAGTAGCTGCTGCCGCAAGGCAATCACATCCGGGAAGTCCAGATTGTAGATCTTGCATCTACCGTTGTCGCAGGTTCTGCCGGTGTTGTCCAGTCCGCAGCCCAGATTGACCACCGCCGCATTGGGGTGGCCTTTCAGGTAATCCTGCACCTCGAAAGCAAGATCACTCTGCCGCATGGCCACCTCCAGCGCACCAAAGCGCTGCATCAGGCTGCGGGAGTTTTTCTCTGCCTCTGAAAAGTCGTAGTCGATCTGGTCGAGCAGACGAACCGCTGTTTCATCCCTGTAAAGGTTTGGGTACAGCTCCGTGCACAGCTTTCGGGAATACAGCGGGAGGATCAGCGTCTCCTGCACGGTGTTTTTCTCAATTTTACATTTCATAGGTTTCTTCCTCAGTGAATAAAAACTGTCATAATTGCCGCCAGCACAGCCGCAATCCAGCACCTCGGCATTTGGCGCAAGTCGTAGAAATCGAAGTCCCCACCGCGCCACAGGGCTGTGGCCCAGATTCATCATGACAACCATAAGTTTTCCGCCGAGGCCTACGGGCTTGCGGGTGTTTTCAAAGAACGACATCTGACCCCTCCGATTTCGTGCATTCCGCATAGGTCAACGGGAACGAGGCCTTCAGCACCGCGCTTTTCTGCACCACCCAGCCGTTTTGACGCAGGAAACTTAGGTATTCCTCGCTTGTCCACCTGCTGTGGAGGGGGAATCCCGCCATACTCATGAAAAAGGCTTTTGCCTTGCCGGAAACCGAGTTTTCCGCGTGGGTAAAGGTTGGTGCGATGAGCACGCCGTCGTCCTTCAGAACCCGCCTGATTTCTTGCAGGGCCTTTTCCGGATGCGGCACTATGTGAAGCGCGTTGGACGCGATCACCACTTCGAAGGACTTCTGTGCATAGGGCAGGCGGAACATATCTTGTACGGAAAAGTGCAGCTTTGCGGATTGATTGTCCCGCTTTGCTTCAAGGACCATCTTTGCAGAAGCATCCGTAGCCTCGATGTGCGCCGCCGCATTCACAATGTTCTTTGCGATAAGCCCCGTGCCGGTGGCAACCTCCAGTACGGTTTTTGCTTTCACAACCGGCCTGATCAGCTCATATATCTTCTCATACGCCGCCCGGTCCTTTCGCATGCAACGCTCGTACCGACCGGCATTCTTGTCCCAGAAGCCCTTGCGTTCGTGCATGGCTATCGCCCCCAAACAGTTAGAGCAATCTAACTATAACACACGAATCATGAAGTAAGATAAGGCTAACCTTATTTCTTGGCCAAGACGCATCTCTCCGACCCTTTGAATCACCCCTTTTCACGCTGCCCGCTACGAACCCCGGCGGAAACCAGGGAGTGATTAAAGGAGCGACCTGCGGTTTTGCGAATCAATTGAGTCATTCCCGAAATCGTGAATCAAGGGCCTGATTCGCTCAAATTGCGCACGAATCAGCCCTCGGGCGGTACGACGCGACACGCATCGACAACACTCGGACTGGATTAGTCATCGAGTGGGAGTAGTAATAGAACATTTGCTCTTGTTTTTCATACGGTTTCGTACGGTTCCGATGGCGACCGATGGGGGCGTTTCGGAACCGTCGCACCTGCAAACCGCATGGTTTCACAATCGGGTAAAAACTCAGAAGGCTCCTCGGGAAAAACGAGGAGCCTTCCTGTTTCCTTCGGCGCGGGCTGATCGGGACCCCCGCCGATCTAGAGGCACTCGGTCAGAATCTGGAACACCTCGCTGCGCTCCAGTTTCTTGGCGCAGCCTCCGGTGAGCACGCAGGTGTCTGCAACCTTGTGCAGTGTCTCGTCGGACGCGTCGGAGCCCATCTCGGCGAAGCTCGTGGGAAGCCCCATCTCGCCGATGAACGTCTGCAGGCGGTCGATGCCCTCGAGCGCCACCGTAAGGTCGTCTTTGCCCTTGGCGTCGACGCCCCACACCTCGCGCGCCCAGCGGGCGAACTGCGCGGGTGCCTCGGGGGCCAGGTGGCGGTAGAGCGCAGGATGGATGACCGCGAGGCCCATTCCGTGGTTGGTGTGGGTGTACGCGCCGTACTGGTGCTGGATCATGTGCGCCTGGAAGTCCGTTGACTTGCCGATCTTGAGCACGCCGTTCTCGGCCATGGCGGAGTCGTATACGAGCTCGCTTCTGGCATCGAGGTTCTGGTCGTCGTCCGCGATGACGCGCATGTTGCGGATGACGTTGCGCTGGATGGCGAGGTTGATGTCGTCGGTGACGTTGCGTTCGCGCGGGCTTCCGAAATAGCTCTCCATGCAGTGCGAGAGCGTGTCGAACGCGCCGCTCATGAACTGCGCGTGCGGTACGGTGAGCGTGAGCGCCGGGTCGAGCGCCGCCCACATGGGCATCGCCCCCAGATAGGCGCCCTTCACGTGTGTCTCCTCGTTGGTGATGACGGCCCCGTTGTTCTGCTCGGCGCCCGTGCCGGAGAGTGTCACGATGCAGCCCATGGGGATGAACGAGCTCGGCATCTTGCCGTCGACGTGCTCGAACGTCTCGATGTCCTCATCAAGCATCGCCTGCGCGGAGACCACCTTGCAGCAGTCGAAGACCGACCCGCCGCCGACGGCGAGAATGAAGTCGACCTGCTCCTCGCGTGCGAGCGCGGCGCCTTCCTGGCACTTCTCGTAGGTCGGGTTGGGCATGATGCCGCCGAAGTCCACCACGCGCTTGCCCGCGCTCGTGAGCTTATCGACCACGTGGCCGTAGACGCCGGCTCGCTTGACCGAACCTCCGCCGTAGGCGAGCATCACTGTCTTGCCCATGGCACCCATCTCGGCGTCGAGTGCCTGGTCCATGGCCCCCTCGCCGAAGTAGTTCCTGACCGGGTAGTCGTACGTGAATGAGTTCATGGCAATTCCTCCTAGTAAGTTATCAGTGCGGTCTGACGCTCGTCTACACGTTGCGCACGAGCCCGGACATCCATTCGATGGTGGCGGGGTCGTGGTGGTCGAAGAACGCGCTGCGCCCGGTATCGAGCGCGGCGATGGCGACCATCTCGTCGTCGCCCAGCGCGAAGTCGAAGACGTCGAAGTTTTGCTCCATGCGATCGCGGTGCGTGCTCTTAGGGATACAGACCACACCGCGCTGCAGCAGCCAGCGCAACACGACCTGGGCGACCGTCTTGCCGTGCGCCTCGCCGATGCGAGCGAGGACCTCGTTGCGGAAGAGGTCGTTTCTGCCCTCCGCAAAGGGCGCCCAGCCCTCCATGGCTACCTCCTTGCCGACCATGTACTCCTGCGCCTCGCGCTGCTGGAAGAACACGTTGCACTCGACTTGGTTCACGGCGGGGGCGATGCGGTTGAACGAGATGAGGTTTGCGAGATGATCGGGGTAGAAGTTAGCTGCGCCTATGGCGCGGATAACGCCCTGCTCGTAGAGCTCCTCCATGGCGCGCCACGCGCCGAAGACGTCGCCGAACGGCTGATGGATGAGGTAGAGGTCGACGTAGTCGAGCCCCAGCCGCTTGAGCGACGCGTCGAAGCCGCGCTTGGCCCCCTCGTAGCTCACATCCGACATCCACAGCTTGGTCGTCACGAACACCTCGTCGCGCGGCAGGCCGCTCGCACGAATGGCGGCCCCGACCGCCTCTTCGTTGCCGTAGCTCGCGGCCGTGTCGAGCAGCCGGTAGCCGACCGAGAGCGCGTCCTCTACGGCGCGCTGGCATTCCGTGGCGTCCGGGATCTGGTACACGCCGAAGCCGAGCTGCGGCATCCTGACGCCGTTGTTCAAGGTGATGTAGTCCATGGTACCTTCCTTCCTCGCAACTTGACGTATCCACCATACGAGGGGTGCCGTACCGGCGGAAGTTTCCGTTGGTGAGGGTTCTATAACGCTGGGGTGCGCACGGGGTTATAATCCGCGGGTTCTAGGCGTCACCTCAAAGAGATCGGCGCCGAGCTCGTCGGCGATGGCCTGAGCTACGACAGCGGTGTGGCCCTGTGCCGAGTAGCAGGCCACGAGGACGTTGCCGTCTGCAGCGGGCACTGCGGCGGGCTCGTCCTCGACAGCCGACTGGTCCTCGGCGGCGGCTTGGTTGGTCCGTTATCGTCTGAGCGCTACTCCTGCGCGTCGAAATCGGGGCGTATGGCCAGGTAGCCCTCGAGTGCTTCCTCAGTGGCGGTGTAGTAGGTCATGGTCCCGTCGAGCTTGGCAATCTCGGCCATCTCGTCTTCGGTGAGGGAGAAGTCGAAGATGTTCGCGTTGTCGGCGATGTGGGCGGGGTTCTTGGAGCCGGGGATGATGGAGGTGCCCATCTGCACGTGCCAGCGCAGGATCACCTGGGCCGGGGTCTTGCCGTACTTCTCGGCGAGAGCGACGAAGATGGGCTCCTCCAGAAGACTTTTGTCGCCGTGGCCGAGCGGGTACCACGCCTCGATCACCGTGCCGTACGGCGCGAGGTAGGCGCGCAGGTCGCGCTGGGCGTGATAGGGGTGGCACTCAACGGTCACGAGCTGCGGCATGATGTCGGCGACCTCGATGACCTCGGTGATCTTGTCTTGCGGGAAGTTGGAGAGGCCGAGGGCGTGCACCTTGCCCGCGCGGTACGCCTCCTCCATCGTGCGCCACGCGGCCAGGTAGTCGCCTACCGGCTGGTGCAGGATGAGCATGTCGACGTAGTCGAGCCCCAGGCGCTGGAGCGTGGCGTCCACCGCCGGCATGCCTGCGTCGTAGACGCTCGGCCAGAGCTTGGTGGAGACGAAGATCTTGTCGCGCGCGATGCCGCTCTTGGCGATGGCACGGCCCACGGCGCGCTCGTTCATGTAGGCGTTGGCGGTGTCGATGTGCTCGTAGCCAGCCGCGAGCGCGGCGGTTGCGGCCGCCTCGGCCTCGACCGGGGTCATGAGGAAGGTGCCCAAACCTTCGATGGGCATCTCTACGTCGTTATTGAGCTTCAGATACTCCATGGTCTCCTCCTTAATGGTGACTTTTCGAATGCAATGCTACGGCGTTTGCTGACGTGCGAGAAGTTCACGTTGGAATGATGGATATAACCATGGGGTATATACGGCACATAATGCGTGACAGGAGGATCGATGTACAACCCACAGCTTGACACTTTCATCCGCGTGGCGGAGGCGGGCAGCTTCTCCAAGGCGGCACAAGAGTCCTTCATCACGCCCACGGCCGTCATCAAGCAGATGAACCTGCTGGAGTCGCGGCTAGGCCTTACGCTGTTCCACCGATCGCATCAGGGGCTTTCGCTTACGCGAGCAGGCAGGTCGCTGCTCGCCGACGCCCGCCATATCGTGCAGTACTCTCAAGAATCAATCGCACGCGCCCGCGTCGCCGAGCGTGGAGAGAAGCGCATCATCCGCGTGGGAGTGTCGCTCATGACGCCCAGCACGCCGCTCACGAAGCTGTGGCCGAAGGTGAAGGAACGTTGCCCTGGCATGAGCCTTCAGGTGGTCACGTTTGAAAACACACCCTCGGCGGCACGCGGTTTGGCGAACCTCGGGCAAGACATGGATATCGTGGCGGGGATTTTCGACGATGCCTTTCTTAAAGAGCGCGGGTGCCTGGGCCTCGAGCTTTCGCGCGAGCCGCTCTGGTGCGCCGTTCCCGTCGACAACGAACTCGCCAAACGCGACATCGTCACATTCGACGACCTCCACAATCACAGTCTTATGCTTATACGCCGGGGCTGGAACGCCGAAATCGACCGCGTGCGCGACGAGATACTCTTGCATCATCCTCAAATCGCGCTCGTAGACTTCCCGCAATATCGGGCGGAGGTGTTCAATCGCGGCGCGAACGAGGACCTCGCGCTTGCGACGCTGCCGTTGTGGGCCAACGTCCACCCCATGCTCAAAACCGTCCCTACCGATTGGGACTGTCTCGTGTCTTACGGGCTGCTTCATTCGTCGCACCCCGCAGACCATGTGCGGGAGTTCCTCGATGCGGTGTCTGCCGCGCTCGAGGCAGAGCATCGATAGGCAATCGCGAACAGATGCGCTTATGCCTATGGGAATAACGGGAAAGAAAGCCTCCGGACCCTCTGGTTCGGAGGCTTTCTTTTTGCATGTCTGCCTAAAACGACTCCTTGCCAAAGCCCCTTGAGCATCGGGCGGCATTATTGAGCGTGGGCGCTATCGTAGGTATCTTTGATCTCTTCCGGCAAATCGTCGGGAATCAGCGCCTTCACTCTATCCTCGTTGCCATCTTGGATCGCCTGCTCGTAGTACCAGCATTTGAACTTCAACATATCCAGCGCACGGTTCATGTTCGCGATTTCCGATTCCATGTGGGCCTTCCGCTCCTCGAACATGGCCTTGCGCTTGGGATATGTCGATGGGCCCTCCGCGCACCATTCCATGAACAGCCGGATGTCCTTGATCTCCATCCCAGCCTTCTTTAAGCATTCGATGACCCGAAGCGCCTCGAGTTCCGTATCGCCGAATCGGCGAATGCCGGATGTTCGCTCCAATTCCGGGAACAATCCCTGCTTGTCGTAATAGCGCAGCGTGGAAACGGGCAGACCGAACATATCCGCCACCTGTCCGATTGTGTACATGGTTCCTCCGGACAAATCTCGAATTTACTCCTTGACCTAAAGTTAGGTTTAGGTATTACCTTTATTTTCGTCAATATATATAAGGAGTGCAAGGGATTTTCGCCAAAGGCGCGCGCTTGCCGGAACGATTTTCGCCGGCGGCGTGAACGGCGTGGGCGAAATCGCCGGGCATCCCGCTCTGGAGCAGGCGCATCGAATGGGCATGGAAATCTAGGCGCGGCTTAGCTGCGCGAAAGCAGTTTGTACTCAAAACCATCGACAGGAGGAATCAAACATGACGATTAAGCAGACAGCGGGCAGGGATGCCCTGGGGGACTTTGCCCCCAAATTTGCGCAGCTCAATGACGATGTGCTGTTCGGCGAGGTATGGAGTCGAGAAGACGGGCTTTCCCTTCGAGATCGCAGCATAGTGACGGTGGTTGCCCTAATGGCGCAGGGCCTGACGGACTCTTCGTTTCAATATCATCTGATGTCCGCAAAGAACAATGGCGTGACCAGGGCTGAGATAGCGGAAATCCTTACGCATGCGGCGTTTTATGCGGGATGGCCCAAGGCGTGGGCGGCCTTTCGCATGGCGAAGGAGGTCTGGGCGGATGACAATGCCGCTGATGCAAGAGCTAAGCATCAAAACGAGATGGCCTTTCCCATCGGTGCCCCCAACGACGCATTTGCGAAGTACTTTATCGGGCAAAGCTACCTCGCGCCCCTTTCCACCGAGCAGGTCGGCATTTACAACGTTACGTTCGAGCCGGGCTGCCGCAACAACTGGCACACCCATCACGCCAAAAGCGGCGGCGGGCAGATCCTCGTCTGCGTGGCTGGTCGAGGGCTTTATCAGGAATGGGGCAAACCGGCACAGGAGCTGTGCCCTGGCGATGTAGTAAATATTCCCGCGGGCGTAAAGCACTGGCACGGTGCGGCGCCCGACAGCTGGTTCTCCCATCTCGCGATGGAGGTTCCGGGCGAGAAGGCCTCCAACGAGTGGTTGGAGCCCGTGAATGACGAGCAGTACCTTAAAGCGACTGACAAGGAGGCTTAGGCATGGAGCAGTTGAAACTGACGCAGGAATGGGACAAGGTGTTCCCCAAAAACGACAAGGTTGAGCACAGCAAGGCGACCTTCCACAACCGATACGGCATCACGCTGGCTGCCGACGTGTACGTGCCTAAGAACGCGGATGGCAAGCTGCCCGCCATCGCTGTTAGCGGCCCGTTTGGCGCTGTGAAGGAGCAGTCCTCCGGTCTGTATGCGCAGAAAATGGCGGAGCTGGGCTTTTTCGCAATTGCCTTTGACCCGTCCTATACCGGCGAGAGCGGCGGTACACCCCGCCATGTAGCATCGCCGGACATCAACACCGAGGACTTCTGCGCAGCGGTGGATTTCCTCTCTGTGCAGGAAAGCGTTGACCCGGAGCGTATCGGCATCATCGGTATCTGCGGTTGGGGCGGCATGGCAGTCAATGCGGCGGCCATAGACACCCGTATCAAAGCTACCGCGGCTATGACCATGTACGATATGACCCGCGTGACCGCAAACGGCTATTTTGACGCCGAGGATTCCGAGCAGGCGCGCTTTGAAAAGCGGAAAGCGCTGAACGCGCAGCGCACCGAGGACTATAAAAACGGCAGCTATGCGCTGGCGGGCGGCGTGGTCGATCCGCTACCGGAGGATGCGCCGCAGTTTGTAGCGGACTATAACGCCTACTACAAAACTCCGCGAGGCTATCATCCCCGCAGCCTGAACTCCAACGGTGGCTGGAATGTGACGTCCTCGCTGTCGTTTTTGAATATGCCGATTTTGCAATATAGCGGCGAAATCCGCTCAGCTGTGTTGCTGGTGCATGGCGAGAAGGCGCACTCCCGCTATTTCAGCGAAACCACGTACGGCAAGCTGACGGGGGACAACAAGGAATTGCTCATTATCCCTGGTGCCAGCCACACCGACCTTTACGATCAGATGGACATCATTCCGTTTGGAAAGCTGAAGGCATTCTTTGAGGAATACCTGAAATAAGGCGTGCCTTGATTTAATGGCAAGTCTCCAGCAACGATTCTTCTAAAGAGTGGGAGTAGCTGAAACGAGGCGATTGAATAACTCCATCTGTTTTGGTTAAAACAAAAAAATATGCCGCGCGCCTGCGGCATAAAGGAGGGAGATTTCTATGAAAATCGTTGTATTGAGCGGCAGCCCGCGCAAGGGCGCCAATACCGACACCATGGTCGAGGCGTTTGCCGAGACCGCGCGCGAGGGCGGCAATACGGTCGAGGTCATCCGCGTTGCAGGCAAAAAGATCGCCGGCTGCTTGGGATGCCAGTACTGTTTCGCCCATGAGGGCACCTGTGTGCAGAAGGATGACATGGCCGATATGATCGAGTCGCTGAAAGGCGCCGACATGGTCGTCTTCGCCTCGCCTATCTACTGGTTCGATATCACTGCGCAGGAGAAGGCCGCCATCGACCGCCTGTACGCCTTCGGTGCTACGGGCTTCCCGTTCACCAAGACGGCCCTTTTGCTCGATAGCCACAGCGAGGGCGTCTATGATGCGGCAATCGCTATGTACAAGTCGACCTGCGCGTACTGCAAGTGGGAGGACCAGGGCATTGTCACCATCAGCGGTATGACCGAGCGCGACAGCATGGCCTCCTCGCCCAAGTTGGAAGGGGTGCGAGAGCTCGCTCGCAAGCTTGCCTAAGGACAAGAAGAACGCATGGAAACTAGCGCTAGCGGAAGTGCGTGAGAGTGCTCTTCTTCGAGCAAATGGTAAAAGAAAGGACCCCGGAGTGCAGCTAATCGCGCCCCGGGGCCCTTTCTTTTACGGATTTGTGGCGGTACGACTCCCGCGGTTTTAACCAATCGCGTTAGTCAAACAAACTCGGCATGTCGTTTTCTTTCATGAGGGCACCGGCGGAGGGCAGACTCTGCGCAGTGAACTTTTCGGCCGAGACGCCGGCGCCAAGGATTTCCTCGGTCGTGCCGACGGTGGTGACCGAGCGGCCCTTCTTGGCCGTAAAGGCCTGGACGCCCTGCGTGTTGGTGGTCGTCTTGGTCTTGAGCAGCGACGTGTTGAAGTTCATCAAACGATAGTCGCTCGAGACCAGCGCGATGTCGCGGTCCTCCTTGAGCACCTGGGCATACAGCAGCTTGCTGCCACCGTAGATGGCGTTCTTGAGACGCTTACGGTTGGTCTTGGTGACGTATCCAGAAAGCGCGACGCGCACCACGCGGCCGTTCTCAAAGACGAACAGCACGTCGGCCTTGTAGTCCTCGGGGTCGATGACCCAGATCACGCTCTCGTCGGGTTCCATCTCGAGGTCGGTGGGCAGGTACGAGCCCAGCTGGGCCGACTTGGTGTCCTCAAACGCCGCAACCTTGCACTTGTATACCTGGCTCTTGTTGGTAAAGACCAGCAGCTCGTGGGTGTTGGAGGACGGGAATTCGATAAAGGGTTTGTCGCCGTCCTTGTACTTGAGCGTGGTGGCCTTTTTGAGCACGCGGTCCGTCATCTTTTTGAGATAGCCATCGCGCGAGAGCATGATGGTGACCGGGTACTCCTCGACCTCGGGCTCCAGGCTTACCTCGATAACCTCATGGGGCTCGATCCTGCCCGTGCGGCGCGGCATCACGTACTTCTTGTTGACCGCGGCCAGCTCGTCGCTGATGACCTTCTTGATGTTCTCCTCGCTGGAGAGGATCTCCTCAAGCTCGGCAATCTCGCCCTCAAGCTTGGCAATGTCCTTGGTGCGGTTGAGGATGTACTCCTCGTTGATGTTGCGGAGCTTGAGCTCGGCAACAAACTCGGCCTGGGTCTCGTCGATGTCGAAACCCTTCATAAGGTTGGGCACGACCTCGGCTTCGAGCTTGGTGCCGCGGATGATGGCGATGGCCTTGTCGATGTCGAGCAAAATCGCCTCGAGGCCGTGCAGCAAGTGCAGACGCTCGGACTTTTTGCCCAGGTCAAAGTTAATGCGGCGACGCGTGGACTCAATACGCCACTTGACCCACTCGTGCAGAATCTGGCGCACGCCCATAACACGGGGATAGCCGTCGACCAGTACGTTAAAGTTGCACGAGAACGAATCCTGCAGCGTGGTCGAGCGATAGAGCTTGGCCATGAGCTTGTCGGGGTCGACGCCGCGCTTAAGGTCGATGGCGATGCGCAGACCCGACAGGTCGGTCTCGTCGCGGATGTCGGCGATCTCTTTGACTTTGCCCTCTTTGGAGAGCTTGACGATGCGCTCGATGATGACATCGGTCTTGGTGGTGTAGGGGATCTCGTAGACCTCGATGATGCGTTCTTCGGGAATCCAGCGCCAGCGGGAGCGGATCTGGAAGCTGCCAAGGCCGGTCTCGACAATCTTTTCCATCTCCTCGCGGCGGTAGATGATTTCGCCGCCGGTCGAGAAGTCGGGCATGGGCATGTACTCGAGCAGGTCGCAGTCGGGGTCCTGCAAGTAGTGCATGGTGGCAGTGCAGACCTCGTTGAGGTTGAAGCCGCAGATGTCGGACGCCATGGCGACGCCGATGCCCTTGTTGGCCGAGACAAGGATGTTGGGGAACGTGGTGGGCAGCAGGCGCGGCTCCTTCATGGCGCCGTCGTAGCTGTCAACGAAGTCGACCGGGTCCTTGTCGATGTCCTTGAAGATCTCGGCGCTGATGGGGGAGAGCTTGGCCTCGGTATAACGCGAGGCGGCGTAGCTCAGATCGCCCGAATAGTACTTGCCAAAGTTGCCCTTCGACTCAACGAACGGCGCGAGCAGCGCTTCGTTGCCCGTCGCCAGGCGCACCATCGTCTCGTAGATCGCGGCGTCGCCGTGTGGGTTGAGCTTCATGGTCTGGCCCACGATGTTGGCGCTCTTCTGGCGCTCGCCCTTGAGCAGACCCATTTTGTACATGGTGTAGAGCAGCTTGCGGTGCGAGGGCTTAAAGCCGTCGATCTCGGGGAACGCACGCGAGACGTTGACGCTCATAGCGTAGGGCATGTAGTTGACCTCGAGCGTCTGCGTGATCGGCTGGTCGGTGACCTCGGAGTGCAGGCCGATGACGTTCTCGGCGTTAACCTGCTTTTTCTTTGGCTGGTTCTTCGTCTTCTTCTTTGCCACGATTTCCTCTTGAACTTCTTATGGGCCGTCGTTATCGATTTGCTGCTATTGCAAGTCCAGCTGGTCCAGGTATTCCTTGCCGTGCTCGGAGATATGGCGCTTGCGGCCTGCCTCGTCGTTGCCCAGCAAAAGGTTGAACATGGTTTCCATCTTGGTGACGTCCTCGGGCTCCACCTTGATCAGGCGACGTGTCTCGGGGTTCATGGTGGTGAGCCACATCATGTCCGGATCGTTCTCACCAAGACCCTTGGAACGGTTGATGGAGCACTTCTGGTCGCCGATTTCTTTGAGGATGCCGTTCTTCTCGAGCTCGGTGTAGGCAAAGTAGGTCTTCTCTTTGCAGTTGATCTCGTAGAGCGGCGACTCGGCGATATACACGTAGCCCTCGTCGATAAGTGTGGGCACCAGGCGGTAGAGCATGGTGAGCACGAGCGTGCGAATGTGATAACCGTCGACGTCGGCGTCCGTACAGATGATGACTTTGTTCCAGTTGAGGTTGTCCAGGTCAAAGGCGCCCAGGTTCTTGATGCGCTTGTCTTTGATCTCCACGCCACAGCCCAGCACGCGCATGAGGTCCATGATGATGTCGGACTTAAAGATGCGCGGATAGTCCTCCTTCAGGCAGTTGAGGATCTTACCGCGGACGGGCATAACGCCCTGGAACTCGGCGTCGCGCGAGGTGCGAATGGCGCCTGCTGCCGAGTCGCCCTCTACGATGTAGATCTCGCGACGGCTCTTGTCCTTGGAGCGGCAGTCGATGAATTTCTGCACGCGGTTGGCCATGTCGGTCTTCTGCTGCAGGTTGGTCTTGATACTCTGGCGCGTCTTCTCGGCATTCTCGCGCGAGCGCTTGTTGATGAGCACCTGTTCCATGATCTTATTGGCGGCGTCTTTGTTCTCGATCAGGTAGGTCGAGAGGCGCTCCTTAAAGAAGGCCGTCATGGCCTGCTGGATAAAGCGGTTATTGATGGCCTTCTTAGTCTGGTTTTCGTAGGACGTCTGGGTGGAGAAACAGTTGGTTACCAGCACCAGACAGTCCTGGACGTCCTGCCACTTAATGCCGCTTTCGTTTTTGTTGTATTTGCCCTGTTGCTTAATGTAGGCATCGATGGCGCTGGTCAGAGCGCTACGGGCCGCCTTCTCGGGTGAGCCGCCGTTCTCGAGCCACGATGAGTTGTGGTAGTACTCCTGCATCATGAAGGTGCGAGAGAAGCACATGCATGCGGTGATTTTTACGTTGTAGTCGGGCAGGTCTTCGCGGTCGCGACCGCGACGGTCGGCCTCGATAAAGAAGGGCTCGGTAAGGTAGTCGGTACCGACCTTCTCGAGCACATAGTCTTCGATGCCCTTGGGATAGCAGAAGTCCTTTTCGGAGAACTCGCCATCGTCGCCCTCGATGCGCAGGCGGAAGGTCACGTTGGCGTTGACCACGGCCTGGCGGCGCATGGTCTCGCGATACCAATCGTGGGGAATGCTGATGGAGGTAAAGACCTCAAGATCGGGGCGCCACTTGATGGTGGTGCCGGTGCGGTTCTCGTCGCTGGGCTCAATCTCGAGTGCCTTCTTCTTGGCGCCGACAACCTTGCCCTTCTTAAAGTGCAGGGAGTACTTGTTGCCGTCGCGCCAAACCGTGACGTCCATGTACTCGGAGGCGTACTGGGTCGCGCACGAGCCTAGGCCGTTGGTGCCGAGCGAGAAGTCGTAGTCGCCGCCCTGGTTGTTGTTGTACTTGCCGCCGGCGTAGAGCTCGCAAAAGACGAGCTCCCAGTTAAAGCGCTTCTCGGAGGGGTTCCAGTCGAGCGGGCAGCCGCGGCCGTTGTCCTCTACCTGAATGGAACCATCGCGAAAGGCGGTAAGGGTGATGAGCTTGCCGTAGCCCTGGCGCGCCTCGTCAACGGCGTTGGACAGGATCTCGAAGGCAGCATGCGCGCAGCCGTCGAGTCCGTCCGAGCCAAAGATGACGGCGGGGCGCAGGCGTACGCGCTCCTCGTCCTTGAGCTGGCGGATGCTGTCGTTACCATAGTTTGCGGTGTTTTTTGCCATACTCGCTCTCTCGGTGCTCCTTTGCTGCGTTTAAGTCATATAGATAGTCAAGGTAGCATAGCCCAGCCCATAGGCGATTCCAACCAACACGAAATCCATCGAACAATCGTTCGGAGTTCGATGGAGATTCGTTTACTCGGACAAAACCGAGTCGGCTCTGTCCGAGTAAGTTTGAAGACGGCCGAATGTGTCTTGCTGCGTTTGCGGTTGGATACGCTGTCGAAGACATGTCGTGCGGATTGTTGGCGAAAAGACGCCGTGCCAAGCTCGAGGCAGAACTCGACTCCTCTGACGACATCTAATGCGCAATGGGCTGGCTCTGGGTATTCAGAACCAGCCCATTTTGATGTTCGATGAGCCGAGTCGGCGTCTCTCACAAAGGTAACTAGGAGCTAGCGAGGCCTATCCGAATTGACCTCATCGGCGGTGTCGGTTTCGAGCGCCGTGCGGCGGGCGCTGTAGGCGACGAGGCCGGCGCCTGCTGCGGCGAGTGCTGCGGCGGCTGCCGTAAGGGGAGCGTTGACATCGCCCGTGCCCGCAAGCGCGCCCGCTTTTCCGGAGCGCTTGTTATTGCCGTGATTCTTGCCGCTGCCAGATCCACTGCCGCCTCCGGAGCTGCTTCCGCCGGAGCCACCTCCACTCGTGCCGCCATCGCCGTCGACCGTCATCGGGGCGTCGTGAAGTTCTGTCGTATCCACGCTGTCGCAGACGCCGACCTGAACTTCTGAGCGTTCGCATGCCGCGTCGGGCACATGAAGCTCGTGCAGTACGGCACCCAGTGCCGAGTTTGCGCCCGGTCGAATTTCCTCGAGCGTTACGGGATCGAGCGCCACCAGATTACGCGCCTTCGCATATAGCGTTACACGTTTGCCCACTTCATCGCTCCAACTCTCGGGGATGGCGAAGCTCATGCGGAACTGTGCCGTGCAACCCGGTGCCAGCACGGCGTTGCCACTGTCGGCTACCAGCGGGTGCGTTGCAAAAGGTGTGCCCAGCGTTTCGAGCGCGTACTTCACGTGTGCCATGTCGTTGACCGAAGCGTCCTCGGCAAGCTCTGGATCGTAGATCGATGCCATGCGTGTGTTCGCTCCGAACCCGATGGATGCGCTGGAGAACGGCTGGCTGGAGCCCTCTCGGTACAGATCGATTGTGCCGGCGGTCAGCAAGGTGTTGCCGTCGTTTCGCACCGTGACCATGAAGGATTCGCCTGCTGCTCCGGGCACCACCGCGCCCGAGGTAGCGACTGCGCCCGTCGGAGTGGCACACGCCACCAAGGGCACTTCGATGCCGTGTAGTTCTGCCTCGCTCTTCTCCGCGCTCACAATGTGCGTGGCGAGCGCGGAGAGCATGCTCCCCGACGTCAAAAATGTCGTTATCTGATCGACGGGATGGTCCAGCTCGCACATCACGAACGACTCCGTAAACAGATCGCCTGCCAAGGTGCTGGCGAAGATGCGGAAGTGCTTGCCCATCACTGCTACCGGGTTGCCTTCTTCGTCGTAGGTTTGCCCCACCTTGCCATCGGTGTTCTCTACATAGAGCACGCACCTGCCGTTGTTGCTTACGCTAAACGATGCCGGGCCACAGCCTGCGGCACCCACGGGCTGCGTTGCAAATGCCGATGCGCCTCGCGTCCAAGTAATATGCTGCAGTTGCTCGTTGACGGTAGCCAAAAAGCCCGTGCGCTGCGGCCACGGCACCGCGTGGGGTACTGTGGCATCTGGCGACATAACGCCCCAGCCCGCAATGGACTGGCCGATCACGGCGTACGATGCACAGCCACAACCGCCTGCGGTCTCGTATGCAACGGGCACCACCATTTTGCCGTTGATATTCTCGGGCGCGCCCAGCTCGATGCTCGACGGTGCCTGCGGAAAGCGGAGGACCTGACGGAACGTGAGACTGTCGCCCAAATCATCCGACCACAGGGTAAAGCATTCCAGCGCAACCTCGGCCTCGCTGCCGAGCGCCTTCTCTGTGGTGGCTCCGTGGCGGTGGAGGTAAGCGCCCGACAGACGTCCGTCGACCAGCGTCTTGCCCACCGTGATGCGCGGGCACTGCAGGCAATGGTAGCCATCCTCCTGAAGGCGGCCGCGCGAGATGCTGCGCCACGACGTGTGCGATATCACGCGAACTCCGTCGTTGCTTATGCGCAGGCGCACAACGGACAGTATGCCGGATGTGCTCGCCGTATCGAAAAGGGTGTTGTCACCGGCGGGGCGCTCGCCCGAGACCAGCAGCACGTAGGCGTCCTGGTTTCCCCTCCCGTCTGTATATTCCACCACGTCGAAGTCGTAATCGAATATGCCGGTGCGCTCCACGTCGCCCTCGCCAAACCCAAGGGGGAAGTCCACGGGCGTGGGAGCGGACCACGTGCCGTTCGTCTTTGTATGCACCACCAGGCGCGAACGACCATTCTCGCCGTAGCGCACCGAGGCGATACGGAATAGGCACTCCACGCCGGCAATCATCGTTAGCTTCATGTGGGCTTCGCTGAGCACGCCGGAAAACAGCACGTTGTCGCTCGAGGGTTTTATGCCGCCACGCTCGTCCTCCGACACGCCGGCAGAATTGGCGTTCGGGTCGGCAACGGTGTTCGTTGCCTGACCGATGTAGGTGTACTCATACATCGGCGCGGCGTTTTCATCGTTCTCCATCAGCACGTGGACGAAATGCTCGATCTGTCCCGTGTCGTCGCTTTCTGCATCCGCCTCGAGCTCAATGCGCGTGACCGCCCGCTCCCAATCGCGCACGACAGGCGCGGCGTTTACGGCAGTGGCCTTAACCTCGGCGCGTGCGAGCAGTTCGGCGTTGGTGACGATGGTGGCCGATGCGATAAATTGCGGCACGCCGCCCGCCTCAATGTTGCCGGCCGAGCCGAAGCAGGCATCCAGCGTGTAAGGCGTATCTCCACCCAATGCGAGCTCAGAGCGCTGGAGTACATACTGGTCGCCATTGTCCACCGACATATTCCACGAATCGATGAGCGTGGGCCACGACCCCGACCAAGCCTTGGTGGTCCACTTGAACATTACGAATTGGAGTATCACATCGATATCGACGTCTGCACCTACGCGCAGTCGCGGAAGCTGGTGTTCATCTGCCTTCTCGTACCCAATGAACAGCGTGAGGGATGCGGCGCCGCGCACGGCAGACGAAGCGACGCCTGCAACGCCGGCGCCAAAGGTGACGGCAAGCCCGATCTGGATGGTGAACGAGCCCGACGTGTTTGAATAGTCGAGCGAAATGTTTTTAAAAAACGCCGCGCCGCTGCCGTGCGTGTGGGCACCCACGGCGAGCGCCAGTTTTGCCAGCACCCAGGGGTTGACGTTTAGGAAAAATGGCACCGGTCCTAGGGTAAACTGCTCGGTCCAATTGAGGTCGGTTCTTATCTGGAAGAGGGCCTTAATATTGCCGTATGCGGGGTCGTTGTTGTTACCCCAGGTTTTGCCCACCCAATCGTAGGCGAGCGAGCCGTACAGCTGTGTGGCGATATCCATCGTGAACAGCGGCGTGCAATGGTGGCGAAGGAGCTTGGTGTTTCTTGGATCGGTGCCCGAACCGGCACTCATCCTCTTGTACTGATTCCACTTCCCCTCCATCTCGTCGAGGTAGCGATTTGCCTGCTTGGCGCCCGACTCGCGCGGCGATTTCTTCCAGTATTCCGGATCAGGGTTGCCCGAATCGTTCATATAGCTAGCTGGTTTGTACCCTCCGCCAAACAGCACGTATCCAGCAAACGAGAAATCGAACAGAATGGGAAATGTGGGCATCCAGCACGTGAACTTATTGCCGCCGATACCGGGAAACGCCGCGGGGAAATCAAACGGAGTGATCTCTTGGTCCATGGTGGTGGGAATGATGGTGGTCGAGCCCGATTCCGCCTTTGCGGCCGGCGCGGTGACAACGGCCATAGGGGATGAGAGCGTGTAGGTTTTGCCCTGGTAGTCGAGCATAAAGCGCAGCTTGCACCCTTCCTCCAGAAGGCCCGAAGCTGCATCGAGGAACGTGTCTTCAAGCGTGAACGTCGCCAGATTATCCGCGCCCGATGCGCTGGCCTTGATCTGGCCGATCTGCGTGACGGTTTCGGTTGAGCTGCCCGCAGCGGGCATCACTTTATTGATATGCAACGTTGCCTGCCCGCCCTGCGGCAGATGAGCCTGCACGGTAAAAGCGTGCGTGTCGGGCTGGTCGTTTGCTGCTTCGTCCGCTGGCATTGCCATAAACGTGGCGTCGGCGTACTGGATGTCCCATTCGTCGAACGTGAGCTGTCGAAAGTACGGCTCGCCATCGGAGAGCGGACGTGTGGGTGCGGTAATAGCGGTGCCGCCCTGGATACGCGCAAGGGGAATCTCGACATCGCGGTAGCCTGCCATGCTAATGGAGATGCCGCCGTTAAAGTCGTACGCGTCGAGAAGCGTTGCCTCGTCCACGTAGCCTTCTGAAAGAGGGGCGACCTCAAAGATGGCCGTGCCTTCGTCATCGGTCGTGGCGGTGAGCTGCTTGCCTGCGGCATAGCGCGATATGAGCGTGACCTGGGCACCCGTGATGGGCGTATTCTTGTTGGCGACGTCGACCACGACCACACCAAGCATGGTGCGCGAGAGAACGAGCACCCTGAAAGGGTCTTTTTCGTCGGCATAGGCTTCGGTGGGCGCGAACGGCAATATGAAGGCGTTTGCGCTTCCCGGCACGCGCGGCAACATAATGCTCGCCAGCGAGGACGCTCCGGCAACAAGTAACGAACGGCGATCAAGCATCTTTGGCTCCCATCCCGCAGGTATCGGTGGAAATAATCCATTTTTGCGAGAAGGCATCCTGTCACGGTAGTGCCGTCCGAGGGCCAAAATGTCCAATTTGAGCGAGCGAAGCGCCGGGGCTTCGGGGCGCACGTGCCGCGCTAGGCAGTCTGGCCGCTAACGCAGCATATGCGCGACCAGTTCGGTGCGCGTGCCGATGCCAAGCTTTGCATACACGTTGGACAGTCGATTTTTAACGGTACCTGGCGATACTCCCATATGGCGTGCGATTTCGGCGTTGGTCCACCCACGACAGGCGAGCATGGCCATGGTGAATTCCGTGGTCGTTAGATCGTCGGCAACGTCCTCGCCCGAATCGGGGTTGTGGATGCGCCGCCAGCCGTAGCTGAAGCGGTACGTGATCTCGATGATGCGCGCGAAGTCGTCAGGGTATTGCGTTTTTAGGCATGCCTCGATAAGCCCCTGTAAAAGGCCGTGATGCTCGCCAATGAGCTCAATAAGGCCGTCGGGACGCGCAATGTTCCAAGCAACTCCGAAGTGCGTTTTTGCGGCGTCGATGTCCTTGAGGCTCATGCATGCCATGGAAGCTGCCAGGTGCAGGAACAGTTCCGAGATCGGATAGCTCCCCTGTTTCATGATCAGGGCGTTTTCCGCCATGCCCAGACTGCGGCCATATTCGCCGCGCAGGTACAGGGCATGCGCCATCACGTAGCTGGCGAACAGGCGCAGGCCTTCGGGCAGATGCGCCGCAAGCGGATAAAACTCTTCGGCAGAATACGGGGAAGACAAGTGCAGCAGGACGCTTGCGGCCGAGGCGAACAGGATATGCGTGGCGTGGACGGCGGGTGATTCCTCGTCAGTTGGCGTATCGAGGATGCCCGCAAGACAACGGCGGGCGTCGGCGATACGGTTGAGCGACAGACTGGCGTATCCGCAGATAAAGCATGCGGAATAGCGCAGTGCGGAATCGGTGGCGTCAAGATAGGGACGCGCCGTCTTGGCAGCGAGGGCGGCCTGTCCGCGAAAGTACAGCGCTTCTGCCGTGGCAATGGCGCGCGAATCGGGGTCGGAAATGCCTGCAACCGCAGCGTCAATCTGCCCCGGCACAAAGGCAGTGCACATCAACGGCATGGGAACGCATGGGTAGCCATCGCAGTCCATCTTCCATCTCCCAACAGCTGGCAACAATAGCAGCAATTGTACTCCTGTTGCTCGGGACCCCTTTCGTTTTACTGTTCGGTTAACGCTACGGATCGTTTTGGAAGGCTTACGAGCATGGTGGTCCCGCTCTCGGAACTTGCTTCGACCTCTACCGTGCCACCGTGAAGCGCTGCAATCTCCCAAACGAGCGCTAGCCCGAGTCCTGCGCCGCCGTATGCCCTGCTGCGGGATTTGTCTAGACGAAAGAACGGCTGGAAGATGCTCTCTCGGTACTGCTTGGGTATTCCCGGGCCCTCATCTTTGACTCGCAGGAGCACATGGCTGTCGCTGTCGCTGATGGAGACGTTGACAGTCGAGCCGGAGCGGCTGTAATGGATGGCGTTTTCGACCAGATTAAACACCAGCCGATAGAGGAGCGTGTCGCTCCCGATTACTAAAGCGTCTCCAGTACAATTGAGGGCTATGCCCTTATTTTCGGCAAGTGGCGCAAGGTCGGTGAGGACCTCTTCGGACAAGGGGCCAAGTTCAACATCGTCCTCGCAAGGAACGCTGCGGAGCTCACTCATCTCGAGCAATACCTTGGTCATTCGAGACATGCGCTCGGTTTGTTCTTGTAGCAGGCCGAGCAGCTCGGCTGTTTCGGGCTGCAAACCGGAGTGCTCGGAGATGAATAGTTCAATCTGTGCTTGCATAAGGGCGAGCGGGGTGCGCAGCTCGTGTGCGGCGTTGCCGGTAAACTGACGCTGTGCAGAGAACCCTTCGCCAAGACGGGCGATCATGTCGTTGAAAGAGGCGCTGCATCGTTGTAGCTCGGTGGGCACATCTTCACTGAGTCTGATTTCGCTTAGGTTGTCAGGCTGCACACGCTCAACCTGGGCTGCAAAAGCCCGTAGCGGTTTGAGCGCACGGCCGCTCACAAAGTATGCCAGCACGCCGCCAAGGAGTGTGACTCCAGCCGTGATGCACCAGGTTGTCGTGCCAAAAGCCTCTTGTGCGTCGTTTACGACGATCGTGACCTTGTCATCGGGGGTCGCTTTCGTTGGGTCGAACGCCTGGGGCGAATCTTCGCCGGTTGCGTTAAAGGCCGAGATGTCACTGCCGATGGCATCCATGTAGCGCATGCCCGTATAGCCGACCAGGCAGTTCGTCAACACGCACGCTGCGCACGTGAGCAGCGCCGTCATAATCGTTATGCGCCATTGCAGCGAAAGCCTTTTCATTCGCTATCCTCCATAACGTAGCCCTCTCCAATCCGATTGCGAATCGGGTCGTATCCCAAAGCGATGCGTAGCTTTTTGCGGAGTGACGAGATATGAACGCGGGTTGCGTTGCTAAAGCTGTTCACGCTGCTATCCCAAACGTGCTCGATAAGCTCCTCTTGACTTACCGGACGCCCCTGATTAAGCATCAGGTATTCCAAGATTCCCGTTTCCTTGCGCGTAAGAGATAAAGCCTCACTGCCCACGGAAGCGATGCGCGCCTTGGTGTCAAAGCGGAGCTTTCCGCAGGTTAAAACTATGTCGCTTTGTGTAAAGCGTCTGAGGGTAAGGCTGCGAATCCTTGCCGCAAGCTCGTCCAGATGAAACGGCTTGGTGAGGTAATCGTTGGCGCCGGCATCGAGTCCGGCGACTTTATCGGATACTTCGCCACGTGCGGACAGAATCAGTACCTTAGTCTCGCAGTCGGTTTTCCTAAGTTCCCTGAGTACGGTCATGCCGTCGATACGGGGAAGGTTGAGGTCGAGTACCACGAGGTCGAAGGCCTCAACGTCCAGTAGGCCGAGCGCCTCCTGTCCGTCGTGACAGCAGTCGACGCTGTACGCCAAGTTTCGCAAGCTGCGCGCGATTGCGTCACACAGCGCCCGCTCGTCCTCGACGATCAAAATACGCATAACAGTCTCCTTGCACATTTCAAATCGCGCTTAACACGGATTTTATAGCCGATATGGTCCAATGGTCGCGTAACGAAAGGAGTGGTCAGGTTGTTCAAAGCGGTAAAACCCGTGGTACAGGTCGCTTTGTTGATCGTCGGAATTGCCATGGTGTGCTTTGGCGTTATGCGTGGCGAGGCGGATGCCGTGCTGGCCAAAGCGATTAGGCTGTGCTTGGAGTGTATCGGAATTGGATAAAAGAGAAAACACTGCGTCGCATGTTTTGGCTCGATTTCGCGGATTCATTCAGGCGGCGGCGACGCTCGTCACCAACATTCACCTGCCAAACTTTGCCAAAGGCGGCATCTATCAGGGCGCGGGAAAAACAATCTGCGTACCTGGACTTAATTGCTATTCGTGCCCCGCGGCATCGGGTGCGTGCCCCATCGGGTCGTTCCAGTCGGTGGTAGGTTCATCCAAGTTCAACTTTTCTTACTACGTCACCGGTACGCTCATTTTGCTCGGCGTGCTGCTGGGACGCTTTGTATGCGGCTTTTTGTGTCCGTTTGGCTGGCTGCAGGAGCTGCTTCACAAGATTCCCAGCAAAAAGTTCTCCACGAAAAAGCTTAAGCCGCTCACGTACATCAAGTATGTCGTGCTGCTGTTTGCCGTGGTGCTGCTGCCCGTCTTGGTGGTTAACGACGTGGGCATGGGCGATCCATTCTTTTGCAAGTACATCTGTCCCCAGGGTGTGCTCGAGGGCGCCATTCCGCTGGCGGCTGCCAATGCCGGAATTCGATCTGCGCTGGGGCAGCTCTTCACCTGGAAGCTTGTCGTTCTCATTGCCGTGGTAGTGCTGAGCGTTTTGTTCTATCGCCCCTTTTGCAAATGGATTTGCCCGCTCGGCGCATTCTATGCGCTCATGAATAGGGTGTCCTTGTTGGGGATTCAGGTTGACGCGTGCAAATGCGTCTCGTGCGGCAAGTGTTCAAGGGTTTGTCAGATGGACGTTGATGTGGTCCGCGCGCCCAATCATGCCGAATGTATCCGGTGCGGAAAGTGCATCGGGGCCTGTCCCGTCGATGCCATCAGCTATCGCTATGGCCTGGATGTGTCGGCAGAAAAGCTTCCCTTGACCGCCGATAAAAAGTAAACAAGCTTCGACAAAACGGAGGAATGACCATGAAGCTTTCTAAGATTGCGGCCCTGTTTATGGTGCCGGTATTGGCCTTGTGCCTTGTGGCATGTTCGGCGCCCGGTGGCAATGTGAGCGAATCTGCGGGCTCCGATCCTAAGATCGCAGAACTCACTGCGCAGAAGCCGGCCAATGCCGACGAGGCCGCCGAGCTGTATGCGAAGCTCATGCAGAAGGAGAACGAGATCTTTTCGAGTGATAACGCGCTGTGGGAAAAGGTATTCAATGCGGCAAATAAAGACTCGGCAATGATTGAGGACGGCAGCAATTACGGCGATTTCCTGCTCAAGACCATCGACGGCGCCAAGGATGAGTTTACGGCGGATGAGCTTAAGACGCTCAAGGCCGGTGCACAGCAGATCAAGGAGATCGAGGACAAGCTCGAGAGCTTGGAGAAGGAGTTCCCCGGCTGTGGAAGCACGCCGAGCGCAGGCGAGAGCGTTGACGCTTCGACCGCTGGCATGACGGCTGGTGCCAATGCTTCGAGCGAGGCGACGAAGTTCCCCAGCTTTACGGGCAAGGACCTGGATGGCAACGACGTGAGCAGCGACGAGCTGTTCTCTAAGAACAAGGTTACCGTCATGAACTTCTGGTTCACCACGTGCAAGCCGTGCGTGGGCGAGCTGGGCGATCTTGAGAACCTGAATCAGGAGCTTGCCGAGAAGGGCGGTCAGGTCGTGGGCGTCAATTCCTTTACGCTCGATGGTAACAAGGGTGAGATTGCAGATGCTAAGGATGTGCTGAGCAAGAAGGGCGTGACGTATAAGAACATCTGGTTCAAGTCGGATAGCGAGGCCGGTAAGTTTACGTCAAATCTGTTCTCGTTCCCGACAACGTATGTCATCGATCAGAATGGCAACATCGTAGGGGATCCAATCGTGGGAGCCATCAGCTCCGCCGAGCAGCGCGCAGCGCTCGACAAGCTGATCGATCAGGCAATCGCAAACAGCGAACAGTAGGTTCGAATGTGGCAAAGGGACAGTCCCTTTGCCACATTGTCAATGCCATGTGCGGGATGGTGCGCCACGCGACGTGCCGTCCCGTTCGTTTTTGTGCGGTTCCCAACATTCCTCACTGGCACCGGCAAAACAGTTTCCATTGATACGGCTCCTAGAGACCCAGAAGGGCACACATAACGGCCTTGATGGTGTGCTGACGGTTCCCTGTCTCACGGAAGATGACCAAAGCGTTGGCCTCAAAGCGCTCGTCGGCAATCTCAAAGCCCTCGGTGATGATCTTGCGGTACAGGTCATTCTTGCGACAGTTGACTTTTGCTGCTCCCTATTATTCCTGATAGATTAGACCATGGGAGAAGGAGTCGCAGATGACCATGGTGCAAAACGTTGTAGAGAAGCTCCCTTTTTGGGCGCATCTGTCTTCTGACGAGAGGACGCTCGTTTTGGAGCAGGCCGTCTTGCGCACCTTCGATGCCGGCCAGCTTATCGGCGGTAGCGATAGCTCCTGTACCGGCATGTTCCTTGTCGTTCAGGGTGGTGTCCGCGTCAGCCTCCTTTCCGAGGAAGGCAAGGAGATCACGCTCTTTAGGATTGGGTGCGGCGAGTGCCGCGTTACAACAGCTTCGTGCGTAATTCGGCAAATCTCCTTTGGCACGTTGGCTGCCGCAACAGAGAAATCCGAGCTCCTTATTGTGCCTATCGGTGTTTGCGAGCATCTTGCCAGCAACAATATTTTCGTCAAAGTCTTTATGCTCGAAGTGGAGGCGCGGCGCTACTCTCAGGTGGTTCGTGTGCTCCAACAGATGCTTTTCCGACGTCTCGACCAGCGTGTTGCCGACTATTTGGTTGAGCGATGCCAGGCAACGGGGTCAATGGAGCTCCGGGTCACTCAAGACGAGCTGGCGCGTGACATCAACTCTGCCCGCGAGGCGGTGACGCGCGTGCTGCGTCGTCTTGCCAATGAAGGTCTTGTCGAGGTGAAGCGCGGGCGAATCCTTGTTCTGGATGTCGACGGTTTGACACGCCTGCCGTAGCGATGGCTTTGCCATGGTGCCTATCCACCCAGTGCCTGGCACTCGCTCTTAAGAAAAAATTGTCCCATACGGTGACTTGGTCACGGAACCGGTCTGCGCCTTCCGGGCATACTGGCATCAAACGATAGGGCAAGCGAGCAAAGGAGCTCATCATGGGATTGTTCAATCTATTTGCTGGGGTGGATATCAACAAAGGTGTTGAAGAGTGCCGTGCGACCGAAGGTGCGGTGTTGATCGATGTGCGTGGCGCCGATGAGTATCGGCAGGGACATATCCCCGGTGCCATCAACATTCCCCTCGATGGCGTCAATCGCGTGCTTGTCGAGTATCCAAAGAAGGATACGCCTCTGTTCGTGCATTGCCTGAGTGGCGCTCGTAGCGGTCGCGCTGCGAGCTTTCTTCAGCGTGCGGGCTACGTCAACGTGAAGAACATCGGCGGAATCAATAGCTACAGCGGAAAGGTGGCGCGCTAACTATGAAGGTGGTTATCGTGGGGGGCGTTGCTGGCGGTGCATCGGCGGCAGCGCGCTTGCGCAGGCTTGACGAGCAGGCGGAGATTGTCGTTTTTGAGCGCACAGGTTATGTCTCCTATGCTAACTGCGGATTGCCATACTTTATTGGCGGCGTGATTGAGGAGGAGCCTGCGCTCACGCTGCAATCGCCCGAGGGCTTTTGGAATCGATTCCGCATTGCCGTGAAGACGAGCCACGAGGTGATCGCCATTCATCCCGATGTGCATACGGTTGACGTTCGCGACCTGCTCACCGGCGAGGAATTTGTCGAGACGTATGACAAGCTGATTCTTTCGCCAGGCGCGCATCCCATTCGCCCCGCTCTTCCGGGAATCGATTTGGATAAGATCTTTAGCCTTCGAACGGTAGAGGACACGCTGCGCATTCATGGTTATGTGCAAGAGCATGAGCCGAGGAGCGCCGTGGTGATCGGTGGCGGCTTTATCGGTGTTGAGGCTGCCGAGAACCTGCGTGGCTTGGGTCTCGAGGTGACGCTTTTGCAGCGCCCCGGGCAGCTGATGAACAACCTGGACTACGACATGGCGACGCTGCTTCATGCAGAGGTCCGCGAGCATGGCATTGACCTGCGCCTTCGTGCCGACGTTACGGGCTTTGAGGAGGCCGATGGCCGTGTGGTCACACATGTGGCGGGCGATGATTCCATTATGGCCGATATGGTGCTACTCGCTATCGGCGTTGCGCCCGAGAGCCATTTGGCAAAGAAAGCTGGTATCGAGCTGGGCATCAAGGGCTCCATTGTGGTGAACGACCGCATGGAGACGTCTGCTCCTGACGTATATGCCGTGGGTGATGCCGTGCAGGTCAAGCATCAGGTGACGGGTGAGAACGCGGTGATTTCCCTTGCAGGCCCCGCTAATAAGCAGGGACGTATCGTCGCCGACGTGATTTGTGGCTTAGACAGTCGCTATCAGGGCTCGCTGGGTTCTTCGGTAATCAAAGTGTTCGACTTGACAGCTGCGAGCACGGGTCTTTCTGTGAAGGCAGCGCGTGCGGCGGGAATCGATTACGAGAGCGTCGTGCTGTCACCTGGATCGCATGCGGGTTATTATCCCGGGGCCACGCCCATGACCATGAAAGTTGTGTTTGAGAGGGAAACCTTGCGTCTGCTGGGCGCGCAGATTGTGGGCATCGATGGCGTGGACAAGCGCATCGATGTGCTGGCGACGGCAATCCAGGCCGGTATTCGGGCCGATAAGCTCAAGGATTTGGATTTGGCTTATGCGCCGCCATATTCTTCGGCGAAAGACCCGGTGAACATGGCCGGTTTTATGATCGAAAACGTGGGCTCGGGCATGCTCAAGCAGTGGCATTGGGAGCAGGAACCGGATCTGCCGCGCGATGGTAGTGTGCAGCTGCTCGATGTCCGTATGGTTGGCGAGTATGACCTCGGACATATCGACGGCTTTGTGAACATTCCCGTCGATGACTTGCGTGCTCGCTTGGGGGAGCTTGACGTGACAAAGCCTGTTTATGTTATTTGCCAAAGTGGTCTTCGCAGCTACATTGGCTGCCGCATCCTCGCTCAGTACGGTTTTGACTGCTATAACTTCTCGGGTGGCTATCGCTTCTTTGCTGCTGTGACTAAAGACCATCGCGGTAGCGATAACGTGATGCCGTGTGGATTGGAAAAGTAAGGCCTTTTGAGCGGCGTGTATGACAATGACAAGATAGAGTAGGACAAACGCGTCGAATACGAACGGCGGGGGAGAGCGGGCAAGTGCGCTCGCGTGGGAGAGGTTGCCGTCCATGCTGGAGCTCAAGGGTATTTGCAAAAGGTACGTTACGCAGTCGTTTACGCAGGTGGCGCTCGACAGCGTAAGCCTGTCTTTTCGCGATAACGAGTTCGTGGCCATTCTGGGTCCTTCGGGCTCGGGCAAAACCACGATGCTCAACGTTATCGGTGGGCTGGACCACTTTGATTCCGGTGACCTGTTGATTGACGGTATTTCGACCAAGGACTTCCGTGACCGCGATTGGGATGCCTATCGCAACAACCGCATCGGCTTTGTGTTCCAAAGCTATAACCTCATTCCGCATCAGACCATTTTGGAAAACGTGGAGCTGGCGCTCACGCTCACGGGCGTGGGGCATGCCGAGCGCCGCCAGCGTGCGCGCGAGGCGTTGGAGAAAGTCGGCTTGGGCGAGCACGTTAACAAGCGCCCGAGCCAGCTATCGGGCGGACAGATGCAGCGCGTGGCCATCGCCCGCGCCCTGATTAACGATCCCGAGATTGTGCTGGCAGACGAGCCGACCGGCGCCTTGGATTCCGCAACGTCCGTGCAGGTCATGGACTTGCTCAAGGACGTGGCGCGCGACCGTCTGGTTATTATGGTCACGCACAATCCTGAGCTTGCGTACCAATACGCCACGCGCATCGTCAACCTGGCGGACGGCAAGATCACCGACGATTCCGATCCCTTCGATGTTGCCAAAGCCGCACGTCGCGAGGCCAAGCCCACGCGCAAAACCTCGATGAGCTTTGTGACGGCGCTGGGGCTTTCTGCCCGAAACCTCATGACCAAGAAGGGCCGTACGGTCATGACGGCCTTTGCGGGCTCGATTGGCATTATCGGTATCGCGGCGATTCTGGCGCTGTCCAATGGCGTAAACGGCTACATCAAAAAGGTCGAGGAGGATACGCTCTCGAGCTACCCACTCACCATTTCCAAGCAGGATTACGACCTGTCATCTATGATGGGCGGGCAGGGGGCTGCGGATGATGACTCGCCTGAAAACGTGGATTCGTCCGACGACAGTGCCGGCGGCAAGGCTAAGGGAACCGATAAGATTCCCGTGGTCACGGCCGTAAAGGATATGTTTGCGAGCGTTAAGTCCAACGACATGACGAGCTTTAAGGCATGGCTCGATGCCGGTGGCGATGGCATCGATAAAGAAGTCAATGCTATCCAGTACGGTTATGGCGTGACGCCTGTTGTCTATCGTGCCGGCAAGAGCGATGAGAAGCCCGTCCGGCTGGTGCCCAACGCTATGACTGAGGCAATGAGCGGAGGCGCGAGCTCGGCGGCGACGGTGAGCATGGAATCCATGGGAACCTCGGTCTTTAACGAGATGATCGACGACCAGAGCCTGCTCGACAGCCAGTACGATGTCGTCGCCGGTCATTGGCCCACGTCTGCCAACGAAGCCGTCATGGTGCTTTCGAGCCGTGGCACGGTGGGCGACTACACGCTCTATAGCATCGGCGCGCTGGATATCGATGAGCTCAACGACCTTGTTAACAGCGCTATGACGGCTGACGGTGGGGTCGAAACGCCCGAGACCGGCACCGACTTTACCTACGACGATGCGCTGTCCACGACGTTTAAGGTGTTGTCGCCGGCCGATGCCTATCGCAAAAACGAAGAGACCGGCATGTGGACCGACATGTCTGACGACGCCGACTTTATGGCCGCCAAGGTTGCCGACGGTATTGATGTGCACATTGTGGGCGTGGTGCGACCTAACGAGACAGCCAATGCGAGCGCGTTGTCTCCGGGTATTGCCTATACGCATGCGCTGACCCGCCAGCTTATGGAGCGCGCCGCCGATTCGCAGATTGTGCAAGAGCAGCTTGCCCACCCCGAGACGGATGTCTTTACGGGCAAAACCTTCGACGAACTGCAAGGCGAGGCCAAGCAAGGCGTGGATCTGGGCAGCATGTTCAGCGTGGACGAGGCGGCGCTGAAGAGTGCGTTCTCGTTTGATACGTCTGCGCTCTCAGGTGCGGCGGGCGGTATGGACCTGTCGGATCTTGACTTGTCCGGGCTGGACATTGACCTTTCGGACGTTGGCAAGGATATCGACTTCAGCGACATCATGGCAAAAGCACCGGCCCCAGATTTCTCGGGCATCTTTGACGGTCTGGAGCTCACGCCCGAGCAAATGCAGCAGGTGGGAACGCTTGCCAACCAACTGTTTGAGGGCTTTTTGCAGTCTGATCAGTTTAAGGCGTTGACGCCCGATGATCTTAAGGATGCGTCAAAGCTCGCTGCCGCATTCTCGACGTATCTTGAGAGTGATACGGCAGCCCAGCAAATCCTGGCCGAGCTCAAGGCGCTTGGCGGCGATGCCCTGGCCGAGCGCCTGCAACAGGCGATGACCGACTATGTGCAAAAGCAGCTGGCTCCGTATCTGCAGCAGGCTCTGGATCAGGTGATGAAGTCGATCAGCGACCAGATTGCGGCGACGGTGTCAGCTCAGCTCAAGGCAGGCGCGGCAGGGCTCATGGGCCAGATGGCGACGCAGATGTCATCGAGTTTTGCCAACCTGGCGAGCGCTATGCGTGTGGATGCGAGCGCCTTTGCTCGTGCCATCCATTTCAACATGGACGCCGAGGACCTGAGTTCGCTCATGATGAGCTATGCCAAGGCTTCGAAGCTCACCTACGACAACAATCTGACCACGTTGGGCTATGCGGATGAGGCAGACCCCATCTCGGTTAAGATTTTCCCGCGCGACTTTGAGGCCAAGGAGCGCGTACTTGATCACATCGATGCGTACAACAAGCAGGTCAAAGCCGCCGGCCACGATGAGCAGGCAATCTCGTACACCGACTACATGGGCATCATCATGGGTTCGGTGACCGACATCGTGAACACCATCAGCTTGGTGCTCATCGCATTCGTGAGCATCAGCCTGGTGGTGAGCTCCATCATGATCGGCATCATCACCTACATCAGCGTGCTGGAGCGCAAAAAGGAGATCGGCATCCTACGAGCTATCGGCGCGTCAAAGCGCAACGTGGCCAACGTGTTTAACGCCGAGACCTTTATCGAGGGCCTCATCGCCGGCGTCTTTGCTATTGTCGTCGTGGTGGCCGTGAGTTTCCCGGTTAATGCCTGGGCGCTTGCTGCCAAACAGGTACCCAATCTGATGAGCCTGCCCGTGCAGGATGCGCTGGTGCTCATTGCAATTTCGGTGCTGTTGACGGTCGTTGCCGGTCTGCTGCCGGCCCGTAGCGCCTCCAAAAAAGACCCCGTGGAAGCCTTGCGCTCCGAATAATGTGACAAAGGGACGGTCGCTTTGTCACATTGAGACCCTTGCGAAATTAGAGCGTAAGCCTTTAGTTCTTCTTTGCAGAGAGCATGAGCCTAATTTCCGGATGGGTGTATTCGTCGAATTCTTCTGCGGCTTCGGTGTCAAAGGTGTAGTACGACTTGATAGATTCGTCCTCCGTCTTGATGCTGATTTCTTCATATAGGGATCCGGCTAAAAATGCCTGTTTAAATTCATCCGACAGGCTACATGGCGTGAGGAGGCCCGGTGTGGCAACGGAAATGTCCAACCCGTTGAGCGGGGCGCAGAGCGTCGCGATATCCTGCTCGGCGCGGGCGAGGTTGTCTGCAAGGCTTGCCTCGGGGTCGATCTGACTGGTGTAATCGACGTCCGTGAGCATGCCGTCTGCATCAAAAGAAAGGTAGACATAGGCTGCTTGAGCGCCAAGGTCATTATCGCGCAGATAGCCGATAATGCGGTAGCCGTAGTCGTGATACGACTCGTATGGGTCGTCTGCCGCGACGCGTTCGCACACGGGCTCCAAGGCATCTTGCGCGATGGCGAGCTGCTCGGCGGCTGCAGCCTTTCTTGCCTGAAGCTCGTTATTTCCCTGGACAAACTGCGAGATGTAGACGCCAAGCAGCACAATGGCGGGCACGACGATGAGGGCGATCATCTGCTTCTTGGCGCTCGGAATCGTCACGCCGTATGCGTTTGCCACGGCTTCGGCGTTGCTCGAGGTCTCGGCCAGCACGTCTGCCGCCGTGGCGACTGCCCCTACGGCGCTGGCAACCTCGGCGGCACCGCCCAGGTTGCGCGCGAGATCGTTATCGCTGTTCTTGAGCAGGCGGCCGGCAGCTTGCGTGGCAAGCACGCCGGCGACCTCCGCGGAACGGTCCTTGTTGGTCTGGGCTACCGCAAGCCTGCTCTGCAGCTCCTTCCACTGTTTGCCCTGCATTCCAAAGCGCGGTGCAAGAGCGCAATAGCAAAAGACGGCGAGTTCGATTACGGTGAGTGCGATGGCGGTATATATGCCCGCGGGTTGGAATTCTTTTTGGTGGAACGCGATATCGTTGATCATTTGGAGCGGCAACATCAGCAGGCATGCTACGAACGACATGGCGAGTGCAGTCGCTGCGATCTTGGGGTACGTGCAGTACCGCTGGATGCGTTTCTTTTCTTGCTCGGTGAGCTGCTGCATGGGGGCCTCGACTCTCATCGTTCTACGCGGACGATGCACGCATGCGTTTGAGTATAAATGAGTGCAGGGCGTCGGTTGCTCTAACACGGCGCTAATGGCGTGGTGTTAGAGCACAAGGCATAATGAACATGACAAAGGGGCAGTCCCTTAGTCATGTTCGTTGATATGAGAGAAGAGTAGATGATCCTTTCGCTGGCCCCCATGGAGGGAATTACCGGGCATGTGTTTCGTCGCGTGCATGCGGAGTGCTTTGGCGCGCTCGACTGTTATTACACGCCGTTTTTGCCGCCGCCGCGGGTGGGCAATCGCTTTGGCGGCAAGGCGTTTAAGGAGATCGATCCTGCCAATAACCAGGGGCTCAACGTGGTGCCTCAGTTGATGTCCAAGAACGCGGATGAGTTTGTGTGGGCGGCACAGGTGCTCGCCGACATGGGCTATCGAGAGGTCAATCTCAACTTGGGTTGCCCCTCGGGGACGGTTGTCGCCAAGGGCAAGGGCTCGGGCTTTTTGCGCCACTTGGACGAGCTCGAAGTGTTCTTGAGCGATGTGTGCGAACGTTCGCCGTTGCCGGTGTCGGTAAAAACCAGGCTGGGGCTGGAGAGCGACGACGAATACGAGCGTGCGCTCGATCTGTATTGCCGCATGCCGCTGGCAGAGCTGATTGTGCACCCGCGCGTGCAAAAGGACCGCTATACGGGCTCGCCGCGCAAAGAGTTTTATGGCGAGACGTTGGAGCGGGCACCGTTTCCGGTGGCATACAACGGCGACATTTTTGATCTTGAGGATATGGACGCGCTGGTGGAGGCCTATCCTGCTACGCGCCACGTGATGCTGGGACGCGGGTTGCTCGCGAACCCTGCGCTGGCACGCATGGTCAACGGCGGTCCTGTTGCCACAGCAGCCGAGCTGCAGCGTTTCCACGACACGCTGTTTGCGGCATATGCAGAAGAGATTGGCGGCAATGCGGTCTTCCGCATGAAGGAGTGGTGGTTCTACGCCAAGTGTGCTTTCGCTGATCCCGCTACCGTCCACAAGATCGTACGCAAGACCAAAAAGGTCGACGAATACCGCGCCGCCGTCGAGCGCGTCTTTCGCGAGCAGCCACTTGCACCCATAGCCCGCTTCCACGGCTAGTTGGTCGTTGGGGACGTTCTTTAACGACTAGTCATTTAAGAACGTCCCCAATGGCTGTGTTGCACTAGAGCAGGTTCTCCTGCACCCACGCGATGATGTCGCTCGATTCGTAGAGTGGCTTGCCGTCGATGAACAGGCAGGGAACCTGGCGTTTTCCGCCGACGGCGATGAGTGTCTGCTCGGCATCGGTATCGGTCGAGATATTGCGCTCGGGAATGGTCACGCCGTTATCGGCAAGGAAACGCTTGACCTTTATGCAATACGGGCAGCCGGTCATGACGTACAGCGCGAGCTCATGATTAGTAGCCATAGGTCTCCAATCGGTTGCGGTTTTGATTGAAATACCCAAAGCCGCCGCGGTCTATGCGCGCGTCAACGACGACTCGATGGCCTGGACCAGAAACGCCGTGGCTCCGGTGCCGCAGGGCTTGTCGTAGTAGTCAACAAAGCGCTGGTCGGCAAGATAGCCGTGGGCGAGACCCAGGTACGCTTCATTCTGGGGTTCACGTCCCCAGTTGAGACCAATCCAGTGACGATACATCGCGACAAGCTTGCGAGCCTCGCTTCCATCCGCATCGCCGTCGCCCATGGCAATCGAGAGCTGGCCCAGAATAGCGCGTTCAAGTTCCTTCATATCGTTCCATGTCTGAGGGTCCATGTCCAGTAACGTTTCGTTTGCTGCATCGATAGCCTCATCGCCATAGCGCGCCCGCGCTTCGGCGCCGTAGTGCTCCTCGTTTTCCTGCACGGCGCGCCAGCGCTCCAATTGCGGCAGGACGGCGCCCATGAGCGAGACGGCTTCGTCGAGCGACATGCCGGTGTTTTGTGCCAGCCGCGGGGCACAGTCCTCGATCATCGCCTCCATGGTGGTCTCGTAGGTGTACTGGCCGTGGTCGTAGCACCACTTGCAGTAATGATCGGTCGCGGCGCCCGTGGCATCGGTACCGCAGTCGTCGGGCGTGAGTATCATGCCGCAGCTCTGGCAATAGTGCTCGGGCATTTCGAGCAGGTGAGACAGGGGCTCGCCGGTTACGGCGGCGATGAGTTTCATCATGTCGATGCCTGGTGTGACCTCGCCGCGTTCCCAACGGCTGACGGCTTGGCGTGTGACGAAGAGCTTGGCGGCGAGCTGCTCCTGGGTAAGGTGATGGGCGCGACGGATGGCAATGAGCTTTTCTGCAAAGGCCATAGCGGCTCCTTTCTGCTGGTTGATGGCTTAAGCATACGCGGCGGCAGGCGCCCTTCCAAGCAACCGTTGGTTGCACGACGGGAGACCGCGGCGAAGAATTGCGCGCAACGCCCCAAGCCTCCATGCCGTACAATGACCGGCATGGAACCTATCGCACACATACATACCGACCTGCCGCAGAAGTTCGGCATTCCGCGCAACAGCTTTTTGGCGCCTCATCTGCAGGGACGCATCGTGTTTGAGCCGGAATTTGCCTCCAACGCAGCGGTTGAGGGTCTGGACTCCTTCTCTCACCTGTGGCTGCTGTGGCGCTTCGAAAACGGAACGCCCGGCGGCACGGCTAAGGACATAGCTGCCGATGCCAAGGCGCAGGACAGGTCCGGCACCAATGCCAAGTGGTCGAAAACCGTGCGCCCGCCGCGTCTGGGCGGAGCCGAGCGCGTGGGCGTGTTTGCCACGCGCAGTCCGTTTCGCCCTAATCCCATTGGGCTTACCTGCGTCAAGCTCGATCGCGTCGAGCTCACCGACGATGGCCCCATCATCCATGTGCTGGGGGCCGATCTGCGCGACGGCACGCCCATCTACGACATTAAGCCCTACATTCCGTTTGCGGACTGTCACCCGGATGCGACCGGCGGCTGGATTGAGGATGCTCCGTGGCAAGAGCTCGACATCGAGTTCCCGCAGACGCTGCAGGATATGGTCCCGCCCACAAAGCTCCCCGGCCTGGTTGAGGTCCTGTGCCAAGACCCGCGCCGCGCAGGCAGCAAGCACGAGCCGAACCGCGTCTATCATCTGGCCTTCGCCGGGTTCGACATATCTTTTACGGTCGACGAAACCCAGCTAACCGTAGTCGCCGTCAACGACGCGCGGGGCTAACCTGCCATTCGTCTGCACCCGTCAAATTAAGCGCCAAACCCCGCGCCAAAACCGCCCACGCTGGTGGACAATAACGCCTATCGGAACAGCCTACTTTGCACGGGAGCTCAGCATGAAATACGACTTTAGCTCGCTTATCGACCGCCACGGCATGGACTCCATCGCCGTTGACTCCTGGGGCGAGATCCCCGGTATGGCTCCGAACGCACCCGACGAGGGCTTCGACCGCATTCCCATGTGGGTGGCCGATATGAATTTCGCCACGGTGCCCACGGTCCAGGAGCACATCATTCAGCGCGCTCAGCATCCCATGTTTGGCTACTTTAACCCGCGCCCCGAGTATTTCGACCGCATCATCGAATGGCAGAGCCGCCGCAACGGCGTTGAGGGCTTGGCGCCGGAGCATATCGGCTACGAAAACGGCGTGCTGGGCGGTGTCGTGTCGACGCTGCGCGCGTATGTCCAGCCGGGCGATGCGGTGCTGGTCCACAGCCCTACCTACATCGGCTTTACCAAGTCCATCGAAGCCGCGGGCTATCGCATTGTCCACAGCCCGCTTAAGCTCGACGACCAGGGCGTGTGGCGTATGGACTTTGAGGACATGGAGTATAAGCTCGCCCAAAACCACATCCATGCCGCGGTGTTCTGCTCACCGCACAATCCCTGCGGCCGCGTATGGGAGCGTGACGAGATCGAGCGCGCCATGGACATCTATCGCCAGCACGATTGCGTGGTGATCTCGGACGAGATTTGGTCCGATATCATCCTGCCGGGACACAAGCACATCCCGACGCAGTCGGTGAGCGAGGATGCTCGCATGCGCACGGTTGCCCTCTACGCGCCCAGCAAGACGTTTAACCTGGCGGGTCTGGTCGGCAGCTACCACATCATCTATAACGAAACACTGCGCGACCGCGTGTGCGCCGTGTCCAACAAGACTCACTACAACGAGATGAATGTCCTCTCCATGCATGCGCTTATCGGTGCCTACCAGCCGCAAGGCTACGAGTGGGTTGACGAGCTCAACCAGGTGCTTGCCGGCAATATCGAGTACTTCTGCGATTACGTGGACGAGCATTTTGAGGGCGTGTCCTATTCACGTTCGCAGGGCACGTACATGGTGTTTCTGGACTGCACCGAGTGGTGCCGCGAGCATGGCCGCGATATTCAGTGGCTGCTCGACGAGGGGGCGCGCGTGGGCGTGGGGTATCAGGACGGCCGTCCGTTCCACGGGCCCTGCCACATTCGCGTGAATCTGGCGCTGCCGCTTTCGCGCGTGAGGGAAGCGTGCGACCGCCTGGACCGCTACGTTTTTAATGCACGGTAAGCGTGCGCTGCATGTGGGGCCTTCTGCCAAGTCGGCTAGAAGGCCCCACATGGTAAAGCGTCTGTAACCATTGGGCACTCGTGTGGTTTTGTTTGCTATTATCTTTAACCATTTCAGTCTGTAAACAGGATCGTCTGGAGCTCGATGAAAAGACCCCGTCGCTCGGTTGCCATTTCGTTGTTTGTCGCGCTTGCAGTGGCGAGCGCCTTTGTCGTAGCGATAGCTGGCTGTTCAGGGTCGAATGGCAGAGCCTCGACGCCTGCATCAAAAGGCCCGGGACACCTCGCAGGTCAAGGACGACAACCTTAAGACGCTCAACGTTGGCAGCGACCTCTATCCGCCGTTTGTGTATACCGACGAGTACGGCGATATCGTTGGCCTGGATGTCGAGATATTGACCGAGGCTTTGGCCCGCATTGGTTACAAGCCAAAGTACCAGCTGATCGATTGGGAAAAGAAGAACGAGCTACTGGCGAGCGGCGAGCTCGATTGCGTCATGGGCAGCTTTAGCATGACGGGTCGCGAAAACGAATATCGTTGGGCCGGTCCGTACCTTGCGAGCCGCCAGGTAGTCGCGGTTGATCCCCAGAGCGATATCTACACGCTTGCCGATCTTGAGGACAAGGTCGTGGCCGTTCAGTCCACCACCAAGCCCGAGGGCATTTTGCTCAATCGTACAAATGAAAATGTTCCGCAGATCAAGGAACTCTACTGCTTTTCGGACCGCTCGTACCTGAACCCGGCGCTCGTCGAGGGTCTGGTCGACGCTATCGCCGCGCATGAGTCCTCGCTGCTCACCTACGAAAAAGACTATGGTGTGACGTATCGCATTTTGGATGAGCCGCTGCTTGAGGTTGGTTTGGGTACCGCTTTCGATATCAACGATACGCGCGGCATCGACGTTAAGCTCACCCATGCCTACCAGGAAATGCTAGCCGACGGCACCATGAAACGCCTGGTGTCAAAGTACTTTGATGACCCTTCGCCCTTTTTGAATATAGAGGGCCTGTCATGATCGGTGCACCCGACCACGCCGTAGAGAAGCGGGGCAATCGTTCGGCAGGGGCATGGCTCCTTGTCGCCCTGCTGGGGATGGCGCTCTCGGTTGTTGCCGGTATGATGAGCTACGGCTACACGACAGCTCAGGCCGAGCAGCGCTTTGCCGACGTTGTCGATTACGTGGCGACGCAGAGCCTTTCCTACGATGCATTCAACAGCGCCTATACGACCAAAAACCTGATTCGCGTTATGGAGATCGCCGGAGAGACAGCGCGCGATATGGAGCGCGACGGTTCGGTGGATAACGCCATGCTGGAGCAATATGCCGACCAGTTCAACGTGAGCGCACTGATCGTAACGGACGCATCGGGCAACCTGGTGTCTGAGTTCTCGACGGATGGCGTGGGCTACGAGTCGCTTGCTACGTATCTCAAAGAAACGTCCGTGCTGGAGGTGGCAGCCCATCCGCTTAAGTTCTATACCGCCCGTATCACGCTTGCGGATGATTCGGTCGCAGACATTGGCTGCGTGACCCGGCAGGATGGCGAGGGCATCGTTGTCGCAGTGAGACACCAGAGCGCCAAGGCGGTCGCGAGCAATACGCTCAAACTGCAGAGCCTGCTCGGTGGTTACGAGACCATCGACAGTGGCAATATCGTGATCGAAAGCGATGGCAAGGTCGTTGCGACCAATGTCGTTGAACCCACCATATTGGGCGTATTCGATCTGCCTGCAACGGATGTCTTTATTGTCGACGGTATTAAGGATCGATGCCTGCCCGGCAAAGTCCGACTGGTCAACGCCAGCGGCGAGTGGTATTTGGGCACATTTGGAAAAGCGCGCGGGTTCTACGTGTACACCTATGCCTCGGCGCGGCGCTACTTTGAGGTCGTCGCGGCTGTTGCTGCCGGCGTGCTGGTGCTCTACGGCGGTGTTATAGCCGTTGTTGTGATGGCGCGTCGCCGCGCTGATCGTCGACGTTTGACGGACTTGCTGCAGCAGGAGCGCGACTATGGTGACAGGCTGGCTAAGGCAGCGCGTGAGGCCTCGTCTGCCAACTCGGCAAAGACGGAGTTTCTACGTCGCATGAGCCACGATCTGCGCACGCCCATCAACGGCATTCGCGGCATGGTCGAGGTCGGCGATGCCAATGCGGACGATCTGCAAAAGCAGACCGAGTGCCGCTCAAAAATCTGGACGGCATCGGGACTGCTGCTCGACCTTGCCAACGAGGCGCTCGATATGAGTCGCTTGGAGAGCGGCCAGGTCAATCTGGAACTTGTTCCCACAAACTTGGTGACCCTCACCCGCGAAGTGTGCGATATTCTGGAGCGCCAGGCCGAGGAGCGCCTGGTGACAATTGTCTACGACCAGCAGACGCTTAATCATCCCTATGCGTGGGTGAGCATGACGCACCTCAAGCGTTTGTTGCTCAATATTGCCGGCAATGCCGTCAAGTACAACCGCCAGGGCGGCTATGTCCGCCTGGTGTGCCGCGAGGTGGAGCCGGCGGATGGCATCCCCGTCTATGAATACACGATCGCCGACAACGGTATTGGCATGAGCGAGGAGTTCCAACAGCACCTCTACGAGCCGTTTTGCCGCGAGGAGCAACAGGTGGAAGGTACTTCATCGGGAACTGGCCTGGGCGCGCCTATCGCAAAACAGTTGGTCGAGCTTATGGGCGGAACCATGAGCTTTACGAGCGTCTTGGGGCAGGGGACGACGTTTACCATCTGTCTGCCGTTCGAGAAATGCAAACGCTCCGAGATTCCTCAGGCAGTTCGCGTGGATGGGGGCGATGGCGATGCACTCCAGGGCTTGCGCGTTTTGCTCGTAGAGGATAACGATCTGAATGCCGAGATCGCGCAGTTTACGCTCAGCCGTGCCGGTGCCGTCGTGTCGCATGCTAAGGATGGCGAGTCTGCCGTTGAGGCGTTTGCCGCGAGCGCACCGCACGAGTACGACGTGGTGTTGATGGACACCATGATGCCTGGCATCGATGGCCTTGAGGCCACGCGTCAGATTCGAGCACTCGATCGCGAGGATGCCGCGACCACGCCGATTATCGCCGTGAGCGCCAACGCCTTTGCCGACGATCGCAGGCTTTCGCGCGAGGCGGGCATGAACGCGCGCCTGAGTAAACCCGTGAGCTCGCAGGAGCTCGTTGAGGCGCTTGCGCACATCGCTGCCGACGCTCTATAAGCATATGGCCCGGTTCCAAGGTGGGTTGGAACCGGGCCATATTGCTATTGATGAGGCCTGCTGAGGGGCTTACTTTTCCTGAATCTGCTTACCGCAGAGATGCTCAATCGTAATCTCGTAGAGCTGGACGCCCTTAATGTCCTTGGCGATTTCCTCTTCGACTTCCTCGGCAGAAGGGTAGTACTTAAGGGCGAGCTGGCGGACTTTGTCCTCGATAAACGCGGGGGTGTCATTCGCCAGGCGACAACGGCCAAAGACGACGGTGCTCATAACGTAGGGAGCCCAGTCGCCGTTCTGGTACCACTCGTTTCCGTAAACGGTAAAGCAGACCTTGTCATCGCGCTTGAGTGCGTCGACCTTGTGGCCAGCCTTGGCGCCATGGAAATAAATCTTGTCGTGCTCGGCGTCAAAGAAGTAGTTGACGGGAATGGCGTACGGGTAGCCATCGTCGCCGTTGACAGCAAAGACGCCGCGCTTGCAGGTGGCGAGCAGTTCGCGCGCTTCCTCGTCAGTGATGGCGCGTTTCTTTCGACGCAAGGGCCTAAACATCGTTGGCTTCCTTTCTGGTCGTGCGTGGTGGTTGAGCACAAACTATAGCGAAACGGATCCGTTTTTCTTGATGCGGGCGAATATGTTTTTGAGCTTGTTAAAGTCGAGCGGTTTGGACAGATGGGCGTTCATGCCAGCATCGTGTGCCGCCTTGGCGTCCTCGGCAAAGGCATTGGCGGTGAGCGCGATGATGGGGATATCGGCTGCATCGACCTTCTCGCTCAGACGAATCGCGCGGGTTGCCTCGTAGCCGTCCATGCCCGGCATCATAATGTCCATCAAAATGGCATCGAAGCTACCGGCGGGATGCGACAGGTACAGATCGACAACTTCGTTGCCGTTGGCGGCGCGGGTGACCACGATGCCCTCGGATTCTAGCAGCGCCTGGGCAATCTCGGCATTCAATTCGTTGTCTTCGGCGAGCAGCACGTTCATGTCGGCGAGCGAGCAGTCGGGCGCACTCTCAACCGTATTCGCCCGCGCCTGGGGATTCTCGTCGATATCGAGCGGAATCTCCACGTAGAACGAGGTGCCTACATGGAGCTCACTGGTGACTTCGATGGTACCGCCCATCAGTTCAATAAGCGACTTGACGATTGGCATGCCCATGCCGGTTCCTTGGAACTTGCTGCGCGCATCGTCACCTTCTTGGGCAAACGGTTCATAGATATGCTTTAAAAACTCGGGAGCCATGCCAATGCCGGTATCCGAAACGCTAAAGCAAAAGAGCGCGCGCCCATCATCGAGTGGCTTGGTCTTTGAACTAAAGGTGACGGAGCCGCCGCGCTTGTTGTACTTAATGCTGTTGTCTAACAGGTTGATTATGATCTGTCGGATATGGGTGGGACTGCCGATCATATATGGCCCCGTGGCGTACGGCAGACTATTGTCCTGTATGGTGATGCCGTTACTGGACGCGCGGAGCTTGCACAGCACCAGTGTATCGTCACAGAGCTCTTTGAGGTTAAAAGGCGCATGCTCCAGTGTTAGCTTGCGGTCTTCGATTTTGCCCATCTCGAGGATGTCGTTGATCAGCGAGAGCAGGTGATTGGCGGCAACGCGCGCTTTGGCACGGCTCTCGCGGGCGACCTGGATATCGCCTTCCTTCAATTCCTCGATCTCGATAAGGCCCAGGATACCGTTGAGCGGCGTACGGATGTCGTGGCTCATGCGCGTGAGGAATGCCGTCTTAGCGGCGTTGGCAGCATCGGCTTTTTTGCGCTCGGTTCGAGCGCGCACGAGCGCCCAGATGAGCAGGACGATGCCGACCGACAACATACCGATGAGGGTAGCGGCAACGGCGGTGCGGTTGCGATAAAGGAATTGAAGCGTGTTGGATTCCTGGGCCGTGTACGACGTGGATGAGTAATTGCTTGCGGAGAGCGATTCTCCGGCATTGATGATGCCCTTGTTGATGATTCCCAGCAGCTCGGGCTTTCCGCGCGAAATCCAGCACGAGAGCTCACAGGTGTCAGGGAGCTCGACCGTCTTGTAGCTCTCGAGATCATAACGGTCGCCGATGGTTTTTACGCGTGAGCTGGGAGCGACGATGCAATGTGCCGTTCCCTTCCTGAGGGCGTCGAACGCTTCATCGTCGGATTGGTATTCGGTCACGGTCGCTGTGGGGAACAGACTTTCAAGTACATTTTGGTTGATAAACGATGATTTGGTACAGGCGATGTTCTGAAGGTCTTTGTTCAGGTTGCCGCCGGTGTGGATGGCGGTGAGGGACACGGTCCCCAACGATACCGACTGCACAACGCCTGATTGCTCGGCAAACCAGTAATCTCGGTATACCGGTAGCGCAACGTCTATGCTTCCCTTTGACAGGGCCTTTGACATCATCTTGTAGCTATCAAAGGCGACGGTTTTGACCGTAATGCCAAATTTATCGTGCAACGTCGTCGCAAGCGATGCGAGCGAGCCTTCCATTTCGCCGTTTTCGTCTTCGTTGCAATAGGGGAGTTTGCCCGTAATGTAGCCGAGCGTGATGGTGTTGTCATTTGCTTTGAGCCAGGAACGTTCGGGGCTGTTGAGCGATGATGAACCGCTGTTTTGGACCGAGTAGTTAGATTTGACTTCGTCGATATAGCGTGGGTTGACACGGGCGATTGCCGACATGGCGGCATTGATGTCGTCCATCAGGTCGGGGCGGCTTTTGGGGACGGCAAAGTAGTAGTCGCTCGAACCAATGTAGAACATGGGGGAGGCGCTGGGCGACGAAATGGTGTCGTTCATGATGACGGCATCGACCTCGTTGTTTGCGAGCGCGTCAAAGAGGGCGCCGCCAGTGTCGATTTCTTTATAGGTGCAGGTAATGCCTTCGTTGGCGAGCCACTGCTTGCCAACGAAGGTTTGCATAACGCTGGGGTTGCAGCCGATAGTGAGACCCTGGAGTGCTTGAGGGTTACCCTTTGCGAGGTCGTCACGGTCTGGCCTAGCGTAGATGTAGTAGCGCTCGGTGCCCTCGGGGTTCGAGGAAAAGAGCAGCTTTTGGGCGCGTTCCTCGGAGTAGGAGATGTTGGGCATGAGGTCGATCTCGCCTGCCTCGAGCATGTCCATAAGCTCGGCGAAGGTGCCGGAGACATATTCGTACTGCCAGCCGGGCGTATAGTACGACAGGGTCTGGAGGTACTCGTAGCCCCATCCCGAGAGGCGCTCGCCGGGGGTGCCGTCCTGGAAGCCCTCGTTGCTGACGAGCCAGCCGACACGGACCGTCTTGACTTGCTGATCGGAGTCGGCGGCAAAGGCAGGGGCGGGCGCGACGGCGCTCAGTACGGCGAGCGCGGTAAGCGCAACGGCCAAGGCGCGATATATAGCTGAACGAAGGACAGTGGCAGCTCTCACATGCAATCCTAACGAATCGAGACATTACCGCATAAGGATACCAGCTCAGCCTGCCCAGCCGGCAGCAGCACCGCTAAACGGTTCCGCCCGGCAGTTGGGGACAGTCCCTTTCTGCCGGCACAAAAGGAACGTCCCTAACTGTCGGTTGTGGGACAATACCGAGCGAACGTGATTGGGCGTCTGGGAAAAGGGGTCGCGATGAACAAGTTGAGGACGCTTGCCGATGTGCTGCGACAGGCTGGCTTTGCGCGCATCACGGGCCTGTTTCTTATCTTTTACTTGCTGTGCTCGACAGCTGTCTGGCTGTCCGAGCCCACGACCCTCACCTTTGGCGATGGCCTGTGGTTTAGCTTTGAGACAGTCTCGACCATCGGCTTTGGCGACATTCCGGCCGAAACACCGGTTGCCCGCGCTATTACCGTCGTCTTGAGCGTTATCAGCATCTTCTACATCGCCATGCTCACGGGCGTGGCGGTGAACTACTGCAATACGCTCATCAAGATGCGCCAAAAGGACACCATGGCGCGCTTTATGGACGATCTTGAGCATTTGGAAGAGCTCGATCGCGACGAGCTTGCCGATCTTTCGCGCCGCGTGCGCGAATATCGGCGTCGCCAACGCTAGAGCGGGCGCCGCGCGTCACGATGAGGGGGACAAATATGAACATCACCGTGTACCTGGGTGCCAACACTGGCAATGACCCGGCATTTCTGCCCGCGGTGCAGGAGCTGGGCAACTGGATTGGCGCCAATGGACACGCGCTGGTATACGGCGGGTCCAAATCGGGCCTGATGGGTGCGCTCGCTGATAGCGTGCTCGATGCTGGCGGACACGTGACGGGTGTGGAGCCGAGCTTTTTTATCGAGGCCGAGTTTCAGCACGACGGCATCGACGACCTTATCGTGACGAGTGATATGGCCGAGCGCAAGGCCAAGATGATTGAGCTCGGCGATGCGTTCATCGCCTTTCCCGGTGGGACGGGCACGCTCGAGGAGATTGCCGAGGTCATGTCCGCTGTGTCGTTGGGGCACCTGAGTGCTCCGTGCATCCTGTATAACCTGGACGGTTACTACAACGACCTCAAGGCGCTGCTCGGGCACATGATCGATAAGGGTTTATCGAGCCCGCAGCGCCAGCACGGCATTTACTTTGCCGACGATTTGCGCGAGATTGCCTCGATTATCAACGGATAAGTCTTGAGCCTGCCCCACAATGGCTCCCAATGGTGCCGTTTGCGGCGCAGACGGTTGGCTCGTTCGGGCAACGCTCGCTCTACAATAAAACGTAACTATGTCGACTTTGACCGCGGGAGGACCCGATGGATAACCTTGCCAAACCCACAAACCGCGCGCTGTTTTTAGTTAGCGTTGCCGTGACCGGTGCGTTCGCAGGTGCCGCGGTCTGGCTGTTCTTTTTCGCGATGGAGCACGGCATCGACTATCTATGGACCGAGATTCCGCACGCGCTGGGCGTCGCTTCGCCCGAGCTTGCCAGTGGCCCGTTTGGCTTTCTGCCGTACCCATTTTTTGTCTGCTTGCTGGGCGGTCTGTTAATCGGTCTGTACGAGAAGATGACAGGCACCAAGACCGATGACCTCAACCAGGTGATGGCTAAGGTTAAGCAAGACGGGCGCTACCCGTACGACAACCTGGGCAAGCTTTCGCTCGCGGCGTTGCTGCCGCTGCTGTTTGGCGGAAGCATTGGACCGGAGGCCGGCCTGACCGGCGTTATCGCCGGTCTGTGCAGCTGGGTCGGCGACCGCATGCGTCGCTTTGGCGCCGAGTTTAGGGAGCTCACGCTGCTGGGTACCCAGGCTGCCCTGACGGCGCTCTTTACCGCGCCCGTCTTTGGCTTTGTGGCGCCGCTTGCCGGTAGCGCCGACGGCCAGGGCGAAGACGCCGACGATGAGTCCATGTCCGGCGAGATCACCATCAAGCTGCCCAAGGCGCAAAAGACGGTGGTCTACGGTATTGCGATTGCCGGCGGCCTGGGCACCTACCTGCTGCTCGGCCAGCTCATGGGCGGCGGCATGGGTATGCCGAGGTTCGAGGCCGCCGTGGTGGGTAACCTGGAGCTTACCTGGCTCATTCCGCTGGCGTTGGTTGGCACCGTTTGCGGCTGGCTGTACTTTGTCTCTGAGCACGCAAGCGAAGCGCTGTCCCATGCAATAGGGGAGCGTCCTGTCGTCAAGGCCATGCTAGCCGGTCTGGCGCTCGCCATCTGTGGCACGGTCCTGCCCTACACCATGTTTGCCGGCGAGACCCAGGCCGACGTGCTCATGGAAACCTACCTGACCATTCCCGCTGGCGTGCTTATCGCGACCGGTCTTGTTAAGGCCATGTTGACCCCAGCTCTTATCAACATGGGTTGGCGCGGCGGCCACTTCTTCCCCGTTATCTTCTCGGGCGTAAGCCTGGGCTACGGCCTTGCCATCCTCACCGGCGCAGATCCGGTCTTTTGCGTCGCCGTCTGCACGGCATCGACGATGGGTGCGGTCATGCGTCAGCCGGTCATGGTCGTGGGCCTGCTGCTCATGTGCTTCCCACTCAAGGGTATCGTCTGCATGATCATCGCGGCCGTCATCGCCGCCGGCATTCCACTGCCCAAGCCGCTGCGCAAGTAGCACGGTTTTTCACGAGTCAATTCCAGGGGTACGAGATGATCCTGTACTTTAGCGCGACAGGGAACAGCGAGCATGTGGCGCGTCGCATTGCAGCGGCGACAAGCGACAAAGTTATGTCGATTGAGCGCTTTGATGCCGAGATCCTTCACCTTGCTGTGATGGAAGGTCCCTGTCGGCTGGGGTTTGTCGCCCCGGTATACGCCTGGGGCTTGCCGACGCCAATGATCGAGTTTTTGAAGACTGTCGACCTATCGGTTGCTGCCGGCACAAAGGGCGGCGAGCGCCCCTATACGTTCTATGTCTCGACATATGGTTCGACGACCGGGCAATCGGCCAAGTTCGCCCGCGATCTGCTACACGAGCGTGGGCTTGAGTTAGATGCGGCGATGAGCGTCAAGATGCCCGATACCTGGACGCCTGTTTTCGACCTGTCTGACCCTCAAAAGGTTGAGGGTATCAATAGGGCTGCCGAGGCGCAGATTGATGCCGTGATCGAGGCGGTGCGGGCGCGCCGCACGGGCAACATGATGCGCCATCGCGTGCCTCTGTTTGCATCGTGCGCGTATCACGCAATTGGGCTGCCGCGCATGCAACAGACGAGCAAGTTTGCTGTCGATGCCGATCGCTGCATCGGCTGCGGCCTGTGTGCCAAGCGCTGCCCCATGGCGGCGATTGAGATGCGAGACGGCCTTCCCGTCTGGACAAAGCCGGAGTGCGCAGCCTGCCTTCGTTGCCTGCACTGTTGTCCCAAATTTGCCATCTCGCACGGTAAGCGCACGGCATCCCACGGTCAGTACAGGCATCCCAAGCCAGGTGTGAGGATGTAGCGGCCGCTGGCCGCGCTACTTCCAAATTGCAAGCGCGGCGGTGCCCAGTACGATGAGGGCGAGACCGATGGCGCTGCGGCGGGAGAGTTTTTCGTTGAATGCCAGGCGCGCAAATAGCACCGATACGACAATCGATAGTTTGTCGATCTGCACCACGACACTCACCTGGCCTGCAGCGATGGCATAGTAATAGAGCAGCCACGATGCTCCAGTCGCGATGCCCGATGTTGCGAGAAATGTGAGTTCGCGCCGGTCAACGTGCGCGACCTGCTCCAGTTTTCCCTTGGCTGCCACGATTGCCCATGCCATAACCAGTACCACGCTGGTGCGGATTGCCGTGGCCAGGTTTGACTCGACGCCTTCGATGCCGATCTTGGCGAGGACGGAGGTGAGTGCCGCGAACACGGCGGCGCCGAGGGCGTAAGCGAGCCAGGTTCGGTCTTGCTGCTGCTCGGGTTCGGCGGACTGCTTCTTCTCGATCATTAAAAACGTGCCGAGGGTGATGACAGCGGTTCCCACGAGCTTAACCGCAAGGTTGCTCGTCTCGTCAAAAAGCGCGATGGCGACCAGCGCGGCGAGCACGGTGCTCATCTTGTCGACCGGTACGACCTTATTGACATTTCCGATGCTCAACGCCTTAAAGTAACAAATCCACGAAGCACCGGTAGCGAGTCCCGAGAGGACGAGAAAGAGCCAGGATCTGGGTTCGATGCTGCCAATGGTTCCAATGGATCCAGAAATGCCCGCCATTGCCCAGGCGAAAACGAGCACCACGCAGGTGCGAATGGCCGTCGCGACATCGGAGTCGGTCTGCTTGATGCCGCATTTGGCCAAGATGGATGTGATGCCGGCAAAGAATGCTGACGCAAATGCTGCGACAACCCACGACACGGGTGCGGTGCCTCCTTGGATAATGGGTTTATCCTGCGAGTTTTATGGACATGAGGATACCGCCCCTCCATGAAGGTTTGATATGGCCGCGGCGAGACGGGGGTTATGTTCCGGGGAGCCATTTGGTGAAGGCTCGAATTGTCGATATGCTGTCGGCTTCTCTTTGGTTGCCAAGATTTAAACGGCATGCCGTGAAGGGCGGTAGCGACGTTGTCGCTGCTTCGTCTTATCTAGTAAATGAGGTGGGGTGCCGCCCAAGTCCTTTAGCTGTCGATTACAGATCGCGTGCTCGATAAACCTTGGTGCTGACGGCGCAGCTGATTGCACATAGCGCGAGGGCAAGTGCGGCGATGCCTGCACACAGACAGCCCAGAACGGCAGGATCGGGATTCGCTCCGGCAATCGACATGAGCCAGTTGCTGATGGGGTTGGAGGAGCTCAGCGTGGCCATGGCAAGGCATCCGAGCATGGCAAACAGGCCAACGGATAGGCGCAGCGCCTCCATGTGTCCAAAGCGAAAGAACAGCGGCTGCGCCAAAAACACCATCATGAGGGAGATGAGCATTGATGCTGCTGAGGCTATTGCAATCTCAAAGACAATCTGTCCCGTCAACGGGATACCCGCGCTGTTGAAGAGCGGGAAGGAGACGATGCTCAGAAGCGCGGCGGCGCACGCCATGACAGCCGAGAAGACAATGATGCTCAGGTAGCGTGCGCAGATGATGTCTTTACGCGAGAGAGACAGCGTTGCGCGATAGCGCTCCCAACCGTTTTGATTGTCGAAGCCGGCCAGCGAGCTCATGACCATGATGGGTGACATGGCACTGACCGCGCAGGCGCCAGCGCTCATGCTGGAATCGCCGTCCGATGCGTTGGCAAGGGTCAGCACGACGAATATGAACAAGCCGACACCCGCAATGCTTGGGGCAAGCGAGCGAACGATGGCGAGCTCGGACATAAAGGCGCGTTTCATTTCGAAGCCCCTTTCAGCGTGAGGCGAAGATAGTCATCAATGGTTGCCCGATCGCAGGGAATCTCGGGAAAGGCCTCGAGCGCTTCGCAACGGTTGGGCACGAGCACGTCCACGCTATAGGCGTGGTGGGCGGCACGGGCGCCTTCGACGCAAGCCATAAGCTCGGCGGCCTGTGCTTGGGTACAGTGGGCGATGCCGGCGCGGTCGGTAATGTCCTCGCGCGGCAGGTCAAACGCAATCGAGCCGTTTTCGATGCAGATGACGCGATCAGCGGTGCGATCGAGGTCGGACGTAATGTGGCTCGAGAGTAACACGCTGTGCTGGCCGTCGGCGACAAAGGCAAGCAGCTCATCAAGCAGCTCCTCGCGTGCCATGGGATCGAGGCCCGCGGTGGCTTCGTCCAAAACGAGCAGCTTGGCATTGTGGCTGAGTGCACAGGCAAGCTGCAGTTTCATGCCCATGCCGCGGGAGAGGTCCTTGACCTTTGTCTTGGGATCGAGGCCAAATCGGTTGATGAATCCGGCGAACGTTTCGCGGTCCCATGTGGGGTACGCCGGGCCTACGAGCGACTCGATCTGGCCCACCCTGAGCGTGGAGGGGAAGGGGCACGTGTCCAGGACAAGACCGACGCGGGAGCGTAGATGGCGTTGCGATTCATCGGGCGCGTCGGCGCCACAGCGCTGCCCAAACAGGTGCACCTCGCCGGCATCGAGCTTTATAAGCCCGAGCGCGGCGCGAATGGTCGTTGTCTTGCCGGCGCCGTTTGCGCCTACAAAGCCAACGATCTGGCCGGGCTCCACAGCGAGCGTGACGTCGCGTAGTGAAAAGCGGTCGCTCACACGGCGTGAGATGCCTTTGAGTTCTAAAAGGTTTTGCATGGTATAGCCTTTCTTTCAGATGGCTACTGCATGGTTTCGGGGGCTACCAGGTCGAGCATCTCGTGCAGTTTGTCGCGCGTGACGCCCAGGGTTTCGGCTTGGCTCGCCGCTTTCGCAAGTAGCTCTTCGATATGGCAGAGCTGGTTTTCGCGCAAGAGTTCCTGGTTGCCCTCGGCGACAAAGCAGCCCTTGCCCTGCACGGTGCAGATAAACCCGAGTTGCTCTAGGTCGGCGTAGGCGCGCTTGGTGGTGATGACGCTCACACCCAGGTCGCTCGCGAGTGCACGGATGCTGGGGAGTTTGGCTCCCGCAGCGAGCGTGCCCGATAAGATCTGAGCTTTGACCTGCGAGGTTATCTGCTCGTAGATGGGCTTATCGCTCGAATTGGATAGGATGATGTCCACAGCGGCTCCTTAGCTGTTGGGCTACACGTGTATATAACCGGTAAGCACAGTATATATACACTATGCACAGTTATGCAAGAGCTAAATGTGGAATAGACCATCGGCGCCGCGCTTGCTCCAAAACAATCTCAATCTGTAACATCTGGATCCGTTTTTGGTCGCCAGCTGTTACAGATTGAGATGTTATTTTCCCGCCTGCCTATTTGTCTCAATCTGTAACAGTAAGAGTCGATTTGCGCGGCTAGATGTTACAGAACGAGACATTGGCTGCCTGCCTTTCCGTTTATCTCGATTTGTAACAGCTAGACCCAATTTGGGCGGTCAGGTGTTACAGATTGAGATTGTGTCGGCGGGCAGGTTTGTTTGTCTCAATCTGTAACATCTGGGTCCGTTTTGGGTCGCCTGCTGTTACAGATTGAGACAGTCTGCTGCAGAATACTTTCGATAACTAGCCGTTCACGTTCTGACTGATGAAGTTGTCCTGATAGGCACCCTAGAGCGGGATTTCGCGGCTACAATAGTGCGGTTACAACGACGTAATGCACTCAATGCAAGAAAGGATCCGCATGGCAAGCCTGTCGGATGAAATCTCGTCGCGCCGCACATTCGCGATCATCAGCCACCCGGACGCCGGTAAGACCACGCTTACCGAGAAGCTGCTGCTCTATACCGGCAGCATTCAGACCGCCGGCTCGGTCAAGGGCAAGAGCTCGGCCAAGCATGCCGTCTCGGACTGGATGGACATCGAGAAGGAGCGTGGTATCTCCGTTACCTCCTCGGTGCTGCAGTTCACCTACAACGGCGCCTGCGTCAACATCCTCGATACACCCGGTCACCAGGACTTCTCGGAGGATACCTACCGTACCCTTATGGCCGCCGACGCCGCTGTCATGGTCATCGACGGTGCCAAGGGCGTCGAGGCCCAGACCAAAAAGCTCTTTAAGGTCTGTACACTGCGCCACATTCCCATCTTCACCTTTGTGAACAAGCTCGACCACGAGGCTCGCGATCCGTTTGAGCTCATGGAAGAGATCGAGAACGTTCTGGGCATCAATACGTATCCCATGAACTGGCCGATCGGCAGCGGCCGCAACTTCCGCGGCGTGTTCGACCGTCAGACCCGTCGCGTCATTGCCTTTGAGGGCGACGGCCACGCCAACGCCACCAAGAAGGTCGCCGAGGTCGAGGCCGAGTTGGGCGATCCTTCCATGGATGAGCTCATCGGCGAGGAGAACCATAAGAACCTGATGGACGACATCGAGCTGCTCGATGGCGCCGGCGACGAGCTCGACTTGGATGCCGTGGCCTGCGGCAAGCTGAGCCCGGCGTTCTTTGGCTCGGCGCTTACCAACTTTGGCGTGGAGCCCTTCCTCAAGGAGTTCCTGCGTCTGGCCCCGACGCCGCGCGCCTATACCGATACGCTCACCAGCGAACCGGTCGATCCCTGCCGCGACGACTTTAGCGGCTTTGTGTTTAAGATCCAGGCCAACATGGACAAGAACCACCGCGACCGCATCGCCTTTGTGCGCATTTGCTCGGGCAAGTTCGAGCGCGGCATGGACGCCTTCCACGTGCAGGGCAACCGCAAGCTCAAGCTTGCCACGGGTACCTCGATGATGGCCGATGACCGCGCCATCGTGGACGAGGCGTACGCGGGCGATATTGTGGGCCTGTTCGATCCGGGTATCTTTAGCATCGGCGACACCGTGTGCTCCGGCAAGCGCCACGTGCAGTATCCGCAGATCCCGACGTTTGCCCCCGAGATGTTTGCTCGCATTACGCAGGTCGATACGCTCAAGCGCAAACAGTTCGTCAAGGGTATGGAGGAGCTTGCCCAGGAGGGTGCCATCCAGATCTTCCGCGAGCTTGGTGCCGGCATGGAGAGCGTCATCGTGGGCGTGGTCGGCGTGCTGCAGTTTGAGGTACTCGAGCGCCGCCTCAAGGCCGAGTACCGTGTTGAGGTTCGTCGCCAGCCGCTGCCCTATACGGACATCCGCTGGATCCAGAACGACCCCGACACCATCGATATCCCGGGCCTTTCGCTCACGCGCGACACCCTGCGCGTCGAGGACATGCGCGGCGGCAAGCTGCTGCTGTTCACGAGTCCGTGGAACGTGGATTGGGCAACCGACCACAACCCCGACCTTATCCTGTCGGAGTTTGGCAACGTGGCCTTTTAACGCATCGGCGCGGTGACCCTGCGGGGCTGCCGCGCCATTTACTTGCCTGATGCCGTGTGAGCGGCTATCATACCCACCGTTGTCTCAAGACCGGGGCGTCCGAGCAGTTCGGGTCCGATATCCTGCTCGTTAAACCTAAAACCAAAGGAGTACATAATGATCAAGAAGGTCATGGAGGACTACAAGGTCCTGTTGCGGAGCATTCCCGCGGCAACGGTTTCGCTGTTTTTCGTGAGCGTCATCATGATGAACCTGCTGGCCAACAAAGAGCTTATCAGCCTGCCGTATCTGGCACTCGATTGTGGCTTTGTGGTGAGCTGGGTTTCGTTTTTGTGTCAGGACATGATCTGCAAGCGCTTTGGCGCCAAGGCATCCATCAAAATCTCTATCCTCGCGCTGCTGGTTAACCTGGCCGTGAGCCTGTGCTTTTGGGCATGCTCGCTCACGCCCGGTATGTGGGGCGCCTACTACGACACCGGCATGATCGAGGTCAACACCGCCCTTAACGCCACCATCGGCGGCACCTGGTACGTGGTGCTGGGCTCTTCGCTGGCAATGCTCGTTTCTGCCGTGGTTAACTCCACGCTCAACCAGTCGCTCGGCCGTATGCTCAAAAAGAATAACTTTGCGAGCTTCGCCTTCCGTTCCTATGTGTCTACGGGTGTTGGCCAGTTTATCGACAACCTGGTCTTTGCCATTGTGGTGAGCCACACGTTCTTTGGTTGGACCTGGGTGCAGGTCCTTATGTGCTCGCTGACCGGCGCTGTCGCCGAGCTGCTGTGCGAGGTCTTCCTGAGCCCCGTGGGCTACAAGGTCGTGCGCGGCTGGGAGCGCGAGAATGTGGGTTCCGAGTACCTCGAGCGCCACGCAACCGCCTAAGGAGCAAGTATGCGGGTTTTGATCACGGGCGCTTCGGGCGGTATCGGAGCCGCGTGCGTGCAGCGCTTTTTGGACGAGGGCCACGAGGTCGTGGGCTTTGATCTGCTGCCGGCGGCGATCGAACACGAGCGCTACCGCCATCTGATCGTTGATGTACGCGAGCCGGACTCGTTTCCAGGCGATCTTGAACCCCAGGTAATCGTGAACGTTGCCGGTACGCAGGATTCGGCCGACGATATTGCTGCCAACCTGCGTGGCACCATCAACGTGACCGAGCACTACGCCTTTGTGGGGGAGGGGCTTGCCGCCAAGCCGACACCGGCTATCAAATCCGTGGTCAATGTGGGGTCGGCGAGCGGGCATACGGGATCGGAGTTTCCCGCCTATGCTGCCAGCAAGGGCGGCGTTATCGCCTACACCAAGAACCTTGCAAACCGCCTGGCACCGCAGGCCATCGCCAACAGTGTGGACCCGGGCGGCGTTATCACGCCGCTCAACCGTTGCGTGATGGAAGACGAACACCTGTGGAACCAGATTATGGAGCTCACGCCGCTTAAACGCTGGGCCACCGCCCAAGAGATCGCCGAGTGGATCTACTTTGTGGGCGTGACCAACCGGTTTATGACCGGGCAGAGCCTGCTGATCGATGGCGGCGAGGCCGGCCGCACACAATTTATTTGGCCCGAATAGGAAACGCGCCTGATGGAAAGCCGTCGGGCGCGTTTTTGATGTATCGATTTTTAGCCGAGGCAAGTCCAGTTGACGGAGGTCGAGCCGTGCTGTTCGAGTAGCCGATTGGCTGCCGAGAAGGGGCGCGACCCCATGAAAGCGGGGAGTTCTGCCGTGGCGCGATTGGCCGAAAGCGGCGAGGGGTGCGTGGAGGCAAGGCAGAACTTGTCGGTTGCCTTGCCCGCGCCGGTCGCGACGAGCTTGCCTTCGACCATCTGCTGGGCAAAGCGACCCCATGCCAAAAAGACTACCGGCTGGGGCAGCTGGCAGCAGCGTTCGATAATGTAGTCGGTGAGCGTGCTCCAGCCCAGTTTGGCGTGCGAGTTCGCGGCATGCTCGCGCACAGTGAGCGTGGTGTTGAGGAGCAGGACGCCCTGCTGTGCCCATGGGGTTAGGTCTCCCGTGGCGGGAATGGGGCAACCCAGATCGGCTTTGAGTTCCTTATAGATGTTGCGCAGGCTCGGCGGCAACTTGGTTTGCGTCGCGGGGACCGAGAACGACAGTCCCATTGCCTGGTTGGGTCCGTGATAAGGGTCCTGACCCAAGATGACAACTTTGACCTGGTCGGCCGGCGTGTAGGCGAGGGCATTGAGGATGTCGTCTTGTGCCGGGTAGATGGTCTGCTCGGCACGCAAAAGGGCGATGCGCTCGAGCAGCTGGTTCGTAGTGTCACGTACCGGCTGCGGCGCATCGCCCAACCAAGTTGCTATGTTGCGGTCGCGAGTTGCGGTGTCCATGGGGCTCCTTTATGGCAGATGCTCTGTTGGCATCTATTGTAAAGGCGTCCGGGGACCTTTATGCCGCGGCTGTATGAAGAGTGGGGTCTACGAAACGTGCTCGGGCGCTCCTGCCATATGGGTGTGTCCGTGTGCGCGAAGGCGTGGAAGTTCGACGGTTGCCACCATGACGCCGGTGAGGATGAGAGCGGCGCCAAAGAAGGCGATGGGACTCAGGACCTCGCCGACCAGGAAGAACGAGAAGACGGCGGAGCAGACCGGCTCGAGCGAGAAGGCGAAGCCGGTGGTCTCGGCGGGCACGTGGGGCTGCACAAGTGTCTGGGTGATAAAGCCGTAGGCAGAGCAGATGAGTGCGAGCGCGACGACAACGACGATCTCGCTGGGCGCGCTGGGAAGCGTGAAGCCGCCAAAGGTGAATGCTGCGATGCCCGAGAACAAGCCGCCAAAGCCCAGTTGCCAAACGCCCAGAGCAAGCGGATCGACTTCTTCGACAAATCGCTTGGCGATAATGATGTGTCCGGCGTAGACAAAGGCGGAGAGCAGCATGATGAGCGCGCCCGGGTTCAGGCTGGTGAAATCGGCGCCCGAGAGCAGCAACATACCGCAGGTGACGATGGCGGTGCCGACGAGCACCTTGCGCTCGGGGGCGCGACGCAGCAGGGCTGCGTTGGCAAACGGCACGATTACGACCGTCAGGCTCTGCAAAAAGCCGGCGGTGGAGGCGGAGGTGAGGCTGGAGCCCAGGCACATGCACGTGAGCTCGGTTGCCATGATGGCACCGATGATGGCGGCGCGAACCATAAGGTCGCGGTTGAAGCGAAACGCGTGCTTGTGGAAGAGCAGCAGACAGGCCGCAAAGGCGATGATGCAGCGCAGCGCAACGATGCTCGTGGCGTTCATGCTGTCCATGCCGATCTTCATGAGGGAGTACGAAAAGCCCCATGCGACGGGAACAGAAAATGAGAGCGCGATTGCTTTTTTGCGATCCATGGGACTCCTTTTGTTACAGAACGGTTTCGCAAAAAGGATTCTGCTCCCAGATGCGGATGTAGTAAAGCGAATGTATCTTCAGTATGATTAAGAAATGCTAATGTTGGCGGGAAAAGCCCTGGCAAAACGTTTTACAGCTACATCGATGTGGAGGCACGATGGCATCGCGGTATCAGATTGTATGTATGGTGGTCGATTGCGGCAGTCTTAAGGGCGCGGCGGACGAGCTGGGCTATACGCAAAGTGCGGTGAGCCAGGCCGTCAAGGCACTCGAGCGCGAGCTGGGCACCACGATTATCGAGCGCGGAAAGCAGGGCGTTTCGCTTACGCGCGACGGTAAGCAATATCTGCCGTACCTGCGCCAGATCGTGACCGCCGAGGCCGAGCTCGAGGGCAAGCGCCAGGAGCTGCTGGGGCTTTCGTCGACTGATATTCGTATCGCGACGTTTACCAATGTGAGTCGTACCGTGCTGCCGCGTGTGATCCGCGATTTTGGGGCCCTGCACCCGGGTGTACGCTTTACCCTCAAGCAGGGCGATTACACGCGCAACGCTCAATGGGTACACGATGGCGTGGTTGATTTTTGTTTTACGGCGCGCGGATTTACCGCCGGGCTCCAGAAGCGCGTGGTCTATCACGACGAGTTGGTAGCATTGCTGCCGGCCGCGCATCCGCTGACGGCAAAGGAAAAGGTAACGCTCGCCGACTTGGCGTCCGAGCCGTTTGTGCTGCTGGATGAGGGCGAACAGAGCCTGGTGCTCGATGCATTCGCGGCGCATGGGCTGTCGCCACATGTGACGAGTGAGGTGACCGACGACTACACCATCATGGCGATGGTGGAGGAGGGCCTAGGCGTGAGCATGCTGTATCGCCGTACCGTCGAGGGCATGCGGGCCGATATTCGCGTACGTCCCATCGTGCACGCCCCCTCGCGCGACGTAGTGGCAGCCTGGCGCAGCTGGGACACCATGCCTATCGCCACGAGGCGCTTTATCGACTATATGAGCTCGCATATTGTCGATTAATGACCGGTGTGGCGTTGAGTACGGTGTTTAGCGGGCTGTCGCTTTGGCTTGGGTGGTGCGATAGGTGCGTGCCGGGTGGCAAAGTAGTACCGCCACGACCATAAAGAACGCCGTGGTGCCCAGGCTGATGGGGTAGACCATCATGATGTTCGCAAAGGTGCGGAAGTGCGGGAACACGCAGAACACCCAATAGAAGCGGATGCCGCAGACGCAGATCATGGTGATGAGGGCGGGTGTGAGCGAGATGCCAAAGCCGCGCAGATAACCGGACATGTTTTCGTAGAACATGCTAAAGGCGTACGCCGGGAAGATCGAACACACGCGGATATAGCCGATCGAGACGATGTTGGGATCGCTGTTGAACAGCGACAGGATCTCGCGCCCCAGGCCGACAATGACGACAATCGTGGTGAGCGCAACGATGCCGCCTTCGACCAGGCAGACCTTGAGCGTCTTGGTGCAGCGGTCAATCTGGCGGGCACCGTGGTTTTGTCCCACAAAGGTGGTGCACGCCTGGCTAAAGCTGTTGAGCAGGTTGTAGCACACGTATTCCAGGCTCATGGCGGCGCTCGATGCGGCCATGACCTCGGTGCCCAGACTGTTGATGGCAGACTGGATGATGATGTTGGCGACAGCAAAGACGGCGCTTTGGATGCCGGCGGGCAGGCCGATCTTGACGATGCGCTTGAGGGCGACGGGGTCGATAGCCAGGTCGCGCGGGGTGACGCGGACGACGGAGTCGGTCTTGAGCAGGCGGATAAAGAGCGTGGCGGCGCTGACGGTGTAGGCGATGGCGGTGGCGATGGCGACGCCCGCGACGCCCCAGTGGAGTACGGGGACAAAGATGAGATCCAGGCCAATGTTGAGAACGGTGGACACGGCAAGCGCCTGCAGCGGCATGCGGGTGATGCCGACGGAGCGGAAGATCGCGGCCTCAAAGTTGTAGAGCAAGATCGAGGGCATGCTGAGCAAAAAGACGCGCAGGTAGAGCGAAGCAAGCGGCATGGTTTCGGCGGGAACGTTGAGCGCGGCGAGCATGGGCTCGGCAAAGATCTCGCCCAGTGCGATGACGACAAAGCCCACGAGCGCCATTAAAATCGAGGTATGGACGGCGCGTTTGACCATGTTCTGATCGTTGCGGCCGATAGCGTTGGCGATGACCACGTTGGAGCCAAGCGACATGCCAATAAACAGGTTGAGCATAAGACTGGTAAGCGGAACATTGGAGCCGACCGCCGCCATGGCAAGGGTTCCCTGGTCGCCCGAGAAGTTGCCGATGATGACCGTGGCGATGAGGTTCGACAGCTGCTCCAAGATACTCGTGGCGGCCACGGGGAAGGCGAACAGGGGAATATTGCGCCACAGCGAGCCGGTGGTCATGTCAATGTGCTTAGATGCGGTATCAGCCATACGCTCTCAATCTCTAACATGCTCTTTCGTGCTTATTTGCGCAGATGATGATACTCCTAATCGACTAGTCATTGGGGACGTTCTTAAACGACTAGTCATTTAAGAACGTCCCCAATGACTAGGTTGGGAAGGCGTGCGACAATGGTGGACGTTGTGTTGTTCGCGCTAAGGAGTTGCCATGTTGTTGTGTCCCGTTTGCCATGAGCCGTTGGTGGACGACGAGCGCGGTGCTGCATGCGCGGGCGGACACCGGTTTGACCGTGCGCGCGAGGGCTATCTATATCTACTGCGCTCGTCCAAGAGCGGCGACTCCATGGGCGATCCCAAGTCGCAGGCACGCAGCCGTCGTGACTTTTTGAATCGCGGATACTATGCGCCGTTGCGCGATGCGATGGTCGAGCTGGTGCGCAAGCAGGTGTCTGGGCGTGCTGCGTCTACGAACGGCCCCATGACGCTGCTCGATATTTGCTGCGGCGAGGGCTACTACACCAGTGCCATGGGTGCGGTGCCGGGCGTGGATGCTTACGGTTTCGACTTGGGCAAAGAGATGGTGCGCCTTGCCGCCAAGCGCGGCGATGCGACCTATTTTGTGGCCAACATGAAGGATATCCCCGTGGCCGATGGCGCCTTCGATATGGTGACCGAGCTCTTTGCTCCCTTTAACGAGCGCGAGTTTGCCCGCGTGCTGGCACCCGAAGGTTCGCTCTACACCGTGGTGCCAGGCGCCCGTCATCTGTTTGGGCTCAAGGAGGTACTCTACGACACGCCATATCTCAATGACGAGAAACTGCCGAAGACTACTGAACTCGAGTTAGTCGGAACGCAGCGGGTGTCTGCGAATATTACGCTTCAGACCCAGGACGACATCGAGGCGGTGTTCCAGATGACGCCGTACTACTACCGCACGCGCCCTGCCGACAAAGAGCGCCTGGCAAACCTGGACACCCTTCAAACCGACATCGACTTCATCATCGCCGAGTACCGCCACGGCTAACAACCTGCCAAAAAGGGACAGGTTTATTTTGGTAGGTTTTATCTGGGCAAACGTAAAGGGCCGACCGCGTTGCTACGCGATCGGCCCTTTTTATTGGCGTATATGCCAGAGTCGTTGAGCGATTGGCACGGATGCGGTTTAGCTCAAACGGTCCATGCCCTCTTTCTTGACGCGGTTGGCGAGTACAAAGTAGATAATGCTGACAATCAGGCCGGTGAAATCGGGGATGCTTGAGCCGGTCCCACCCAAGAGGGGCAGGGAGAGAAGCAGACTGATGACCGAACATGCTAGGCAGACGATGGACCAAATCCAGACAACGCCAGCCTTGGCGGGATTATTTGCCGCGCGGATGCCAAAGACGGCGGTCACAATTTCGACGACGCCCAATACGATGACGACGATGCAAGAAACGATCATGGCACTCGTGATATCGCCTGCCGCGCTGCCTGCAAGGAGCGCTGTAGTACCCATGCCTGCGCTTAGAATGCCGACGACAAAGAAGAGGAACGATAGGATTTTGAGTAATTTACAGGCGTTGCTCATGGCTGGTCCTTTCGATACGGGTACGGCCGGTCTGGCGCACCCCATGTGCTGCACATATGGTGAAGCACATTGTAGTTCAACGCGGCGATGCATGCGCCTGAAAGCGCTTTGAGTCCGCGCAGCCCAACCCCAACCTTTCAAAAAGGAAAGCTGGACGTAAGCCAAATCGATGGCAGCTCATGTGCGGCGCTGCGATGATGAGGCCGTAACAAGGGGCTGGCCTCAAGGAGGAGCCATGATGTACGGAGCAGGGCAAGTGCGCGAGCCGCGGTCGTTGGGAAGGCGCATGGGTGATTCTGTGATCGCTGCCGTGTGCACGGGATTGATGGCGGTGCTTTGCATTGGGATGCTGTGGACCATGTCGCATGTGGGACAATAGCGGGCGGTTGGGTGCCGACATAAACGGCGCTCACGTATTCGTTTTGCTTGTTAAGGAGTACCCATGGGCGTCGCTGATCCCTTTTCTGTTGCTCGGGCCGCGGGGCTTGAGCTGACCGGGAAGTCCGAGGGACTCACGCTCACCGACGGCACGATGGAGCTGCGTGCCGATTTTGGCCGCATGCTTCCGCGGCTCAAGCAGGGCCGTCTGCAGCAAGAGCTGTTGGTAAAGGCTGCGCGCGCAAAAGGCATCGAGCGCCCATGGGCGATTGATGCCACGGCAGGTTTTGGCGAGGATTCGCTGCTGCTGGCTGCCGCGGGCTTTACCGTCGATCTGTATGAACAGGATTGTGTGATCGCGGCGCTCCTCAAGGATGCCCTGGATCGCGCGGCAGATGAACCGGCGCTTGCGACAGCCGTGGCGCGCATGCGCTTACATGCGGGCGAGGATAGCGTTGTCGGCCTTCGCCATACAGCTGAGCTGATCGGGCAGGGCGAGCTCACCGTTCCTGACGTGGTGTATCTGGACCCCATGTTTCCCGAGCGCACCAAGAGCGCGGCGGTGAAAAAGAAGTTCCAACTCTTGCACCATTTGGAGCAGCCGTGTGCCGATGAGGAGACGCTGGTCGAAGCTGCGCTTGCGGTGCACCCGCGCAAGGTCGTTATCAAGCGACCGGTGAAGGGGCCACTGCTTGCCGGCGTTAAGCCGAGCTATCAGCTTGCGGGCAAGGCCGTTCGCTACGATGTTTTGGTGCCGCCGCGCCCGTAGCTTGCGTGCGATGGTTGGCGCTCCGTCAGTGCCGTGCCGATGCGGGGTCTATTTCCAAGGGTGCGACGTCAGGTGCCAGCCGCCGCAGTATTCGCATTTGTAGCAGGCCAAACCACGTCGCCCGCGGTTTTCGCAGTCGGCCATAACTGCCTCGGCCTCGGCGCGCGTGTCGTAACGGTTTTTGCGTTCACACGACTTGTAGCGCCAGGCTTCATCGCGCACGGCGTCCAGGGCGTCGCGGCGCTCATCCTCGCGCGCAAACAGGTCGCTCATATCGCCGCCGGTAGCAGCGCCCAAAAACTCGCTTTTGGCTTTTGACCAGGCGGCTCGCTTTTTGCTTCCCATCTGCTTCGCGCCCTTCTCCAAACGTTGGTATCATTGCTCAATCAAAGTGATACCAATAAACGTGAGGTCGCCGCGTGATGATCAGAAAAACCCTCGATACCGACATTCCCGCCGTCATGGCTATCTATGACGTGGCCCGCGCCTTTATGCGCGCGCATGGCAACGCCACGCAGTGGCCCGAGGGCACGCCTTCGGCCGAGCAACTGGCTGCCGATATTGCCGCTGGTGGCAGTTACGTGTGTGAAGTCGGCGGTCGCGTGGTGGCGACGTTTGCCTTTTTACCGGGCCCGGACGAGTGCTATGACGTAATTGAGGACGGTCAATGGCGCAGCGACACTCCGTACGCCGTGCTGCACCGTGTGGCATCCGATGGCACCGTGCACGGCATCGCGGCTGCGATGTTTGCCTTTGCCAAAGAGCGTGCCGATCACCTGCGCATCGACACGCATCAGGATAACCTGCCCATGCAGGGTGCGAGCATTAAGGCGGGGTTTGAGCGTGCCGGCGTCGTGTATGTGTCGGACGGCACGCCACGTATTGCGTTTGACTGGTTGCGCGAGGCATAAGATCGAGGGCGCGCATCAATAATTCGTGCGAACGAAAATGGCCCCACCCGGGGCCATTTTCGTTCGCTGCGCTGATTTAAAGCCGGCTTTCGCAAGGCGCGAACCTACGAAAATCGCCGCGCGGCAACGTGGGGCGGTGAACTCGGTCGGGGGATAGGGCCCGCTTCGCCCGCCGGCCCGTAAATTGTATCATCCAGTGTGGAGCGTGAACGCCCGTTGCCGCGTGCGATGGGCTTGTAATAAGAGGAGAACCATGTCGAAGCAAGCGGTCGTTGGAATCTTGGCGCATGTCGATGCCGGCAAGACCACGCTGGCCGAGGCCATGCTGTTCGACGCGGGTCGCATTCGCAAGCGCGGCCGCGTGGACGATGGCGATTCGCATCTGGATACAAACGCGATCGAGCGCGAGCGTGGCATCACGATTTTCTCGTCGCAGGCCGTGCTCGACCATGGCGATGCCCACGTCATGGTCGTGGATGCGCCGGGGCATGTCGATTTTTCTGCCGAGGCGGAGCGCACGCTGCGCGCACTCGACTACGCGATTTTGGTTGTGGGCGCCAACGACGGCGTGCAAGGACACACCGAAACCCTGTGGCGCCTTCTTGCGCGCTATGACATCCCGACGTTCATCTTCATCAACAAAATCGATTTGGAGAATCCCGGCCGCGATGTTTTGCTGGCACAACTTGGGCAACGTCTTTCCGAGGGCTGCCTGGATGCCAGCGAACTGTTGGCGGGCGGCGCCGTTCAGGAGGACGCTGCCGCGTTGGACGAGGCGGCGCTCGAGGAGTTTCTTGAGGCGGGCGAACTTTCTGTTGCAACGCTGTCGCGCATGGTTGCCGAGCGCAAGCTCTTTCCCTGCTTTGCCGGCTCGGCGCTCAAGGACCAAGGCGTGGACGAGCTGCTGGATGGCATATGCGCGCTGATGCGTGAACAGGCATGGCTTCCGGAGTTTGCCGCGCGCGTCTATCGTGTCAGCCGCGGGGATCGCGGTGAGCGCTTGGCTTGGGTTAAAGTGACCGGCGGTACGCTGCATGCCAAGCAGATGATTGACGGACGTTCCGGCGCCGAGGCATGGGAGCAGAAGGTCGATCAGGTACGCATCTATAACGGCGAAAAGTATGAGCTTGCCCAAGAAGTTGCTGCTGGCGGTATTTGTGCCGTGACGGGTCTTGCGCACGTTCGCCCAGGGGACGCCCTGGGCGCGGAGCCTGCGGGCGATGCGCCCGTCATTGCGCCGGTCCTCACCTATACGGTGCTTCCGGGCGAACATGATGTCCATGCGGTGTTCAAAGCGCTGACTGAGCTGGCGGATGAAGATCCCATGCTCGGCGTAAGCTGGAATACGCATCTTGAGCAGATTCATTTGCAGTTGATGGGCGCCGTGCAACTCGAGGTCGTGCAGCGGGTGTTGGCCGATCGCTTTGGCCTTTCGGTTGCGTTTGAATCTGGCGGCATTCTCTATAAGGAGACTATTTCGCAGCCGGTCGAGGGCGTGGGCCACTTTGAGCCACTGCGCCACTATGCCGAGGTGCATTTGCGCCTGGAGCCGTTGTCAGCGGGTTCGGGCGTGCAGTTTGGCACCGTGACCTCGACAGACGAGCTCGATCTTAACTGGCAGCGTTTGGCACTCACCAACGCCATGGAGCGCGATCACCTGGGCGTGCTGACCGGCTCGCCCATCACCGATGTGCGCATTACGCTCACGGGCGGCCGCGCGCATGCCAAACACACCGAGGGCGGCGATTTTCGCCAGGCCACGTACCGCGCGGTTCGCCAGGGGCTCATGCGGGCACGTGAGGCTGGCGCGGCGGTGCTGTTGGAGCCGTGGTACCGCTTTGAGCTCGAGGTGCCGGGGGAGTGCGTGGGCCGGGCGCTCTCGGATGCCACGCGCATGGGTGCCGAGTACGAGCCGCCGACGATGGCGGGAGATCGGGCGAAGCTTGTGGGTCGCGTGCCGGCATCTGAGGTGCAGGATTACGCGCTGGAGGTGGCTGCCTACACGAGCGGTCGCGGGCATCTGTACCTAGAGTTCGCCGGCTATGCGGCTTGCCATGATGCCGAGCGCGTAATCGAGGCTGCCGCCTATGAGCCAGAGGCCGATCTGCCCAACACGCCCGATTCGGTCTTTTGCTCTCACGGCGCCGGTTACACGGTCAAATGGTACGACGTACCCGCCGCGGCGCACGTAAAGGTCGATCCCGCCACCTTCGGCCCCTGGCGAGCAGCAGACGCCGAGTTTTTCGGCCATAGGTGATAGAAGGGCGGCCCTTTTGTCACCTGCTGTTGGTATAACTCGGTATAAGTTGGTATAACTATTACCAGGGTTTACCAATCCGAGGAGGCCGACATGAATCCAAATCCCTTTAAGCCCACGGCTGGCAAGCGGCCTCCGATACTCATCGGTCGCGAGTCGGTCATCGAAGATTTCGAGGAAGGGCTCGATAACGGCGCCGGAGCGCCGGGCAGGCTCATGCTCATTACGGGAAACCGCGGCTGCGGCAAGACGGTTCTCCTGCGGGAGCTGCAACGTCTGGCCAGCGAGCGCGGATGGGCGGTTGTCTCCGATTCCGCTTCGCTTGGCTTATGCGACCGCTTGGCCGACGCGCTTCGCTCGAATAAACCCGTTGTGACGTCAATGGAGTTCGGTCCGTCGTTTGGTCGGATGTCGGTCGAGGCGGCGCGGGCAAAGGGCGAGACGTTGCGAGGGCTGGTCAACAAGCGCCTTAAGAAGCTCGGTCCAGGCAAGGGCATCCTGTTTGCGATTGACGAGGCGCAATCGGCGTCTATCGAGGAACTGGCGGCTCTTGCCGTTCTCTATCAGCAGGTGCTCGGAGACCAGGATGCCACGGGCTTGCCCGATAGCGACCAGCGCGGTCTTGCGCTGGTGTTCGCCGGCTTACCTAGTATGGTTGACGACCTGCTCGAAGAGCCGAGCGTGACGTTTTTGCGGCGTGCCCAGCAGCGTACGCTGGGGGCGATATCTTTGCCCAAGGTGCGCGATTCATATGTCCGGACGGTCAAAGACGCTGGTCTTTACGTTGACGCGGAGACGGCGGACCTTGCGGCGCGCAAGAGCATGGGGCATCCCTACATGGTTCAGCTGGTGGGCTATTACATGTGGCGGTCTGCTGTCCGGCGTGGCTCGCAGGTCATTGAAGAGCGCGATGTCGAGGATGGTCATGCGGATGCCGTCTCCGAGTTCTACGAAGCGGTTGACGCGCCCCTGTATTACGGGCTGCGCAGTCCGCAACGCCTCTTTATCGAGGCTATGGCTGCTGATGAGGGTAAACCGACGCGCATGGCGGATATCATTGAGCGCTGTGATCGTACCCAGAGCTGGGCGAGTAAATATCGCGCAAGCCTGATTCGCGAGCGCGTCATCGAGGCTGCCGGATACGGCCTCGTCCGGTTTACCGTGCCCATGCTGGGCGAGTATATCCGCGACCGCATTTTATGGCACGAGTAGGGTGATAAAGGTGACGGAACAGAAGATGAGCCCGCAGGCTATCGAGGTGCGTGGCGCGCGTGTCCACAACCTCAAGGACATCGATATCGATATCCCGCTGGGAAAGCTCGTGGGTATTGCCGGCGTGTCGGGCTCGGGCAAGAGTTCGCTGGCGTTGGGCGTCCTCTATGCCGAGGGCTCGCGTCGTTACCTGGAGGCGCTCAGCACCTATACTCGTCGTCGCCTGACGCAGGCTGAGCATGCCCAGGTAGACGAGGTACTGCATGTGCCGGCGGCGCTCGCGTTGCATCAACGCCCCAGCGTGCCAGGTGTGCGCTCGACCTTTGGCACCATGACCGAGCTCAACAATAGCCTGCGTCTGCTCTTTAGCCGTTGCGCCCATCACGTGTGCCCGCACTGCGGGGCGCGCGTGGAGCCGAGCCTTAACGTTGCCGCTGGCCTGTCGCTCACGTGCTCCGCATGTGGTCGCGAGTTCTACGCGCCGAGCGCCGAGGATTTGGCTTTCAATAGTGGTGGTGCGTGCCCTACCTGCGGCGGCACCGGTGTCATGCGCGAGGTGGACGAGGCGAGTCTGGTGCCCGATGAGTCCAAGACCATCAACGAAGGCGCGGTGCTTCCTTGGGGCACGCTCATGTGGGACCTGATGAAGCAAGTTGCCGGTGAGATGGGCGTGCGCACCGACGTGCCGTTTAACCAGCTCACGCCTCTAGAGCGCGACATCGTGTTCCATGGTCCGGCGGTTAAAAAGCACATTCTCTACGTTCCCAAAAACGGCGAGGGCGCCACGCCGCTCGACTTTACCTATTACAACGCCGTCTATACCGTTGAGAATGCGCTTGCCAAGGTTAAGGACGATAAGGGCCTCAAACGCGTTGCACGCTTTTTGCGCGAGGGGCCATGCCGTGACTGTGGTGGCACGCGTCTCTCCGAGGCCGCGCACCAGCCCCAGGTGCGCGGTATCAATCTGGCGCAGGCCGCGGCCATGACGCTGGGCGAGGCGATTGAGTGGGTGCGCGGGGTGCCCGCATCCTTGCCGGCCGAGATGCAGCCCATGGCGACGGATATCTGCGATTCGTTTTTGAGCACGGCTCGTCGTCTGGTCGACCTGGGTCTCGATTACCTTTCACTCGACCGCGCCGGTGCCACGCTCTCCACGGGTGAGCGCCAGCGTGTGCAGCTCGCCCGCGTGGTACGCAATCGATCGACGGGCGTGCTTTATGTGCTGGACGAGCCCTCGATCGGCTTGCATCCGGCAAATGTCGACGGCCTGGTTGGCGTGATGCGCGACCTGGTAGGCGACGGCAACACCGTGGTTGTTGTCGACCACGATACGCGCGTACTGGCGGAAGCTGACTATCTGGTCGAGATGGGCCCCGTTGCCGGAGCAGGTGGCGGTAACGTGATCGCTGCAGGTACGGTGGACGAGGTCGAACAATCGCGGGGCAGCCGCATCGCCCCGTTTTTGCGCGCAGAGTCCAAGCGCATGCGTCCGCAGGTGACTGACGAGGAAATGTTCGACCAGGGACATATCCGTATGGCAACCGATGCCATTCATACCGTAAAACCGCTCGAAGTCGATATCCCGCGCGGCCGTCTCGTCGCGGTGACGGGCGTTTCGGGCTCGGGCAAGACGACGTTGGTGCTCGAGACACTCATCCCGGCACTTAAGGCACAGGCAGCTGGCGAGCGTCTGCCAAGACACGTGCGTTGGGTCGATGCCGAGGGTATTGCCCGCGCAAATCTGATTGACGCTACGCCTATCGGCGCCAACGTGCGCTCGACGGTGGCGACTTATGCCGACATCCATGACGAGCTGCGTCGCGCCTTCGCCCGTACGCCCGAGGCCAAGGCAGCCGGCTACAAGGCGGGTGCCTTTAGCTACAACACCGGCGCCTTGCGCTGCCCTACGTGCGATGGCACGGGCTCGATATCGCTCGATGTGCAGTTTTTGCCCGACGTCGAGATCGTCTGCCCGGCATGTCGCGGTTCGCGTTATGCGGACACGGCTTCGCGTATCCATCGTGAGGGCAAGGACGGGAGCTTGCTTACGTTGCCGCAGCTCATGGACATGAATGTGGACGAGGCTATCGACGCCACGGTAGGACTCAAGAAGGTTCAGGCGCGCTTGCAGACCTTGCACGACCTTGGCTTGGGCTATCTCACGCTCGGTGAGCCCACACCGGCGCTTTCGGGCGGCGAGGCGCAGCGTCTTAAGCTTGCGAGCGAGATGGGCCGCGTGCAGGACGATGCCGTATTCGTGTTCGATGAGCCCACGATTGGCTTGCATCCGCTCGATGTTCAGGTGTTGCTGAGTGTGTTCGACGGCCTCGTTGCCAAGGGCGCCACGGTTATCGTGATCGAACACGATCTCGACCTTATCCGCAATGCCGATTACGTGATCGACATGGGCCCGGGCGGTGGCGACGCGGGCGGGCAAATCGTCTGCGCCGGAACGCCGGCGGATATCGCAGCTTGCTCCAAGAGCATTACCGGTCGCTACCTATAGGCAATGTGACAAAGGGACTGTCCCTTTGTCACATGTTGGCGAAGCCTGTTTGGCGTAGGGCCTCGTAGAGGACGATGGCGGCGCTGTTGGAGAGGTTGAGTGCACTGATGCGGTAGTCGTCCGGATTGACGAAGTTGCCGCAGATGTCCTGTTGAAGGATGGCTTCGTGGCTGTCCTCGGTATGTCCCAGCGATTCCTCGTGGGCTTCCCAGGCCTCGGCGTTATCGAGTGAGTTGCAATCGCGCAACATCGGGATGCGCTCGCAGCACGTGGGCGCTGCAGCGAGTAGCTCCTCGGGAATGCCCGAGCTCTCGCTGCCAAAGACCAAGTAGTCGCCATCGCGGTAGGCACTCTGCGCATAGGTGCGGCGTGCCTTTTTGGTCAGCAGATGCAGGCGACCATCGGCGGGGGAGAGGTCGTTGCGCGTAAGGAAATCCTCCCAGCCGGCATAGGTCGTCACGTCCAAATTTTGCCAGTAGCCCAGGCCGGCGCGACGTACCGTCTTGTCATCGAGCGAAAAGCCCAGCGGCTCCACCAGATGCAGATGGGCGCCGGTGACCACACAGGTACGGCCGATATTGCCCGTATTGGCCGGAATCTCGGGCGCATACAGCACAATGTTGAACATGAATCTCCTTGGCTCAGAACGAAAAACCACCACGAAGGGCACCTTCGTGGTGGTTTGGCGGTTACGTAGGCGGAAAAATGCCCGCTTGGATAAACCTAGGCGCGGTGCCAGTCGGTCAGGCAGGCATCGAGGGAGGCGATGAGCGCATCCTTGTCCATGTGACGGCCGATGATGCACAGGCTCGTCATGCGGTCGCCTGTCTCGTCGTCCCAAATTTGCATGATCTCGGGGTTCTCGTCGATAATCTTCTGCTTCTCACCCTCGGGCGCAGAATCGACAAACAGACCGTTCTCCATCAGGCGCATCTGGTGGCCGGCCTGCTCAAACATGTAGCACATGTCCGGATTGCCGGTCTGCCACAGCGGACCCTTGACGCGAATGACCTCGTCGGGCCACTCCTGCTCAACAAAATCGGTGAACTTCTGCAGGTCAAACGGCTTGCGGCGCGAGTACACAAAGGTCTCGATGTCGTACTCGAGCACCTCGGGGTCGTCGTGCTCCTCGGGATGCTCCATGGCCTCGATCCAAGCGGCGGAGTTGTAGGCGCGCATAAAGTCGAAGCGGTCGGTATCGAGCAGCTCCTCCATGGGGACCTCGCCGTTTTGGGCCTCGACGATCACGGCGTCCTTCTGCAGGCTGCGCACGATAGCCTTGAGCTCGGCGATTTGCTCAGGGCTTACGGTATCGGTCTTGTTGAGAATCAGCGTGGAGCAGAACTCGATCTGCTGGATGAGCAGGCTCTCGATGTCGTCCTCGTCGATATCCTCGGCCAGCAGGTCGCGGCCGCCGTTGAACTCGTCGTACATGCGGGCGCAATCGACCACAGCCACGATGTTGTCGAGTGCAAGCTTGGGCTGACCGCCCACCTTGGCCTCGTCGCAGAAGCTCGAGATGGTGTAGGCGATGGGGATAGGCTCGCAAATGCCCGAGGCCTCGATGATGATGTAATCGAAGTCGCCCGAATCGGCGATGCCCTGCAGCTGGTTGGCAAGGTCGTCCGAAAGCGTGCAGCAGATGCAGCCGTTAGTGAGCGGGATGAGGTCGTCGGTCTCGGAAAGGCCGCCGTCGGCGATGAGGCTGGCGTCGACGTTGATCTCGCCGATATCGTTGACGATCACGGCGGCGCGGATACCGCCGTCGTTAGCGAGGATGTGGTTGAGCAGCGTGGTCTTGCCGGCACCGAGGTATCCGGTAAGCATGATGATCTTCACGGGTTTGTTGGGCATGTGCCCTCCTTTGTTAGATATGGCTTACAATTAAATCTTATGCCAAACGCTCGCTCTTATACCCACGCGCCGGCAAATAACACAGGCTACTCCCAGGCTCCCCATACATCGGGGCAATAACCGACGGTGGCCTTTTTGCCGTTGCGCACGATGGGCTCGGCCAAGACCTGCTGGTTCTCGAGCAGCTTGTCGAAGCGCTGGCTAGGGGTGAGGTGCTGGATGAGCGCGAGCGTCTCCTCGTCCTTGGCCTTGGGGTTGAGCAGCTTGTCGATGCCGCCGACCGCCTGCATCACGCTCGTGAGCTCGCCTTTGCTCATCTCCTTTTCCTTAAGGTCAATAAACTGCACCTTAATGCGACGCTCCTTAAAATAGCGCTGGGCCTTCTTGGTATCAAAGGACTTCTTGGTGCCGAAGATTTGCACGTTCATAGTATGTTCCGCCGCTCTATCGAATGAAGTTGGTCGTTGCGCGATCTGCTTCGGGCGCGTTGATGCCGGCGGCCTGTCCTGCCTCGATGCAGCGCAGGAGCCAGGCCATGTTTTTGCCGATGTTTCGCATGGTGGCAAGGCCCTCGGCGTCCCCATTGGCGTCGCCGGGCACGCGGCCAAACACGTTGTTCCAGTAGGTGGAAGCAACTACGGGCATCTGCTTAATGGTGAAGTACTTGTTGAGCACGTCGAAGGTGGTCGACGTGCCGCCGCGACGGGCGACGGCGACCGCGGCGCCGGGTTTGTGCTCAAAGGCATGTCCGCCTGCATAGAAGGCGCGATCGAGGGCCGAAAGGATGCGTCCGCTGGGGTGCGCATAGTAGACGGGCGAGCCAAAGACGAAGCCATCGGCCTGCTCGGCGGCAGCGATGAGCTCGTTCACCATGTCATCGTCAAAGGTGCAGCGACCGCCAAGTTTGCCACACTGGCCGCAACCGATGCAATCGCGAATGGGCTTGGCGCCCAGCTGAAACACCTCGGTATCAATGCCTTCGGCATTGAGCTGCTCGGCGACCTCGGCGAGTGCGCGGGCGGTGTTGCCGTTTGCCTTGGGGCTGCCATTGACCAAAAGAACCTTCATCACAAACTCCCTCTGCTGTCGGTGACTTCTGCGGAGGATTATCGCACGAGAGGGCAGATGGCGTGGGGCGCGATATGAAACGGCTTGTGTTTCACATCGCGCCCCACAACGCTAGTCCAGCTTGGTGCCCGGTACTTGTGGTGCCTCTTTAAGCAACGCTTTGAGCTCGTTCAAAATGGAAACGGGCTGTCGATCGACAGCGTCCAGATGGAGCGTGGCCACACGAATGGGTGGCTGATATTCAAGCGAGCCGATGAGCACGGGAGAACCCAGGAACCGCTCGATTTCTTCTGCGATCGCGTCGGTCTCTTCGGGATCAAAGTCGTCGAAAAGCGCCGCGAACGTCGGCCCCGTCGAGCGGAACAGGCGACCCTTGCCGCGCGAGCATTCCATGAGGCAGGCGGCGCTTTCTGCCAAAACGCGGTCGCCCGCATCAAAGCCAAAGCGGGCATTGACCTGAGCGATATCGTCGATTTTAATGGCGATCAAACCGGCCCTGCGCGCCACGCGGCGCATTTCGCCAATGGCGTTGACCAGGGCGTGAATATCGCCCAGACCGGTCACGGAATCGGTCGTATCCGCTAGGCTTCGGTTGATGATAATGCCCACGTACATGTTAGGCTCGGTATCGGTGCCGTCCAAGCGGTAGCCCGTGCAGTCGCAAAGTGCGTACGCTCCGGTGGCATCCATCACGCGGTACTGCATGTAGTGGAAGTGCCACGTGCCGTTTATCACCATGTCGAGCTCGGCGCGTACGTTGTTGCGGTCCTCGGGGTGGACGCGGGCAAGCCACATATCGACCGAGTTAAAAGGGTGCTGGGAAGGCAGGTCAAAATCGCGCACGGCGTTAACCGACCATTGCGATTCTCCAGTATCGAGGTTAAGGATGAACGGATAGCGCGTCTCGGAGCTCATGGAGATCGCTTGGAACACCCGGTCGTTGCAGGGAAGCTGATCGACGATTGGGCGTTGCGGCACGTCATTGTCTTTCGGTTGCTGCACACGATGCATAAGCTTATAGCGATACATCTTGCGATCGGCATCCATTGTCATCTGGCGACGCGAATCGCCTGCAAGCGGATCGACGCGCGAGCAGCCAAAGCTAAAGCTGGCGATCATGGGCGCCTTGCCACCTGAGCTCGCCTCGATCAGCCCGGTACGTACCTGCTCCAAGCGCTGCTCGAGTTCAGTCTCGTTTGCAAAGAGCGAGATAAGCACAAACTCGTCTCCACCGATACGGAACAGCATCTCATCGTGCTCCATGGTTTCGGAGAGCGTGCGGCAGATGCTCAGAATATAGCGATTGCCTTCGGCGTGGCCAAACCTATCATTACAATGCTTGAGATGGTCGATATCAATATAGGCGCAGGTGAAGGGGTCGCCTTTGCGCCAGAGCTGCTCGACGTGACGGTCGAGTCCGCCGCGGTTGCCCAAATTGGTGAGCGAATCGATATAGGCGTTGCACTCAAGCAGCTGGCGCTCTTGTTGCAGGATGGCATGCGTCTTTTGCAGTTGCTCACCAACGGCGCGTAGCCCAGCGGGCAGCGCGGCAACATCGAGTTCGGCGGTCGAGACGCCATTCTCAAGTCGCTGAAGATAGACAATAATCGATTGCTCGCCCATGCGATACGACTCGTTCATGATGGATAACCTCCTTGGGCGGAACAGTGGTTTGTATCATATCCCCAATTCGGCTTGGATTGGGGATATAAGTTAGCTAATGGAGACAAATGCCCCCTTCGACGGTGGCGTTTTGCGCGCGAGCGTATCAGTCGTTATTGCCACCATCGAGCAATGCCTCAAAATCCTTCGCCGGCATGGGGCGGTAGTAGAGGAAGCCCTGAGCGTAGCGGGCGCCCATGTGGCGTAGCATGTTTGCCTGCTCATCTGTCTCGACGCCTTCGATTACAACGGGCAGATGGAGCGACTGCGCCATCTCGAGCATCGATGACACGATCTGCGCGCTGCGGCCTTGATCACGGTCGGTGGGCACAAAGGTGCGGTCGAGCTTGATGACGTCAACATTCACGTTCTTGAGCATAGCGAGCGTGGACTGGCCGGTGCCAAAATCGTCCATATAGGTCGAGAAGCCGCGGGTGTGCAGATCTGCGGTCAGCTTATCCACGGCCTCGTACTCTCCGGTATAGGCGGTCTCGGTGATCTCGATACGCATGAGCTCGGGTGGTAGGTTGTATTGGGCGGCGAGCGCCCCCATATGTTCGGCAACGTCGCAGGCAAGAATGTCCACGCGCGACACGTTGAGGGAGATCGGAACCACGCGAAGACCGCGATCGAGACGCTCGCGAAGCCATGTGGCAACGCCCTGCCAAACATATTTGTCGAGCGTTACTACAAAGCCGCTTTCCTCGAGAGCGGGGATAAAGGTTGCAGGTGAAATGAGGGAGCCATCCTTGTCAATCCAGCGTGTGAGCGCCTCGGCGCCAATGATCTCGCCGGTTTCCATATCGACCTGGGGCTGCAGGTAGTAAGTGATGCGGCCGTTTGAGAGCGCATACTGGAACTCGGTTAGCGTGTGGTGGAACGCAACCCCATGCTCATATTCCTCGGGGCGGAAAATGGCAATGCGCTCCTTAAAGTCGTTTTTGGCGCGTCGATTGGTAAACATGGCCTTGGCCTGGGCATCGATGGTGATTTCCTCGCTAGCGTCGATGGGGCATACGCCCATGGACGGCCAAAAGCCTACGCCGTCGTCGTGCTTGGCTACAGCCTCGCGCACGCGCGCATAGACTCGGTGAACGAAATCGTGCTCAAAGGGTATGAGCAGACAAAAGTCGTCTTGCCCCCAGTATCCCGCGACGCCCATGTCGGCGTTCTCGATATCCTTGAGCACCGTGCCCACATCGGCAAGCATGCGGTCGCCTTCGGCCTGCCCATACCATTCGTTAAATAGGCGCATGTGGCCCATGTCGACGGTGGCGATACACCAAGCGCCGTCGCGCCTTGCCTTGATGAAGGCATTGGCACGGCGCATAAACTCGCTGGGTCGGTAGAGGCCGGTGAGCGTATCGATGCGTTCGGCGATTGCGCTTTTGCGCTCGACCTCGGGTATAGGGAGGCTGTCGTTGGGGACAAGCCCGCCAGCTGTGCGAAGGCGACGGTCGAGTTCGCACAAAACAGCAGATGTTTGGTAGTCCAGGCGCTCGTAAAAGACCGGGGTGACAATGCAAACGGGAGTGATGGTGTCGCCCGCGATCTGAACGGGGGCAAAAATGGTCTCTTTTAGACGATGGATCAGGAGTTCAAATGCCCCGTGGTCCAAAGCGTTGCTGAGCACGACGAACTGGACACTTCGTGAACGGAAGACGCGACTCCTACCGCGGGTGATCGACAGCATACGGCCTGCGTATTCGGCAAGCATGCTGTCGACCGCCTCGGCTCCATAGAGCTCGTTGAGCTTCGCCGTGCCGCGAACGCGCACGGCGATGAGTCCTGTTTTGCAGTGGTCACGGCGACAGGCATCGATAGCGTTGACCAGCATACGTTGCGTTCCAAGCCCCGTGGCGGCGTCGACGGTCTCGGCAAGGGAATGATTGACGAGTTCGCCGACATAGAGCGAGGGCTCGTTTTCGTCCCCATCGATGCGAAAACCGCGAGCACGGCAGAGCACGTAGTCGCCTGTGGCGTTGCGTACACGATACTGCATGACTCGATGGTGCTTGGAGCCGTTATAGACTTGGTCGATGTCGTCGGTAAAAGCCTCAAGGTCATCGGGATGGACGCGCGTTTTCCAGCAATCGCGACAGTTGTCTATGTGCTCCGAAGGAAGTCCGAGATCGCGCAAAGCGTTTTGTGACCAAAGGGTGCGATGTTTATCCAAGTTCTCGATAAAGAAATAACGGCCTTCGTTGAGCATCGAAAAGGCGTCGAAAATGCGATCGCTTATTTCGAAGTCGTCGGTGTGGACTTGCGAGATATTGCGCCGATCAAGGTGTACGGCATGACGTAGCTTGTAGTCGTACATGCGATGGTCGGCATCGAGCGTCATGCGATTGGGGGCCTCGCCCAGGGCGGGGTCGGCATGTGACACCCCGTAGCTAAACGAGTGGGGCATCTCGGAATCGTTGTTTTTGAGCAGGACCGTTCGGCAGTGTTCCAGACGTTCGGCGAGGTCGTCCTCGGTCGCAACCGTAGACAGGATGGCAAACTCGTCGCCGCCTATGCGAAACGCCGCCTCGTCCACCTTCATATACAGCTTGAGATAGAGGCTTACCTGCAAGATATAGCGGTTGCCCTCGTCATGCCCAAAGATGTCGTTGCAGTGCTTAAGGTTATCGATGTCGATAAACGCCATGGTCACGGGCAGTTCCTGCTCCCAGATTTCCTCTAAGGAGTGAGCAAAGCCGCCGCGGTTGCCAAGTCCGGTAAGCTGGTCGGTAAAGGCGGTCCTAATCAGATCATCCTGACGCTCGAGAAGGTCGCGAACGGTCTTTTCGAGCGTTTCGGTGTAATTGCTGACAGTATCCATGTCGTAAGCGGCTTTCTGAGGTCGGGCGGATTGCGTCGGGCGAGCTCGTTGTGCACACGCGTTGTTGTCCGGCGCTTTGCGTGTATCCAGGCCCCGCCTTGCTGCGTTGTTGGGCTACTTTACCGGCTAATGTTCGCTGTTGATAACTACTGCGTAGTATAAACAACAGTACACAATTATATATGGGTGCACATGCTGTGGGCGGCCATTATTCGACAAACGGCAGCGCGACGATGCGATGTCCGATAAAAATGCGACTGAGACGATATATGTTGACGGGTATACTTGTCCCGTTTTAAAACGCAGGAACGGAGATGGTCGCATGGCACAGCCGGATACGACGCGCACGGTGGGGCTCGCGCTCGAGGGAGGCGGCTACCGCGGTATGTATACGGCAGGCGTGCTCGACGTTTGGATGGAGCACGGTTTGACCTGCGACCATATGGTGGGTGTCTCGGCGGGCGCGGCGTTTGGCTATAACTTTAAATCGCGGCAGATCGGGCGCGCCATTCGCTACAACAAGGCCTATTGTGCCGACAAGCGCTATGCAAGCGTGACAAGCTGGTTGCGAACCGGCGACATGTTCAATGCCGATTTTGCCTATCACGAGGTGCCCATTGAGCGCGATCCCATCGACCTGGAGACATATCGTGCCTGCCCCATGCGGTTTACGTGCGTGTGTACCGATATCGAGACGGGCAAGGCCGTCTACCACGACCTGCCCTATGGCGACGAGAGGGATATCGAGTGGATCCGGGCATCGTCGGCGATTCCTGTGGCGACGCGTCCTGTTGCCATTGAGGGCCGTAAGTACCTGGATGGCGGCGTGGCTGATTCCATTCCCAGCGCTTGGTTGTTTGCGCAGGGGTATGACCGCAATATCGTGGTGCTCACACAGCCGGCGGGCTTTGTGAAGCAGCCCAACAGTGTGATGCCCATGCTGCGGCGCGTGTTCCGTCACTACCCGGAGTTTGTCGCAGCGCTTGAGCATCGGCATGAGGTCTACAATGCCACGCTCGATGACCTGGCGCGTCGCGAGGCTGCCGGCGAAATCTTTGTGGTGCGGCCGAGCGAATCGGTGAAGGTGCCGTCGCTGTGCCGCGAACCGGATGAGCTCGAGCGCATCTACCAGGTCGGCCGCCACGATGCGGAGGCGACTTTGCCGGCGTTGGAAGCGTATCTGGCGGGGTAGGGCAAACTGCCGTGGACTCGGCGGAAAGCGCATCCCGGAATGGAGGTCCAAACTGGGATGCGCTTTCCATTGCTGAAGATATGAGGCTGCGGATCAGCTGCTCGGCTTAGACTTACGCCTGCTGCCAGGTGTCGACAAGCTCCTTGGCCGCGGCGCAGGGGTCGTCGGCACTGCAGACGGCGCTCACCACAAAGAAGCCGTCGACGCCGGTGGCCTTAAGCTGTGGCAGGTCGGCCGTCTTGACGCCGCCGCCCACCACGATGGGCACGGGGCTTGCCGCGTGGAGTGCGGCCAGATCCTCAAAACTTTTGGTGATGATGGAGCCATCTGCTGCGCGTCCGCAGTCGCGCTTGGTCTCGGTCTCGTGGAGCGGGCCGATGCCCAGGTAGTCGACCAGGCTCATGTCGGCGGTCTTGACGTACTCGAGCATCTCCTCGCAACGGGCTGAAAGGCCCACGATGGCATCGGGGCCCAAAAGTTTGCGGCAGACCTCGACGGGAATATCGCTCTGACCGACGTGCACGCCGTCGACAGCAATGCCCTGCTCGCGTGCGGCGAGTACGCAGTCCAGGCGGTCGTCGATCAGCAGGGCGACCTGACCGGTCTTGCCGGCCTGTGCGATTGCCTGCGCGGCGTCGCCGGTCAGCGCGATGATCTCGCGGGCGCTTGCCACCTTGGAGCGCACCTGGATGCAGGTAAAGCCTGCGTCGAGCGCCTGGGCCACCACATCGCTCACGGGACGCCCCAGCGTGTTTTCGGGGCCGAGTACCAGATAGGCCGAGATATCAAGGTTGTCGCGGATGCTCATCGTGCTTCCTCCTGCTTTTTGATCTGTGCTTCCATGCGCTCGAGCTTGCCGGTCATGTTGTCGGTAAATCCGGGTCGAATATCGGCTTTGAGCACGACTTCGGTGCGGATGCCCTTGCTCGCCAACACAAAGGTTGCGTCGCGCACGACCTGCATGACCTCGTCCCAGTCGCCCTCGATCTCGGTGAACATCGAGGTGGTGTGGTTGGGAAGGCCGCTCTCGCGAATGACGCGCACGACCTCGGCGACCTCGGCGGACAGTTCATCGCCGGTGCCGCACGGGGCGATGGCCATGGCGACGAGTGTGTTCATGCCGGCATTGGTTGCGGGCTCGGACATGGCTTATGCCTCCTCGAGCTCGAGTTGGTTATCGGCAATATCCTGGGCGGTCGCGCGGTAGAGCTCGTCGATAAAGGCGACCTTAAAGCTTGCCGGGGCATCGGCGACAGCGGCGGCACGCGTGCCGGCAACGTTGTAGACGGCGGTGCCGCAGATGGCTGCCGTAAACGGATCGGCAGCGCAGGCGTACACAGCCAGCACGCCACCCTGCGAGCAGCCGCAGCCGGTGATCTTGGACATGAGCGGACTGCCGCCGTGGGACTTGGCCACCGTCGTGCCGTCGGTAATCAGGTCGACTTCGCCCGAGACCACTACGGCTCCGCCGGTGTAGCGGGCGAGCGCCACAGCGGCATCGCGGGCGGCGTCGACCGTGTCGGTGGTATCGACACCGCGCACGCGGCTCAGATCAGCTGCCTCGCCCTCAAGACCCCACAGGCCGGCGAGTGCGATGATCTCGGAGGCGTTGCCGCGCACGATGGCAGGCTTGTACTGCTTGAGCTCGTTTACCAGCTGGGTTCGCAGGCTACCGATGCCCAGGCCCACCGGATCGAGCACCCAGGGCTTGCCGGCGTCGTGTGCCGCCTTGGCCGCGCGGGGAATCGTCTGCTCGTAGATGGGGAAGAGCGTGCCCATGTTGAGATAGATGGCGCCGCCGCCGGCAACGAGCGCCTCGCCCTCGTCGGGCAGATAGACCATGGCGGCCGAACCGCCCACGGCGAGCTGAGCATTGGCGACAAAGTCGATCGTCACCGTGTTGGTGATGGAGCCGGCCATCGGATTGGTGGCGCGAATCTCCTCCACGGCCTTGACCACATTTTGCTTAAGCTGTTCCGAATCAATCACTGCACATGCCTCCTTGGCATAGAAAAGGGGCGCTGTGCATAGACAGCGCCCCTGTAAAGGCGGCATGCTCCCTACGCCAGCATTAACTGACAGGTTCAAAGGATTGGGCCCCATGCCCTCTCAGCCTTGTGGTTTGCACCGCCGGCACTCCCGCATCGAATCTGTTGTTCCCTATACTAGCGCACCTGCCAAAAAGGGACAGGTTTATTTTGGCAGGTCGTTACAATAGGTAGGACCGATACGAATGGGGGCCTTATGATTAAACTTGTGCTGACCGATATGGACGATACGCTGATTCCAGCCGGGCATGACGGCGCCAGCGACTACGCCATCGAGGGCATTCATGCCATGCAGGCGGCGGGTCTGCACTTTGGCCCGGTTTCGGGTCGCCAGCCGTCCGCGATGGGCTGGATGTTCCGCAATTGCGTCGAGTGCTTCTCGACCGGCGCGTTCTGCAACGGCCAGGTAATGTTTGTCGACGGTCAGGCGGTCGCTTCGCGCGCGACCGACAACGCCGCCCTTATGCGTTTGGCTGACTACTTGGAGCAGGAGACCGACGATACGTATCTGAAGGTCTACAGCCTGGGTGATGACTTTTGGAATAACGATGCCTACTGCGTGACGAGCGATCCCGAGCGCGTACGCCGCGCCATGGAGTCGGGCGGCAACGCGTGGCTCAAGGGCGAAGAGGCCCCGTGCCGTCCCGTCGTCGATGATGCGCCGGTGTTTAAGGCGAATATTTGGAGTGCCCGTTCACGTGAGGAGCTCGTGGAGCTACGCGAGCGCGTTGCCGCTGAGGTGCCGGAACTCTCGCTTGTGTTTCCCAACAATCGAGTGCGCCTGCTTGACATCCTTCCGGCCGGTTGGGACAAGGGCTGCGCTGCACTGGAGCTGGCGCGCGCTTTGGACCTGACGACCGATGAGGTGGCCGTATTTGGCGATTCCGATAACGATCTGCCCATGATCGATGCCGTTCCCAACTCCGTTGCAGTCGCCAATGCCAACGAGGCCGTCACGGCTGCCGCGCGCTGGCATATCGGCGCTGCGGCAGACGATGCGGTTGCCGGGGCTCTGCATCAGATTGCCGCCTGCGCCGCGACGGGGGAGATGCCGCCGTTTATGCGTCAGATGGATGCGACGGGTTTCGACGTCACGAACGTCTAGGGAGAAAGCCATGAAGCTTCAGCAGCTCAGGTATGTCGTCAAAGTTGCCGAATGCGGCAGCATCACCGAGGCCTCGCGCCGGCTCTTTGTGTCGCAGCCTTCGATTACCGCATCAATCCGCGATCTCGAAAACGAGATGGGCGTGCACATCTTTGAGCGCACCAACAAGGGCGTCATTGTGTCCGAGGAAGGCGAGACCTTCTTGGGCTACGCGCGCCAGGTGCTCGACCAGGCCGACCTGCTCGAGGGCAAGTACAAGGGCGCGTCCGAGCAGGTGCCGCACTTTAGTGTGAGCTGTCAGCATTATTCCTTTGCCGTTAATGCGTTTGTCGATGTGATCCGTGAGTTCGATGCCGCGCGCTACGACTTTACCCTGCGCGAGGAGCAGACTCACGAGATTATCGAGGACGTCGCGCATATGAAGAGCGAACTGGGCATCCTGTACTTATCCGAGCACAATCGCGAGGTTATCGAGCGCATGCTGGCGGCCAACGAGCTCGTGTTCGAAGGACTATTCTGCGCCACGCCACACGTCTTTGTGTGTGCCGACCATCCGCTGGCGGGCCGCTCCAGCGTGACGCTCGAGGACCTGGAGGACTATCCCTTCCTGTCCTACGAGCAGGGCAGCTACAACTCGTTTTACTATTCCGAGGAACTGACCTCGACGTTTGAGCGCCGCAAGAATATCCGCGTGCGCGACCGTGCGACACTGTTCAACCTGGCCATGGGCCTCAACGGCTACACGGTGTGTTCGGGTGTGATCAGCCATGAGCTTAACGGTCCCGGCATCATCTCGATTCCGCTTGATGTAGACGAGTACATGGAGATTGGCATCATCACGCGCAAGAACACGACACTTACGCGCTACGGGCAGGCCTATATCGACGCGATTCGCCAGCATATCTAGGCTGCTGTGCTCCGCGCGGGTCAAATCTCTTTATGGCAGTCCAGACTGATATAGGAAACGTCTATATCAAACTGATATAAACGTATATTTTACGATGTCCATATGAGCGCTCATACTCTGTCCCAGTAAAGCAACCAATGCAAAGGGAGATATCTATGAGCACTTCAATTCAACCGAACGCGCCGTTTCGCGCCGATATCGTCGGCAGCTTTCTTCGTCCGCAGGCCGTAAAGGACGCCCGCGCTGCCTATGCGGCAGGCACGCTTGATGCCGAGGGGCTTAAGGCCGTCGAGGACGATGCCATTCGCGATTTGGTGGCAAAGCAGAAGGCCGCCGGTCTGCAGGTCATCACCGATGGCGAGTTTCGCCGCAGTTACTGGCACCTCGACTTTATGTGGGGGCTCAACGGCATTGAACGCCGTACCTCGCGTACGGGCTATATGTTCCACGACGAGGAGACCACGGCCGATACCGCCGTGGTAACCGGTCCCATTAGCGGCGAGAACCACCCATTCGTCGAGCACTTTAAGTTTGTCAAGGCGCTTGAGGGGGAGGGTCAGGTCGCACGTCAAACCATTCCGGCGCCGATCCAGACGTTCTCTGAGGTCACGCTCGATCGCTGCGACGGCCAGCAGGAGAGCCTGCGCGCTGTCTATAAGACCGATGAGGAGCTTGCCGACGCCATTGCAGCCGCTTATCGCACGGTGATCGCCGACCTGTACGCTGCAGGCTGCCGCAACATCCAGTTTGATGACTGCACCTGGGGCATCTATTGCGATACCGACTTTGTGTCCAAGACCGGAATGAGCCCGGTTGATCTGCAAAAGGTGAGTGAGCTGGGCGTGGCGCTCAACAACGCCGCCATCGAGGGCAAGCCCGACGACCTGGTCATTAACACGCACGTGTGCCGTGGTAACTACCACTCTACCTATGCCTTTGAGGGCGGTTACGATCCCATCGCGCCGTACCTGTTTGCGCATGAGAATGTCGATGCGTTCTATCTGGAGTTCGACACGCCGCGCGCCGGCGGTTTTGAGCCGCTCAAGTACGTTGCCCCGGGCAAGAAGGTCGTGTTGGGCCTGGTGACCACCAAGGCGGCAGAGCTCGAGAACGAGGATATTATCGTCGAGCGCATCCGCGAGGCCGCAAAGTACGTGCCGCTCGAGAATCTGTATCTGTCGCCCCAGTGCGGCTTTGCCAGCTGCGAGATTGGCAACAAGCTGACCGAGGACGAGCAATGGGCAAAGATCGCGCTGGTCAAGCGCGTTGCCAAGCGCGTTTGGAAATAGCGGTAACGTTCGCAGGTGACGGCGCGTGCGAGACATGGCGTATCGCGTACAATGGTTCAGATCGTATCGTTCGGGCAGGTTATCCGATATGCCCGATTGCCCTTCCATTCGAAAGGACATCCATGTCCCAATCCTCGACGCCCGCCGTCACCGATGCCATCTACGATGCATCGTCGCTTGGCCGCCCGCGCATGTTCCTGCTCGGTCTGCAGCACCTGTTTGCCATGTTTGGCGCCACCGTGCTGGTGCCCGTGCTCACCGGTCTCTCGGTTTCGGCGACGCTTTTGTTTGCCGGCTTGGGTACGCTGCTGTTCCACTTCTTGTCGCGCGGTAAGGTGCCGGCATTTTTGGGCTAATCGTTTGCCTTTATTGCCGGTTATGCCGCAATCGCGCCCAACCGCGAGACTGAGCTTTTGCCCTACGCCTGCCTGGGCGTAGCCTGCGCCGGTCTGCTCTATCCGGTGCTGGCGGCGCTCTTCCGCGCGTTTGGCGCCAAGCGCGTTATGCGCTTCTTCCCGCCGGTGGTGACTGGCCCTATCGTCATTTCCATCGGCTTGATTCTGGCGAGCTCCGCTATTGCCAACTGCCAGACCAACTGGTTTGTGGCTGTTATTGCCGTTGCCGTTATCGTGATCTGCAACATCTGGGGCCGCGGCATGGTCAAGATTGTGCCGATTTTGCTGGGCGTTGTGGTGAGCTATGCCGTTGCGACTGCGCTGGGCGAGGTCGATTTTTCGGGCGTCGCGGCCGCTCCCTGGGTTGGTTTGCCCATCGTGTGGGACAACACCGTGTTTGCGCTCTTTGGACCGCAGTTCGATAGCGGTCTTGCCACGACGGCCATCATCACCATCATGCCGCTGGCCTTTGCGACCATGATCGAGCATATCGGCGATATCTCTGCTATTGGCTCCACCTGCGAGCGCAACTACATTGCCGACCCCGGTCTGCATCGCACGCTGCTCGGCGACGGTCTTGCCACGATTCTGGCTTCGCTCTTTGGCGCTCCGGCCAACACCACGTATGGCGAGAACACCGGTGTGCTCGCCCTGACGCGCGTGTTCGACCCGCGCGTGATTCGCATTGCCGCGTGCTGCGCCATCGTGCTTTCGTTCTGCCCCAAGTTCGCTGCCGTGATCGCCGCCATGCAGCCATGCGTTATCGGCGGCGTGTCGCTCGTACTCTACGGCATGATCAGTGCCGTAGGCGTGCGCAACCTCATCGAGAACCAGGTCGATTTCCAGAACAACCGCAATGTGCTGGTGGCCGCTCTGGTACTCGTGCTTTCGCTCGGCATTGCCTATAGCACCGCCGGTGCCATCGTGTTGGAGCTGGGCGGCGTGACCATTTCACTGTCCGGCATTGCCGTGGGCTCGCTGGTTGGCATCGTGCTCAACGCGATTCTGCCCGGTAACGACTTTGAGTTTGATGTCTCCGAGCTTGAGGAGGCTGCTGAGTAGCAGCTGCGTTCAGCTAAAACAAGATATGGTGCCCATGCGTATATGCGCGTGGGCACCATTTTTAATGCGTCAGTATCCAGTGGATGCCGCGGGCCATGCGCAAGTCGGTTTGGGCAAAGTGATTGCCGGGGTTGAGCTCCAGCGTTGTTGGAATGCCGCGCTCGACGAGTAACGCTTCCATCGCGCGTGTGTCGTCGAGTACATGCCGCATCATGCGGTTGGGCGTCTTGGTTTCCTTTTTGCCGAGTGACAGATAGACGGCTTGTGGGCTGCCGGCAAAAGGGGCCGTGCTAGCACGGTCGACAAAGTCGGGAAACCATAGCGACCCCGATGCGCTCGCGGCGCGGTCAAAGGCGTCGGTTTGCCAGAGGGACCAGAGTGCGAAGAGGCCCGCGAGCGAGTAACCGGCAATGCCGCGCCAGGTGGGCGGCTGAGGAAGCGACGACTCGACCTGGGGGATTATCTGATTCAGCAGCTCATCAAGAAAATCGGCAGCTTGGCCGCCGAAAGGCTCGGCATCGCGTACGGTCCCGTCGCATGCCCAGGGGCTCAGCTCGCGATTCCAATCGAGCCCGCCAATGGTGACGAGGGCGAATGGCGGACAGTCGAGCTCTCGGCAACACTTATAAACCTCGCTGCCGTCGCCCACGACCACAGGAAGGTAGATGACAGGCGCACTTTCCGTATGATTCGAATAAACGGTTATCTGCTTTTGATGCGCTTCCATGACGGGCTTCTCTCAGTGTTGTGATATCGGCAGCCCCAATTGTCGCACGCTGGCACATACAGGTTGGGCTGCATTAAGAACAATCGCATGCGCGCCGCGCGAGCGCGAACGGGAAAACGCCACCGCCGGAGGGGAGCTCGGCGGTGGCGTTGCTAAACGGTGTGCGGGCTAGCGCTTCTGTGGGTGCCGTCTCGCGCGTTAAAGGCCAAAGGCGTTTATGAGCGCTTGCGGCTCACCACGGCGCCTACGGCGATGGCGGCTGTTCCCGCAAGGGCGGCTGCCACGATGGCTGCGCTCGAGGCGTCGCCGGTTGCCGCGAGCACGCCGGTAGTCTTGGCTTTCGTGGTTGAAGCCGCAACGGCCTTGGTCGGCTTTGAGCCCTCAGGCTTGGGGTTCTGCTTGGACTCCGCGGGCTTGCTTTCTGCGGGCTTGGTCTCGTCGGGCTTGGGGTCTTCCGGCTTGGCTACCTCGGGAGGTGCGGTGGTCGTACTTTTGGCGACTGCTTTGATATAGAGGGAGTCGACCGTGGCGTCGCCCGTGCCGATGGCTTGGCCTGCCTCGTAGATGCCGTCACGGAGCTTGCGATAGTCAATGACCTTGCCGCCTTCGGGCGTCTGGATGGCGGCGTTCTCAATCTTGATGGTGCCGATTGTCTTGCCGTCAGCGCTCATGGCACGGGCAAAGATTGCCGCTGTATCTCCTTCGGCCGTTACCTTGCTGCGGATGATCGAGATGACTGCGGGTGTGACGCCCTCGCTGGTCTGGGCGATGATGCCGATGTTCTCGCCTTGGGGTTCGCGCCTCGTCTCGCCATCTTGGTTTTCGCTGTAGGGGATGGGGCCGTCGCCGTTCTCGACATAGCGGGCTATGGCCTTGACAACGGAGTCGCTGATGTAGATGTGGCCGCCCTTCTCGTTGGGTCGATCGTTTCTGGTGGAGAATGCAGCCGAAACCTCGCCTTCCGCAAACGCGTCCACGGTGGAGCCGTTCTTGACGACGATGTCGTCCTGGTAGGTGAAGAGGGCGTTGGCGCCACCGTATCTGCCTTTACTTGCACGGACCGTCACGTTTGCATGATCGAGGGTGATGCCCTTGTGGGCATAGACGCCATATTCAACACCGTTTACGTTGAGGGAGGCGTTTGTGGCTGCGAGGCTGCCCTTGGCCTCGACGGCAGCGTCTTTCTCGGAGCTTGCCTCGACCGTCCCGCCACCCTTGATGGTGAGGTTCTTGTCGGCTCCAATACCCTTGTCCTTGGTGGCCCTGGCGGTGACGGCTCCGCTGTCGTCAATCGTGATATTGCCGTTTGCCCTGATGCCATCCGATACGCCCGTGGCGTTGACGTTGCCCGAACCTTTGATAGCGAGATCGCCCTCGGCGTCGATGGCATCAAACCCAGCGCTCGTGGCGTTGACGGATCCGGCTCCGTCGATGTTGATATTACCCGTGGAGAGGATAGCGTCCTCAGTAGATGTCACGCTGAGCGTGCTGCCCGCGTCGCCTTGGATATTGAGCTCGGCGTTCTCATTCTTGCCATGAGAAGCCTTGATGCCTTCGATCCAGTCGGCAGTGACGATGTTGTTTCCCGAGTAATTCACGTTGAGCTTGCCTGCGGCCTGGATCTCGCCGCCGTTATAGTTGTTGAGCTTCAAGTCGTCGGCGCCGTCCCACGACCAGGTGCCGGTCTCGTCGCTCGCCGCGGTGTTGTACTTGTTGCCGCCGACCTTGACCCATTCCGCTGCGAGCGAGACGCTCGGCATGAGCAGCGAGCTCACCGTGAGAGCGCACACGGCGCCCGCAACGATGCGGCGCGTCACGCGGCGCCAGCTGCCGTGCGCGAGTCCTATGCGACGGCGAACGTCGGGTTCGGCAACATGGGTTCCGGCGGTAGTGTCATTGCGCTTGGGGGTCGTGAACAAGGCGGCCATGGTTACTCCCATCCTCATAGGGCCTATGCGATTACGCCCAGCATATCTGCAGGATGTAGCCGGCGGTAGTGCCGTTTGGAGGGCAAAATGGCCAGAATGGGGGAGAAATAGGCCGCACGCCGGCGCAGGGACCGGCGCTAAAAGAAAAGCGCGGGGCCGCATGGCGACTCCGCGCTTTATTGTTCAGCTTTTGCAGCCTTGCCCTTACGCTACGAAGAAGTAGACGAGGAAGGCAAGGGCCGCGATCCACCCGTCCCGTGCGAAAAAGTGTTTACGAGCGCTTGCGGCTCACCACGGCGCCCGCGGCGATGGCGGCTGTTCCTGCAAGGGCGGCTGCCACGATGGCTGCGTTCGAGGCGTCGCCGGTTGCCGCGAGCTTGCCGGTGGTCTTGGCTCCCGTGGCTGCAACTGCAACGGTCTTGGTCGTCTTCGTGCCTTCGGACTTGGAACCCTCGGGCTTGGTCTCGCCGGGCTTCTCCTCGGGTTTTGTCTCCTCGGGAGGCACGATGACCGTGCTCTTGGCGACAGCGGCGTCATAGGGGGAGTCGATCGTGGCGTCACCCGTGCCGATGGTTTGACCTGCCTCGTAGGAGATGCTGGGGCCGTACTCTTCTTCGTAGTGATAGTTAATGATCTTGCCGCCTGCGGGCGTCTGGATGGGAGCGCCTTCGATCTTGATGGTGCCGATCGCCTTGCCATCTTCGCTTATGGCAAGAGCGAAGATTGCCGCCGTGTCTCCCTCGGCCGTGAGCTTGCTGCGGACGATCGAGATACTCGCGGGCGTGATGCCCTCGTAGGTCTGGGCGAAGATACCGATGTTCAGACCCCTAGGCTCAGGGATGACCCCGCCGCTTTGGTCGTTGCTGTAGTGATCGGGGCCATCGCCACCGGTCTCGACATAGCGGGCTATAGCCTTAACAACGGAGTCGCTGATGTAGATGTGGCCGCCAGCGACGTTTGGCTGGTGGTTTCTGGTTGAGATTGCAACCGAGAATTTGCCTTCCGCGAACGCGTCCACGATGGAACCATTCTTGATGACGATGTCGTCCCCGTCAGTGATGAGGGCGATGGCCTGGCCGCCGCTCGCGCTGGTACGGACCGTCACGGTCGCGTGATCGAGCGTAACGCCCTTGTAGGCATAGACACCATATTCAACACCGCTTGCGTCAAGGGAGGCGTTCGTGACCGCGAGACTACCCTCAGTGTCGACGGCAAGATCTCCCTCGGAGTTCGCCTTGACCTGGCTGCCGCCCGAGATGTCGATGTTGCCGTCAGCCCGAATCGCCACGTCCTTGATAGGGCTTGCCTCTACCGTGCCGCCGCCCTTGATGGTGAGGTTTCTCCCGGCAACGATTCCCTGATCCTCGGTAGCCTTGGCGGTGACGGCTCCGCTGTTGTCAATCGTGATGTTGCCGTCCGCCCTGATGCCATCCGATTTGCCCGTGGCGTTGACGTTGCCCGAGCCCTTGATGGTGAGATCGCCCACGGCACCGATGGCGTCAGCCTCGGTACTCGTGGCGTTGACGGTGCCAGCTCCGTCGATGTTAATGTCTCTATTGGAGGAGATGGCGTCGTAATTAGATGTCACGTTGAGCGTGCTGGATGCGTCGCCTTGGATGTTGAGCTCGGCGTTCTCGGCATTGCCATCCTCAACCAAGATGCCCCAGCCGCTGTCATTGGTAACGGTGTTGCTCCCTGAGTAGCTTATGTTGAGCTTGCCATCGGCCCTGATCTTGCCGCCGTTATAGTTGTTGAGCTTCATGTCGTCGGCGCCGTCCCAGCTCCAAGTGCCGGCGGCGTCGCCCGCTGCGGTGCCGGCGTTGTACTGGGCGCCGTCGACGTAGACCCACTCCGCCGCGAGCGAGACACTCGGCATGAGCAACGAGCTCACCGTGAGCGCGCAGGTCAGGCCGCAGACGATGCGGCGCGTCACGCGACGCCAGCTTCCGTGTGCGAGCAGCGTGCGACGGCGCACGTCGGGCTCGACAAAATGGGCTCCAGAGGTTTTGTCATTGCGCTTGGGGGTCGTGAACAAGGCGGCCATGGTTACTCCCATCCTCATAGGGCCTATGCGATTACGCCCAGCATATCTGCAGGATGTAGCCGGCGGTAGTGCCGTTTGGAGGGCAAAATGTCCAAAACTTGGGAAGCAATATATCGCGCGTCCGTGCGTTGCCTGGGCTTAAAGGAAAAGCGCGGAGCCGCTCGATGCGACTCCGCGCTTTGGCGTTCTGCTTTGGCAGCTTTGCCGTTACGCTACAAAGAAGTAGACGAGGAAGGCAAGGGCTGCGATCCACATGAGCGGCTTGATCTTGGAGGCCTCGCCCTTAAAGAGCGCGACGATCACGTAGGCGATAAAGCCCAGGCCAATGCCGGCAGAGATGGAGTAGGTGAAGGGCACGCCGGCGACAATCATGAACGCCGGGAAACCCTGCGACACGTCGGACCAGTCGATCTCGGAGGCCTCGCTCATCATGAGGTAGCCGACGTAGACCAGAGCACCACAGGTGGCGGCGCTGGAAACGATGGTGACGATGGGGGAGAAGAACGCGGCGAGAATGAACAGCACGCCGGTGGTGACGGAGGTGAGGCCCGTGCGGCCACCGTCGGCAGCGCCAGAGGTGGACTCGACGAAGGTGGTGATGGAGGAGACGCCCATAAAGCCACCGGCAGCAGCGGCCACGGAGTCGACGACCAGGATGGGGCGGATGTCCTCGACATTGCCGTCCTCGGTCAAGAACTCGCCCTGCTTGGCGACAGCCATCGCGGTGCCCATGGTGTCAAAGAAGTCGCTCATGAGCAGCGAGAAGGCAACGACGAGCAGCATCGGGTCGGTCAGAACCTTCACGATGGCCATGTTGCCATCAGCGGTGCTGGCAAACGGGGCGCCAAAGGTCGAGAAGTCGAGCGGTGCGATAAGGCCCTCGGGCGCATGGGTGACGCCCAGCGGGATACCGGCGATAACGGCGACGATGATACCGATGAGCAGCGAGCCCGGCACGTTGCGGGAAGCCAGGGCAACCGTCACGACGATGGAGATGATGCCGACGATAAAGGTGGGGGAGGCGATGTCGCCCAGGCCGACGAGCGTACCGGAGCCAGCAGTGATGATGCCGGCGTCGCACAGGCCGATCATGGCGATGAACAGGCCCAAGCCAACCGAGATGGCGTGGCGCAGGACCACGGGGATGGCGTCCATGATGGCCTCGCGCAGGCCGCACAGGACGAGCAGCAAGATGACGATACCTTCGAGGAAGATAACGCTCATGGCCACGTGCCAGTCGCCGCCGCACATGGTGGTGGCGATGCCCGCGATCATGGCGTTGATGCCCAAACCCGACGCGCAGGCGAGCGGGCGGTTTGCGAAGATGCCCATGCAGATGGTCATGATGCCGGCGCCCAGGCAGGTGGCGCAGGCGAGCGCTCCCGCATCGATGCCGGCGCCCGAGAGCACCGCAGGGTTGACGGCGATGATGTAGGCCATCGCCAGGAATGTTGTCAGTCCAGCGCGAAGTTCGGTCCCGATTGTGGACTTGCGCTCACTGACGTGAAATAGTTCGTCCATGCATACCCTTTCCTTGTTCGGCCCCGAGTTTAGGCCGATTGACACGAACTCATTTACTATATCGCCTTTACAACCTTGCTGTTCTCACATGTTGATGTTCGGCGCTTTGTAGCGGACGTGCGGTATTTTCCGTATGAAAATGTGTGGGTACCGTATACTTAAGCAGTTACAACGACCCCTATGGAGGAACGTATGATTAAAGAGCTCTGCCACGACGAGGCTATCCTGTCCCAGCGTTGCGAGGTTGCGACTGTCGAGGACGAGTCGGTCGCACAGGACCTGATCGATACCATCAAGTCGCTCGACGATGCCGGCTGCCTTGCCGCTAACCAGATTGGCGTTACCAAGAAGGTCTGCGTCTATCTGGACGACGCCGGCGAGCCCCACGTGCTCTACAACCCCCGTCTGGTGTTTGGCCTGGGCGCCAGCAAGATGGAGGAGAGCTGCCTGACGCACGAGGAGGTCACCAAGTCCACGCGCTATATCAAGTGCAAGGTCGCTTATGACGTGATCGTCGACGGCAAGATGCGCGAGCGCAAACAGGACTTTGTGGGCTTCGAGGCTCAAATGATTCAACACATGATTGATCACTGCTTAGGCAAACTCGTCTAGAGCGGTTCAATTGGGGACCGAATTTGCGGTCTTTGAGCCCGGGCGTGACATTGTTGTCATGCCCGGGCTTTTGTGTTTAGCGCCTTTTTGTTTGGAGACAATAACCTTAGCAGGAACGTAAAGCTGGGAGGCGCTATGTGTACGAGCATTCGATTTACCGATAATTCTGGTCACATGTATCTGGGCCGCAACCTCGACTGGAGCTTTGACTACGGCCAACAGGTTCGCGTAATGCCGCGCGGGTTCCACATTCCGTATTCGTTTATCGACGACGCGACAGCGGCACACGCGGTGATCGGTATGTGCATCGATTACAAGAACTATCCCATGTTTTTCGATTGCGGTAACGATGCGGGTCTGGCTGTGGCGGGGCTCAACTTTCCCGGCTATGCCGAGTATGCCGAGGGCCCGGTTGATGGAAAGACCAATATCGCGGCCTATGAGTTTCCCCTGTGGGTGGCAGCGACGTTCTCGACGGTCGATGAGGTCGAGGCCGCGCTGCGCGACACGGTGATTGTCGCCAAATCTGCCGGAGAGGGGCTGGGCGTGTCGCTGCTCCATTGGATTATCGGCGACAGCCAGCGCAGCATCGTGGTCGAGATGATGGCTGACGGCCTGCATGTATACGACGATCCGGTCGACACCCTTGCCAACCAGCCGACCTTCCCGTGGCACATGGAAAACCTGCGCACCTATATCACTGCCACAAGCGATTTTCCGCAGACGGCGACATGGCGTGGCGCCGAGCTCAAGCCCTATGGCGCGGGTGCCGGCATGCGCGGTATTCCGGGTGACTGCTATTCACCGAGCCGTTTTGTAAAGGCGGCGTACCTCAATGCCAATTACCCGCAAAAGGAGAGCGAGACCGAAAACGTCGTCCGTATGTTCCGCTCGCTCGAAGGCGTGGTAATGATTGAGGGGGCGTCCAGGATGGGCGATGGCAAGTTCGAGAAGACTATCTACACCGGATGCTTTAGCGCGCGCACGGGCAATTATTACTACGCGATGTATGAGGATCCGTCGATTCGCTACGTGAGCCTGACAGATGCCGAGGGCGCGAGTCCCGATAGGCTCGTGGTTCCCGAGCCGCGTCGTTCGTAGCCGATAGCTTTACTGCAATGCAAAGCGGCCCTGCATCTCTCGCGAGGTGCAGGGCCGCTGTCGTTGATTTGTGACGTCGCTAGAAGTTGACGTCGTTGAGTTGTTCGCTCTCGAGGCCGTCGAGCTGTTGCTGTTCGGGCGTATCGGCGACGCTCTCGAGCAGCTCGGTGGGATCGACGTTCATGTCCCTACCGGCCTCGTTGCCGTTGACCAAGTCGTCCGAGAAGATATCGACTTCCATTTCCTCGGCTTCCTCGATCTGAACTTCGAGCGGCACTTGGGTGCGTACGAGTTTGACTGCCGGACGCATGCGGGCAAAGAGGGGCACGTACTCGATGATGATGGCCGAGTTCTCTAGACCGTACCAGCGTGCCGGGCTTCCGCAGGCGCGGCGGACGGCGTACTTGATGGCCATCACGCGGTGGTCGTTGCGGTTGATGTCCGTTTCGGGGGCGAGCATCTTGCGCAGCATGCAAAAACGGAAGTCGCCCACGTTGCCGCGTGTCTCGTAGATGGAGTAGGTGTGATGCTGCGGCGGCAGCTCACCCGATGCCATCAGGTCGCCAACGATCTGGCGCAGGTAGGCATTGATGCGCTGGTTGACCTTAAAGCCCAGGTCCAGGCGCACGCGGAACAGGAAGTCCGTGCCAAAGGTCTCGACGGAATACTCGTGCGTATAGGGCTCATCGGTAACGTACACGTTGATGAACCAGTATGCCTTGGCGCGCTTGGGATGCTTATCCAAGATGGAATAGAGCACATCGCGGTCGAGCGTGAGCGGGTCGGGGCTGTTGGTGAGGAACACCAGGTTGTCGGCAAGCACGGGATAGGTCTCGTCGTTGCGCAGGCGGTCGAGCTGGTCAATGTACTTGGAGACGGGCAGCAGGATGGTCTGCGTGCGCTCGATGGCGGTGCCGCGGCGCCACACGTACATAAGGCCAAACAGCAGCGCGGCCAAGAAGATCATGACATAGCCGCCGTCAAAGAACATGGTGAGGCACGAGGCAAAGAAGCACAGCTCAATGGCGCCAAAGAGCAGGGCGAAGACGCAGGCACCCAGTTTGTGCTTGAGGATGCCGGCGATGTAGCTCGTCAAAAGCGTCGTGGTCATGAGCATGGTCACGGTGATGGCGAGGCCGTAGGCGCTCTCCATGCGCTCGGAGTTCTGGAACAGCAGCACGATGAAGATACAGCCGACCCACATGATGTTGTTGACGAGCGGAATATAGAGCTGGCCCTTGGTGTCGCTGGGGTAGTGGATGCGCAGGTGCGGCATGAGATTGAGACGGGTTGCCTCGGATACCAGCGAGAACGAGCCGGTGATGAGCGCCTGCGAGGCGATGATGGCCGCTACGGCCGAAAGCACGATGGCAAAGGGGCGCAGGGGCTCGGGAAGCATCATGTAGAACGGGTTGACGATATCCATCGCGAGCATCTGGGGGTTGGAGTTATTGGCGAGCAGCCAAGCTCCCTGACCCAGATAGTTGAGGATAAGGGCCGCCTTAACAAACGGCCAGGATGCATAGATGTTTGCCTTGCCCACGTGGCCCATGTCCGAGTAGAGCGCCTCGGCGCCGGTCGTCGACAGAAAGACGAAGCCGAGCACCATGATGCCCGAGTGGTTGATGGGCGAGAATAGGAACATGATGCCGCGAATGGGGTTGAGCGCGCGCAGGATGGACAGGTTGCCGAGCATGTTGAACAGGCCGGCGCCAGCCAGGAATAGGAACCATAGCGTCATAAGCGGGCCGAACAACTTGCCGATCGACGAGGTGCCGGCGCGCTGCATGGCAAACAGGCCGCAGATAATGATGATGGTGATGATGATGACGTTGGTCTGGCCGTCACCCAAAAGCGCATGGCCCCACTCGATAGTGCGCAAGCCCTCGATGGCCGTGGTAACCGTGACCGCAGGGGTGAGGATGCCGTCGGCGAGCAGCGCCGCGCCGCCGATCATGGCGGGGAGAATCAGCCACGGTGCCACCTTGCGCACCAGGCTAAACAGGGCAAAGATGCCGCCTTCGTTGTGGTTGTCGGCCTTCATGGCGATAACCACGTACTTGACCGTGGTCACGAGCGTCATGGTCCAGATGACGAGCGAAAGCGCGCCCAAGATCATGTCCTCGCTGACGGTGCCGATGCCGCCGTTGTTGGCGACGATTGATTTCATGGTGTACATGGGGCTCGTGCCGATGTCGCCATAGACGACGCCGAGCGTTACGAGCAACATGCCAGCGGAGAGGGGAATGGCTCCGTGCCCGCCTTGACCACGCTGGTCTTGGGGGCTTGCCTCCAGTTCGTTTTGTGCCACGTGGACTCCCTTGGACATCCGGTTATCTATCTAGGACAGATAACCTTTATGCCGTCTTTATACATACAAGAGCAGTTTGGCACATTGGTTAGCTTTAGACAATAATCCCCAGATGGGGATTATTCATATACGCAGGCAGCATTTCAAAGCGGGGGCTATTAAGCACGTGCTGCTTGAGCGATACCGGCTTTGGCGTTTGCGCGTTTGCCGGCGAGTTCGCAAAAGATCGCGCCGCCGATGATAAGCGCGGCGCCCATCAGACGGACCGGTGTTATGGCTTCGCCCAAAAGGACGGCCGAGAACACGACCGCCGAAAGCGGCTCGAGGTAGCCGACGACCGCGACGGTCTGGACGGGCAGCTTGGCGACAGCGCTAAAGTAGAGCAGGCAACCGATGCCGGTGTTGACGACGCCGAGCATGACGACGGCGCGCCAATCAATATTGGCGGCGACGCCGGCGGACAGGAATGAGGGGGCGCCCTGCGTGATGAGCGTGAGGACCAGCGCGGTCACAAAGGCTGCGCTCACCTGGAGCGCGGAGTTCTCAAGGCCTTCGATGTGTGGCGCACCCTTGCTGGCGATGACCATCAGCGCATAGCAAAATGCCGAGGCGATTCCGCAGGCGATACCAGCAATGGGCATATTGCCGCCTAGACCTTGCGCTGCAATGAGAAAAGCACCGCAAGCGACGGCGATAAAGCCGGCGATTTTGCCGCCGGTCAGCTTTTCGCCAAAGATGAGCGGGGAGAGCGCCATGACAATGATGGGGCCGCAGTAGTACAGCAGCGAGGATACGCCGACGCCGATCGTCTGGTAGGCGCGGAACAGAAAAATCCAGCTGGCGCCCAGCGCGGCTCCCGAGAGGAGGAGGGCTACGGCTTCGCGGGGGCGAGATGGCGCCTGCAGCTTATGGCGTTGGGTGATGACGAGGATGGTGACAAGCGAGAGTGCGCCCAAAAACGTGCGTAGTAGCACGATATCGGAGCTCGGCAGCGCGATGGCAGCGGCGATGATGCCGTTGGAGCCAAACAATAGCAATGCTGCTAAGTACGTAAGCAGTCCGTTGTTCATGCGCTGACATCCCCTCTATATCCGTGCATGTTCACTATGGGTGAACTGGCTATAGAAGAAAAGCGAATATAATGCATAGATAACATGACAAAAGCTCATGCATGGGTGGAGGGGTGCCGTGGAAACGAATGTTCAAAAGATGCAGGTGCTGCTGGAGACCGTGCGCGCCGGAAGCTTTACGCGCGCCGCCGAGCGGCTGAGCTATTCGCAGTCGGGCGTGAGCCGTATGGTGGCCGATCTTGAGGCCGACTGGGGCTTTAAAGTGCTCGATAGAAGCCGCGAGGGCGTAGTACTTTCTGCCGACGGGCGGCAAGTCATGCCGGCGGTCGAGGCGTTATGCGAGGAATTCGTTCGTTTGCAGCGACGGGTGGATGAGATGCGTGGGCTCATGCGCGGCAAAATATGCATCGGTACGTTTTCGAGCGTGGCGACCCACGTGCTGCCGCCGGTGATTGCGCACTTTCGCGCCGATCACCCGGACGTCGATTACGAGCTGCTGATGGGTGATTACTCCGAGATTGAGCAATGGGTGGCGGAAGGTTGCTGCGACCTGGGCTTTATTCCGCGCGAACCACGCGGCGCCGGCATGGCGTCGCGGCCGTTGGTGCAAGACGAGCTGATGGCCGTGGTGCCAGCGGACTCCTCGCTTGCCACCGCGGAGGTCGTTTCCCTTGCCGATTTGGCCAACGAGCAGTTTATTCTGCTGGAACGCGGTAGCGACGACGAGATTACGCCGCTGTTTCGCCGCGCGGGCCTGGCGGTACGCTCTAAGCTGTCGACCTGGGATGATTATGCGATTATGGCCATGGTCGAGGACGGTCTGGGCGTGAGCATTCTTCCGGCGCTCATCTTGCGCCGCTGTCAGTTCGATGTTGCCGTGCGCCCACTCGAGGGGCATCCCCATCGGCAGATCAATGCGATATATCGCACGGCTGACGTTTCGCTTGCTGCCGCCCGTTTCCTCGAATACCTCTAAAAGCGCGTACCTGTTGTCTACTTTGGGACAATTCTCGAGGCTCGGTACATTTTCTTGTGAAATTGAACTTTCGGATAATGTGCCGCGCTATACTGCTGCCTAAATTGAACTCAGGTTCAATTCGTGTTCTATAAATTGAACTTTGCCAGCAAGGAGGTTCCTGTGGCCCAAGAGACGTTTAGCGATCGCCTGCGACAGACTATGTCCGATCGCGACGTTCGCCAGTCGGACGTAATCCGCGCATCGGAGATGCTCGGCAAAAAACTCGGCAAGAGTCAGATGAGCCAATATGTGAGCGGCAAGACGATCCCGCGGCGCGACGTGGCTGAGCTGCTCGCCCGTATTTTGGAGGTCGATGTTTCCTGGCTGCTCGCCAGTGACGCCGATCAAGTCGAGACGTCCTCGTCCCATAACGTTGCCAAATCCGAACCTAGTCCCTCAGCTCAAATTCCAAGGAGCACCACCATGCGTACTTTTTCTAAATCCACCAAGCTCGATAACGTCCTGTATGACGTGCGCGGTCCCGTCGTCGACGAGGCTGCCCGTATGGAGGACGAGGGCGAGCGCATCCTCAAGCTCAATATCGGCAACCCGGCGCCCTTCGGTTTTCGCACGCCCGACGAGGTTATCAAGGACATGCGCCAGCAGCTGCCCGACTGCGAAGGCTATTCCAACTCGCGCGGCCTGTTCTCTGCGCGCAAGGCGATCATGCAGTATTCGCAGATCAAGGGCCTGCCCAATGTTCAGATGGAGCATATCTACACGGGCAACGGCGTGTCCGAACTCATTCAGCTTTCGATGAACGCGCTGCTCGACAACGGCGATGAGATCCTGATCCCCAGCCCCGACTATCCGCTCTGGACGGCGTGCGCAACCCTCGCCGGCGGTCATCCCGTGCACTATCTATGCGATGAGCAGGCGGATTGGTATCCCGACCTGGAGGATATGGAGTCCAAGATCACGAGCGCGACCAAGGCCCTCGTCATCATCAACCCCAACAACCCCACGGGCTCGGTCTACCCGCGCGAGGTGCTCGAGGGCATCGTCGAGGTTGCGCGCAGGCATCAGCTGATGATCTTTGCCGATGAGATCTACGACCGTCTGTGCATGGACGGCTACGAGCACGTCTCGATTGCCTCGCTCGCTCCCGATCTGCCCTGCGTTACCTTTAGCGGCCTTTCCAAGTCGCACATGATCGCGGGCTATCGTATTGGCTGGATGGTGCTTTCGGGCAACCAGCGCTGCATGAGCGACTTCATTATGGGTATCAACATGCTCTCTAACATGCGCCTGTGCTCCAACGTGCCGGCCCAGTCGATCGTCCAGACGGCGCTCGGTGGCCATCAGTCGGTCAACGACTACATCCGTCCCGGCGGTCGTGTCTACGAGCAGCGCAACTTTGTGTATGAGGCACTCAACAAGATCGATGGCATCTCGGTGGTCAAGCCGCGCGCGGCGTTCTATATCTTCCCCAAGATGGATGTTAAGAAGTTCAACATCACCGATGACGAGCAGTTTGCCCTCGACCTGCTGCACGAGAAGAAGATTCTGATCACGCGCGGCGGCGGCTTTAACTGGGCCGAGCCCGATCACTTCCGCATCGTGTACCTGCCGCGCATGGAAGTGCTCAAAGAGTCGCTCGAAGACCTCGCCGACTTCTTCGATCATTACCGCCAAGCGTAGGGGATTAGGTATCTGCCGCCGCAAGAATCGAGGCGTCGCAGGATAGACATACGACAGCGAGCGAGCCGCATTTGCGCCAAGGTGACGTGAAATGAGAGGGCGCTGACCTTCTGGTCGCGCCCTCGAAATTGAACGTCAGATTGGCGTGAATGCGGCTCGCGCAGCGTCAAGTGGTCCGCCGTTCGGTAGAACGGCGGAACTAGATCACGACGCCGTTGCAGTGGTCGATTTCGTGCTGGATGATCTCGGCGGTGTAGCCCGAGAAGTTTTTGATGCGGTGGACGAAGTCCTCGTCCAAATACTCAACCTTAATGCGACGATAGCGGGTACAGGGACGCTCGCCGATCAGCGAGAGGCATCCTTCGCTCGTCTGATAGGCATTGACCTGCTCAAGAATTTGAGGGTTGTACATCAGGAGCGTCTTGTTGCCGTCTTTTACGCAGATGATGCGTTTGCGCACGCCGATCATGTTGGCGGCGAGGCCCACGCACTCGTGCTCATGCTCGTGGAGCGTATCCAGGAGATCCTGCCCGGTCGCGGCATCGTCGGGCCCCGCGTCTTCGGAAGGCAGGCGCAAAAAGAACTCGGATTTCATGATGGGTTTAATCATGGCGGGCTCCTCATGTCTCATGCTTTCGTGGACTTTTAATAATAGCGCGGAAGGAAAGCTGTGCGTCCGCGTTACAATCTTTCGACGTTGGACCATGTTGCCAGACTCGTCGTGTACGGCGTCTGGCGTAAGTCTAGGGCTCATTTTCGCCCTGGACTGTTCCTCTGGGGCGATGCGACTGTCGTTCCAAGAGGAAGGAAATGCATGGGGAGCAAATCTCAGCAACAAGTTCAAGCACCGCCATCGGCCACTGTGGCAATTCTCGTCGTAATGTATATTGCAGCCTTTGTTGCCGCGTTTAACGAGAACATCATTAACGTGGCGTTGCACGACATTATGGCGGCCTTTTCGGTGAGTGCCACCACGGCGCAGTGGCTCGTTTCGGGCTACATGATCGTGACGTCGATCTTTACGGCCATCATGGCCTTCCTGTCCGGCCGTTTCTCGACGCGCAAGCTGCTGTTTTTCGCATGCGGATGCATGGTCGCCGGCGAAGTTCTGTGCCTGGTCGCTCCGTCGTTTAGCGTTTTGCTGCCAAGCCGTATTTTGCAGGCTGCAGGATCGGGCATCTTGTTCCCGCTCATGATGAACGTGGTGCTGTCTTGTGCCCCGCGTGAGAAGCTCGGTCTGTATCTGAGCCTGGGTGGTGCCTGCATTACGCTGGGGCCGGCGTTTGGACCCGTGATCAGCGGTCTTATGTGCACGTTGTTTGGCTGGAGGGCGGTGTTCGTAGTGCCGCTGGTGGGCGGCATTGCGGTCGCAGCGGCGGGCGTTAAGCTTGTTCAGAATGTCGGAGAGCGTTCGAACACCACGCTTGATATTCTGTCGGTTGTTTTGCTCGCGGCCGGCATTACGGCATTTGTGTATTCCGTAGGCGAGTTCTCGACCAATCTGATTGCCGGTATCGTGGCGCTGTTCGCCGCCATTGTGCTGCTCGGTCTGTTTGCCGCCCGTCAGCTCAAGCTCGAACATCCGGTGCTTAACGTGCGTCCCATGGCGAGCGTTCGCTTTTGGCCTGCGTGCCTGCTTGTGGTGGTGTCGATGATGACGACGTTCTCGATGAGCGTTTTGTTGCCGCTCTATTTTGAGGGCGCATACGGCATGACCGCACTTATTGCGGGCTTGCTCATTTTGCCGGCAATCGCCTGCAACGCCGTGACCTCGATTGTGGGCGGACGCGTGATGGACGCCCGTGGCGCATGGCCGCTGCTGCCGGTCGGCTTTGCCCTGATTGCCGTGGGGCAGACTACCATCTCGATGACGGCGGCAAGCATGAACATCGGCGTCGTCGTGGCGCTGACCGTTGTGGTGTATGCCGGAGTTGGTTTGGTGCTGAGCCCCTCGCAAACGGCCGGCTTGGAGACGCTGCCCGCCGCTGAGCATCCTCACGGAACGGCATTGCTCAACACGTGGAACATGATTGCCGCATCGTTTGGCCCGTCGCTGTTTATCGGCCTGCTCTCGAGTTCTGCGGCGACTGCCGGCACCGCTGGCGCTGCGACCGACATTGCCCAGGCGATTGGATTTGCAGCTGCCGTGCGTGTGGCGGCTGTAATTGCCGTGGTTGGGTTCGCGACGTCGCTGGTGTACGCTCGTCGCGAGTCGCACATGTCGCATTAATGTGTGCACATAGATTCTGCAGCTAGATTGGATGGCGACACCATAAACTAATGGACGTTTTGCCGAGAGGCATGAATGTTTAAAGCGCAAAGAGTGCGCGACGGGCCCCGCGAATGGGGCGATGATGCCCGAGAGGGCCAAGAAGGAGTCTCATGTCCGAGAACGAAGAGATCATGAACGAGACCGAGAACGAGACCATGGCTGCCGAGGTCGAGGCAGTCGAGACCGTGGAGACCGAAGCTGCTGAGGTTGAGGCTGCTGACGAGGTTTCCGCCGAGGAGGAGGCCGAGGTTGTCGAGGCCGCCGCTGATTACGATGACGAAGAGCTGATGGATAAGATGCAGAAGGCCGCCCGCCTGCTGCGTAGCCGTCGCTTTGCTATTTCCAAGGAGGAGGAGGCCAAGGCCGAGCGCATGGCGAACATCGAGCGCGCCATCAAGCTTCTTGACCTCAAGCCCAAGATGGAGCAGAAGGAAATGTCCGACCTGCTGGGCATGCGCCTCCGTGAGCTCGATGGCCTGATGGCCGAGGCCGAGGCTGCCGATCTGGTCGGCCGCATCGACGACGCCGAGGGCGATATGCGCAAGATCGTCGTCTTCGCTGCCGAGGATGCCGCTGAGGGCCTGGTCGAGCTTGCCAACAAGAAGGAGAAGCTCCTGCCCGAGCTTTCTTACGAGGAGGCCACCGAGCTGATGGCTGCTCTCGATAAGGTTATCGCTCCGCTCGTCGCCATGGGCCTGGACGAGGACCGCGGTCCTCGCGGCGGCCGTGACGATCGCGGTGGCCGTGGCGGCGACCGTGGCGGTCGCGGTGGCGATCGCGGTGGCCGTGGCGGCTTTGGTGACCGTGGCGGCGACCGTGGCGGTCGCGGCGGCTTTGGCGGCAACCGTGGCGGCTATGGCGACCGCGGTGGCAACCGTGGCGGCTTTGGCGGCAACCGCGGTAACGACCGCGGCGGTCGCGGCGGCGACCGTGGCGGCCGCAACGGTGGCGGCTTCCGCGGCAACCGTTTTTAGTTACGGCGTTTTACCAAACGCCGTAACGGGCCGACGCTGCGCGGGCCGCATTTGGACAATCTGACGTTCAACTTCAAGGGCGCGACCAGAAGGTCAGCGCCCTTTCGTTTCACGTCACCTTGCCTCAAATGCGACCCGCTCGCTGTCCGTCCTCTGCCTGCGGCGTTGTCTTGCTCCGGATGCGGCAGTTAGGGACGTTCCTTTTCTGCCGGCAGCTTGGGACACTCCTTGTAGTCATTGGGGACGTTCTTAAACGACTACATAGAACAAGAGTGGATGATCTCCCGGTTTGAGCCTGCATTCAAGCTCAAAGTGGGAGATCATCCACTCTCGTTTCGTTTGTTGATTTCGATGCCTACATTTGTAGGAACAGTTCGTGGAGGCGGGTATCGTCGTCGAGCTCGGGGTGGAAGGTTACGCCGAGCTGGTTGCCCTGACGGGCGGCGACAATACGACCGTCGACTTTCGCTAAGGCCTTGGCGTCGCCGTGGACCTCGACGATGCGGGGCGCGCGGATAAACGTCAGCGGCACTTCACCGTCGATGCCGGCTATTTGCCCCTTGGTTCGAAAGCTGCCGAGCTGCCTGCCGTAGGCATTGCGCTCGACAAGTACATCCATGGTTGCCAAACGCGGCGTGCCCTTATCGTCATGGGCGGCAAGGTCGTGAGCCAGTAGAATCAGGCCGGCGCAGGTGCCCAGGACGGGCATGCTTTCAGCGATACAGGCACGAAGCTCCTCGAGCATGCCCAACTCATCAAGCAGCTTCCCTTGAACGGTAGACTCGCCGCCGGGAAGTACCAGACGGTCAAAGTCCTGCTTCAAATCAGCCGCCTGCCTCAACTCTATACAACGTGCGCCCAGCTCGGACAGCCTCGCCTCGTGCTCGGCAAAAGCGCCTTGGACCGCCAGCACGGCGACCGTTTGGTCTGCATAATCGCTCATGTGCGATCCTTTCTGCTGGACTAGCGCCCGCGCTCTTCCATGATAATCTCGATCTCGTCGGCGTTGATGCCCACCATGGCCTCGCCCAGGTCCTCTGAAAGCTCGGCAATGAGCTTGGCATCGGTGAAGTTTGCCACGGCCTTGACGATGGCGGCTGCGCGCTTGGCGGGGTCGCCGCTCTTAAAGATGCCCGAGCCGACAAACACGCCTTCGGCGCCCAGCTGCATCATCAGCGCGGCGTCGGCGGGGGTCGCTACGCCGCCGGCGGCAAAGTTCACGACGGGAAGCTTACCCGTGGCATGGACCTCGCGCACCAGCTCGACCGGAACCTGCAGTTGCTTGGCTGCCTCAAAGAGCTCGTCGTTGCGCAGGGCAACAACGTCACGGATCTGCTTTTGGATCTTGCGCATGTGACGCACGGCCTGAACGACGTCGCCCGTACCCGGCTCACCCTTGGTGCGAATCATCGTGGCGCCTTCGGCAACACGGCGCAGCGCCTCGCCCAGATCACGGGCGCCGCAGACAAACGGCACGTCAAACTGGGTCTTGTCGATGTGATAGACGTCATCGGCAGGGGAGAGAACCTCGGACTCATCGATGTAGTCGATCTCGATGGCCTGCAGGACCTGCGCCTCGACGATGTGACCGATGCGGCACTTGGCCATGACGGGGATGGAGACGGCCTCTTGGATGCCCTTGATCATCTTGGGGTCGCTCATGCGCGAGACGCCGCCTGCGGCGCGGATGTCGGCCGGGATGCGCTCGAGGGCCATGACGGCGCAGGCGCCTGCCTCCTCGGCGATGCGTGCCTGCTCGGGCGTGGTAACGTCCATGATGACGCCGCCCTTGAGCATCTGCGCGAGCTCGCGATTGAGTTTGACGCGGTCGGCCTTGCTGTTCTGTTCTGCCATGGTTGCTCCCTTGGTTGGCATGTGCATTGCTTGACGGAACATCCTATCGGGGAGCTGGGTATGACAAAATACTCAGTTTTCGAGATAATTACAAGGTCAGACTAATACCAGATTGAATGACTTAATAAGGTCAGGTGATAGGCTCATGCTTGACTACAATTTGGAAAAACGCGGCGAAGCATCGCTCTATGAGTATGTTTACCAGCAAATTCGAGATGATATCGTAGCTGGACGCATTGTGGCGGGGGAGCATTTGCCGTCTAAGCGCGCCTTTGCCAGTCATCTGGGAATCAGTGTTATTACCATCGAGAATGCATATAGCCAGTTACTCGCTGAGGGCTATATTTGCTCAATACCACGTCGTGGCTACTACGCTTGCGAGCTTCCGGATGCACCGGTTTTGGCTTCGGCTGCGGAGGGCATCGACCGAGATGCCGTCTCTGTGGGCCCCAGCGTGCATGATGTCAACGGACAGGTCGAGCGATTCGATGCGCTTTCTCCTTCTGCTTTGGAGGCGGCGCGGCTTTGGCAAAGCGCGCTACGGGCGACGCTGGCATCCGAAGACGAGCGCGAAATCTTTTCGCCCGCACCGGCACAGGGCACTGCTCGGCTGCGACGCGCAATTGCTCACCATCTGCACGGGACAAGGGGTATGAATGTCGACCCCAACAACATCGTTATCGGTGCGGGCGCCCAGCTGCTCGATACCATGTTGGTTCAGTTGCTTGGCGCGGACAAGGTGTATGCGGTTGAGGATCCGGGCTATTTGCGTCTGACGCGTATCTATCAGGCTATGGGCTGCAAAGTTCGACATATCCCGTTGGATGATGAGGGCGTGGACTTGAGCACTCTGCAGAAAAGCGGGACCGATGTCCTTCACCTGATGCCGTCCCATCAGTATCCGACCGGTCTTGTGACGAGCATTGCGCGTCGCTATGCGCTTCTGAGCTGGGCCGCTGAGCGACCAGGTCGGTATCTCATCGAAGATGACTTTGATTGTGAGTTTCGCCTTGCCGGGAAGCCGATTCCCGCGCTCGCGTCGATTGATGCCGCCCATTCGGTCATCTACACCAACACGTTTTCGAAGAGCCTGTCATCGGCGTTGCGTTTGGCGTACATGGTGTTGCCCGATGAGTTAATGGAGCGGTTTAGGCGCAACCTTGGTTTCTACGCCTCGTCGGTGAGCTCTGTTGACCAGGTCGCTTTGGCGCGTTTGCTGGAATCGGGTGATTACGAGCGACATGTGAACCGCGTGCGCGTTCGTGCTCGCGAGGCGCGTGATGGCCTGATGGCGCTTGTGCGGAAGGTATTTCCGGCAGGAGAGGTCTCGATCGAGCATGCAGACGCGGGCCTTTACTGTATCGTGGTTGCGGAGCGTGGAACGGGCAGAAGCACTTTTGCACGGGCCCTCACGCGCTCGAGTATCCCGTTTATCGATATCAGTGACTGTTATTGGTGTGCCGATGGCGCATCTGTCCCTGAAAACTCAACTCAAATTCTTGTCCAGTATGACGATCTGAGTCCAAAAGTGCTAACTACCTTGGAATTGCAGCTAATGGGGGGCACTCTGCAACCTAAGTGAGTAGACTTTTAGCACTTTGGCGACCAGGAAGTTTTGTAACAAGCTATCTACCTGCGGTTTTGAAAAGCAGGATGAACGGCCTGCTCGGGATGTTCAAAAAAGTCTACTCACTTGCCGCGCAAAGCTCCTGCATGAGAAAAAAATGGGGTTTTCAACAGGGCTTCGTCCAGCTCTTGGCAAGCTTTTGGCCAGTTGGGGAGGGCTGTTGAAAACTTTGCAGTCCGTTCGGCGCCATTTTTGGTGCGTTCGCGCCAATGCGTGACTGACTGGGTTGAAATTCGTGTTTTCCTGTGCCTATGAAGGATCTACTTTGTGACATATCGGCTTTTAGGTACTGGCGTTTGCCTCCTCAAGTCCGCGCTTTGTGTCCGCCGCTTCCACGACCGGAAGAAGACCGGCAGCGATATGATCTCGCCCGCAACCCGACGGCTGCGGTCGCGCTCGGTTTTCCGTTGTATACATTGGTTCGGACGAGAAACAAACGGACTTGTCCTGCCAGCATTAGGCAGCGGCTGTTTCTTGGTGAGCTCCCCAGGGAATCCGTGCTGGAAACGGAGCATGGGTTTTTGGTTACATCTCCTCTACTGACGACATTCATCATGTCGCGGCATCTGACGGATCTTCAGCTTCTTTTGGTATTGGCGGAGATGTGTGGCTTGTTTGCGGTGTGTGCCCTGCCGGCGGCACTTGAGGCGGAGCTTTCGCGTGCAATTGATTCGGGCGCGATTTCGACAACGTTCGGTTGGGTGCGCTGCCCGTCCGAGGACGGCATCGCCTCAAATTTATGGCGTCGAGACGCTTTGGTTTTGGGCGGAGACCTTGACCGTTTTTGTTCAGATGTTTGCGGGATGCGTTGCGGCAATAGATTTATGGCGGTATCGCAACTCGTTCCATTGGGTGCCGCGTCGCCTTTTGAGGTCGAGGCGTATTTGTTGCTTGGACTGCCGCGAGCCCTGGGAGGCGAAGGTTTTTGCGGCATAGAGCTTAATGTTGAAGTGATGCTAAACACAAGTGCTCGAGCGATTGTGGAAAAGTCCCGTGTATATATCGACCTACTTCTTTCTTCGCCGGACGGCAGGCGACAGGTGGCCATTGAATGTCAGGGAAAGGCCTCGCACGGACGCGCAGGGGATGGCTTGCGTGACGCTGACCGCATGACGGCCCTTCAGGCCATGGGCTACGATGTACTTCTCCTGACACACAGACAGATATCCGATGAGGATAGATTCCGCGCGATCGTTAAGGCCATATGCAGGATGCTCGATGCTGAATATCGTGATAAAAGCTCAGATGAGCAAAGGGCTGAGACATTACTCCGGTCTGAACTATTCGTTGACTGGACAAAATTGGGAGTAATCGACGGGAAGATGCCCGTTAGACACAAAACGGCTCAATCGTGGACGGCTGCGGTTCTAAGTGAGTAGACTTTTGGCACTTTGGCGACCAGGCCGTTTTGCAACAAGTCATTTACCTGCGGCTTTATAAAGCAATATGGGTGGTGTGCTCGGCAAGTTCCAAAAAGTCTACTCACTTAGTTTTTGACGAGAAGCCTATGCCGAAGGCGGTCCTATTTCAGGGCGTTAACAAGTTCGTGAGGCACGAAAAAGGCCCGAACCAATACGGTCCGGGCCTCATCGAGCTAGAGGTTATGTCTCAAGCGGTTGGCTTAGCCAAAGTAGCGCTTGAGCAGGCCGGCGAAAGCCTTGCCGTGGCGGGCCTCGTCGCGAGCCATCTCGTGCACGGTATCGTGGATGGCATCGAGACCAGCGGCCTTGGCGCGCTTGGCAAGATCGGTCTTGCCGGCGGTGGCGCCGTTCTCGGCCTCAACGCGCATCTCGAGGTTCTTCTTGGTGGAGTCGGTCACGACCTCGCCCAGGAGCTCAGCGAACTTGGCAGCGTGCTCGGCCTCCTCGTGGGCAGCCTTCTCCCAGTACAGGCCGATCTCGGGATAGCCCTCGCGATGAGCGACGCGAGCCATGGCCAGGTACATACCGACCTCGGAGCACTCGCCCTCAAAGTTGGCGCGCAGGTCGGCAACGATGTCCTCAGAGACACCCTCCATCTTGGCGACGCCCACGACGTGCTCGGCGGCCCACTCGAGCTGGCCCTCCTCCTGCTTCAGGAAACGAGAACCGGGAACGCCGCACTGGGGGCACTTAAAATCCTCGGGCAGCTGGTCGCCGTCGAACTCTTCCACATAACCGCAAACGGGGCAAACAAACTTCATGATTCGATCCTTTCGATCGATGGCGATTGCGCGCTCGTCCGGTCCCGTAAGGGCCCTCTCCGGACGTGCGTCTTGACGAGTTCTATTATCCATAAATGCAATCAAATGTGAAGCCTATTAGGAATGATTTTTAATAAAACAATTTTGAGATATGAAGATGTTGATTGATTAACGATTGGCAGGCCGTCTTTGACCGCCGCTGAGTACAATCGGGCGAGCAAATGTTGACCTATCAACAAATGAAGGAGTTTCCTTTATGCATCTAGCCCGTCGTGCCTGGTGCCGAACATATCAGACGGTTTTTCGCATTGCATTGCCGATCCTGCCCTATACCGAGCCGCGCATTTTAGAGCATGCCGAGGATGTGCCCGCGGTGCTTCAAAAGCGCTCGATCCAGAAGGTCCTTATCGTGACGGATCCTGGTATTGCACGTTTGGGGCTCACGGCATCACTCGAGCGTGCGCTTACGGCTCAGGGGATTGGCGTTACGGTCTATGCCGAAACGCGTGCAAACCCCACGGTTTCAAACGTGGAAGAAGCGGCGTCCCTGTATCGAGAGAGCGCCTGCCAGGCCATTATCGGCTTTGGCGGTGGCTCGGCCATGGACTGTGCCAAGGGCGTGGGCGCACGCATTGCGCAGCCAAACAAGCCCATCAACAAGATGCGCGGCCTACTGCGGATTCATCGTCTCCTGCCGCTGCTTATTGCGGTTCCCACTACCGCCGGTACGGGAAGCGAAGTCACGCTCGCGGCGGTTATCACCGATGACGAGACGCACTACAAATACCCCATTAACGACTTTGTGCTCATCCCGCGTTTTGCAGTCCACGACCCCGAGTTTACGTGCGGCTTGCCCGCTTCCATTACGGGGCAGACGGGCATGGACGCCCTGACGCATGCCGTTGAGGCCTTTATCGGGCGAAGCACCACGCCCTATACGCGTAAGATGGCGCGACAGGCGGTGCAGCTTATCCACGACAATTTGCTCGAGGCCTATGAGCATGGTGACGACATGTGCGCTCGTCGCAATATGCTTTTGGCGGCGTATAAGGCGGGCGTTGCGTTTACCCGCTCCTATGTCGGATATGTGCATGCCATCGCGCACAGTTTGGGCGGCCGATACGGAATTCCGCACGGTTTGGCCAACGCGATCATCCTGCCGCACATGCTTCGCGCTTATGGTGACGCCGCCGCCCCCAAGCTTGCCGATCTTGCTCGCATGGCGGGCATTGCGCCGGCTACCGCGCAGGACAGTCTTGCGGCCGAGGCCTTTATCGATTGGGTCGACCGCATGAACGAGGCCCTGGGAATCCCCAAATATGTCTCGGGTATTCGCCGCTCCGATATTCCGCAAATGGCGGTCCATGCCGATGCCGAGGCCAATCCCCTGTACCCCGTTCCGCTTTTGATGGACCGCCCGGAGCTCGAGCATATGTACGAGGTCGTCGCGGGTGGTATGTTTGAGGACGAGAACTAGGAGGGTCCATGAACACCGAGGAAATTGCGCGCATCGTCGGCGATCAGCGCGCCTACTTTAAGACGCACGCCACGTTTGATGTCGATGTTCGACGTCGTGCACTCGTGAGTTTACGCGATGCGGTGCGGGCCCACGAGGCCGATATTGCCCATGCGCTCAAGACCGATTTGGGAAAGTCGCATGACGAGGCCTATATGTGCGAGATTGGTACGTCGCTTTCCGAGATTCGACATCAGATCGCTCACGTGGCTCGGTGGAGTCGTCCGCGCCTGCGTCCGTGTGACCTTGCCAATGCCGTGAGTGTGTGCAAAACGCAAGCCGTGCCCTATGGCGTCACGCTCATCATGGCGCCGTGGAACTACCCGTTTTTGCTAACGCTCGAGCCGCTCGCCGGCGCCCTTGCCGCTGGCAATACTGTGGTCATCAAGCCGAGCGCCTATGCTCCGGCTTCGAGCGCGGTGCTCAAGCAAATCTGTGAAGAGGCATTTGATCCGCGCCTGGTGATGGTTGTCGAGGGCGGGCGCGCCGAAAACGAAGCGCTGCTCGACGAGTGCTGGGACAAGATCTTCTTTACCGGTAGCGTTCCGGTCGGCAAGCTCGTTATGGAGCGCGCAAGTAAAAACCTTACGCCCGTGACGCTTGAACTGGGCGGAAAGAGTCCCTGCATCGTGGATGCGACGGCAAACTTGAAGGTCGCGGCGCGGCGTATCGCCTTTGGCAAATGGCTCAACGTGGGGCAGACCTGCGTGGCGCCCGACTACCTGCTGGTCGATACGCGCGTGCACGACGAGCTGCTGGGCCTCATCAAGGAAGAGACCCGCCGTATGTTTGGCGAGCATCCGCTCGATAACGAGGACTACGGGCATATCGTCAACGCCAAGCATTTTGCGCGCGTGCGCGGGCTGATCGATCCCGATAAGGTCGTGCTTGGAGGTACCGCGCGCGAGACTTCGCTCAAGATTGAGCCGACGATTTTGGACGGCGTGTCCCCCGATGACGCCGTGATGCAGGAGGAAATCTTCGGTCCCATCTTGCCGGTGCTGACGTTTGAGAGCCTAGACGAGGCCGAGACGTTTATTACGGATCGTCCGACGCCGCTGGCCCTGTATATCTTTAGCCAGGACCGTGCGGCTCAGCAGCGCTTTGTGCGCTACGTGCCCTTTGGCGGCGGCTGCGTCAACGACACGATCATGCACTTGGCTACGAGCCATATGGGCTTTGGCGGCATGGGTGCGAGCGGTATGGGCCAGTACCATGGCCGCGAGAGCTTCGATACGTTTAGCCACAAGAAGAGCATCGTGAACAAGGCTACGTGGCTGGACGTGCCATTCCGCTATGCCCCTTACGCAAGCTGGAAGCACAAGTTCGTGCGCATGTTTGTGCATTAGAATCAGATGACATAGGGGCAAACAAAATAGCCGCCCCCGCGTAAGCGAAGACGGCCACTTCTCACGATGAAAACGTGTATCGGAGTTGGCAAGACCCGCTGCCGCGGGTGCCATTCGTGCTCCTATCTTATCTGCAAGCGCTCTGTCTCGCAGACGTTGCAGCAAATGGGTGAAAGGTGCGAGCGGGCGAATTCGTGTCCGCACGAGTTCGTAGACTTCTCACTAAGGTTAAGCGCCGGTTTACCCGGCCGTTAGAGGAGCTGCCATGTACGAGCCTTCGCGTGTTCTTTTGTCGTTTCATATCGCAGGATTTCAGTATGCCGACGGTGCCTTGGTCCTGGGCGATCTTAAGGTTGGCGATAAGCTGACGCTGTGTGCCGAGCGCGATAATCCCCATGACCCTGAGGCGGTTGCGATCTACTACGACGATACCAAGCTTGGGTATGTTCCGGGAAACGAGGTCGGCCCACTGTCCTTGATGATGTATTACGGCCACGAGGACGTTTTTGAGGCCCGCGTACAGCAGGTTGCGCCCGAGCGCAGCCCCTGGCATCAGGTGCGCGTTGGCCTTTATGTGGTGGATGCTCGCTAGCCGGCAATGGAGACTGTCATGTTTGATGACGATGACCTGTTCGATTTGACGGATGATCCGTTTGTGTGGGATCTGCTACTCGACGACGATGAGCTGGAGCAGGACCGTAAGAAGCGGCAGGACAAGAATGCCCAGGGTGACGCTTCGAAAAAGCAAGAGAAGCACCGCCGCGGACTGTTCGGCGGGCTCTTTGGATAACCGCCGCATCGCTGCATCTGTATACTTAGCACGAGTTTGACACATTGCGAAATGAGGACAGAGACGATGATGTGGTTTACCGCCGACCTGCACCTGGGCGATACGAATATCTTGCACGATATGGATCGGCCGTTTGATTCGGTCGAGGAGATGAACCGCAAGGTCATCGCTGCCATCAATGAGTGCGTGGCGGCGGACGACCGTCTTTATATCCTGGGTGACTTTACCTATCGCTTGCCCCTAGCGGATGCTGTGCGCCTTCGCGAGCGTATCGAATGCAAGAATGTGACACTCATCCGTGGCAACCATGACGGCGACTGGGAAGATCCGGACGCGCCGCGCATTTGGGATGAGGTGCGCGATTATCTGGAGGTTGCTCCCGGCTATGCCAAGGGCCACCGTCTGGTTATGAGCCACTACCCCATGCTCAGCTGGAATGGTAAGGCGCGTGGCGCCATCATGCTACACGGGCATATCCACAGCAGAGGAGACCGCACCAACGCACGCAACCGCGATCGCGAGCGCCCCATTTACCGCTACGATGTGGGCCTCGACGCCAACGAGTACAAGCCCGTAAGCCGCGACCAGATTCTTAGCTTCTTTGGGCTATAGGGCGCCAGAACCACCACAAAGGGGACACAGTGCGCCTTTGTGGTGGTTCTGGCGCCGTTGCCATTATGGTGGCGGCGCCTTTTTTGTCCGTGCGGCGCGGTAGAGTGTAGTCGGTTGAAATTTGCGTCCATCGAGGAGCTGTTATGAACGAGATCAAGTGCCCGCATTGTGGCGAAGTCTTTAAGGTCGATGCGTCTGGCTATGCGGATATCGTCAAGCAAGTACGCGATGCCGAGTTTTCGCGCGATCTGGATGAGCGTGTGAGGGCAGTCCAACGCGAGGGCGAGCAGGCGCTGGAGCTTGAGCGCTCGCGTTCGTCGGCTGCCTTGCAGGAGGCGGAGTCTCAGCGCAATGCACAACTCGTTGAGCAGAAGAATGCTGCGGCTCGGGAGTTGGCACAAGAGGTCGCCAAGCGCGATGCCGAGCTTGTCGAGCTGCGCGCCAAGCTCGAGGGCGCTGCCGCAGAGCGCGAGAGCGCAAGCCAGCGTGCGGCGGTTGAGGCCCGTGCCGATGCTCAGAAGGAGAATGCTGAGCTTCAGCGCGAGATCGACAATTTGCGTGCGCGGCTGGGGCGCAAAGATGACGAAGCCAAGCTTGCCGAGTCGGCGGCGCGCAACGCTGCTCAAAACGATTTAGCTGCACGTGATGCCCAGATTGCCGAGCTGCAGGCCAGGCTTGCCGCAGCGGACAAGGCTCAGGAGATGGCGCTTGCCGCTGCCGCGGCAGAGTCGCAGCGTGATCTCGATGCCGCTCGCAGCGAGGCCGAACGTGCACTTGCTGACTACCGCGCGACGGTACAGGAGAAGTTTTCCGCCGCAAAGGCACAATCTGAGCAAGAGGCCGAGGGTCTGCGTGCCCAGCTGCGCGAGCAGGAGCTGATGGCAAAAATGAACCTGTCGGAGGCAGTCGCCGCGGCGGAGCGAGAGCGCGACGAGGCACGTGCGAAACTGACGAGTGAACTGGCAGTGCGCGATTCGCGCGAGGAACAGGCAAAGGCGGCACATGAGCTCGAGCTTGCTCAAGCCAAGCGCGCGAGCGATGAGCTGATCCGCTACAAGGATGAAGAGATTGAGCGCCTGAAGGACATGAAGGTCCGCCTGTCCACCAAGATGGTGGGCGAGTCGCTCGAGCAGCACTGCGAGACCGAGTTCAACCGTCTGCGCATGACGGCGTTTCCCAACGCGTACTTCGAGAAAGACAACGATGCGTCCGAGGGTACCAAGGGCGATTTTATCTTCCGCGAGTGCGACGCGAGCGGTAACGAGGTCATTTCGATTATGTTCGAGATGAAAAACGAGAACGACGAGACCGCGACCAAGCACAAGAACGAGGACTTCTTTAAGAAGCTCGACCACGATCGCCGCCAGAAGGGCTGTGAGTATGCAGTGCTCTGCACCCTGCTGGAGCCCGAGAGCGAGCTCTATAACGCGGGTATTGTCGACGTGAGTTACCGCTATGAGAAGATGTACGTGATCCGCCCGCAATTCTTCATTCCCATGATTACGCTTCTTCGCAACGCCGCCATGGGTTCGCTGCGTTATAAGCAGGAGCTAGCGGAGTACAAACAGCAGAATATCGACGTCACGAACTTCGAAGCCAAGATGGAGAAGTTCAAGGACGGCTTCTCGCGCAACTACAACCTGGCGAGTAAGCAGTTCGAGTCGGCGATCAAGGAGATCGATGCCGCCATTAAGCAGCTCGAGAAGACCAAGGACGACCTGCGTCGCAGTACCGAGAATCTGCGTCTGGCCCACAACAAGGCCGATGAGCTTACCATTCGAAAGCTCACGTGGGGCAACAAGACCATGAAGGCCGCCTTTGACGAGGCACGTGAGGCTGCGCCGGAGACAGGCGACGAGCCAGCCGAGGCGGATTCGTATGAGGTCGAGGATGCCGAGTAAGGCATAGCGGATAGTGCAAAAGCGGGACCGCTGGCGATATTGCCAGCGGCCCCGCTTGTTTCGTTCCAGTATGTTCGGCTAGTCCTCGAGCAGGTCCTCGATAAATCCGACGCGGTAGTTTTTGAAGATGACCTCGCCGCCGTCTTGCGTGGCGTCCAGATCGACATCGCCCATGATGCCAAAGTCGTGGTCGCCATCCTCGTCGGCAAAGATCTGATGCACGTGCCATACGCGCGCGGTCTTCTCGTCGGACTCATCGATGGAAAACATCGCGGCGCTGCGGGCATCTCCGTCGGTGAGGATTTCCTCGTGTTGCTCATGGTAGGCATCGAGCGCCTTTTGCCAGCGGATCTCGCTCATGCCCCAGTCGTCGTCGAGTTCGCCCAGGTCGCGAACGTGCTCGCGGGCGGCAAGGGTCACGCGGCGGAAGAGCGCGTTGCGCACCAACAGCGTGCAGCCGCGGCGGTCCACCACGACCTCGTCGATGCCCTGCGGCGGCGCAGCATCGAGGGCTGCCGGGTTGCCGGCGTTCTCCCACTCGTCCACCAGGCTCGAGTCCACCGAGCGCACCACAAAGCCCAGCCACGAGATAATGTCGCGCAGGCGCTCGTCGCGCTTCTCGATGGGCACGGTGCGGTCGAGCGAACGGTAGGCCTCTGCCAGGTAGCGCAGTAAAATGCCCTCGGAGCGGGCGATGCCGAGCTTTTGAATGTAGCCCTTAAAATCGCTCGCGCTTTCCAGCATATCGCGCAGAACGCTCTTGGGAGAGAGCTGATAGTCGTTTGCCCAAGGTACTTCCTGGCAGTACTTATCAAAAGCGGCGTCGAGCAAATCCTCGAGTGGCTTTTCGTACGTGACGTCTTGAATGCGCTCCAAGCGCTCCTCATACTCGATGCCGTCGGCCTTCATCTCGGCCATAGCGCGATCGCGTGCGGCGCGCTCCTGTGCGCGCAGCACCTGCTTGGGATCCTCGAGCGTTGCCTCGACCATTGAGATCAGGTCCATGGTATAGGTCTCGCTCTCGGGATCGAGCAGCTCCAATGCGGCAAGCAAGAACGGCGAGAGCGGCTGATCGAGCGCGAAGTCCTCGGGCAGATCGACCGTCAGCGCATAGTCGATGTCTGGTGCGGCGTCAGTCGGGGCGTCGGGTGCGGGCGGTACCTCGGTGCGAACGACGACGCCGGAATCGATGAGCGTGGCGAAGATCTCGTCGGCGCGAACCTCGAGCTTGGCCTTTTCCTCGGGAGTCTGCAAGCTCGTCTCGATGAGGTCGTGTACGCGGGCGCGGGCATCGCCGCCCTGTTCGACCACGCTAATCACCATGGAGTGTGTGATGCGCAGGCGCGGCTTGAGCGTTTCGGGCTGCGTCTCGATCAGGCGCTCAAAGGTCTGCTTGTTCCAGGTGACAAAGCCCTCGGGGGCCTTCTTCTTTTTAATCTTGCGGAGCTTTTTGGGATCGTCGCCCGCCTTGGCCATAAGCTTGGCATTCTCGATCTCGTGCTCGGGTGCCTCGGCAATCACCATGCCCTCGGTATCGAAACCCGAGCGGCCGGCGCGACCGGCAATCTGATGGAACTCGCGGGCGCGCAGGCGACGCATCTTGTAGCCGTCGAACTTGGTGAGCGCGGTGAGCACCACGGTGTGGATGGGTACGTTGATGCCGACGCCGAGTGTATCGGTACCGCAGATGACGGGCAGCAGACCCTGCTGCGCCAAGCGCTCGACCAGCAGGCGATAGCGCGGCAACATGCCAGCATGGTGCACGCCGACGCCGCATCCAAGCAGGCGCTTGAGAATCTTGCCAAAGGCCGTCGAGAAGCTCGTCCCCTTTGCCGCGTCTTTGATGGCTTCGCGCTGCTCCTTGCTGGCGATGCCAAAATTGGCGAGCGACTGTGCCGTCGCAAGTGCGGCATCCTGGCTAAAGTGCACGATATAGAGCGGGGCCTCGCCGCGACGCATCGCGAGCTCGACGGTGCCCTCGAGCGAGGTCGTCACGTAGTCGTAGCTCAGCGGCACGGGGCGTGGGGCATCGACGACCAAGTCACAGGTAGCGCCGGTGTGCTCCTCGAGTGAGGCGGCGATGGCAGTGACATTGCCGAGCGTGGCGCTCATGAGCATAAACTGCGTGTGGGGCAGGGTGAGCAGCGGCACCTGCCAGGCCCAGCCGCGGTCGGGGTCGGCAAAGTAGTGGAACTCGTCCATGGCCACGCAGCCCACGTCGGCGTCCTCGCCCTCGCGGAGCGCATCGTTGGCAAGGATTTCGGCCGTGCAGCAGATGACGGGTGCCTTGGTGTTGATATGCGTGTCGCCGGTGATCATACCGACGTTATCGCGACCGAGCACCTGCACCAGGTCGAAGAACTTTTCACTGACCAAGGCCTTGATGGGGGCCGTGTAATAACAGCGTTTGCCCTGTGCCATGCCCATAAAGAGCATGCCCAGCGCGACGAGCGATTTACCCGATCCGGTCGGTGTGCCTAAAATGACGTGATCGCCGGCTGCCAGGTCCATGAGGGCCTCTTCTTGGTGATCCCACAGCTCAATGCCGCGATCGCTCGTCCATTCAAAGAAACGTTCGAAGGCTTGATCGGGCGTGAGCCATGGTTCGGGCTCGCTGCCGTCCTCGGGCTCCCACCAGGTGGGGGAGAGCGCGCCGAGCGAGCCAAACTCGGCTTCGGTTCCCGTGCCGCCCGAGAATGAGCTGGCGGCGCCGGCGCCGGAGGCGGTACTGGCGGCGGTGTCTGTCGTGGTCTGTGCCATGTGTTTGCTTTCTCTCGCGATTGTCCGCCAACTATTATGGCGTAGCGGCGGCGCGGGGTGCCAGCGCGCGAGAAAATGCAGGAAATGGGCGTTCTGCCCAGCCGTTTGGTGCAGTTGCCAGCTAAGTGAGTAGACTTTTTGCAATATCGCGAGCACATGGCTTTTGCGTAAGGGATTTACCTGCGGTTTTAGTTTTCGTTATGTGGGTTGTGCTTGGCTATTGCTAAAAAGTCTACTCACTTAGGTTTGAGGGTCGTTCGCTGGCGCCTATTTGCGCTTGTTTGCTGACGCCGCGACCATCAGAAGCCCGTGGGACTCTTGTGGCAGGCGCTTCTTGCCCTTGCGGGCGCGGTTTCTAAAGTTCTCGACGGCCTCTTCCATGCCGAGGGGCACGTAGGTGAGCTCGTCGAGGTTATCTGGCAGGTAGCAGGCAAGGCTTTGCTCCTGCGCTCGGCCTGCTGCGAGTTGCTCTTCGGTAGGTTTCTCGCCGGGTGTGGCGTAAATGCCATAGACAGCGGCGCCCATTTCGCGCGTGCGGCACTCGTACTCGGTCTCGGGATGCTCGGGATGATCGCGGCGGACGTCGTCACTTACCCAAAGCGTGTCGTAGCCTGCCGCGGCAAACTGCCCCAGGGCGTAGTCGCGCAGAGGCTTGCTGTCGGTTCGCAGTGTGACGGTGGCGCCGGCTGCAAAGAGCGGGCGGTAGAGCATCAGATGATCGACATGGACGAGTCGTTTTTTGGCGTACTTGGCCTTGGGCTGCGGCGTGGGAAAGTTGATGGTGATGGCATCGAGCTCGCCTGCGGCAAACAGCTGCGGCAGCGATGCGGCGCCTCGGGGCAGGACGAGTGCATTGGGCAGCTCCTGCTCGCAGATTTTCTGTGCGGCATAGGCGATGCAGATGGGCTCCTGGTCCATACCGATAAAGAGCGTGGTGGGCTCACGGCGAGCGCGCTCTACAAGGTACGTTCCCTTGCCACAGCCAAGATCCAGGTGAAGGTGTTCGAAGGGCTTGCTGCCAACTGGTGCGCAAGCCTCGCGCCAACCTCCGGCATAGGCCTCGGGGTTCGTCTCAATCGCATCGGCGTAGCGCTCCAGGCGCTCTTCGAGCACAAAGTTCTTAGGCGTGCGAACGTGGACGGCTCCCATGAGGCTCCTTGGTCATAAGTATGGAACGCATAGCTGTGCGTTCCGTCAATGGGTTGAAAAAGGGGTGGACATAGTTTGCCCGAAAGATGCGATGCGGCTCGGCAGCGAGTCGTCGATGCCTACAGACGTTTGAGGATCACATAGCGGTTGAGATCGCCGCTGCGACCGTCAGCATGGAAGCGCTCAAGCTCGCGTACGGGAACCTCGCCGCTCTTGTAGAACGTGCGGACGCCGCGCACCAGGTCGGTGATTTGCTGATCGTCAAAGTGGTGGCAATAGCGATAAGCATGGCGGTCGTTTTGCCAGCCAATGAGGTGGTCGCCGGCCTCAAACTGCGCGGAGTCGTAGCCCTCAAACGGTGGGGTGAGCTCGGCGCGGGCCTCGGCGCGAACAGCCTTGCGCGCCATGCGCTCGTCGTTCATAAACTCCCAAAAGCTGATGGCGATGATGCCGCCCGGGCGCGTCTGCCGCACCAGGGCGTCGAGCACGCGTACGCGGTACTCGCACGACGGTACGTGGTGCATAAAGCCAAAACAGACCGAGATGTCGGCGAGCGGGGCGTCGAAAAGCACGTCGGGTGTCTCGGCGGGGTTGAGCTTCATGAGGGCGTCGAGCACATCGAGCTCCTGGAAGTGCAGGTTGGGAATGCGCAGGGCGTGGCCATGTGCATCGATGGCCAAATCTTGGCACGAGTCGACACCATAGAACTCAAACGGGCAACTGGCATCTGCCGAGGGGTTTGCGCCGTTGACGCCCTTGGCGGCGAGTGCGCCGCCGGCGGCAAAGTTCTCGAATCGCATATTGCCGCAGGCAAGATCGAAGACGCGGACGGGATGCTCGATGGTGGCGACGTCGAGCTGTTCGAGCGCAATGTCCATGGTGCGCACCCAGCCGGGCCATGGAGCCTGGCGCGTATCGGAAAAGGAGGCGGAGTGCTCGCGATAGAACGTATTGTTGAGCTGGATGAGCGATGAGGCGAAATCACGGTTCACGGCGCGGAATTCCCTCCGTTGGCGGTGTGGAATAAACAGTACGACCATACTACCGTTAACGCCGCAACGGGGACAACCGAGCCGTGGGTCATTGCTTTGTTTGGACACATTTCCGCAGCTCATATGTGCCCGCAACCGCCGGTTGTCAAAAATCTCACTAGAATAGGTGGCATGTTTTTGGCGGTGGCGGATACATTTTTAACTGTGCAAGGCGCCTAAGAACAAAAACGGTCCGGCGGCACGGCTGGCAAAAGCATAGGAGGAACCATGAATGTAGAAACTGCGCAGCGGCTCGCCGACCTTCGCCGCAGCAAAGGCTTTAGCCAAGAAGGGCTGGCACGAAAGCTGGGGCTGTCGCGCCAAGCGGTCAGTAAATGGGAGCGTGCAGAGAGCTCGCCCGATACCGAGAACCTGATCTCGCTCGCCAAACTCTATGGCGTGAGCCTGGACGAGCTGCTCAATCCGAGCGATGAGATCGAGGACGATATCGAGTTTGAGAACGAGGACCGCGCCCGTCAGCGCGAGGCCGAGGCGGCAGAGCGCGCGCGTACCCATGAGGCGGCGGCACGAGCTACCGAGGCGGCAACACAGGCGAGTGATGCTGCGGCCAAGGCGGCGCAAGCGGCAAGCTGGAGTGCACAGGCCGCCAATGCCGCTACGGCGCAGGCGACGAGTGGCGGCGCAGTTGGCTCGACTCCGGTGAAGGGCCCGTTCCAGTCATTCCCGTATTGGGCCGTGTGCTGGCTGCTGTTCTTTTTGCTGATGTTCCTGTTTGGCGCCGGCCCCTTTGCCGCGCTGATCTTCTTTACGATTCCCATCTATCACTGGGTTGCGCGTGCGCTCGATGGTGATTGGGCACGCGGGGATATTCAGGTTGGTCCGGCGCCGGCGGCGGCTAGGGCTCAGAATGCTTCCGCTCCGGTTGATACTGACGTGGCTACCGCGACTACCGCTGACCCGATCGCCAAAGAGGGTGATGAATGATGAAGCTTTCGCATGAATCCAAGGTACGCTTGGGCGTTGGCATCGGAGCGTTCGTGCTCATCATCGGACTTGTCTTTGGCACTTCGCGGCTATTGGCTCATTCCGATATGGTGCGTACGACCGGTATTCTATCTGGCAATTTGTCTGATTTTGACGATATGTTTGACGACGATGATCTCTTGGATAACGGCAACTATTCCGCTCGGCCTCAACAGCTTTCGAGCGAAACGTTTGATGCCGACGCGTTCACATCGCTTGACTTGGACGTGACGTCGGGCACGGTCGAGATCAAACACGTCTCCGGCGGGCCGGTGCGCGTAATTGAAAGCGGGCGTGTGGCAACGGGGACCGTTGCCTTCGATGCGGCAACCCAAAATCTGGCCGAAATCAAGGGCTCTACGCTCAAAATTCGCCAGTTCGATTGCGATGACGAGCGCGCCATTGACCGCACGGTTACCGTCGAACTGCCGCGCGAAGTTGCCGATAACATGGTGGGCATTACAGCGAATGTAGGATCGGGCGATCTGACGGTCACGGACATTGCGTGCCATGACCTCAACCTGACTTTGGACTCGGGAGACGTTGAGTTTGCGGGCACCGTGACCGACACCCTGAATGCCAAGGTCGGTTCGGGCGATGTGACGTTCGAGCTCTACCAGGCCCCCGCGAAGTCGATGGACGTGAGCGTGGGCTCGGGCGATGTGGAGATGACGGTTCCGAACTCGACGGGCTTTAAGGCGAGCCTTACCCTGGGTAGCGGCGACTTCGAGAGCGATTTCCTTCCGCTTGGCTACGACGGCGAGACCATTTTGAATCTTGAATTCGATAACGGCGATAAGTCTGCCACGTATCGTTTTAAGGTCGGTTCGGGCGACATGTCGTTTGATCCGGAGTGACAGACGGCTATCGAAGACTTATAAACCATAGCCGCGCTCTTTGATGGAGGCGCCGGGGCCGTGGTCGGCTTCGGCGCCTTTGCCTTTACAATGGGGACATGGAACAGATTATCTTGAACATACTCGAGGCTCTGCGTCGCGGCGAGACTGTGGACGACAAAGCGCTCGTCAAACTGATACATGCCGAGGCGCGCCGTGAGGGTGCCGACAAACGCGATTTGGCCAAGCGCCGCTTGCTGCCGTTTTACCAGCGGGTGAAGCGCGAGGAGCCGGCACGTTGGGCTGGGTGGAATGTCGATTCCGATCTGGAGCGTCAACTGCTGCAGGTGTTGCGTATGAAGCCTCGTCGCACGGCTTCGGGCGTGGCAACCATTACCGTCATCACCAAGCCGTGGCCGTGCTCGGGCGATTGCCTGTTTTGCCCCAACGACCTGCGCATGCCCAAAAGCTATTTACATGCCGAGCCGGCGTGTGCCCGTGCAGAGCAAAACTGCTTCGATCCATATCTGCAGGTGAGCGCCCGTTTGACCGCGCTTTCGCAGATGGGTCATGCGACCGATAAGATCGAGCTCATTGTGCTTGGCGGTACCTGGAGCGACTATCCGCAAGGGTATCAGATGTGGTTTATGTCGGAGCTCTTCCGCGCGCTCAATGACGATGCCGTGGCCGGCGTGGCGGCCAACCCCATGTTGGCGCGTCCGGGCATCAGCCGTGCCGAGGCAGGGCGCCTGCTCGATGACGCTCCCGCCGATGCCCTGCCGCCGGTGGTGGCGGAGCGTCGCGAACGCTATCGGGCCGTCGGTATTGCGACCGACGAGGCCGAGCTTGCGAGCGGTGTTACCGACGAGCAGGGGCGTGTGGATGCTGCCGTGGGCGGCTATAACCGCGCGGTGCGTCGTCTGTACGGCCCCGGTACGCCGTGGGGCGAGGTTGCCGAGTGGCAAACGGCAACGATGGAGGAGCTCGAGCGTCAGCAGCGCATCAACGAGACGGCGAAGCATCGCGTGGTGGGGCTCGTTATCGAGACGCGCCCCGATGCCGTAACACCGCAGACCCTCGCGCTCATTCGCCGCCTGGGCTGCACCAAGATTCAGATGGGTATCCAGAGCCTCGACCAGCATCTGCTCGATATCAACGAGCGTCGCATTTCGGTGGCACAGATCGAGCGGGCGTTTTCGCTTGCGCGCCTGTTTGGCTTTAAGATCCACGCGCATTTTATGCTCAACTTGCTGGGTGCCACGCCCGAGGGGGACAAGCGCGACTACGAGTGCTTTATGACCGAGGGGGCCTTTATGCCCGACGAAGTCAAGATTTACCCGTGCGCGCTCATCGAGGGTTCGCGTCTGGTGGGCTGTTACGAGCGCGGCGAGTGGCGCCCCTATACCGAGGAAGAGCTGCTCGATGTGTTGGCCGATGACATCGTGGTGACGCCGGCGTTCTGCCGCATCAGTCGCATGATCCGCGACTTTAGCTCCGATGACATCATGGTGGGCAACAAGAAGCCCAACCTGCGTCAGCTCGTCGAAAACCGCTTGGCTGCTCGTGGGGAAGGCGCGACGGTGCGCGAGATTCGCTATCGCGAGATCAGCACGGCGGGTGCCGACTTGGATGAGCTGACCCTTGACGAGGAGGTGGCGTACGAGACGCCGGTGACGCACGAGCGCTTTTTGCAGTGGGTGACGCCGCAGGGCAAGATCGCGGGTTTTTTGCGCCTGTCGCTGCCCGATCGTACTTTTGTTGCCACACATGCGGACGAGTTGCCGACGATGCCGGACGAGGCGATGATTCGCGAGGTGCACGTGTATGGCATGGCGGCGCGCGTGGGGGATCAAGGCCAGGCGGCCCAGCACCATGGATTGGGGCGTTTGCTCGTAGAGCATGCATGCGAGATCGCCCGGGATGCGGGCTATGCGCGCATCAACGTGATTAGCGCGATTGGCACACGCGAGTACTATCGCCATCTTGGATTTTATGACCATGGCCTTTATCTGCAAAAGGAGCTCTAGATGAACAAGCCGAGTGTTTCTGCTGGTGTCGTTGCCGGCGTTGCTCTGGGAGCCGCGGCGCTTGGTGCGGCCGCCGTCGCTGTTCGTGCTGCCTGTCTGCAGGTTGCGCGAACCCGCAATGGGTTGGCACGTGTGAAACGCGTGCACGATGAGGGCGGCGATGAGATTCGCGTGTTGGTGCAAGGCGGCGTCTACCAAAGCGCAAGCTACATTGGCGAGCGTTGGGCGGAGCCCGTCTTTGCGTACTATCGTGCGTTTGACGACGTGATTGAGTCCGAGGATGCGATGCGCGACGCTTATGGTCACGGCATCGACCGTATGCTTATGCTGGGCGGCGGTGGGTTTGCCTATCCCAAGTTCGCGCTGATGTCGCACGAGAGCTTGCGCATGGACGTCATTGAGTACGATGCCGAGATTACGCGCCTGGCGCGCCGCTGGTTCTACCTAGACGAGCTGGAGCGCGCGGCGGGCGATCGCCTGCGGGTAATAACCGCTGAGGCTCGCTCGTATCTGGGTGTGACGAGCGTGGGCCATCGTCGCTACGACGTGGTCGTGAGCGATTGCTTTGGCGGCGCCAAGCCCGTGCGCGGGCTGGCGACCGTTGAGGCGCTGCGCCTGGTGCGGGGCAGCCTGAACCCCGGGGGTATCTACGTGGCCAATATCGTGAGTGCGAACAGGGGGAGCGACGTGACGTTCCTGCGCGATTGCGCCGCCACGGCACTCGAGGTATTCGCCCACGCTTGGGTAGTGCCTTGCGGCGATGCGGAGTTCGGCGGCGAGGAGAATTATCTGCTCATCGCCAGCGACGGCGACTACGCCTTTGCCGAAGCCGTGCCTTTTGATGCCGACTTTCTCGGCACCGTCCTTCACGACAAGTAAGTCTCCCCGTCCCAAAAAGACTGGTCTTAGGCGTGGTCGCGCCAGCTGCGGACGCGCTGCTTCATGCCCCCTATGTCGAGCACGCCTTCGGCGAAGCCCTTGCGCACGAGCTCTTCGGGAACAAACTCGTCGTAGCGATCAAAATAAGGCACCTCGCCGGGATAGACGAGCTCGATGGGATCGAAGTCCTTCTCGGCCTCGGCGGCGAGCACCTCAAAGAACGTCTCTTCGTCGGCCTTCATCTTAAACTGCATAAAGTACGGGCGTGAAGGGTCGAGTCCGCGAAGGCCCAGCTCCGCGGCACATTTAATCTTGAGCATGCGCTCGAGCGCCAAAAAGGCGTAGCTTCCCAACCAGGGGAAGAGCACCCAGGTGTCGCCGCCCAGGTTAATGAGCGGCTTGGTTCCCGCGCCCGAAATCTCGGCCGTATGGCGAGCCTGCGCCAAGCGGGCCCGCGCGTTACCCATAAGGTACGGATACGCGGCATGTTCGTTGAGCGCTTTACGCATGCGCTCGAGCACATGCGTGTTGATGTCGCCGGGGCAATCGCCAAAGTAAGCCGGCACACGGCCCTTGACCTGAGTGGCAAAGACGGTGTGGCGCTTCCAGTCCACTTCCTCGACAATCCAGCAGTGTCCGGCGATGGCGATGCGTTCACCGGGCGGTGGCGGGTTGACGATCGTGCCCAATTCGGTCGACTCGCTCCGGACGGTGAACTCCTCGTTTTCCTGGAACACGGCGTAGAACTTAAAGTTGTTGATGATGCGCTCGCCCGCGAGGCCCACGATGAGCCCGCCGCTCTCGGTGACCTGGATGTGGTCGATCTTAATGAGGTGACGCAGCAGTATGCGATAGTCATCGGCCGAGATGCGATGGAAATAGCTGAGTGTGAGCACGCGTTGGGCAAGCTCTGCCGGCGTGAGCTCTCCGGTGCTGGCAAGCGTCGACATAGTCTGGTGGTAGAGCAGGCTGTAGGGGAGTCGATCGAGCTCGGGCGGCTCGACCCACTTTTCCTCGCGATAGAGTTGTACGAGCGCGATGCCCTGCAAGAGCTTCCACGGAATGGTCTCGGGCATCATCGTGCGCGGCTCGGGCTCTTCCTCGCGCATGACAAACCACATCTCGGGCGGAAGATCGCGGCGTCCCGTGCGGCCCATTCGCTGCAAAAAGGAGCTGACGGTAAACGGCGCGTCGATCTGGAAGGCACGCTCCAAGCGGCCGATATCGATACCGAGCTCCAGCGTAGAGGTGGTGACGGTTGTCTGTGCCTGCTCCTCATCGCGCATGAGCTCTTCTGCCGTCTCGCGCAGCGATGCCGAAAGATTACCGTGGTGGATGAGGAAGCGGTCGGGCTCGTGCTGGCTCTCGCAGTAGCTACGCAGCATGGAGCATACGGCCTCTGCCTCCTCGCGCGAGTTGGCAAAGACCAGGCACTTGCGCCCGCGGGTGTGTTCGAAGATATAGCCCATACCGGGGTCGGCGTTGTCGGGCGCCGTGTCGGTGGGGTTGAGAAGCGCCTGCTTGGTCGCTCGTGGGATGTCGACTTCGCCCTCGGGGGCCGAGGAAGTTTGGCGGTCCTTGGGAGCGGCCTTGCCCCGTGCCCGCTCACGACGTTGACGGCGCTCCTCTTGTGTGAGCTGTCCGCTGTGACGCATGTCTTGGGCGCCGGCGGGCAGTGCCGCGGATGCCGCCGCCTCGATACGCTCGCACGCAAGCACTTCGGCCTCTTGAGGACCCGTGCTCTCGAATCCCCGCTGCTGTGCCTGGGGACCCGAGTTGTAGAAGTGCTCCATGGAGATGCGCCACACGCGGCGCGGTTCTTCAAAGCGGGGGATAACACAGTCGCGCCCCGTTCCCTGTGAGAGAAAAGCGCCCGTGCGCTCGGGGTCGCCGATGGTGGCAGAAAGGCCAATGCGTCGAGGCTGCACGCCGGCCATGCGCGAGAGCCGCTCGATAAGGCAGAGCGTCTGCCCGCCACGGTCGCCGCGCATGAGCGAATGGACCTCGTCGATGACCACGTAGCGCAGGTCGCAAAACATGCGCGGGATCGCCATGTGCTTATGGATTAAGAGCGCTTCGAGTGACTCGGGCGTAATCTGCAAGATGCCGCTCGGTTTTTTGATGAGCTTAGCCTTGTGCGACTGCGAGACATCGCCATGCCAGTGCCAGACAGGGATATCGGCCTCTTCGCAGAGGTCGTTGAGACGGACGAACTGATCATTGATGAGCGCCTTGAGGGGGCCGATGTAGAGGGCGCCCACGCTTGCGGGCGGGTTTTCCCAAAACTCGGTCAGGATGGGAAAGAAGGCTGCCTCGGTTTTGCCGGAAGCCGTGGATGCCGTCAGGAGCACATTATCTTGCGTGTTAAAGATGGCGTCTGCCGCTGCAACCTGGATAGAGCGCAGACTCTCCCAATCGTGGGAGTAGATGAAGTCTTGGATAAACGGAGCATATCTGTCAAAGGCGTTCACTGGGCCTCCTCTCAAAAACGAATCTCTCAACGCGGCTGGCAACGGCTTGCTGCATTGCTGCTTCAACGTTTGCCCAGATAAAACCTGCCAAAATAAACCTGTCCCTTTTTGGCAGGTTAGATGGTGAATTCGGCGAAGTTGCGGTCACCGTCTGCAGCGCCGGTGTCGCCTGTTGCGGCTGCCGGCGCCAGCGCGTCGCCGCCGACGCTTTGCAGCAGCTCCGCCACATTTGCATCGGGGTTCTGACACAGGATATCGAGCAGCTCGATAAAGTCACGGATGACCTCACGCGGCGTTAAGTGCGTATCGGCTCCCACGCGGCCAAACTCAATCTTGAGAAAGTCCACCAAGTCGTTCTCGGTAAGCGTGGGCGTCCAGCCAAAGTAGCCGGCATGGATCTGCATGAGTTTTTCGATGAGCACCAGCAGTTCCTCATAGGTGAGTGGCTGCAGGCGGATGATGGGCGCGAGCATGTCCTTAAGGTCCTCGCGCGCAAAGCGGCCCTGAGCGAGTCGGCTGCGCAGGGCTTCGTAGGAGAACACGCCGCGGCGGCGGTCTTCGATGGAGGTTGGCGTGCCTCCCATGATCATGCCCAGGTACTGCGCTTTGCCCTGGAGCGTGTCGTTGTACATGGTCAAGATCTTCTCGTAGTTGTATTGGCGCGTGATCGCGTTGGGAATCTTGTACAGATTCACGAGCTCGTCGATGAGCACCAGCATGCCCTTGTAGCCGCTGCAGACCAAAAAGCGCGCAATGAGCTTAACGTAGTCGTACCAGTCGTCATCACTGATGATGGTCGAGGAGCCCAGCTCGGCGCGTGCCTCACTCTTGGTGCGGTACTCGCCGCGAATCCATTTGGTCACGCGGCTCATGGCTTCTTCGTCGCCCTCGGATACTGCCGCGCGGTAGCGGCGGAGCATGCGGGCGAAGTCGAAGCCGTGGACCATTTCCTCGAGCGGGGCCAGTTGGGCATTGACGGCAGACTCATCGGCATCGGAACACGAGGCGACCCAGCGATCCAGGATAAGGTTGAGCGCACCGCCCTCGGGGCGCGTTTTAGTCGATATGTTGCGGATGAGCTCACGGTAGGTGGCAAGGCCCTGTCCCTGGCCGCCCTGCAGGCGGCGCTCAGGGGATAGGTCGGCATCGGCGACGACGAATCCCTCACCCATGGCGTGCGTGCGGATGGTCTGGAGCAAAAAGCTCTTGCCGGTTCCGTAGCGACCGACCAGAAAGCGGAAGCTCGCGCCGCCGTCGGCGATGAGACTCAGGTCGGTGAGCAGGGCGCGGATCTCTACCTCGCGCCCTACGGTGATGTAGGGAAGGCCGATGCGCGGGACCACGCCGCCCTTGAGCGAGTTGAGAATGACGGCGGCGACGCGCTTGGGCACACGGGGTGCTGCGGATGTGGTATCACTCATGGTCTAGGTATCCTCTCACGTCTGCTTCGTAATCCTCGATAATTTGCGGTCCTGCCGCGCTAAATTCAATTACGGTGTCTCCCACCAGGTCAAAGAGCGCCTCGTTGATGCTGTCGACGAGCATGTCCTCGCTCTGCCCCGATTGCACTACCGCCGATTCCGCCTGTACTGCGTTGTGCTCGAGCAGCGCGCGGAGATAGGCGTCTGCGGCAGGCGTGAGTTCGTTCGTGGCGTCAGCGGGCGCAACAGCTGCGAACGCGGGCGTCGGCGCGAGAAGCGGTGCCACGACACCAAACTGTTCGGTGGATATGGTTGGCTCGTCGGTCTCGTCCTGCCGAATGGGTGCCGCGACCGCCTCGACAATCGCGTCGGCTACGGGCTCGGCTTCCGGTTGCCATGAGTCCGCTGCCTCGGCTTCCACAGGTGCGCCGTCCTCGCGTTCCTCATCAATCAAAAGCGCCTCACGCGTTTGTGCGGCGGCGTTCCGAATGTGCCCCAGCTGGCTCAAATCGATATCGATCTTGACGGGCTGATGTGCGGCATCCCATGAAAGCCATGACACGATCTCGTCATCGATGATCTTGGCCAGATATCTGGGGACCTTCTCCTCCTTCAGGGGATAGGTGGGGTCTAGGGCCAGGCGCAGGCGTTGGTCGCAGGCGCGCATCATTTCACCGAGCTTGCTGCTCTTTTGCCTGCTGCCATGGATGCGCATGCATTCCCAAAAGCCGTTTTGACAACGGTAAATATGGATGGGGTCCAGACGGTATTCGCAGTCCTCGTGGCGATTAGGCGCAAAGAACACAGCCGAGGCAAACATGGTATAGGGCATGGCCGTCTCCTCCCCAAACAAGCTCGCCACGATACCGGTCTTTCGGTGCGTGTCATAGTAGCGCGCCATACGGACATACACGGCACATACCACGTGGCGCAGGTCGCGATGGTGGGAACGGTCGAGCCGTGAGTTATTCAGGTTGTACGTGGAGAGGGCGTTTATAGCGGTCATGAGTCGCTCCTCGCCTGCCTCGTCGGGCGGAAGGGGGAGCGTGGGCTCGGAGGTTTTGCGACGCTTGGGGGCTTGGGCCGACGGTGCCGGTGCAGGCGAGAGGTCTCGCGCTGCGCGGCGCAGCTCGATGAGGGCGTTGTCGAATGCGACGGTTTTAGAGTCGCGAAGCAGCTCGGGGTTGAGCCCGTGGAAAACGGCGTAATCTTGCAACCACACGCGTGCAAACCGGTCGATGCCGGGCTCGAAGGCACGATAGGCATCCCAAAAGGCCTTGATCTTGTTAAAGCCATCGAGCGGGTCATCAACGCCAATGCTGCAGATCAGCTCATAGAGGTACAGGAAGGCAAAGGACGTAGACGTTTCCTCGACGGTTCCGCGGCGCACTTGGGCGCGCCAGGTAAAGTACCCGCGCAGCTGGCGATCGCTCATAGCGTTGTAGGTTGGGAAGTACGACTTGAACGTACCGTTATAGGGGCAATCGTCCTCAAAATCGGCCATCAGCAGGCCTTGGCGGTAGAAAAGCTCGGCTTCCGAAAGCCAACGGTCCGCGCCGCCCTTTGGGTCTTCTTGCCAACGCGATATCTCACGCATCTTGCGGTATTGGTCGGGGAGGAAGTTCTGCATCTGTCGGCCGGTCTTGAGAATCGGCTCGTCTGCGTAGACCTCATGTGAGAAACGGGCGGACTGATGGGTCCGGGCCTCGGCCATAATGCGCTCGATGAGCATCTTGATGTCCTGGTCGGCCACCGCCTCTCCTCTCCTAACGCAGCTTCGGTGACCTCATATCATAGCACAGCATCAAACAGGTGTTCGAGATACTGCTGCGTAGATAGATTTAGAACAGGAGGGCGTAGATGACGGCGATGACGACGGAGGGAAGCATATTGGCCGTACGGAAGGCCTGAGGACGGATGAGGTTGACGCCGACGCAGAAGATGAGCATGGAGCCTACGAGCGAAAGGCTGTTGAGGGCCGCTGTGGTCATGATGGGGGAGAGCGCGCCGGCAAACAACGTGATCGTCCCCTGGAACACGGCGACGGGCAGGGCCGAGAAGATGCAGCCGCGGCCAAGCGAGGCCGTCATGGTGCAGACGATGATGCAGTCCAGTGCGCCCTTGAGGGCAAGCGTTGACCAGTCGCCGAGCAGGCCGTCCTGGATCGATCCCACAATGGCCATGGCGCCAATGCACACGGTGAGTGAAGTCGAGACAAAAGCGTTGGTGAACTCGTTATCGCCCTCACTGCCAGTCTTGCGCTTGAGCCATTCGCCAAGGTTCTCGATGGCGGCTTCCAAGTTGACGGCCTCGCCGATGAGCGAACCGACCGCAAATGAGACGATGAGCATGGTGGTACCGGTGGTCGCCAGCGCCTTCCCATCGATAAGGAGCATCTTTTGCATGGTGCCGCCAAGGCCGATAAACAGGACGCACAGCCCCGATGCTTTCATGAGCGTGTCTTGGATGCGCGGTGTAATGAAGCGGCCGCCCGCTAATCCCAAAAGACCGCCCGCAATCAAAAGCACAACGTTGATGATTGTTCCCAAGCCCGGCATGAGCCCTCCCGTATTGATGCCAACGTGGCAATCGTAGCAGAGTGGAATGCGAGGTACATCGCGACTCATCTAATACGTTATATAAGTGGCATTAGCAACGACGCGCAGCATTTAAGTCTCAGGTGGTTGTCGGGACATAGGGATAGTATTCAAAGCGCAGTGTCATAAGCCGCTGTGGGGATTCAATAGCCGCGGCAATGATATTGGCATCGCGGGCACGATCAAACCCTTCGAGTTCGATCTGATACGAGACGTCTTGCATAATGTCCAGACGTCGCCAGGCTAGGAGTGTGTCACCATCGAATTCTAAGGTCTTGCCTCCGTCTGGAGCAACGGCGTATAAACGCAGCTTGGCGGTGGTTGCAGGGTCGACAACCGTGACCTTTTTAATTTCGTTTCGAGTATTCTTGGCGCCCAACAAGGTGAGCAGTGTTGGGGCCACGACCTCGCCCGATGGCAAAAAGACGACTTCGATGGATTCAGGAAATGCGATGATGGCTGACTTGCGGACGGGCTGATTGGCGGCGGCAACTTCGATGTTCGCAGCGTCGACGACCTCTGTGTGGTCGAGCGCGGCAAGCACGCAGCAGTTGCCTTCATCGATCTCTTGAGGATCAGCAAGCCCCAGACTGTCCGCGAACTCGTGATCGTTTGGATCGGCAGCGGGCTCATTCGGCGCTTCGAAAGAAGCTGGGACGCTGTTTGTCGGCGACGGCGTGTCGCCCGCACCTGCTTCTTTGTCCGCGCTCTCTTCTTGTATGGTTGCGTTGATGGGTTCGTCGTTTGGGGGGAGCGTCTTGGCGTCAAACGCGGAGGGGAGAATTCCGATGGCTCCGGATCCGTTCCACTCCATTTCGAGAAGCGCCGGGTCGGCAAGAATGCGTTGCCTGCTTTGCGCGCGGGCATCGATTTCAATAGGGCCTGCCTCTATCCCTCGTGTAAGGCTGAGTGATCCGGCTGGCTTCTCGAAATGAGCGTCTGTGTCTTTGGTACTGACGGCGTAGAACAGCAGGGACGCTTCTCCCGCCGCGATGGCATCGGTACCGGCTTTGGTCAGCCGCAACGATGCCGTGAATGAGAGGGTGGGCTGCGTGTCGTCTGCATTCGCGGCGGCGCAGCCCAGACATATACCGCCTCCTTTCTCGAAAAACGTACCGTCGAAGGCGACCTTCGCTCCGTTCGCCGAGTCATCGACCGAAGCGATGTCGATGCGCAGCTCTAAATTGCATGGATCGCCATCTGCATCGAGCACAACCGAGCGCCACGTGCAGACGGCGCACCCCGCCTGGGAGCCGTTTGCCTTGTTCGAACGATTGATATCCACGACTATCGAGCCGTCCGTATTACGACGAAGGCATCCCGAGGTTGAGATTGCGGCCTGTGCGATCGAAAAACGCTTGCACGCAATGGCGCTCGACGGATTTGGTGCGGAGCTTAGGGCCGCTGGTAAGGAGTCTGCCATGACAGGAGTCGCCCAAGCGGCGACAGGCGTTCCGGTTGCGAGCGCGCCGCAGAGTGCGACGACGGGCAAAAGGTTCTTCGATGCCATGGGGTCTCCTTAGCTAATTTAGTGCGGCCTGTTCATGTTTTGTTTCTGGCTGTGTTTGATGTGCAGACCGAGGCCGGCGGTTCCCGCGCCTGCTGCTGCGGCGCCTGCTGCCAAGAGCCATCGTTTGTCGCCTGTCTGCGCCAACGGTTCCTCGCGGTCGCTGCGGTCGAGCTCCGAGAGGTCGACCGTCACTTGCGTGGCGGCCTGCGCCTGTTCTTGCTGGGCAAAGGCCATGGCTGGCCCAAACGCTAGGATGCTGACGGCGGCGGCCAGGGCGACGGCCTTATGCCGTGTGCGCACCGGGCTCGACCGTCCAGGTGATCGTTGCAACCTGATCGCCTTCGCCGGTTACGCGGAAGATGTCGCGCGTGACGCGGGCGACGTTTCCGCTTGTCTTGAGCTTAATTTTGTCCGTGCCGCCGGCAATGCCCTGGTAGCCCATGTCGAAGGCTGCGTTCTTGGAAAGATCGAGGCCCGTCTCCTGCATTGCGGCGCTGGCGTTCTGGAGTGCGCCGTCGGGGCCGACCTTAAAGTCGATGGAGTTCTGTGCGGTTCCGGCTTTGGCGTCGGCAGCAATGGTCCAGGTGCTCATGGCGTCGATCTTCATGTTGGTGACATGGATGCCGTAGGCCGAATGATTGTCGATGGTGGTCGCGTCTTCTGAGGGGCCCTGAAGCGTGCCGTCGGCCTTGGCGACGAAGGGAATAACCGTCGGAACTTTGAACTCAACGTTGTCGATCTCGGTCCTGACCATTACTTTCGTGGTTCCAACGCGCCCGGCCGCCATAGCTGGCGTCGGGGCGGCGCCCATTGCGAGCGCGAGCGCGAGCCCCGCGCCCACGACGAGCGCTCTGGCTCCGTTCATGTTCCTGGTGATGTCCATGGTCGTTCCTTTCTATTCGCCGCGGGCCGTCCCCGCGATGATTGGACGAATGCTGGTGAATTGCGTGCGGTGCCGCGTCGGCCGGAAAAGCTAGTTCTCGGCTTGCTCAACCCGCACCTTGACACGTGTCGGATTGCCGTGGCTGTCGAGGGTCTTGGCATCGAGTGCCTGGATCTCGATGTACGCCTCGCCTTCTTTGATGTCGCCGGCGGGGCACGTTTCGATTGTCTTGCCGGTCTCGACCACACCGGATTCGTACATGGTCTCGTCGTTTTGGATGACGCGGAATCGCTGGGGAAATTTATTGTCTTGGACGTTTTGCACGTTGACGCGCAGCTTGCCGTCCTCCTGCAGCTGAGCGACCGGTGCGACCGAAATCGTCATCATGTTGTCGCGGACTATGGCGTCGAGCTCATCTTGGATTTCCTGACGCGTTTTGCCCTCGGCCGTCGTAACCGAAGCGCCCGCCTCGGGTACGGGCTGCGACTGCCAAGCGTATAGTCCTACGGCGACAAGGGCACAGACGATGGCCAAGCAGGCAACGATGAGCTTCTTGCGACGACCCAGGCCTGCAAAGTGGGGTGGCTTCTTCGCGCTCATGCGGCATCCTTGGCGGTATAGATGCGCGCAAAGGTGGACGGGTTCGCTCCAAAGAGCATGTGAAGCATCAGGCGGCGTGAGTAGACAAGCTCGTCGAAGTCGGGAGGGAGCTCGATGTCGTGGATATGCGCGATGCGGTGGGCGAGCGCCGAGAACGACTCGGGGTCGCAGATCACATCGGTGGTAACGTGGTAGACCGTCGTATCGGGGAATGCCTCTTCGTCGAAAGGCAGGAGATGGGGATCGTCGTCGACTTCGATGGCGATGCCGTACTGGGGCCAGTAATATGCCATGGGAACCTCCCTGCTTCTGGGGCCAAAACTTCTGTCGGTTTTGGCTGTCGATGCCGACCGTATCAGCCGTTACTTGACCAATTGCTGACCAAATGCTTGACGGATTGGCGTCTCCGCAGGTAAAAGGCGGCAAAAAATACTCCAACTTTTTTCGAGCGGCAATCGCGCGGTCAGTGACGGCGGGGCCATATGTGTTAAAAGCATCGTCTGCCGAGGAAATCCAGCCGCTCGCCGAATTGCACGAACGTAAAAATCGCCAATTATGGAGACGGTCTCGAACACGTCGACGAAACGATGCGGTAACATCTCCCTGCAAACACTGTAGTTAGCTAAAGGGGGAGTTCGCGTGTCTGTAACCATCAAACCCTTCACCGACGAGTTCGAAGAGTATGGCCGCGATGAATCTCGCGCATCGGGCGAAGCATCGAGCATCTCGTTTCCGACAACGGAAGACGAGGTCCGTGCCATTTTGGAAAAGCTCCATGCCGAGCGTGTCCCGGTAACGGTTCAGGGCGCCCGAACCGGCCTTGCCGCCGGTGCCGTGCCCCACGGCGGGCATATCCTCAATACTTCCCGTATGAATCGCTACTTGGGCCTTCGCCGCGATGAACAAGGCCAATTTTTGCTGCGCGTGGAGCCGGGCGTTGTGCTCTCGGAGCTGCGCAAGCAGCTGAGCAAGAAGGTGCTGCCGACCGCTGGTTGGGACCAGGCATCGCTTGAGGCCTACGAGGAGTTCCAAGAGGCTCCCGAGCAGTTTTTTCCCACCGATCCCACCGAGGCGTCTGCCTGTCTGGGCGGCATGGCGGCATGTAACGCCTCCGGTGCCCGCAGCTACGCCTACGGCCCCATGCGCCCACATATCACGGGACTCCACGTCGTGCTGGCTGATGGCGATTTGCTTGAGCTTCGGCGCGGCGAGGCTTTTACCCAGGGCCGCCACCTGTCGCTCGTGACGGCAGCGGGCCGTACACTCGAGCTCGATCTTCCCGGCTATACCATGCCCAAGACAAAAAATGCTTCGGGCTATTTCGTTGCTGACGATATGGATGCCATCGATCTGTTTATCGGTGCGTGTGGCACAATCGGCGTCATCACCGAACTCGAGATTGCCCTGCAGGTGGCACCCGCGGTCGTTTGGGGCGTGAGCTGCTTCTTCGACAGCGAAGACAAGGCCGTGTCCTTCACCGATTCTGTGCGTCCCGTCCTGTCCCATGCGGCTGCCATCGAGTACTTCGATGCTGGCGCCCTGGATATTCTACGTCGTCAGCGCGAGCAGTCGACGGCGTTTGCCTCGCTGCCTGCGCTCGACAAAGACGCCAAGGTCTGTGTCTACGTGGAGCTCGACTGCGACGACGAAGCCCAGGCGACTGAGGAGCTGTATCACTTGGGGTGGGTACTGGAGCTTGCGGGCGGCAGTGACGATGCGACCTGGGTCGCGCGCACCGAGGTCGATCGCGAGTGTCAGCGATTCTTCCGCCATGCGGTGCCCGAGAGCGTCAACATGCTCATCGACGAGCGCCGCCGCATGGATCCCACCATCACCAAACTGGGTTCGGACATGTCGGTGCCCAACGCGCACTTGGCCGATGTTATCGCCCTCTATCGCCGCACGCTGGCGGAAAGTGGGCTTGAATCTGCCGCCTGGGGGCATATCGGTAACAACCATCTGCATGTGAACATTCTGCCGCGCGATGCACAGGATTATCGCCGCGGCGGAGAACTCTTTGCCCAGTGGGCTTCCGAGGTCACGGCCATGGGCGGTGCCGTCTCCGCAGAACACGGCGTCGGCAAGATCAAGGCGGGCTTCTTGGAGACGATGTACGGTCACGAGGCCATGGTCGAGTCGGCGCGGCTCAAGCTCCAGCTCGATCCTGCCGGGCAGCTGGGTCGCGGTAACCTGTTTTCGGAGAAGCTCTTGGATGAGCTCGTCCAGAAAGGGGGCGCGTGAAGATGATCGATTTCCATATGGTGGTGTGCGTCAAGGCCGTGCCGGGCAGCACCGAGGTCAAGATGGACCCCAAGACCAATACCATCGTGCGCGATGGCAAGCAGGCGGTCATTAATCCCTTTGATGCGAGCGCTTTGGAATGCGCGCTGGCGCTGAAGGACGACTTTATCGGCTTTGGCATGGACGTGCGCGTGACGGTGGTGTCGATGGGCATCCCCGCGACCGAATCGCTGCTGCGCGACTGCATCGCTCGAGGCGCCGACGACGCGCTGCTGCTGACCGACCGAGCCTTTGCGGGCGCCGATACCCTGGCAACCACCTATGCCCTCAAGTGCGGCATCGAAGCGCTCGACGAGGACTTCGACCTGCTCATCTGCGGCAAGATGGCGGTGGATGGCGATACGGCCCAGATTGGCCCCGAGCTTGCCGGCGCCTTTGAGATTCCCTGCGTGACCGATGTGAGCTGCGTGCAGAGCGCAGGTTTTACGACGTGCGGTGCGCTTTCGCTCGTTCACGGTTGCGATGCCGGCGAGGAGACGGTCTATCTTGAGATGCCGTGCGCGATGACGACTGCCAAGGAGATTGGCCAGTTGCGTATGCCGAGTATTGCCGGTATTCGCGCGGCGGAGGAGGCGGACGTGCGCGTGGTCAGTGCCGCCGACGTGAACGCCGACCCCGCGCGTTGCGGTCTTGCCGGGTCGCCGACACAGGTCGTGCGCTCGTTTGTGCCCGACCGTGACCAAACGTGCGAGGCCGTTGAGGGGACGGCGTCCGAGCAGGCGGCAAAGCTTGCCAAGATTATCGAGGGGATGGCATAGATGAGCGGACTGATTATCGATAGCGAAGCCTGTATCGGCTGCGGTCGCTGCGTTCGCGCCTGTGCCTCGGGCGGCATCGTAGTGGAAGGCGAGCGACCCAGCCGATGCGCCCGCGTAACCGACGGCTGCATCCTATGCGGTGGGTGCGTCGACGCCTGCCCTGTCAACGCTATCTCGATCGAGCGTGACGAGGCCGCTGGTGCGGTGGACCTTGATGCATGTCGAGACATTTGGGTATTCGCGCAGACCGACGAGCACGATACGGTGACTCCCGTTGCCTATGAGCTTATGGGCAAGGGCCGCGAGCTTGCCGATGCTCGCGACTGCCGTCTGGTGGCACTGATCGGTATGGGTCCCGAGGGTTCTCTCGGCGACCTGGAGCATCTGGTTTGTGCGGGCGCCGACGAAGTCCTGGCCTGTCGCGACGAGCGCCTGCGCCAAAACGATGCGGAGGTCTACGCCCGCTTGATCTGCGATTTGGTAGCCGAACGCAAACCCGAGGCCATCCTATACGGTGCGACCGCTTTTGGCCGCGAACTGGCACCCGGCGTTGCCGTGCGCTTGCAGACGGGCCTTACGGCTGACTGCACCGTACTTTCGATGGATACGGAGACGGGACTGCTGCAACAGACGCGTCCGGCGTTTGGCGGCAACCTGATGGCCACCATCGTCTGCCCCAATCATCGTCCCCAGATGGCAACGGTTCGTCCCGGCATCTTTAAGGCGCCCGACTTTGACTACGACCGCTCCGGCACGATCACCCAGATATCGCTTGCGGATGATGCTAAGGCTCGTGTCGAGATCTCGATTCCCGCCGAGGAGTGGGGACAGCAGCCCTCGATCGCCAATGCCGAGCGCTTGGTCGTGGTGGGCCGCGGCATTGGCTCCAAGAAGAATCTGCCCCTGATGCGAAGGCTCGCCGAGGCTCTGGGAGCCGAGCTTGGTTGCACGCGACCTGTCGTGGAGGCCGGCTGGTTGGAGTATCGCCATCAGATTGGCCAGACCGGCGTATCGGTTTCGCCCAAGCTTCTCGTGAGTATCGGTGTTTCGGGCGCCATCCAGCATCTTGCCGGCATCGGTGGGGCGGAGTGCATTATCGCCATCAACGAGGACCCGGATGCCCCCATTTTTGGTGCTGCCCAGTACAAGGTTGTTGGGGACGCCGTCGAGGTCGTCGAGGAGCTGCTGGCCCAGCTTGAGCGCTAGGCGCGCGCCAGCCAGTCGCGCATCTCGTCCTTTAGGCACTCCCAGGTCGCTTGCGTGGTGGGATTGGTAAAGGGGCGCGTAATGCCAAAGGGTGCGTCGAGCAGGCGGTAGATATCGCCCTGTTCGCGCGCCAGCGCGCGGCTTGCTGGATAGACGAGCTCAAACATAAAGCAGATGAGCCCCACCAGGTAGTCCGCCGGCTCGTTGCGCTCGTCGCGCGCGACGCACCGATGCTCGTCAAAGGCGGCAAGCGTCGGTACCGAAAAGCGACTTGCTAGAAACGCGTCCTCATCCACTTTGAGGATGGTGTCGACGGTGCTGTCGGCGATGGTGCGCATAATGTCGATCTTGTCACCATCGCGCACGATATCGCAGAAGCACCGTGTACGCTCGTCGAGTTGTGCCGGCAGGCGAAAGTCGCTGTGATAGGCGATGCTCGCTCGGATGAGCTCGTCATGCGCACCGGTTTCGATAAAGTCACGGATGTTTGTCGTGGCGGGTGCATCGGCGGGATTCTCGCCAAAGAGGACCTCGATGCCCAGCGCCGCATGGCTCATGCTCTCGGCGTCCTTAAAGGTGTCCCAGCGTCGCAGCTGCTCAAAGCGGCCCATATCGTGTAGCAGGCCGCAAAGCCATGCCAGGTCAATATCTTCTGACGACCAGCCCTGCTCGCGCGCTACGGCATCGCATGCCTCGGCCACGTGGTACGTATGCTCGATTTTGAGCGCGATGCGTGGGTTGGTGGCGTCGTAGGCATCGGTGTAGCTTTTGAAGGCCGCGCGCGCCCGGTCTCGATCGATAGCTGTCATAATGACTTCCTAAAAAGTTGTGTCTTTCGATCCGGTGGCAATTGTAGGTGAACTCGGTTGCTGTCGGATGATGATTCTGCCGTATCGCTACATGCGGCTCGGAGACCTTGTCAGGATGAGAAGCGTATGGTGCTCAAAATCGTTAGAACCGTCTGGCCGGTGATGCTTACCTATGTTGCAATAGGCGCGCCGTGCGGAATGATCATGGGGCAGACGGGAATGGAGCCCTGGATGGTCTTTGCCCTGAGCAGCACGTTTGTGACGGGCAGCGGCCAGTTTATGATCTGCAATCTTTGGCTGGCGGGCGTACCGGCACCTTCGATTATCGCGAGCGTTGCCGCCATCTCCTCGCGTTTTGCGCTTTACTCGGCATCGATCGCGCCGCATCTGACGGGTGCCTCGAAGCGTCAGACGCTGGCTGTTGCCGCGACACTTACCGAGGAGGCATATGGCATCTCGCTTGCCAAGTTGGTTGAAGGGGAGGATTGGGGCCCGCGCGAGTCCTTTGTGCTCAACGTGATCCTCATCGCAACATGGGGCGTTTCGTGTACGATGGGCGCCATCGTCGGCGCCGTTGTCGATGTTCCCACCGCCATTGCAGCCTTTGTCTGCACCTCGCTCTTTATCTGCCTGCTCTTTTCGCAGCGGCTGTCGCGCGGCAACGTTGTCGCGGCGGTTTCGGGCGCGGTGTCCGTCGCCGTATGCAAGTTCTTGGGCCTCGCGAATATTGCCGTGCCGGCAAGCGTCGTGGCCGGCATTGCCATTGCGTTGGCGTGCGATGCTGTATTTGACGGAAGAGGTACCCGCGATGCCCGTTAACGAGTTCTTGGTTCTGTGGCTGTCGTCGTGGGCTGCTATCGCGTTCTTTCGCATTGCGCCGGCGTTCGCCTTGCGCGGGCGGACCCTGTCGCCCCGCATTACCGAGGCCCTGAGCTATATCCCGCCCGCTGCCTTTGCCGCGCTGGTCGCCAACGACTTGGTGAGTCCCGGCGCGTTCGACGCGGGACTCTGGCCTGCCCTGGTTCCCTGGATTGCGGCCGTCGGCGTCGTGGTCGTGGCGGTCAAGACAAAATCGATGCTGTGGTGCTGCGTCTCGGGCATCGTACTCTATATTGTCTTGAGCCTTATATAGGGGTGACGTCGCGGGCGCCGAATCTCGTTCCATCCCAACTTGTCGAATTTTTCACCGAGCTGGTCTATTTCTTCTGGTACCATGGTAAAACTTTACTGTAGCAAAGCATGACGTGGGCTTTTGTTCCGCGTCAGCGGAAATGGGGGTTTCATGGCACAGGAAGCGACCGCCAACGAGCAAAAGAAATTCAAGGTTCCGCGCATCCCGGGCGACATCATGATCTATCCGATGATCGTCGGTCTTTTGCTCAACACCTTCTGCCCGCAGGTTTTTGAGATCGGCGGCTTCTTTACGGCTGCCTGCCGCGGTGGCTCCAATACCATCGTCGCCGCGATCCTGCTGTTTGTGGGCGCCGGCATCAGCTTTAAGTCCACGCCGGGCGCCATCAAGACCGGCATCGTCGTGCTGATTCCTAAGCTTGTAGTGGCAGCCGCGCTGGGTCTGGGCGTCGCGTACTTCTTTAACGATAACTTTTTAGGCCTGAGCTCGGTTTCCATCATCGGCGGCATTACGTTTTGCAACATGGCGCTCTATACGGGCATCATGGGCGAGTTCGGCGATGAGTCCGAGCAGGGCGCCGTCGGTATCCTGTTCTTTACGGCCGGCCCCGCCGTCACGATGATCATCCTTGGTGTTTCGGGTCTCGCCAACATCCCCGTCGGCACCATCATCGGATCCATCCTGCCGCTTGTTATCGGCATGGTCCTGGGCAACTTGTTCCCGTTTATCAAGAACCTGCTGGTTCCCGGCGCCAATCCCGCGATCGCTGTTATCGGATTTCAGCTCGGTGCGTCCATGAGCCTTTCGAGCTTTATCACCGGCGGTATTTCCGGCATCTTGCTGGGCCTTGTCACGCTCTTTATCGTCGGCCCCATCACCTTTGCGTTCGAGCGCCTGTGCGGTGGTAACGGCAAGGCGGCCGTTGCCTGCTCCACTATCGCCGGCACGGCTATGACCACGCCGGTCGCCCTCGCCGAGGTCGCTCCGCGCTATGCCGAGCTTGCGCCCACCGCGTATGCGCAGATCGCCACTGCCGTCATCATCACGGCAATCATGGCCCCGATTCTGACCGGCTGGGTCGATAAGAAGTTCTGCCAGGGCAAGGAAGACCTGTCGCCTGCCGGTGTCGAGGCCATCGAAGAGGCCGTCGCGACCGACATCGATGGCGAGTAGCAATCGATACCCATCAATGATTCCGGCGTGCAATTCGCGCCGTCCGAGCGCCCGAACAGAAACTGTTTTGCAGTGATGTTCGGGCGCTTTGCTATGATTCCCTTTACCCCTGCGGAGTAAAGGGGTGTTTATTGCCCTGATTCGAATTGGGCGATTCTGACCATTCGGATATTGAAGGGATGGCGTCTAGTGGTTAAGGCACTCAAGATTGAGATATTCCTGCTATGCATGATTGTTCTTATCGGGCTTGCCGCGCGAAGTCGTCGCTCCTTGTTCTCGAGCACCCTGCAGCTATTGTTTAGCATGCTTGGCTACACCTCTGCCGAGTACATATTATTCGATATGATCTGGACGCTTTCGGATGGTGCGGACGGCACGTTGGGTATTGCTGCCAACTGGATTTCCAACGCGGTTTCGTTTTCGCTCTTTGCCATCGCGTGTCTCATTTGGTTTATCTATTCCGAGACGATGCAGGGCTCTCGCCTTGTGACCTCGCGCTATAGGGTGGTGCTTGTAACGTTGCCTACGGCTCTGGTGGTCGTGCTGGCTTTTACCAGTTACTGGACGCACGCCTTGTTCTATATCGATTCGCAGGGCGTGTATCGTCGCGGCTTTGCCTATATGATCCAGCCCATTGTCAGCTACTGTTACGTTATACATACGTCCCTGCATGCGTTTGTGCAATCTCGCAGGGTCGAGAGCCTGCAGACGAAGGCTATCTATCGAACCTTAGCATTTTTCGCCATTCCGGCCCTGGTGGGCGGTACCTTTCAGATCGTATACTCGGTGCCTGGCCTTTGTGTCGGCATAATGATTAGCATGTTGCTGCTCTACATTATCTGCCAGGAGCAGCTCGTCTCGACCGACCCGTTGACTGGCCTCAACAATCGCAACCGTTTTGAGACCTATATCCTGTCGCTCTTCTCAAATGTGGATCAGGCCGAAGATGTGTATCTGCTCATGATGGACGCCGACGGCTTTAAGCAGATTAACGATCGCTATGGACATGTGGAGGGCGACCATGCTCTTCAGGTTATATCCGCTGCGCTCAAAGAGGTCTGCTCGGCGTCTGGTGGCTTTATCGCACGCTACGGTGGCGATGAGTTCGTGGTGCTCCAAAAGGCAGTGGCGGAACAGGATATCATGCATCTGTGCGCGACAATCAACGACGAGCTCGCTCGTGCCGAGGTGCCGTATCTGTTGCGGATGTCCATCGGCTACGCACGGGTTGGCGATGGTGTCGATACCTGGCAAGACTTACTTCGCGCTGCCGATGCGGAGCTCTACCGCGTCAAGGCCGAGAAAAAGAAAGCCGGCGTCCAGATACGCTAGAAAAAAGGGCGCACGACCGTTGCGATGGTCGTGCGTCCTTTTTGCGTTGGCGGGGGCCACCGGCCATAACGCCCAGGCGCGGTGCGGCAAGACGAGCGTCTGCCGCCGCGGCTCGGTACGAAATCAACGAGAACCAGTGCACTCCATTAAGCTGAAGCGTGCGAACGCCCTCTCTAAAAAGGTGAGCTCGCTAGGCTTTTTTGGGTTTGTTGACGATGATGATGCCGCCGCAGACCAACAGCAGGGCAACGATGACGGTAACGGGGCTCGTGCCAGCGCCCTCACCGAGCAGCAGTGCGCTCAGCAGCACGCCAAAGACGGGGTTCATAAACCCAAAGACCGAGACGCGGCTGACGGGGTTGACGGCAAGCAGGCGCGACCACAGCGAGTAGGCGACGGCGGAAATGAGTGCCATATAAATGATGAGCGCGATGGCGGGGGCAATCGCCGTGGGGGAGAACGAGCCGCCCATCAAAAACCCGATGGCGGTAAGGGCCAGGCCGCCGACCAAGAACTGCCACCCGGCAAGCAAAACGCCGTCGTGCTTGCGCGAGAAGATGCCGATCAGGCAGGTCGAAAGGGCACCCGCGACGGTGGAGGCCAGGATAAAGCCCTCGCCGTCGAGCGTAAAGCCAAAGGTGCCGTCCGCGCCCGAAAGGTTGACGAGCGCGACACCGGTAAAGCCCAGTACGCAGCCGAGTACCTTGGCCGCATTGAGCTTTTCGGTGCGAAACGCCAGGGCGGCAAAGAGGATAGCCAAGAAGTTGGCGCTGGCCTCGATGATGGAGCTCGACATAGCGCTTGCACGGGAGAGACCAAGGTAGAAAAAGAAGTACTGGCCGATGGTCTGGAAGAGCGACAAGATGCAGATGGGCTTGATATCGCGCGTTTGCGGAACGAGCGGTCGGCGCTGGGCCACGCTCATGCCAACAATGACCAGCATGCCGGCAAGGGTGAAGCGCAGACCCGCGAAGAGCAGCTGCGAGGCGCTGTCGTGCGCGGGAATGCCAAAGAGGCCGTAGCCGATCTTGATGCAGGGGAAGGCGGAGCCCCAGAGCGCGCAGCAAACGAGACAGCCCAGGATGAGTCCGGGCAGGGTGGCGAGATACGGCTTGCGGCTTTCCATGATGTCCTTCCTACATGCGCGAAGCAAAAAAGAACCCGCCACCGGATGTGTCGGTGGCGGGTGTTGTTACCCGAAGGGATTGTACCCGATGGGAAAGGTTTAGGCGAAGTAGGCTACGCCGCTCTCAAAGATCGGCATGAATTTGTCGCCGGGGACATGCTCGGGCACGTTGCGGTACAGGTTGTCGCCGCGACGCTCGGCATGGCCCATCTTGCCCAGGACGCGGCCGTCGGGGCTCGTGATGCCCTCGATGGCGAGTGCAGAGCCGTTGGGATTGACGGAAAGATCCATGCTGGGCTTGCCGTCCTCGCCCACGTACTGCGTGGCGACCTGGCCGTTGGCGATAAGCTGGGCGAGTACCTCGTCGTTGGCGACAAAGCGGCCCTCGCCGTGGCTGATGGCGACGGTGTAGGGGTCGTCGAGGCTGCACTGCGACAGCCACGGGGACAGGTTGGACGAGATGCGGGTGCGCACCAGGCGGCTCTGATGGCGACCGATGGTGTTGAACGTCAGCGTGGGCGCATCGGGCGTGGCGTCGACGATGTCACCGTAGGGCACCAGGCCGAGCTTGATCAGGGCCTGGAAGCCGTTGCAGATGCCCAGCATCAGGCCGTCGCGGGCCTTGAGCAGGTCACGGACCGCCTCGGTGACCTCGGGAGCGCGGAAGAACGCCGTGATGAACTTGGCAGAGCCGTCGGGCTCGTCGCCGCCCGAGAAGCCGCCGGGGATCATGACGATCTGGCTTGCGCGGATGCGGCGGGCAAGCTCGTGGGTGCTCTCGGCGACGGCCTCGGGCGTGAGGTTGTTGATCACGAAGGTGTCGGCCTCGGCACCGGCGGCACGGAAGGCGCGGGCGCTGTCGTACTCGCAGTTGTTGCCGGGGAACACGGGGATGATCACGCGCGGGCGGGCGATCTTGGCGCCGCCGTACACGTGGATATCCTTGGCGCGGAAGTCGATGGCCTCGACCTCGGGGGTCTCGCCGGCGCTGCGGTAGGCGAAGACGCTCTCGATGCCGCTCTCCCAAGCCTCCTGGAGCTCGGCGAGCTCGATGACCTCGGAGCCGGTGTCGATGACATAGCCCTCGACGGTGGTACCCAGGGGCTCGACGACAACGCCGTCGGCGACCTTGGGCAGCTCGGCGTCCTCGGCGAGCTCGACGATAAAGCTGCCATAGAGCGGGGTGAAGAGGCTCTCCACGTCCACATCCTCGGCAAGCTCGATACCGATCTGGTTGCCGACACACATCTTAAAGAGGCTCTCGGCGCCGCAGCCGTAGCTGGGCGTGGAGACGGCCAGGGCGTCGCCGGTAGCAGTGAGCGCCTCGACGGCGTCAAACGCGGCGAGCAGCTGCTGGGCGTCGGGGCGGTAGTCCTCGCCGTAGGTAGCGGGGGCGATGCGGACGACGCGGTGCGTCAGGCCCTTGAACTCAGGGGAGACGGCGCGCGCCGCGCGGCCCACGGCCACAGCGAAGCTGATTAGAGTCGGCGGAACGTTGAGCTCGCCGGCCTCGTCCTCAAACGAGCCGCTCATGGAATCCTTTCCACCGATGGCGCCGGCACCCAGGTCGACTTGGGCCATGAGGGCGCCCAGGACGGCTGCCGTGGGCTTGCCCCAGCGCTCGGCCTCGGTGCGCAGACGCTCGAAGTACTCCTGGAAGGAGAGGTAGGCGCGCTTGTGCTCAAAGCCGGCGGCAACGAGCTTGGCGATGGACTCGACCACGGACAGGTAGGCGCCCGCAAACTGGTCGGCTTCCATCAGGTAGGGGTTGAAGCCCCATGCCATGGCGCTTGCTGTGGTGGTCTCGCCGTCCACGGGGAATTTGGCGACCATGGCCGAGCTCGGGGTGAGCTGCGTCTTGCCGCCAAAGGGCATGAGCACGGTCGCGGCGCCGATGGTGGAGTCGAAGCGCTCGGAAAGGCCCTTGTTGGAAGCGACGTTGAGGTCGGTGACAAGCGAGGTCATGCGCTCGGCGAGCGTGGTGCCGGCCCAGCTGGGCTGCCACACGCTACGGGCGCACACGTGGGCGACCTGGTGCTTGGGTGCGCCGTTGGAGTTGAGGAACTCGCGGGACAGGTCGACAATGGCGACGCCGTTCCAAGCCATGCGCATGCGCGGCTCGGCGGTAACCTCGGCGATAACGGTCGCCTCCAGGTTCTCCTCGGCGGCGTAGCCCATGAACTCTTCGACGTCACTGTCGGCGACGGCGCAGGCCATACGCTCCTGGGACTCGGAAATAGCGAGCTCGGTGCCGTCCAGGCCGTCGTACTTCTTGGTCACGGTATCAAGGTCGACATACAGGCCGTCGGCAAGCTCGCCTACGGCGACCGAGACGCCGCCGGCGCCAAAGTCGTTGCAGCGCTTGATCAGGCGGCAGGCGTCGCCGCGGCGGAACAGACGCTGCAGCTTGCGCTCGACCGGGGCGTTGCCCTTCTGGACCTCGGCGCCCGAGGTTTCGATGGACTCGGTGTTCTGGGTCTTGGAGGAGCCGGTGGCACCGCCGATGCCGTCACGGCCGGTGCGGCCGCCCAGCAGGATGATCTTGTCGGTGGGGGCGGGGCACTCGCGGCGCACGTGGTTTGCCGGGGTAGCGCCCACGACGGCGCCAACCTCCATGCGCTTGGCCACGTAGCCGGGGTGATAGAGCTCGTTGACCTGGCCGGTGGCAAGGCCGATCTGGTTGCCGTAGCTGGAGTAGCCGGCGGCAGCGGTGGTTACGAGCTTGCGCTGCGGCAACTTGCCCTCGAGCGTCTCGGACACGGGGACGGTGGGGTCGCCGGCGCCGGTGACACGCATGGCCTGGTACACGTAGCTGCGGCCCGAGAGCGGGTCGCGGATGGCGCCGCCCACGCAAGTGGCGGCACCGCCGAAGGGCTCGATCTCGGTCGGGTGGTTGTGGGTCTCGTTCTTAAAGAGGAACAGCCAGTCCTGGTCCTCGCCGTCGACATCGACCTTCACCTTGACGGTGCAGGCGTTGATCTCCTCGGATTCGTCGACATCGGTCATGACGCCGGTCTTCTTGAGGTACTTGGCGCCGATGGTGCCCATGTCCATGAGGCAGACGGGCTTGGCGTCGCGACCGAGCTCGTGGCGCATCTCCATGTAGCGGTCGAAGGCCTGCTGCACCACGGCGTCGTCGATCGTCACGTCGTCCAGGACGGTGCCGAAGGTGGTGTGGCGGCAGTGGTCGGACCAATAGGTGTCGATCACGCGGATCTCGGTGATGGTGGGGTCGCGATCCTCATCGCGGAAGTACTGCTGGCAGAAGGCGATGTCTGCCTCGTCCATGGCAAGGCCGCGATCGGCGATAAAGGCGGCAAGGCCGGCCTCATCGAGCTCGCGGAAGCCGTCGAGCACCTCGACGGGCTGGGGCTCGGGGGTCTCCATGTACAGCGTCTCGGGCAGGTCGAGCGAGGCGATGCGCGCCTCGACGGGGTTCACCACGTAGTGCTTGATAGCCTCGATGGCGGCTTCGTCCAGAGCGCCCGAGATCATATAGACCTTGGCGGAGCGCACGGCGGGGCGCTCGCCCTGGCTGATGAGCTGCACGCACTCGCTGGCGGAGTCGGCGCGCTGGTCAAACTGGCCAGGCAGGAATTCGACGGCAAAGACGGCGCCATCGCTTGCGGGGAGCTCGTCGTAGGTCACATCGACCTGGGGCTCGCTAAAGACGGTCGGCACGCAGGAGCGGAAAAGCTCCTCGTCGATGCCCTCGACGTCGTAGCGGTTGATGATCCTCAGGGCCTCGATGCCCTTGATGCCGAGAATTTCGGTCAGCTCGCCCTTGAGCTGCTGAGCCTCGACGTCGAACCCGGGTTTCTTCTCCACGTAGATACGAGAGACCATTGGTTCCTGCCTTCCTGATCGGTTGGGCGTACGGTACGGTATGCGGCAGCGGTCGGTTTGCGGGGTCTGCCCTGCGGTCGCCTTGAGCCACATGTTTGTAAACCTCACTATGATACGACAGCTCGTGGCGCGTTGCGGACGGCGAGGGTGCTACAGTGAAGCGCAAACAAGAGAAAGGCATCACATGGCATTCGTTTCACTCGCCATCATCGCGCTCGTGGCCTTTGCAAGCCCCTTCATCGCCTCGGCGATTCCCGGAAAACCCGTTCCCGAGACGGTCTTTTTGCTCGTGCTCGGTGCGGTGCTGGGACCCCATATGCTCGGCGTCATCCATGTAGATGCTGAGGTCTCGCTTGTGTCCGAGCTGGGCCTGGCCTTTTTGTTCCTGCTTGCCGGCTTTGAGATCGACCCCAAGAGCATCACGGGCGTCGAGGGGCGCTACGGCTTGGCGACGTGGGTCGTCACGTTTGGTATCGCCTGGCTTGCCGTGCGCTTTACCCCGTGGTTCTCAGTCAGTCATTTCGACGGTATCGCCGTGACGCTTGCCCTCACTTCGACGGCGCTCGGTACGCTCGTGCCCATCATGCGTGAGCGCTCGCTCACCGGCACGCGCGTGGGCGACTCGATTCTCGCGTATGGCACTTGGGGCGAGCTCGGTCCCGTGCTCGCCATGTCGGTGCTGCTGTCTGCCCGCACCGGCATCCAAACGCTTGTAATCCTTGGCTTGTTTGCGGTGGTCTGCGTGTTGCTGGCCGTGGTCCCGAGCCGCTCCAAGCGCGTCGGCAGCCGCTTCTTTGCGTTTGTCGAGGAACGCGCCGATACCACGTCGCAGACCTTCGTGCGCCTGACGGTGCTCATCCTGGTCACGCTCGTGGCGTTCTCGGCCGTCTTTGATCTCGACATCGTGTTGGGTTCTTTTGCCGCCGGCTTTGTCTTGCGCTACATCATCCCCGAGGGCAACCATACGCTCGAGACCAAGCTCGATGGCCTGGCCTACGGCTTTTTGATTCCGGTATTCTTTACCGTATCGGGCGCAAAGATCGATCTGACGGCCGTGGCGTCGCGCCCGGGTCTGCTCGTAGGCTTTATCGTGGCGTTGTTGATTATTCGTGCCGTGCCCATTCTTATTTCCATGAGCATTTGTCCTGCGACGCGCGATGTGTCGGCGTATGGTCGCATTACCGTGGCCCTGTACTGCACCACGGCGCTGCCGATCATCGTTGCCGTGACGAGCGTTGCCGTCAACGCGGGCGCGCTGTCGCAAGACGTCGCATCGGTTATGGTCGCTGCCGGCGCCATCACGGTGTTCTTGATGCCGCTGCTCGCGCAGCTCTTCTACCGCGTGGTCGATGCAGCGCCGGTCACCGCCGTGGCAGAGGTTGCCGAGCATCCATCCGATGCGCTCGACATCCTGCGCGCCCACCACGACCTAGCGAGCTTGCTCGCGCGCGAGCATGAGCTGCTGACTTCGCATGGCCATGGTCGCGTATTCGAGGGCCTGCCTACGCTCGATACGATTGCCGAGCGTCTTTCCGCCGAGGCGGCGAGCGGCCACATCGATGCCCGCATCGTGGACGCTGCGCACCTGCTTGCCGATAAGACCTATGGAGACGAGGTCGACCCGTCCGAGCTGACTCCGCGCGAGCGTCGCCGCCTGGAGCGCGCCAAGCTCGCCGTGCGCGAATACCGCCGCCGCATGTTGGAGCTCTATGCGCGCGATGAAGCCCAGGACGACGACGGCAGGTAGCCAACGCCGTCGCGGAAAATGCATCCCAGAATCCGCGCCCAGAATGGGACATAGTTTCTGAAAGAAGGCCCTGAGGGAAGCTGCGTCCCGTTCTGAGCTGAAATACCGGGACGCAGCTTCCCCTGCAAACAGAACAAGGCGCGCTGCCTGCGGTTGATGCAGACAGCGCGCCTTTTGCGTTGGGCTTCGTTGAGGTTCGAAGTAGTGGACTAGTTGGCCATGACGTCTTCGGTCCAAGCCTCAACGTCCTCGATGCGCAGGACGTTGGCGACCTCGGCCACACAGCCGACGTTGGCAAGCTCGGCCGCGGCAGCCTGGACGTCCTTCTCGAGCGCGCGATGCGTCAGGAAGATGACCGAGCAGGCATCGTTGACGCCCGACTTGCCGTCCTCGACCTGGTTGATGAGTGAGATCGAGATGTTGTGCTTGGCAAAGATGTCGACCGTCTCGGACAGGGCGCCCACGCGGTCGGCGACCTTCAGGCGCACATAGTACTTGGTCTGGAGCTCGTCCATGGGCTTAAAGGCGAGGTTGTGACCATAGGGCTCAATCTCGGGCAGTGGGGCCACGCCGCGGCTGATCTGCTCGGAGAGCGACAGGATATCGCCCACGACGGCACTCGCGGTGGGGAAGGAGCCTGCGCCGGCACCGTAGAACATGGTCTCGCCCACGGCGTCGCCTACCACGTAGACGGCGTTCATGGCGCCGTTGACCTTGGCGAGCATATGGTCTGCCGGGATGAGCGTGGGATGCACGCGAACGTCGACGCCGGCGTCGGTGTTGCGGGCGATGCCCAGCAGCTTGATGGTGTAGCCGAGCTCGCGGGCCTGGGCGATATCCTCGGCACCGATGGTGCGGATGCCCTGCTGGTACACATCGTCGGTGGTAACGCGGGTGCCAAAGCCGATGGAGGCGAGGATGGCTGTCTTGCTGGCGGCATCGAAGCCGTCGACGTCGGCGGACGGGTCGGCCTCGGCATAGCCCTTTGCCTGTGCGTCGGCAAGTACGTCGGCGTAATCGGCGCCCTCGGCGTCCATGCGCGACAGGATGTAGTTGGTGGTGCCGTTGAGGATGCCGGCGATGGTCAGGATCTTGTTGCCTACCAGGTCGTGCTCAAGCGTGCTCACGATGGGGATGCCGCCGCCGCAGCTGGCCTCGCACTTAATCTGCACGCCGCACGCGCGCGCCTTCTCGGCAAGCGTCTCGACGTGACGGCCCAGCAGGGCCTTGTTGGCAGAGACGACGTGCTTGCCGTGCTCAAAGGCAGTGGTGAAGATCTCGGTTGCGGGATGCTCGCCGCCGATCAGCTCGACGACGATGTCGACGGCGGGGTCGGTTGCGACATCGTGCCAGTCACTCGTAAAGGCCTCGCGCTCAATGCCTGCTGCCTCGGCCTGCTCCCAAGCAAGCGCGCAGGCGCGGGTCAGCTTAAGGTCGATGCCGTAGGCTGCCAGGTACTCATCGTGGTGGCTCTTGATCAGACGGGCCACGCCGCCGCCGACGGTTCCCAGACCGATCAGACCGACGTTCACGGTGCGCATGGGTTCGCTCATAGATAGCTCCTTCGTGCATCTTATGGATGGATTAACCGCTTAAAGGTTGAGTGCATTCTAGCGTGAAGTGCGGGCGCGTGCTTGCCTGGCAGCGGGAGCAGCACAAAACGCCACCCCCGAAACGCTGCGGAAACATTGGAAACACGCTCGCTACAAACGGAACTCCGTAACAAACTGTCAACGTTTGCACCATAAGGTTTGCTTCACCGACCCCACCATGGGCACCAGCGCCGCGAAGTTCTTGGCCGAGAAGTATACGGACGCCAAGGTCGCCCTGTTCTACAACTCCGGCGATACGTACAGCTCGGGCGTTGCCGACGCCTTTGCCGAGCAGGCCAAGGCGTCCAAGCTTGATATCGTTGATACCGAGACCTTTAAGGACGATTCTTCCACGAGCTTTACCAACCAGCTCACCAAGGCCATGCGCAAGATCAAGATCGAGGGCCTGACGGGCGAGCTGACGTGGAACGATGAGGGCCAAGTCGAAAAGCCCGCTACGGCCTATGTGATTCAGGACGGCAAGTACATCGCCGCCTAAGTGCATATAACGAGACCGGTGGGGCCGTTTTATTCAGGGCGGGGACGCCTGTAACAGAACGGAAACATTACTTTCACACAATAAAGTGGCTAAACTGCATAAACCGACAGAAATACGCATGATTATGGATAAATGAACAAATCAAAAGAAAAGTTGAAATAATCGCCACTTTCCTTAACTAAAGCGTCTAGTATTTTGCGAACGCCGAACACGGCGAAGGATGGCCTGTCGGGTAACCGAAACCCGACGAGATTTGAGAGGAGAGCCGCATGTCGAGCCTCACCGGTAAGTCATTGAACCCTGTTATGAATCGCAGGAGCGTTATCGCGAGCGCAGCAGGTCTGGGGGCGATGTCCATTCTAGCTGGCTGCTCCTCCAACGGTGGCGACAGCGGTTCCGCTTCGGGCGACGCTTCGTTTAAGATCGGCACCATCGGCCCGCTGACCGGCGCCAACGCGTCCTACGGCAAGTCCGTTACCCAGGGTGTCGAGCTTGGCTGCAAGGATTTCTCGACCAAGGAGCTGCCGCTTGCCAGCAAGGCCGAGGATGACCAGGCCGATGGAGAGAAGGCCGTCAACGCCTTCAACACCCTGCTCGACTGGGGCATGCAGGCCCTCGTCGGTCCGACCACCACGGGTGCGTCGGTTGCCGTTGCCGCAGAGTGCGGTAACGACCCCAAGACGTTCATGATCACCCCGTCCGCGTCCTCCGAGGACGTCACCGACGGCAAGGATTGCGTCTTCCAGGTTTGCTTCACCGACCCCAACCAGGGTGTCAACGCCGCCAAGTTCCTGGCCCAGAAGTATCCGAACGAGAAATTCGTGCTGTTTTATAACTCCGGCGACGCCTATTCTTCGGGCATCGCAGATTCCTTTAAGGCCCAGGCCGCTGAGTCCAAGCTCGAGGTTGTTGACGAGGAGACCTTTAAGGACGACTCCGCCACGAGCTTTACCAACCAGCTGACCAAGGCCAAGCAGGCCGGCGCCACCATGATCTTTGCGCCGATCTACTACACGCCGGCGTCCGTCCTGCTCAAGAACGCCAAGGACATGGGCTACGACGTCAAGATGATGGGCTGCGACGGCATGGACGGCATCCTGGGCGTTGAGGGCTTCGATACCTCTCTTGCCGAGGGTCTGCTGCTCATGACTCCGTTCTCCGCCGACGACGAGAAGAACGCCGACTTCGTCAACGCTTACAAGGATAAGTACGGCGATACCCCCGACCAGTTTGCCGCCGACGCCTACGACGGCGTGCACGCGGTGGCCGAGGCCGTCAAGGAGGCCGGTCTTGGTGTCGACGCCGATCCGACCGAGGTCGCCGAGAAGCTGTCCAAGGCTATGCTCAAGATTACCGTTGACGGTCTGACCGGCAAGCTTACCTGGAACGATAAGGGCCAGGTCCAGAAGGAGCCCACGGCTTACGTCATCACCGACGGCAAGTACGTACAGGCCTAATTGGCCGCCTTACATAGAGCGGTTTTGATCCCAAGCAGGGGAGGTTTTGGCCTTCCCTGCTTGCTTGGTATCTAGGGACGATGTAACGTCCCTGTTTCATACATCAACTGGAAACCTATTCGAAAGGGGGATGTGGAACATGACGGTCTTTATCCAATACCTGGTCAACGGCCTGTCCATGGGCAGCGTCTACGCCATCATCGCGTTGGGCTACACCATGGTCTACGGTATCGCCAAGATGCTGAACTTTGCTCACGGCGACGTTATCATGGTCGGTGCCTATGTCTCGTTCTGCGCCACGTCGTATCTCGGCCTCCCGGGCTGGGCATCTGTAGTTCTCTCTTGTGTGGTCTGCACGGTTCTCGGTGTTCTCATTGAGGGTCTGGCCTATAAGCCGCTGCGCCAAGCGGGCCCGTTGGCCGTTCTGATCACGGCCATCGGCGTGTCTTACTTCCTGCAGAACGCCGCGCAGCTTCTGTGGGGCGCCACGCCCAAGAACTTCACTTCGCTCGTCACCTTCCCGGTGCCGGAGTTCTTGGCCAAGTTTAACGTAAGCGCCGTCTCGCTCGTCACCATCGTCGCCTGCCTGGTTATCATGGCCGGCCTGATGTTCTTTACAGGTAAGACCAAGATGGGCAAGGCCATGCGCGCCGTGTCCGAGGATAAGGCCGCCGCTCAGCTCATGGGCATCAACGTCAACCGCACCATCTCGATGACGTTTGCCATCGGCTCCGCCCTCGCTGCCATCGCCGGCGTGCTCCTGTGCTCCTACTCGCCGGTCCTGCAGCCCACCACGGGCGCCATGCCTGGCATCAAGGCCTTCGACGCTGCCGTTTTCGGCGGCATCGGCTCCATCCCCGGCGCCTTTGTCGGCGGCATTCTCATCGGCATCATCGAGGCGATGGCGCAGGCTTACATTTCCACGAGCCTTGCCAACTCCATCGTCTTTGGTGTTTTGATCATCGTCCTGCTCGTCAAGCCTGCCGGCCTCTTGGGCAAGTACGTCCCCGAGAAGGTGTAGGTGAGCGTTATGAAGTTTCTTAAAGACAAGCAGACGCGTCACGACTTTGTCACGTACGCCATGTGCGTTGTGGCGTTCGCCATCGTGTTCTTTATGCAGTCCAACCACATGATCCCGCGCATGATCGCCGGTCAGCTGGTTCCCATCACAGCCTATATCGTCATGGCCATCTCCCTTAACCTCGTCGTCGGCATCGCGGGCGACTTGTCGCTGGGCCACGCGGGCTTTATGAGCGTCGGTGCCTATACGGGCATCGTCACTGCCGTCGCGCTGGAGAGCACCGTTCCGTCTGATCCGATGCGTCTGATCATCAGCATTGTGGTCGGCGCTATCGCCGCTGCCATCTTGGGCTTCTTGATCGGTATCCCGGTCCTGCGCCTGAGCGGCGACTATCTGGCCATCGTGACCCTGGCTTTTGGCGAGATTATCAAAGAGGTCGTCACCTGCCTCATTGTGGGCGTCGATTCCCGCGGCCTGCATGTGATCTTTAACATCACGGGTAACTCCACGATCGACGACCTGCACCTGCTCGAGGACGGCACCGCCATCATCAAGGGCGCGCAGGGTGCATCGGGCGTGTCGACCTATTCGACTTTCCTTGCCGGCGCAATCCTGGTTATGGTCGCGCTCGTGATTGTGCTCAACCTGGTTCGCAGCCGTACCGGTCGTGCCATTATTGCCGTGCGCGACAACAAGATCGCTGCCGAGTCTGTGGGCATCTCCGTCACCCAGTACCGCATGATCGCCTTCGTGGTTTCCGCTGCCCTCGCCGGTGCTGCCGGAGCTCTGTTCGGCGGTAACTTCTCGCAGCTTTCCGCCACTAAGTTCGACTTCAATACGTCCATTCTCATTCTGGTGTTCGTGGTCCTGGGCGGCCTGGGCAACATGCGCGGCTCCGTTATCGCCGCGGCGCTGCTCACGGTGCTCCCCGAGCTGCTCCGTCAGTTCTCGGACTACCGCATGCTCATCTACGCCATCGTGTTGATTCTGGTCATGGTCTTTACCAACAACCCACAGCTCAAGGCGTTCTTCGCACGCATTAAGGATCGCTTTGCTTCCAAGAAGGAGGTGGCAGCCGATGCCCAGTAAGTTTGAGTTCAACAAGGGTAAGATGGTCCCGTATCCTTCTGGCGCCATCGTTCCCGACCGCGACCTGGGCCAGCGCCCGGCGCTCGAGTGCATCCACCTGGGCATTGAATTCGGCGGCCTTAAGGCAGTCGATGACTTTAGCCTGACCATCGGCAAGACTGAGATCGCCGGTCTCATCGGCCCCAACGGTGCCGGCAAGACCACGGTCTTCAACCTGCTCACCAAGGTGTACCAGCCTACGCACGGCACCATCCTGCTCGATGGTGAGGACACCTCGGGCAAGTCGGTCTACCAGGTCAACCGCATGGGTATTGCCCGTACGTTCCAGAACATTCGCCTGTTCAACACCATGACGGTGGAGGACAACGTTAAGGTCGGCCTGCACAACCAGGAGCGCTACTCCGGCTTTGAGGGCGTGCTGCGCCTGCCGACGTATTGGAAGCACGAGAAGGCCGCCCACGAGCGCGCCATGGAGCTGCTGTCCATCTTTGATATGGAACATCTGGCAAACGAGCAGGCCGGATCGTTGCCTTACGGCGCTCAGCGTCGTTTGGAGATCGTCCGCGCGCTTGCCACCAACCCCAAGCTACTGCTGCTCGACGAGCCTGCCGCCGGCATGAACCCGTCCGAGACCGCGGAGCTCATGGAGAACATCGTCAAGATTCGCGACACCTTTGGCATTGCCATCATGCTTATCGAGCATGATATGTCGCTCGTTATGAACATCTGCGAGGGCATCTGCGTGCTCAACTTTGGCAAGGTTATCGCCAAGGGCACGGCAGAGGAAATCCAGAACAACGACGCCGTTATCGAGGCGTATCTGGGTAAGCAGGATAAGGGGGAGAACTAAATGGCAGAGCCGATGCTTTCCGTCTACAACATCAACGTCTGGTACGGCGCCATCCACGCCATCAAGGACATCTCCTTTAACGTTAACGAGGGCGAGATCGTGGCCTTGATTGGTGCCAACGGTGCCGGCAAGTCCACAACGCTCAAGACCATCTCGGGCCTGCTGCGCTCCAAGACCGGCTCCATCAAGTTTATGGGCGAGGACATTACCCATACGCCCGCCGACAAGCTGGTTGGTAAGGGCCTGGCTCAGGTTCCCGAGGGTCGTCGCGCCTTTTTGCAGATGACGGTTGAGGAGAACCTGGAGATGGGCGCCTACACGCAGCCCAAGTCCACGGTGGCTCCGGGCCTCGAGCGCGTCTACGAGCAGTTCCCGCGCCTGAAGGAACGCCGTCGCCAGGTCGCCGGCACCCTTTCGGGCGGTGAGCAGCAGATGCTTGTTATGGGGCGCGCTCTTATGAGTAACCCCAAACTGCTTATGCTCGACGAGCCTTCCATGGGTCTGGCGCCGATTCTGATTGAGCAGATCTTCCAGATTGTCGAGGACCTGCACAAGGCCGGCACCACGGTGCTTCTGGTCGAGCAAAACGCACAGATGGCTCTTTCCATCGCCACACGCGGCTACGTGCTCGAGACCGGCAAGATCACCATGACCGGCACGGGCCAAGAACTCCTGCACGACGATAACGTCCGCAAGGCCTATCTGGGTGGCTAGGAGGTTCCGCCGTTCTACCGAACGGCGGACCAGTCGACGCTGCGCGGGCACCAGAGCGACAACTTGTCATTCAAAGAGGGCGGCATGGCCAGAAGGTCTATGCCGTCCTCTTTTCATGCCAATTTGTTCGCTCTGGTGCCCGCTCGCTGTCCGTCGTCTGCCTGCGGCGTTACTTTGGTCTGATACTTGGGGGTAGTCGTTTAAGAACGTCTCCAATGACTACCCCCTTTAAGTTGCGGTGGAATAGGGACTAAATGGGAGTCTCAGAGGCCAAAACAGTCCCTATTCCACCGCAACTTCATGGGGATGTGTGACAATGCCCGTCGGAAAACATCTGCTGTCTTTGGGGGTCTATCTATGGTGTACGAGTTTTGTGCCGAGAACTTTGAGCGGGTGCCGGCGGCTATCGATGCCGGTGCAAGGCGTATCGAGCTGTGCGACAACCTTGCCGTTGGTGGCACCACGCCCTCGGCCGGCGTTATCAGCGCTACGACCAACTATGTCCACGAGCACGATGCACGGGTGATGTGCATGATTCGTCCGCGTGGCGGCGACTTTCACTACAACCAGGATGAGCTGCGCATGATGGAGATGGACTTGGGCCTTGCCGTGAGTGCGGGCGTTGACGGCTTGGTCTTTGGCTGCTGCAAACCCTGCGCTGGCGGATGGGCGCTCGACGAACTTACGCTTGGCGCCCTCGTGATGGCTGCGGGCTGCGCGACCGAGGAATGTAAGCGTGATCCCATCGACATCACCTTCCACATGTCATTTGACCAGCTCTCGCCCGAGGCTCAGCTCGATGCGATTGATACACTTGCCGACTGCGGCGTTACGCGCATCCTCACGCATGGCGGCGCTGCCGGTACGTCGATCGAGGATAATTTCGATTACCTGGCTCGTTTAATCGAGTATGCGGGCGATCGTTTGACCATCCTTCCCGGCGGCGGCATCACTACGGCAAATCGCGACGCGGTCGCGGCGGCGCTAGGCGTCTCCGAGCTCCATGGCACCAAGATCGTGCCGCTGGAGGTATAACCCGTGGCGCTGGTATTTGACGTTCAGCAGGCGAGCGGTAAGCCCGACGATAATCATCGCCCTGGCACCGCGTGCCCCTTTTGCGACACGGAGGGACTTGCCAACATCATCCAGCGCGATGGTGACTGTATCTGGCTCGAGAATAAGTTCAAGACCTTGCGGGCCACACGTCAGACCGTATTGATCGAGTCTGCCAATCACGACGCCGACCTGGTGACCTATGAACCGGATGAGCTGCATCATGTGATGCGGTTTGCCCTGGGCTGTTGGCAGCAGATGATCGATTCCCAACAGTACCGCAGTGTGCTCATGTACAAGAACAAGGGCCCACTTTCGGGCGGCAGTCTGGTCCATCCGCACATGCAGATTGTGGGTTTGGAGCAGGAAGACGGCTATGCTTCGCTGACTTCTGCCAATTTCGAAGGCATCAATGTCTGGCGACAGGGGAGAATCGCGGTCAACATCTCAACCGAACCGATCATGGGGTTCTTTGAGATCAACGTTTCAGCCCCGCAGGGAATCGCCGCCAGCGATGACACGAGAGACCAAGCCGAGGCGGATCTCTTCGCCGATGCAATCCAGGTAGCTCTGCGCTATATCTTGCACGAGCACCATGGCGGTCGTGCAGAGTCGTACAACCTGTTCTTCTATCACATGAGCGGCCGGACCATTGCCAAGGCGCTTCCACGTTGGGTGGTTTCACCCTACTTTGTCGGGTATCGGCTGGCTCAGGTCAATGCTGAGACCACGCTCGATGTCGATGCGGAGCGACTCCGCGCACATCTGGAGGCGCTCACATCGTAAAGTGAGCGCCCGCACACTGCGGACGGTTTAGCGCGCCATTGCATCGCGGCCGGCCTCGACGCGCTTGCGCTGGGCGGCGCGCTCCTCGCCGGTCAGACGCTCAAAGAAGTGCCCGATAAGCGAGGCGAGCACCTGCTGAAACAACGTTCCACACATGACGGGAAACACAACTTCGCCCGGAAAGTATTGCGTGGCGATGACGGCGCCCGAAGAGATATTGCGCATGCCGCAGGTAAAGCACATGGTGGTCGTTTCGCTATATGGCAGATGCAGCGCGCGGGCGACCAGAATGCCGACGACAAAGCCGCTGATGGCGAAGACCAAAATAAAGAGGGCGACTTCCAAGCGCACCGCGTTCATGTGCAGCACGTACTCGCTCATGGCGGTGGAGTTGGAGGCGATAACGCCCATCATCATGAACTTGCAGGCGGGCGAGAGCGCGGGGGAGAGTTTTTCGTGCCCCCATCCGCGCGTGAGCTCGTTGATCACGATGCCGAGCACGGCGGGGATGGCGATCATAAAGGCCATGTTCTGCATCATGCTCGGCATGTCGATCGAGACGGTGGCGCCCAGCAGGAGCTTGAGCGTAAGCGGAATCGTCACAGGGGAGATGACCGAGGACGTCAGGATGATGGTGAGCGCGAGCGGGCCGTTGCCGCCGAACATGCTGATCCACATAAAAGCGGTGACTGCCACGGGCACACTGTATTCGAGCACGATGCCGCAGACAAGGTTGGGGTTGGAACCAAAGAACAACGATCCCATGGCGTAGGCCGCGATGGGAATAAGCGCCGCCGAGACCAACAACGCCAGAATCAGGTGCAGCGGACGGTGGAACACCTCGGCTACCTGGTGAAAGGTGTTGCTGAGCGCACCTTGGAACGTCATAAAGGCAAACAAGGTGGGAACGATGGGCTTGAGAACGCCGACCTGTTGAGGAAAGAGCACGCCGAGCGCCACGCAAATCGGAACGATGATCTGCATGTGCCCCGCGAGAAATTTGCCCAGTCCAACCCATTGCTTCATAGGCTCTTGTGACTCCCTTTGCTCGTGAATCCGTTTTGAATGGATATGCTAGACGCTCGCATGCGTCCGTGTGGCTGAAACGCTCGAATATTTCGAGGCTATTACCGCCCTCGTTTATCGAAACCACGGCGTGCTGGACGTTGTGCGTCCGCACTGCACGGTATAATAAATCCGTTCAACAGATCTGCCTGCCGAAGCGGGCATACACAGAGGACTCATCGCTATGAACCGTGAGAGGTATCGCGGCGACCTGCCCCTATCGGGGGTGGGCGCCTATGTCATCGCTTAAGACGACGCATCGCTGGGCGGTCGCTCAGCAAAACCCCGAGCTCGAAAAGGAGCTTTCGGCTGGCCTGGGCATACCCGGGCTGGTGGCGCGCATTATGGTTGCGCACGGCATTACATCCATCGAGGAAGGCCAGCTGTTTTTGACGCCTTCGCTCGATCGCGACTGGGCGGACCCACTCGTTATTCCGGGCATGGTGATCGTCGCCGACCGCGTTGAGCGTGCTATTCGCAGCCACGAGCGTATCGCCGTCTTTGGCGATTTTGACGTCGACGGCATTACGTCGACCTGCCTGTTGACCGAGGCGCTGCGCGCGTTTGGTGCCGATGTCACGCCGTTTATTCCACATCGCTTTGACGAGGGCTACGGTCTTTCGCGCGCGGCGCTCGACCGCGTTAACGAGCTCGCTCGCCCCCAGCTGATCGTGACCGTCGATAACGGCATTGCCGCCAAAGAAGAGGTCTCCTATCTGGAGAGCCTGGGGATCGATTTGGTGGTCACGGACCATCACGAGCCCTCCGACCAGGTGCCGCAGGGCGTGCCCCTGACCGACCCCAAGCTCGAGGACGAGGGTCCCTCGCGCGAGCTTGCCGGTGCCGGCGTGGCACTCAAGCTGGTGCAGGTCCTGGGCGAGCGTCTGGGCAAGCCGTCGTATTGGCGTTCGCTGATCGAGGTCGCGGCGCTGGGCACCGTGTCCGACATGATGCCGCTCACGCCCGAGAATCGCGCACTGGTCGCCGAGGGCATCCAGCAGATGCGCGTGACGGCCCGTCCCGGCTATATCGCGCTTGCCGCACTTGCCAAGGCCGATCTTTCTACCATTACGGCCGACGGCCTGTCATTCTCGCTCATCCCCCGCTTAAACGCTGCCGGTCGCATGGCCGATCCCAAGCTGGCGCTCGATCTGCTGCTTGCCCGCAATCCCATCGAAGCAAGCGCGCTGGCGGCCGAGCTCGAGGAAATCAACCGCCAGCGCCGTGAGATCGAGGCGGAGCTCACGCGCGATGCCATGGCAAAGGTCGAGGAGACCTATGACGGCGGACGCGCGATCGTCGTGGGCGGCGAAGGCTGGCACGAGGGCGTCAAGGGCATCGTGGCAAGCCGTCTGACCAACCGCTACCACGTGCCGGCGCTGCTGTTCTCGATCGAGGACGGTATCGCGCGCGGCTCTGGTCGCTCGGTGGGCAAAGTTAACCTGTTTGACGCCGTCGAGCGCTGTTCCGACCTGCTGATTCGTCGCGGCGGACATGCCGGTGCGGTGGGTGTGACCATCGAGGCATCCAAGCTCGATGAATTCCGTCGTCGCCTTTCCGCCGTGCTATCGGAGATTCCCGCCGAGGACTTTGAAGACATCGACGAGGTTGCCGCCACGGTCGACCTTTCCGAGCTGAATATCGAGACTATAGAGCAGATTTCCCGTCTTGAGCCGTTTGGCCAGGGCAACAAGGTGCCGCTGCTGGCTGCCGAGGGCGTGACGATGTGTGATCGCGCCGTGGTGGGCAAAACCGGTGAGCACATGCGCTTTGTGGCGACCGATGGCGCCGCGAGTGTGCCGGCCATTATGTTCCGCGTGCCGCAAATCGATAAGCTCATCAACTGCGATAGCGCTGTCGACTTGGTGTTCGAGGCCGTTGCCGAGCATTGGCAGGGTCGTGTGAAGCCCAAGCTCATGGTCAAGGATGTTCTGGTCCGCGATACCACGCTGCCCAGCGTCGACGATCCGGCATGCGAGCTTCGTCGTGGCGTGCAGCCGACGGATTCCGGCCTGCGCCTGGAGTCGCGCAAGCGCGAGACGCTCGCCCAGCTTTCCTATACCGAGCTCACGCGCTCGCTTATCCATAGCTTTATCGGATCGAACCAGCCGCACCGCGCGCAGGCTGAGGCGCTCGACGCCTTGGCCGATCACCAGAGTGTCTTGGCGGTTATGGGAACGGGCCGCGGCAAGTCGCTCATCTTCCATGTGCATGCCGCGCGTGAGGCGGTGCTTCGCGGACGTGCGAGCATCTTTGTCTATCCGCTGCGTGCGCTTGTTGCCGACCAGGCCTATCACCTCTCGTCGACGATGGCATCGCTTGGCATTGGCGTTGGCGTGCTGACCGGCGAGACCGTGGAGGCCGCACGCGATGACGTGTTCGCCGGCCTAGCTTCGGGCCGCACCGGTATCGTGCTCACGACGCCCGAGTTCCTATCTATCCACCGTGACCGCTTCGCGCGTTCGGGCCGCATCGGCTTTGTCGTTATCGATGAGGCGCATCATGCCGGTCTTGCCAAGGGCGGCGACCGCAGCGCCTATCTTGACATGCCCGATATCCTCAAAGCTCTGGGCGACCCGGTCGTTATGGCTGCGACGGCCACCGCGACGGCTCCGGTCGTGGCCGAGCTTGCCCGCATGCTTCCGATCACTCACACGGTGGTCGACGAGACGGTGCGCGAGAACCTGCAGCTCGAGGACGACCGAGATCTTGCGAGCCGCGAGAACCGTTTGGTGTCGATCGTGGCGACGGGGGAGAAGACCGTCATTTACGTCAATTCGCGCGACCAGTCCGTGGCGCTCGCCAAGACGTTGCGCAAGCGTGTGCCCGATTGCGCAACCCATATCGCGTTCTATAACGCGGGGCTTGCGCGTTCCGATCGCCGTCGCGTGGAGGAAGCATTCCGAGACGGCAGCCTCAGCTGCATCGTCTCGACATCTGCCTTTGGCGAGGGCGTCAACCTGCCCGATATCCGCCATGTCGTGCTCTATCACATGCCGTTTGGCGGCATTGAGTTTAACCAGATGAGCGGCCGTGCCGGTCGCGATGGCCAGCCCGCCGTGATCCACCTGCTCTATTCGTCGCGCGATGCCCGCATTAACGAGCGCCTGCTCGACTGCTACGCACCCGAGCGCGACGAGCTCGTCACACTCTATCGCGCGCTGCAGACCATGTGGCGCTCCAACCGCGGCAAGACCGGGGATGATTCATTCTGCGCAAGCGATATCGACATCGCGCAGATGTGCCTTGCCATCGATGCCCGCACGCCGGTCGACGAGCGCTCGGTGGAAAGCGGCCTAGGAATCTTCGAAGAGCTTGGTTTCTGTCGCGTTTCGGGGTTTGACGATACGCGTCGCATCGCGATGGCCGAAAACCCCGGCCGCGTGCAATTGAGCAGGTCAATTCGCTATTTGGAGGGCTTGCGCTCGCGCATGGAGTTTTCGGCTTTCCGGAGCTGGGCGCTCGATTCGTGCGCTTCTGATATGCTAGCCAAAGTTAACCGCCCGATCGTACCGCGGGCCTAGGGGAAGGGGACCTCGATGGATGCCGCAGCCCGTACCGCCCATGATTCCACCCTCCAGCCGTTTTCGGAGATGGAGCACTATAAGCATGCCGATGAGCTGCCGCCCGAGATTATGGCGGACAGCTACGACAAGCTGGAGCGTCTGTGCCTCAAATATATGAATGAGGACGACTTTTCTAAGGTTGAGCAGGCCTACTGCTTTGCTGCCGAGAAGCATTGCAACCAAAAGCGGCGCTCGGGTGAGATGTACATCAACCATCCCGTCGAGGTGGCCATCATTCTGGCCGATCTCAAGATGGACTGTGACGTGGTGTGCGCCGCGCTGCTGCACGATACCGTCGAGGATACCGAGACTTCGCTTGCCGATGTTTCCGGCCTGTTTGGCGATACGGTGGCCGAGCTCGTCGATGGCGTGACCAAGCTCACCAACATCGAAGTCGACAGCATGGACGAGAAACAGGCCCTCACGCTGCGCAAGATGTTCCTCGCCATGTCCAAGGACATCCGTGTCATCATCGTTAAGCTTGCCGACCGTCTGCACAACATGCGCACCCTTGCAGCCCTGCGCGAGGATCGTCGCCTATTTAAGGCTCGCGAGACCATGGACGTGTATGCGCCTCTGGCCGACCGTCTGGGCATGAGCTCCATTAAATGGGAGCTCGAGGACCTGTCCTTCTTCTACCTTGAGCCCGACGCCTACCAGCGCATCGCGCGCATGGTGGCTGAGTCGCGCGAGGTTCGCGAGCGCTATCTGGCCGAGACCATCAAGACGCTCACCGACGAGCTCAACCGCATTGGCCTGGAGGGCTTCCAGATCAACGGCCGCTCCAAGCACTATTGGTCCATCTACCAAAAGATGAAGCGCAAGGGCAAGGAATTCTCCGAGATCTACGATTTGGTGGCGCTGCGCGTTATTACCCATTCGGTGCGCGATTGCTACTCCACGCTCGGCGCAGTGCATACGCTGTGGCACCCCATGCCCGGTCGCTTTAAAGACTATATCGCCATGCCCAAGGTCAATAACTACCAGTCGCTCCATACGACGGTTATCGGCCCCACGGCTCGTCCGCTCGAGATTCAGATTCGAACCTACGAGATGCATGAGCAGGCCGAGTACGGCATTGCCGCCCACTGGCTATATAAGAAGTCGGGCGGATCGTCTGCTTCCAAGACCAATGACGCTCAACGTTTGGACGACCAGATCAACTGGCTCAAGCATTCGCTCGATTGGGCGGCTTCCGACGAGATCACCGATGCCAAGGAATACCTGCACTCGCTGAAGGTCGATCTGTTCGATCAGGAGATTTTTGTCTTCACGCCCAAAGGCGAGGTCATGGCGCTTCGTGCCGGTTCCACGCCGCTCGACTTTGCCTATGCCGTTCACACCGAGGTGGGAAACCATTGCGTCGGCGCCAAAATCAACGGTGCGGTGGCTCCGCTCACGCACGAGATCAAGACGGGCGACCGCGTTGAAATCCTGACCAACAAGAGTTCCAAGCCGTCGCGTGATTGGCTCAAGATCGTCAAGACGCCTTCGGCCAAGTCAAAGATCCGCCGCTATTTTGCCGCTGCGACCAAGGACGACGACGCTGCTGCTGGTCGCGATATGCTGGCCAAGGACCTGCGTAAGCGTGGCTATGGCATTTCTACGCCGCGTTCGACGCGTGCACTCAACGCCGTGGCGGAGCAGTTTAACTTCAAGCAGCTCGAGGACCTGTTTGCCGCCGTCGGCGCCGGCAAGGTTGCCCCGCGCGCTGTGGGCAATAAGGTCGAGCAAATCTTGGACCCCAAGCCCGAGGAACAGCTCACCAAGGCCGAGGCTATCGCCGAGGTCGTGAAGCAGCCCGCTCGCGGCTCCAACCGCAAGCCGCAAAAGCGCGGCAAGAGCGCCAGTAACGGCATTATCGTCAAGGGCGAGAGCAACAGCGGCCTGCTGGTCCGTCTGGCTCATTGCTGCAACCCCGTGACGGGCGACGACATCGTCGGCTTCATCACGCGCGGTCGTGGCGTTTCGGTGCATCGCGCCAACTGCCCTAACGTCAAGGGTCTTATGGAACATCCCGAGCGCATGATCGATGTGGAGTGGGACGGCGCTGCCGACACCCTCTTCCAGGTCGAGATCGTGGTCGAGTGCCTGGACCGCATGGGTCTGCTCAAGGACGTCACCATTGCCATTGGCGATGCAGGCGGCAATATCCTTTCTGCCGCCACGTCGACCAACCGCGAGGGTATTGCGACCCTGCGCTTTATGGTCGAAATTTCGGATGCGAGCGGCCTGGATCCGCTGCTGGCTTCCATCAGCAGTGTCGATTCGGTCTACGACGCTCGCCGTCTTATGCCCGGCGAGGGCGGAGCGCAACTCAAGCGCCGTGTGTAGGTGCGAGAGCCTCTCAGCATCATAGATATTGGTTACGTTCGAGGCATCGTTTGGTGCCTCGAACGTATTTTAGAAGGAGGGTATGCGCATGGACGATATGACTTTGGACCTGACACCCCGAGGCGCGGCTTCGATTGAGGCGCTCGTCAACGGCCCGATTCAGACTAACAGCTACGCCGTGATTTCGAATGACGAGTGCTTAATCGTCGATCCGGCGTGGGAGGGCGAGCGTCTTGTGGAGCATATCCGCACCGCGCATCCCGAGGTGCGCGTACTCGGCTCTGTCTGCACGCACGGTCATGCCGACCATGTTGGCGGGGTTGCCGGGGTTCGAGCTGTTGTTGGCGACAGCGCACTATATGAGTTGTGCGCTAAGGACGTGACGGTACCTCGCGCAAATATCGAGGAGCAGCGCGCCATGTGGGGCATCGAGACGCCCGATCCGGGTGAGCCGACGCGTTTGCTTGCCGAGGGCGATACAATCGAGGTGGGCGACGTCTGCCTGCAGGTGATCGAGACGCCGGGGCATACGCCGGGCGGCATCGTCCTGTTCGCCGCGACCGAGCAGGGGAACATCGCCTTTGTGGGCGACACACTTTTCCCGGGCAGCCACGGTCGTACCGATCTTTCCGGCGGTGACGAGGCGGCGATTATGCGCTCGATCTCCAAACTTGCCATGACGCTTCCGCCCGATACCGTTTGCTTGACGGGCCATGGCGATTCGACCACGATGGCGCGCGAACTTATGCAGAACCCGTTTATGCAGATGTAGGCTCGAAGCCGTCTTTCGAACCACGAAGACTGTTCAATCGTCAAGCTATTTTCCCCAGTGGGTCGATTCTGTGGGGCAAACGGTCAAAATTTGTCCAATCGGATGGTATTCGTGAACAAACGAACGTTTATGCTCGGGTATGTCGTGGTAAAATCTCAGGCGTTATCGGAGCAACCTTACAGGAGGTTTCTTTTATGCTCGTCAACGCAGCAGACATGCTCAAGAAGGCCGAGGCCGGCAAGTACGGTCTCGGTGCCTTCAACACCAACAACCTCGAGTGGACCCTGGCTATTCTCCAGGCCGCCGAGGAGGCCAAGTCTCCGCTGATCCTTCAGTGCACCGCTGGTGCCGCTAAGTGGATGGGCGGTTTCAAGGTCTGCGCCGACATGGTCAAGGCTGCCGTCGAGGCCACGGGCGTTACCGTTCCCGTCGCCCTTCACCTCGATCACGGTTCTTACGAGGACTGCTTCAAGTGCATCGAGGCCGGCTTCACGTCCATCATGTATGACGGCTCTCATGAGGAGACCTTCCAGCTTAACCTCGACCGCACCAAGGAGCTCGTTGAGCTTGCCCACTCCAAGGGCATGTCCATCGAGGCCGAGGTCGGCGGCATCGGCGGCACCGAGGACGGCGTGACCTCCAGCGGCGAGCTCGCTGATCCTGCTGAGTGCAAGCAGATTGCTGACCTGGGCGTCGACTTCCTCGCCTGCGGTATCGGCAACATCCACGGCGTGTACCCTGCCGACTGGGCTGGCCTTTCCTTCGAGCGCCTGGGCGAGATCAAGGCTCAGACCGGCGACCTGCCCCTCGTCCTGCACGGTGGCACCGGCATCCCCGAGGATCAGATTAAGAAGGCCATCTCCCTGGGTATCTCCAAGATCAACGTCAACACCGATCTGCAGCTCGTCTTTGCCAAGGGCGTTCGCGAGTACATCGAGGCTGGCAAGGATCAGCAGGGCAAGGGCTTTGACCCCCGCAAGCTCCTCAAGCCTGGTCGCGACAACATCGTTGCCCGCACCAAGGAGCTCATGGAGGAGTTTGGCTCCGTCAACAAGGCGTAAGCGTCGCTAAACTTCCCGTCGGAAGCCCCGTCCCCCTACACTGTTTCCTTTGCGCTCACCTGGCTTCGCCAGAAGTCGCGCCAAGGAAACAGTTCCGGGGGACGGGGCTTCCTTCGTTTAACGCCGCAGGGTTACGAGTCTGAATTAAGATGGCTACTGGCTTTGCCAGAAGTCGCGCGACGGAATCAGCTCCGGGGAAACGGGGCCTCCTTTGTTAACTCGCTACAGGGTTACTGGGCTGAATTCATTTTTAGAGGTACCGTTTATCGGTGTTGAGGGTTCCTTTATTGGGGCTTTCTTTTTTATCTCGCTACAATGGACTTCAAGCGTTCTAGTGACTTGGAGTTTTGGTATGGCTGTTATTAATGTGCTGCCTTCGGATGGGAAGGTTATTGACGAGGGTCCTGTTGGTTGCTCTGTTGATGTTTGCAATGATGACTTCCGTTTTCTTGATGTTGGCTTGCCACCCGAGATTCTGCGTTTAAAGGACGCGGGGTATCTTTCGCAGGCTATTGAGGCTTGCGACCGCCTACTTGCCCAAGATCCCGATCCCTCGCTTGCTGCCTGCGTTCGTGCCGAGCGGTATCGCATGCTTGAGACGCCGCTTCATTTTTCGGTGTCGCGCGATCGAGCTATTGCGATGATCCGCGAGGAGTGGCCTGAGTTTACCGAGGAGCAGTTTGACGATCTGATTGACCGTAAGCGTATTGACTGGCGCTTTATCGATGGCGAGCTGTTCGTTCTCGACAGCTTCCTCGATTCGCTTCGCGTATATCCCAAAGAGGTTCCCGGCATGCGTCCCGATCCTACGGACGGAATTGCACTGCGCAACGAGATGCTCAAGGAGATGGAGTCACAAAACGGATTGACTCGCGTTATTACGCTTAAGGCGTCCTTGTCTGTCCCCGGCGCTCTAGAGGGGGAGACCGTTCGCGCTTGGCTTCCCGTAGCCGCCACCTGCCGCCAACAGTCTCAGGTCGAGATTCTCGACATGACGCCGGAGGGTGCTGTTGCTCCCGCGAACGCTTCGGCGCGTACCGCCTCGTGGTCTTCTTCGAGTGAGCGCTCATTCTCGGTGACTTATCGTTATCACATCGATGCTGCTTATTGTGATGTCTACGGTGGCACACTTCCGGTTCATCCGCGTATGGACGCGCCTCTGCCCGAGGATATTTCCGAGGACCGTCCGCACATTGCATTTACGCCGTATCTGCAGCAGCTGACGGCCAGCGTTGTTGGCGGACTCGAGGATCCGCTCGATCGCGCCCGTGCTATCTATGATTACCTGACGCAGTATATCGACTATCGCTATCAGCCGCCGTACTTGCTTTTGGGATCTATTGCCGATGACTGCGCGCATTCGCTCCGCGGCGATTGCGGCGTTATGGCGCTCACGTTTATCACCATGTGCCGTATCGCGGGCGTGCCTGCCCGTTGGCAGAGCGGCCTGTACGTTGCGCCCGATTCGGTGGGGTCGCACGACTGGGCAGAGTTCTATACGCCGCAGACCGGTTGGCTCAACGCCGACGTGTCATTTGGATCTTCTGCTCGCAGGATGGGGGAGGAGTGGCGCCGCCGTCACTACTTTGGCAATCTCGACCCATGGCGTATGGTGGCCAACAATCGATTCCAGGCAGAGTTTGAGCCCTCTTTCGACGGCATGCGCGAGGACCCTTACGATAACCAGATGGGTGAGGCTTCGGTCGACGGTCGCGGATGCCGTCAGCGCGAGATGCTACGCACGGTCGAACTCATCGAAATGCTCGAAGTTCCATTTTCGGACTAATCGGTAGAAAGCTGTGATAAACTAACTCACGCATTACGTGCCCGAGTGGCGGAATTGGCAGACGCAGTGGACTCAAAATCCACCGTTGGCAACAACGTGCGAGTTCGAGTCTCGCCTCGGGCACCATACATGCAAGTGAGCGTTCAAGGGGGGGGTTGCGGCCCCCTTTTTCGTGCCGAACTCGCGTGAGCGCGCGAAGCGTTAAGCAAACAGGCCTGTGGCCTGTTTGTAGCGGAGCGTGGCGAGGGCGCCGCGCGCCCGAAGCCCGGGGCTTCGCGAAGCGAAGGCCCTTCGAGTCTCGCCTCGGGCTCCATACATGCAAGTGAGCGTTCAAGGGGGTTGCGGCCCCCTTTTTCGTGTACGTAATGTGATAACGCGCTGTACGTGTTATTATTCGCAAGGCGTTGTTCCCGCAATGCCCTAAAGAGGAACCCGAGGGTTCCCACCTTTTGGCGCCAATGAGCAGCTGACTGGTCATACAACTTAGATTCCCTTCCTCAAATCGAGGAACTCTATGTGTACGACCTGGTTGCTGAGAAGCGCCGGGTTATTTTTTTATGAATGGAGGTAGGGAAAATAACTAAGTCTGATGACACCCGCATCAACGACGAGATCACTGCATCTTCGTGCCGTTTGATTGGCGTCGATGGCTCTCAGCTCGGCCTGTTCGCCATCCGCGATGCCCAGCGCGTCGCCGACGATCAGGGTCTCGACTTGGTCGAGATCGCTCCCAACGCGGAGCCGCCGGTCTGCAAGGTCATGGACTACGGTAAGTTCAAGTACCAGCAGGCCATGAAGGCCAAGGCTGCTCGTAAGAACCAGTCCAAGGTCGAGGTCAAGGAAATGAAGTTCCGACCCAAGATCGACGTTGGCGACTACGAGACCAAGAAGGGCCACGTTCTGCGTTTCCTCAAGAAGGGCGCACGCGTTAAGATCACCATCATGTTCCGCGGCCGTGAGATGGCTCACCCGGAGCAGGGCCTTAACGTTCTCGAGCGTCTCGCCGAGGATGTCAAGCCTTACGCTACGGTCGAGTCCAAGCCTAAGATGGAAGGCCGTAACATGCTTATGCTGCTCGCCCCGATTAAGGGCGCCTTCGATGAGGATAAAGCGGCAAGCGATACCAAGTAACTAGTGTTCTGTAACCGATTAAGGAGTATTTCATGCCTAAGATGAAGTCCCACAGCGGCACCAAGAAGCGTTTCCGCAAGACTGGTACCGGCAAGCTTATGCGCGCCAAGGCTTTCAAGAGCCACATCCTGAGCAAGAAGTCCACCAAGCGTAAGCGTGGCTTCCGTCAGGAGACCGAGATCGCCGCTGCCGACCGCAAGGTCATCAAGTCGCGTCTCGCCTAAGTTCGCGTTCCCGTTTTTCGTTTTACCGTCTAGGAGTTGATAGAACATGGCACGTATTAAGCGCGCTGTTGCCGCCAAGAAGAAGCGCCGTACCGTTATGCACCGTGCGAAGGGTTACTACGGTGCCGCTTCGCGTACTTACAAGCATGCTAAAGAGCAGGTCCAGCACTCCCTGCAGTATCAGTATCGTGATCGCCGCAACAAGAAGCGCGAGATTCGTTCTCTCTGGATCACCCGTATCAACGCTGCTGCTCGCCTGAACGACATCTCTTACTCTCAGTTCATGCACGGTCTGAAGGTTGCCGGCATCGAGCTCGACCGCAAGGTCCTGGCTCAGATGGCTTACGAGGACATCGAGTCCTTCAACGAGCTGGCTACCATCGCCAAGAAGGCTCTCGAGGCCTAATAGATTCTCTTGAATCGCTAGGGGAGTGTCGCGTTGTGCGCGGCGCTCCCTCTTTTTATCTGAAGCGCTGGTTTATATAGCAAAAGCGCGGGTAGATAGACACTTACAGGTGACCGATCTTTATATATCTCTTAACCGAAGGGTCATCATCTGATACGTGCAGTATTTCTGCACCAGCCTTTCTATTACTTATATAGGAAGCGATGTATTGTGTAGGACTTGTGAAGAGTGGAATTCCCGCCCACGGGGCCCCTCCGGTCTGGCAATATATCTCCTTGCCGCGCGGCCCGGTCGAACCGGGAA